>NZ_JACJVO010000094.1 GCF_014212055.1 Cohnella zeiphila | reverse complement strand
AGCGGCGGAGATCGACGGAGCGAGCCGCTGGAAGCAGACGCTCTACGTGACGATTCCGTGCATCCTTCCGATCGCGATCGTCGTCGCCACGCTGTCGCTGGGCAACATTCTGAACGCCGGGTTCGACCAGATCATCAACCTGTACAGCCCGCTCGTCTACAAGCAAGGCGACATTATCGACACCTTCGTCTACCGGATGGGCATCCTGAACGCTCAATTCAGCTTCTCCACCGCTGTCGGGCTGTTCAAATCGGCCATCAGCTTCGCGCTGATCTCGATCTCCTACTTCTTCGCCTACAAATATTCGAATTACAGGATCTTTTAAATCTGCGCGGCCCCCCGCAAAGCGCCCGAGCAGNNGCGCTTTGCGGGGTTGTCTCAGGAGGCGGCACCATGTATCGCAAATCGGTTCCTTACCGCGTCTTCAACGTGTTCAATCATGCCCTGCTTGCCCTGCTGGCGGCGGTGTGCGTTCTGCCGCTGATCAACGTGCTGGCGGTATCGTTCAGCTCGAAGTTCGCCGCCCAGGCCAACCTGGTCAAATTCGTTCCCGTACAGTTCACGACGGCCGCTTATACCCGAACGCTGCTGAACCGCAACTTCCTGGAATCTCTGTGGGTTGCCGTCGAGCGCAGCGTTCTCGGCACCGTGCTGTCCATGATCGTCATCGCGATGGCCGCTTATTCGCTGTCCAAGGAGACAAGAGTATTCAAGGGCCGCAGCGGCTACGCCTGGTTTTTTATCGTCAGCATGCTGTTTACCGGAGGGCTCATTCCGAACTACCTGCT
>NZ_JACJVO010000093.1 GCF_014212055.1 Cohnella zeiphila | reverse complement strand
ACCGGGACTTCCTGCCGACGGAGGAGCCGATCATCGCGGTATCGGCGACGGAGACGGGAAGGCTTGTCGTGAACGGACGGTTCATTCCGCTGCGTCCGGGTACCGTCGTGGCGCTCGAACCGGGACAACTGGCGGAAGCCGGCGTTCCGGAAGGGGAGGAGCGCTGCCTGTACCTGATTCGGTTCCGAACGGGCCGGCTCCGGGAGGGCAAGCAGGCGGAAACGACGGAGACGGCGGAAGAGGACTCGGGAGCCGGAACGCTCCTGTCCGAACGGCAGATTTATCAACTGCCGGCGTCGTCCGTCCTGGCGTTGTGCGAGTCGATCCGAACGCATTGGGAGAGCGGCAAGCCGGCGGGCCGGCTGCGGGGCGAAGCCGCTTTTTACGAACTGCTGGCGCTGATGGCGGAGAGCCTGGATCGCCAAAAGACGGCGGCGGTGGAGCGGGCCATGAGGCTGTTGGAACGGAGCTTCCGGGAGGAATTGACGGTCGGCAGCCTGGCGAAGGAAGCCGGAATGAGCCGCTTCCACTTCATGCGCCTGTTCAAGGAGCGTTACGGAAAAGGCGCGCTGGAGATGCTGCAGGAACGGCGGATCCGGGAAGCGAAGCGGCTCCTGCGGGATGAAGTTCGGCCGACGGTTCGCGACGTCGCCTGCCGCGTAGGCTACAAGAACGAATCCTACTTCAGCACCCTGTTCAAAAAGCAGACCGGCATGGCGCCGACCGTCTATTTGCAAAATCGAGGGCCGCGGATCGCCGCCTACAGCTGGGTCAACGTCGGGCACCTGCTGACGCTGCAGATCGTGCCGTACGCGGCGCCGATCGATCATTACTGGACCGACGATTACCGGACCCGCTACGCGCCGGAAGTGGCCGTGCCGCTCAGCCACCGGTACGACTTCAATCGGGAAGCGCTGAGAAAGGCGGAGCCGGACGCGATCGTGGCGATCGACACGTACATTCCGGAGGAAGAGCAGAGCAGACTCGGGCAGATTGCGCCGGCGCTATTCCTGCCCTGGAAGGAAGATTGGCGCGAGCATTTGCGGCTGACGGCCGGTTTCCTGAAGCGGGCGGGCGAAGCCGAGAAGTGGATCGGGCGCTACGAACGGCAGGCGGCGCGCTGGCGCGAGGCCATTCGCAGGTCGACGAGCGTCGAGACGGCGCTGCTCGTCCATTTTTATCAAGGGAAGCTTTACGTATGGGGCAAAAAGGCCGGCACGGTGCTCTACGACGATCTCGGGCTCGTTCCCGGCGAAGGCGCGGAGGGGGAGGAATGGGTTCGCAAAGCCGATCCGGGCGAGATCGCGGACTTCTCCGCCGATCTCCTCCTCGTCAATGTCAGCGGAGATCCGGTCACCCAAGCGCATTGGGAACGGCTCGCCGGCTCCGATGAATGGAAAGAGCTGACGGCCGGCGGACGGCGCCGCGCGTTTCGGACCCCCGGCTATGCGGGCTGGGAAGCGCCCTGGAATGAATATGCGGCGTTTCATTTGGAGCGGCAGCTTGAACGGCTGGGCAAAGCGCTGCTCCAAGCCGGCATGTAAAGCAGCCGCCGGGACGCCAGAACCCTCGCTTCGCCGGTGCCGGCGGGCGAGGGTTCTGGAGCGTGAGTGGCGATGAAGGCTTATTTGGATTCGCCGTTCAAATAATTGTAGAACGGGACGTCCGTCCAGAAGTCGTAGGTCTCGACGTCGACCGACGGATCGAC
>NZ_JACJVO010000092.1 GCF_014212055.1 Cohnella zeiphila | reverse complement strand
GCGGAGGCGACAAATGCGGATCGCTCCGGCGCTCCGGCTTGCTCCGGAACCGATACCGGGTCGAACCAGCGGTTCCATTCCGTCACCATCATCTCCGGCACCCGGTCCGCCGGATAGTGCTTGAGCAGCTCCCGTCGGACCCGTTCCACTTGATCCGAATGGCGGGCCGGATTGTTGCTGTAAACATGCCACGAGACGAAATCGAGCGGGATGCCGCGGCGGGCGCAATGTTCGATCAAGCCGGCCATCAGCGGACTGCCGGAGTCGGCGAGCGCAGGTCCCCCGACTTTCGCTTCCGGATAGGCGCGCAGAATCGCCTCCGCCGTCCTCTCATAGAACCGGTTGTAGTCTTCCGCCGATTGGAACAAGTAGGGCGATCCGCCGATCTCGCCGATGTCGACCTCGTTGCCGATCTCCCAGCGCGTCACGATTTTCTTTTCCGCAGAATATCTACGCACCAGCCGGTAAACCACCTCCTGCCACTCGGCCCAATCGTTCGGATGGACGATCTTCTCGTCGACTTCCGGGAACAGGGGACGGGGCTTGATCGTGATGGCCGCGGCGACGGTTCCGCCGACGGACGCCAGAGAATCCATGTAGGGATCGAGCGTGCTCCAATCGAAGCGTCCGCGCTCCGGATAGATATGGAAGTATTCCTGAATAAACGTGCGGATCAGACGGGGATTCAGCTTCCTAAGCGCTTGGGCGAC
>NZ_JACJVO010000091.1 GCF_014212055.1 Cohnella zeiphila | reverse complement strand
AACGGAAGCAGACAGGTCAGCCTGCGCAAGTAACGGAACACTTGCTGAAGCGGCAATTTCACGCGACCGCCCTCTGCAAAAGCTGGTCACCGATATTACGTATCTTCCTTACGATGTCTAGGGTATGAGTTTAAATTCTTGATATCCCTCGGGAATGAAATCAAGATCTTGAAATCACCCAATGGCATGGACTTGACCACATAAATAAGAAATCCGCAATTATCGCGGCTTTAAATTGGATAATTTTATTGTCATCCAACATCTCCCCTTAGAGAGTTAGGCGGCTTCAGCCTGCTCAAAAAATGCTCCAGCTCCAATAGGCATCAAAAGACCAAAAAGCGTGAGTTTCAAAGGCTCTGTAGCCTTCTGACTCGCGCTTCTTGGTTAGTATTCAGCAAAGGAACTTATAAATGCTTACGTCTGAGACAACCTATTACCTACTTTCACAATCCCAATTCTTTCGGTGGTCGAAGCATTATGGTCCTACAATATACGAGAAGGCTCCTATTGCAGTTGCGCTGCCGCCTGGTGACGTTACGACAACGTCGACCGCCCCCGCCGTGCCTGTTGGCGCCGACACAACCAACGTAGTCGGCGAAACGACAGTCAAGTTCATTCCAGGAACTCCCCCGAAGCTCACGTCCGTTACGCCAGACAAGTTGGTCCCCGTGATCGTCACCGATGTGCCGCCAAAATCCGGACCGGAAGTTGGACTAAGCCCCGTAATCGTCGGCGCCGCTACGTACGTGAAG
>NZ_JACJVO010000090.1:757-888 GCF_014212055.1 Cohnella zeiphila | reverse complement strand
CGCCCAGTGGGCCGGGGCCGGGACGGCCGTTCCGGTGACCGGGTTCGCCAACTCCATGTGCTCCGCGGCCATCGAGCACCGCAGCGAAGGACTCGTGCTCGGCGTCGGCGCGAACATGTTCAAGCTGGCCG
>NZ_JACJVO010000090.1:0-603 GCF_014212055.1 Cohnella zeiphila | reverse complement strand
ACATGGAGTTGGAGCAGCCGTCGTGGGAGAAAGCCGAGCGGCTGATGCTGGAGCAAGCGTCGGACATCGCCGTGAACAACGCGAAGCTGTCCAAGGACAAGATTCAGTTCTACGTCGGCGGAGACTTGCTAAACCAGATCATCAGCAGCACGTTCGCCGCCCGCATGTTCGGCGCTCCATACCTTGGCGTATTCGGCGCCTGCTCGACGTCGATGGAATCGCTGGCGGTCGCGTCGCTGATCGTCGCGTCCGGGGCGGGGNNNNGCGGCCGTCGATACGATTCAAGCGCACCTGCAGGACATGGGCCGGACGCCGGGCGATTACGACCTGATCGTCACCGGCGATCTGGCGGGAGTCGGCCATCCGATCGCCGCCGACATCCTGCACCGCAACGGCGTGCCGATGGAACAGACCGCGTTCAAGGATTGCGGCCTCCTGATCTACGATGTCGCGAAGCAGAAAGTGCAGGCCGGGGGAAGCGGCTGCGCCTGTTCGGCGGTCGTAACGTACGGGCACCTGTTGAAAAGGATAAAAAGCGGCGATCTGAAGCGGATACTCGTCGTGGCGACGGGTGCGCTGCTGAGCCCGCTGTCCTTCCAGCAG
>NZ_JACJVO010000009.1 GCF_014212055.1 Cohnella zeiphila | reverse complement strand
GACCTAATAATACGAAAAGCCGCCCCCGGTTCGAAGAATCCGGGGGACGGCTTGACGCGCGGGACACGGCGACCCGGCTATGCCTTGCTACGTTTCCAGAACAGGGGCTTCTGCGAGGCCGAGTAGGAGGACTCCTGCTCCCGGACCAGGTGCATTACTTTGTGCATGTTGGCTTCGGAGACCGTGGCGAAGAAACTGTCCTTGTCCCACGATTCTTCGAAATAGACTTTACGGCTTTTGTTATCAAACGCCTTGGCGTGGTTCATGTTGACCAAATTGCCGCGATCGAGCCGCTCGAATCCGGCGTCTCCCAGGAGGGCCTGAAATTCCTCCAGCGTCGTCGGATAATAGAACACTCCGCGCTTCGTGTGGAATTCCGGACCGCTCGAAGTCGGCCGGATGGCCAGGACCTCGTCGATCGCTACCTCAATCGGCTCTCCATTCCCATCCAATAAGCGGAAGAAAGACATTTCGCTCCCTCCGTTTCTTTACGCGCGCTTCAATTCGGCCGGAATTTCCGGACGGTGCAGGATCCAGAAGCATGCCGTGCTGACGAATACAACGGCAACGACGCCGAGCAGCTTGGCGACGCCTACGACCATTTGTTTCTTCATGCGGATTCGCCTCCTTCCTGTTTAAATAAAAGCAGAATGGACTGAAATATGGTAAGGATAGCGAGCGTCGGATCTTGAAGCCAGAAGTTCGCGCAGACAATCGCCACCGAAACCAACTTAAGGATAGGAAAATACTTCTCCGGAATTTGCGCAAATCCTTTAATGTTTGACGGAGAAAATACGAGCATCATGACAACATTGACGATATTGGCAATCAGAACCCAATGGTCCCCCAGCGGAATGAACGGAGCCGCCAACATCAGAAGAACGGACAGCACCGTGCACAACGAGGACGATTGAATATGGTAGCCTCCGGAGAAGAAGCGAAGCAGCATAAAATAGCCCATTCCGTACATCGTGACGAGCGGCTTGCCGGTGACCCAGCTCAGAATGAAGACGATGAGAACGGTCGCCAGCGTATGCAGGATCGTAATGAGCGAAAACTTCATTACTTCGATGCTCGGCGTCTGCTCGGCGTCCACTTTCTTGATGGACGTCGCAATGGACAAGGCCAATCGCTCAATCATCTTAACCGTCCTTTCGAATGGAAAAATAAATCAATATGATCAGAACGACAAGAATCGCAACCATCGCCGTCAGCAAGTCGCTCGGAATCTCGTACGATGCGATATAAACCACGTTGACGCCGATCAGGATAATAAGCCCGATCGCCATGAAGACGACAAACAGCTTGTTGCCGCGAAAGCTGTCTTTGTAAAACCGGCTGTGAGATTGAATGTAGCTGAAGCCGCCTTTGGTGTAGTAGATGAACGCAGAGATCAGACAGATGGCCATGAAGGTCATCCCCTGTACCGAATATCCGTTGCGCGTGTACGGTTCGATCTCTTTGAAGACGCCGTAGTGAATCAGCGTCGAATACAGCACCCACTGGACGAAAGCTTGTACGACGTACCCGATCGCGACCATGATGAAGGCGTGGAACAACCGCAATCTTAAGATGATGGTGATCAGGAAGAACAGAATGATGATGTTGACCAGAGGAGAAATGTCTTGCAAGGATTCGGTCTGAACCGTGTTGGAGACGAACGCCAGAATGAGCGCGCCTAGAACAAACTTCAAGATATTTTCTTTGACCGAGAAGCGAAACAGCACCATGACGAAAATGAAAAAGGATATGTATTCTAGCATTGAGGCTGCTATAAACATGATGAACGACATAAGATCCCCCGCACCTCATTATATCATAGTTCTATTTTACCAACGAAATGCGATTTTTCATATCTTTATTATTGATCGGATAGTCTCAAAACGTGAATTTTTATGCAAGAACGCTTGAAAGAAATGTTCATGGCTCTCTTTGCCGAATCTTCTAGGAGATCCTAGTACTTTCGGGGAAGCCAAAAAGCCGACCCCGGAAGACGGGATCGGCTTTTTGAACCGTCTGCATTTTCAGCCGGTCAGCGATTTCGCCTGCTCGTATCGCTCCTTCAAATATTGGATGACGATCGCGTGCTTGCGCATCGATTTTTCGTGGACGAGATTGATTTTGCCGTTGTCCAGACGGCCCAACGCCTCGGCCAGGTCCTCGTTGTCGTGGGTCCAGTCGATGTCGCGAAGCGCTTGCAGGCAGTTGGTCCAGTCGCGGCGGTACCCTTTGTCGCCGACCAGATATTCGTGCGCGAACAGGGCGATCGCTTCCTGGACGACGCGGCTGGCGGACAAATATTCGGAGAGTCCGGGCTGGGCGGGCAAGCTCGGCAGCACCCCGTTCATGAACTGGTGCAGAATCTCGACGTGCGTCGTCGGATCCTTGCGGATACGCCGGGTAAGCTCGTAGGACGGCTGCATCGTACCGGAATAGAGCAGGGAAGCGATCGAGTGCAGCCAGCTGTAGCAAGTGAAATTTTTGTTGAACGCGGTCAGGTTGTTGCGGCTCTCGATCCCGGCCGTCCTCAGCAACTCGTTGTTCGCCGCGACTTGCTGCAGTACCGTATTGAGCGGATCGCTGCCGTCGAAAGCGTGGCCGAGCTCCTTGCTGACCAGCTGCACCTTGGAATTGATGTCCCCGAACAGCTGCCGCTCTTCTTCTTCGCTGAGGCCCACGTACATCTGCACGGACAGCTCGCTCTCCAGCAGGTCGAGCCTTCTCGCCTCCAGTTGGCTCAGGATGCCTTCCGTTTGCTCCAGCATATCCTTGACCCAGGCGTCATCCGGGAATTGCCGGTCCTTGAGCTTCAGTCTCCGGAGCTCCCGCTCGTATTTGCGGGTCTCCTTCTGGAGCTGTTCGTTCGTATAGCCGAGCGCCATAATCCGGTGCTGGCCGTCCAGAATGCTCAGCTTCGATCCGTGAAGGAGAATAAAGTGATCGTCCTCCTTCATGAGCGAGCCCACGTCCCGCAGCGACAGCGTCACCGGTCCGAAGAAGACGTGATCGAGCTCGCGTTCCTGCAGGTACTTCGCGATCTTGCGCTGCTGGCCGCTGCTCAGCTTGCGCTGAACGAACGGATCGATTCCCGTGTAATTGAGCAGATCATGAACCCGCAGCGATACGGTCGCAAGGCCGTATTTTCCGCAATACGGGTGAATCGCCATCTTCAGCTTCAAGCCTTCCGTCATCCGGCATCGTCCTCCCGATCGGTAATAAGAAAGAGATGCTGCTCGTCAAAAAAGGCTCGAATATGCTGATAAGCTTTCATGATTCGGCTTCTTCGCGGCAACCGGTCTTTCTCGTCGTTCTTGTAGATCTCGTTCCAATCCAGATGGGGCAATATCTTCGTCGCGTAGACAAGCGTATATCGGTTGAACTGCTGGGTCTTGAACGCTTCCTGGTGCAGGAACAGCGCGAGCGCGATCTGGATGTTCTCCGACCAGACCAGCTCTCCGGGAGCCGGCTCCGGCAGACGCTCGAGCAAGTTCTCGAAGTAGAAAGCCGCCTGGTCCAGCTGCTCCTGAAGG
Source organism: Cohnella zeiphila (assembly GCF_014212055.1). Lineage (GTDB taxonomy): Bacteria > Bacillota > Bacilli > Paenibacillales > Paenibacillaceae > Cohnella > Cohnella zeiphila. Next base: position 573,956 of record NZ_JACJVO010000009.1, on the reverse strand, counting down.
TCCCGCTCCGTGAAATAATAGCCGTTATGCCGCGCCGCCGACTTCAGGCGTCCTTCGAACAGCCCGACGAGCAGTTCGATCAGGAGAGAATACGAGAACAGGTAATCCTGACCTCTTCCCCGCTCGGAATAGATATCGGTCGGCAGACGCTTCATCACCGGGTATTCCTTGACGAGCCGGCTCGCCATCACATGATAGTAACGCCGCTGCTCCCGCAGCATCGCCAGGTTCCCGCCGATCTTGCGGGGAAGCTTGTTGATGTCCGAGAACAGCTGGCGCTCCTGCCTGGCGCTGATGTCCAGGTAAATCATGACGGACATCGGAAATTCGTAAAGCTTGCGCAGCTTGGCGGTAATCTCGTCGGCTCTCTCGTATTCCCTGCGGTCCTTCGCCCGGGCCAAATTGCCTTGCAGCGTCTCCATGACCCGCTTGAACGCCTCCAGCCGGTGCTGCCCGTCGACGACGTAGCACTTCTCCATCGGCTGGAGCCGGTAGACGCCGCGTTCCGGATCGAACACGCCGGCGCCTCTCGCGGACAAAATAATGCCCGGGAAATAAATGTTCTGGCCGTGATCCAAATACAGCAGCAGGTAATCGACCAGCTGGGACACGTTCCTCGGGATGAGCTGCCGCTGAACTTCAAGGTCGATCTCGTAGATGGAGAACAACCGATTCATCGGGATGGTGGCGGAGAACGTGTCCTGGCTGAACGTCCGCGACCGTTGACCCGCGACTTCTACATACGATCCGCTGTCCGCATGATCGGCCAGCAGGTCCGATAAAGAAAGCACCGGTTCCATATCTTACCTCCACATTTACTTTTACTTACAGAATATAAGGATTTACGGTTCTTTGCAAACGCAAACAATCCAGGAACGAAAGAAAAGTCCGCTTGCCTTTCTTTCCGGAGAACACAAACGGAATATACGGCCATCTCCATATTATACGCTGAAAACGCTTTAACAGTCATTAGAGTCGTTTCAGGAATAAGCAAAAACTCCCCTTACGGCAGCAGGATTCCCTGTCTGCGATAAGAGGAGCTCACGGTTAACCTGTCTGCTTCGCCAATTGGATCACATAGGCTCTTCAACGGCAAAGGCTTCGATTTTGTACTGCCCCGCCGTTAGGAATTTAACGCCGAAATGCAAATCATCCGTATCGGTGATCGACCGCCCCCTGGAGTAAATATGCAGTTTGTTGTCCAAACCGCTGATATTGCCGTCGATCTCGTCTGCCGGAGTCACGGAATCATCTTCAAGCACGGCATCGGTTTCGCTAATAGCCGTGCCGTCGGTCCGCGAGATCACGAAGAGCACTTGATAATCATATGGACGGGAGACGGTGGCCTTCATGTTTAGGTCCTTAACCTCGCCGGTGCCGGCCGTAATCTCCGGGAGCTCCGCGCTCGGCAGCACGCCTACGCCATCGGTCCATTGCAGCGTGAAATTGGACGTCACGTTAAACGTGGCGGTCAGCGTATTCGACAAGGGGGTGATATTCCGTTCGGCGTAAGCGGGCGCGGCTGCCGTAAGGATGGCGGTGGACAAAAGCAGGACTTTGGCGAACTTGGGTACTCTCATGGTGCGAACTCTCCTTTTTCTATTGAGGATTATATTGGATTGCCGTCACTTGGGCCGTATACGTACCCGCCTCGTCGAATGCGACTCCGACGGATAACGTCTCCGGAGCGGCGACGGCATGGCTCCCTGTATAACTTAAAATCCAGTAGCTTCCGGTTCTGGATGCATGCATGCTGCCGACATCCGACAGTTGAACCTCGGACGTGCGATTGACGCCGCTTCCGTCAAACCATTGCAGCTGGTAAGCGACATCGGAGACGGACGCCGTAAGATCGGTATCCGGCGCCGCCGAGAAGGCGAAAGTCGCCGTCTGTCCGGCAACCGCGCTCACCGTCTGATAGGCCGGGCTTAAGCTCAGCTTCAGCGGGAATCGGACGTCGATCTTCAGCTCCGCCGCAGCAGAAAGGCCTTCGACCGCGCCGCTGAAAGAGTAGACGGCCGGCGCGGACAACCGCACTTCCCCGTTTCGGATCTCGACGCCTTCCGGCGGCGTCCAAACGACGCTCTTGTCAACGGAAGTCCCGTTGGACATGCGGACCGATACCTGGTCGGGCAGCTTGTAGGAGCCGCCTACGGGCTGAACGGTCCCGATCGGAACGGCGTACAGCATTACGGGCTGGCTCGAAGACGATCCGCCCGTCGCGGGCTGTTCGGGCGGCTGTCCGTTGATCAGCCGAACCTTGCCCCTATTGACGCCATAGTCCTTGACGAGAGCCGGAACGAGCAGCTTGTCCGGAACGACGATATCGTCGATGGCGCCTTCATCCTGAAGCACCACCTGCGTACCCTCGACCGCCTCGTCCGGAATGCGGAGGGACGCGACCTTCGAATCGCCGCTAAGCGTCAGACGAGCCGCCGTTCCCAGCTCGAGCGTTCCGATTCCGACATTCTCGAACGCAAGCGACGATTTGGCGTCGCCCTGAACGACGACGCTGCCGTCGACGTGAAGATTCTTGAGCGTCAGATTGTCGCCGAGAATCTTGAGATTGCCGGCGATACGAAGCTGTCCGCCGTCCAGCTCCAGGTCGTGCTTGGAAGCCGGAATGGTCATATCCACAATCTGCTCGATGCGATAATCGTCGCCAAGCTTCACTTTGATCGTTGCGCCGTTCAGCAGCTCCGCGTTCGCGGATCCGAGCAGACTCTTCAATTCGTCGGTCATGGGATACTCGAACGCTCCCAGCCGCACCTTGTCCGTTCCGACGACGGTCAGAACCGCTTCCTTGTCCGCAGGGCCGCCGAGCGCCTGCATCAGACGCGTCAGGATGACCGCGACCTCTTGGCGTTCGGTCGGCTTGGACAGGTCCAGCGTGCTTCCGTCTCCTTGAAGCAGCCCGAGCTCGACGGACGCCTCCACCTTCTGGCGATTCGCCGGATCCACCTCGCCGGCATCCATCTCCGGGAGCGTCGTTTGACCGCTGCCCTGCGCTCCCGTCGCCTGCGCGAAGATCGACACCAGTTCCTCTCTCGTCACCGGTTCGAGCGGCCGGAACGGCTCCGACGGATCCCCCATCAAGCCGAGATTCCTTACGGCTTGAACGCTGGCGTAGGACCATGAAGCCGGGCTCATGTCGGAGGGACCGGCCAGACCCGACGGAATCGCCGGAAGCTTCAGCGCCCGGGCGAGCAGCGCGGCGACTTCCTGGCGGGTAACGAGCTTGTGCGGTTGATAGCTTTGATTAACGTAACCCTGGGTGATGCCCCGCTCGTTCAAGAACCGGATCGAATCGAGCGCCCACTTCGACGCCGTATCCAAATCATGGTACGAGGCCGAAGCGGCTTGCGCATGAGCGGCCAGCGGATAACCCGAACCCAGCAAGGTTATGCCGATGGTCGCGCCTAACAGCCATTTTCTGTTCACCTTAACCCTCCCGTTGCCCTCTCGTTGTCTGATTTTGTCATTTTTCGTTGAACAAGCACGTTCAGTCTACCAAGCCCCGCTTAACAATTTCTTAACAATACATGCCAAAAGAACAAGCCGGCGCCATCCTTCCGAAGAAGGACGACGCCGGCCTTGAAGTAGACGGGCCAGTCTTCCGTTACCGGTTAAGCAGACTCCCCACGTACCGCAGCAGCTCGTTGGCGCAGACGGGGCAGTAGCCGTGCTCGTCGATCAGGCGCTTGCTCACCTCGTTGATGCGCTTGAGTTGGTTCTCGTCGGGCGTCTTGGTCGAAGTGGTGATCTTGACGATGTCTTTCAGGTCGGCGAACAGCTTCTTCTCGATCGCCTCGCGCAGCCGCTCGTGGGTGCTGTGTTCGAACTTCTTGCCTTTGCGCGAATAGGCGGACATGCGGATCAGAATTTCCTCGCGGAACGCTTTCTTCGCGTTCTCGGACACGCCGATCTGCTCCTCGATGGACCGCATCAGCCGCTCGTCCGGGTCCATCTCTTCCCCGGTCAGCGGGTCCCGGATTTTCGCCCAGTTGCAGTAAGCCTCGATGTTGTCCAGATAATTCTCGAACAGCGTGCGCGCCGATTCCTCGAACGAGTAGACGAACGCCTTCTGCACTTCCTTTTTCGCCAGGCTGTCGTATTCCTTTCTCGCCACCGAGATGAAGTTTAAGTACTTTTCTCTCTCTTCCTTCGTAATCGAAGGATGCTGGTCGAGGCCGTCCTTGAGCGCCCGCAGCACGTCTAGCGCATTGATGCAGGGGAGATCGTGCTTGATCAGCGCGCTCGAGATACGGTTGATGACATAGCGCGGATCGATGCCGGACATGCCTTCGTCCGCATATTCGTTCTGAATTTCCTTCAGATCGGCCTCCTTGAACCCTTCCACCTCTTCGCCGTCGTACAGCCTCATCTTTTTGACCAGGTCCATGCCCTGCTTCTTCGAGTCTTTCAACCTCGTGAGGATGGAAAAGATGGCGGCGGCTCTCAGCGCATGCGGAGCGATGTGGATGTGGCTCATGTCCGACTGGCCGATCAGCTTGGCGTAAATCTTCTCCTCGTCGTTCACCCGCAAGTTGTACGGCACCGGCATGACGATCATGCGCGACTGAAGCGCTTCGTTCTTCTTGTTGGAGATGAACGCGCGATACTCCGACTCGTTCGTATGGGCGACGATCAGCTCGTCGGCGCTGATGAGCGCGAAGCGGCCGGCCTTGAAGTTGCCTTCCTGGGTCAGCGACAGCAGATTCCAGAGGAACTTCTCGTCGCACTTGAGCATTTCCTGGAACTCCATGAGGCCGCGATTGGCCTTGTTCAGCTCGCCGTCGAACCGATACGCGCGCGGGTCGGATTCGGAGCCGTATTCGGTGATCGTCGAGAAGTCGATGCTCCCCGTCAAGTCGGCGATATCCTGCGACTTCGGATCGGACGGGCTGAAGGTCCCGATGCCGATGCGGTTCTCTTCCGACAGGAATACGCGCTCCACCGGCACGCTCTCGATATCCCCGCCGAATTCGGTCCGCAGCCTCATCTGGCAGGAAGGGCACAGGTTGCCTTCGATGCGGACGCCGAGCTCCTTCTCGAACTCGGATCGAAGCTCGTTCGGAACGAGGTGCAGCGGATCCTCGTGCATCGGGCAGCCTTTGATCGCATAGACCGCTCCCCTGTATGTCCGCGCATACTGCTCCAGCCCCCGCTTGAGCATGGTCACGATCGTCGATTTGCCGCCGCTCACGGGTCCCATCAGCAGCAGGATCCGTTTGCGAACGTCCAGCCGGCGCGCCGCGGAATGGAAGTATTCTTCCACGAGCTTCTCCATCGTGCGGTCCAGCCCGTAAATCTCTTTCTCGAAAAATTTGTATCTTCGGTGGCCGCCCGCCTCCTCTACACCGTGCGATACGATCATATCGTATACCCTGGCGTGAGCTGTCATCGCCGGAGCCGGATCGCGGCGCAGCAAGTCGATGTAATCCCGAAAAGTTCCAGACCATGTCAGCTTTTCACTCTCGGTCCGATGCTCCGCGAGACGTCTGAATAGATCCATTGCCGCTACCTCCCTCACCTAGTCCATTCCCGCTTGCGAAACGTATTACATAACTATGCGATAGAAGGGACGAAATTGCTCCGAAAAGGCGATGAAAACGGCACAAGTTGTCCCGGCGGGCGGAAAAACCGCGCCACGCTTACGAAAAAAGCTTAACATGAGATATAATTCAGATAGAGTAACGCAGAATGCGATTGGTATAAAATGGAGGAATCAGCGTGGCCGTCAAGCTGGAGACCGATCTGTACCCGCCCGTTAAAGCCTTCTTCGCGAATCGGGGCTACGAAGTCAAAGCGGAGGTGCGCGGCTGCGACCTGGTGGCGGTACGCCCCGGAGAGGACGAGCCGGTTATCGTCGAGATGAAAAAGACGTTTACGCTTCCGCTCCTTCTGCAGGGCGTGGATCGGCAGCGGACCGGCGCGGACGTCTGGCTGGCGGTCGAGCGCAACCGCACGAAGAAAGGAGCGCACAACCAGCGCTTCGCGGAGCTGTCGGCGCTGTGCGGCCGGCTCGGCCTGGGCTTTATGACCGTCACCTTCTTCAAGACGAAGGAGCCGGTCATTGAAGTGTGGCGCGAGCCCGGGCCCGGGGCCAGAGCTTACGCGCTGCGCGGCGGCCCGGGAAGCGCCCGCGCCGGCGCCTCGGCCGCAGCGGGCGAGGCCGGAGCGGAAGCGGCCGTTCGCGTCGCCGAGGAGGCGTTCGCCGCCGGGTACGCCGCTTCGGCGGGCGGGCGCAAGCGGGCGGGCGCGAAGCCGCTGCTGAAGGAATTCGCCGGGCGAAGCGGCGATTACAACGTCGGCGGCAGCCTGCGGCGCAAGCTGGTAACCGCCTATCGCGAGCGGGCGATCCAGTGCGCGCTCGCGCTCGCTTGCCGCGGGGCGCTCGCGCCGCGGGACATTCGGGCGCTCACCGGCTGCCCGAATCCGGGTTCGGTTCTGCGCGACAACCATTACAGCTGGTTCCGCAAGCGGGGGCGGGGCGTCTACGAGCTGACCCGCGAAGGAGAGGCGGCGCTGCGCGAGTTCGGCGAAGTCGCGTCGGTATGGGCAGCCAAATTCGAATGGGCCGCCGATTGGCTGGCCGCACGGGCTTCCGGGTCTGCGGCGGCGGAGACCGGGGCGGCGGCCGAACGAAAATGACGATCCGTCATCCGAAGGGAGAACTCATCGACATGAGCGAAGATCATCTTATCGGTCCGGCGGATGAATACGCCAAGCTGCCGGCGGAAGTGGAAGTGGACGGCACGCCCTACTGGCTTGTCCGTAAAGGGGAAAAAGGATACGGCTTGCTGATGGCGATTTGCCCGCATGCGGGCGGGGACGTCCGCAAGATCGACGGCATGTTTTTTTGCCCGCTTCACTTCTGGACGTTCGACGAGAACGACGGCAGCTGTCTCAACATGGCCGACGAACGTCTGATGCGAAGGAATGTGGAGAACCGGAACGGCGTTCTCTATGCCATCGGTTCTCCTTATTAAAAAGGATCGGCAAGCCCTTACCTTGCCGAACGGCCGAGAAACCCGGCCATCGCTTCTCCGAGACGATGAACGCCCATGCGAATCTCCCGTTCTTCCGAATGGACGACGGTCATCCGAATGCGGAAGCGGTTCGGTTCGGTCGCATAGAAATCGCCGCCCGGCTGGAACAACAGCCCCTCCCGCCATGCCGCCCGAAGCAGCGCGTCCCCGTCGAGTCCCTCCGGCAGGCTCAGCCACAGATGCATGCCGGCTTCCGGCTCCCGCCAATTTAGCCCGGGCAATCGCGAATTCCCGAGAAGCTCGCAGAGCAGACCGATTCTCGCCTGGCAGACGAATCGCATCATCTCGACGAGCGGCTCCGCCCCGCGCTCTTCCATCAGCGCCAGCAGGGCGCGCTGTTCCGCCTCGGACGGCGTCAGCGCCGGGGAAGGCGCCTCGGTGCCCTCGGCCGCATCCGCATGCGCTCCTGCCAGCACGGCTCGCGTCGACTTCGCGTCGCCCGACGCCGCTAGCCAGCCGAGCCTCGTTCCGGCGATCGTGCCCGGCGGAAGTTCCCCGACCGTAAACACCGTTCCTCCCGCATCGTTCCTTTCGCGCGAGACGGCTTCCGTCCCCTTCGTTGCATCGAAGTTCAGCATCCCTTGGCGTTCATCCAGCAGCACCGCCACGCCGGCTTCCCGGCAGCTCGCTAGCAGCGCTTCCCGCCGCTCGCTGCTCCACGTCCGGCCTTGCGGATCGGTGCCGGCCGGGGCCGCATAGACGAGACGGGGCCGCAAGCGGGCCAGCGCTTCCGACAAGTCGTCCGGCAGCATGCCCGCCTCGTCGCTCCGCACCGGGTACGGATTCGCCCCGGCTTTGCGGATCAGGCGGAGGGCGCTTCGGCCCGTCGGGTTCTCCGTCAGCACGGCATCCCCCGGCCGCAGCCAACCTCTCGCCACCCGCTCGATCGCCGCGTCCGCGCCGGCCGTCACCGCGAAGCCGCCCGAATCGGCCGCGCCGTCCCTCAGCCAACCGGCCGCGGCCATATGCTCGCCCAGCCGGCTTTGCGTCGTCGCCGCGCGTATGTGCCGTTCCGTCTTACCCGCGTCCGGCTCTCTGTCGCGTTCCGACGCCTCCGCCACCCGCTCTTCCCATTCCGTCTGCGCCATCAACCCTTCCCGCGGCCAGCCGCCCATCCAGTTGATCAACTCTCCCATCGGCGTCCCTCCCGTTCGGCCAGGGCCGAAAAACGATCGCGTTTCCGTTACCATTCTATGCGGCGCCGTCGCAACATTTTGCGTTTTCTTTTTGGGCGGGGTTGGTTATAATATAGGAAGTTAAGTGGAGGTGTGGGAAATGTTACTGGGAATGAGCGATAAATTTTGGATTGTCATTCTGGTATTCGCCATGATCCTGACCGCGATTCTGACCGCTGCTTATCAGGACGACAAGACCAAAGGAATGTAATCTCCGCACAAGAAAGCACCGGATCGATATCGCCGACGCTCAGCGTCATGCGTATCGTCCGGTGCCTTTTTGTCGTTTGGGCCGACTGCCCGAATTCCGGCCGGTCGTTACATCATGCCATGCATCTCGTTCATGCAAGTTGCGCAAACGTAACGATCCTTGAATTCGCCTACGTTCTCCATCGAAGAGCAGAAGACGCAGCGGGGCCGATAACGCTCCAAAATGATATGATCGCCCTGCACCAAAATTTCGACAGGATCTCCCTCATTCATCTGGTATCTCTTGCGCAGCGATTTCGGCAAGACGATACGGCCGAGCTGATCCACTTTTCGAACCACGCCAGCAGGTTTCAATGCCAGTTCCTCCCATTCGTTCCCGGTAATATCTAAGGGATAGCCGTCTGTAAACGTTACCTTGTCTACTTTTTCGCTAGTACCCCTTTTGATTCCTTCTTTCGACGAATTTTGCTTAAAATCGTACAAAAATTCGACAGATTTTGCGATTGTTTGCCAAAAAACGAGGTTGGCTCGGCTTCAGCCCTCCAACCCCGGGAAATCGTTCTGTCTCAGCGCCTCATACACGATGATGGCGACCGAGTTCGCCAGATTGAGCGAGCGAACCTTATCGGTCATCGGCATTCGCATCCCGGTGTCGGGATTGGCGTCCAACAGCTCCTGCGGCAGCCCTTTCGTCTCTTTGCCGAAGACGAAGAAATCTCCGTCCCGAAAAGCGAAATCGCTGTACCGCTTGCTTACCCGGGTGCTTGCGTAGAAGAACCGCGCCTCCGGGTATTTACCCAATACTTCCTCGAATGAATCATAATAATGAATCGTCACCGCGTACCAATAATCCAACCCGGCGCGCTTCAGCTCCCGGTCGTCGGTGGAGAAGCCGAGCGGCCTCACCAAGTGGAGATGCGCGCCCGTTGCCGCGCAGGTGCGGGCGATATTGCCCGTATTCGCGGGAATTTCCGGTTCGACCAGCACGATGTGAAAAGCCATTTTAAGACGGCTGCCTCCTTGCTCCATTCGATCTTGGAAGACAAACGCGCCGGATCGCGGTTCGCGGGCTTGTTCGCGAAACGGACCGGCGCGCTTCCCTATTAGCCGTGACGGCGTTGGAACTCGTTCATGAATCCGGCCAGCGCTTGAACGGAAGAGCGCGGAACGGCGTTGTAGATCGACGCCCGCAGGCCGCCGACGCTGCGGTGCCCTTTCAGTCCGACGAAGCCTTCCGCTTCCGATTCCTTCACGAACAGCTTCTCGAGCTCTTCGGACGGAAGGCGGAACGTCACGTTCATGATCGAGCGGCTTCCTTCCTGGGCGCAGCCGCGGAAGAAGCCGTTGCTTGCATCGATGGTGTCGTAAAGCAGCGACGCTTTCTCCAGGTTGATCTTCTCGACCGCAGCGGTGCCTCCCTGCGCTTTGACCCAATTCAGCACCAGGTTGGTCATGTAGATGGCGAAAGTCGGCGGCGTATTGTAAAGCGAATCGTTCTTCGCATGCGTACTGTAGCGCAGCATCGTCGGAACCGGCATCGAAGGCGTTCCGATCAGATCCTCCCGAATGACCGCGATGGTGACGCCGGAAGGTCCGAGGTTTTTTTGCGCGCCGGCATAGATCAGTCCGAATTGGGAAACGTTCAAAGGACGGCACAAAATATCGCTGGACATATCGCCGACGAGCGGAACCAAGCCGGTATCCGGATATTCGGCCCATTGCGTGCCCTCGATCGTCTCGTTCGAAGTCAGGTGCAGGTAGGCGGCTTCCGCCGGAACGTTCAGCTCCGACGCCGAAGGAATGCGCATGAACTTGTCCGCTTCGGAAGAAGCGGCGATCTGCGTCTCGCCGAACAGCTTGGCTTCCGAGATCGCCTTGGCCGCCCAGCTTCCCGTCGCCACATACGAAGCGACCTTGCCCGGCTGCAGCAGGTTCATCGGCACCATGGCGAACTGCGTGCTGGCTCCGCCTTGAAGGAACAATACTTTGTAGTTGTCCGGGATGCCCATCAGCTCGCGGAGCAGCTGTTCCGCTTCCTGGTGAACGCCTTCGTAAATCGCGCCGCGGTGAGACATCTCCATCAGAGACATGCCTGCGCCCTTGTACTCGACGAACTGCTCCTGCGCCTGCTCCAGCACTTCAAGCGGCAGCGCGGCCGGTCCGGCGTTGAAATTGAAAGCCCGATTGCCCATTAACGTTTCCCACCTTGTGCAAAAGTCATAATAAAGTTATCATATCAAAGCGCCGGGCCATCAAGCAACCGAAAGCGCGGCAAAAGATAGGCGAATTGATGATAATTCCGAACGAAGGATGGGGTACGATTGGATAATTTTCGTCTTTTTCTCGGCGTGGCGTTATCCGCCTCCGTCGGTGAACGGCTTGGCGATCTGGCCAAGCGGCTGGCCGACCGCCTTCCTTACCGTTCCTGGACCCATCCCGCCGATTACCATATTACCTTGCACTTTCTCGGCGATCTTCCGCCGGACCGCATTCCGGCCATACAGGCCGCCGCGCGGGAGGCGGCCGATCGGACCGCTCCGTTCGCGCTGGCGCTCGGCCGGCCGGGCACGTTCGGCCCGCCGGACGCTCCCCGCGTCCTCTGGTGCGGGCTGACGGAGCCGGCCGCCGTGGCTGCGGGCGGCAGTCAAGGCTGCGGCAGCGGCGATCACGGAGACGCTGCCGGGACGCTTCCCGCGCTCGCCGCGCTATACGCGGCGCTCGCGAAGCCGCTGGCCGCCTCCGGCTTCGCCCTGGAGGCGCGCCCTTACCGCGCGCACGTCACGCTCGCGCGCCGGGGCGGTCCGGGCGGCGGCCCCGACGCCGTGTCCGCCGCCTGGCATGACGCCGTCCAGGCGCTCGCGCCGCTGCCCGCGGACGCGCTCTCCTGGACGGCCGAGAGCTTCGCGCTCTTCCGCACGCATTTCGGCCGGCGTCCCGCCTATGAGCGGCTGGCCGAATTTCCGTTCGGCCTCCGCCAGCCTTAATAATCCTCGCCACGCACGTAAAATATCCCCACAAAGCGGGGACTCCAAAGCTTACAGATTCATTAAGGATAAAAAGCGGGCACGCTCCGGCAAAAGGAGCGTGCCCGCTTCATCATCCATAAGTGCGATTAGCAGTCGAAGTAGAGGCCGTACTCGTACGGATGTACGCGAATGGAGACGGCTTTCGCTTCGGAACGCTTGAAGGCCACGTAGTTCTCGATGAATTCCTTCGTGAAGACGCCGCCTTCGGTCAGGAATTCGTAATCGGCTTCCAGCGCGTCGAGCGCTTCGTCGAGCGTACCCGGAACGCTGCGGATTTCCTTCTTCTCTTCGTCGGACAGTTCGTAGATGTTCTTGTCGTACGGACCGTAGCCGAGAGCGGTCGGGTCGATCTTGCGCTTGATGCCGTCCAGGCCGGCCATCAGCATGGCGGCGAACGCCAGGTACGGGTTGGCCGTGGAGTCCGGCGTACGGAACTCGATGCGGCAGCCCTTCGGCGATACGGCAGCGATCGGAATCCGAACGGCAGCGGAACGGTTGCCCTTGGAGAAGACCAGGTTAACCGGCGCTTCGTAGCCCGGAACGAGACGCTTGAACGAGTTCGTGGACGGGTTCGTGATCGCGATCAGCGCCGGAGCATGGTACAGAATGCCGCCGATATAGTTCAGCGCCAGCTGGCTCAGGCTGCCATAGCCGTCCTTGTCATAGAACAGCGGCTGGCCTTCGTTGAAAATCGATTGGTGAACGTGCATCCCGCTGCCGTTGTCTCCGAAGAGCGGCTTCGGCATGAACGTCGCGACTTTGCCGTATTGGCGAGCCGTATTGTGCACGATGTATTTGTACTTCATCAGGTTGTCGCCGGTCTTGGTCAGCGTGTCGAAGCGGAAGTTGATCTCCGCTTGGCCGGCCGTCGCCACTTCATGGTGATGGCGCTCGACGCGGAGGCCGGACTCTTGCAGCAGGCGAACCATTTCGCTGCGGATGTCTTGCTGGGAGTCGACCGGCGCGACCGGAACGTATCCGCCCTTGACGCCCACTTTGAACGCCAGGTTGCCGCCTTCTTCCTTGCGGTTCGTGTTCCAAGCGGCTTCTTCGGAATCTACGAAGAAAGAGGAGGAGTTCATCGTGCTCTCGTAACGAACGTCGTCGAAGATGAAAAATTCGGATTCCGGAGCGAAGAACGCTGCCGTTCCGACGCCCGCGGATTGCAGATATTCTTCGGCCTTGTGGGCGATCGAGCGGGGGTCGCGCTCATAGCGCTGGCCGTCCGGCGTATGGATGTTGCTGATGACGATCAGGGTGGCATGAGCCGTGAACGGATCGACGTAAGCCGTCTCCGGGTCGGGCATCATGACCATATCGGACTCTTCGATGCCGCGGAAGCCCGGGATCGAAGAACCGTCGAATGCGACGCCGTTCTCGAACGTCTCTGCTTCGACTTCGCTGGCCGGGAGCGTGATATGGTGGCTGCGGCCGGCAAGGTCGGTAAAGCGGAAATCGACAAATTCGATATTTTTTTCCTTAATCAGTTCCAAAACTTGTTGAACGGACATCTTCGAATTTCCTCCCCATTTCCGAACAATTAGTTCGCAATTCGTGTTGATCGTTCAAGTTTTCACCCAACTCAATGATGCTATTATAATTCTCGGTATAGGGAGCGTCAATAGTTATGTCAGGTATTTTTTGTGGAAGTGTTAGCTATTCTCACACTTTCGAAAAAGGTTCACATTTCAGTATTGACGGGGCCTGCGCGGGATTTTGAAGGGCTCCGAGAGCGGGTTGATGCGCCCGAAGCGAATCCGTCTTCGCACACGCAAAGAAGCCTCCCGGCAGCCCGGCAAGCTTCCAATTGTAAACCCTTACATTTTTCCCGGCCTGTCAGCCTTCTCTTCGAGTCCGGGGGAAGGTTCGGATTTTCCGATCCCTTCTCCCGGAAACCGATCGCTCTTTCGGCATGTCGAATTTTAGCGAAAATGCCTCTCCGAACTGTTCGGGAATAAGGCGGCCAGCCACTGGTAGCTGCGAAGCCGCAGGCGGAAGTCCGACATGCCGCAAACGACGAGCACTTCTTCGGCGCCGTAGCTCTCGGCGAACGCTTCCAGCGCTTCGCGGACCCGCTGCGGCCCGCCGACGATCATCCGCTTCCGGTTTTTCGCGATGGACGCGCGCTCCCGCTCGGTATACGGACGGGCCGCCGCCTCTTCCGGAGTCGGGAACGGACGCCGGAACTCTCCCTTCTCGTTGGCCAGGAGGCGAAGATCCATCGCCATCGCTTCCCATTCCGCCTGCTCGTCGGTATCCGCGCAAAGAACGTACACGCACACGCTCACTTGCGGTCGGGAACCGAACGGCCCCGGACGATAATGCTTCCGATAATAGCGAACCGCATCCTGCCCTCCCTCCCCGTTGATGAAATGCGCGAACGAGAAGCCAGCTCCGAACTGAGCGGCCAAGGCGGCGCTAAAGCCGCTGGAGCCTAGCAGCCAAACTTCCGGGGCTGTCCCGACCCGCGGCGTCGCCTCCAGCTCGCGGTACGGATGGTCCGGACCGAGCGGCCTGCCGATCTCCAGATATGCCGCCAGCTCCTTCAGCAGCTCCGGCAAACGCTCGTCGCCCGATAAAGGCGCGCCGTTGCGCAGCGCCTGCGACACGAGATGAAGGCCGCCCGGCGCTCTCCCGATTCCCAGATCGACACGGCCAGGATATAATCCCTCCAGCACGCGAAAATTTTCCGCTACTTTATAAGGACTGTAATGCGGAAGCAGCACGCCGCCGGAGCCAATCCGGATTCGCGACGTATGCGCCCCGACGGCCGAGATCAGCACTTCCGGCGAGACGCCCGCCAGACTTCTGGCGTTATGATGCTCGGACACCCAAAAACGCGAGTATCCTAGCCGATCCGCCAACCGTGCCAGCTCGATCGTCCGCCTCAGGGCAGCCTCCGCGCTGCCGTCCGGACCGACCGGCGATTGGTCCAGCACCCCCAAGCTGAGCATAATCGTTCCCCTCCTCCTTCTCACTTTTATGCTTCGGGAGGCGCGGCGAGAATCGGAGAGCTTTTCACTTGAATCACAGTAAAGTAAATGATATCATTCAAGTAATTGAAGGAGGGGGAAGATGGATGATCCAAGATAAGGAACCGATCAATGCCCGGAACGCGCTTGCTGAAATCAAAAGACTGGAACGAAGAGTCAAGCTTGGAGGTCAGGGAACCGGATGGTTGTGGTTCGCGATGGGGGCCGCCATCGCGGCTTTCGGCGTGTTGGCTCCTCCCGTTACGACCGGTTGGCCGGCGAACGCCGCCGCGGCTGCCATTCCTGTTCTAGGCTTGATCACGCTGTTCTTCGCAGCGCGTCAGAGAGTCGTTAGTCAAGTCTATGGACGGCTTAAACTCCCCATTACCTGGATTTTTTGCGGATTGGTAGCGGCGGATGTGATGTTTCGCCTTTGGACGCAGCCGGATCGTCTTACCGTCTGGGTCGTCATTTTGGGGGTTCTGCCGGCCTTGCCGGCCTGGTATGGAGCTTGGCGGGTGTGGCGTTCATGAGCCCATCGGAGAATCATTTTCGGCATAGGCTGGATGAATTGATCCATGTACCGGTTCGGTTATCCATTATGGCCGCGCTGGCGCCGGCGGATCGGGTCGACTTTCGATTTTTGCGCGATGAGATTGAAGTCAGCGATTCTCTTCTGTCCAAGCATCTTAGTGTCCTTGAAGCGGCAGGATACGTCCAAGTCTTCAAGGGGTACGCGGGAAAACGGCCCAGAACCTGGCTTGCGATCACCGATGCCGGACGAGCTGCGTTTCAAGATTACGTTGAGGTCTTGCGTCTGATTGTCGAAGGAGGACCGTCGCGTGAAGAATAATGTCTGGCCGCGCTCGTCTTCCTTATCGGATGTTTACGATAAAAAAACGCCCGCCGGGTCGCAAGTCCCCGGGGGCGGTTCGTTTGAAGCGATCGATTATTTCACCCATGTCGCGAATGCTTCGGCGGGCTCCTTCGGCGTATCGAATTTCTTGCCGAGCAGCGGAGCGAGCTTCTCCAGATCCTTGAGCAGATTCGCGAATTGGTCCGGGAACAGCGATTGAACGCCGTCGCCCGTCGCGGAGTTGTCCGGATCGGTATGCATCTCGATGATCATGCCGTCGGCGCCGGCCGCCAAGGAAGCCTTCGTCATCGGTTCGACCAGCTCGCGTCGGCCCGTCGCATGGCTCGGGTCGGCGATCACCGGAAGGTGGGACAGAGTCTTGACGGCCGGAATCGCCGCGAGATCGAACGTATTGCGCGTGTAAGTCTCGAACGTGCGGATGCCGCGCTCGCAGAGCATGACGTTCGGGTTTCCGCCGGCGAGAATATACTCGGCCGCATTCAGCCACTCGTCATACGTGGAGCTGAAGCCCCGCTTCAGGAGCACCGGGTTCCGGATCGTGCCGAGCTTGCGCAGCAGGTCGAAGTTCTGCATGTTCCGCGTGCCGACCTGCATGATGTCCGCATATTCCGCGCACACGTCCACGTACTCCGGCGTCATGACCTCGGTAATCGTGACGAGGCCGTATTTGTCGCCGGCTTCCTTCATCCATTTCAAGCCTTCGACGCCGATGCCTTGGAAGCTGTAAGGACCCGTGCGCGGCTTGAACGCGCCGCCGCGAAGCACTTGGCCGCCTGCGGCCTTGACCAGCCGGGCGATCTCGTCGATCTGTTCGGGGGTCTCCACCGCGCAAGGTCCGCCCATGACGACCAGATTGTCGCCGCCGATCTTGACGCCCTTCACTTCGATGACCGTGTCGTCCGGATGGAAGTCGCGGCTGGCAAGCTTGTAGGACTTCGAAATTTTAATGACGTTCTCGACGCCGTTCATGGAACGGATATGTTCGGCCAGATGCGGGTCGGCCTTGCCGATAATGCCGATGACGGTACGATCGACGCCGCGCGAGACGTGCGCGCTCACGCCGCCCAGCTCGATCTGGCGGACGATCTCGGAGATCCGCTCTTCGGAAATGTTCGGGGATGTAATGACGATCATGATTCCACGCTCCTGAAACAAGATTTTAGCGCTTATACGCTTCGACGCTTATACGCTTTTAAGCTTTGACTCGTTAAAGTGATTATATCCGCAAGCTTACCGGCTGTCAACGAGTTTTCGCATCGGCCGAAAAACGAAAAACGCCGCGCGGGAGTTGTTACTCCAGCACGGCGTTCGCGTCCATCTTGGCCCGATTCAATCTGCGTTTCTCGCGGCGTTTGCGCTTAAAGGCGTTGACGCTGTACCGGATCGGGAAATAAAACAGCAAGCCCAGAATGGCTCCGTCGATAATCCCTCCGATGATCAGCTTCAAATTCAGCAGCAGCGCGTGGTTGATCCAATTCGGCAGGAACGAGATCTGAACGACGAAGTGCTTGGGCAGCACCCATCCCGCCATCTTCGTGTTCAGGATCGACATCGGAATGTAGATCATTTTGCCGAACAGAAAGCCGACGAGCGCGGCCGCGAAGCTTCCCCGAAACAAGAAATTTAACGGAAATACGAGCAAGAACGAAGTCCCGTATGTCGGAAGATTGAACATTTCGACGAATAAACCGACGGCGAAACCCATGGCTACGACCGAAGCCCCGCCCTTGGCTCGTAGCAGCTTGACGTATTGATATTTAAAAAAACGTCCGATTTTGCGTAACCGTTTCATGAGGCGCTCCTTCCTCGCAAGACCAAGGCGCCGTTGACCCTTCACATATCTAAACCGACTTCTCCCGCACGGCAGGCAGCAGCTTGTTCATGTTTACGGTTCTGCGGATCTCCCAGGTGTCCGGATTCTGATGGTCGTACTGCTCCAAGTACTGAACGACTTCCTTCGTCAGCGGAGTCGGCGTCGAGGCGCCCGAAGTGACCGATACGCGCTCGATCCCCTCCAGCCATTCCCGCTTGATCTCCGTCACGTCGGATACCCGGTAGGCGGGCACGCCCGCGATCTCGGAGGAGACTTGCGCGAGCCGGTTCGAATTGTTGCTTCTCGGATCGCCGACGACGATGCAGAGCTGCGCTTGTCCGGCTTGGTTCGCGACCGCCTCTTGTCGTACTTGGGTAGCCAGGCAGATCTCGTTGTGTATCTCCGCCTGGGGGAATGCCTCCAGCAGCTTGGCCATCAGGTGCCGGATGTCCCATTGCGACATCGTGGTTTGGTTCGTTATGATTATACGCTCGGAGGAGAGCTTGAGTTCCGAAATTTCTTCTTCCTTCTCGATCAGGTGCACGCGGTCCGGCGCGATGCCGATCGCCCCTTCCGGTTCGGGGTGCCCCTTCTTGCCGATATAGATCACCTCGTAGCCGTCGTCGACCTTCTCGCGGATCAAATCGTGCGTCTTCGTAACATCCGGACAAGTGGCGTCGACGATCGTCAGCCCTTTCTCCTTGGCGCGGCGGCGAACTTCGGGAGAGACGCCGTGAGCGGTGAAGATCACGGTGCCTTTGTCGACCCGCTCCAAAATTTCGAGCCGATTCGGGCCGTCCAGCGTGATGATCCCTTCGTTCTCGAACGAATCGGTCACGTGGCTATTATGAACGATCATGCCCAGAATATAAATGGGGCGTGGCAGATCCAGGTTGCGCGCCGTCTGAAGCGCTAAGACCATGGCATCCACCACGCCGTAACAATATCCCCTCGGGGAGATTTTCACGACCTCCATTGTCAAACGCCTGCTTTCCCGCCCCTGTATATTAGGTCTTAAGACTCCCGATCCGGAAGCTCCGGGCGTGCCGATGCTTCCATTATACCGTATTCGGGTGGTTGGGAAAAGTCGATGGGCAGCCAGACGATAAATCGGGTCCCTTCCCCGAGCTTCGTCCGCACTTCCAGCGAGGCGTTGTGCATATCCGCGATCCACTTCGCGATCGACAGGCCGAGGCCGGTCCCCGGGGTCTGTCCGCGAGAAATGTCGACCCTGTAGAACCGGTCGAAGATATGCGGAACTTCTTCCTTGCTCATGCCGATGCCGGTGTCCGCGACCACGAGGCCGATCCGGTCTCCAGCTCGAATCGCCTCCAGCCGGACTTCGCCGGAAGGCGTGTACTTGAAGCCGTTCTCGATAAAAATAAACAAAAGCTGCAGCAAATAGTCGCGGTTCCCCTGAACCCATACGCCTTCGAGCGCGTCCAGCGGACCGATCTTCCATTCCGCCGTGCGGGGCAGGAACGCCGCTCTCCGCGCCGCCTCTTCGGCGAGCGGCTTCAAGCTGACTCGATCCTTGTCGACTACGTACCCCGCGTCCGCCCTGGCCAGCGACAGCATGTCGTTGACGAGCCGGCTCATCCGGCGCGACTCGTCCGCGATATCGTGCAGCGCCTCCCGCGACATCGTCTCGCGTTCCTCGGCGCTGAGCGTCCGGTTGACCTCGGTTCCTTCCCGGTCCGCTACGTCCTGCACGGCAGGCTGTTGCGGCTGAGACCAAATCTTTTCCAGAAAATCGACATTGCCCCGGATCGTCGTGAGCGGCGTCCGCAGCTCGTGGGAAGCATCCGACACGAAACGGCGCTGCGCGATATTCGTCTCCTCCAGGCCGTTATACGCTCGCTCGATCCGTTCCAGCATGTGGTTCAGCGTATACCGGAGCCGTCCGATCTCGTCCTGGCTGTTGCCCGGAATGCGGATACTCAGGTCCGATCCGCTCTGTATCTGCTCCGCGGCCTCCGTCACCTGCTCGATCGGCCTTAAAGCTTTACGGGAGAGGAACATGCCGAGAGCGAAGGCGACGATAACTCCGGCTGTTCCGGCCAACCAAAAAATGTTGCGGAGTTGGGCCAGAAAGCCCTCTTGGCTGTCCATAAAAGCGACAACTTGAACCAATCCTGCTGTCTGATTTGAATTTATGGAAACCGGAGATTCAAACACATAAACCGGCTGATCATTCACCGTATACTTCATAAACCGATAACTGAAATCAATTTGGTCTAAAGACGGGTGTGGTAATTCGATTTCTTTACTATCCGGTATATTCGGATCAGCTCCCAAATTGTTCGATTGTTGAACGACTTTCCCCTTATCGCCTCCCGCAACATAGTTGACAAGTTGTACGCCAATGGACGGGTTCAACCGGCCAATCAATTGAAGGCTCATTGCCCCCGAAAAGGGATTCACTTGCACTGAAATCGACCTGGATTGATCGGCAAGCTTTTCTTTCAAATCCTGCATCGTATTATGATAAACGATGTAATAAACCAAAAATCCGAACGCCACCAGCGTGACGGCAAGAAGTCCCGAATACCACAAGGTGAGGCGGAGCCGGATGGACATGACGGATCAGCTTTCTCCTTTCAACACGTACCCGGCGCCGCGGACGGTCACGATGAGCCGGCTGCCTCCATGTTCCTCCAGCTTCTGGCGAAGCATGGCGACGTATACTTCCAGCACATTGGATTCACCGCTGTAATCGTAGCCCCAGATCCGCTCCATGATTTGGTCGCGGGACAATACCCGCTTCGGATTTTGCATGAAGAAATGCAGCAAATCGAACTCTTTGGCGGTCAGCTCGATGCGGCGGTCGCCGCGGATCGCCTCCCGGGCGTCGACGTCGAGAACCAGATCTTCAAACCGCAGCTGGTTGTTCTCCTCCATCTGCTCCGGCCGGCGGCGAAGCAAGGCGCGGACGCGCGCCATCAGTTCCTCCAGCGCGAACGGCTTGACGAGGTAATCGTCCGCTCCCAGGTCGAGTCCCTTGACCCGGTCCTGCACGTCGTCTTTGGCCGTTAGCATCAGCACCGGCGAATGAATGCCCGCCGTGCGCAGGCGACGGCACACTTCCCAGCCGTCGAGCATCGGCATCATCACGTCCAGCACGACCAGATCCGCATGCCTTCCCTGCAGAATGCGCAGCCCTTCCTGCCCGTTCGGCGCCGTCGTCACCTCGTAACCTTCGAATGCGAGGCTGCGGCGAAGCAGAGAAGTGATTTTCTCGTCGTCGTCAATGACTACAATGTGAGATCTCATCTAAATCCCCTTTATCGATTCGAATGTAGGTTCGGCTATGATCTATTGTACATGCTGCCCGGGCGGATGTCGTTCCTTGTGTACAAATTCCCCTCCAATTGCGGGGCCGCCTATACAAAAGGAGCAGCCTCGAAAGGCTGCCCCTCTCCGGCGTCAAGCGTCGGCGTTGTCTTATTGTTGCGTTTGGTCGTCGGTCGGATGCTGTTCCTGGTACGTATTTTTGTCTCCGATCGTGACGGGAACGTCGATTTTCTTGCCGTTCCGAACGACGTTCAAGGTCACCTTGTCTCCGACCTTCTTCGCCTGAATGGCCGCAGTCAAGTCTTCCTTGTTCCCGTACGATTTCCCGTCGATGCCCGTAATGACGTCATACTGACGAAGATCGGCATTGTAGGCGGGAGAATCAAAGAGTACCGTGATGACGATGGAGCCTTTCGTATCGGAGCTGAGTCCAAGCTGCTTCGCCGAAGTGGCGTCCAGATCCTGGAGCGTAGCGCCGATGAACGGAGCCGGCGCGGCAGGAATCTTCGTGTTCGTCTTCAGCTTATCCAGCACATCGCTGATCGTGCTGGTCGGAATCGCGAAGCCGATGCCCTGCGCTTCCGTGCTGACCGCCGTATTGATGCCGATGACTTCGCCGTTCAGGTTCAGCAGCGGGCCGCCGGAGTTGCCGGGGTTGATCGAGGCATCCGTCTGCAGCAAGTGCTGGTAGTTCCGAGTGCTATTGCCGTCTTGAATCGGAATCGAACGTTCCGTCGCGCTCAGCACGCCTACGGTCACCGTATGGTCGAAGCCGTACGGATTGCCGATCGCCACGACCCAGTCTCCGATGTTGGTTGCGTTGGAATCCCCGAGCTTCAGGGTCGGGAAGTTGCTGCCCTCGATCTTCAGGACGGCCAGGTCCAGATCGTAGCTGGAGCCGAGCAGCTTGGCGGTGAATTGCTGATCGTACCCGTTCACCGTTACCTTGATGTCGGAGGCGCCGTCGACGACGTGCTCATTGGTCAGGATGTAGCCGGACGAGTCGAAAATAAATCCGGAGCCCATGCCCAGCTCTTGCTCGGAGCCGCTGTTGCTCCCGCCGTTGCTGCCGTTGCCGCCATTTCCGCCGTTTCCGCCATTGCCGCCGCCGTAATCATCGCCGAAAAACTGGCGGAAGAACGGATCGTCGAACAGGTTGTTGCCACCCGATCCTCTCGACTGCACGGGCGCGTAGGTTTCGATCTTGACGACCGCGGGGCTGGCCTGCTCGAAAATCTTCGAGATATTGTTCGGCCGAACGACGTCGGCCGCGTTGCTCACCGTGCCGCCCGTCGAACTGCCCGAAGAGGTTTGCGCGGCCGGCGCGGACGTGCTGGCCAGCGCCTTGTCGGTAAACCAGTTGCCTTGGTCCGCCGCGTACATCAAACCGCCCACGGCAACGACGCCGACCAGGAAGGAAGCGAACATCGCGCGGAACGAGCTGCGCCGGCGCGGCGGCTGATCCCAGTTGCGCCCGTTGCCGGACACGGTAAAAGGCCGGTACTCGCGGCTTGCGGGCACGACGCTCGGAGGTTGGCCCGCGCCGTCCTGGCTGCCGCCTCCTACGCTGTACGGACCGTAAGTATACGTCGCTTCGGTAACGCGCTCGGAACCGGACGGACGGTAAACCGTCTCTTCCCCCGAATCGCTCGCTTCGGCGCGCGTCTCGGATTCCTCCGCTTCCCGTTTGTTGCCGTGCTGATCTTCCCCATATCGGAACCCGTACAAATCTTCCGGTTTTTTGAACTGATCGTCCATTTGGCATTCCTCCTCAAGTCATATCGCTCGCCGTAACCGGCATTGGATTTCATTTCGTTTGGCTTGATTCTATCTTCACTCTTCAACCTTAAAGATAGATTAAATCGAAATGAACACCAACTAAAAAGATGAACGGAAGATGAACAAACCGTTCGAACGAGGAAAGAATCGGCAAAACCAAGCGCCCTCCGGACCATCCGGAGGGCGCCGGTCGCGCGCGTTTTACGGCAGGCAGGCCGATTCGGCCTCCTGCAGCCGCCGGCGAGCTTTGTCGACCCATTGGGGTTCGATCTCGGCATCCGCATCGACAGGATCTTGGAATTGATCGAACAGCGCGCCCATCGTTCTCGGCTGCGCTTCGGCGTCAAGCCCTTCGTTGTAAAGATGCTTCAGCACGAATGGCGACCCGAACCGGATCTGCGCGTCCGCTTCCGGAGATTCGCCGTCGAGATGTCCGTCCGTCACTTGAAAAGGCAGCCGGAGCCACACCTTGTTCTCTTCGTCAAGCGCGCAATCGAACGAGCCGTTATCGTAATCCCAGGCCCCGCCCAAAGCGAAGCCTCGCTCGGTCAGCGCGTCCCGAACCGGGCGGTAGTCCCGGACGCTGGAAGTTAGTCGGGAATGGAGCGGAATCATGGGAATCCCCCTTTTCTCCACTATCGTTCCCGCTTTTTCCCTCTTTTATCCGCCGTGCGCGCATGCGCCCTACTGCGCCCATCCTTTGCGGTGGGCGTATATCGCCAGCTGCGTACGGTCCTCCGCCTCGCACTTCATCAGCAAGTTGCTGACATGCGTCTTGACGGTTTTCACGCTGATGTGCAGCTCGTCCCCGATCTCCTTGTTCGATTTGCCTTCGGCAATCAGAAGGAGCACTTCCCGCTCGCGTTCCGTCAACCCTTCGTCCGGCTCTTGCGCCGAGCGGCGCCGGAGACCGCGCGTCAGAGCCTGCGACACTTCTCCGCTCATGACCGGCATGCTTCGAAGCGCGCCCTGCATGGCGTAGATCAGCTCGTCCGCCGACACGGTTTTGAGCACGTAGCTGACGGCTCCCGCCTCGATCGCTTCGACGATTTTGTCGTCTTCTAGGAAGCTGGTCAGAATAATGATCTTCAAATGAGGAAAACGCGCCAGCAGCGCCCTCGTCGCTTCGACGCCGTCCATCCGCGGCATCATCAGGTCCATGAGCACCAGATCCGGCATTCGGTCTTGGAAGCCTCCGCGCTCCAGTGCGCGTAAAGCTTCCTCCCCGCCGGAAGCTTCCCCGATGACCTCGAAGCGCGAATCGAGCATCAGGTAGGTTTTGAGGCCCGTCCGGACCATCTCATGATCGTCGATTATCAGTACGTTGCAGGTAGCCGCATCTCCCATGCCGCTCGAACTCCTTTGCCCAAACGTTATTTTCGCTCGAAATTCGGGAACCAGATCTTCACCGTCGTGCCGGTTCCCGGCTTGGACACGATCTCGGCTTCGCCGCCAAGCTTCTGCGCCCTTTCCTTCATCGTCGACAAGCCGTAGGAACCTTGGCGCACCTGCTCGGACCGGAATCCCGCTCCGTCGTCTTCGATCAGCAGCGACACCCGGTTCTCCGTCTCGCCCAGCGTCAATCTTACGACTTTGGCCCCTGCGTGCTTGACGACGTTGGCCATCGACTCCTGGATGATCAGGAACATCTGATGCTCCTTCGCTTCCGTCAGCCGATTGTCCAGCCGGACGTCCAGCGTGCCCTGCAGCCCGTTCTGCCGACAATAATCGGGGAACCAGCGGTCGAGCGCTTCCGACAGCGTTCTCCCCTGCAATTCCATCGGGCGAAGCTGCGCGATCAAGCCGCGCATTTGCTTCTGGGCGGCGGTCGACATGACGATCAGCTGCTGCATCACTTCGGCCCCCTGCTCCGGATTTCGCTCCATCAGCTGAGGCAGCGAAGAAGCGGCCATATGCATGGCAAAAAGCTGCTGGCTGACCGAGTCGTGCAGGTCCCGGGCCAGCCGGCGCCGTTCCTCCAGCACCGCCGCTTCGTGAGTGGGCGCCTCCTCCATGACTTTCTGCTCGCCAAGCTGCTGAAGCAGCTTCATCCGCGCTTCCAGCTTGCCCACCATATGGTTGAACTCGGCGTAAACCTCCGCGAACGAATCCCCTTTAAGCTCCGGAAGGCGAATCTGCCAATTGTGCGCCGACGCCTGCTTCATCGCGAGCTGGAGCTGATCCAGCCGCCGCTGCGTTCTTCTGCCCAGCGCGTAGGCGGACGCCAGGTTGAGCAGGAGCAGCGCGATCGCCCACCCGGTCCGCCATTTCGGCATCGGGGCGGCTTCCGGCGCGGCCGTCCAGCCGGCGTAGAAAAGCGCGATCCATACGGCGGTGGACACCCCCGCATAGACCGCCCATTCCCACTTGCTGTTGCGAATCAGCCGCATCACGTCCGTCTCAACCTACTTTCGTCACGCGAACATCGCCGATGAAGGAGCTGACGACGATAATCACTTGTTTGGGAGAATCCGAGAACCCCGGCGTTTCCGTGTTCATCTGGTTGAAAAGGCCGCTGCGCTTCTGGTCCATGACCTTCACGTCTCCGATCAGGCAGCTCGACACGACCCGCACGCCGACGGTAAAGTCGTTCGGCACATACACTTTGGTATCTCCGATAAAGGCGGAGATATAAATTTTGGTCTCCCCCGCCGGGATCTGAGCCCGGGTCAAATCCAGCGTCGTGTCTCCGATAAAGTGGGAGATGTTGATCGGCTTCAATTCGAAATAGTCGTGCCCGATCGAGATGTCGCCGATAAAACGGGAATGATTCTCCCGCCCGTCGGCTTGATGCCACTGGCCTTTCCACGGGGGCTGATGATGGTCGCGCCAATACTGATGCCTCCAGTGCTCCGAGCCCTTCGGATCGGCATGCGTATGGTTCGTTCCGCCGTAGCCGGTCTGCGCTCCGGGACCGTACGACGCTCCGCCGCCCAAGGGATTCGGATTCGGTCCCGCCGTCGGCTCGAACGGAGGCCGGCCGTCATAGGATTCCGGAGGCGGCGGGGGCGGAGGCCCCATGTTCTCGTAAGGCGGATGGGGCGGCGCCTGCGGCGGCGGATCGATCGAGTTCCAGCGGTTCTCGTCCCGCCGGGAACGACGGCGGTTGCGATCGCGGCCGCCTCCGCGGAAGATGACGCTGAGTCCGTACAGGATCAAGATGATGGGACCGAACAGTTTGATCAGATCGGAAAGCTCCCATTCGAACAAGTTCAAGTTCCGTCCGAGGAAAAAGACGCCCAGCAACACGACGAGCGGATTCCACCAAAGGCTTCCTTTGGGCTGCAGCAGCAATCCCTGAAGTCCGATCACAATGAGAATGACCGGCCAGAACGTCTTGAACAAGTCGCCGATGTCGAAATTCGTGAACCCCAAATAATTCAGCAGGAACACGACCCCGATTCCAACCGGAACGATCCCCCACAGCAAGCGATTCACAGCCGAATGTCGCATGATACGTTCCTCCGATTTTAGCGTGTTATCGATTGTCGGCCGTTTGGCCGGCCGCTCTTTATGCCATCATTATACGGGATCGCTCGTTTTCTCCCCAGCGGCGCGGGGTGGAAATCGTTCTCCGTCCCGAGACCGAGAAGGTTTCCGTAATTTTCCATATAAACTCACATAAATGTTACATAGCCTAACATCTCTCGTTGACATAGGTAACTTCCCACTATATAATGAGGGCGGTTTCGTCGAATTTATGTTAGGTTTTCATAATCAAGTTGGAGTTGAAAACATGCAGCTTAGCGATTTGTCACGCGGCCTGGATACGGTCTGGGTCGTTCTCACCGCGGCGATGATTCTGCTCATGGAAGGCGGATTCGCCTTGCTCGAAGCCGGATTTGTCCGGCAGAAAAACGCCGTCAGCATCATTATGAAAGTATTCGTCGACATCGCGTTCGGCGCGCTTGTCTACTATTTGATCGGCTTCGCTCTTATGTACGGCAAGGACGCGTTCGGCTTGATCGGCGGAAGCGGCTTTTTTATGCGCGGCGATCTGGCTCATCTTCCCGTTAACATTTCTCACGAGACGTATTGGCTGTTCCAATGCGCCTTCGTCATCGCGGTCATCTCGATCGTCTCGGGGGCCGCGGCGGAACGGATTCACTTTCGCGCCTATATCGTATATACGATCGTGATGACCGGGCTCATCTACCCGATCTCCGGCCATTGGATCTGGTCGTCCGGCGGTTGGCTCGGCAAGCTCGGCATGATCGATTTCGCCGGCTCGGCGGCCATTCACGCGCTCGGCGGGTTCGCCGCGCTGGCGGCCGCCCTGTTCCTGGGGCCGAGACTCGGGCGTTACGGCGCGGAAGGGAAAGTGAACATCGTTCCCCCGTCCAACCTGCCCCTCGCTTCGGTCGGCGCCTTCGTTCTTTGGTTCGGCTGGTTCGGTTTTAACTCCGGCAGCACCCTGAGCGCGACGAACGCCGCCATCGGCCATATCGCCGTAACGACCATGCTCGCTTCCGCCGCCGGCTGCGCCGCCTGCATTCTGTTTACGATTCTCCGTTATCAGAAAGCCGATCCGCCGATGGTCATCAACGGCGCTCTCGCCGGGCTGGTCGGCATCACGGCAGGGTGTGCGTACGTCTCGGACGGAGCGGCCATCCTGATCGGCGCGGTCTCCGGCGTCGCCATGGTGCTGGCCAGCGAGTGGCTGGAAGGCCGGAAGGTAGACGACCCGGTCGGCGCCTTCGCCGTCCACGGCGTCAGCGGAGCGATCGGCACGCTGGCCGTCGGCCTGTTCGCTCAGCCCGGAGCCGCCGCGCATGCCGGTTTGTTCTACGGCGGCGGTTGGCGGCTGCTCGGCGTGCAGGCGCTCGGTCTTGCCGTCGTCGCCGTCTGGGGCTTCGCGCTGACCTGGGTGACGCTGCGCCTGATCGGCTGGTGGCGGCCTGTCCGCGTGACGGCCGACGAAGAGCTCGTCGGCCTGGACGTGAGCATCCACGGCGTCCCGGCGTACAGCCAGGATCGCGACTTTATCGACATCGACCTTCTGCGCCAGTCCGATCCCTTCCCTCCCAAGCAACGCTGACCGCTTCTCCTCTCTCCGCGCGCGCCGAACTTCGCTTTGGCGCGCGCGTTCGCTAGCACGCTCAATCCGTTGCAATCTCCGCTTCTCTTTCGGTTGTCGAACCGTTTTCCGCCGAAATCCCCTTCCTTCAGGCAACCGCCTCCCTCTCATTTTGAAAGAAAGACACGCCAAATCGTACGCATTCGATTCAATGCGATAAAGGCAAAATGAATCTGAGCGAAGGGGATGACGAAAGAAAGCCATGCCGGACTTGGCGTGCGATAGGCCAAAAGCGGTAACGTTGCGGACTACCTGAGCGGCGGGGATTTCGAAAGAATGCGGGAAAGGCCATAATTGGGAGAGGAGTAAACCGGGAGCAAGCTCCCCCTGAAGGGGGCGTGCTAAAACGAAGGGCGCGGACAAGCGAACGATAGGGGACCGAAGGAGATGACGGCAGCCTGGCCCGATTAACGCTCGGGTAGCTCCACGGGCACGGTGCCGTCCAACATCCCCCGGTAACGGGCGATTTCTTCGCGGATCGCTTTCGCTTTCTCCAACGGCTTCTTCACATAATGAATATATTCGACCGCGACGTGGTGATCCGGCTTCTTGCCGGCCAACATGCGCCGAATCGGCGACATGGCCCGGTAAGCCTGCTCTTCCTTGCGAATGCGGCGTTCGTACCTTTCGACCATCTGCTCGATCTCGGCGACTTCCTGAGTCCGCTTCTCGATCAGCGACTCCAGGAACAAAAGCACCTCGGCGTTTTTACGGCGTTGCGGTACGCCTGTCGGAACGGAATTGACCGGGTCATTCATGAGATTTCACCTGTCTATTCTTGTTAACTTTCGTAACACATACACATATTGTACAGGAAAACACCCCTTTTGAGAACGCTCATGTCAGGTATTTTTAGCGAATAGCGACCAAAACGCGCAATCCCTGTTCCGGATGCTCGAAAGGCTTACAAAAAAAAGAAAGAGCAGCGCGCCGACGCTTCTCTTTCGCTTGAATTTCTATTCTCATCCATCGGCTTTACGGATCAGGCGGGCGGTCATCTTTCTTCTCCTGGGCTTTCAGCCGTTCGCGGCCCCGATGAATGCGGGACTTGATCGTTCCGACCGGCATGTCCAGCGCAGCGGCGATCTCATCATCGCGGAAGCCGTAATAAAACTTGTAAAGCAGCAGCGTTCTCGTCACCGGATCGAGGCGGCCCAGCAGGTCGGACAATTCGGTCAGCAGTTCCGGATCGGGAATGGGAGACAGTGCCTTCTCATAGTTCTCGTCCCCGTCGTAAGCGTATGTAATGCGGCGAGCCCGGTTGGCGTTCGAAGCCAGGTTGGCCGCAATCGTCTTGGCCCATGGAACGAGTTTGTCGGATTCCCGCAGCGTGTCGATCTTCTCCAGGATGCGAACCCATGCTTCCTGAACGACATCGC
Organism: Cohnella zeiphila; assembly: GCF_014212055.1. Classification (GTDB taxonomy): domain Bacteria; phylum Bacillota; class Bacilli; order Paenibacillales; family Paenibacillaceae; genus Cohnella; species Cohnella zeiphila. The sequence continues at coordinate 545,302 of NZ_JACJVO010000009.1, read as the reverse complement.
CCACGTCGTTCTTGCAGATCAGCTTGTGCCGAACCACCTTGATCATCTGTCTGTAAAGCTCGTCCAACTTGTCCTTGTCCATCTCCATCCGATTCGACGGCTCCATATCTCGCAGGAAGTTCGTCATAGCCCCCAGGTCACTCCTTGGAGAGAACATATGAATCTATAGTGATTGTAGCATAACCGCGAGAAAAAGAGAATATTTCCCATTTAGCAGGGAAAATTCTCTTTGGTTCGCGATCAGCCGCGGTACTTTGTCTCTTCCTCCCGAAACAGCGCCTCGCGAATCGCCGCGATCATGGGCTCGGTGACGGTGCCTTCTCCCTTTCGAACCACCCTGACGTCGACCGTACGTTTGCCCCACTCCCGAAAAACTTGCTTCGTGGAGGGAAAATACAGATCGATTCTCCGTCCTTTGATCCGGGAACCGGTGTCGGCGACGACGCCATAACCGTAACCGGGGATGTACAGCACCGTGCCGATCGGGAACAGCTTGGGGTCCGCCGCGATCGTCGACAGCTTCCCCCTTCGAACTTTGACGCCGGAGAAGGTGATTCCGTACTGGGGATGCCCGGGGCTCTTGCCCGTAGATTCGATCCCGGCGGTATACCCCGTCGCCACGACCCGGAATGTCCGGCCGATGCCGGATGAGAAGACGCGAACCGTCTCGCTCTCTTTCGTCCGGGAAGCTTGCGTCCGCGAGGCGGCCTTTTGCTTCGGAGGGCGGGATCGGGACACGGTGCCGCCCTTCCGAGCGGCGCGCTTCGCGGCCGGTTTGCTCGCTTGTTTCTTCACAGCCGGGCGATGCGCCGCATGCGTCTTCGCCTTGTGCGCCGGAGCCGCCTTCCCGTGGCCCTGTCCGGCCGAATGCGGCGGCGCGGCGTCAGCGCAGGGCGACGGGGCGGCCAGCGCCAGCAAGAGCGGCAGAAAGACGCCCAGGCGTGCAGCCGATCGAGCCTTGCGAAACAAAAAGCTTGCAGACATGGTCGCACACTCCCTTGTAGGGAAGGGTGCCCCATGACTGCAAGCTTTATGCGGCTCCGGGTCTTCGGTCCCGGTCCCGCGTCAGTCAACCCGCTTCGAAGCGATCTCGCCCGCGATGCGCGCGATGAAGTCGTCCAGCGCCTGGGCGCCCAAGTCGCCTTCGCCGCGGCGGCGAACCGATACCGTGCCGCCCGCCGCTTCGTTCTCGCCGACGACGAGCATATACGGCACCTTCTCCAGCTGGGCTTCGCGAATCTTGTAGCCCATCTTCTCGTTGCGCAAGTCGCTCTCCGCGCGAACGCCGGCCGCCAGCAGCTTGTCGGTTACCGTGCGCGCGTAGTCCTCGTAAGCCATGCTGACCGGGATTACCTTCGCCTGCAGCGGAGACAGCCAGACCGGCAGCGCGCCCGCGAAGTTTTCGAGCAGGAAGGCGGTCATCCGTTCCATCGTGCTGATAATGCCGCGGTGGATCACGACCGGGCGATGTTTCTTGCCGTCGTCGCCGACATATTCAAGCTCGAACCGTTCCGGAAGCAAGACGTCGATCTGCGCGGTCGACAGCGTCTCTTCCTTGCCGAGCGCCGTCTTCACCTGGACGTCCAGCTTCGGTCCGTAGAAAGCGGCCTCGCCTTCCGCCTCGAAGAACGGCAATCCCATCTCTTCGACGACCTCGCGCAGCATCCGCTGCGTCGTCTCCCACATATGGTCGTCCGGCCAGTACTTCTCTTTATCCTGCGGATCGCGGTAGGACAAACGGAAGCGATACTCCTTGATGCCGAAGTCCTCGTACACTTGCCGAATCAGTTCGACGACGCGCGTAAACTCGTCCTTGATCTGATCCATCCGGCAGAAGATGTGCGAATCGTTCAGGGTCATCGCCCGCACCCGGTGCAGACCGGTGAGGGCGCCCGACATCTCGTAGCGGTGCATCATGCCGAGCTCGGCGATCCGGATCGGCAGATCGCGGTAGCTTCTCAGCTCGCTTTTGTAAACCATCATATGGTGCGGACAGTTCATCGGGCGAAGAACGAGTTCCTCGTTGTCGAGCTGCATCGGCGGAAACATATCGTCCTTATAATGCTCCCAGTGCCCGGACGTTTTGTACAGATCCACGTTCGCCAGCACCGGCGTATAAACGTGCAGGTAGCCGAGCTTCTCCTCCAGGTCGACGATGTACCTCTCCAGCGTGCGCCGGAGCTTCGCGCCGTTCGGCAGCCAGAGCGGCAATCCCTGCCCGACTTCGCGCGAGAACGTGAACATCTCCAGTTCCTTGCCGAGCTTGCGGTGGTCGCGCTTCTTCGCCTCCTCCAGGAAGTGAAGATGCTCGTCCAGCTGCGACTTCTTGGCGAAGGCCGTGCCGTAGATGCGCTGCAGCATCTTGTTCCGGCTGTCGCCGCGCCAGTACGCGCCGGCCACGCTGAGCAGCTTGAACGACTTGATGCGTCCGGTCGAAGGAAGATGAGGGCCGCGGCACAAGTCGAAAAATTCGCCCTGGTCATAAATCGTAATAACGGCGTCTTCCGGCAGCCCGGCGATCAGGTCGAGCTTGAGCGGATCCTGCAGCTCTTCGTAGATCCGCAGCGCTTCCTCCCGGCTGACGACGCGGCGAACGATCGGCAGGTCTTCCTTGACGACTTTCTCCATCTCGCGCTCGATATTCGCCAGATCGTCCGGCGTAATAGACTGCTCCAGATCGATATCGTAGTAGAAGCCGTCTTCGATAACCGGACCGATCCCAAGCTTCACCTTGTCGCTGCCGTACAACCGCTTGATCGCCTGGGCCATCAAATGGGCCGTGCTGTGGCGCATCACTTCCAGCCCTTCGGGCGCGTCCAGCGTCAAAATCTCCAAGGACGCGTTCTGCATGAGCGGCGTCGCGAGGTCGACGACTTTTCCGTCCACCTTGCCGGCAACGGCGTTTTTGCGAAGTCCGGAACTGATCGATGCGGCGACGTCCTCGATGGTCGTCCCGGAAGCGTACTCCCGCACCGATCCGTCCGGCAATTGAATCTGCAATTGCAAAGCCATGGCTGTGCAGCCTCCTTCAAGTAGATCACCTTGGCGCGAAAAGTCCGACCGACGCAAAAAAGCGCCCGTCCCCGGAAGGGACGAGCGCGCGTGCGTTCGTGGTTCCACCCTTGTTCAACCGGCCGCTGCATTCGGACAGCCGATTCTTGGGCATAGGATAACGGTCATGACCCGGCAGCGCTTAATGCCGCCGTCGGCGGGTTCGGCGCTGCAGCTCGAAAGGGGTAAATGCCTGCCGGTACCGGAAGGAACTCGCAGCCGAAGGTTCCTCTCTCTGGGCCGTCCGTATCGGGCATCGCTGGCTTTCTCATCGCTGCTGCGTGATGTCGCGAAGAACCGGAGTTTTCGCGTCGCGCAAGGTTGAATAACGGCATTATACCGCCTGCCCGCGGCGCTCGTCAAGTCGGCGCGTTCATCTCCGGGCACAATGCGGCCCGTTCTCCAAAAATGCCCATCAGCGTACGGATGACCTGCGCGTCCGGTTCTGCGGTGTGGATGTACAGATGCCTCGGCGAAGCGGCGAGCAGACGACTGACGAGCAAGCTCTCCTCCTCTTGTTCGTCCGTCAGTCCTTCCGTTTTCTCGTCTTCCGACAGCAGCTCCTCTTCGCCGCCGTCCCGCTCCAGCGGCCGCATTTTCTCATCCAACAGCCGGAAGGCATGTCCGCCGGCGTGCATGACGTGAACGGCGGGCAATCTTACTTCCTGCCAGGCGACCATGGACTGCAGCAGCGTGACGAACTCCTCGTACTGCCGCTCCATCAGCCGCTCTTCGACCGCCGTCTCCGCCGCCTCTCTCAGCTCGGTTCCGTAGTCCTTCAGACGGAATCGGATAAATCCCTCCAGATGGACGAAGCCGTTCTCCATCAGATAAGCGGCGAACGCCGGCCCCCACTTCCGGATGCGCCGCTGCCGGCCCCTGCCCGCTCCCGCCGCTTCCGGCTCGCCGTTCAACAGCAGAACCGTGTCCGCGATCGCTCCGTCCATCTCGGAGCCGTCGCTTCGCAATCCGAATCGCATCCGGAGCCATTGCCGCAGAAACGCCGGCTCTCGATCCGTCACCATATATTCGGCCAGAACGGCGCCCGTTTTGCCGCAGAAATCCTCCCGCCCTTTGGCGATCGTCAAGCTGCACCGAATGCGCCCGTCCGGTTCCGTAACGATCCATGGCCCTTGCCCCTTGCTGTCCGCCAATCCGGCGAACGGCTGGTTAAGCTTGGCCGCAAGCCGCTTCGACAAGGTCGGGTCGACCCCCGGGTCGATCGTCCACTCGTCTCTTTTCACCTGATCACCTCCGCATCCCTTTTCTAACTATATGGTGACCGAAAAAGGGATATACGATCGACCGGGCGCGGTGGTATTTTTTTGAGGAAGCGGATCGGACGAGACAGGCCGGAGAGAGGCGGACATTCGTCCAAAAAAAGGATATACGCACGGAATGGCGTATGGTATATTGAGGGAAAATCCGGACGTTACGCGAATTGCGAGGCCATCAATGAATGACAATTTGACTTCACACAAGATGACATTCAGCCATTCCCGCTGGAATCGGCTGCTTTTGCTGTTTTACTGGTGCGTGCTGCTGATTTCCGTCTTGGTGGAAGTGTGCTACATCGGCTTGACGAAGACCGTCACTTCCACCTTCATATGTATGTCCATTGTTCGCCCGACAGCTCTTCTTGCCGTCGTCATCGCCTTGGCCGAAGTCGGCATTCGGCGTTCCTCCAAGCATCACGACTATATTCTGATCTCGACCTCGACGCTGATCTCCGTCATCTTATCCGTTATCCACTGCGGCGAGACGTACGTGCTGCTGTCGCTCTTTTTGCCTGTTATGGTCAGTATTTTCTATTTCCAAGTAACGGCGCTGATTTACGCCGTCTTCAATACGATCATCTCCTTTGTCACCATCTGCCTGTTCAGCGCGGAGGCGAAGGAATCGCTCACGCTCGGATCCGTTGCGGGCATCGCCGCCATTCTTCTTGTCTTCGCCGCGCTTGCGGTCGGTGCGATGCTGAGGGGACGGGAGTTGTCCAAGCATTTGCTCGCCACCTACGAGGCGCAGCAGGAACTGCTTCTGCGCGGCAAGCTGGCGGAGAAGCTGTCCCGGACGGACGCGCTCACCGGCATCGGCAATCACCGGGCTTTTCAGGAGTACATGGACCGGTTCGTCGCGCAATGCGAGGCCCGGACGATTCTGCTGCAGTTGGCCGTGGTCGACCTCGATAACTTCAAAGCGATCAACGATACGTACGGTCACCGGATCGGCGACGAGGTTCTGCGGGAGATTGCAGGCTTGCTCGCGACGCAGATGAGCTCGAACGACGTTCTCGCGCGTTACGGAGGCGAGGAATTCGCCATCTTGTTCAAAAACCAGACGCTTCAGGAAGCGTTGGACAGGCTCGAGGACATTCGCCGGATGATCGCGACCACCTCCTGCGAGGCGCTGCCCCACGTACCGATCACGTTAAGCGCCGGCCTTGCTACTTACGTTCCCGGACTCGGCAAAGAGGCTTTTTTCCGCAGAGCCGATGAAGCGCTTTACGATGCCAAACGGCGCGGAAAAAACCGGACTGCCGTCGCCTCGGTCGTTCACATGGCGCGATAGTCCGGTTAGTACCCCCAGAATGAACCCCCAAAAGTGACGCGAAGCTCTGTAGCGAACTCCGATTACTTTTGGGGGAGCCCCCGAGAATGAACCCCCAAAAGTGACGCGAAGCTCCGTAGCGAACACCGATTACTTTTGGGGGAGCCCCCGAGAATGAACCCCCAAAAGTGACGCGAAGCTCTGTAGCGAACTCCGATTACTTTTGGGGGAGCCCCCGATAAAAAGCAGAAACGAGTTTAGTTTTGCATGACAAAGTCACGCTCGATTTTTTCGTTCTCGTCGTCGAACATCTTCAGGATCTCGTACTGGGTGTTGCGCTGCGCGGGGATCTTGCCGGCTTCGCGGATCAGCTTGAGGCACAGCTCGATATTGACCTTATGCGTCGTGCCGGCGGCGGAGACGACGTTCTCCTCCATCATCGTGCTGCCGAAGTCGTTCGCGCCGTATGATAGCGACAGCTTGCCGATCTCCGGTCCCATCGTCACCCAGGACGACTGGAAGTTCGGGATGTTGTCAAGCGCCAGGCGGCTGATCGCCAGCGTCTTCAGATATTCCTCCGGCGACGCTTTCTCCCGCTTCATGTTCGTGTTGTCCGGCTGGAACGTCCACGGAATGAAGGCCAGGAAGCCCCGCGACGGATAGCCGTTGCGCACGCATTCGTCCTGCGCGTCGCGAATGCGGACCAGGTGAAGCGCCCGTTCCTCCATCGATTCCCCGAAGCCGATTACCATCGTGCCCGTCGTCGTCATTCCGACTTTATGGGCGGCCGTCATGACGTCCATCCACTCGCGCCACGTTCCCTTAAGCCGGCTGATCTTCCGGCGCGTGCGGTCGTCCAGGATCTCCGCCCCGCCGCCCGGCAGCGAGTCGAGCCCGGCTTCGTGAATTTGGCGCACGACTTCTTCCAGCGACAAGCCGTCCGATACTTCCTGCATTTTGCGAATCTCGGCAGGAGAGAACGAATGCATCGTAATGTTCGGGAACCGGGCTTTGATTTTGCGCAGCAAATCCGTATAGTACGAGAACGGCAAGTTCGGGTTCGTCCCGCCTTGCATCAGGATCTCGGTGCCGCCTACGTCCGCCGTCTCTTGAATCTTCTGCAGAATCGTCTCGTCCGGCAGCACGTATCCCTGCTCCGAACCCGGCGCGCGATAGAAGGCGCAGAAGCGGCAGTATACGTCGCAAATATTCGTATAGTTGACGTTCCGCCCGACGACGAACGTCGTGATCGGCTCGGGGTGGTGCTTCAGCATCACCTGGTTCGCGGCCGCTCCGATCTTCTCGACTTCCTCGCTGTCGAACAGCGCGATGATATCTTCCGTTTCCAAACGCTGATCTCGCAGCGCACGATCCAATATGCGGTCTATTGGGCTCATTCCCGCACTCTCCTCTCCCGAGTAAAACGAATGTCTGTCTAGGTATACCTCACTTCTTTATCCTAGCACAAAGAAACCGCCGCAGCCACCTTAAGAGGCGGCTTGACGGCGGTGCTGAATCAACTCTTTCATCATTTTGTAAATTTCCCGATCGGTCTCTCGCGGCAGAGCGTTCGGCCTGGCGAAGTAATAGCCTTGCCCCATGCCTACGTTGAGCCGGAACAGCACGTCGGCCTCCTCCTCGCGTTCGACCCCTTCGGCGACGACTTCGCAGCTCATCTCCCGCGCCGCGGTGACGATGGCGCGCAGCAGGCTCATCTTGACCGCGATCCGATCGACGTATTGGATAACGGAACGGTCGATCTTGATCAGCTCCGGGGACAGCTCGCCGATCCATTGAAGGCTGGAATAGCCCGCGCCCATGTCGTCGACCGCGAAGCGGAATCCGTGCCGGCGGAAGCGGCCTAGCACCTCCGCCATCTCGACGAAATCTTTCACCTCGTGGCGTTCCGTAATTTCGAACACGATCTGGGCCGGCCGCAGCGAAGGATGCTCTTTCAGACACTCCAGAACATGGTCCAGAAATTGCGGATGTCCGAGCGTTACGGCCGTCACGTTCAGGAAGACCGGCTCGCGGACTTGGCGCGCCGCGATCTCCTCCAGCGCCGTCTTCACGATCAGGAACTCCAGCTTGCATAGCTGGTTGCTTTGGGACGCGAAGCGGAACAGCTCTTCCGGCAGATGGAAGACGCTTGCCGCCGGTCCGCGCGTCAGAATCTCCCAGCCGAAAATATCGCCGCTGCGCAAGTCCATGATCGGCTGGGCCAGGACGGAGATGTCGCACTCCCGCAGGATCCGGTCCAGCTGGCGCCGGGCGGCCAGCGTCTGAGGCGTCAACTGACGGGTCGCCAGCGCCAGGGCGAATCGGCAGGCTTCCTCGAGGCGATCCGCGGAAGCGCCGCCGTTCGAGATCGGAACGCTGCGCATGGGCACGTAAGTGCCGGTCAAACGGAGCAGCCGGCGATAATTCGCTTCGCCCGCCGACAGCTCCAGCTCAAGCCCGCGCCTGAGCTGATCGAACTTCCGGCGAAGCGCGTCCGGGAGCCATTCCTCTCCGTCCGAGGGATCCCCTTTCACCAGCACGATAAACTCCTGAGGCGCGATCTGATCCATGCCGATCAGCTCGTCGTCCTCCCACTGGCCCGAAGCGAGCAGGCGGAGCTGCCGCCGGATGTCCTCGCGAAGCGCCGGCAGCAGGTCGGGCCAGACTTCCAGGAGCGAATCCGGACATTCCAACCGGAACAAGGCTAGGTAAATCTCGTCTCCCCGCCGGGAGTGCCGGTCCAGCAAAGTGTGCAGCGGGCGGCGAACCGTAAAATCCGGCGGGAAATATTTGAGCGAACGGTTGCTCCTCAGCAGCTTGGCACCGAATAAGATATGGTCGATCCACTTGCGCACGCTCACATCCGATCAACCACCTTGTCCTGAAAACGTTTGCGATTATTGTAACACGAACAAAGGGGCGGTGAATACGGACATGCCGCGCCCGCCCTCATATATCGTTCGTCAGAACTAGCCGTCTCAGGCCTTTCGTCGCTATTCTTCCAACGCTTGCTCCAAGTCCCGAATCAGGTCCTCGGGGGCCTCCAGACCTACCGAATACCGGACGAGTCCGTCCGTGATGCCGCGCGCCAGACGAACGTCCCGGGGCATGGCGGCATGAGACATCATTGCCGGATAGGACAGGATGCTCTCCACCGCTCCCAAGCTGACGGCAACGATCGGCAGCTTGACGCGGCTCATCAACCGTCGCGCCCGCTCGCCGCTGCCTGCATCGAACGAAATGACCGCGCCGAAGCTGGTCGACTGCTTCGCGTGAACGTCCCGGCCCGGATGCGCCGCGAGGCCCGGATAAAAGACGCGCTCGATGCCCGGGTGGGCATCCAGCCATTCCGCCAATTGAGCGGCTCCCCGCTCGCTCGCTTCCATCCGCACTTGGAGCGTCTTCATGCCGCGCATCAAAAGCCAGCTTTCCTGCGCGCTGAGCACCGTGCCGAGGCCGTTCTGAAGCTGTTTGACGCGACGCCCGAGCGAGTCGTCCTTCGTAACGATAAGTCCTGCGAGGACGTCGCTGTGGCCGCTGAGGAACTTGGTCGCGCTGTGGATGACGACGTCGACGCCCAGCTCGATCGGCCGCTGACGCAGCGGCGTCATGAACGTATTGTCCAGCATCGTCAGAAGTCCTCGTTCTTTCGCCCAGGACGTTACGAGACCGATATCGGTAATTTTCAGCGTCGGGTTGGACGGCGTCTCCATGAAGACCGCCTTCGTATTCGGTTGAAGCGCCGCTCTCACCTGGTCGAAATCCGTCATATCCACGAATGTCGAATCGATCTGCAGCCGATTCAGCACCGTCGTCAGCAGCCGGTACGTGCCGCCATAGACATCCTCCGTCACGATGACGTGATCGCCTGCGGAGAGCAGCAGGAACGCCGTCGAGATCGCCGCCATGCCCGAGGCGAACGCGAAGCCGCGGGTTCCGCCCTCAAGCAGCGCGATGTAAGACTCGAGCGCTTCCCGCGTCGGATTGCCCGAGCGGCTGTAGTCGTGGGCGGGGGGGTTGTCCAGATCGAAGTGGTGAAAAGTCGACGCCTGGAAGATCGGGACGCTCGACGCGCCGGTCGTCCGGTCGATCTCCTGGCCGAAGTGAATGAGCTTCGTCGCGAACTGCTTATCGTTTATTTCTTTCGGATCCATTGTTTACGCCTCCCCGATCTCTTGGAGCGCCGCCTCGATCGCGCCGCCGAGGTCCGCGATCAAATCGTCGACATGCTCGATCCCGACCGAGAACCGCAGCAGGCGGTCGTCCACGCCGACTTTACGGCGAATCTCCGCCGGAATGTCGGCGTGGGTCTGTACGGCCGGATACGTCAGCAGCGATTCGACTCCGCCGAGGCTTTCCGCGAACGCGATCAGCTTCAAGTGGCGCAGGATCGGCTCGACCGTCCGGGCGTCCTTCATCCGGAACGAGAAGATGCCGGTATTGCCCGACGACTGGCGCTTCTGAACGTCATGGCCGGGGTGGTGAGGCAAGCCGGGATGGTAGACGTCTTCCACGGCCGGATGCTCATGCAGCCATTCGGCGATGCGTTGGGCGTTCGCCTGGTGTCGTTCCATCCGGAGCGCCAGCGTCTTCATTCCGCGCATGAGCAGCCATGAATCCTGCGGTCCGAGCACGGCTCCGAGCGAGTTGTGAAGGACGCCCATTTTCCGGGACAATTCTTCGCCCTTCGTTACGATCAGTCCGGCCAGCACGTCGTTATGGCCGCCCAAATATTTCGTCGCGCTATGAATGACGATATCCGCTCCGAGCTCCAACGGGCGTTGCAGGAACGGCGTCAGCAGCGTATTGTCGACGATCGTGAGCAGGTTATGGCGCTTCGCCCATGCCGACACCTTCTCCAGATCGGTAATCATCATGAGCGGGTTGGTCGGCGTCTCGATCAGCACCGCTTTCGTCTTCTCCGTACAGAGCGACTCCAGCCCGTCCATATCGTTCGTATCTACATAGGAAGCGGAGATGCCGTACCGGGACAAAATTTGCTCCAGCAGGCGGTACGTTCCCCCGTACAGGTCAAGCGAGACGATCAGGTGGTCGCCCTGGCAGAACAACGCGAAGATCGTCGTGAGCGCAGCCATGCCGGAGCTGCAGGCGAACCCGGCGTCGCCGCTCTCCAGGTCGGCTGCCGCCGCTTCGAGCACGGAACGCGTCGGGCTCTTTGTCCGCGCATAGTCGAACCCGGTGCTCTGACCGAGGCGGGGGTGACGGAATGCCGTCGCTTGATAGATCGGGTAGCTGACCGCTCCCGTAGCAGGATCCTCCTGGGACCCGATTTGGGCCAAACGGCTCTCCAATTGCATGCGTATGACTCCTCCTATGAACTTGGTCTTAGATTGGACCGGCGGTGATGAGACCGGCGAACTCCCGGCGTTTGGGAAGGCATTGCCCCCAATTATTTTATGGCATTAAATTCCCGCGCCGAGATCGTAAGGCGTCTGCTGGTAAACGTAGTAGTTCAGCCAGTTCGAGAACAGCAGATTGGCGTGCGCCCGCCAGGTGGACAGCGGTTGTCTCGTCGGATCATTGCTCGGGAAATAATTCCTAGGAACATCGATCCTAAGTCCTTTCGCTTTGTCCCGGTCATACTCCCATTTAAGCGTATGGGGATCGTACTCCGAATGCCCGGTTACGAAGATCTGGCGGCCGTCCGAAGTCGCCGCGATATAGACGCCCGCCTCATCGGATTCGGACCAAATCTCCAGCTCCGGCGTCTTCGCGATATCCTCCCGGTTCACGCCGGTATGGCGCGATTGCGGCACGTAGAACATTTCGTCGAAGCCGCGCAGCAGCGGAACGTTTCGCTTGGATAAGGTATGGGGAAATACTCCGAACAGCTTGTTGTCCAGATCCACTTTCGGAATGCCGAAGTGGTGGTACAGACCTGCCTGGGCTCCCCAACAAATATGGAACGTCGAAGTGACGCGCCGGGCGCTCCAGTCCATAATGTCCTTGAGCTCCTCCCAATAGTTCACGTCCTCGAACGGCATCTGCTCGACCGGCGCTCCCGTGATGATCATGCCGTCGTAACGCTGATCGGCGATGTCGTCGAACGTCTGGTAGAAGGACGCGAGATGTTCGGCGGACGTGTTCTTGGACGTGTGCGTCTTAGGATGCAGCAGCACGATCTCCACTTGGAGCGGCGTGTTGCCGATCAGCCGGAGAAGCTGCGTCTCCGTCGTCTCCTTCGTCGGCATTAAATTTAAGATCGCAATGCGCAGCGGCCGAATATCCTGATGGTATGCGACGCTTTCGTCCATGACGAAAATGTTCTCCGAGGCCAAGATTTCCTTGGCGGGCAAGTGATCGGGCACTTTGATCGGCATTTCCGATCCCTCCTTCGTAGATTTCAACTTCGCGACGGAACATGAAAAGACCCTTTCGCATAAATGAGAAAGGGTCATCGTCAGAACGGATACGAGTGCGCCTCTCTCATCTCCCGGAAACGCGGATCTCCGCGATTCCTGCAAGAATTAGCACCGTGCGTCGCAATACGCCGCCGGTTGCCGGGCTTCATCGGGCTAGTCCCTCCGCCTGCTCTTGATAAGATGGCAAAACCTCTTCAATTGTAGTCATGCCGAAAACTATCCCTAATTTACTGCAAAAAAGGCCTACCGTCAAGCGGATTGTTCCCGAACGATCCGCGGGAGTCAAGCAGCCCGTCCGCGGTCAAATTGTCCTTGAAAGGGACCTAGCGGAAGATTATACTTATCACGAATTGCAAACGATGAAAACATGGGAACAAAGGGGGGAGCCGGCCATGGAAGGAGATCATCCTGGCCCGAGTCGCAGCTTGACAAACATCCAAGCAGGACGACTTTGCGCCGTCATAGGGACGACGCGGACCGGCTCCGCCGTCTGACGTCCCTTCTCGCGCGGAATATCGCCCTGCATGATCAGACATGCAAAGGAGCGGATTCCGGTGAAAATCCGGTTGGTAAAAAACGGAATTTTTACGATGGTCGACGACATTACGGAAGCGCTGATTCCGCCGGACGACGGCTTCTATTGGATCGACGCCGATATCGACGATTTGCTGGAGCTGCAGCCCTTGTTCGGCATCCACGATCTGGCGGTCGAGGATTGCATGACCGAAGAAGAGCAGCGTCCCAAGCTCGAAGTGTACGAAAGCCATTATTTTATCGTCATCAACAGCATTCGGTTCGACGACGAAGAGATTTTCCTGCGGGCGCTCAACATGTTCCTCGGCCGGCATTACCTGATTACGGTCACGAAGCAAAAGATCAACGAGCTGAGGGCAATCAAGCCGATCCTGTGGGAGGAAGAAGTCAGCAGGCCGGACCGGATGCTGTATCATCTGGTCGACCTCGTCGTCGACAACTATTTCGTCGTCGGCGACCGGATCGAGGCGCGCATCGAAGGTCTCGAGGAAGACATTCTGATGCATACGAAGAAATCTCATTTGACCGAGATCATCGGTTTGCGAAGCGAAATCCTGTGGCTTAAAAAGGTGCTCGGCCCGCAGCGCGACGTCATCGGCGCTTTGAACAAGAAGGAGCTTAAGCTGTTCGACGTTCAACTGCAGAAGTACTTCGGAGACATTCACGAGAACGCGGTCAAGATCTACGAAACGTTTGAGACGTACCGCGACTTGATGGGCAACTTGCGCGAAGCTTATCAATCGAGCGTCGCCAATCGCGCGAACGAGATCATGCGCGTCTTTACGGCGCTTACGACGATCTTCATGCCGCTCACGTTCATAACGGGCGTATACGGCATGAACTTCGACTATATTCCCGGCATGCACGACCGCGCCGGATCGATCGTTCTTCTGTGCATCATGGCTTTTCTCGGTTTGGGCATGTTTTATTTCTTCCGCAAGAAAGATTGGCTGTGATGGATACCCCCTCGGCGGATAACTGGCGTTTTCGATCATTGAGGCGGAGAAGCCGCCCGACCGCGTCACCGCAACCCGGCTCCGGCCGCGGGAGCGGAGACCGGTGCGGGCGGTTTCTTGCCGAAGACGGACGCGAACAAGCCTTTGCGGCGATGCCTGCGCCAGCGGTACAGCAGAATGACGCCGCGCAGCCACTCGTCCAGAATCATGCCGGCATACACCCCGTACAGTCCCCATCCCATCCGTACTCCGAGCGTATAGCTCAGACCGACCGATACAATCCATTGGCTGGGAAGCGAGAGCGACATCATAAACCGGCTGTCCCCGATCGCGTTCAGCGACTGCCCGATCGCCATATTCAGCATCTTCCCCGGCTGCAGCGCGAGATTCAGCCACAGCAGCGAGATCGCCATGTCCACGATCCACGGATCTCCCGTGAAAAAGGAAATGACCTGCCTGCGGAACAGAAGGATGAGCCCCGTGTTGACCAGCACGAGCAGCTCGCCGAGCCAAAGCGCCCGGTAGCAGCTGAAGTAGGCCTCCTTGAGCTTCCCCGACCCGAATTGATAGGCGACGAGAATCTGCACGGCCAGCGCGATCGACCAGCCGATCGTAAAGGCGAACGACTCCATCGAGTTCATATAAGTACGCGCGGCAAGCGACTGCGCCCCCATCAGCCCGATGATGCTGAAGATCGCCAGCTGCGAGAACGTCCACGAAGCGCCGTTGACGCTGAGCGGCCAGCCGATTCGGAAAATCTCCTTCAGCAGCTTCGGCTCGAAATGCGGGAATTCCCGCCAGGCGATCTTGCCTCCGAACGCCCGGCGGAACAAATGCAGCAGAAGAACGGCGGAAGCAAGGCGGACGAACAAGGTCGACAGCGCGACGCCGAACAGTCCCCACTTGGGAAATCCAAGCGCGCCGAATATAAACAGGCCGTTCAATATCATATGGACGATGTTCATCCCGAACGCGATAAGCATCGGCGAACGCGTGTCGCCCGTGTTGCGAATGCAAGTGCTGAACGCGGTTCCGAGGGCGGTAAAGATCATCCCTCCGCCGACGATGCTCATATATTGGGCGGCCATCGGCTGGATTTCGCGGGGAACCTGAAGGATGTCGGCGAACCAGCCCGCCCCCAGCAGCACGGTCAGGCTGACGGCGAGACCGATGCCGCCGGTGAGGACGATCGCCATCGTCCCGAGCACGCGGGCATCGCGAACCATGCCTGCTCCCAACCGCTGAGCGATCAGAATGCCGGCACCGCTCGAGACGAGCATGAACAGCACCATGACGGCGTTGAAAAATTGGTTGGAAAAACCGACGACCGCCACCGCGTCGTCGGAAATCCGGCTGACCATCAACGTATCGGACCTGCCGATCGCGAACTGTAAAAACATCTCGATCATGACCGGCCACGCCAGCGCTCCGATCGACATCTTCCTGTCCTTCCGCACCGATGCCAGCCGCCTTCCCCGCAATGCCGTTGTTTCGCACAATTGGCATCATATCATGCGGCGTTCCCCGGCCGGAAGGCCGGCCGGGGACGCTGTGGCGAGATTTCGGCCGGAATGGAAGGCTATACCGCCGATTTGCCCGCGCGGCGGAAGCGAATGCGCAGCATTCGCAATTTCTCGTAGGAACGCTCCGTCTCTCCGCTTGCGGCGTATAGACGCTGGTAAAGCGGCTTCAGAAATTGATCGCCGATCTCATTCATCGCCTGCTCGGCCTCAAGCACTTCCTCCGGCGGCAGTTCCGACAACTCCCGTTCGACGAGCGGTAGCACGTCGTAGCCTTCCTCGTCCAGCCGGTCGACGCGCTCGATCAGCAGACGGCGGGTCAAGCTCAGCTCCTTCTCCAATTCGGCGAGCGACCGGCCTTGCCGGATTCCGCTCAGCAGCCGCTTCTTCTCCTGGACCAAGGACTGCTGCTTGCCGAATCTCTCTTCCTTCTGACGGAAAGCCCAGTCGCTGTAGGTCTCGTCCGCCACCGCGGCCGCTACCCAATCGAGCGGGAACGCATGCTCGCGGGGCAGATCGCCCACCAGCTGCAGCAGCTCTTTCCCATACTTTTCGACCTTCGTCTTGCCGAAGCCCGGAATCTGCTTCAGCTCTTCTTCCGTTTTCGGCACGTAAACGGCCACCATCTGGAGCTCCCTGTTCGTCGCCACAAGATATGCCGAACGCTTCTCCTCGGCCGACTTCGCTCTTCTCCAGGCGCGCAGCGGCGCCAGCTCCTTCTCGGCATCGAACTGATCGGCGTAGCACTGCAGCATCGAAGGCAGCGGCGGCCGCCGCTCCCAGAACGGCACTTCTTCCAGCATGCCGTCCAGCATCGGCCGGAAGCCTTCCCTCATCTTGCGCGCGATGCCGAAACGGAACGAGGCCAGCAGCTCTTCCCAGCTCGTCCCTTCGAACCACGGTTCCTCGGCTTTCTCCCCGTCGTCGGACAAACGATGCCAGCCCGCCGTCCATATCCCTTGGTCTTCTCCGATGAATACCTGGCCCCGCTCGGCGTCGGCCGGTCCGGCCGCGCGTTCGAACCGATTCAAAAACACGATCTCCATCCTTGACTCCTCCTCGGCGCGCCAGCGGCGCTATATGACGTTGGGGAACGTCGCCAGGCGGAGACGAACGCAAAAAAGCACCTCTCCGCACAAAACGAAGAGGTGCTTCCTCATCCGAACCCGAACATGTAATCCCATTTTAGCAGACGAACCGGAATTTGACAAGCGTCACGAGATCGTCTTTTGCGCCGCTTCTTCGTCCTGTGGTACTGTTAAAGCAACGACAGCATGACCGGCGGCTGAGCCTGTCTGAGAGGAAGAAATGGAAATGGAGACGAACTTTTGCGCCCGGGAGACGAACGAATATCTGCTTAGCGAGGCGGAGAAGTTCCTGCGAACCTGCCACCGGGAATTGGGCACGGATCCGGGGGGCTCGGAGCTCCGGATCGCCCAGGCGCTCGAACGGATTCGGTCAGACGGCCGTTTGGATCTTGCCTACGAGGAGCTGGAGCACGGCGCCCGGATGGCCTGGCGGAACGCCAACCGCTGCATCGGAAGGCTGTTTTGGAACCGGATGACCGTGTTCGACGCGCGCGAATGCGTGACGGAAGAGCAGGTATACGAGGCGCTGCTCCGCCATTTGGCCTATGCGACGAACGGCGGGGAGATTCGACCGGCGATTACGGTGTTCGGGCCGGCCTCCCCTTCCGGAGAAGAGCCCGTCCGCATCTGGAATCACCAGCTTTTGCGGTATGCCGGGTACGAGACGGCCGAAGGCATCGTCGGCGACCCGGCCTCGGTCGCCTTTACCCGCGTCTGCCTGGATCTGGGCTGGCGCGGCGCAGGAACGCCTTTCGACCTGCTCCCCCTCGTCATCCAAACCGCGGGCGGCGCGCCCCGATGGTTTCCGCTTCCCGCTTCCGCCGTCCTGGAAGTTCCGCTGCGCCATCCCGAGCTCGATCTGTTCGGAAGCTTCCCCGCCAAATGGTACGCCGTGCCCGTCATCTCCGACATGGCGCTGGAGATCGGCGGCGTCCGCTATCCGGCCGCGCCTTTCAACGGCTGGTACATGGGCACGGAGATCGGCGCGCGCAACCTGTCGGACGATCGGCGCTACAACCTGCTCCCCATGATCGCCGATCGGATGGGCCTCGATCGCAGCCGTGCTTCCACCCTCTGGAAGGACCGGGCGCTGGTCGAGCTTAACGTCGCCGTGCTCCATTCCTTCCGCGCGGCCGGCGTCACGATCGTCGACCACCACACGGCGGCGCAGCAGTTCAAATCGTTCGTCCGCAATGAAGAGAAGGAAGGACGGAATGCGACCGGACGCTGGTCTTGGCTAATCCCGCCGCTGTCTCCCGCGACGACCGACATTTTCCACACTTCCTACGACGACGCGACCGTCATGCCCGGATTCGTTTACCAGGATCGCCCTTATTCCTAAAGCCAGGAGGAGATTCGCCATGCAGCTCAAAGATTACGACTTCCTGTCCGACAGCACGGAGCCGACCTCGACCCGCTTCGTGACGTTCATCACGCCGGGACTCAAACGCTTTGACCTGGCGGTGATGACGACCAACCGCTTCTACGGCAAGAAGCTCGTCGTCGACATGCAGTCGCGCCTGAGCGCCGTGCTCGGGGCCGACGACCTCGAAGAAGAAGGCGTGCTGGAATCGGTATTCCGCCTCACGGAAGAAGAAGCCGGAGAGTTGGCCCAGTTTTTGACTTTTGTGCTCGGCGAGGTTCATTTTACGGATTGATTCGCGAAAGCGGCAACCTCCCATCGGGCTCGCCGATCAGCTTAAAGTCCTGATCGGCGAGCCCGCCAAATAGGCGCCTATGTTCTCCACGACATGCTCGAAAAACACCCGGTACCCGGCTTCCGTCACGTAGCCGATATGCGGAGTCGCCAGCACGTTGGGCAAGAAGCGGTACGGATGATCGTCGGGCAGAGGCTCCGCCTCGAAGACGTCGAGTCCCGCCCCCGCGATCCGCCGGTGCCGCAGCGCATCGATCAATGCCGCCTGATCGACGATCGGCGCGCGCGAGGTGTTGATCAAGTACGCGGTCGGCTTGAGGAGCGCCAATTCCCGCCCGCCGATCAGACCCCTCGTGCGATCGCTTAGCACCAGATGGACGGTTACGTAATCGCTCTCCGCCAGCAAATCCTCTTTGGCCGCATAGCGGACGCCCGCCTGCTCCGCTTTCTCCAGGGTCAAGTTCTGGCTCCAGGCCGACACCTCCATGCCGAACGCCCGTCCGACCTGCGCCACCTGGCTGCCGATCTTTCCCAAGCCGATTATCCCCAGACGCTTGCCGCTAAGATCGGCGCCGACGGTACCCTGCCATCTGCCGTTCATCCGCAGCGCTTGGTTCTCCTTCACCAGTGACCGGGCAAGCCCGAGGATGAGCGCCCAGGTCAGTTCGGCCGTGCCCGCCCCGGCGCCCCCCGTGCCGCATACGGCCACTCCATGCGCGGCTGCCGCCGCCAAATCGACGGAAGCGTTCCGCATGCCGGTCGTCACGAGCAGCTTGAGCCGGGGCAGCCGGGCGAACAGCGACGCCGGGAACGGCGTGCGCTCCCGCATGATGACCACGATCGGGAAATCCTGCAATCTCTCCGCCAACTCCTGTTCGCTCTCGATATGTTGCCGGAACACGACCGGTTCCACCCGGTCACCGAGCACGGACCAATCGGCAAGCGACAAGGCAACGTTCTGATAATCGTCCAATACCGCGCAGCGCAGCTTCATTCGGTTCCTCCTTGAATCGCAGCGTTCCGCTTTGTCGAAACGGCCGGTCCCATTCTGTCTTGACTCTCTACATCCTATTTCGCGTACGCCGCCCATCTCCTGCCCGTTCCGCTCCTGATCCTGAAAAAAACCGCGACGGCATAATTAACAAACAAAGCTTGTGGGACATGCGAGCCCTCTCCCAAGGGACTTAGCGGCACACCGTGCCGTTATGGGGCATAGACAAAACCATGGACATGAATCATGTACGTTAATTATGCTGTCGTAGAAAAAAACGCAGGGCGGTTGCAGGCCCTGCGTCCTTGTCCTGCCCCTGCGGTGACGTCCTATCCTCACCAGACGGCGATCGCGCCGTCGGTGCGCCATTCGGTGCCGCCGCACAGGACGCCGGTCGCCGGATCGCGCCGAATGATCTGCCCGCGGCCGAACCCGCCCGAGTCCGGCGCGAAGCGAATGTCGTGGCCGAGGCGCGCGAGCGACTGCGCCGCGGCGGGCGGAAATCCGGGCTCGACGAGGACGGTGCGGCCGCCTGTCCACTGCCAGCGCGGGGCGTCAAGCGCCGCTTGGGGATGCAGACCGAAGTCGATCATGTTCATGACCGCTTGCACATGGCCTTGCGGCTGCATATACGCTCCCATGACGCCGAAGCACCCGACCGCTTCTCCTTCGCGGGTCAGAAAGCCCGGAATGATCGTATGATACGTCCGCTTGCCCGGCTCCAGCCGGTTGACCGAACCGTCTTCCAGCGAGAAATCGCAGCCCCGGTTCTGCAGCGCGATGCCGGTGCCGGGAACGACCAGTCCCGAGCCGAACTTCATGTAATTGCTCTGAATGAACGACACCATGCCGCCTTCCCCGTCGGCCGCCGCCAGATAGACGGTTCCGCCTCCCTGCGGCTTGCCCGCGTCGGGGAGGCTCGCCCGCCGT
This sequence comes from Cohnella zeiphila, assembly GCF_014212055.1. GTDB lineage: Bacteria > Bacillota > Bacilli > Paenibacillales > Paenibacillaceae > Cohnella > Cohnella zeiphila. The sequence goes on along the minus strand of NZ_JACJVO010000009.1, from coordinate 525,645 downwards.
CCGATCAGCGCCCGCCGCTCCGCCGCGTAGCGGTCGGAGAGCAGATCGCGGACGTTCGCCGTCATGCAAGCCGGATCGGTAATATAGCGCTGGCCGTCGGCGAATGCCAGCTTCATCGCCTCGAGCTGCTTATGGTACGTGTCCACGCTGCCGGCGTGCAGCCCTTCGAAGCCTTTCAGCGCGTTGAGAGCCAGCAAAGCGACGAGTCCTTGCCCGTTCGGAGGCATCTCCCATACCTCGTAGCCCCGGTACGAAACGCCGATCGGCTCGACCCATTCCGGCCGGAATGCCGCCAGGTCCTCTTCGCTCAAGCAGCCTCCGGCTTCCCTCATGCAAGCCGCGATCCGCTCCGCCAGCTCGCCGAGGTAGAACGCCTCCGCGCCGCTGCTTCCGATCGCCCGCAGGCTGCGGGCGTGACCGGGCGACGCCCACAGTTCGCCGGCGGCCGGCGGCCGGCCGGCCGGGGCGAAGACGTCGAACCAGCTCCGGAAGCACGGTTCCTTCAGCGTGTGCCGGTACTGCTCGAACGTTCGGCCCCAAATGTCCGCGACCGTCGGCGAGACGGGATAGCCTTCTTCGGCATAGCGAATCGCCGGCTCCAGCGTCTCCGCAAGCGAGAGCCGCCCGAACCGGCGCGACAGCTCGGCCCATGCGGCGGGCGCTCCCGGCACGGTGACCGGCAGCGGACCGTACGGCGGCATCTCGCTGAAGCCCGCGGCGCGGACGGCCTCCACGGTTATCGAGCGCGGCGCCGGACCGCTGGCATTCAATCCGTGAAGCTTGCCGCCCGTCCAGACAAGGGCGAAGACGTCCCCTCCGATGCCGTTGGAGCACGGCTCGACGACGGTCAGGGCCGCCGCCGTCGCGATCGCCGCATCGACGGCATTGCCGCCGCGCTTCAGCGCGTCGAGCCCGGCCTGGGCGGCCAACGGCTGCGATGTCGCGACCATGCCGCGGCGGGCGTAAACCGGTGCGCGATAAGAGGGATACGGATGATAAAGCGGATCGAACGGAGGTTCGAAAACCAACTGTTGCATACCCCCTTCCGTTTTGCGGAACGATACCCGCTCCGTTTATTCTACTCGCCGAACAAGTCCGAACTCAAATACCTCTCTCCGTTGTCGGGCGCGATGCACAGCACCCGCTTGCCCGCGCCCAGCCGCCGCGCTTCCTTCAGAGCCGTCCAGACCGAAGCGCCGGAGGACGGGCCGACAAGAATTCCCTCGAAGGTCGGCAACTGGCAAGTTGTGTGCATTTATATATGCTATTGTAGTTATATAACCAATAGTTTATAATACAAGCATGAAAGGAGCTTGAGGATACATGCTTGACACCTATGCCGTCATCGCGGAACCGTCCCGCCGGCGCATCCTGGATCGGCTTCTGATCTCCGATTCAAGCGTGGGCGATCTGGTCCAAGATCTCGGCTTGTCGCAGCCATTGGTCTCAAAGCATCTCCGGACGCTTCGCGAAAGCGGTCTGGTGCGGGTTCAGATCGAAGCCCAGCGCCGGATCTACTCGCTCGACGCCGGGCCGCTCGAGGACGTCGACGAGTGGCTCAGCGCCTACCGGGCGAAGTGGAACCGGCATATCGACGCCCTGGCCGCGCATCTCGATCAACGAAAAAAATCACGGGAGGAAAACGGCAAATGAATTCGCGCAAATTGGAAAATCCCCACCTTGTCAAGCAAGACGACAAGTGGGAGCTGGTGCTGGAGAGAGTTCTGGAGCATCCCCGCGAGGAGGTGTGGGCAGCGCTGACGGACGCGGAGCGAATCCCCGCCTGGGGACCGTTCGCGCCGAATCGGGACATGACGACGGCCGGCGCGGTCCGGCTCGCCCAGATCGACATGCCCGAGCTGGAAACGACGGAAGGCTCCATACTGGAAGTCGAAGCCCCGCGCCTGCTCGTTTACGAATGGGGGCCCGACATCCTTCGATGGGAACTCGAGGAAGAGGGGCCCCGGACTTTGCTGACACTCCGGCACCGCTTCGCGGATCGGGAACAAGCTCCCTCTTACGCAGCGGGATGGCATCTTTGCCTGGACGGCTTGACCGGCACGCTGGCCGGCAAGCGCATGCCTTCGATGGCAGGCCATAACGCGATGAATTTCGGATGGCAGGAGCTGTACGACGGGTATCAAGAGCTGCTGAAGGACATCCGGTAGAAGAAAAAGGAGAAGGAGAAGCGCCATGAACAACGTCACGAGAATCCAAATTTACAAGCCCGCGAGCGAAGCGTTCGAAGCGTTCGTCGATCCGGCCCGGATCGGAAACTTCTGGTTCTCCTCCAGCTCGGCGAGATGGGAGGAAGGCAAGACGATTACCCTGCGGTACGAAGAATACGATGCCCAAGGCGATATCGACATTCTGACGATCGAGAAGGACCGCAGGATCGTCTTCAAATGGTCGTACGGAGATGATCACGTCGTTACGATCCGGCTGGAAGAGCCGGAACCCGGCGTCACGATCGTCGAGGTGACCGAAGAAGGCTTCGACGAGAACGACGCCAATCTGATCGGCAGCCTGCTGGGGAACAAAGAAGGCTGGGTGTACGCGCTGACGTGCCTGAAAGCTTATCTGGAATTCGGCGTTACGCGGCTGAGAGCGGGCTTGGTCTAGGACGGGCGGACGGATTGAAAAAAAGAAGCCGGGGCAATCTAGAAGGAAATCCGACGGAAGGAGGAACTTCCATGTCCTGGCGACGTTACGATCAGCGGGACCCGACGCCCGACGTCTCGACCGTCGAGTCCCGGCGCAACGACTTGACCGCCGAGGAATTTCCCGACGGACCGTACGGCTCTAGCATCGAGCCCGCCAAGCTCGGCAAGAGCACGCCCTGGAGACCGGAGCAGCGCCCGCCGAACACCTATACGTACGAGAACCGGGAGCTGCATGCCGGGCTTCCCCGCGATTATCCGGGCGACCACGATCTTCACGACGAAACCGACGACGAGATGAAATAAGAAGAACCGCCAGGCGGCCGAACCTGGCGGTTTTCCTTGTTGCGGGTCAAGTCGGCGGACAGCTCGCGTCCATCTCCGCGAGCGGCAAGCCCCTTCCCGCCCTACCCGATCATCTTAAGCAGGGCGCTCAGACGAAACTTCTCGAATACCGGCTGCGCTTCTTCGCCCGAAGCCCGCCAGACGCATTCGGTCAGCGTGCATTCGATCGGCACGTCGAGCCGGATCTGCGCCAGCGTCCGGGACAGGTGCAGCATGTCCAGATCGCTCTCGATCTTCTGCCGCAAGCTGCCGCTTAGCGCCGTCAGGTTGCGGAGAATGCCGTCCACGCTGCCGTATTCCGCCAGCAGCTTGACCGCCGTCTTCTCGCCGATGCCCTTGACGCCGGGGTAGTTGTCGCTCGTATCGCCCGTCAGCCCCTTCAGCTCCACGACCTGGTAGGGATGCAGCCCTTTCTCCGTCTTCAGAAATTCCAGGTCGTAGACGTGATAATTCGCCCGGCCCTTCTTCATGATGACGACGTGGATCGTCTCGGACACGAGCTGCAGCAGGTCGTGGTCGCCGGACAAAACGTACACGTGTCCCTCCTCGCTCAGCCTGCGGGACAGCGTGCCGATGCAGTCGTCCGCTTCGAAGCCGGGAATGCCGACGTTCGGAATGCCGAGCGCGGCGACGAGTTCCTTGACCAGATCGAACTGCGGCACGAGATCGAGCGGCGCTTCGGGACGGTTCGCCTTGTAGCCGTCGTACAGCTCCGATCGGAACGTCTTGCTCCCCATGTCCCAGCAGCAGACGACATGCGTCGGCCCGAACGTATTCACGGCGTCGAACAAATATTGCAGAAAGCCGAAGATCGCGTTCGTCGCCGTCCCGTCCGCGAGCCGCCGCGGGTACGCTTGCGCGAAATAGCCCCGGAACAGCAGCGCCATTCCGTCGACGATCAAAATTTTGTTCTCTCCGTCGGACATGATCTTGCCTCTCCCTTCTTCTTCCCGACAGTCCTCTGCGACCGCCGAGGTTTTAATCTCTTGCCGTTCCCTCGCTGGCCCGCTCCGGCGAACGTTCGCGAAGGAACCGCCCGATGCGCCCGGCCGCCTCGATCAGTCTCTCTTCCGGTTCGACCAGCGCCATGCGGACGTAGCCTTCCCCCCGCTCGCCGAAGGCGTTGCCCGGAATGAGCGCCACTCCTTCGGCTTCCAGCAGCGCGCGGGCGAAGCCTCGGGACGTCCAACCGGCCGGAACCCGCGTCCAAACGAACATCGTCGCCTTCGGAGGCGACACTTCCCAGCCTTCCTCCCGCAGCGCCCGCACGAACCGGTCTTTGTGTCGCTCGTAAAGGACCGAAGCCGGCCGCGGATCGGCCATATCGAGCTCCAGCGCGGCCGCCGCCGCCTCCTGCACCGCCAGAAACACGCCGAAGTCGATGTTGTCCTTCAGCTTCAGCAGCGCTCCCAGCACGTCGGGATTGCCGACCGCGAAGCCGATCCGGGCTCCGGCCATGTGGAACGACTTCGACAGCGAGTGGAACTCGATCGCGACGTCCTTCGCCCCCGGAATTTCCAGCACGCTCGGCGGACGGAACCCGTCGAACGCCAGTTCGCTGTAGGCGTTGTCGTGCACGAGCAGAACGCGCCTGCGGCGCGCCACGTCCACCGCTTCGGCGAAAAAGTCCCGGCCGGCCACCGCCGACAGCGGGTTGCTCGGATAATTGAGCAGCATGAACTTGGTTTTCGTCCAGACCGCCTCCGGGACGGCGCCGAAGTCCGGCAGGTAGCCGTTCTCCTCCAGCAGCGGCAGCGGAATCGTCTCCACGCCCGCCACCGCAAGCCCGGCCTGATAGACCGGATAGCCGGGATCCGGAAGCAGCGCGGCGTCGCCGGGATCGGTGACCGCCAGCGCCAGATGGGCGAGGCCGTCCTGCGTCCCCATGAGCGACAGCACTTCGCGCTCGGAATCGAGCTCGACGCCGAAGCGGCGGAGGAACCACCGGCGGACGGCGTCCCGGAACCGGGCCGAGCCGTGCGAGCCGGGGTACCGGTAGCGGTCCGGCTCCAGGGCGGCCGCCGCCAGCGCGGAGCGCACCTCCTCCGCCGGCGGGCTGGCCGGCGTGCCGATGTCGAGCGAGATGACGTCGAGCCCCTTGGCCCGCGCCTCCTCCTTCCAGGCCCCGACTTCCGCGAAGATCGACGAGCCCAGGCGGTCCAGCCGCCCGGATCTCCATTTCCCGTTCATCATCTCGTTATTCCTCTCTAGATCGATAGTCCCCAATGCTGAACCCACCACATCATCCACGCCAGTCCGGCCGCCAGTCCGCCGTATGCGAGACCGAAGCGCCATCTCGTCGACGCCGGCACTTCGTAGTAGTTTTGAGGCTCGTGCGTATGCCCTTCCGCCCGTACCCGCACCGCCGCCATTCCGTCCGAATCCGGCTGCCCGACCTGGACGATATGTACGCTTCGAATCGTGCAGGGCTGGACGAACTCCAGCTGCCCTCTGAACGAGAGCGGCTCCCACCAGAACTCGACCACGTGCATTCCGTCCATTCGGCAATACGCCGTGAACGGCAGCTCCCGCCGGTGCGCTTCCCCGGACAAATACCAAGCGGGAAGCAGCGGATCCGTCGCGACCCGGTAGACGCCCTCCGCGAAGTGGGGCCGGCCGGCCCGCCTGCTTCCGAAAAACCGCTGGTACATCTCCCACAAAAACCAGATCCATAAAATCGCGAACAGAAAGCTGCCCGTAAACCAGATCGCCAGCGGCACCGCAATGACGCCGACCACCCAGAGCCACCGGCTGACGGCGACGGCGATCCGGCCGCCGTCCAACGGGTGCAGCGGCAGCAGGTTGAGCAGGTTGACGAACGCGCCGACGTAAGCGAGAGCGTGCCACACTTCGCCGCCGGTCCAAATGCCGATTCCGAGGCAAAGAAGCGCCGCAACGGAACCGAGCGCCGGTCCGCCGAGGGCGACAGCCGCTTCCGTCACGGCATCCTTGGGCTGCCGCTTCAGCAGGATCATCGCCCCCAGGAAAGGGATGAAGATCGGCGCGCTGACGGACAGCCCTTTGCGCTTCGCGACCCAGACGTGGCCCATTTCATGGACGAGCAGGAGAGCGACGAAGCCGAGCGCGAACGTCCATGGAAAAAGCAGCGCGTACGCCCCGACCGTCAGCGCCATCGACAGAAGCGGCTTGCCGAATTTGAGCAGCGCGAGCAGAATGCCCTTGCCTTTGGACAGCAGCACGAGCAGTCCCGTCCCCCATGCCCATGCTCCTTTGCCCTTGCTTTTGCCGCGTCCGGTCTCCCGTTCTCTCTCTCCCGGTGCCAACGGTTCGCCTCCCTCCTCTCGGATGATCTTCTATCTCCTCTTGCGGCCTAGATGTCCTTGCTCCACGCCGCCTTCGCGTCCTCGCGGAAGCCGACGGTTACGCGCTTCCCGTCCGTGATGACAGGACGCTTGATCAGCCGGCCGTTCGAGGCGAGCAACCGAATCTTCTCCTCATCGGTCATCGAAGGGAGCTTGTCTTTGAGCCCCAGCTCCCGGTACGCTTCTCCAGCCACGTTGAACCATTTGGCGATCGGCAGCCCGCTGAGCGGGATGAGCCGCGAGAGCTCCTCTTCCGAAGGCGGCGCCTCGAAGATCGGCAGCAGTTCCGGCTCGTAGCCTTGCCCCTTGAGCCACTTGACCGCTTGGCGGCACGTATCGCAATTCGCATATTGATAGACTCGCAGCTTGTTCTTCATTCTTCTGAAAATCCTCCTTCAACGGACACGGCCGGCTTTATCGGGGTTGAAGGCAAAGCTTCCAGCTTCTCTTCCAGCGCCAGCAGATCGGCCGGCAGCGGCGCGGTCAGCCGCAGCGGTTCGCCCGTAACGGGATGGCGGAACGCGAGCAGGGCGGCGTGCAGCGCCTGCCGGGCGATCGCGCCGTCCAGGGAGCGGCCGAGCGCCGAATCCGCCCAGACGGGATCGGCGTAATAGGCGTCGCCGATCAGCGGACAGCCGATGTGGCTCATATGCACGCGAATCTGGTGCGTACGGCCGGTCCCCAGCCGCAGGTCGAGCGCCGTGGCGCCGCAAGGGTAGGCCCGCGCCGTCTCGTAATAAGTAAGCGAAGGAGCGCCGTCCGGCAGTACCGCGCGACGGTGCGAATCTTCCGGAAGCCGGCCGATCGGGGCGTTCACTTCCCCGCGATCCTCCGGCGGCCGGCCGAACGTGTAGGCGCGGTATTTTTTCTCGACGGCGTTCGCGGCCATCTGAACCGACAGCTGTTGATGGGCGTACGGATGCTTGGCGACGATGACGAGTCCGGACGTGTCTCCGTCCAGCCGGTGCACCGGCCGGAATCGGCATCGTTCGCCTTTCTCGCGCCAATAATGAACGACGCCGTTCGCCAGCGTGCCCGCGTAATGGCCGGTCGTCGGATGCACGATGAGGCCGGCCGGCTTGTTCAGCACGAGCAGATGCTCATCCTCAAAGACGATGTCCAGCGGTATCGGCTGCGGCAAAATATCGTCCGACGTCTCTTCTTCCATGCGCAGCTCCACGACGTCTCCCGCCGTCAGCCGGTGGCTGGGGTACGCTTTTTCCCCGTTGACCGCGAGCCCTTCCTCCGTTTGCTTCAGCTTGACGAACAGCCGCCGGGAGATGCCCAGACGGTCGCGCAGAACGTCCCGCAGCATCCGCCCATCGTCGGCCGCTTCCACCACGAGAACGACCGGCGCGCGGTAACTCGCGTTCATTCCTTCGCGTCCTTCCGCCCGAACACCCGCGCCCCCCGCTCGTATTCGACGTTCGGGACGCCCAGCAGCGCGTTCGCCGTCCGGGACGCGTTGAAGAAATAGTCCGACAGCCGGTTCAAATAGCGCAGCGTCTCTTCCGGGCAGGATTGGCCGGATGCGGCCAGCGTCACGACGCGCCGCTCCGCGCGGCGGCATACCGTACGGCACACGTGCAGCAGGGCAGCCGCCTCGCTTCCGCCCGGAAGAATGAATCTCGTAAGCGGCGGCGCCGTTTGCTCGTGCCGGTCGATCCATGTCTCCAGCCGTTCCGTCATCTCCGCCGTCACCTTGAGCTGGTCCGGCTGAGGATTCGCGTAGCTCAGGTCGGATCCGCAATCGAACAGTTCCTGCTGGATGACGGCCAATTCCTCGGCCAGCCGTTCCCAGCCTTCCCCGCTCTCCTGTCCGATCCGGACCGCGGCCTGTCCGATGAACGCATTCAGCTCGTCTACCGTTCCGTACGCTTCGACGCGTATATCGTCCTTTGGGACTCGCGCCCCGATGACCGAAGTCTTTCCTTTATCACCGCTTCGGGTATATATTTTCATGATCGGCGTTCCCCCGTTTCGTTCGCAGCCCTTTCCAATCCAGCGCCATGCCGGAGACGAGCAGATGCATTCCGTCGCACCGGTCGGCCAGCCTCCGGTTCGCCTCCGCCAGCGCCCGGACGAACCACCGCTCCCACGGATCGGCGGCCAGTCCGGCGCTCGCCTGCTCCGTCACGACGACGCGGCGCCCCTGGAAATCCAGCAATCCCCGGACGAGCCGGTCAAGCGAAGCTTCCAGCCGCTCCGTCCGTTCCCGGAACTCCCGAGCGCTCTCCTCCGGCTTGTCCCGTCGCCCGTCCGCTCCGTTCTTTTCCCGTTCCGCCGCACCGCCCGGCTCCGATTCTTCGCTTCGAACGTCGGCCACTTCCCGCCGCAACCAGCCCGACAGGCTGTCCAGCAGCACGACCTTGAGGTTCGCGCGGAACGGATTCGTCTGCAGATTGATCCGGTTCAGCCGGTCCGCCAGCGACCGGTCCGCCGGAAAAGAAGTCCATGCCACATCGTCCCCGCCGCATGGTTGCGCAGACTTCTCCAAGGCTTTCAGGAGCTCGCCCGGCTCTCCGTCCGACGGCCAGGAGGGGCAGACCAGCCGGATCGCTTCCCGCCCGTGCGCGACGGCAAAGCGCATCGCGAACGCCGATTTCCCGCAGCCGATTCCGCCGGTGACGATCCAGAGCATGACCGCTTCCTCCCCCAGGCTCTCATCCATTCTCTCTTACTATATCATAAAGGCGGAAGCCCCCAAAAGAACGAGCCCCCGCTCCCCGCGCATTAAATAGCCCTGCCGGAGCGCCCGGCATTTACGCTTTGCCGGGTACATTTGCGTAAACCCCGAAATTCAAGAAAAAAACCCGGGTACGCGAGCGACCCGGGCTTACCGATTATGGACGAAGTTCAGTCTCATATATTCATTGATTTTGCGATCCAGCCGCCGGCTGATCTCCATGACGGATTCAGAGGTGAACGACTCTTCCTTCAGGAATTCTTCCGTCATTCGCCTTCTCAGTTCATCGATTTCATCCGCTAGAGTGCAATTGTCACCGATGCGGGCCGTATGCGGTTCTTCCATTTTGGACGAGACAGGTGGGACCACGGCATGATGACCGGTTGTCTCGGTATGATGTTCCGCCGCCTCCATGCTCTCTCCCCTTTCCATGACGAATGGCCATCACAACGGGTTGAAAAACAAGGGTAATTATAGCAGAACATGCAGTAAAAAGATAATAATTGAAGCATATTTTTTTCAATTTTATCGTATTTTGTTCAAAAAATCGCCAATTCTCTCCAGCGCTTCCGTTAATTGAGCAACCGATGTCGCATAAGAGCACCTCAGAAAACCTTCTCCGCCTTTGCCGAACACGTGCCCGGGAACGGCTGCGACCTTCGCCTCCAACAGCAGGCGCGAAGCGAACTCTTCCGACGAAAGTCCCGTGGATTCGATGGACGGGAACGCATAGAACGCTCCCTGCGGCTCGTGGCAGGCGAGCCCGATCTCCCGGAAACCCTTCACGACCAGCCGTCTCCGCTGGTTGTACGACTCGATCATCTTGTGCATCTCTTCCATGCCGTTCGTGAGCGCCTCGATCGCGGCGACCTGCCCCATGACGGGCGCGCACATGACCGTGTACTGGTGGATCTTCAGCATGGCGCCGATCAGATCCGGGTGTCCGCAGGCGTAGCCCATGCGCCAGCCGGTCATCGCGAACGCCTTGGAAAAGCCGCTGACGACGATCGTCCGGTCCTTCATGCCCGGCAAGGACGCGAAGCTGACGTGCTTCGGCCCGTAGGTCAGCTCGGCGTAGATCTCGTCGGAGAGGACGATCAGGTCGTTCTCAAGGGCCACTTTGGCAATCGGCAGCAGGTCTTCGTACGTCATGATCGCGCCCGTCGGATTGCTCGGGTAGCACAGAATCAGCAGCTTCGACCGGGGCGTAATGGCCGCCTGCAAGCTCTCCGCGGTCAGTTTGAACTGGTCCTTGGCGAACGTCTCGATGCCGACCGGGACTCCGCCTCCGAGCGTCGTGATCGGATTGTAAGACACGTAGCAAGGCTCCGGAATAAGCATCTCGTCCCCGGGTTCGATCAAAGCCCGAATCGCCAGGTCGATCGCTTCGCTGCCCCCGACGGTGACGAGAATCTCGTCGCCCGGATCGTAGGAAAGGCGGAACCGGTCTTCCAGATACCGCGCGATCGCTTCGCGCAGCTCCGGCATGCCCGCGTTGGACGTGTATTGCGTCTTGCCTTTTTCCAGCGAATAGACGGCCGCGTCCCGATACCGCCACGGCGTGACGAAGTCGGGTTCGCCGACGCCGAGCGAGATGATGCTGCTATCCTTGCTGGCGCTGACGAGGTCGAAAAACCGCCGGATGCCCGACGGAGGGATGGCGCGCGCGCCGCCGGTCAAGTACCGCTTCATGCCCCCGGACTCCTCCCGGATGCCGGGCTTGTTCTCCACATCGCTCTTCATGGACTAACGTTCCTTCTTTCCGGTGAGGTCACGGCGAGATCAGAAGTCGGTGATCGTCCTCGAATTCTTCGAATATGATGCCGTCCTGCTTGTATTTTTTAAGGATGAAAAACGTCTTGGTAGAAATGACGGATTCGATGGTGGACAATTTGTTCGAGACGAACGACGCGACTTCCTTCAAGTTCTTGCCGTCGATCTCCACGCACAGATCGTACGCGCCGGACATCAGGTACACCGACTTCACTTCGGGGTACAGGTAGATCCGTTCCGCGATGCTCTCGAAGCCCCGGCCGCGTTCCGGCGAGCATTCCACTTCGATCAGCGCGGTTACCTTCTCGTCGTCCACCTTGCTCCAGTTGACGACCGCCGCGTATTTGACGATGACATGTTCCTTCTCCATCTCGTCGATGGCGGCGGACACGTCCGCTTCCTCGGCTCCGAGCATCGTGGCGATCTTGGCCGGGGACAGACGCGCGTCTTCCTTGAGCAGATCCAATATTTGCGATTTGAATTCGTTCATGGGGATCCCTCCTGAATACCTCTCATATTACATCAAATACAGGCTTGATGGAAAGCGGCATTTCCGCGAAAAACAAAGCATCCCCCGGCGCCGGCTCCCGAGAGGAAGCGGCCGGGGGATGCGTTCGCGCGGCGCGGATGCACTTACATGAAGTGGCCGGGCTGCTGATGGCGGGGATCTTGCTGGTGCTGCGCGAAATGCGTCGGCTGCTGCCATTGCTGCTGTTGCTGTTGCTGCTGCCATTGCGGCTGTTGCTGCTGCCATTGAGGCTGCTGCCATTGCTGCTGGTTATTCCAGTTGGCATACTGCGCTTGCTGGCCCTGAGCCATCGTTTTGCGCTGCTGCACGAACTGGTTCGTTTTTTGCTGCGTGTTCTGGTATTCCTTCATTTGCTTGTCGATCTCCTGGCGAAGCGCCGGAGAGGCGGTGTTGTACATCTTCTGCTGGCTCATGGCGGTATACAGCTCGCCTTGCATCGCCAGCGACGTATTCAACAGCTGGGTAAAATGCTGCCGGATGGACGGGCAATTCGATTCGGTCGCGGCGGTCGCGTACTCTCTCGTCACTCTTTTCAGGTCGGAGAGCACCGTGTACGCCAAATCCTCGTCCGGAAGAAAGTTTGCGGATGCGTTCATATTCGTGATCTAGCCTCCTTCGTATCGATTGAGGGATGGTTCTGCCTTCGCTCCGGGGAAGGCCGAGTTGAGGACCTGCCGAACTCGTCCCCCGGATAAGGCAGGGACAAGTTAGGACTGCGGCTGGGTCGGCGCGAGCGATTGATGCATCTGCAGGCATTGCAGCAGCGATTGGTAATGCTGCGTATGTACCTGCGCCTGATGATTCAGCACCTGCTGAATTTGCGGGTTGGTGCAGATCGCGGCGCCTGCCGTGCACTGCTTGATCATCAAATCCTCATTCGACATGGAATCGGCGATATACTCGAGTTCCTTGGCCGTCAACGGTAGCAGATTCAAGAGTCGTTCCTCCTTTTTCCATGGTATGCAACGAGCGTAGTTTGCCCCCCGTTCGTCCTGTTATGCATCTATTCGCACTCGACTGCTGACGCATGCTCCTCCCTCAGCCTTATGTTGTTTGCCCTGAGTCGTACCGTCCAGTTACCATTTGAGCTGATTTCAGACTAACTTCCGCTCCTGTACGCAGCTTCGGCGACATTTGCTCTGATTTCAGACTAACTTCCGCTCCTGTACGCAGCTTCGACGATATTTGCTCTGATTTCAGACTAACTTCCGTTCCTATACGCAGCTTCGGCGACATTTGGTCTGATTTCAGACTAACTTCCGCTCCTGTACGCAGCTTCGGCGACATTTGGTCTGATTTCAGACTAACTTCCGCTCCTGTACGCAGCTTCGGCGACATTTGGTCTGATTTCAGATGAAACACTCCGCGAAAAATGTTGATCGTCAACATTGCTTATCAATGCTGTTGGGAGCCCTTAATTACCCAACAATGAGCGCGACTCAGTCCTCCTCCGACTGGCAGTAAAAGTTCTTTATCCTCTAATTGTCGAATCAGCCTTCTGGCGACAATGTATCCGCATTGCATGAAGGCTCGAACATCCGAAATCCTGATTGCTCGTTCCAATCTGGCCGCAAGACGAAGGATTTCCTGCTCCTGGCTATAAAGTTCTGCATCTTGAGTCCTGACCTGTCCATAAAGATTGCCGATCAACTGCTGCAAAATTTGCTGCCAGAGACGAGGACGGTCCTTCAGGTCATCGTATCCGATTCGGATGACGATCCAGCCGTCGTTGATCAGGTGAGCGGCTCTTACGCGTTCGTCGCAAAATTGGCGGCGAGAGGCATCCTTCCAATGAGGCCCATAGCCGTCGATCTCGATCGCCACGCGGTGGGGCGGACGAATGTAGGCCAGATCGATAAATCGGGATCCGCCTTGAAAATCGGTGATTTCAAACTCGGGGTGAAGGTGCTCCAAATGGCCGAACGCCGGCAACCAAACCGTGCGCAGCATTTCCTTCTCGGCGTGGCCGTGTCCTCCCTCCTCCAGTCTTCTTCTGCGTTCGCCGGAGCTGGCAGCCACATGGTCTTTGAGCCATATGGGATGTGCTGTCTCGAATGGCAGATAAGCAAAGGAAGCGGCATTGGCGGCCAGCTCCGCACCAGATGCATGTCGAGCGGTCGCCGATTTTCGGACTTTGGGAACATTCTCACGAACGACGGACGAACGACTCAGCTGATTGGGTGAATGTGCCAACAGATTAGGTCGTGAGGATCGACCGACGATTTGTGACGGTCCGGGTTTACCTTTCTTCATAAAGCTCCCCCTAATCGGCCCTGCAAACCCGCCACAAAAACAAAACGCCGCCTTCTCGCGGAACATCGTTCCGGGAAAAAGCGGCGCATGCTTCGCGTCGGCGGGCCTTCAGGCTCATGATTTTTCTTCATTCTAGCTTAGAAAATCCCCATGCTCAAGTACCGTTCCCCCGTGTCGGGAGCGATGCAGAGAACGCGCTTGCCCGGTCCCAGGCGGCGAGCGACTTGCAGCGCGGCCCATACCGAGGCGCCGGACGAAGGACCGACGAGCAGCCCTTCGAGGCGGGCGAGCCGCCTAGTCGTCTCCAGCGCGTCTTCGTCCGTAACGCGGATGATCTCGTCATAAACTTTCGTATTCAGAATGGAAGGGACGAAGCCGGGGCTTGTCCCGACCAGCTTATGCGGACCCGGTTTGCCGCCGCTCAGCACCGGCGAGCCGTCCGGCTCGACGACGGCGATATGCAAGTTCGGCAGCTTGGACCTCAGCGTCTCGCCGGTTCCGGTAATGGTGCCGCCGGTGCCCGCGGTCGCGACGAACGCATCGAGCCGTCCGTCCGTCTGCTTCAGAATTTCCAGCGCGGTCGTCCGCCGGTGAATGTTCGGGTTGGCGGCGTTCTCGAACTGGTTCGGCATGAAGCTTCCGGGATGCTCGGCGAGCAGCTGTCTGGCCTTGGCAATGGCGCCCGGCATTTTCTCGGCGGCCGGGGTCAGCACCACTTCGGCCCCATAACCCCTCAGCAAAGAGATGCGTTCCGGCGTCATATTGTCGGGCATGACCAGGATCAGGCGATACCCTTTGGCGGCCGCTATCATCGCAAGGCCGATGCCGGTGTTGCCGCTCGTCGGCTCCACGATCAGAGAGCCCGGTCCGAGCAGCCCCCGCTCCTCCGCGTCCGCGATCAGTCCCGATGCCGCACGATCCTTGACGCTTCCGCTCGGGTTCATTTTCTCCAGCTTGACCAATACTTCCGCATCCCGGTCGGAGACCAGCCGGTTCAGACGAACGGCCGGCGTATCGCCGACCAGCTCGGTTACCGAACGATAGACCCGGCTCAACGCCCTTCACCCAAATCTTGGCTTAGCTTCTGGGCCATCCGGCCGCGGCCTTCCTCGGCCAGCGAATAAGTGACCGCAAAACAAGACGGGCACACGTACAGCGTAAGCGCGAACGGCGGAACGAGCATCGGTTCGCCGAGAAGCTCGGGCGAGCGGGGACGGAACGAATTCGCCCCGACGATCGTTTCCCCCGCCTCCAGCATATACTCGCGGCAGTGCGGGCATTCCGGCACAATCTCCTGTTCGTCCAGCAGCTTCTCGACCGTCTCTTCGTACAGCAGAACCGCTTCGTTTTTCTCGCGCAGCTCGTCGTCTTCCTCCCAGCCGGTCAGCGCTTCGTCGTCGTCATCGTCCTCCGGCTCGACCTCGGCATCTTCTTCGTCGATCCCGTCGATATCGACCGTCATCGTCCGGTAGCCGCCCAGCTCATTGTCGCACACCGGACAATAACGATCGGGTTCCTGGCCTTCCTCCAGCGGAATTTCGCTCTGGCACCAAGGGCATACGATAACCGCCATGTTAACCCTCCCTTATCATATAGATGACCCCGATCGCGAAAAAAAGGATCGCGCAGGCGAACAACGTACCCCACAAATATTTCATGACCAAACCTCCGCAGCGTGCATATTCCATTAGCCGTACGTTACCGCCGCCCCGATCAAGTAGGAGAGCGACACCGACAGGATCAAGGCGATCAGGCCGACCGCCCGATTGTCCTTGGCGATCTCCTCGTCGATCCGGAACACCGGGGTCAGGAACTCGAACAGAAAGTACCCGACGAGCAGCAGCAGAAAACCGATCAACGCCCACAGGAGACTTTCGTAGATCGAATCCTGCGCCTGGATGGAGAAGCGAAAAACGTTGCATATGCCGAAAATTTTCCCGCCCGTCGCCATCGCGACCGCCAGATTGCCATTGCGGATCTCGCCCCAGCAGTCGTACTTCGTCACCCATTCGAAGCAAGCCAGGCAGACGATCAGCATCAACACGCCGACCGAGAAATAGGCCAGCATCGCCGCGAGCGGATGAGACATTAAGGAATCGACCGCACCGGAGTTCTCCATCTCTTCTCCCGCACCTCCCGCTTATCAGACCAGCTCGGCCACGGTCACGCCGGCTCCGCCTTCTCCGTAGTTGCCGAGACGGAAGCTTTTGACGTGCTTGTGCTTGCGCAGATATTCCTGAATGCCGGTTCGAAGCGCACCGGTACCTTTGCCGTGAATCAGGTAAACCGTTCCCAAGTTGGCCAAAAACGCTTCGTCGAGAAAACGGTCCGTCTCGACCAGCGCCTCGTCGAGCGTCGTTCCGCGCAGATCGAGCTCCGTGGCGACGTTGTCGTCCCGCGTCCGCTTCACCGTGGCGACGTGGACGGCCGTTTTGGCGGGAGCGCCAGCTTGCTTTCCGGCCGGCTCCAGATCGGACAAGGCGACCTTCATCTTCAGAATCCCCAGCTGCACGAGCGCCTCGCCGCCGGAAGTCAGTTCAACGACGTGTCCTTTCTGCCCGCCCAAGCTGTAAACCTTCACTTCGTCGCCCGGCTCGATCTTCGCCGCCTTGCCTTCGGCTTTGCGGCGCGGCTTCTGTACCGGATCCGGCACCGATTCCTCCAGCCTCCGCCGGGCTTCGATCAGCTTGTGCTCTTTGACGGAAGCGCCTTCCTCCAACGCCAGCTTGCGCAGGTCGGAGATGATCTCCTCGGCTTCCCGCCGCGCTTTGGCTACCGATTGGCGCGCTTCCTCGCGAGCTTCTTCCAACAGCTTCGCTTTCTGCTCCTGGAACTTGAAGCGCTCTTCCTCCAGCTTCCGGCTGAGCTCGTCGGCTTCCCGCCGCACCCGCTCGGCCGCCTGGCGTTCCGATTCGGCGCTGCGGCGATCCCGTTCGAGCGAAGCGATCATCGAGTCGACCTTGAGCTCTTCTTCGCTCACTTCGCCTCGGGCATGGTCGATGATCTCCTTCGGAAGACCGAGCCGCTCGGCGATCGCGAACGCGTTGCTTCGTCCGGGCACGCCGACAAGCAGCCGGTACGTCGGCCGGAGCGTCGCCACATCGAACTCCATGCTCGCGTTGATCAGCCCGTCGCGATTATAGGCGTACGCCTTCAGCTCGCTGTAATGCGTCGTCGCGACGATGCGGCAGCCGATGCGGTGAAGGTGCTCGAGAATGGCGATCGCCAGCGCCGAGCCTTCCGCCGGGTCGGTGCCCGCGCCCAGCTCGTCGAGCAGAACAAGGCTGCGCGAGGTGACCTGGTTCAACATCCCGATCAAATTCGTCATATGGCTCGAAAAGGTACTCAGGCTCTGCTCGATGCTTTGCTCGTCGCCGATGTCCGCGTAGATGCCGTCGAACACGCACAGCGAGCTGCCGTCGTCGGCCGGCACGAACAATCCGGTCATCGCCATCAGGCTGAGCAGGCCGACCGTCTTGAGCGATACCGTCTTCCCGCCGGTGTTCGGCCCGGTGACGATGATGGCCGAGTAGTCCTCGCCCATCTCCAGGTCGATCGGCACGACCTGCTTCGGATCGATCAGCGGATGGCGCGCCCGCTTCAAGCGAAGCTTCCCTTCCCCGTTCATCGCGGGCAGCGTCCCGAACATCGAATCCGCCAACGCCGCCTTGGCAAAAATAAAATCGATATAGCCGAGCGATTCGGCGTCTGACGACAGCAGCTCCGCCTGAGCTCCGGTCAGTTCGCTGAGCCGCCGCAGGATGCGCTCGATTTCCTTTTGTTCCTTCAGCTTGGCTTCCCGGAGCTTATTGTTCATCTGCACGATCGCTTCGGGCTCGATGAACAGCGTCGCGCCGCTCCCGGATTGATCGTGGACGATCCCCCCGAAGTGCGAGCGGTATTCCTGCTTGACCGGAATCACGTATCGATCGCCACGGATCGTAATGAGCACGTCCTGGAGCATCTTCTGCACCGAAGACGAACGAATCATCGAGTCAAGCTTCTCCCTCACCCGGCCTTCCCCGACGCGGATTTCCCGCCGGATGGAGGCGAGTTCCGGGCTCGCGGAGTCCATGACGTCTCCCTGTTCGTCGATGCACCGGCGAATTTCGTCCTCCAACGGCTTGGCGTCGATAAGCGGCTCGCAGAGGTCGGCGAGCAGCGGGATGGCGATCTCATCGCCCACTTGGGCGGCATATTTGCGGATTCGCCTCGAGCCCATGATGAGCCCGGCGATATCCATCAGCTCCGACGGTCCGAGGACGCCGCCCAGCCTCGCCCGGGCCAAAGCCGGCCGCACGTCGGTCACGCCCCCGAACGGCGGACTTCCCTTCAGCGCGACCGACCGGACCGCCTCATCGGTCGCGGCCAGCCTGCGCTTCACTTCCGCAAGGTCGGAGGAGGGCCGCACCTTCCCGGCTTCTTCTTTGCCGAGGGAAGTTGCGGCCTTCTCCGCCAGTCGCGAAATGATTTTATCGTATTCCAGCGTGTAGAGCGCCTTGTCGTTCACGCGAGGTCCAACTCCTCTCTTCCCCATTATAGCTTACGCGCCGCCGCTTGCGAAACCTTCCACTCATAGCCTGGCGGCAACAGGATACACTATGCTCATGACCGGTGAGAACCGGAACGCCAAATCGGTATTGGAGGAGAGAAAACGCATGAATTTCCTCGGTCATGTGGTTCGTTTTGTCGTATCGGCGATCGTGCTGATGATCATCGGTTACATCGTTCCCAGCTTCTCGGTCGGAGGCTTCTGGAGCGCGCTGCTTCTCGCCGTGGTCATCGCCGTTCTGGGATGGATCATCGAAGGCATCTTCGGCAAACGGGTGACGCCGTTCGGACGAGGCATCGTCGGGTTTATCGTCAGCGTGGTCGTGATCTGGCTGGCTCAATTCGTTGTCGGCCACGTTCACGCGACTTGGCTGGGCGCGATTCTGGCCGCGCTCGTCATCGGGATTATCGACCTGTTCATCCCGATCGCGAACCCGTTCCGTGCCGCCCACAGCCACGACCGCGACTAATCCGCTCCGCCGTGCAGGCCTCCCCTAAAGCAGGGGAGGCCTTGCCGCGCGTTTGTCCGCTCAACCCGCCCCGTGCCCAGCCTCTTCCATTATGGTATGATTAGGCTCGGACGGGCCGCGTTCCCGTCGGAGATGAGAAACCGGAGGGGATTCGGGTCATGCACAAAAAATGGGCGATTTTGCTGACTGCCGCGGCGCTGGCGCTGGCGCTGTCGGCGTGCGGAGGAAGCGGAAGCAACGGGAACAATACTTCAGCGTCGGATTCGTCCGCGCCGGCTGCAACCGCCGCCTCGGAGCAGTTGGTCGTCAAGGCGTCGAATTGGCAGTTCGACAAGACGGAGTATACGATTCCGAAGGACACGCCGGTCGAGATCAAGCTGGTTAGCGAAGAAGGAGCCCACGGCCTGCAGATCAAGGACGCCGGCGTCAAGCTCAGCAACGCCAAAACTTCGCAGATCGTGACGCTTAAGGCCGGTACATACGAGATGAAATGCGATATTGTTTGCGGCACCGGACACCTGAACATGACGGCGAAGCTGATCGTCCAGTAAGTTCGCGAAATAATAAAGACGGCCGTGATCCCCGCATGCGAGGAAAATGGCCGTCTTTTCCGATTGGAGTCCTTGCGCGGACTCACGTTTCTTCTTCGAGCATATCGATCCATTCGTTGTATTCGCTTTGCAGCTTGGCGTATTCTTCCTGCAGCGCTTCGAATTCGCGCCGCACCGACAGCAGCTCCGTCTCCAGCCGTTCGGCCCGTTCCGCCTGCTCCTCAGCCTGGCCCTGCCATTCTTCGCTTCGGGCAGCCAGCTCGCGCTTCAACGCCTCGAGTTCTTCCGACCGTTCGGTCAGCTCTTGTTCGCGATCGGATACCAGCTTCGCATCCTCGGTCGCCACGATGGCGACTTGCAGCCGCATCTCCTCGAGCTCCCGCTCCGCCAACTCGGCAGCCAGGCGTCGACGCTCGGCTTCCTCGCCGAGCTCGGCCAGCTTCGTCTCCAGCATTCCGGCTTCCGCCTTCGCTTCTCTCCACTCCCGGTCCAACCGCTCGAGCCGTTCCCGCATCCGATCGGCCTCAGCCGACTCGCCCTTCTCCTGTTCGGCCAATTCCTCCAGCAGGCGGCTGAGCTCGTCCCGTTCCCGCTCTGCGCGCTCTCTAGCCGATCTCTCGGCCTTGTAACGGCTTGCGGCCTCGTTCTCGGATTCCTGCCATACTTGACCTTGCTCCTCGATCTCGCTTCGCAGACGCTCCGCGATCTCGGCAAGACGGGCATGTTCGCTCTCCAGACGCTCGCGAGAGAGGCGCCATTCTTTCTCCTTTTCTTCCCACTCGGCCAGCGCAGTCTCCATTCGGTCCCGCTCTTCCGACGCCAGAATACGCTCCGCTTCGAGATCCGACTCCAGCTTGCGAAGCTTTTCCCGGTTCGCCTCGTCCTGTTCGGCCAAGGAGCGTTCGCTGTCCGCCCGCAACGACTTGAGCTCCGCCTCCAGCTTGCTCTGCGCTTCCCGGAGCGACGCGGTCCGTTCGGACATTTCTCGTCGATGCTCCGCAAGCGCCGCCTCTAGCTGGGCTTCATGCTCCGATCGCAACTTCTCCAGCTGCGCTTCGTGATCCGTGCGCAGCTTCTCCAGATGAGCGTCGTGCTCCGCCTGCCTCTTCTCGAGCAGCTGGGAGTATTCGCCAAGCAGCGCTTCGGAACGGTTCGTCAGCAGCGTCCGCTCCTCTTCCAGCGCCGCATCCCGCTCTTCGTTCAGATCGCGGATTTTTTTCTCGTACGTCCCGATGCCGGCTTCGATCTCTTCGGCATGAGACGCCATGAGCAGCTGCACGTAATCCTCGTGCTCCTTCCGCAGCTCGTCGAGCTCGGACGCATGCCGCGCCTGGAGCTCCTCGAACTGCGAATCGCGCAGGTCGCCGACCCGCTTGATCTCCTCGTCCCGCGACGCGGCAAGCCGTTCTAGCTCCTCCCGGTGAGCGGCCGCGAGGCGGCCGATCTCCTTCTCGCCGGAGCTCTTCAAACGCTCGATCTCTTCTATGTACCGTCTGTCCGACTCGTCCCGTTCGGCCTTCGTCTCTTCCAGCTCCGCCCGAAGCGCCTCGGCTTCCGCCTGCAGCGCGGTCAGGCGTTCGCCCAGCTCGGTCCGAACCGACCGCAATTCCGCCTCGCCTTTCGAACGCGCGGCTTCCAGCTTGGAGATCTGCTCTGCCGCCAGCTCCTCGAGCTGGGATTCGTTCGCTTCCTCGAGCGTTCTCACCTCTTCGGCGTGGGAAGCGATCAAATCCTCCAGCTCCCGCTCATGGCTTGCGACCGCATCGGCCAGCGCCGCCTTCGATGTCTCGAGCTCGCTCCGGACAGAGGCAAGCCGCGCCTCGGCATCTTGCTCCGCTTTTCTCATTTCCGCGTCCCGCGCGGCCCGCAGCGCTTCCAGCTTGTCCTGGTGCTTCCGCTCGGCCGCCGCCAAGCGCTCCTCGCAGGAGGCGACCAGTCCCTGAAGGTCCTCGTCGTGCTTGCGCTGCCGTTCTTCCGCCTCGGAAGCGGTCCGTCGGGCAGCTTCCTCCAGATCGCCGAGCAGCCGGTTCCGCTCCGCGAGCCAATCCTCGCGGGCGGTCTCCAGTTCCTCGGACAAGCGCTTCCGTTCCGCGAGCCTCTCCTCGCGGGCGGCCTCCAGTTCCTCGGCCAGGCGCTTGCGCTCCGTCTCCTCCTGCAGCAGCCGCTCGTTCTCCCGACGGAGACGGAGCAGCTCGTCCGCCATGTTGACCGAAGCGAGCACACCAAGCTTGGAGAGATCCAGCCGCGGCGAGCCGTTCGCGATCTTGTTCATCTGCTCGCTTACCAGCGAAGCGACCCTTCTCATATGATCCGGGCTCGAATGGCCCGCAAGCGTATATTGCGTTCCGAATATGTCAACCGTTACGCGTGTCCGATCGTCTGCATTCACGGTTCTTACCTCCTCTATCCGAAAGAAAAAAATCGCAGCGAATTCATCGCGCGCCTCCTGGAAATCGGCCTTTCCGCCCGAACCGGGCAAAACGGCAATAATAGGCGTCATGATGTATTCGCTGCGGTTCCCGCCGTTTCCTGCTTATTTCCGCAGTTCGGCTCCGAAAGATTGTTCCAATTCTGCCAGGGCCAGACGATGCGCCTCCGCGACTTCCTCGTCGGTCAGCGTCCGCTCCGCGTGACGGTAGACGAGCGCCAGCGCCACGCTTTTCTTGTCCGCACCGAGCCGTTCGCCGGTATAGACGTCGAACACGCGGACCGACTCCAGCAAGTCCCCCGCCGCCTTGCGTACGGCGGAGACGAGCGCCGCGCCGGCCGTCTCCCGGCCGACGACGACGGCCAAGTCCCGCTCGACCGACGGATAGCGCGGCAGCGAGCGATAGACGATGCCGGCGCCCGCCGGCGCGTACACTTCCGCCAAGTCAATCTCGGCCGCGAACGCATCGCCCAGATCGAACTCCTTCTGCAGGTCGGGATGAAGCTGTCCGACGTAGCCCAGCGCGACCGGGCCTCCGTCCGTTTCCAGCTTCACGGCAGCCGTGCGTCCCGGATGGAAGCCTTCCGGCTGCGCCGCCTCGTACGAGACGCGGTCTCCGAGACCTAACCGCTCGAAAACGGCCTCGAGAACGCCTTTCGCTTCATAAAAGTCCGCCGGAGCGGCGGGCCGGTTCCAGGAAGCCGGAACGCGGCTGCCCGCCAGCAGGAACGCGAGCCGCGGCTTTTCCTGGGGAAGCTCGGCCAGCGGCAGCTCCTTCGCGTGGAACACGCTGGCGATCTCGAACAGCGCAACGTCGCCCGTTCTGCGGGACTGGTTGTACGCCGCCGCCTCGATCAGGCTCGACAGCAGCGACGTCCGCAGCAGGCTGCGCTCCTCGCTCATCGGCATCGCGAGCGGAATCGCCCGCACGCCGTCTTCATCTCCGTTCAACGAGGGGAACAGGCCAACCCGTTCGGGAGAGGTTACGTTGTAACAGATCGCTTCGTACAACCCGGCGCCGGCCAGGACGTTCCGCACTTCGCGGCGGATCGCCTGCGGCTTCGTCAACGCTCCGGTCGTCGTCGGCCCTTCGATCGGCGTCGTCGGAATTTCGTCGTAGCCGTGCAGCCGCGCCACTTCCTCGATCAGGTCGACGTCGCGGTAGATGCCGCCGCGGCGGGTCGGCACCGTCACGCGCCAGACGCCTTCCGCCGCCTCCTTCGCCTCGAAGCCGAGCCTCGACCAGATCGTGCGCACCTCGTCCGCCGGGAGCGACGTGCCGAGAAACCGGTTGACGCGATCCAGCGACAAGTCGACGGCAACCGGCTCCGGCAGCGAGACGACCGCTTCCGCAACGCCCTCCGCGGCCGTTCCGCCGGCCAGGGCGACCATCAGTCCGGCCGCGCGGTCCAGCGCTTCCGGCACTCGCGACGGATCGACTTCCTTCTCAAAACGCGCGGAAGCTTCGGAACGGAGGCCGAGCTGGCGAGACGTGCGGCGCACCGAGCCGCCGTCGAACCGGGCCGACTCCAGGATGATGTCGACGGTGTCCGCCGTCACTTCCGAGTTCAGTCCGCCCATGACGCCGGCCAGCGCGATCGCTTTCTCCGCGTCGGCGATGACGAGCATGTGCGGCTCCAGCTTGCGCTCCTGGCCGTCAAGCGTAACCAGAATTTCGCCTTCGCGCGCGAGACGCACTTCGATCCGGCCGCCGGCCACTTTCGCGGCGTCGAACGCGTGCAGCGGCTGCCCGTATTCGAGCATCACGTAGTTGGTGATGTCCACGATGTTGCTGATCGGCCGGACGCCGGCCGCGATCAGCCGGTTCTGCATCCACAGCGGCGAAGGTCCGATCTTGACGCCCCGGATGAGGCGGGCCGAATAGCGGGAGCACAGCTCCTGGTCCGCGATCGAGACTTGAACGCGATCGCTCGTCTTGCCTTCCGATTCGCGAAGCGACAAGTCCGGAAGACGAACCGGACGGCCGGTCAGCGCGGACGCCTCGTAGGCGACGCCGAGCATGCTCAGGCAATCGGAACGATTCGGCGTCAAGTCCAGCTCGAGCACGGAATCGTCCAGCGCCAGCACGTCCAGGATGTCTCGGCCGATTTCCGAATCCTGCGGCAGGACGTACAACCCTTCTTGCTGCTCTTTCGGCAGCAGCTTGTCGTTGATGCCGAGCTCGCGCGCCGAGCAGAGCATCCCTTGCGACTCGACCCCTCTCAGCTTCGCGCGCTTGATCTGCAGTCCGCCCGGAAGCTTCGCCCCGACCAGCGCGACGGGGATTTTAATGCCGGCGGCCGCGTTGGGCGCCCCGCATACGATCTGCAGATCCTCGCCCGTACCGGCGTCTACCGTGCACACGCTCAGCTTGTCGGCGTCGGGATGCTTTTCCCGCGTTTTGACATAGCCGACGACGACCCCGCTTACTCCCAGATTGCGGGACGGAACGGAATCGATCTCGATCCCTCCGCGCGTCATCATCTCGGCCAGCTTCTTCGGCTCGACGCCGTTCAGATCGATATATTCGTTCAACCAACGGTAAGATACGTTCATAGGTTCCGGTTCTCTCCTTTCCTCACATTCGGGCGAACTGCCCGAGGAATCGCAGATCGTTGTTGTAAAAATGACGGATGTCGTCGATGTCGTACTTCAGGATCGCAATCCGTTCGACGCCCATGCCGATGGCGAAGCCGGTTACTTCCTTCGGATCGTATCCGCCGTATTCGAGCACCTTCGGATGCACCATGCCGCAGCCGAGAATCTCGATCCAGCCGGTATGCTTGCACATCCGGCAGCCGCTGCCGCCGCATTGCGAGCACGTCACGTCCACCTCGGCGCTCGGC
Organism: Cohnella zeiphila; assembly: GCF_014212055.1. GTDB lineage: Bacteria > Bacillota > Bacilli > Paenibacillales > Paenibacillaceae > Cohnella > Cohnella zeiphila. Next base: position 501,230 of record NZ_JACJVO010000009.1, on the reverse strand, counting down.
TCGGTGAAGGGGAAGAAGCTCGGGCGAAGCCGGATTTGCGTCTTGGGACCGTACAGCGCCTGCACGAACTGGAGCAGCGTCCCCTTGAGGTCGCTCATCCGGATATTCGGGCCGACGACCAGCGCTTCGATCTGATGGAACATGAACGAGTGCGTGGCGTCGTCGTCGTCGCGCCGGTACACCTTGCCCGGGCAGATGACTTTGAGCGGCGTTTTGCCGCCGGCGGCTCGCATGGCGCGGATTTGTACCGGCGACGTATGCGTGCGCAGCAGAATGTCGTCCGTCAGGTAAAACGAATCCTGCATGTCGCGCGCGGGATGGTTCTTCGGGAGATTGAGCGCCTCGAAGTTGTAGAAGTCCGTCTCCACCTCGGGCCCTTCCGCGATCTGGTAACCCATCCCTAGAAAAATGTCCTCGATCTCCTGCGTCACCTTCGTGAGCGGATGAATGCCGCCGCGAACCGGCTTCTTGCCCGGCAGCGTCACGTCGATCGTCTCCGCCTGCAGGCGGCGGGCCGTCTCGGCGCGATCGAACTGCTCCTGCTTCTCGGCGATGACCGCTTCGATCGCCGCGCGCACGTCGTTCGCCACCTGGCCGATCACCGGCCGCTCTTCCGCGCTCAGGGCGCCCATTCCGCGCAGAATCTCGGTGAGTTGGCCTTTTTTGCCAAGATAATGCACCCTCAGCTCGCTTAAGGTCCCGGGATCGGATACGGCCTGAAGCCGCTCGAGCGCCTCGCCCCGCAGTTGTTCCAACCTGTCTCTCATTACGCGTCTCTCCTTGTCCGGAAAAAATAAAAAAAGGCCCTTCTCCCCCCGCTAGGAAGGGACGAAAGGACCGTGGTACCACCCTTATTGGAACGTTCGCGCGCTTGCCTTATCGTTCGGCCGGCGTCCGGAGCGTTCCCGCTTGCGCGCGGACGTAACGGGCCGCTGCCGGTTCGCCTCTACTGCCGGCCCGCTCCTGACGGGCTGCCGGGTTCAAGGGACTGCTCCGGAGGGAATTTCGGCAGCCTGATTTCCTAGGAACGCTTCCAGTCCCGGCGTTCCCTCCCTGAGAGGAAGGCGCTGCTTACTTGTCTCCATCGTCGCATTTATGCGAATGTTAGGTTCCATTATAGGGGAATCCCGGGCCGACCGCAAGTGCAGGGGGCGTGGTCGGACGCCCAAAAGGCTCTTAAACGTAAAAAGGCTCCGCTTGTGTGCGAAGCCCCCGCCGTCTAACGCGATATAACCGCGTTAGATGATCGAAAACGGATTGCGTAAGTCTTATAAAGCGAAAAAATCGAGTTAAACAGCCGCTGAAGGCCTGCGACGGCCTTTTAGAGCGGAAAATTCGTGTTAATCCATGTCATAGGAGCTTTTGCAAAAGTTTAACACGGAAAAACCGCGTTAGATGCCTTCCGAAGCCTGCACCGGCCATTTAACGCGGAAAAATCGTGTTGTTCCGTGCCCCCGCCTTTTTACGCCTTGCGGCGGCGAAGAAGCGAAACCAGCAGCGCCAGAATGCCGGCGGCGGCGCCGACGATCGCGAGCGTCAGCGTGAGCGGATCGCGGTCCGTCGAGCCGGCCGCGGCGCCTTCGCCGGAAGCGTCCGCCGCCGTGACCGTCGTAACGGAAGCCGGGGTGTCGGCGTCGGGAGCGCCCGTCCATTCGACCACGCTTCCGTCGGAATAGGTCTGATAAGCTTTCCAGCTAAGCGAAGTCGCGTTGTCGGCCACTTTGCCCTGAAAGTTGAACTGGCCGAATTCCGTAGCGCCGAGACCGTCTCCGTCCGCTTTCCAGGTAAACGAAACGATTTTGCCGTCCGCGTCCTTCTCCGTCTCGTAGGTCCAGCCGGGCTTGGGCTCGAACCGGGAGACGTCGACGTCCGCCGGCACTTCCACCTTGACCTGGGTCGTAGCCGCTTCCTTCTCGGAGGGTACGCGCAGCGTAAACACCTGGTACGATCCCGCCGGCACCTTGCCCGGCTGAACCGTCACGTGCGCGCTGGCGACGCCGGCAAAGCCGAGCGCCAGAAATAACGCGAGCAAGATCGATACGCCTTTTTTCATCTTCATGGGAAACATCCGCCTCTCTCTGCATTCGTTCGGGATGTTCCCAGTATAGCCAACTCCCGGGCGGTCAGGATGACCAGAAAGGGCTAGGCGGAATTCGAACCGGTGACAAAATTGTTGCGGGGGAAGGCGCTTGGCGGAGACAGTCAGGAACGGTCGACCAGTCCGCTCTCGAACGCGTACCGGGTCAACTGCACCCGGTTGTCGAGATGCAGCTTCTGCAAAATGTTTTTGAGGTGGTTTTTCACGGTATGTTCGGACAAGCCGAGCTCGGACGCGATGTCGCGGTTCGTCCGGCCGCGGGCGACTTCCTGCAGAATCTCCGTCTCCCGCGGCGTCAAGCCTTCACGCAGGAGACCGTCCCGCGCGCCGCCCCGCTCCCGGGCGTCCGCGGCCATCGAGCGGCCCGCGAACTCGCGCAGGATCGACAGCGCCAGCTCCGGATTGAGCGGCGCCTCGTCGCTGGCGATCGCGCGCAAATATTCGCGCCAGGCTGCGGGGTTCAAGTTCTTGAGCAGGTAGCCTTGGGCCCCCTTCTTCAACGCTTCGAACAGGTGAGCCGGGTCGTCGGACACGGTCACCATGACGATCTTGACTTCGGGGTAGCGGCTTTTGATCGCCTTCGCCGCCTCCAGGCCGCCCATGCCCGGCATCGAGATGTCCATCAGCACGAGCTCCGGCGTCGCGCGGTCCATCAGGGCCAGCGCTTCTTCGCCGCTCGCCGCCTCCCCGACGACGAGAAAATCGTCGTCCTCGGACACGATCTCCCGCATTCCCTGCCGAGCGTGCTTATGATCGTCCACGAGCAGCACCCGAAACGGCTGCATCCCGATCCTCCCCTTTCTTCCGAAGCTCGGCGACCGTCCATTCGCCGCGCCGTTCCGCGACGAACGTCCAGCCCATCCGCCGCGCGCGGTCCCGCACCATGCGCAGACCGAACCGGCCTTGCGCCTGCCACGGGTCGCCCCGGAAACCGGTGCCGTCGTCCTCTACCGCGCAGCGAAAGCCCCCTTGCCCGTCCGGCTCTCCGACGACGACGACCGACCTCGCCCTCGCATGCTTGCGCACGTTGATCAGCGCTTCGCGCAAGCAGGCGTGAAGCTCCACCTTTTCCCGGTCCGTCAGACTGTCGTCCGGGATCGTCCACCGGAACTGCGCCCTCGCCTCTATGACGCCCGCCGTCTCCCCGAGCAGCTCGCGAAGCGGCCTCACCCACGCCGCGTTCTCGGACGACGGAGGAAGGCGCAAGTTCGCGATCGCCTGCCGCACGTCGTCGTTCACGTCGCGCACCGTCGCGCGAAGCTGTTCCGCCAGCTTCCGGACCGGCTCCTCCTTCGCCGCGCGGTCGAGCTGATCCAGCTTCACCGCCAGCAGGAACAGCGACTGCGCGATGCCGTCGTGAAGCTCTCCGGCCAGCCGCTCCCGCTCCTCCAGCGAAGCGGTCGACGCCTTTTCCCGCTGCAGCGCCAGCTGCGATTCCTCCAGACGCCGGAACAACCGAAGCACTACCGTGAGCGTGACCGCAAGCACGATAAAAGGAGCCAGGAAATTGCCCAGCTCCATCGACATATAAGGCAGCAGCAGCACGTGCCGCACGTATTCCCACAGGCCGATCGTCACCGTCGGCGTCAGCAGGATGAGCCATTTGATTTTGGTATCGCTCATCTCGCCGCCTCCCCGGTCAATAAATGCGGAAAGTCGTCTCTCTCACCAGCTCGTTGTCGGCCGAATCCGTCACCCGGATTTGCGCCATCCATTTGCCCGCGAACGGCAGATACGGTCCGCCGGCCTTGTACAGCTGCTTCACGAATCCCGGAAAATCGTCGATATCGTTCGTATCCTCATACGTTTCCAGCGGTACCTCGATAAAGCCGACGTCCTTGCGGTCCAGCGGCTGCAGCCGGAGCACCGTTTTTTTCGGAAGGCCGGTCTTCTCGGGGAGCCATACCTTGAGGCCGATCTCGTTGTCGCCCGGCGCGTTCGGAGAGATCTCCAGCGTCACGTGCATATCGTTGCCCATCTCGTGGTAATGGAGCGGCTCGTTCGCCGGCAGCGGGTTCTGGTAGGTCAAAATGCCGACCACGAGCACGATCGCCGCCAGCAGCCCGACATCGGCCCGCAGCAGCCCCGAAGCCGGCAAATGGCCTTTGCGCAAACGCAGCCGGATGAGGAACGCGGTCGCCACGACGAGCACGGACAGCCCCGCCTTCGCCAGCAGCCAGGAACCCCAGGTCGTGTAAAACAAATAACGAAGCGACGGCAAAAAGTCCAGCACGCTCAGCACGCCCGTGATCCAGAGCAGGAGGAACGAGATCAGCGCCCATTTGGAAAATAACAGCGCGAACCGTCCCGCTTCCGTGCGCTCTTTGCGCCAGACGAGCAGCAGCAGCACGAGACCTCCGCCCCAGACCGACGCGGCGGCCAAGTGGACGAAGTCCAAGCCGACGCTGTAGGAGATCGGATCGAAAGCGGCGGCGTGACCGCTCCACGCCTCCGCGAACAGCGCGACGGCAACCCAGAACGCGCGGGCATAGACGTTCATTCCGCGCAGCAGCGGGGCCGCTAAGGCCAGCAGCAGTTGGGCTGCGTACAGCTTGCCGACCGTCGTGCCGGTCAGAATTCGGCCCCACTCGGATATCGGATCGCCCAGCGCCAGGTTGTTGAGGCTCAGCACGACGTAAGCGAGCGTCGCGCACAGCTCGAACTTGCCTGCGAAGCCGATCGCCGCTTCGCGGGCGTCGCGAACGGCGGGAGACGCGGCCCGCTGCAGGCTCCACAGCAGCAAGCCGGCCAGCCCGAGCAGGCCCGCGTAATAGACGATCCGGGCGGCGTACAGAATGAAATCGCGTACCGTCAGCCCGCTGCCGCCGCCATGATCGTGGCCGGCATGGCCGACCTGGGCATGGGGATCGAGCGCGCTCGAATCCGGAAGCGGCGGCGGATTGCCGACCGTGAATACGTAAGCGCCGGACACCGGGTGTCCGTCCGCGGAGATGACGTCGTAGGTAACCGTGTAATGGTCTTCCTTCAGCTTCGGCAGCGTCAGCTTGAGTCCTTTGCCCTCCTGCGTCCGTTCCGCCTTGGCGCCGGTCACCGAACGGGAGGCGCTGTCCAGCACGAGAAGCTTGTTTTCGGCCGAATTGTCGAGCCGTTCGTTAAACAGCAGCTCCACATAAGCCGGACTCGTGTCCATCCGGGCGTCCTGCGTCGGCGTCGCTTTCTCAAGAACGGCATGGGCGTCCGCCGCCTTCGGCATCCACGCCGCCGCCAGCGCCAGCACCGCAATCAAAAGCGCGAAGCCGCGAATGAAACTTTCTTTCCTCCACCGGCTGCCGGCTTTCGGTTTCACTTTCGTCAACATCTGGATAAACCTCCCTGATTCCGACCGGCCCGCCGACGGCGGCAACGACGCCGCACGTCGCGCGGGCCCGAATGTCCCCCTCCATCGTACCCCGTTCCGAAGGACCGATCAACCGGCTCTTTTTCACTACGCCGGCCGGCCGATCAGGGACGATGGACAGGTCGGAAAGAGGCGGGCGGAGACGCCGAATAGGCATAACGACGGGGAAAACCCGGCAGCAAGCATAGGTAGGGCGGGTGGGAGAACGGGACGGAGCGTTCCAGGAGAAGTATGGCCATTTGATGACAAATAGGCGCGGCGGGGTTTGCCATCCCGTCCGATTCCGGCTACAATCAACAGAAAAACGCCGTCGCGCCCGCGATCGTCCCTCCGGGGACCGCCGCGATACGAACCTGCGCCGCCGGCACTGCGTCTATCATACACGCGGGGCCGATCCCCGCATTCCTAGGGAGAGAATCATCCGTGGAACATTACGATTTGGCGTCCTTGCGCCTGTCCCAGAACGAAGAATCCTGGGCGCTGGCCTTCGGAAAAGCCCGTCTTTCGGTCGTGAACGAATACGGAACCCGGTCCTGGTATGTCGACATCGACGGAATCTCCGACCGCGAGCTGCTCGAACGTTTCGCGAATACCGTGGAAATCGACGTGGTCGTCGAAGCCGTCACGATCGGAGGCCGCGTTCTCAAGGGCGACGGCTATTTCCACCCGAATCCGTGGCATGCGGCCGCCGCCATCCGCGGCGTAGGCGAACTGGAAGGCTACGCCTCCGCGCACTGAACGGCGTTCCATGGCATCGCATGAGACATCTCTCATGCGCCTCGCGAGCTGCCGGCGCTCCCCGAGACTAGGACCCCGCCGAGCGGACGAACAGGCCGAAAGCCAGATCCATCCGTTCCGGCAGCGGGGCCGTCTCCGGGTCGAGCGCCCAGGACATGAGCACGCCGTAGTAAGTCTGGATCGCGACCCGCGCGAGATCCTCGGCGTCGATATCGGCGCGGATTTCGCCCCGCTGCTGGCCGAGCTCGAGGATCGACGCCAGGTAATGCCGGAACTGCTTGCTTCGCTCCGCCTGCGCGCGTCCGACGTTCGGGCTGCCGTAAATGCCTTGGAACACGGCGCGGGTGACGGAAGGACTCATCGGATAAGAGTGGCAATAATCCATCAGACTCTGCCTCAAGTCGTCCAGCACGGCCCCCGGCAGTCCCCGCCTGCTCTCGATCTCCCTCGCGAGCAGCAGCCCTTGTAATTCGAGGATCAGCTCTTCTTTGGAGGAGAAATAGTTAAAAAACGTTCCCTTGGCTACCGAGGCCGCGTCGGCAATCATCTGCACGGTCGTCGCTTCGTACCCCTGCCGCTCGAAAAGCGTTACCGCCGCCTCGGTCAATCGGCTTCGGGTTAGCTTTTTCTTAGCCTCCCGATTCATGCCGTTCTTCCTCTTGGCGCCCGTCCAGACGAAGCAATCCGTTCAAATAGCGCATTAATATTTGCCATTCCAGCTGCTGCAAGCGTTCGAGCAGACGGAGGGACGCTTCGTCCCCGCCGCCGCTCTCCTGCATGGAGACGGCGTCGACGAACAGATAGGCGTTCCATTCTCCCTGCGTGCGGATCTTCTCCAGAGCCGAAGCGAGCGGGGCGGAGGCTTCCGCCGGGTTGTCGCTCTCGCCGAGCAGCCGGGACGCACGCGCCTGCAAGCCGTGGTATGCCGAATGCGCGCCCGCGCGGCGCACCCAGTATTTCGAGTTGGCGTAATCGCCTTCTCTTCGATGAACGATCGCGTGCACCCAATCGCACGTCGGATGTCCTTCGTGCGCCTGCACGAGCTCGTGGGCCCGATCCAGGCTGTCGTTCGCCAAGTACAGCGCCGCCGTCAGCGCATGCCCTTCCGCGGAATCCCGAAATTCCAGGTCCGAACCGTCGCGAAAAGCCGCGATGTCGCGATCCATCGCGAAGCTCCACAGCCGTTGCGGCGACAGCGGGGGCAGACTCGGCCGGTCCTGCAGCGAAGCCAGCAGCTTCTCCACCTGTTGCGCATTTGCCGGCATCGGAATTCTCCTCCATTCATTCGCTTTTACATCACCATAGTCGATTCGTCCCATTTTGTCGAGACCGCTCGCCCTATCTTCATCCATTCCGGCGGCCGACTTCAGCCCTATTGCCGAATATCGCGAAAAAGTTCCTTTACCGGAAAAGAAACGCACGGAAGCTTGTCCGATACGACCGAATCGTCGCCGTCGTACAGGTTCCGCAATTCGTAAGCTCCGTCTTCGCCAAGCCGGTACTGTTCCAGCGTTCCCGCCGCCGCGTCCACGATCCAATATTCCGCGACGCCATGCTTCGCGTAAGCTCTCGATTTGACGACCTTGTCCCTCTTGCGCGAATGGGGAGATAAAATCTCCGCGACAAGATCGGGAGGGCCCTCAATTCCACGATCCGTTACGATCGTCATCCTACTGCGGCGGACCATGAGAAGGTCCGGCTGAAGCACGGTCGTATCGTTTAAGATCACGTCGAGCGGAGCGACAAAGACCAAATAATCCGACTGACAGCTTTGTTTAAGTCTAAATAACAGCTCCACAGCCACCGTCTGATGGGACGCTGTCGGGCTGGGAGACATGAGCTCCAATACGCCGTCGATAATTTCGTAACGCTGCCCGTCGTCCGGCATCTCCGCATACATCTGATAGGTAACCCGACCTTCCCGTACTCGATCCGCCTCTTTTTTCTTCGAGTCCATATCCGCGCCCCTTCCTTGAAAAAAAATAACACCTCAGCAAAGAAACACTTGTCGTGTTCGGCTTTGTGAGGTGCTTCCCGAGTCGCTTGATGCTTATATTGATTATCTTGCAAACCGATTTTGATGTCAACGTCGTTCAGTTGAACCCGCCGTTTACGCGAATCGTCTGGCCCGTGATCCAGCGGGCTTTGTCGCTGACGAGCAGCTCGAGCGCGTTCGCGATGTCCTCCGGTTCGCCAAGCCGTCCGAACGCGTTCATTCGGCTGAACGAATCGACAAGCTCCGGCGATTTGCCGTTCAGGAACAACTCGGTCGCCACTTGTCCGGGGGCGATGCAATTGATGACGATGTCCTTGGGACCGAATTCCTTGGCCAGTTGGCGAGTCAACTGCTCGACTGCGCCCTTGGTGGCGGCATAGACGCTGTAAGTCGGAAGCGTCGCGCCCGAGACGGATGTCGAGAAGTTCACGATGGTCCCACCTGGCGCCATAAGCTTCATCGCTTGTCGGCAAGCGAAATAAGTCCCTTTCACGTTGATTGCGAAATGCCGGTCGAACAGCTCCTCCGTCATCTCCGCGATCGGCATGTTATTCATAATGCCCGCGTTGTTCACCAGGATGTCGACTCGCCCGAACCTTTCGAGCGTCTCGGAGAACAGCTTTTCCACTTCGCTTACCTTGCCCACGTCGGCTGATATGGCGACCGCTTCGCCGCCGGCTTGTCCGATCGCCTTGACGACCTCGTCCGCGCTCTCGCGATTCGAGGAATAATTGACGACCGTCTTCGCGCCGGATTGCGCCAATTGGATGGCAATTTGCCGTCCGATGCCCCGCGACGCTCCCGTGACGATTGCGACTTTTCCGTTCAAATTCATTTCTTCCCGCTCCCTTATCCGCGATTTTGTCCGATCGGCGAACCGTCTTGCCGATTTGCCCTTTTATTTTACAAGGCGGCTGCATCCGAACGTTAGACCGATTCTGTTCGTTCCTTGCCTAATTCTCTTCCGGCTTCCTATAATAAAAGTTACCATCTTTTATTGGACTGGAGCCGGCGCCTATGGATACTACGAACGATTCTCCAAGCATGAAGCCTCTTCTGCAGCAACTGGCGCTCCTGATACGCCGCCACGCCCCGGCGAACGGCACGCATCAAACGGCCCTGCCTTCTTTGTCGCTCATGAATGCCGAACGGCTGTCGGAACCGTTGGAGTCCGTGTACAAGCCATCGATTTGCGTCGTGGCTCAGGGGGCGAAGACAGCGTCGGTGGCGGACGAGACGCTTCGGTTCGATCCTTCGACTTACCTGATCACATCCGTCGAATTGCCGATTCTCGGCAGAATTGTCGAGGCGTCGCCCGAGATCCCCTATTTGAGTTTGAAGTTGAGCTTCGATGCCGACGTCATCCTGGAGATGGCGGAAAAATCGAATCGGCCCGCTTCCGTTCCGGAGGAACCGGGCCGCGGCATCGCCGTGAACCGAATGTCGCCCGCGCTGCTCGAAGCCGTGGTGCGGCTCCTGCGGCTGCTCGATGCACCGGACGACATTCCGGTTCTGTCTCCGCTCGTCATCCGCGAAATTGTGTACCGGATGCTTCAAGGCGAACATGGCGCGCTCCTCTACTCCTTTGGGATCATCGGCAGCCATGCGCACTGCATCGCTCAAGCCATCCGGCTGATCAACCTGCAATACGACCGCCCGCTGGCGATCGAGGAGCTTGCAAAGTCCGTGAACATGAGCGTGTCGGCGTTCCATAAGCATTTCAAGCGCGTAACGGCGATGAGTCCGCTGCAGTACCAGAAAACGGTGCGATTGCAAGAAGCCCGGCGATTGATGCTGGCGGAATCCGCGCAGGCTTCCGATGCGGCGTTTCGAGTCGGTTACGAGAGCGCGTCCCAGTTCAGCCGGGAATATGCCCGCATGTACGGGAAACCTCCAATGCGGGACGTTCAGGAGCTGCACGGTTGATCGCCGAATATGAAAAAAGGAGAACCGCCGCATCATCGGCAGTTCTCCTTTTTTGGTGATTCGCTAAGCTCCGTTACCCTTTCGGAAACGTCTCCGGCGTCGTCATCTTGTCGTAGAAATTCAAGTATTGGTCTTTCTCGGGAGACGCGCGCCACGCCATGGCCGAGCGCGGATGCTCGTCGAGCACGCCGGTGACCATGTACGGGATCAAATAGCCCCATTCCTCGCGCTGGCGCAGATCGACCATGTGGCGCTCGATCAGGCCGAGCAGCGGACGGAGGTTGTACTCGGCTTTGGGCAGCTTCGCGAGCAGCAATTCCGTATGGCAGTTGCCGGCGGCGCGGCCCATGCCGTAGACGGAAGCGTCCAGCAGCTCGACGCCCATCTCGGCCGCGACCAGCGTATTGGCGAGCGCAAGCTGCATGTTGTTATGGGTGTGGACGCCCAGGCGCTTATGCTTCAGCGCGCGGCGGAACTTCTCGACGAGGTAGCGGAAGTCGTCCGGATCCAGGCTGCCGTAGGAGTCCACGATATAAACGACGTCGATCGGGCTCTCGCTGATCATCGCGAGCGCTTCGGTCAGCTCGTTGTCCATTACGTTCGACAGCGCCATGATGTTGATCGTCGTCTCGTAGCCGCGCTCGTGGAACAGCGTGGCGAGCTCGATCGCCTTCGCCGTATCGCGCGCGTAGCAGGCGACGCGGATCAGGTCGAGCGGAGACTCGCTGCGGGGCAGGATGTCGTTCTCCTCGACGCGGCCGACGTCGACCAGCGCCGACAGCTTCGTTCTCTTTTTCTCCGGAATGACCTTGCGCAGGAAATCGTCGTTCAGGAAACGCCAAGGGCCCGCGTCCTCCGAGCCTTTGAGCAGGCGGGGCGAGTTCTTGTAGCCGACTTCCATGTATTCGACGCCCGCTTCGTTAAGCGATTCGTACAAATCCTGAACGAATTGTACGCTGAAATCCCAATTGTTGACGAGGCCGCCGTCGCGGATCGTGCAGTCGACGATCTTGCAGTGGGCCGTCTTGCTGTGTACGGTCATGAATTCTGACTCCTTTGCCGATAACGTTCGAAAATGCGGATATGCTACCTAGTTTATAACGAAATCGGCCGTTTTAACAAGAGAACATGAGAGATCGGGCAGCCCAAAAGCCTGATTTTTTGCCCGAATCGGGCCAAGGAATCTCTCAGGAACGTTCCCCGGTCTGAAGCGCGACTTCCTCCAGCAGCTGCCGGACGGAATCGTCCAGGCGCGAAGCGATCTCTTCCGCGATGACGGCCGTGCCGTCGTCCTTCCGTTCCACCTGGGTATCGAGGACGAACACGCCGGCCAGAATGTTCCGCGGAGCCATCGTGGACAATACCGGCTTCATGGCGAAGTCGATCGACAGCAGGTGCGCAATCGTGCCTCCGATGGCGATCGGAAGAACGACTTTCTTGCTCAGCCCTTTCTGCGGAAGCATGTCGAGGTATGCTTTCAGAACGCCGGGAAAGGAAGCCTTGAACACGGGCGTCGCGACGATGACGCCGTCCGCTTCCTCCACGATGCGGTTCGCCGCTTGAATCGCTTCGCTGTCGAAGCGCACGTGCAGCAAATCTTCGGCGGGCAAGTCCCGCACGGTGAGAACGGTGATGTCGACTCCCGCTTCCCTCACGACCGCCAGCACCCGGTCCAGCACGTAGTTGAGCCTCGATTTTTCCATGGGACTGCCCATCAATGCAACGATCTTGGCCATCTTCATCACAATCCTTTTCTTCTGCCGTTCCTCTATATCCGATTTGCAGGCTCGGAATTTCTCCCATTATAATCCGGGCCGAACGAAAGCGTCAACCGCAAGTCCGTTAGGACGACGCAGGGCTCGCGCCCGGAACCGGCCGGTAAGCGGCCTCGGCTTCCTCCACCTTCTCCTCGTTGGCTGCCAGCGTATCGCTGCTGCCGAAGACGATCAGTTCTTTCCCGTTGGACAGGCGAAGCTCCAGTTCCTTCGTCTCCGGCACGAACCGCATGCGGAACGCGAAAGACGCCGGCTCGGTCTTCGTATCCGCCTGAAGGGCGCCGAACACAAGCTCCCTGTCACCCGACAGGGAAGCCGTCCGCATAACCGACGTCTGATCGAGGGTAAACGGAATGTCCCGCTTCCCGACGGTAAGCGTGCCGGATCCTTCGGCGATCAGGAAGTCGCCCCGCTTGTCGAGGCGAAAGCCGATGCGAATGCTCGCGTCCAGACGGCCCGGGGCGATATAAAGAGGATTGTCCTCGCCCATCGGCTCCAGCTTCGCTCCTTCCGGCGGCGGTTCGGTCCGATCCGCCTTCAATTCGAACGAGTCGGCCGCAGGAGCCGTCTCGGAGGCTGCCGGTGCGGCCGATTCCGTCGAGCCCGGCGAAGCCGCAAAACCCGATGCCGACGGCATTCCTTCTCCGCCGTCTTCCCTTCCGCACGCGGAGAGAAGCAGCGCAGCTGCGGTCAAGACCGCCCAAATCGATTTTTTCCGCCTTCGTGCCAAGCCGTTCATCCTTTCCTCATGCCAGCGGTTCAAACAGGGCGATTTGCCTTTTGCCGACTTTCAGATGCTGGAGCCGTCTGAACTTCCCGTGCGCCAGCTTCTGTCCCTTGTCCGCGACGACCGCCAGAACGGATCGGGACGGTATCATCGTTCGGCGAACCGTCTCGAACCATTCCGGCAGCGGGTCCCGGCTCTCGCTCCGCCATTCGGCCAGATTGCCGTAAGGAAGGTCCGTCATCACGAGATGCACGCCGCCGGGCATGTCCGCACGGTTCTCCGGCGACGTGGCATCCGCTTGAAACGTGGCGATCCGCTCGATTCCGGACGAACGGATTCTCTCGTCCAGCTCCTCCGCGCTGGCCAGCGCCTCGCGATGAGACGTTTTGCCGTACAGCTCGTATAACTTCCTAAGCTGATCTTTGCGCCGATCCAATCCGTCCTTCGTCAACAGCGACAAGTTCTGCGCGGCAATGCCGAGCGCTTCGCCGTCCACGTCGGAGCCCTGCAAGCTTCCGATCCGCGGGCCATGCAGCAGCCCGACGACGGTCAGCAGATAACCGCCGCCGCAGCAAGGGTCGTATACGGAATAAGGGCCCGGCTCGCCTTTGCCCTCCAGGATGCGAAAGCATCTTTGGGCAATCTCGCTGGCGAGCCGGACCGGGAACGCCGTCGTCCCGCGGGCGTTGTACAGAACCCTTCCGCTGGCGAACGTCTCGTAATTCCGCGGAACGGTCTCGAATAAATAGTCCACTTGGCGCTTCACCTCGTCATTTGAACACCATTATAACCGATGGAAGCGCCGAAAGCGGAATTTCCTTTTAAAGCGCGCTCGCGCCTGTCGTCAATGCGCGGCCGTCGTTCGGTCGATATGCTTCAAGTGACGGCGGCGGACCCAGAGGACAAGCACGCCGAGGATGACCATGAACGCGCCGAAGTAGAACGGCGTCTCTTGCTTGTACCATTCGGCGAGCTTGCCGGCCAGCCAAGGCGAGATGCCGCCGCCGAGGAATCGAACGAAGCTGTAAGCGGCGGATGCGGTGGATCGCTCCACCGGAGCGGCCTGCATGACCGCCGTCGTGATGAGCGTATTGTTGATCCCGAGGAAAAGACCTGCGACGATGACCGCGACAATGACGGTATCCGGCGAGCCGTTGACCGTACCGATAGCCATCGCCGCCAGATCGAGCGCGAACAGGAACAGCATCGCGCACATCGACGCGACGAGCGAGAACCGCTTTTGCACCCAAGGAGCGATAAAGACCGACGCGATCGCCAGCAGGATGCCCCAGCCGAAAAAGACGTAGCCGAGCCCGTGTTCGTCCAGATCCATTACATACGGAGAGTAAGCCATCAGCGTAAAGAAGCCGAAGTTGTACAGGAACGCGACGATTCCTAGCGTCAGCAACGCCGGAAAACCGAGCGCTTTGAACGGATCCGCCAGCGTCGTCTTGTTGGTCGGCTTCGGCAGCTTCGGAAGCATGAACAGAATGAACAGGAAGCCGATGAGCATCAGGGCGCTGACGCCGAAGAACGGACCTTTCCATGAGATCGATCCGAGCTCGCCGCCCAGCAGCGGGCCGACGGAGATGCCGAGCCCGAGCGCCGCTTCGTACAGAATGATCGCCTTGGCCGTTCCCGACTTCGACAGGCCGACGATGGCCGATAGCGCCGTCGCGATGAACAGCGCGTTGCCGAGCCCCCAACCGGCCCGGTAGCCGACGATGCCGCCGATGGTTCCCGACGTGCCGCCGAGTGCCGCGAACACGATGATGAACAGAATGCCGGTAAGCAGCGTCCACTTGATGCCGAGGCGGCTGGATACCATGCCGGTGATGAGCATGGCGATGCCGGTGACGAGGTTGTAGCTCGTAAACAAAAGCGACACCTGGCTGGGCGTCGCGTGAAGGTCGCTCGCGATCGCCGGCAGGATGGGGTCGACGAGGCCAAGCCCCATGAAAGAGATGACGCACGCGAAGGCGACGGCCCAGACGGCTTTGGGCTGAGACAGCAGCCCGCCTCCGCTCTTGCGTTGTTCGATGGCCGAATGATCCGAATTCATGATACGATTTGCCTCCCCTAAGCTGATCAGTATGCGTCAAAAGCCGACAAGGGCCATAAAAAAGAGCCCTGACGGGCTATTTCATCGAGTCCAGCCGAACGCGAATTCGTTCTCTAAGCTCTTCGAATTCGCTTTTGATCGCCATAATATTTTTCATCTTGGCTTCAATGAGTTCCAATTGCTTGACCAGCGTCTCGTCCATGTCGCGGAGCAGTTCCTTGCGCCGGTCTTCCGACAACGTATCCGTCAATTTGCGATAATGCTGCCGCTTCTCCTCAAGCATGTCCGAGGTGCTCATATAAAGCTGAAGCTCCTGCAAGGAAAAGCCGAGCGCATCCCGAGCCCGGATCAGCTTGTTCAGGATATCGATGTGATGACTCGTATAAAGCCGCATCCCGCCTTCGCTGCGCTGGGGAGCGGGCAGCAGGCCGATCTCCTCGTAATAACGGATCGTCCGTTTGGTCAGTCCGCTTTCCTTGGCGACTTCGTCGATTTTGTAAAAATCCATGCCATCCCCCCGATTCAAAAACCTTACACAATCATTGTAGCTTTTCTTAACGTTAACGTCAACGTTAAATTCTAAATCGGGTTCTTGTTGCTATCGTTTCGATTCCGTCGTTCCGTTATTCGTCCCCGATCGAATCCTCGCTGCGCCCAGAACAAATCCCCCCAAAAGTGAAGCGATGCTCTGAAGTTAAATCCGATTCCTTTTGGGGGAGCCCCCGGTTATCCACAGGAAATTTAATCGCATCATTTCCTAAACAATAAAAAAGAAGACGTTCCCGATCGGAACGCCTTCCTGCGATGTTTATGCATTTCTCCTGACGAATCGGCAACTTATCCGATCGTCCGCCATTCGGCCGAACGTCGGTTTGAGTCCGCTCAAGAGACCGCTTTGCAGTCTTTCTCCCGCTCTTTGGCTCCGCATTCCTTGCATATGCCTTGAAAATCGAGCCGGTGATCCAGTACGGTAAAACCGAACTCCCGCTCGATCCGATTCTCCATCGGCATCAGCCAGTCGTCCTTGATCTCCTCCACCGCTCCGCAGCGGGTACAGATCAGATGATGATGCATGTGCGGCTGGTCTTCGCTCCGCAGATCGAAGCGGGCGCCGCCGTCGCCGAAATTGATTTTCTCGACGATATGAAGCTCGCTCAGCAGCTCCAGCGAACGGTACACCGTAGCCAAACCGATGTTCGGGTACTTGTCCTTGACCAGCATGAACACTTCTTCCGCGTTTAGGTGGTCCCGCTCGTTCTCCAGCAGCACGCGCAAAGTCGCTTCCCGCTGCGGAGTCAATTTATAGCCTTTATTGAGCAATTGCCGATTAATCCTGCCGATATTCTCGTCAATGGTCATGGTATCGCCCGCCTTTCCCGCTTTACAAATCGGCCTGCCTGGCCGTATCGTTGACAGATGGGCTCTCGCACGGAAGCTGGTTCTTATTTAGAATAATTCTAAAGTAATTGTAACCGATCCGGCCGGATTAGGCAAAACATTTTGTGAACGGCATTGGGAGCATAGGGTGTAAAATGGAGGTGTTCAATCCAATGAACGACAATTTGGACGTGCTTGTCATGACGGCCGTAGAGGCGGAGAGAGAGGCCGTGCTTCGCGGCATCGGCCAGGCCGGCGGCTTCGACGTTCGTCTGGCGGGCGTCGGTCCCGCCTCGGCGGCAGCCCGCACGGCGGCTGCGCTCGCGGGGGGGCGCTACCGCCTTGTCGTCAGCGCCGGCATCGGCGGCGGCTTCGCCGGGCGCGCCGACATCGGGGCGCTGGTCATCGCCAGCGAGATCGTCTCCGCCGATCTCGGCGCGGAGACGCCGGACGGCTTCGCCGGCGTGGACGAGCTGGGCTTCGGCTCGGCGCGTTCCGCGGTCGATGCCGGCTTGGCCGAGCGGTGGGCGCAGGCGATCTCGGCTGCGTGGAGGCCCGCTGCGTTCGGGCCGATCCTGACGCTGTCCACCGCCACCGGCACGGCGGAGACGGCCGCCCTTCTGGCCGAGCGCGTGCCGGGCGCTGCGGCCGAAGGCATGGAAGGCGGCGGCGTCGCCGCTGCCGCCGCCCTGTTCGGCGTGCCGGTGCTGGAGGTGCGCGCCGTCTCCAACGCGGTCGGCCCGCGGAACCGGGCCGCCTGGAAAATTCCCGAGGCGCTGCGGGCTTTGGAAGCCGGAATTTCTATTTTCACGGAGGTACTGCCATGAATATCGCGTTTTCCCCTTGCCCGAACGACACTTTCGCTTTTCACGCGTGGGTTCACGGGCTCATCCCCGGCGCTCCGGCGCTAAACGTCACGTACGCGGACATCGACATCACCAATCACTGGGCCGCGGACCGGACCGGTCCCGAGGTTCTGAAAATTTCATATGCCGCCCTGCCCTGGGTGCTGCGGGACTACGCCCTTATTCCATGCGGAGGAGCGCTCGGGCGCGGGTGCGGTCCGCTCGTACTGACCTTGTCCGACTCCGCCGACCCCGCTTCGCTGGCGGGCAAGCGGGTCGCCGTACCGAGCGAACGCTCCACCGCTTATTTGCTGTTCCGGCTATGGGCGGCCCAAAAAGTGCCCGGAGGCATCGGAGAGATCGTCGTCATGCCTTTCCATGAGATCATGCCCGCCGTCCGGCGCGGGGAGATCGATGCGGGGCTGGTCATTCACGAAGCCCGCTTCACGTATCCCCAATACGGCTTGAGCCTCATGGCCGATATGGGCAGCTGGTGGGAGGAAGACACCGGCCTGCCGATTCCGCTTGGCGCCATTATCGCTCGCCGGGACCTGGACGTCTCGGCCATCGCCGAGTGGACGCGCGCGTCCGTACGCTACGCCTGGGAGCATCCCCGGGAGTCGCGCGAATACGTGATGAGCCACGCCCAGGAGATGGCTCCCGAAGTGGCCGACCAACATATCGCCCTCTACGTCAACGAATTCACCGCCGATCTGGGCGAAGACGGCTACGCGGCCATCGAAGCGCTTCTGGGCCGCGCCGCCCAAGAAGGCCTCGTGCCCGCGATCGATCCCGCCTTATTGCGCGGCTGATCCCGCTCTGCCAAGCCCTGGCTTCCTTCTCTCCGGGGAGGGAGCCGAAGTTCTTGGCGTTTCGCTTTACAAGGAAGCTCGCAGCCTTAAGCCTCCGATCCACTGGAGGCTCAGGACTGCGGGCTTCCTTGCTTTCACCCGCCAATGATGATACTTCCCCGCAACCAAGAAGCATCCTCTGCAGTCAATCTCCGCATTCCGCTCATTTGTCCGTACGATCCTTCCTTCGCCGCAGGCTTTTTCGCCCCTTCCTCCCGCGAGCATTGTCGTTTTTCGGACCGGGATTCGAAATCCCCTTCGCTCAGGCGTCTCCGCAAGAGATCAACCGCCTATTCGATTGATCGGACCTCCGACCTCTCCCCCAATCTGCAATCCAAAGCCAGCCCCTTCCTGAAGGATTGGGATTTCGAAGGAAAGCGTAAAATAAGCGGTAACACCCTAAGCCTGAGCGACGGGGATTTCGGAGGAAAGCGAAAAATACGCGTCAGCACTCTCCTCCTGAGCGACAGGGATTTCGAAAGAAAGCGTAAAATATGCGGCAGCTCTCTGCGCCTGAGCAATGGGGATTTTCGAAAGAAAGCGTAAAATAAGCATCAGCACTTTTCGCATGAGCGGTGGGGATACCGGGCCGCAAGCACAGTTTTCCTGAGGGACATGGATTTCGAACAACAGCAAACGACTTCCACGCCAGCGCGACAGGTAAACCGAGCCCTGACCTTTCCATCCCTGAGGCACGGGGATTTTGAAAAAAAAGCGGAAAATAAGCGGTAGCACTCTACGCCTAAGCGACGGGGATTTCGAAAGAAAGCATAAAATAAGCACTCTACGCCCGAACGGCGGGGATACCGTGCGAAACGCGAAAAAAATCCCCGCTGCCGGCGCCGGTAAGCGCGGAATCGCGGGGATTGGGTCGTACTGCCTATTCGAATGAAGCTTAACGGCCGTCGGGACCGTACGCGATCAGCGTAAGGCCGCCGTCCACGCCGAGAACTTGGCCGGTGATGAAGCCGGCTGCGTCGCTAGCCAGGAACAAAGCGACTCCCGCAACGTCTTCGGGCTGGGTCAATCGTCCGAGCGGAGTGCGGCTGATGACGTTCGTTTTGAACGTTTGGAAAGCGTCCTTGGCGTAGAAACGAACCGAATCGGTCTCGACCACGCCGGGCGAAATGACGTTGCAAGTAATTCCTTTCGGGCCGAGTTCCGCCGCCAGATAGCGGGTCAGCGACTCGAGCGCCGCCTTGGCGGAACCGATGTTCGAGTAGTTGGGGAGCGCGAACTGGCTGCCCAGGCTCGAGATGGTCAGGACGCGGCCGGCGCGGCCTTCCATCAAAGGAACGGCGCGCTGGACGCCGTGGAGGACGCTCTTGATGACGACTTCGTACGTTCTGTCGATATGGTAGCCCTTCGTCTCCATAACGGGCTTGAAAGCGGTGGCGGCGGCATTGGCCATGAAGACGTCCAGCGCTCCCCACTCCTGCGCGATCTTGTCGAACATCGCGTCGATCTCCTCGGCCGACTCGAGCTCGGCCTTGCAGACCAGCGCTTGAACGCCCAGGGCGCGGACTTCTTCAGCCGCCGTCAACGCCGCATCTTCGTCTCTCCGATAATGGATCGCCACATCGGCGCCTTCCCGGGCGAACGCCAGGGCGGTGGAGCGTCCGATGCCGCGCGAACTGCCGGTAATGAGTACTTTTTTGCCTTTCATGGAGGAAGACATTCTTATTCTCATCCTTTCGGAAAATAATCCATTTATGGGCCGCGCTTTGTATTTATAATTCAATGGCCGCTTCGTACGCCTGGCGGATGGCCCGGGCCGCGTTCAGCTCCGCCGCGTCGATCGCGCCGCCGACCCAGCTGGCCTCCGGCAGCTTGTCGCCGAACTCGTCATCAGGCGCGATGCGCGACCGCTGACCCGTGCAGAGCACGACTTGATCGGCCGGGACGAACTGCTTGTCCTCGCCGTTCTCGACCCAGACGCCTTCCGCCGTAATGGCGGAGCAGCGATAGCCCTTCATGACGCGTACGTCGCGCCGCTTGAGCTCGCCGAGCAGTACCCAGCGGGAAGTCGGCCCGACGCCTTTGGCCACCTTCTCCGAGCGGGAGACGAGCGTAATTCGGCTCTCGGCAGGCCGCTGCGCGTCCTGTCCCCGTTCGGCGAAGAACGTCTCCACTTCCGGCCGCAGGCGAATTTTCTCGGCCAGATAGTGCGCCACGTCGCTCCCGATGCCCCCGCCGCCGATCACGACGATATTGCGCCCGAACGGCCGGGCTCCCGACAGGAGCTCCGCGTATGTACACACCAGTGGCAAATCCGCGCCTTCCAGCGCTTCCGGAACGTAAGGCCGCACGCCCGTCGCCATGACGACCCGGTCGAACGCCGCCAGTTCCTTCTCGTCAGGCGCCGAATTCAACCGAACCTCGACGCCCAGCCGCTGAAGCGCGACCCGGAAGTACCGGATCGTCTCGCGGAACGTCTCCTTGCCGGGAATGCGCGACGCGAGCAGGAACTGCCCGCCCAAGCGGTCCGCCGCTTCGAACAGAACGACTTGGTGCCCGCGTTCGGCTGCCGTCTTCGCGGCCTGCATGCCTGCGACGCCGCCGCCGACGACGGCGACGGAGAGACGCTTGTCCGCTGCCGGTACGTCCTCGGCTTCCCTGCCCGTGCGCGGATTGACCAGGCAGCCGACCGGCTTGGGCGGGCGGCCCAGCGTGTGGTCAAGACATGCCTGGTTGCACGAGACGCACTGGTTCAACGCTTCGCGGTCCGCTTCGATAATCTTGCGCGCGAACGCGGAATCGGCAAGCCAAGGCCGGGCCGGCGCGACAAAATCGAGATCTCCGCGAACGAGCAGCTCCTCGGCGACTTCCGGCGTATGAATCCGGTTCGCGCCGATAACCGGCACCGACACCGCCGCCCGCACGGCTCCGGCAACCGGCCCGAACGCTCCCGGCGGAACGATCGCGCCGACCGTCGGGATAGCCGATTCGTGCCAGCCGATGCCGACGTTCAGCGCGTCGACGCCGCTTCGCTCCAACTCGCGGGCGAACGTCAGCGTCTCCTCGCGGGTCGTGCTGCCTTCCATGCAGTCGTCGCCGGACATTCGGTAGATGACGGGATATTCCGTCCCGACCCGCTGCCGGATGCCTTCGACGATCTCCAGGCACAGCTTCATCCGCCCCGCGTGGCCTTGTCCGTATTCGTCCGCGCGCCGATTCGTAAGAGGCGACACGAATTCGTTCAGCAGATACCCTTCGGAGCCCATGATCTCGATGGCGGCGAAGCCGGCCGAAGCGGCGAAAGCCGCCCCGTCGATAAACGCTTCCTTCAGCTTCGCAATGTCCGAGGCGGTCATCTCCGCCGGCGTCTCCTTCGTCAGTCGCGAGGCGATCGGGCTGGGCGCCCACGGCGTCATCCCTGTTTCCGCGCTGGTCGCATACCTTCCGCGGTGCGCAAGCTGCAGCGCCAGCAGACCGCCTTCGGCGCGTATCGCTTCAGCCAACTCGGCAAGCTGAGCGCGGTGGTCCGGCTCGGCCAGGCAGAACATGCCGTGTCCGCCTCCCTCGGGCAGCACGGCGACGTTGCCGGTGACGATCAGCGCCGCGCCGCCGCGAACCCGTTCGCGATAGAAGGCGATCAACTGGGGAAGCTTGTCCCGACGGCCCTCGATCTCAAGATGCATCGCGCCCATCAGAATGCGGTGCTTCAGCTCCAGCGAGCCGATTCGGCCCGGTCTCAGCAGCAGCGATGGCTCCATCCCGCGATCACTCTCCCGCCAGGATGTGCTTGGCGATGACCGCTTTTTGAATTTCCGCCGTGCCTTCTTCGAACTTCTGCGCCCGGGCGTCGCGATAGATGCGCTCGATCTCGTAGCCCTTGAAGTAGCCGATTCCGCCCCAGATTTGCTGCGCCTTGTCCGTAACCCGCTGCAGCATCTCCAGCGCGTACAGCTTCGCCATCGAAGCTGGCGGCGGCGTCAGAGCGTCCTCGTCCTTCAGCCGGCCGGCGTACATGATCAGCTGGCGGGCCGCTTCGATGTCGGTCGCCATCTCGGCGATCCACGTTTGCACCACCTGGCGCTGGCTGAGTGGCTTGCCGAACGTCACGCGCTCGCGGCTGCGCTCGACCGCCAGATCGAATGCGCGCTGCGCGAGACCGACGCAAGTCATGCCGACGCAGACGCGGCTCGGATCGAGGAAGCCGTTCAGCGCGCCGGACAGCCCCTGGCCGACTTCGCCGAGCAGGTGGTCCGCCGGAACGCGTGCGTTTTTCAATACGATATGGGCGTGTCCCGTTCCCGTCAGGCCGAGCGTAGCCGGCATCTCGTGAATCTCGACGCCTTCGGCCGTGCGCGGAACGAGCAGCGCAAGCGACCCTTCATAGCCGCGCGTTCCTTCCATTTTCGCATAGAGCAGCAGATAGTCCGTCGTATCGCCGAACGTGATAAGCCATTTTTCCCCGTTCAGGACGAAGGTGTCGCCTTCCTTGCGCGCGAACGTCTGGATGTCCGCGCCGGAGCCCGCGTTCGGTTCCGTCAGCGCGAACGCCGCGGTGATCTCGCCGCGCACGAGCGGCTTGACGAACCGCTCCCGCTGGCTCTCGCTCGCCAGGAAGTCGACCGGACGCCAGATGCCGTTGATGACGTGAACGATCATCCGGAGCGAGCCGTGAGATTGAGAGAACAGCTCCAGCAGCTGCAAGTATTGGGTAAAGCTGAGCCCGTAGCCGCCGTATTCTTCCGGCGCCGCCAGGCGCAGGTAGCCGCGCTCGCGCAGCTCCTGCCAGATTTCCGGACCGCACTTGCCGGTCTCTTCGATTTGCACGGACAACTCGCGCAACCGTCCGTTCACGTAACCTTTGACTTCTTCTTTCAGCTTCTGGAAAGCGGCGTCGTTCATCTGCGGGAATCTCCTCTACTATGAAAAATGAAATGTTATTCGGACTTCAGCTTGTCTGCGATCATCTGCCGGAGCACGTACTTCTGAATCTTGCCCGTCGTCGTGCGCGGCATGTCGCGGATGAGCTCCAGCCGTTCCGGCCAGTAAATTTTCGTAACGCCTTGCGACTGCAAGTAAGCCGTCAAATCTTCCAGCCGGATCGACCGGTCGGGATCGATCATCGTCACGTAAACGCAGATGCGCTCGTTAAGCCGCGGATCGGGCATGCCGACGACGGCGACGTCCTTCAGCTCGTCCATCCGATACAGCAGGTTCTCGATCTCGGCGACCGGAATTTTGACGCCGCCGCGGTTGATGACGTCTTTGACCCGGCCGGTCAGGCGCAGATTGCCGTCCTCGTCGATGACGGCCAGATCACCGGTGTTGAAAAACCCTTCCGCGTCGACGGCCGCCTCGTACCATTCCGGATGGTCGAGATATTCGGTGAACATCGCCGGCGTCTTGACCTTGAACAGCCCTTCCTGCCCCGGCGGCAGCGTGCGGCCTTCCTCGTCGGTTACTTTCATCTCCCGGCCGGCGATGACTTGTCCGTCCGAGTTCCAGGACGAATCCCCGTAATTCGGAATCGATCCGACGCTGATCATGCAGGATTCGGTCGAGCCCCAGCCGCCCGCCACTTTGCAGTTCAGCCGGCCGACCGCTTCCTGCGCCAGCTTGCGCGGCACCGGTGCGCCTGTCGCGATGAAGATGCGAAGTCCTTGAGGCGGACGCTCTTCGCGGGTCAGATCGGCCAGGAACGGCATCGCCGCCTGCACGAACGTCGCCCCGTGCTGCTCGATCGCGATACGCGCCGTACCGACGTCCCATGCGGCCTGGCACACCTGCTTGGCTCCGATGAAGAAGGCCATCGCCATGCCGTACAGGAATCCGGTCTGATGGGCCATCGGAGACGGAACCCAGATGGTGTCGTCCGACGTAAGCCCCATTCCGTGAGCGTGGGCGGCGACGCCGTGACCCAGCGTCCCGTGCGTGTGAATGACGCCTTTCGGCTCGCCGGTCGTCCCCGACGTAAAGAGCAGCTGCGCCGGAGAGTCCGGTCCGGGACGCCTGCGCTCGATCTCCGCCGGATCCGGCTCCTGCGCGGCGAGGCCGCCGACACAGGTCGCCAGGTTATCCGGGTCCCGGGAATCGATCGTAATCAAATGCTGCATTCCCGGCAATTCGGGACGGATCTTCTCGATCAGCGGGCCGTACGCAAAGCGGCGGAACTCTGTCGGAATGACGAGCACCTTGCTTTTGGATTTGCCCATGATAAACGGAATCTCCCGTTCACGGAGCGCCGGCAGCAGCGGGCAAGCCACGGCGCCGGCTTTCCAGATGCCAAGCGTCAGAACGATGAACTCCCATCCGTTCGGAAGCAGGTAAGCGACATTCTCGCCTTCCGCCACGCCCCGGTCGATCAGCCCTTGAGCGACACGGTCAGACAGCTTGTCGAGCTGGCCGTGGGTGAGAACGTAACGCGAGTCCCCTTCTCCGAGATCCACGACTGCGATTTGAGTCGGGTCGGCTTTGGCCAGGCGGTTCAGAAACAGCCGCTCGCTGTCCAGATGTTTTTCGGTGATCATACTAATACGGCCTCCTCTGTCCGCATCTCTTCGCCGCCTGCGTTCTTATCTGTATCCTTCCTAAAACGCAAGACAGCGCAAGACGGTGTGAAAATTCGGACCTGAATATCGATCAATTAGAGCGGAACCGCTTGTCCATCCCGCCGCAACCGAAAGCCTTGACGCACGTATGTAAGAATATCGTCGGCGTCCGGGAGCATGCGAGACGATGCATTCGATCCGCTCTCTTCGTTGCCGTCGCGTGCCTTTCTTCGGCGAACCGGTTCGGATCGCTCTTTCCATATCTATCCGATAGGATAGCCGCGATAGAACGGATACGTTCAAAAAAACAGGACAAGCGCGGCTTATTTGCCTTGCGACGATTCCTTATGGGTGCCATTATCGTCTCGCCACGCTAAGGGAAAGGCACCTCGCGGAGGAAACATGCAAAATTCAGATGAATCAGCAGCTTCATATCCCTCCTTCCGTCGCCTCGGCCTTGCAGGCCGCGAGAACCGCCGCCGAAGCGTTCGGCCCGATCGGCTAAGAGCGCGCCAAGCGCCTCCCTCATCTTTGTCATGGTCTATCCCGACCTAGTTTCTTTTCGACCTCGATTTGGAAAATCCTTTGCCGACGCGCTCCGGCCAACAAAAAATAGCCCTGGCGGGCGTAAGCTCGGCTGCCGGGGCTTCCTTGAAGTCGGCATGCCGGGCGAAATCCAACCCGAACGGTCCAGGGGGCCGATTCTTGTTTGTAACCATGTTAAGCATTTTATCTTTTAATTACCTTAACGTCAACGTCAGAACTGGGAATGGCAGGGGAGAATTCCGACTTGTCGGATCGAATAAAATAGGGAGGAGGGACGATCGAGATCCGGGCGTTCCCGGCCGTTCAGACGCCGGCCGGCTCAGCCGCTTCCTTCTGGCATTCCTCGCAAATGCCGTAAATCTCGAACCGGTGGTTCATGATTTTATAATTGCCGGGGAGCTCGAGCGTCTCCTTCATCGGGCAGAAATCGAACGTCAGCGTCTTCTCGCAGTTCATGCAGATAAGATGATGGTGGTGATGGTCAAGGCAGGAAGCTTTGAACTTCAGGCCTCCCTCCATGAAATAAAACTGCTCCAGCACTCCCATCTCGCTGAGCATCCGCAAATTGCGGTAAACGGTGTCGAAGCTGACGCTCGGGTGCTTGACGGTCAGTTGATCGTACACGTCCTTCGGCGACAAATAGCTGTCCGTCGAAGCGAAAATCTGCGCCAGCATTCTGCGCTGATCGGTAATTCTCCAGCCGCTGCGGGCCATCATGGCCAGCATCTCCTGCGCTTTGTCGTGATCCAACATACGCGGCTCTCCTTCCTTCGAGCCCGAAGCCGTCCGATTCGGGCGGGCGCTGCAGCGCGCCTTCAAGAAGCTCGCTGTCTTCCCATCATACCAGTAACCTTTCTCCTTCGACAAGGGCGGCGGCGGCGAAGGGCAAGTTCCGTCCGTCTTTCGGCAACGTAACCGTCCTTCCGAAGAAGTCCCGGCGGAATGCGAAAAGCCGCCCGCCGATGATTGGAGGACGGCTGAAACGCCTGTCTTTACCCGTCGCGGCCGGCCTTGCCCGCCATCTCGCGAGGATGACGCCGCAGCAGCTCGGGCACCGCGTCGCCTCTTCCGGTCTCGCGGAGCCGCTCGGCGTAACGCGGCAGGAACCCTTTGGCATGATAGGGGCCGCCTTCCTTCATCACGGTCCGCAGCGGATCGACGTCGAACGGCATCGACGCCATCATGCCGTCATGCCATTCGTTCAGCAGGTAGACCGCCTCGCGGCAAACGTCCGGCCGCTCTAGCGCCAGGCTGCGCTGCTCATGCGCATCGTCCGACAAGCGGAACAGCATCTCTTTGTCGAACAAGTGATAGCCGTCATGGTACGTCCGGATGTAAAGCCATTCCCCGAACCGGACGCTGCGCTGGCAGACGTGGGCGCACTGCGACACGACCAAGTAATCGCGGCCGCTGTCCGCGCCCGTCCGCAGCGTCTCGGCATAGCTTTGCCCGTCCCAGCTCGGCGCCGGCTTCTGGCCGAGTACGTCGGCGATCGTCGGCGGCAGATCGAGATGATAGTGAAGACCTTCATCGACGATGCCTTGCCGCATGCCGGGCCAGCGGATGATCATCGGGATGCGGCAGGTGCCCTGGTCCGCCGTCCCATGCTCGCCGTAGATGCCGAGCTCGCCCATGTTCTCGCCGTGGTCGGCCGTGATGATAACGATCAGATCGTCCATTACGCCTTTGCTCTCCAGCAGGCGGAAGATCTCGCCGATATTCTCGTCCATGAAGCGAATGCCGCAGTCGTAGCCGTCCACCATCCTCCGCAGGTCTTCCCTGGACCCGATCTTGCCCGGATGGCGCGGATAAGCCGGCGACGTCCGGTCGTCGTACATATTGATTTCGCTGGCGCTGTGCGGCCCGACCTTTCTCCTATGGGCTTCCAGCACTTCGTCGGTAATCCATTCCGGAAGCGGCTCGTCCGCGAACGGGTTGCCGAACGATTCCGGGGCGCGGTAAGGGGTGTGCGGATCCCAGTAATTGACGTACAGCATCCAATCGTCCTGCTGCGCGTTGCGTTCGATCCAGTCGAGCACGACCGGCGTCACTTCCTCGGCCGATTCCATCCCTCCCCGGCCCGTATTGTGAATCTCGTTGAAGCCGGCATAGAAAGTCCAGGCCGAATGCCGCTCCCCGAACGGACTGACGAGCGCGGTGCGCAGCCCCGCCTTGCGGAACAGCGCCGGGAAGCTCTCGGACGCCAGCCGGTCGCGGAACCCCCGTTCCGCTCCTTCGTGGCGTACGTCCCCCGCCGTTCCGCCGTGGCCGACGACGCCGTTGTGAATGCCGAATTGTCCGGTCATCAGCGCCGTTCGCGACGGAAAGCAAGGCGCGTCGGACGTGTAGTAGTTGTCGAAGCGGACCCCTTGAGCGGCCATCTTGTCAATGTTCGGCGACGTGTTGCGCGGGTACCCGTAGCACCCTAGATGATCCGGTCTCGTCGAATCCAAATCCAGCAGCAAAATTCTCATGATCGCAAATCCCCTTCCGGCGCCCGACCGATGTCAGCGCTTTCTCTTCTTGCCGTAGCTGTATTATAGATTCGGGATCCGCCGAGCGTCCACGTACATTTCGATTTTGATAGGTACATTTCTCTTATCAATAATTCCAACAAGGCAAAGATTATTCGACAATCGTTTACGAAATCTATTGGCTATGCTAGGATTTAAGCGAAAATTGTATAGAAAGGCGCTATCTATGATTCAATTGATGAGTGTACATTTCGATCATTTCATTCCCAACTGGCGTACGCAAATGGAGAAGATCGGCCACAACGTTCTTGTGCTCGTGACGGAAGGGAAAGTCCGCTACGACATTAACGGAAGCGAGGTCGTCGCGGAGAGAGGGGAACTGCTTTACATTCCGAAGTCGACCAGGCGGAGCGGCGAGAACTGGGCGGGAACGCCGCACCAGAAGTATACGGTTCTGTTTAACCTGGATTGCGAGCTTCCGACCGGCGTTCCTTTTCTCGATCGGAAGCAATTCCTCCGGTTCCGGCTCGCCCATTTTCCTTATGCGCAGAGGCGCTGCGAACGGCTGTACGAAGAGATGCGGGGGAGCAAGAGCTTTCGGGAGCTGATCTGCCTGGGGATCGTTCAGGAGCTGTTCGGCATTCTCTCCCGCGAGCTGGAGAAGCCGGAGGTTACTCCCATGAAGATGAAGTATGCGCAGACCGTCAGGCAGTATTTGCTGGAGCACTACCGCGAGCCGATCGAGATCGGGCAGCTCGCCCGGCTCATCCGGCGATCGCCGAATTATACGACGGCCTTGTTCAAAGAGGTGTTCGGCCAATCCCCGATCCGTTACATGCACCAGCTTCGCGTGCTCGAAGCGTGCAACCTGCTGCTGAATTCGGATATGACCATCGCCAGCATCTCGCAATATTTAGGCTATTACGACACGTCCTATTTTTTTCGCATTTTCAAAAAATACAGCTCGATGTCCCCCGGCGAATTTATCGCCCGCGGCCGGCCTTCGGACCTGTCTCAGCTGTTCTCCTGACGGCGCAGCCGTCCCGCCAGCCAGGCGAGGAGCCCGACCAGCAGCGCGCCGCCGCCGGCCCAGCACACCCCGCTCCAGCCCCAATGGCGCCAGCAATAGCTGCCCAGCGACGAGCCGATCGCTCCTCCGAGAAACGTCGAGACCATTTGCACGGTGTTCAGGCGGCTGCGGGAAGGCGGGTCGAGCGCGTAGATGCGGGTCATGTTCGCCACCTGAGTCCCTTGCACTCCAAGGTCGAGCAGAACGACGCCTGCGATCAGCGCCGCCAAATAAACGCCCAGCAAGCCAAACAGCAAAAACGAGAGCAAATTCAACGCGACGAGAGCGCCGACGATCGTTTCTTTCTTCCACCGATCGGCCAAGCGCCCGACGATCGGGGCTCCGAACGCGCCGGCCGCGCCGATCAGGCCGAAAAGGCCGGCGACCCGGCTGCTGTAATGGTAAGGCTCCCCTTCCAGGTAGAACGACAGCGCCGTCCAGAAGATGCTGAACGCCGCGAAGTTCGACGCGCCGATCAGCGCGGATTCGCGCAGCACGGCATACCTTCGGATCAGGCTCCCCATCGAAGCGAGCAGGGTCCCGTAGCCCATCGTCGCCTGCGGCCGATTCGCGGGCAGCTTCGCCCGGAGCAGGGCGAGCAGCGCCAGCATCGCGCCCGCGGCGATCCAGTACATCACGCGCCAGCCCCATGTGCCGCCGATCAGGCCCGACACCGTCCGCGTGAACAGGATGCCGAGCAGCAGGCCGCTCATCACCGTTCCCACCGCCTTGCCTTGCTGTTCCGGTTCCGCGAGCGAGGCCGCCATCGGCACCATAATCTGCGGAACGACGGTCGTCAAGCCGACGGCGAGGCTCGCGAAGTAGATCCAGGTCAAGTTCTGGGCGGTGGCCACGCCGACGAGGGACAAGCTGACCAGCGCCAGCAGGATGGAGACGAGCCCGCGGCGCTCGCGAATGTCCCCGAGCGGCACGAACAGGAACATGCCGATCGCGTATCCGATCTGCGTGCAGGTCGAGATGAGCCCGGCGGCGTCCGGGCCGACGCCGAACGACCTGCCGATGTCGGCCAGCAGCGGCTGGTTGTAGTACAGATTGGCCACGGTCGCGCCCGAGGCGAACGCCATCAGCAGCAGCAAGCCTCGGGACAAGCCGGCCGAAGCCGGTATTTGCCTTTCTTTCAGAGCGGGTTGACTCATGGAGCATATCCTTTCCGGGGCCGGACACGGCCGGCGTTTCCTGAGCGATTCGTCGCATTCCGGTATTGTAAGCCCAATTCGTCTTGCTGTGAAGGGGCAAGCCGAAAAGGATGATACCCGAAAGCCGAGGCTTCGGAGATCATCCTTTCTTCGGAAGCCGTCAAGCTTCCATCCGTCAGGCGTAACGGATCGTCGCGGCCTGCAGCTCCGCTTGGGGCGGATACCAGGCCGGCGGCCCGTATTTGGGCAAATAGCCAAGCCGGTTGACATAGGGCTCGACCGAGCTTTCTTCGTTCAGCTTCCGCAGCAGCTCCCAGCATCCTTCCACGTCGGCCAACGCCCGGTGGGCCCCGTCCAGCTCGACGCCGTAGCGCTTGCACATCTCGCCGAGATTATGCGGATAAGGCTGACGGTCGCGGCAGATGGTCAACGTGTCGAGAAATCGGTTGCTGAAGCTCCGGCCCGCATGCCTCATCAAGGCGTAATGGAGAAACCCGAGATCGAACGCCGCGTTGTGGGCGACAATCACGTTGCTGCCGATAAACCGGTTGAGAATGCGCATGGCCGTCTCCTCGTCCAGCCCGTTCTCCAGGTCGGCCGAGCTTAACCCCGTAAGTTCGGTCACTTTCGGAGGTATGAAGCCTTCAAACCGCACCAGCGTGCTGTAACGGCTGACGATCTGGCCTTCGTGACAGCGAACCGCCGCGATCTCGATGATCCGGTCGCGGGCCGGATTGAGCCCCGACGTCTCGAAATCGAGCACCGTAATGTCCGATAGATCCATGAAGCATCCCTCCAGCCGTTCCGTTAAGGATAGTTTACCAGAATCGGCCAAGGAACAAAATGCCAGCCGCGTCAACGTTCGACACCGGCTGGCTCTATGAATCTATCTTTGGGCAGCGAGGACGCGAAGCGGCGCCGCGTTCGCCCGCTTGACGATCCAATCCAGAATGTCCATGAACTCTGCTCTGGCTTGATGGATAAAGCCGAGAAGCGTGCCGCGAAGCTCGTCCACGGGCAGCGTAATGACCAATCGAAGCATCCGGTCCATCAGAATGTACGAGAGCTCGAATCCGGACTCGTATCTTCGCAATTCTTCGAAGATCGAAGCCTGCAGGTAGATTTCGGGCAGAAGGAAGGAATACATGATCGCGAGCGGAACTTCGCGTTCCAATCGGGTCAGCTGGAATTGCTCCTCGAACGGATAATTTCTCTTGCGCCAGCGGGATCCGCCCGTGCAGGAATCGTCTTTTTCCCACATCGGCTCGAGCTTGCAAACCGCTTCCTCGAAGAGCGATCGGTACCACGCCATTCTGTCCATCTCCAGCCGGCTGCCTCCATTCCTCGCGCTAAAAGTCGGGCGGGCGTCTCTGGGCCGCATCCGGTACTTACAATAATCTACAATTGTTAAGGAAATTGACTCGTAATTGTTTGGTTTTTATTAGTTTCCTTGCTTTTGAACGTCGCAGGGGCGACGAACAGCGCAAGCGCAAGGAGCAGCAGGCCGCAGCCCGCCACGATCCCATACCGGGCCACCCAATCGGGATATCCTTCCGCTTCTTTGAAAGCCCACCCTCCGACGATCGGCCCGACGAAGCCGGACAGCCCGGTCAGTGCCGAGAACAGCGCGACGTAGACCGGACGGTCTCCCTTCGGCGTATCTCCGATCAGAAAATTAAAGACGAGCAGGTTATAGCCGCCCAGGCCGATTCCGAGCAACAGGTGCGACGCGAGCAGCACGAGCAGGACGGGCGCGATCCCCATCCCCAGCCACGCCGCGCAGGCGGCGGAAACGATCGGGAACGTCCAGAGCAGCAGCTTGCGGGCCGGAGCCCGCGCGTTCAGATTGCCCCAATAAATATAGCTGAACATCATGACGATATTTTGGAACATCGTAATCAAGGTGACGGTGCTATAGCTCAGGCGAAGCACGTTCAGCATGGCGTACGAGAAAAGCGGAACGACGACGTTCTGCAGCAGAAGAAAAACGGTGATGAACATCGTCGCGGATCGGAACGAACGGTCCCTTAGAGGCTTGGCAAGCAGCTTCGCTATGCTTCCTCCATCGGAGCGCTCGAATGGCGGATTCCGGTAACGAGCCAGCTCCCAGCCGTTCCAGACGACGCTGACGGCGCTGACCAGGAAAAGGTAAGCGAATCCGTGTCCGCTTCCGCCGGCATGCTCCATCCACTGGCCTCCGGCGAGCAGGGTCAAGCTGGCGACGGCCCAGTGGACCGTGTTGCGGATGCCGAAATATCGGCCGCGCACCGCCGGCGGCACGATATCCGCCATGAGCGAAGTCCAGATGACGCCGCTCGATTGGGCACAGACGAAGCTGATCAAATATAGGGATGCGTAGGCCCAGAACCGGTCGCTCTCCGGAAAAAGTAGCGGAATGAGGCCGGTCGATACCCATAGCGTGCGGTGCGTAACGCCGAGAAGGCAGACGGCGAGGCGCCGGTTGGTCCACTTCTGCATCGCAACGGCGATAAAAAGCTGGGCCACGAGGGTAAGCGAAGGAATGGCTGCGATTAGGCCGATCTGCTCGGAGCTGAACCCGAGGTAAAGCAAATAAGCCGTCTGCAACGGACCGCCGAGAAGATTGGCAACGATATTCGCGGGAATTCCTTCCCGCAAGGACGTTCTCAATCCTTTTCGAGTCGCGGAATCGATGAGACGGCTTCCCCTGAGCGAGAGAAGTCCTCGGAACGAATTCGGTTGTCTGCGAAGCATGCGGTTCCCCCACCACGATGTCGAATCTTGCGCTCACAGCTTCGGCGGCCGGGAACAAGCCCGCGCCGACGATCGATTCATCCCGATTCTACTCCCTCTCGATCACCAATGGCAAATAGATTTTGAATTCCGTTCCTTCGCCTTCCCGGCTTTCCACCTGGATCGTCCCGCCATGGTTGCGGATAATCCGGTAGCTGACCGACAAGCCGAGGCCCGTCCCTTCTTCCTTCGTGGTAAAGAAGGGATCGAACAGCCGGTTCAGCGTCGTCCGGTCCATCCCTTTCCCGTTGTCGCGAATGCGAATGACGGCGAACCGGCCTTCCCGCCGCGACGATACTTCGATCCGGCCCTTGCGCTCGTCTCCGGCTTCGTGGATGGCATCCATCGCGTTTTTGACGATATTGAGCAGCACCTGCTTGATCTGCTTGACGTCGATGGCGATGGAGATCGCCGGATCGTTGTTCTCGCCGTACAATTCGCAGCCCTTCATGTGGGCTTCGCTCTCCGTCAGCAGAATCGTCTCCTTGACGAGAGAGGCGACCCGCAGCGTCTGCTTCATCGGCGCCGTCGGCTTCGAGGAGTTGAGGAATTCGAAGATGATATCGTTCGCCCGGTCGATCTCCGACAGAATGATGCGGGCGTACTCCTGCTTGCCGATCGATTCCAGGTAAGGCTTCAGCAGCTGGATGAAGCCCCGGATCGATGTCAGCGGATTGCGGATCTCGTGCGCGATCGCCGCCGCGATCTTGCCCAGCATCGCCAGCTTGTCGTTCTGGAAGGCAGTCTGCTCGATCTGCTTATACTCCGAGACGTCTTTCACGCTGATAAGATAGTCTCCGTCCAACTCGTCGATCTGGGTGATGCTGATCAGCAGGAATTTGCCGTTCGAGTCTTGGAACTCGGCATGATACCGGCGATGGTAGACCATCTCTTTGAGCATGCGGACGAAGATCTTCCGAATCGACTTGCGCAGCAAGGGATGGTACATCAGTTGGCGGACCGAATTGCCGACCAGCGCTTTCCGTGGCGTCTGGAGGAAACGGGACATCTGCACGTTCAAAAAGCGGAGGTAGCCTTCCGAATCGAACAGCGCGATGCCGCTGTCCATATGCTGAAGCACCGTCTCGAACCGGTCCGGGCGTTCTTCGTCGATCGGCATCGAGTCGATGGCCGCTTCCCGCAGCCGATCCTTGTCAATCTCCTCGTCGGCCGATTGCCGAAGGCGGAGCAGGGCGAGCATTTCCATGAGAAACAAAAGAGACCGGTGCATAATGGTCATCCGGTCCTCGGGTTCGGCGTTCGAGAGCAGGAACCTTACGCTCTCTTCGTGATGCCAAAGAAGTTCTTCGGTGGAAACGCCTGGAAGAATCGATCGCAATGACGCCAGTTCCCGGCTCGAACTCTCTTCGCCGCCCAGTGCGAATTCGGCCAGCGCCGGGAAGTAGCGGGTTCTCCACCTTTGCATGAAGGGGGTCCTCCCGATAATTGATCAGTTACGGAACATCCCGACAAAATTCACATTCATCATAGGCGTCGAACCCCGAAACTGTCAATGAGAGATCCTGTCGACGTTCCCGAAACCCGAATGTCGAATCGTCGCCTTCCCTGTCGGCTTTCTATCGGTCTTTGGACCTCGTCTTATCGCCTGCCGCCTTCCCGCTTTTATCCCGTCCGGAGCTTTCTTCCTTCGAGCGGTTCGGTTGGCCCCGCTTCCCGTCTCCGGCATGAAAGTCGCCGGATTTCGCCAGTTCCGCGATGCGGCTGGCGGCGGACTTGGCCAGCTCTTCCGCACGTTCTTCGCGGGATTCCGCCTGACCCGCGCCGCTTGCTCCCCAGCCGGACGAGCGGACCCGGCTCCCCTGCCCGCCCTGGCCGTTCTCCTTGTCGTCCGTTCTCTTGCCGCCGGCGGACGGCTTGTCCGCCGAGCCGCTTGCGCCGCTCTTGCCGGACGGAGAACGGCCTTCTCCGTCCCGCTTCGACGGGCTGGACGGTCCGCGAGGAGACTGCGGTTTCGCATCCGATTGAGCTTGATTGCCCGGCTGCTGCGACGAACCGCCTTTGGCCGGGGGCTGACGGCCGTTCGACTTGCCATCCTTGTCGCCCGCGCTCGCGTGCTTGGAAGCGTCCTTGGCGCCGTTCTCTCCCTTGGACGCCGACGGCTCGCTCTCGCCCTGCTTGGCAAGCGACTGCTGGAGCAGCTGCTTCCACTTGTCGGCGGATGTCGAGTCTCCGTCTCCGTTCCCACTCCCGTCTTCGTCAAAAACTTCCCGAACCCCGCCCCATTCGGCGGCAATTTTTTTGAGCGGCTCCTTTTTCAGCGTCTCCAATTCCACGTCGTGGCCTTCGTTCTCCGCCTTCAGCCAGAACGCCATCTTGCCTGCCGACAGTCCGTTCTTGCGAGCCTCGTCCCGAACTTCCTTCGGAACGGAGACCGTCGTCACGACCGGTACCGTCGCCGGCGCTTCCCCTTCTGCGGAAGACCCGTTCTTGCCGTCCGCTTCGTCCGGTTCCGCCTGACCCTGCGTTCCTCCCGAAGCGCGCTGATCGTCGTTTCCGCCTCCCGGACCGGCAGATGCGGACGGAGACGCAGAGGCTTCGCCCTTACCGGTCCCGGAAGCGCCGGCCGAGTCTCCATCGTCCGGCTTCGCCGTTCCCGGATCCGCCGGCTTCGAACCCGCCGTTTCGATCGCCCGCTTCATCTTGTCCGTCACTTCGGCTTCCCATTGTCCGCTGACTTCCCGCATCGGAACGCTGGCCAGCACGACCTCGCTGGTCCCGCCGTGCAGCAGGTGCCGGGAAGCCAGCTGTTGCGCCAGCTCGGCCGTGACCTCCTCGACGTCCTTGCCTTTGAAGGAGGAGATGCCGGCCACGATCGGTTCGGCGTCGGCGTTGAGCGCATCCAGCGATCTGACCTTCTCCTTGCCGTCAATGCCCAGCTCCAGACTCGGATTGACGTCCAGCGTCACGTAAGCGACGACCGGCGGCGTATGCGGCCACCAGACGGAGGCGGCAAGCAGGATGACCGCCGCGCAGCAAGCCGCGGCAGGCAAAAAGGCGCGTTTCCTCCAGGCCGCCGCAGGCAAGAAGGCGCGCCGCCTGTCCCCCGCGGCTTCCTCGGGTTCCAGCTCGATCTCGTCGCCGATCTCATACTGGGGCCGGCGCGGAACGCGCATGA
This sequence comes from Cohnella zeiphila, assembly GCF_014212055.1. Lineage (GTDB taxonomy): Bacteria > Bacillota > Bacilli > Paenibacillales > Paenibacillaceae > Cohnella > Cohnella zeiphila. Next base: position 465,820 of record NZ_JACJVO010000009.1, on the reverse strand, counting down.
ACCGCCCGCCTTCCGCGAGAACGATCGCCCGGGAACCTTTAAACGACATGATGACCGCCCGGATCATGACGACTCTCCTTCCTGCTTCGCGGCCGAGACGCGGATATACTCCCGCAGTATCGGATACGGGCCGCCCGCGATCAGCGTGACGGCAATGATGTATTTACGATGGCGCTCCAGCGTCTTCCTCGACACTTGCTCCAATTCGCTCAATTCCTTAAGCGGCAGCTGACGCTTTTTGACGAGCATGCCAAATAAAGCGGCGTTTTGCGCCAGTCTCGCTCCGATCCCAAGCAGCATCTCCCGCGAATCGTGATGCTTCGGGGATTGCTCGCTCAGATCGTAGAAGGAGACGCCGAATGGCGCAAGCTCCGCCTGAAGCGACGCAATCTCTTCCTTCCGCTCTTCCGCCGTCCGTTCCCGCGAATAAACGGTCAACGCTTCCTTCGCCTCAAGCTTGGCGAGCACAGAGCCGGCCTCGTCGTCTTGCGGCTGCAGCGCACTGTAAGGCACGGCCGTCAAGTGGCGCCGCTCCTTGCGCGCGTAATCGATCAGCCGGCGCTGAATCACTTGGCCCGCGAAGCCGAGGAAGCTGCTGCCCCCTTCCGGAGAGTAGCTGCCGATCGCCTCGTCGAAAGCCGCCAGCGCGATGCTGAACTCTTCGTCGCGGGAAGGATCGATGTATCGCTTGCCGAACCGGCTCGCCGTCTTGGCAATGAAAGGCTGATATTGGCGGATCCAGTCGTTCCGGAGAGCCTCGTCCCCTTGCTGAATGGCCGCTACGACCTCCTCCGGCGTGCGGGCCTCATGGTCCGCGGCCGGAGCGGCGCCGCCTTGTCCGGTCCATTTTCTCCACAATAAGAGTAGCAAAAGCTCACCCCACGTCCATATCATTCGCCGATCTTCTCCCGGATGAGGGGGCCGTCCCGAAAATTATGTATTTCGCGGCAAGATATGCCTGCCGCCTAATTCCCTTATGAAATAACCCGCGATCCCGATCCGTGAAACTTAAACCGCCGCGCAAGCCAAAAAAGCCCCTCCTCCGCCTTCGAACAGCTTGCGATCGTTCCCGGAGCCTCGTCGTCAAAAAACGACCGGACAGTCCGGTACAACCGGTATGCCGTGAATGGCGGTTAGAGGGGCGATGCCGGACGGAATGGATTTCCCTGCCTCGCCGGACCGCGTCCCGCGTCCGATTCTCATCAAAGCGTGCCGCCGGTCGTCCGCTTCATTTTCAGCTTGTGCCGGCGCTGCGCCAGAATGCCGAGCCTCTTCTTGAGCTGCTGCTCCCACTCCCCGTCGCCAAGCTCCTTCGCGAACGATAGCAGGTCCAGCGACATATCGATCTGGTTCTGCACGATCGCCATCGGATCTTCGTCCTCGTTGTTGACGCAATTCTCATTGAGGGCTTTATCCGACTCGTCGACGTAGTCGTGGAAGTCGACTTCCGATGCACCGTCGCCATGCGCGTACTCCGCCAGAATCTCGTACTCGTTCTCCACCAGGTAATGCACTTCCACCCGGTGGCATACCGGACAGAACAGAATCGGAACGTTATGGATTCTGGTCCGGTAATGCTTGAGCGTTCCTTTCGTTCCGATCATGCTGGCCCCGCAGCAGAAACTCATCGTCATTCCTCCCCCGGAACAAGTCCCGTAACCATTCCCAAACCTGGCTGAGCGCCAATAAAATGATGCGTTATTCACTATATTCTCTCTAATCGGACGGAATTCCTGCCGGAAAAGTTTTACCATGGCCCGTTCTTATCGGATCGCCGGCAAAAAGGAAAGACGCATGCGCGAAGGCATGCGTCCTTAAGCCGGACGTAACGCAGGATTTACTTGGCCACCAGGTGCTTGTCCCCCGGCTTCCAGTTGATCGGGCACAGCCCGCCGGATTGGAGCGCTTGAAGCACGCGAAGCGTCTCTTCCACGCTGCGGCCGACGTCGTTGTGGTTGACGACTTGGTATTTGAGCTCGCCTTCCGGATCGATGATGAACAGGCCGCGCAGAGCGACGCCTTCTTCCTCGATCAGAACGCCGTAATCCTTGGCCGTCTGCTTCGTAATATCGGAAGCGAGCGGGAAGTTCAGCTTACCCAGCCCGTTCTCGGTCTTCGGCGTGTTGATCCACGCACGGTGGCTGTGGATGCTGTCGACGCTGGCGCCGAGAATTTCGGTGTTCAACGCTTTGAACTGATCGGCCGCTTCGGACAGCGCGACGATCTCGGTCGGACATACAAAGGTGAAGTCGAGCGGGTAAAAGAAGAAGACCAGCCATTTGCCTTTGTAATCGGACAGAGAAGCCTTGCCGAAACCTTGACCGTCTCCAAGAGCGGTCTCAAGCGAAAAATCCGGAGCCGGGCGGCCCACCAAACGTTCTGCCATGAGTCTTAACCTCCTGTGTATCCGACCATAAGCCGGGCTTGTTTTCTCAACTATGATCCTACCATCATTGAGAACCGAAATCAATATGGAATGACTACTTATTTAGAATAATTATAAATAAGTTGTTGCCATCAGCATTAGCGGCTCATGGCGGCCACGATCAGATCGCCCATCGCCGTCGTGCCGATCGCCTTGCTCTTGTCGACGGCGATGTCCCCGGTGCGATGGCCGGCATCCAGCACGCTCTTGACGGCGCGCTCGATGACTTGCCCCGCTTCAGCATAACCGAAAGTAAGCTGGAACATGAGCGCCACGGACAGAATCGTCGCGATCGGGTTGGCGATGCCTTGGCCCGCGATATCCGGCGCGGAACCATGCACCGGCTCGTACAAGCCGAAGCTTCCTTCGCCGAGAGAAGCGGAGGACAGCATGCCGATGGAACCGGTCAGCATCGCGGCTTCGTCGCTCAGAATGTCGCCGAACATGTTCTCGGTGACGATGACGTCGAAGCTGGACGGACGGCGGAGCAGCTGCATCGCGCAGTTGTCGACGAGCACGTGCTCCAGCTCGACGTCCGGATATTCCGGCGCGATGCGGTTGACCGTCTCGCGCCACAGGCGGGACGTCTCCAGCACGTTCGCCTTGTCGACGGAAGCCAGCCGCTTGCTGCGCTTCTGCGCGATCTCGAACGCCTGGCGCACGATGCGCTCCACTTCTTGCACATTATAAACGCAGGTGTCGACCGCTTCCTGGCCGTTCGCGCCTTCGCGGCGGAACTTCTCGCCGAAGTAGATGCCGCCCGTCAGCTCGCGCACGACGATCAGGTCGGTGCCTTCAAGCACTTCCGGCTTAAGCGTGGATGCGTCCTTCAGGCAGTCGAACACGACCGCGGGACGGATATTGGAGAACAGGCCGAGCGCCTTGCGGATGCCGAGCAAGCCGGTCTCCGGACGCAGCTCCTTCGGATTGTTGTCCCATTTGGGGCCGCCGACCGCGCCGAGCAGAACCGCGTCCGCTTTCTTGCAGATGTCGAGCGTCTCCTGCGGCAGCGGCGTGCCCTTCTCGTCGATGGCGATGCCGCCGAACAGGCCGTGCTCGAGCTCGAACTTGTATCCGAACAGCTCTTCCGTTTTCTTCAATACTTTAATCGCTTCGCCCACGACCTCGGGGCCGATGCCGTCGCCCGCGATGACGGCGATCTTCTTCACTTCTGCCATAATGGATATTCACTCCCGTTTCGCGATTGTCACATGGATGGACTATATCATTTGTAGCACACTTCGGCCCATGTGGCAAAATACCTAAAAGCTATCGTTTTCATAGTTTCGCCCTATGGCCGCCGAAAAGCGTCCGCATGTCCGTCAATTCCCGGTTCGTCCCCTCGCGCCGGCATCCTTGGCCTTCCGCAGCAGGTAGACGAAATAAGGCGCGCCGATCACAGCGCTCATAATGCCGACCGGGACTTCGCGCGGCACGATGAGGACGCGGCCCAGAACGTCGCCGAGCAGCATCAGGTCGGCGCCGAGCAGCGCGGCCAGCGGAATGAGCCATTGGTGGCGGCTTCCGACGATCCGGCGGGCCATGTGCGGCGCGACCAGTCCGACGAAGCCGATCGCGCCGACGGCCGCCACCGCGATGCCCGCCAACGCGACCGCCAGCAGAATCAGCCAGAGGCGTTCGCGGACGATGCGCAGACCGAGGGAAACGGCTACCTCGTCCGTAAGCTGAAGCAGGTTCAGCTTGGCGAATCCGGACCAAGCGAGCGGCAGAAGCGCGGCGATCCACGGCAGCAGCAGCAGGACGTGGCTCCAGCTTCGGCCCCATAGGCTTCCGGTAAGCCAGAGCAGCGCCAGATTGATGTCCGTCGGATGCCGGACGATCAAATACTGCGTGCCGGCCTGGAACACCGCCCCCACCGCGACCCCGACGAGCGCCAGCGCGGCCGGACCGAGTCTCAGTCTCCGGCTGAGCGTCAGCAGGAGGGCGAAGGCAGCGAACGCTCCCGCGAAGGCGGCGGCCGGAAGCGCGAACGCCGGGGCGCGGGGATACAGGAACAGCACCGCCGCCGCGGCGAAGCCGGCACCTTTGCTGACGCCGACGACATCCGGGCTGGCGAGCGGGTTCCTCAGCAGGCTCTGCAGAATGACCCCGGAGACGGCAAGCCCGAACCCGGCCAGGACAGCCGTGGCGATGCGGGGCAGGCGAACTTTGTCCACGACAAAGGAGGAAGGATTGGGCCGGCCGAGCAGCGTCTCGCCGATGTGCCGCCAGGGAACCGCGACGGCCCCGAACCGGAGGGAAACCGCCGTCAGCAGCAGCATCAGCAGGAAGGCGGCGGCTAGCGCAGTCGTTCTTCTCATCGGACCGTCCCTCCTCTCCGTCGTGCCAGGTGCAAGAAGAGAGGGGCGCCCAGCGCGGACGTGACGATGCCGACCGGCGATTCGAAGGGGAACGCGATAAAGCGGCTGGCCAAGTCGGCGCAGACGAGCAGCGCCCCGCCGAGCAGCGCGGTCATCGGTACCAGCGCGCCGAGCTTGCCGCCGACGAGCGCCCGCGAGATATGGGGCACGATCAGGCACAGGAAGCCGATCGGCCCGCACAGCGCGACCGCGGAGCCGGCCAGCAGCAGGACGAGAACGAACGCGGCCGTTCGCACGGCCGCTACCCGCTGGCCGAGCCCGGAGGCGATCTCATCCTCGACGGCGAGAAGACGCAAGGACGGAAGCAGAGCGAACAGGAAGATCAGACTCGATCCGAGAAAGGGGGACAGCAGGCGAACGTCCTGCCACGAAGCTTGGCTCACCGAGCCGACGAGCCAGAAGATCATGCTGTCCGTCGACTGCTGGTTCAGCACCATCATCCCTTCGGTCAGCGCGGACAGCAGGAAGTGGACCGTAATGCCGGCCAGCGCCAGCTGAACCGGGCTGAAGCGGCCGCCTCCGGCCAACGACCAGACCAGGATTGCTCCGGCGGCGGCACCGGCGAAAGCCAGTCCGACGGCTAGCGGAGCCGAGAAGTCCGGAATCGCCACCAAGCCGATCACGACAAAAAACGAAGCCCCCGCGTTCACTCCGAACAGATGCGGAGAGGCGAGCGGGTTCCTCGTCGCGAGCTGGGTCAGCAGTCCGGCCAGCGCCAGCTGCGCCCCGGCCATGCAGGCCGTCAGAGCGCGGGGCAGCCGCAGCAGCCGGACGTACAGGTCCGTCTTGCCGTCGCCCGGGCCGACGAGCGCTCCGAGCAGACCGTGCCAGGAGACAGGCGCCTGCCCCCATTTCAGACTGCCGACGATGCCGAGCAGAAGCAAAAGCGCGGACAACGAAATGAAGAGGAGCGGACGCCCCGGTCGGGTCCGCTTCTCCGCCAACGATTCGCTTGTCATCGATCAGGCTCCCAGGGCGCTTACAAGATCGGCCGCCATCTTCTCCGAGCCGAGCAGTCCCCGGGACAGCGACCAATCCCGCCGTTCCACCGTGAACACCTTCCCGTTCGCCGCCGCGTCGATCTGCTTCCACAGCGGGTTGCTCTCCCACTGGTCGACGATCGTCTTCTGGTCGGTCGGGAGCAGGAACAGCGCCTGCGGATTCGTCTCGACGAGCTGCTCCAGCGACAATTGCGGGTAGGACGTCTCGTTTTTCACCGGATCGTCGAAGCCCATCATCGCCAGGAACGACCCGGAGAACGAATGCTCCGAATGGGCGAAGAAGCCCGTCGGGTTGACGACCGCCGGCAGCACGGTCAGCTTGGCGCCGCCAAGCTTCGCCTTGGCCTCGTCGATGATCGCCTGGTGCTCGGCCAGCCGCTTCTCTCCTTCCGCTTCCTTGCCGACGGCCTTGGCGATAATCCGATAGTTCTTGATCATCTGGTCGTAGTCGGCCTCGTAATCGTCGAGGATGAGGAGCGGCGCGATGCCTTTGAGCTGCTCCAGTGCGTTTTTGTGCTTGTTGATGTCCACGATGATCAGGTCCGGCTGCAGCGCGCTGATCCGCTCGATGTTCGGCTCGTAGCGCGAACCGACCGATTGGTAATTCGTCAGCTTGCTTTTGACGGCGTCCATGAACAAGCCCGGATCGTCGTCGTCCGCGATGCCGACCGGCTGGACGTCCAGCGTAGCCAGCGCGTCGGTGAAGCTGAAATCCATCGCCACGATTCGCTCGGGCACCTTCTGCAGCGTCACCGTTCCGACCGCGTCCTCCATCGTGATCGGCCCGCTTGCGGATTCGGCGGACGCCTGCGGCGATGCGGCGGACGGCGACGGTGCGGATGCGGACGGAGACGAAGACGACGCAGCAGGTCCCGCGCCGGAATTCGAATTTCCCGCCGCCCCGCATGCCGCCAGAGCGACAGACCATAAACAGACAAGCGCGATCGCGAGCGCTTTTTTGACTCCCCAACGCATGATGATTCCTCCTGCAAATGATTATTATTATCATTTAGAATCATAGCGGGAAGTCGTCGATCGCGCCATGCTTGTTTGCAAGATCGGACATGTTATATTTTTAGATTTCGCTCGCGTTCCTGCTTGTATCCGAGGGGGGACAGACCGGCTTCCTGCTTGAATACCCGGCTGAAGTGGAAATAGTCCGCGAAGCCGACCCGCTGCGCGATCTCCTTGGCGGACAGCCGAGTCTCCTCGAACATTCGCTTGGCCTTCTCGATTCGCAGCGCGCGCAGGTAACCCGTCATGGTCGTGCCTGTCAGCCGCTTGAACAGGACCGTGAAATGTCCCTCGCTCATCCCCGCCCGCTTGGCCAGCATCGGCAGCGTCAACTTCAGCATGTAATGCTCGTTCAGGTACGACAGCGTCTCCGCCAGCGCGTCGGCCGAGGGCCCGTCCGCCGGCTTCAGGCCGGTCTCGTACAAATAGATGTACAGCACCCGTTCGAGCATCATCCGCTGCTTGTAGCGAAACGCCGCCTCCCGTTCCACGGCGGCTCCGACGGGCGCCTTCATGCTCAGCAGCTCGTCGAGCATGTAGCGGATTTTCGTCTCGCTGACCGTCTGCAGCGGACCCTCCAACGACCAGCTCCCGTCCGCCGGCAGCATGCGGTAATAAAGCAGGACGTAGTCGGCCTCCTTGGTCTTCGGCGCTTCGATCCGATAAGGTCCCCGGCCCGGATGGCAAGCGTACCCTTGCGCGCAAACAAGAGGCTCCGCGCCCGCAGGCCGGATTCGGACATGGCCCCGGCGGACGGACAGCAGCACGTAAGTGCCGGCGGGCTCGTCGATAGTACGCGAGCGGTGTCCCGTCTCGATCCCGATCAGCTCGGGGATCAAATCGGCAAGCTGTTGAAAGCTCATGAAGCGAAGTCCCCTTTCCATACGGTAGATTTACTGTACGACAAGCCGCTTCGCTCTGACAATGGACGAACCTTGCCGTACAGCGCGAGCGTCGACGAACGCGTCGTCCGCGTCCGGGACCCGTTGGAACTTAGATTCTTTAACGGCGAAAAGCCCGCCGATCAGCGCGGAAGCTGACCGGCGGGCTTGGAGGAGTGCGGATCGGGCATGAAGAAAAAACGCGCTTTCTATACCAATACCCCGGCCAGCGCCCTGTTCAGACGCTCCATTCCGATCTCCGTGACCGAAGCATCGTTGTAGGAGAAGTTCATCCTCATCGCATTGCGCTTCGGATTGTCCGCGAAGAACGTAACGCCGGGCACGAAGGCGACGCCCAGTTCCACCGCCGTCTTGAGCAGCTCGGCCGTGTCCGCTTCCTCGGGCAGCTCCACCCAGAAGAACATGCCGCCTTCCGGTTCCTCCCAGGAGACGCCCGGCCAATTGTACTGCCGCAGCAGATCGGCCATCCGGCGCATCCGGCCCTCGTATTCCTTCCGAACCAGCTCGATGTGGCCGTCCAGATCGAAGTGCTCCAGCAATTGGTGCAGCGTCTGCTGGTCCAGCGAGCTGGACTGCAGATCGGCCGCTTGCTTCGCGCGGGCCATCTGGCGGATCACTTCGGGGTCTCCAAGCGCCCAGCCGGTGCGCAAACCCGGAGCGACCGTCTTGGAAAAAGTGCTCGTATACACGACGCACGAACCTTGCGGATGCTCATCCAGCGAGAAAATGGACGGGTACGTGCGGGAACCGTCGCCGAAGCGAAGCTCGCCGTACGGGTCGTCTTCCAGAATCAGCGTATCGGCTTCCCGGCAAAGCTTCAGCGCGCCGCGGCGGCGCTCCTCGCTCCAGACTCTTCCGGTTGGATTCGAAAACGTCGGGATGACGTACAGCATTTTCGGACGGTACTGCTTCAGCTTCGCTTCCAGATCGGCCAGATCGATGCCGTCCTTGTCTCCGTTCACCGACACCGGCACCGCGCCGTAGGAGCGGAACACCTGCAGCGCCGACAAATACGTCGGACGCTCGACCAGAATGACGTCGCCCGGATCGATGTAGATGCGGGAGAGCAGATCGATCACCTGCTGCGAGCCCGTCGTGATCAGCATATCGTCCGGCGTTACGTTCATGCCTTTGCGCGCCATTCGCCTGCCCAGCGATTCGCGCAGCGGCAAATAGCCTTCGGTCAGCCCGTATTGAAGCGCCTTCTTGCCGAGCCGCATCGAGCGCTCGAACGCTTCCGAGATGGCCGTCACCGGGAAATGCTCTTCGGCCGGAAGGCCTCCCGCGAACGAGATGACGGAATCGCCTTGCGTCAGCTTCAAAATTTCGCGAACCGCGGACGAGGAGAAGCTTCCCAGCCGCGCGGAAAATCGATAGTTCATTCGGGGTTCCCCATTCCTTGTTGCGAAGTCCGAGCTCCCCGCTTCGGCCCCGCGTCGTATTGCCGCCGCGCCTCGCGGCAGCGTTCTCATCCCGGCCCGGAACCCGGTCGGCTCCGAAGACCAAAAGGAAAAGCTGTTCCGAAAGGCAGTTGCCTGCCATCCGGAACAGCCGGTGCGTTCGTTCGCTTACTTCTTGATCCAGTGCATCAAGCCGCGAAGCTGCGCGCCGACCACTTCGATCGGATGCTCGGCTTCGTTGCGGCGGGTCGCCGTCAGAACGGCGCGGCCGGATTGATTTTCCAGGATGAAGTCGCGTGCGAAGCGGCCCGATTGAATGTCCGACAGAACCGCCTTCATCGCTTTCTTCGTCTCGTCGGTCACGACGCGCGGTCCGGAGACGTAGTCGCCGTATTCGGCGGTGTTGGAGATCGAGCTGCGCATAGCGGCCAGACCGCCTTCGTACATCAGGTCGACGATCAGCTTCAGCTCATGCAGGCACTCGAAGTATGCCATTTCCGGAGCGTAGCCGGCTTCCACCAGCGTCTCGAAGCCCGCTTTGACGAGGGCGCTCGCGCCGCCGCACAGAACGGCTTGCTCGCCGAACAGGTCGGTTTCGGTCTCTTCGCGGAAGCTCGTCTCGATGACTCCCGCGCGGGTGCAGCCGATGCCTTTGGCATAAGCCATGCCGATCTCGAACGCCTTGCCCGTTCCGTTCTGGTGAACGGCGATCAGGCCGGGAACGCCGAAGCCTTCGACGTACGTGCGGCGAACCATGTGGCCCGGGGACTTCGGAGCGACGAGCAGGACGTCCGCGTCGGCCGGAGCCACGATCTGGCCGAAGTGAACGTTGAAGCCGTGGGAGAACATCAGAGCGGCGCCCTTCTTCAGGTTCGGCTCGATCTCGTTCTTATAGACGGACGCTTGCGTCTCGTCCGGCATCAGAATTTGCACGACGTCGGCTTTGCGGGTAGCGTCGGCGACCGGGAAGACTTCGAAGCCGTCGTTGCGGGCCGCTTCCGCGGACTTGCCTTCGCGAAGGCCGATAATGACCGACAGGCCGCTGTCGCGCAGGTTTTGCGCTTGGGCGTGGCCCTGGCTGCCGTAACCGATAACTGCGATCGTCTTGCCTCTGAGCGCGCCGAGATCGGCGTCTTTTTCGTGGAACAACTTGACTGCCATTGAATATATGCCTCCTTAAATTAAAAAACCTTTATGGCAACCCTCATGAAACGGGCGTCCCAAGGGAGGAGCGGCGCGATGCGGCCGTTCGGGCGGGGCGGACAAGCCCCGGCCGCGGGCGGCGGCTTCCGCGCTTCTCCCCTCGAACACCCGCTCCAGCGGGAAGCGGATGAAGAAGACAGACGGCTAAGGATTAACGGCCGCCGCGGATCATGGCGGTGACGCCCGTGCGGGACAGCTCGCGGATGCCGTACGGCTTCAGCAGCTCGACCATGGCGTCCAGCTTGTCGGAATCTCCGACGGCTTGGACGATCATGCTGTTCGCACCGATGTCGACGACCGACGCGCGGAACGTCTCGACGATGCCGAGAATTTCGGGACGGGCCGCAGGCTCGGCGTTGATCTTGATCAGGCCGAGCTCGCGGGCGACCATCGGACTCGAACCGACGTCGATGACTTTGATGACGTCGATGATTTTGTAAAGCTGCTTCTGGATCTGCTCCAGCGTGTGATCGTCGCCGCCCGCGACGATCACCATCCGGGACAGGCCGGGTTCTTCGGAGGCTCCGACCGTGATGCTCTCGATGTTGAAGCCTCTGCGTCCGAACAACCCCGACACCCGCTGCAGAACGCCCGGATGGTCGTTCACGAGAATGGCAATGGTATGTTTGCGGTTCATTCGGAATCCCCCATGAGCATTTGATCGATCGTGCTGCCTTGCGGAACCATCGGGAAGACGTTCTCCTCCTTGCGGACGACGAACTCCACGACCGCGGGACCGGGATGCTTCAGCGCCTCTTCCCAAGCGCGGCGAGCCTCTTCCTTGTTCGTCGCGCGGAAGCCCTTGACGCCGTAAGCTTCGGCGAGCTTCACGAAATCCGGGCTGCCTGCCAGGTCGATATGGCTGTAGCGGTTGTCGTAGATCAGCTCCTGCCATTGCCGAACCATGCCGAGCACCTGGTTGTTCAGGATCGCTACTTTGACCGGGATGTTGTTGATGGCGCAAACCGCCAGCTCCTGCGCGCACATCTGCATGCCGCCGTCGCCGTTGATCGAGACGACGGTGCGGTCCGGGTTGCCCATCTGCGCGCCGATGGCGGACGGGAAGCCGAAGCCCATCGTGCCGAGGCCGCCGGAGGTGACCAGCGAACGCGGCTGGTTGAACGGGTAGTACTGAGCCGCCCACATCTGATGCTGGCCGACGTCCGTCGTGACGATCGCTTCGCCCTTCGTCGTCTCGTGGATCATCGAAACGACCCATTGGGGCTTGAGCTCCGTTTCGGAGTCGGCGTACTTGAACGGCTTGCTGGCCTTCCAAGCCTGAATCTGGGCACGCCAGACGTCCGCTTTGTCCGCGCGCTTCGCCAACGCGACCGCAACCTGCAGCACGGCCTTCACGTCGCCGACGATCGGAATTTCGGTCGGCACGTTCTTGCCGATCTCGGCCGGATCGATGTCGATGTGGACGATCTTGGCCATCGGCGCGAAGCCCGACAGCTTGCCCGTCACGCGGTCGTCGAACCGGGCGCCGATATTGATCAGCAGATCCGCGTTCTGAATCGCCGTGTTCGCCGTCCACGTCCCGTGCATGCCGGGGAAGCCCATATGCAGCTCGTGGCCGGTCGGAAAAGCGCCGAGTCCGAGCAGCGTCGTGGTGATCGGAATCTGCGTCTTGGTAACGAATTCGTACAGTTCTTCGTGCGCTCCGGAGTAGATGGCGCCGCCGCCGACCAGCAAGATCGGACGCTCCGCTTCCTCGATCGCGCGGATCATTTTGTCAACCTGGTTGCGGTTCGGTTGAACGGTCGGGTTGTATCCGCGCAGATGCACTTCCTTCGCCGGCTGGAACAACGCCTTCGCCGCCGACACGTCCTTCGGAATGTCGATCAGGACCGGCCCTTTGCGCCCCGTGTTGGCAATGTGGAACGCTTCGTGAATGACGCGCGGCAGATCGTTGACGTCGCGCACCAGGTAACTGTGCTTCGTGATCGGCATCGTGATGCCGACGATATCCGCTTCCTGGAACGCATCGGTTCCGATCAGCGAGGTCGCCACGTTGCCGGTGATGACGACGAGCGGCACCGAATCCATGTAAGCCGTCGCGATGCCGGTAACCAGATTCGTTGCTCCCGGACCCGAGGTCGCGATGCAGACTCCGACTTTGCCCGTGCTGCGGGCATATCCGTCGGCCGCGTGAATCGCCCCTTGTTCGTGACGGGTTAGCAGATGGTTAAAATCGGAGAAGCCGTACATCGCGTCGTAGATAAAGAGCACCGCTCCGCCCGGATATCCGAAGACGCAGTCGACGCCCTCCAACAGCAGGCTCCTAAGCAGCATTTCGGATCCCGTAATGACTTCCGGCTTGCTCCATTTCTCAATCAGTTCTTCCTTGGACTTCAGCGTGGCACTTTGCGCGCTCATCCGTCATCCTCCTTTCAAAATGTTCATTCCACAAAATCTTGGACCCAAAATCAAAAAGCCTCTCGTCCGAACATCGATTAACGATATTCGGGACGAAAGGCTGTTCCTTCCGCGGTACCACCCGGATTCACCGTACGCCTCGCAGCGACGGTCTCATAAAGTACGGCCGGATCGCTTGAGCGCTCAAGCGCCGATCCTTATACTTCGGACGCGATAACGTGCGTCACTCCGATTCCCCCTACAACGAAGGCCGGCAGGCCGACGGTTCAGGCGAACAGCTCCGAGGAGACCCGGCGTACAGGGATTAAGGCATCGGTCTCAGCAAATCCGACGCTCTCTGAGCTCAAGAGCCCTCCCGCTTCTTCCTCTTCACGGCTGTTGATCATGTTCGGTCGATTTAGTCCCCATTATATGCTTCCCGGAAGCATTCGTCAATATTTCGTTTCCGGAACCCGGGGGAATTCGCGGAGAACCACCAGGCGGACGTGTTCATACGATATGGAAAACGGCCCGAAGCGCAACCGAGCCGTGGCGGGAGGAATGGCCGTGATCCGTTGGAAAAATCCCCGCGACATGCCGGGCATCGTCCGGCTCGTCCGCACGCAGCTCGTTCCGCTGTCGCCGTGGCACCACCCCCGAGACCGCCGGCTCTATGGAGACGTCGTTCGGCGCCTTCGCGAGGGCGCCACGCTGGTTGTCTCGAGCAGCCGAAGCTCGGACCCGTTCGCGTTCCTGCACATGATCGTTAAAGATTCGACCTTGTTCGTCGATCTGCTCGCCGTGGACCCGTCCCAGCAGAACCGGCACTGGGGCACCGCGCTGATGCGGCGCGCCGAGGAGTACGGCATCTCCAAGGGCTGCACGAACGCCCTTCTGTTCGTCGACGAAGGCAACGACAAAGCCCACCGGTTCTATAACCGGCTCGGCTATCGTACCGTGCAGCACGTCGGGGAGCTGCGCTGCTACCGGTTGGAGAAGCCGCTCGAATCGTTCCAGAAAGACTGGCTCCTGGGGCTTTAAATCGGACGTTCCCCGTGGCTGCGGCAAAAGAGCCGGCCTCCCGGCCGGCTCTTTTCTCCCGAAAAGAATCTCTGTTCCGCTTATAATCGGCCGGTGAACCGGCAGCCTTATGCCGTTACCACCAGCCGTCAAATCCGCCGAAACCTCCAAAACCCCCAAAGCCCCCAAAGCCCCCAAAGGCAAAGGGAGCCGTTCCGATGGCAAGCAGGTCGAACAGCACGAGCGGAATGAACGCTTTGGTGCTCGCTTTGCCTCTGCCTCCCGGGCGTTCCAGCACGAGCCGGTCTCCGCTGACGCGAAGAAGCTTGCCGCTTACTACCGAGCCGTCCTTGCGAACGGCATAGATCCGTTTCCCGATCAACTTGCGCGCTTGATCTCGAGTAACGCGGGACAATCGAATCCCTCCTTTCCGACAGGGGATCGTCCGGAGCCGAATCGGTCCCGCTGCAGAACCTCGGTCCGGAAGATCGCTCCCCCGTTGTCCTGCAGTTTATGTCCCATCGGAACGTTCTGCTTGTACCTCTGCCCTCTCCGGCGTGGAAAAAGACGGGACAAAGCGGCAAGGATTCGAAGGGCCCCGCGGGTTCTCTTTCGCCGCCCTGTCGGGCAGAAAGAAACCGCCGGCCGCTCCTCGGGGGGAGCGAACGGCGGTTTCCGGACAACGCGGCAAACGGAGTTACGCGTTGATCTTCTCTTTGGCGGTGCCGGCCAGCGTGTTGAACGCGTTAATGTCGTTCACGGCCAGGTCGGCGAGAATCTTGCGGTTCACGTCGATGCCGGCCAGCTTCAGGCCGTGCATCAGCTTGCTGTAGGACAAGCCGTTCTGACGAGCGGCCGCGTTGATGCGCACGATCCACAGTTTGCGGAAGTTGCGCTTCGTCTGGCGACGATCGCGGTACGCGTACATCAGCGACTTCATGACTTGCTCGTTTGCCTTCTTGAACAGGCGATGCTTGGCGCCCCAGTAACCTTTCGCCAGCTTCAGGACTCTATTGCGACGGCGGCGCGTGACGAACCCGCCCTTGACTCTTGCCATTGCTCATTACCTCCTACGGAATGGTCCGTCGCTCGCGCGACTGGTTCAATCGATTATTTCAGGTTGGCCAGTTGCTGCTGCAAGCGGCGAACGTCCCCTTGCGCCATCAGCGGCTGCGTTCCGAGAACGCGCTTCTGGCGGCCGGACTTGTGGGACAGCAAGTGGTTCTTGTACGCTTTGAAGCGTTTCACTTTGCCCGTGCCGGTAATCTTGACCCGATCCTTCAGGCTGCTGTGCGTCTTCATCTTAGGCATCAGTATATCCTCCTGTCATCAGTGGCTCTTGGGAGCCAAAATCATGATCATGCTGCGGCCTTCCAGCTTCGGGACCCGCTCGACGACGCAGATGTCGGATACTTCGTTGGCCACGCGCTCCAGAATCTTCTGGCCGATGTTGGCATGGGCAATCTCGCGTCCGCGGAACCGCACGGAACATTTGACCTTGTCGCCCTCGCCCAGAAACTTCACGACGTTGCGGAATTTCGTCTGGTAGTCGTGCTCCTCGATGTTCGAACGGAACCAAACTTCCTTCAGGTCGACAATCTTCTGATTCTTCCGGGCTTCCTTATCTTTCTTCTGCTGCTCGTAACGGAATTTGCCGTAATCCATGATGCGGCAAACCGGCGGCTTCGCTTGCGGCGCGATATTGACCAAGTCCATGTTCGCGTCGATCGCCATCTGCATCGCTTCACGGAACGGCTTGATGCCGATCTGTTCGCCGTCCGCTCCGATCAGCCGAACTTCCTTCGCCCGGATTTCCTCGTTGATTTGATGATCCTTGCTGATAATGTTCCACCTCCATAAAGGACTGAGCTGCCTCTGACACAAACAAAAAATGCGGGCCCGAAGACCCGCATTCCGTCGCTAACGTGGATAGCGCCGCGAACGGAAAACCGTTCGCCGCCTGACGAAAGCTACGCCGTACCAGCCGGCCGGCGCCGGTCAGGTGAGAAGCGGGTGCTTCTTCTTAAAGCGTGCTGATTCAAACAGTCACTCGATTACTATATCACGCCCGCCGGGACGTGTCAACGGGGAGCCCGACCCCGCCCGAATTCAAAAAAAAGGCGGCAGTCCGGGGACCGCCGCGTTCGACCTCGTATGCCGACCGGCCCTTCCGATTCGGAGCCTGTCCGTCCGGCCTGCCTTACATCTGCTTGCCTTGCACTTCCTCCAGCCGCAGCACGCGGGTGTGCTCCGTATGGCTCCACGTCTTGTTGTTCTGCGTAAAGAACGCCCAGAACGTGATCGGCCACCACGAGACGAAGAAGATCGGGAAGGTGATCAACCGGACGTAGCTTCTCCAATTGACCTTCTCCAGGATCATCGCCAGCGGGCATTGGAAGTAAATATACAGCGCGACCGGCACGGCCATCCAGCTCGGGAAGATCGAGTAGATCGAATCGAAATGCTTCTCGCCGGGGAGCAGCAGATCGAACCAGAGCGTCGCGGTCAGCGTAAAGCCGATCAGAAAATTATAAGCGTTGAAAATGTAAAATGCGGCATCGATCTTCGTCCAGGAACGCTCCTTGATTCCTTGCCAGAGCGTCGGGAACATGTAGCGGCGGGCGATCTCGAAGTGCCCTTGCATCCAGCGCAGCCGCTGGCGGGCCGAAGCCCGGAACGTAATCGGCTTCTCGTCGTACACGCGCGCGTCGAAGTTGAACTTCGGATAGATGTTCCGCTGAATGCAGCGGATCGTAAACTCCAGATCCTCCACCAGGCTCGTCGCGCCCCAGCCCATCTCCTTGAGAAGCTTGGACTCGAAGCACATGCCGGTGCCGCCGAGGAAGTTGGACAATCCCAGGTTGTAGCGCGGAAGCTGCCACAGCCGGTTGCAGAACCAATAGTTGATTCCGTTGGCGGCGCTGACCCAGGAGTCGTGCGGGTTCTTCGTATCCAGGTAGCCCTGGATGACGCGGTGACCGGCGAGAAGATCCTCGTTCATGTACTGGAGGAAGTCGGTCGCCACCAGGTTGTCGGCGTCGAACATGACGACCGCGTCGTAGCTCTTCGGCCGCTTCCACAGCTCCCGCAGCATCCATTCGATCGCGAAGCCTTTGCCCCGCTCGTTCGGATTCGTGCGCTCGCAGGCGTAGACGCCCGGGTAGCTTCGTACGATATCGGCGGTGCCGTCCGTACAGTTGTCGCAGATGACGAACACATCATAGAGCTCGCGCGGGTACTTCAGCTTAAGCAGGTTATCCAGCAGTGCCCCGATGACGGCTTCTTCATTGTGGGCGGCCACAAGAAGAGCGAAAGACTTCGTGGGCTCGTGGACGATCCTTTCCTTTTTGCGATACCAGCCGAAAAAAGATAAAAACACCTGGTAAGCGCCGATCAGGAAAAACAACACCTGAAAAGCCAGCAGCAAATCGTTCAACATATTCAGTTGTACCCCCTAAACCCCATTTTCTTGGCTCGGTGCGCGCTCCCTCTCTGTTTGGCGGAGTCGTTCGCCCGGCTTTTTTTTAATTGCGTTTTTTCTCTCTCTCTGTTTAGACGCTGAATCGATTGTCTTTGTTCCACATCGCTTTGTCAAAAGTCTTCTGCAGCCGAATTCGTTCCTATGGGCGGCGTGGTTCCCTTCCGGGAAGCTGACCGGCTCCTGGATGCGATTTGCTGGGCGGGACGGGGAGCGCGCTTCGCCTCGCTCCGTTTCCAAGACCTCAGTCCCGGCTTGCGGGCAAAGCTCCGGTTCACACGACGGCATCTTCCCTGCCGCTAGGTCCCGCGTCGTCCGACGACTCGCGGATGCTGGCGAGCAGCCGTCCGAACACGTCGTCCCACGAGCGAGACCGGGCGTCCGCGAGAGCCGCCGCCGAGAGGCGGGAACGGAGGCCGTCGTCGGCGTGCAGCCGCGCGATGGCGGCCGCGAAGGCGTCGGCGTCGTCCTCCCGGCAGAGCAGCCCCGTCGCGCCGTCCCGCACCGTGTCGGGCACGGCGCCGGCGTCCGCTCCGATGACGGGCAAGCCGCACGCCATCGCCTCCAGCACGACGTTGCCGAACGTCTCGGTCGGCGACGGAAACAGCAGCGCATCGGAAGCGGCCATCCAGCGCTGCAGTTCGGGCTGCGGCACCGCGCCGAGGAATCGGGCGCGCACGCCGTGCTTGTCGGCCAGCGCATGCAGCGCGCCTGCCGTCGGTCCGTCTCCGGCGAACACGAGCTCCGCGTCGGCGCCGGAATCCCGGACGAAGCGGCGCAACGCCTCCACCGCGAGTCCCGTCCGCTTCTCGGGCGCAAGCCGGCCCGCGTACAGCAGAACGAATCGGGAGGCGGGAACGCCGGCTTCCGACAAGAATCGTTCCCGTTCGACGAACGGGTGGAACAAGCCGGTATCGACCGCCCGGCTCCACACCTCGAGCCCCCGCCAGCCGTCGCGTCCGCACTCCTCCTGCACGGAGCGGGACGGAACGTAGATCCGGCGGCAAGGACGATGGAACCAATGCAGGTAGCTCCATAGAAGTTTACCCATCCATTGCAAATTGTAAAACGGCAAATAGCGCACGAAATGCGTATGGTGAGACGCGACCAGCGGAATGCCGTGCTTCAAGGCGAGGCGGCGGCCGGTCAGGCCGGTTCCGAACGGCGTCGCCACGTGAACGGCCGTCGGCCGGAAGCGAAGCAGCTCGCGCTCCGCCGCGAACGAGACCGGCACCGCGACCCTGAGCTCGGGATAGAGGAAGAAGCGAAAGCTGGCGAGACGCTCGGCCTCCTCCGAGACGATCGCCTCTCCCTTGGGCCTTGCGGGAGCAAACACCTGACAGGCAATGCCGTTCCGACGCAAATAGCCGACCCAGCGCTCCAGCGTCTTGGCCACGCCGTTAATCTCCGGAGCGTACGTGTCGGTGAACAGAGCCAAACGCATCGTCGAGCTCATATCGCTTCGCCTCCTTCTGATTTGCCTTCATCATAAAGGAGGGAAATGATCGGAAAATCAAGCGAATGTCAAATCGCGGGGCCCCGCTTGTCCGTTTTTTTGGGACTTAAGAAGGTTTTACGCGCGTTTTCGTTTCCGTTCATGCTGGCGATACAAATGAGTGATATCCTAGAAGGGAGGCTTGGGCAAGATGCACCGGAGAGGAGACTCGTCATGGAGAGATTGTACCGGCTGTTGGAGCGCGTGGAAATGCCTCTGTTCATGCACGTGAACACGAAGTGGAACCGGGACTTGTGGGACCGGCTGTTCCGGATTCTGACGCTGCTCGGAGGGGCGACGTTCTGCCTCGGCTTCTCGCTGGCGGCCGGACTGCTCGCATCCGGTCCGTGGCGCGCGGCCGGCTGGCAGGGGCTCGCCGCCGTCGCGCTGAGCCATCTGCCGGTTGCGCTGGCCAAGCGGGGCGCCCCGCGCCGCCGGCCCTATCAGAAATATCCGCAAGCAAACACGTGCCGTAAACCGCTGAAGGATCCGTCGTTCCCGTCCGGCCATACGACCGCGGCCTTCGCCATGCTGACGCCGTGGATGGCGGCCGCCCCGATGCTCATCCCGCTGCTGCTGCCGATCGCCGTCGGAGTAGCGCTTTCCCGCGTTTATTTCGGCCAGCACTATCCGAGCGATACGATCGCCGGCGCGCTGCTCGGCTGCTCCGCCGCCCTGCTCGTTCCCCTCTGGCTTTCTCTTCCTCTCTAAAATCTCCCCGAACGAAAGATCGAGTAAATCAGCCAGAGGAACATCGCGCCGGCGACGGCGAATCCGATCTCGATGGCGGGAATGCGCCACAGCATCGTATGCTGATGGCTGATGGACGAGCCGATGATCAGCCCGACCATCATGATGCTGAACGCCAGCAGCACGATGCTGAAGGAGAGACGGTTGCCGATCCGGTCGAGCTTCCTCGCGAACTTGTCCGTCTCCGACGCCGGGATGGACAGCTCCAGCTTGATCTTGCCTTGCTTCGCGAGCGTCAGCAGCTCCCGCAGCTTGCCCGGCGCTTCGCCGAACCATTCGACATATTCCGGCAATTGCCGGCTCAGCCGGTTCAGCCATTTGCCGGGGCTGAGCCTGTCCAGCAGAAGCTGCCGGCCGAACGGCTCCGCTACCTTGATGACGCTGAAAGTCGGATCGAGCGACGAGACGACGCCTTCGGTCGTCAGCAGCGTCTTGCCGAGCAGCGTCATCTCCGAAGGAATGCGGATGGAGTGCCGCTGGGCCAGTCCGAACAGCCGGTTGATCGAATCGCCCAAGCTGATCTCGCTCAGCGGGACGTTGTAGTACAGCTCCCTCAGTTCATCCACGTCGGCCCTGAGCGAATGCCGGTCCGCATTCTCGGGAATCATGCCGAGCCTCTCGACCGCCCGGATCACCCCGTCCGTACTCTGACCCCGGAGCGCGATGATCAGCGAAGCGAAGTGCACCTTCGTCTCCGGCCGCAGCTTGCCGACCATCCCGAAGTCCAGCAGGGCGATCCGCCCTTCCGGCAGCGCCAGCACGTTGCCCGGATGGGGATCGCCGTGAAAGAAGCCGTCGATCAGCACCTGATGGAAGATCGCGGTCGCGAATTTGCCGGCCAGCTCGCGGCGATCGTAGCCGGCTTCGTCCAGCTTTTCCCGATCGGTCAGCTTGATGCCTTCCACCCGCTCCATGGTCAGCACCCGATCCGACGACAGGTGGCGGTACACGGCCGGAATGCGTATGTAAGGAAGCGACTCGCTGAGCACGGCGAACTTCTCCGCGTTCCGGCGCTCCCTGTCGTAGTCCAGCTCGCCAAGCAGCGCCGCGCCGAGCTCCCGCGTCATCTCGCCGAGACGGTAGCGCCTCGCCCATTCCAGCCGCTTCTCGGCCATCGCCGACAGCTCGGCCAGAATTTCCAGGTCGGTCTGCACCACCTGCCGGATTTGCGGGCGCTGCACTTTGACCGCCACTTGTACGCCCGTAGGAAGCGAAGCGTAATGCACCTGGCCGATCGAGGCGGCCGCGACCGGGAATTCG
This sequence comes from Cohnella zeiphila, assembly GCF_014212055.1. Taxonomy (GTDB): domain Bacteria; phylum Bacillota; class Bacilli; order Paenibacillales; family Paenibacillaceae; genus Cohnella; species Cohnella zeiphila. The sequence continues at coordinate 445,133 of NZ_JACJVO010000009.1, read as the reverse complement.
TCGAATTCCCGGAAGAGCTGGTCGATCGGCGCGCCGAGCTGTTCCTCGACGATTCTCGCCACGTCCGCGAACGGAAAAGGCGGCACGTCGTCCTGCAGCCGCTGCAATTCGCGGGTCAGCTCGGGCGGCATCAGATCGGCCCGCGTGCTGGCAAGCTGCCCCAGCTTGACGAAGGTAGGGCCCAGCTCTTCGAGAAACATCCGCAGCCGGACGGCGATGGTGGGCCGATCGGACTCCGGCTTATCGTCGCCTCGGAGCGGCCGGTAGGGTACCGGGACAAATTCGGACAAACCTAAATCTTTGACCACGTAGCCGAAGCCGTACCGGACGAACGCGGAAGCGATCTCCCGATACCGCTGAAAATGGCGGATTCTTTTCCCCACGCCTTCCTCCCCTTTCTCGGCCTAGCGTCCATCCGGCCAAGCTTAGGAAGGCGACGGGTCCGACTCGTCCGCTGCGACCGGCAATTCCTGTTTCGGCAGGCGGCTCATCAATTCGTCGAGACGGCGTTCGATCCGTTCCACGTCCGCTTGGGTCGCCCATTTCTTGTCGCCGATCACGGCCTGGACGCGCTCCTGCACCATCGTCTCCAGCCGGCGCTGCGCTTCCTCGCCCTTGCGAAGGAGGTCGTTCAGGAACGCGAACGATTCCTCGCGGCTCATCTCGCCTTTTTTGACCCATTCGTCCGCCAGCTTCTCCACCTGCTCTTTGCCCGCGATTACCATGCCGAGGCCGAGCGATACCGTCTTGCTGATCAAATCTTTCATGTTCCTTCAGCTCCTTCGCGTGTCGGAAATATTTCCGTTAGTGTAGGCTCAGCGCCCTGCCTCCATTCTTAGGCGGACGGCTGACTCGTGTTTTTCTTCTTCGGCTGCGGCTTGTTCGTGCCCATGACGATATCCAGCGCGGGGTGCGAGACGCCGTACCAGGCGTGGTCGTCCATGAAGTGATGAAGCAGATGCTTCTTGCGCATCCATCTCCCCCACGGGGTGATCGGGGTGATCGGGCGATGGGCGACGTAATGCATCCATTGATAATAAAGCTGGAACAGCGCCGTTCCCGCCATGATCGCGGCCACGAGCTTTAAGTCCCTCGTCAGAGCCCACAGAACCAGAAAATATCCGGTATGGGTTGCTGCGTCATAGCGAAGCGGGCTGAACAGATGCTCCAGGTCGTTCGGATGATCGTGATGGGCGACATGGCCTTTGTACATCGCAGGAGCCATCTTGGGAAATTCATGAAGAAGGAAGCGATGCACCAAATATTCGAACAGGGCATAGACGGCCATGCCCGCGACGAACCCCCAGACCGAGCGTCCGCCTTCATAGAAGACGCAGGCGAGCGTCGTGGCGACGACAAACAAAGCCACCATAAACGCAATCATGGGATTGGTAAAAAATTCGCGATAATAACGAGCCATGCAAATCACGCCTCCGTCCTCGGATATAAAGTGTTCCGGTGAAAATGACAGTGTATGGCGCGCGGACCGCTTCCCCCGTCGGAAGCGATGCCGCTTCATGTTGCGGCTCACCGGCTTGTTAAACCAGCGCTTCAAGCAAAAAATCAGAAAGCAAAACTTTCTCGCGCTCGGACAAATCCGTTACGGATCGCAAATATTTCCCCGCGAGCTCGGCCAGCTCCGCGCCGATCTCGCGAGCCGACTCCGGCGCGACGGTGCCGAGCACCGCGCCCGCGAACGTCGTCATCCCGATCTCTCCCGTCGGCGCGCGGGACACGAGGTGACGGACGTACTCCTCCGCCTTGCCGCCCGTCTTGTACAAATACATCAGCATCACGCCGATGCTGTATGCGCATACTTCCATTCCCCGCTTGACATGCCGAACTTCCTCTTTGAGCTTGCGAAGCCGTTCGGTCAGCGTTCTCCGGGACGAGATGCCGCGGAGCGCCGCGAGCAGCCGGGCGCGGGTCGCTTCCCAATCGTCCGCATCGACCGCCGTTTCCTCCCGTTCCGCTTCGAGCAGCTCGTAACCGAGCGGAGTCGGCACGAACCGGACTTGCGTTCTGCCCGTCTCCCCGCCGTTGGCGGCATAGCTGCGGACGGCGCAGCCCATCTTCTCGATCTCCTTCAGCATGTCGTAAGCGGTCCACTTGCTTACGCCGAGTGCGGCCGCCAATGTTCCGTAGTGCACCGGCTCGTTCTGCTGGCCGTATAACTCGGCGAGCTGCCCAAGAAACTGCTTTCGCCGCCTCGTCAGCAGCATGCGATTATCTCCTCCTTCTCGAAACGGCTGATCCGGGGACGCCGGATTTTCATTTTTTTGGTTTTTGGGTTTTTTGGGTTTCCCCTCTCTATTCCATCATATGCGAACGAACCTGTTCGTCAATCGGGTTTGGCCAAAAAAATTTGAGAAAGCTTTGTGAAGAAGCGGGCGGATACGAGGAATTGGGCTGCTCTCTTGAGCGGAATTTCGTCGGTGCAACGAGAAAGCGCCGCATAACAAAACCGCCGGGAGCTCTCCGGCGGTTTCGGTTTGGATCAAATTCCCGATCGGGCGTCCGATCTTATTCGGCATTCTCTGCGCTCGAAAGGGCGTCCTGTTCGCCCGCTTCGGCCGCAGCCTGCTGCCGGGCTTCCTCGCGAGCCGCCGCCGAGCGCATCTTGCCTTCGACTTCGGAGCGGTGCCGCGCGATCGCCTCGCTGCCGATGACCGCTTCCAGCCGGTAGATCGGCTGTCCCCGCTCGACGAACTTCGTCTCGTATTCGGTCATGACCAGATCGTCGCGCAGCCCGTTCCGATGCAAATCCAGCGAGATGTTGCGCATCTGCAGCAGCGAGTCGGAAAAGCTGTTCAGCGAAAATTCGAACAAGCTGAGCGAATCCGTCTTGAAGTGGATCTCTCCCCGCTCGTTCAGCGCTTCCTTGTACTTCTCCAGAAAGCGGGAATGCGTGAGCCTCCGCTTGGCATGCTTGCTCTTCGGCCACGGATCGCTGAAGTTCAAGTAGATGCGGTCCAGTTCACCGGGCGCGAACATCTCTTCCAGCCGCTCCGCGTTGCCGCGCACGAGGAACAGATTCGGCACCGTGTCCGAGCCCTTCTCCAGCCAAATCTGCTTCGCCTTGGCGCTTCCTTTTCGCAGCAGCTCGTCGAACATATCCATGCCTAGATAATTGATCCCGGGATTGCTTGCGCTCATCCGGCTGATAAATTGGCCTTTGCCCATGCCGATCTCGACGCGGATCGGATTGTCGTTGCCGAACAGCTCCCGCCAACGCCCCCGGTACCGGCCCGGCTCCAGCACGACCAGATCGTTCTTTTCGAGACTCTCTCCCGCATTTTTTCTGCTTCGCAATCGCATGACTTAATCCCCCTGCAGACGTTGCGGCCCTTGCGCGGACCGCGTTCCGAACTCGTTAACCGACACCTATTGTGCCGAATCCGGCCGGAAATGTAAAGGGACGCGCCGGGCGCAGCTTCCCGATTAATCAAAAAAGACCGCATCCGCTCCATGGGAGCGACGCGGTCCGGGCGAAGGCATCCGCGGTCAGTTGACCGGGCGCTGCTCTTCGATGTGGTATTGAATGTCGATCGCTTCTTGCAGCTTCCGTTTGGCGGACACTTCCACGCCGTGGTTGCTGTGGAACTTGATACCCGCAAGCGCCATTGCCTCTTTAATGGTCAGCTCGACCTTGAGCGTGTCGTCCCCTTGGGGGATTTTAACGGTAGAAGCCATGATCCTCACCTCTCGCTTTCTCCGAAAATGAAGTAAAGGGCGGATGTGCCCCGACGAGTGGAACGGCAGACGACATCCATGCGAAAAATAGAGGTCGAAAATCGCAAAATTCATTGATTTGACGCACTTTTAATATAACATATCATGTGAGGTATTTCAAGATGAAAACCCTGTCAATACGCCCTTTTTGCATAAAATCCTGTTTATCGGAATGCCTCTTTGGAGCAAGCTCCCTTTATCGGGACGGACGAGCGTTCTCGCCATCGACGCCATTTTTCGGTACAATGGCAGTAACGGATTTTCACAGCAAGGAGCGGTCCGCCTGATGCCAACGACCGAAGCGAACGATACCGTCCTGCAGCCTAATCTGTGGAGCGGCAAAAGATTTCATACATGGAACCACGAAATGCGCGAGCACTTCGGGGAAAAAGTGTTCAAGGTGATGCTCGACGCCGGTTTTACGTGCCCGAACCGGGACAACACGATCGCCAAAGGGGGCTGCACCTTCTGCAGCGCCCGCGGCTCGGGCGACTTCGCCGGCAGCCGGAGGGACGACCTGGTCACGCAGTTCAATACCGTGCGGGACCGCCAGCACCTGAAGTGGCCGAACGCGAAGTATATCGGTTACTTCCAGGCTTATACGAACACGTACGCCCCGCTGGAGACGCTCCGCGAGTATTATGAAGCGATCCTGCGCCAGCCGGGCGTCGTCGGGCTGTCCATCGCCACGCGTCCGGACTGCCTTCCGGACGACGTCGTCGATTACCTCGCGGAGCTGAACGAGCGGACGTATCTGTGGCTCGAAATGGGTCTGCAGACGGTGCACGAGACGACGTCGGAGCTCATCAACCGGGCGCACGACACCGCCTGCTACCTGGATGCGGTGCAGCGGCTGCGGGCGAGGGGCATTCGCGTATGCGCCCACATCATCTACGGCCTGCCGGGCGAGGACCGCGACATGATGCTGGAGACGGGCCGGCAGACCGCGGCGATGGACGTGCAGGGCATCAAGATTCATCTGCTGCACCTGATGCGCAAGACGCCGATGGTCCGCCAATGGCGGGAAGGCCTCTTGCGGTTTTTGGAGCGGGACGAATACGTCGGTCTTGTGGTCGATACGCTGGAGATGCTGCCGCCCGAGATGATCGTCCACCGGCTGACCGGCGACGCGCCGCGCGACCTGCTGATCGGCCCGATGTGGAGCCTGAACAAGTGGGAAGTGCTGAACGCTTTCGACGCCGAGCTGGCGCGAAGGAATACTTGGCAGGGCAAGCTTTGGGGAGGACGCTGAGGCGATGGGCTTTCTCTCCGTGCTAAGCCTGGCGCAGCGCTGGGCGGCGGAACGGCTGGAGCCGGGCGCCGCCGCCGTCGACGCCACTGCCGGAGGCGGCGTGGACACGCTGTTTCTCGCGCGGGCATGCGGCCCGAAAGGGCGCGTGTACGCATTCGACGTGCAGCGGGATGCGGTGAATCGGACGCGCGAAAGGCTGGCCGCGGCGGCGCGGGACTCGGAGAGCGGCAGCGGGAACGGGAGCATCGCGCGCCGCGCTTCGGGCGGAGGCTCCGCTCCGCCAAGCCTCGCGCCGGTCGAGCTGCTTCTCGCCGGCCACGAGCGAATGGCCGAGCTGGTGGCGCCGGAGCATCGCGGCCGCATCCGCGCCGTTATGTTCAACCTTGGCTACCTGCCGGGGGAGGGCGGGGACCGATCTATCGTCACCCGTCCGGAGACGACCGTCGCGGCGCTCGAGGCGGCGCTTGGACTGCTCGCCCCGAAGGGAATCGTCACCGCGGTCCTTTACCCTGGACATGAAGGCGGGGACATCGAAGCGGCGGCGGTTGAAGCGTGGGCGGCGGCGCTGCCTTCCGTTCTGGCCCAGTCCGTACAGTACCGGTTCCCGCAGAAGCCGTCCGCTCCCTATCTGATCGCCGTCTCGAAGCGCTGATTCCTATTGCCCCAATCATTGTTAAGGAGACTGAGAAACCTATGACCGTCCGCAAAATCGAACACGTCGGCATCATGTCGAGCGACCTGGAGAAGTCCATAGCGTTTTATGTCCAGGTCGTCGGCCTGGAGCATCTGGAGACGATGACGCATACGAACGGCGTCATTCGTCTCGCCTTCCTCTCGTTTCCCGGTCATCGGGAGACCGAGGTCGAGCTGATCGAAGGCTATGACGGCCAATTGGCCGCGGAAGGCCGTGTCCACCATGTCGCTTTCGCCGTCGACGACATCGAAGAGGAGTACCGCCGCATCGGCTCGCTGTCCGTCCGCGGGCTCGACGACGCGATCACGACGCTGCCGAACGGAAGCCGCTACTTCTTTTTCCTCGGCCCCGACGGCGAATCGATCGAATTTTTCCAATCCACGCGAGGAGGACAATGATGATGAGTCAAACCGTGCAACCTTACCCGCTTCACTTCAAGCCCGATTTCAAAGAACGCGTCTGGGGCGGCCGCGCCTTGGAACGGTTCGGCTATGACGTTCCGGAGGGACACATCGGCGAAGGCTGGATGATCGCCGACCACCCGAACGGCGTCTCGCACGTGCTCAACGGCGAGCTGGCCGGCCAGGGACTGGATCAAATCCGCGAGAAGCTCGGCGCCGAATGGTTCGGTTCCAAAGGAAGCCATTCCGGCAACGGCCGGTTCCCGCTGCTGATCAAGCTGCTGGATTGCAACGACGACTTGTCTGTGCAAGTTCATCCGACCGACGATTACGCGGGGCTGCCCAAGGGCGAGCTCGGCAAGACGGAAATGTGGTACGTCCTGGACGCCAAGCCGGACGCCAAAATCATCTACGGCCTGAAGTCCGGCGTGAATCGCGAATCGTTCGCTGCCGCCATTGCGGAGCACCGGATCATGGATTCGCTGCAAGTCGTGTCCGTTCAAGCGGGAGATACGTTCTACATACCGGCCGGAACGGTTCACGCGCTCTGCGCGGGCGTACTCGTCGCGGAGATCCAGCAGAACTCCGACACGACGTACCGGCTGTACGACTACGACCGCCCGGGTCTGGACGGGAAACCGCGCGAGCTGCACATCGAAGATTCGCTCAACGTCACCGCGTATGAGGGTGCCGGCGCGACGCGCATGAAGACGGATGGAGCCAAACCCGGCGAATGGTTGACGCTGGCTCGTTCTCCTTACTTCGTAACGGACAAAGGAATCGTCGATGGTGAATGGAAGGTATCCACGACACCGGAGAGCTTCGATATTCTGATCGTGGCCGAAGGAACGGGAGCGATTCGTTGGGGCGCCGGCACGCTGGACGCCAAAGCGGGAGATTGCTTCCTGATTCCGGCTCCTCTCGGCGAATATACGTTAGCCGGCCGCTTTACCGTGCTCCGCAGCCGGGTGGAATAGGACGAACGTTCCGGGGTCGGTGTCCTCGCTCTCGAGATGACTTCCGCTTTCCGGAAAAGCTCGTAGAAACGTGAAGCCAACTGCGCGTCTGGCGCGAAAGGATGACGGACTTTTGCTGCGTCAATCGTTGATTTTCGCCGGGATCGGACTGGCGGCGTGGGCGGTCGCCACATTGTTTTTCATGCTGTTCGGGCATTGGGTGCTGGTGGACGTCGGCGACGCCCGTTTCGGGGCTTCCCTGTTTCTGCTGGAGGCTTTGACCGTTCTGGTGCTGATCGGCCTCTCTCTCGTCGTCCGACTCAAGCTGTTCCGGGAGAGCGGTTCAGCCACCCGTTTCGGTTTTATCGGCACGCTTGTGGGACTGATTCTGGACACCTTCGCCGTCTGGTACGAGGACAGCGTCTTTCCCAAGTTCGACGCCGGCCAGCATCGCGCCTTCACCGTGTGGATGACGCTTGCCTATGCGTTATTCCTTCTCGTGCCGGCCGTAACGGATCGGCTCGTTCGGACGGGCCCGTCCGTTCGCCAGTCGTCCGCCGAAGCCCAAGCAGACAGCGATGACCGTTAAAAACAGAAGCGCAGCCTGGAGATCGCAGCCGGCTGCGCTTTTGTCCTGCTTTCACACCGATAACGACCGATCAGCCATATGCCAGACTCGCCAGCCATGCGAATGCCACGACCGCGGAGAACGGATAAACAGCCTTCCGGGAACGGGCAAGACCGAAAGACGCGGCGGACTGAACGAGCGCGAAGAACGTTCCGATCGGTCCGACGGCGGCCATACCGGCGTTCCACCCCATTGTGAAGCCGAAAAATAGGAATCCGGATAGCGTGAACAGCAGCCATCTGGCAGCCCGTTTGTGTTCCTCGCGCCGGAAGAAGAGCAGGATGCCGTCGATGACAATGGAACAAGTCGTCCCGTACACGAAAAATAGGAAAGCCAAAAAGGAATTTTGCATCAAGTGGAAGGTTGCGGAAAGGTTGCCATTTAAGAAAATCAACATGATGAGTTGAAACAGCAGCCAGGAGATTCCCGACGCGGTCAGCTTGATCAAAACGTAACGAAACGCCTGAAAGCCCGTAGCCATCCCGCCTCACCTCCGGTTGCCTATAGTTTACCATAGACTCAAAGAGATGCCATTGCCCAGAACAAATCCCCCAAAAGTGAAGGGATGCTCTGAAGTTAATTCCGATTCCTTTTGGGGGAACCCCCGGTTATCCACAGGAAATTTAATCGCATCATTTCCTAAACAATAAAAAAAGGAGCAAACCAGCGTATGCCCACCAGCCCATCTGCCGAGCAGCATCGACGAGAAGCCCCTTCATCCGTCACATGCCTCGTGGTTACCGTCTCCGATACGCGGACGCCCGACACGGACAAAAGCGGTCGGCTCGTACGCGACCTGCTCGAAGAGAACGGATATCAAGTTGCGGAAGCGAGGATCGTTCCCGATGAGTACGATCTCATCCGCGAGCTGCTGCAAGATGCGGCCGCCAACCCGGCCATCGAAGCCGTCTTGCTGAACGGAGGAACCGGAATTGCCGGGCGGGATACGACGTTCGAAGCGGTCCGTGACGTCCTGCAAAAGGAAATGCCCGGCTTCGGGGAGATCTTCCGGATGCTCAGCTTCGCCGAGGACATTGGTTCGGCCGCCATGCTGACGCGGGCGATCGCCGGCACGATCGGCACGACCGCCGTTTTCTCCATGCCCGGCTCTACGGGGGCGGTCCGCCTTGCGATGACGCGGCTGATCGTCCCGGAGCTGCGCCATGTGATGCGGGAATTGTACAAGGATTCTCCCAAATGAAATAACCCCAAATCGTTAACTGCTTCTTCACTATGAAGAAAAGCCCGGCTCCTGTTAGGAGCCGGGCTTCGCTATGAAACGATCAATGAGACGCGCGCGCGGGCTTGGGCTGCCCTTCCGCTTGGATTCCTGCGTCTTGGTCAGGCGACTTGGTCCGCTTGACGAAGAATCCGAGGATCAAAGCGAGCACGCCGATGGCAAGGCCGATCCAGAATGCGCTGTGCAAGCCGGATACCATGCCTTTCGCCGCCTCCAGCGGGTTCGTCGGATCGCTGGACTTGCTCAGATAGTCCTTCGAACGGTTGGACATGATGCTGATGAACAAGGCCGTCCCGATCGCGCCGGACACTTGCTGCAGCGTATTCATGATCGCCGTTCCGTGCGGATACAGATTGCGCGGAAGCTGATTGAGCCCGGTCGTCTGGGCCGGCATCATCACCGCCGAGATCCCGACCATCATGATAATGTGAATCAAAATGATGTAACCGTTGCTCGTCGTCTCGTTAATTCCGGTGAACATCCAGATGGCAACGCAGACGATTACGAGTCCGGGGACAACGAGCAATCTCGGACCGAACTTGTCGAACAGCTTTCCGGAGACCGGCGCCATAATCCCGTTGACGACGCCGCCGGGAAGCAGCGTAAGCCCGGACTTGAACGCCGTCATCAGCAGCGCTCCCTGCATGAACAGCGGCAGCAGCGTCAGCGTGGAGAACAGCGTCATCATGACGACAAAGAGCAAAATCGTGACCAGCGTGAACATCGGGAATTTGAACGCCCGCAGATCCATGACCGGCTCTTTCAACAGCAGTTGCCGCCATACGAACAGAATGAGGGCGACGATCCCGACGATGATCGTCCAATATACTTCCGGATCCGACCAGCCGATCTCCCCGGATTTGCTGAAGCCGTAAACGACGCCTCCGAATCCGATCGTGGAGAGCAGGATCGACAGCACGTCGACTTTGGGCTTGGTGAGCGTCGAGACGTTCTTCAAGAAGCCGGCTGCGAACAGGATCGAGAACAGCGCAAGCGGCAGCACCAGATAAAACAGCCAGCGCCATTCCAGCGAGTCGAGAATAAGGCCGGACACCGTCGGGCCGATGGCGGGGGCGAACATAATGACGAGCCCCATGAGCCCCATCGCCCCGCCCCGCTTCTCCGGGGGGAAGATGACGAGAATCGTGTTCATCATAACCGGCAGCATCAAGCCGGTTCCGAGCGCCTGAACGATCCGGCCGGTCAGCAGCACTCCAAATTCTGGAGCGAACGCGGAAATCAGCGTTCCTACAAAAAACAAAATCATCGCCGACAAGAACATCTGCCGGGTCGTGAACCATAGCTGCAGCACCGCCGTAACCGGCACGAGCACCCCGATGACGAGCATGTAAGCCGTCGACAGCCATTGAATCGTAGAATAGGAAACCGCGAATTCCTTCATCAAATCGGGAAGCGCGTTGGCAAGCAGCGTCTCGTTCAAAATGGCCACGAAGGCCCCGATAATGAGAGCAACGACGATTGGCCCTCTCTTGATCTTGCTGAGGTCGACCGACGGGCCTTGCCCCTCCATGCCTGATGCGTTCATAACTTCTGTTTCCCTCCTGCCTTTCCCTTTTCTCTTTTTTTGTCTACACTTGTATGCGTAATTGCACAAATGTATATGAGCAATATACCTTGGACACCCGCCCCCGTGTCAAGAGCCAAACGGAGCGTCGTTGTAGTCTAAGCTACAAGGAGGACCAATATGTATACGAATAAGCCGCATCGCGACAAAACCGATCTGCGCGTTCGACGTACCCGCAAACTTCTCTGGGAGGCGCTGCTCGCGCTGCTGCAAAGCCGTTCCTTCGAATCGCTCACCATTCAGGAAATATGCGATCAAGCCATGGTTCACCGCACCACCTTCTATAAACACTTCGAAGACAAATTCAGCTTGCTTTCTTACGGATTGACGGAGATTCGGGAGATGTTGGCGGCAAGAAGCTACGAAGACCGTATTCTCCACCCGATGCTGACATTCGAGCGCCTCGGTCAACCCCTGCCGCTGGAAGCCGTGCTTCGTTCCCAGCCGGAGAACGGATTCCTGATCAACATGATGCAAAAGCATGCATGCGACTCTCTGATGAAGGACTTGGAAGAAGCCGAGCGGAACGGCGCCCGCTTCCGGATTCCCCTCGAAGCGCTGGCTTCCTTTTATTCGGGAGCGGTTTCTTCGCTCGCTACCTGGTGGGTCTTGTCGGGAAAGGAGATTCCGGCGCAAGAGGTGGATCGCTACTTGCAGTCGATGATCAATCGCCGAGCGTTCTTCCCCGGTTCCGAAGCGAATGCGGCGACGGGCGAATCGCAAGGCTCCGGTTCCGAATGAATTATAGCACACATACGTTCGCATTGAGAAGAAAAATTTAGCAGAATTCCGAACTTTGGTCCTGCCCCCGATAGGGATGGCATGCAGACGAAAAAGGAGCCGCTTTCGCGGCCCCGTCGCTCATCCGTTTTCCTTGATCAGGCTTTCCATGTAATCCAGCCCTTTCGACTGTCCCATGGCGAGCGGACCCATGATTTCCGTATCGACGACGTACAGCTTCTTGTTGCGAACGGCGTTCAGCCGGTTCCAGACCGGATTCTTCGCCAGCTCCGCCAGCGTCGTTTCCGCGGATTTCGTGAAGTCCTGGCCGAGGAAGATGTAATCCGGATTCAGCTCGCTGACGCCCTCCATGTCGATCTCCCCGTAATCCTTCAAGGAATCGAAGTTTTTGAAACCCAGGCCGTCGTAATACGGCTTCATTCGCACCCCGTCGTAATAGTTGAAGCCTTTTTCCCAGGTCATCATGAAGATCGCCGTCTTGCCCTTCATGCCGGAGGCTTCCATTTGCTCAGCGGCCTCCTCCAGCTTCTTGCGATAACCGTCGATGTATTGCTGCGCCTTGTCGCCGTCTCCGACTACATCGGCCACCTGCTTGATCGTCTCCTCCCAATTCTCGGACGAATGGACGACGACCGTCGGAGCGATCTTGGAGAGCTCGTCGTACATCTTCTCGTCGTACTCCCAGGCGATGATCACGTCCGGCTTCAGGGCCAGAAGCTTCTCGAGATTCGTCTCGTCGCCCAGGTCGGCGATCCGTTCGTCCTTCAGATACGGCTGGTACGCGGCAAAGTTCCGGAGCGAACTCATTCCGACCACGCCGCCCACGAGGGTCTCGTCGCCGATGGCGAACAAGTGGTCCGCGTAAGGGAAATAAGTGACCGCGACCGTCTTCGGCTTTTCCGGGATCACCACGTCTCCTTCGGGCTGATGAATGGTCAGCGGAAAAGAGGCTTCCGACGCGTCCGAAGAGGAAGCGGAAGGCGAAGCGGCGGAGGCGGAAGGCGATTCCGAAGACGCGGTTGCGGCGGAATTCCCGCTTCCGTTGCCGTTGCTGCCGCCGCAGCCGGCCGCGATCAAGGCAATAAGAAGGATCGCCATAAGGACTGTGAACGTTTTTCGGTTGCTGCGCATGTTCGGATTCCCCCAGGTATGTTCATTCTTCTATGATAATGATTTTCATTATCGAATAAAAGAATAAACAATGGAGGGGGCGAATGGGAATAGACAAATCTCAAATACCGGGTGGACGATTTCCCGACTTGTCCCGGAACGAGCTCGGGGAGCGGCCGGTATGGCGGCGGAACAGCCGGCTGAAATAGTGGGCGTCCGCGTAGCCGACGCTCTCTGCGACTTCCGAAACGGCGAGGCTTTGCGAAGCGAGCAGCTCCTTGGCCCTCTCGATCCGGTGGCGAATCAGATAATCGATCGGATAAAGTCCGGCGTATTGGCGGAACAGGTAGGCGAAGCGCTTCGGCTTGATTCCGTGCCTCTCCGCCAAGGAGGCCAGCGTCAGCGGTTCCGCGTAACGCTCATGGATGTGGGAGATCGCGCGCTCGACGGCATCGTTCTCCGCCCCATGACTCCTCTGGCGGGCGCCGGTAAGCGCTTCGTGAAGAACGGCGTAAAACAGCTCCCGCGATTTGAGAGCGGAGAACGCATCCGGCCGGCGGGCGGCTTCATGAAGCTTCAGAAGCGGCTCGACGGCAGGCGGCCGGGTTCCCGCGTCGATCAGAAAGTGCTTGTGGGCGTAAGGCTCCGGCTCAGCCCCCGTTCCCGCAAGAGAGTAGTGCACCAGTACGTATTCGAAGCCGGCAGCGCCGACGGTAAGCGTAAGCTCCGCATCCTTGGCGCCGTGGACGATCTTGCCCGGGGACAGCTCGCAGGAGACGCCGTCGAACGCGAACGCGGCCGAGCCCTGCAGCGCGAACACGAAGCCGGAATGCGGCGTCGGGTGGGCCCGGCTGTGGCCGCCGTATACGCCGGGCTCCAGCGCGGTCCGGTACACCCCTTCGATCGTCAGCGCGGCGCGGGCGAATTGCCCGGCGAGCTCGCCCCAATCGACGTCCAAATCCATCCCCTCCCTGTTCCGATGCCCGCGAAGGCGATATTATCTCAAATGTTATTCTTTTTCGCGGGTGGAGTAAAGAGAGAGGCCCAGCACGCCGCAGATCCGCAGGGCGATGGACTCCGCCTCGTCCCTGCCGTAAACGGGAACGGCCTCCGGCAAGCCGGGAAGGCTTCGATCTTCCGGCAGTTCCGGCCCGAGCACGAAGGCGCAGATTAGCCCGCTGCCGCAGCGTCGGCGCATACCGAACGCATCTGCTCCGCGATGCGAGCGATCATCGGCTTCCCTTCGACCGGAAGCCACGCTTTCGGCGTCCCTCCCATGCGCCGGCCCGCTCCGCCGGCCAGGATCGCTCCGGATAGGTTCATCCCCGTTCCTCCTTCCATTTTCCGGCTCGCCGCTCCGGTCCAGCGCTAAGCCAACGTCTCCAACGCGACCGCGCAGCTTTTGAAATCCGGCATCCGGCAGAACGGGTCCAGCACGGGGTTCGTCACCCGGTTCACGTTCTGCACGCCGCCCCAATGCATCGGGATGAAGACGGTATCCTCGCGGATGTCGGCCGTCAGCCGGCTTCGCACGATCGCTTCGCCCCGGCGGGAGCGAACCCGAACGAGCGCCCCGCCCTCGATACCGAACCGCCTCGCCGCCGCCGGGTGGATATCGATCGTGTTCTCGATCGCCCTCGCCGCAAGAGCCGGGCTTCTGCGGGTTTGAACGCCCGTCAGATAGTGCGGAAGCACCCGCCCGTTCGTCAGCAGCAGCGGAAACTCCGCGTCCGGCTCTTCCTCCGGCGGCAAGCCTTCGACAACCGTCATCGCGGCCCGGCCGCCCTCGTGCGCGAACTTCTCCTCGAACAGGCGGCCGGGTCCGGGCCGGTCCGGAAACGGACAGGGCCAGTAGACGCCCTCTTCCTTCCGCAGCCGGTCATACGTAATTCCGTAATAGTCCGCGATGCCGCCCCTGCTTGCGAGGCGAAGCTCCTCGAAGATCTCCTCCGCCGAACGGAACGGGAACCGTTCTCCTTCCCCGAGCTCCCGCGCCAGCTCGCAGAGTACCTGCCAGTCCTGCTTCGCTTCTCCCGGGGCGGGACGGGCCGCTTCGCGAAGCAGAACCCTCCCTTCGAGATTGGTCAGCGTGCCCGTGCTCTCTAGATAGGCGGCCACCGGTAGGACGAGGTCGGCGAGCTGCGCCGTTTCCGACAGGAACAAATCCGCCACCACGAGAAAATCGAGCCGCCGCATCGCCTCTTCGGCGAGCAGCGCGTTCGGATTCGACACGATCGGATTGGAGCCCATGACGAGCATGGAACGAATGTCTCCCTTGTAGGCGCGCTCGATCATCTCGTAGGCGGATACCCCTTTGCCCGGCAGATCGTCCGGGTCGACCCCCCAGACGCCTGCGACGTAGCGCCGGTCCGCCTCGTTCTCGATCGACCGGTAGCCCGGAAGCTGGTCGGCCTTCTGCCCGTGCTCGCGTCCGCCTTGGCCGTTGCCCTGGCCGGTGATCGCGCCGTATCCGCAGCCGGGCTTGCCGATCTTGCCCGTCATCAGCGCCAGGTTCAGGAAATTGCGGACCGCCAGATGCCCGTCGCGGTGCTGCTCGACGCCGCGGGCGGTGAAGATCATGCCCGTCTCCGCCCGTCCGTACGATAAGGCGGCGCGGCGGATCTCTTCCCCGTCGACGCCGGTCAGGTTCGAGACGGCGTCCAGGTCCTGCCGCTCCGCATGCGCCAGTACCGCCTCCCAGCCGTTCGTCCGGCCTCGGAGGAAATCGAAGTCCACCAGCCCTTCCTCCGCGACGACCTTAAGCAGTCCGTTGACGAGCGCCGCGTCGGTACCCGGGCGGACTTTCAGGTGCAGGTCGGCCAGCTCGGACGTTCCGGTGCTCCGGGGATCGATGACGACGATGAACGCCCCGTTCTCTTTGGCCTTCGTAAAATAAGGCATCAGCGTCGGCTGGCATTCGGCGATATTCGTGCCGGCAAGGATGATGCACTTGGCCAGCGGAATATCCGACAGCCGGTTCGTCAGTCCCCGGTCGATGCCGAACGTCTTGACGCCGGCGGACGCGGCCGCGGACATGCAGAACCGGCCGTTGTAGTCGATATGGCGGGTTCGCAGCGCCACTCTCGCGAATTTGCCGAGCAGGTAGGCCGATTCGTTCGTCAGCGAACCGCCGCCGTACAGCGCGATCGCGTCCGGTCCGGCCGTCTCCTGCAGCTTCGCCCAGCGGCGGCGAATCTCGGCGTAAGCTTCCGGCCACGAGACCGCCGTCCACTCCCCGTCCCGCTTCAGCAGGGGCTGCCGCAGCCGCTCCCGGCTGGCCGCGTGCTGCACCGCGTTCATTCCTTTGACGCACAGCCGGCCTTCGGAAGCCGCATTCATCCGTCCTTCCGTCCGGAACGCCGGCCGGCCTGCCGGACCGCGCTCCTCGGTCACCGTCATCTTGCACTGCACGCTGCAAAAAGGGCATTGCGTCTCCATCCGGATCCGCTCCGGCTTTTCCCCTAACCCTGCTTCCCGTTCAACCGCCGATGCCATAGAGCAGCTCCTCCTTCCGGTTTCCGTTTTCGCCGATCGGGTCCGCGCCGCCGTTCCACTTCATCAGGAGCTCCTCCCGTTCGTCCGGGTCCAGCAGCTTCTCGCGTACGGCCGTCAGGCCGATCCGCTCCAGCCACTTCCAGAGCGGTTCGCCGTAAGCGGCCGAGTCGCGATACAGCTGCAGGCAGGCGGCCGCCGCAGCCATGGCCGCCTTGCCGTCCGGCTCCACCGTCAGCAGCTTCGCCGGCCGCAGGGGCGGTTCCGCGCGTCCGCCCGCATGAAGCTCCCATCCGGCCGGCGCCCGGGCCAGCCCGAGATCGCGCACCGCCAGGCCCGCTTTCTCGCCCAGCGCGGACACGACGGCTACCGTCACGGCGTGGGGCAGCCGCCGCGAGCCGAGCCGACGTTCCAGATCGGCTCCGAGAAGCGACAGCTCCCGTTCGCCCCCGTCCGTCTCCGCGCCGCTGTAAACGCGTGCCGTATGATCCCCGCTCCGGGCGAGCTCCATCGGCACGCCGGCTTCCTCCGCCATTCGGCGGGCGAGCTCCGCCGGCACTTCGGCCAGCTCCAGACGAGCCGCTTCCGTCAGCCGGACGTAAGGGACTCCGTACCGTTCGGCTGCTTCCGCCAAGCTTCGCAGCCGCGCCGCCTCGACCAGGCCGCCCGGCAGTCTCGGCATGAGCGTTACCCGCTCCGCGGTGCGGTCCGCCCCGGCCTTTTCGCCGGAGGCCGCAGCCGTTTCCGCCGAGCCGAGGTAATAGCGGATCGCCGGGCGGCAAGCCGCGCAGCCGCCCTCGCTTCGCCAGCCGAGCGCGCGCATCGCCTGCGCGGCGTTCGCGTACGCGCCGCCGGAGAGCGCCGCCCGGAGAGCCGCGTGGCCAAGGCTCGTGCAGCCGCAGACGGCGGGCTCGGCCGCCGCCTCCCCGCCCGCGCCGGAAGCGGCCAGCCTCAGCACCGCCGCCACCAGCGGCTTGCACCCGCCGCAGGAACCGGACGCCTTCGTCCGGTCGCGAACCTGCTCCACCGTGTTCAAGCCGTGCTCCCTTACCGCCAGCGCGATCGCTCCTTTGCTGACCCCGTTGCAGTTGCACACCGTCTCGTGGTCCGCCATCGCGGCCGCAGCTCCGCCTCCGTCATCCGCTTGCCCGGAAGCGGCCGATCCCTGCAAAACGGCAACGTCCGCCCGGCGCTTCAAATGCCCGAGCAGGACGTTTCCCTCCCCGGTATCTCCGAACAGGACGACGCCGGCGAGCTTGCCCCCGACGGCGGTTAATTTCTTGTACGTGCCGCGAATGCCGTCGTACTGCTGGAACGCGACCTCCGCTTCGCCGTCCTGAACGGACCCGGCCGAGAACACGTCCACGCCCGATACTTTGAGCTGCGCGTAAGGAACGGAGCCGCGGTACGGCGGCGTCTCCCGGCCGCACAGAACCGCCGCGAGCACTTTGCCCTGCTCGTACAGCGGGGCGACGAGACCGTAGACGATGCCGTCGTGTTCGGCGCATTCGCCCACGGCGTACACGTCCGGGACGTTCGTCTCCAGGTAGTCGTTCACCACGAAAGCCCGGTTGACGAACACGCCGGACGACTTGCCCAATTCGACGTTCGGCCGGATGCCGACGGCGACGACGATCAGATCGGTCCGCAGCCGGGTGCCGTCCGAGAACGCCAGCCCTTCGGCCCGCCTGCGTCCGACGATGCGCTCCGTGGTTTTGCCGAGATGGAACCGCATGCCCTGCTCCTCAAGCTCCTTCCGCAGCAAATCCGCCGCCGTCCGGTCAAGCTGCCGGTTCATCAAATAAGGAGCGTTATGGACGACATCCACTTCCATTCCGAGGTTGAGCAGCCCCCGCGCCGCCTCCAGGCCGAGAAGTCCGCCGCCGATGACGGCGGCTCTCCGGAACGTGCCCGCGGCTTCGATCATCGCCCGGCAGTCCGCCAGCGTGCGGAAGGCGATCACGCCCGGCTTGCCCGCGCCGGGAAGCGGCGGAACGAAGGCGGACGAACCCGTCGCGAGCAGCAGCTTGTCGTACCCGATCGACGCGCCGGAAGCCGTCTCCACCCGCTTCTCGTCCGGATCGACGCGCACCGCCCGATCGCCGGCCATCAGCCGAATGCCCCTCTCTTCGTACCATTCCCACGGGTTCAGCACGATGTCGTCGAAGGACGCGTCGCCCTGCAGCACCTTGGACAGCAGGATCCGGTTGTAATTGGGGCTCGGTTCGGCCCCGATGATCGTAATGTCGAAGCGTTCCGGCTCAAGACGATAAATCTCCTCCACGCACCGCACTCCCGCCATTCCGTTGCCGACGACGACCAGCCTCGGTTTCTCCATGATGTCCGCACCGCCTTTTTCTTTCGATAATCGTTTGGATCCGCATGTCCCGAGTCACTGTTCGACCAAGCTGAACCAGCGAACGGTCTGGCCGGCATCCGCGCCGCCGCCGCCCGCAGGCACGACGGCAAGCGCGTCCGCCTCCGCAAAGGCCGCGATATTGCCCGATCGGTCGTTCGCCAGCGGCAGCAAACGCCACTCTCCGTTTTCCATCCAGGCCCGGGAGCGGATGTAGCGCGGATACGGGCAAGGCTTCTCCACGGCGGCCGCCAGCCTGCCCTCCCGCCAATCGTTGCGAGGATTCAGCCTTCCCATCCGGCTCCATACGTACGGCTTGACGAGCAGCTCCAGTCCCGCGAAGCACGCGGACGGATTGCCGGACAGGCTGATCAGCGTTTTCCCGCCTCGGACGTAGGCCGAAGTCGGCGTTCCCGGACGCATTCTCACCTTTTTGAAAAGAGGCTCGGCGCCGGCCGTCTCCGCCGCCCATTTGACATAGTCGTACTTGCCGACGCTGGCCCCGCCCGTCGTTACGACCAGGTCGGCCTCTTCCCATGCCTGCTCCAGGCACCGGCCGATCATCGCCGGATGGTCGGGCATAGGCGGCAGCCGCCGCACGTCCGCGCCGAGCAATCTCAGCTTCGCTTCCGTCATAAACCCGTTCGCCTCGTAGACGCGGCTTGGCGGAAGCGGCCGCCCGGGCAGTTCCAGCTCGTCGCCGATCGGCAGCACGACGACCGACGGCCGCCGGTACACCGCCGCCCGGTCGATGCCGAAAGACGCAAGCACGGCGATCTCCTTCGCGCCGAGCGCCGTTCCCCGCTTCAGCAGCACCGCTCCGGCCGCGCAGTCCTCGCCCGCTTCGGCGATATGCCGCCCCGACGGAGCCGGGCGGTCCAGCCGGACGAACGGCCGCATGCCCTCCTCGTACCGGACGACCGTCTCCTGCATCACGACGGAATCGAACGCCTCCGGGACGGGCGAGCCGGTGAATACCCGAACCGCGCTTCCTTTTTCCGGCGGAGCCGGGAACCATGCCTTCTCTCCGGCCCTCACTTCCGCCGCCACCGTCAGCCGGACCGGCCGCTCCGGCGACGCCTCCGCCGTGTCCGCCGCGCGGACGGCATACCCGTCCATTGCCGCCCGGCGGAACGGAGGGATCGGAATCGGGCTCGCGCAGTCCTGCGCGAGGTATCGGCCCGCCGCTTCCGGCAGCGGCACCGTTTCCGCCGACAAATCGCCCGCTTGCCGGCACAGCCTCTCTACAGCATCCTCCACCGTGGCCGCAAGCGCCGCTTCCGCTTCTTGTATCGCCGCCATCGGTTCACCCCCCATCGTCTCATGGCCGAAAACAACAGCAGAAGCCCGCCCCATCGCTCTCTGCATGGGTACGGGCTTCATTGCCGCTGATCGGGCACCGCGCTGTGCCGCTCCTATTCGGTATGATATCAGAATACGGAATTTCTTCTATCGCGTCAATATTTATAACACAATAATGCGATCCCGTTTGTAAAACTTCACGATTTGTTTACTGTCGATTTTGTAGAGTTATATATATTGACATGAACTTTACAGAGAATCTATAATCAGCTTGGGTTCACAATGACGTGACCGAAACAATACCGGAGGGCACATGGTCGTGCCTCCGTCGGCATCGTAGCCGCACTTCTCCCCCGGGGAGAAGTGCGGCTTCTTGGTTTTTCTGATAAGGAAGATCCGAACGGGAGGAGTCGATCATTCAATGAACAAACAAAGCTTCTGGCAAAGCGGACACAGGCCGACCCTATTCAGCGCATTCCTCTATTTTGACATGAGCTTCATGATTTGGGGGCTGATCGGGCCGCTGGCCGTCATCATTATGCAAGATTACCCGATGGACGCGGTGCAAAAAGCGAACCTCGTGGCGCTTCCCGTACTGGGCGGCTCGGTGCTTCGCCTCGTGTTCGGGTCGCTCGCCGACTATATCGGCCCGAAGAGGACGGGGCAGATCGGTATGCTCGCCACGACGATCCCGCTCGTGTGGGGCTGGCAATTCGTGCATTCCCTCGATCAGCTGTACGTCGTCGCCCTGCTGCTCGGCATCGCCGGCGCTTCGTTTGCCGCCGCGCTGCCGCTGGCCAGCCAATGGTACCCGAAGGAGCACCAGGGACTGGCGATGGGCATCGCCGGAGCCGGCAACAGCGGGACCGTGTTCTCCACCCTGTTCGCCAACCGCATCGCGCAGCACTTCGGCAGTTGGGAGGTCGTGTTCGGCCTTGCGCTTATCCCGATTCTGACGGTGTTCGTCCTGTTCTCGATCTTCGCCAAGAACAGTCCGAACCGTCCCGAGCGCAAAACGCTGAGCCATTATTCGAAAGTTCTCCGCCAGCGCGACGCTTGGCTGTTCTGCGCCTTTTACAGCGTCACCTTCGGCGGATTCGTGGGCATGTCCAACTACCTGACGATCTTCTTCAACGCGCAATACGGCCTCTCGGCCGTTCATGCGGCCGACTTCACGACGGTGTGCGTCATTGCGGGCAGCTTCTTCCGTCCGATCGGCGGCTTCCTGGCGGATCGGGTCGGCGGCGTCCGGATGCTGTGCATTCTGTATGCCGGAGCTTGCCTCATGCTGGCCGGCGTCTCCACGCTGCCGCCGCTTGCCCTCGTCATCGCCCTGCTGTTCATCGGCATGATGTGCCTCGGAGCGGGGAACGGCTCGGTGTTCCAGCTCGTTCCGCAGCGCTTCGGCCAAGAGATGGGCATTATGACCGGCATCGTCGGCGCGGCCGGAGGCTTGGGCGGATACGCGCTTCCGCTCATCCTCGGCAGCCTGTACAAGTCGACGGGCACATACACGTACGGTTTTCTTATCTTGAGCGGCATCGCTCTCGTCTGCGTCCTGCTGCTGCTGGCGGTTCAAGGCGCCTGGAAACGCTCGTGGAACCGGCAGGCGGACGTGGCCGGGCAGGCTTCCGCCTGACTGCGGCGATACTTCGTATCAAGAAAGGGCATCCCGACCGGCGTTTCGGCCGGTACGGGATGCCCTTTGCTCAAAAGCTCGTAATCTCGCAGGTGTCGCCCGCCAAAGTCGCGAACGCGATGACTCCACCGGACGAACGCTCAAACTCGGTATCCGGCAGGTTGGCCGGTCTGACCGGCGTGCGGCAGCGCACGCGGCACGTTCCGCCAAGCGTCGAACGGATTCGCGCGCGGGTCAGGCGCCCCTCGGCCCATTCCATCTCCACCTCGAAGCCGCCGCGCGCGCGCAGCCCCGCGATTTTCCCGGACGGCCAAGCTTCGGGAAGCGCCGGGAGCAAATGGAGCTCTCCGTCGTGGCTTTGCAGAAGAAGCTCGGCCATACCCGCCGTCGCGCCGTAATTCGCCTCCAGGGTGGTCGGATAGAAGACCAGCTTCGGATGGCGATGGGCGTTCAGCAGGTTGGGGAACGGATTTTTCAGCAGCTTCGTCAAATACCGGTGCGCCGTCTCCCCGTCTTCTAATCTCGCATACAGGTTGATCAACCAGGCAAAGCACCAGCCGATCGTATCTTCCCCTTCGTAGCGGGCGCGCCGTTCCAGCGTCACCCGGCACGCCTGCGCCAAGTCCGGCTGCCCGCGTGGCGTGATCTCGCGCCCCGGATGCAAGCCGTACAGGTGCGCCGTATGCCGGTGTCCCGGCTCCGCCTCCTCGAAGTCTTCCAGCCATTCTTGCAGCTGGCCGTGGCGGCCGATTCGCGGCGGAGGCAGCTTGGCCCGCGCCTCCTCGAGCGAGCGGCGGAACGCGTCGTCGATGCCCAGGATATGGCTCGCCTCGATACAATGGCCGAACAGCTCCCGGATCATCGTCAAATCCATCGTCGACCCCATCGTCACGGCGGCTTTCCGGCCGTCCGGTCCGATGAAGGAGTTCTCCGGCGAGGTGGACGGATTCGTGACCAAGCGGCCTTGGCCGTCCTCGACCAGCCAATCGAGACAGAATTGCGCCGCGCCTTTCATGAGCGGATAAGCCCGTTCGGCCAGAAAGGTTCGGTCGCCGCCAAACAAGTAATGCTCCCACAGGTGCCGGCAGAGCCACGGACCGGCCATCGGCCAGAACGCCCAGCTTGCCGAGCCTTTCGTCGGCCCGCCGGAAGGCGTCGCCGACCGCCACAGATCGATCCCATGGTGGGACACCCATCCTCCGCAATCGTAATGGACTTTCGCGGTTCGGGCTCCGGTGACGGCAAGTTCCCCGATCATGTCGAACAGCGGGGTATGGAACTCGCTCAGGTTGCACGTCTCCGCCGGCCAGTAATTCATCTGAACGTTGATGTTGGCGGTATAATTGCATGTCCACGGCGGCCGGGTCATCCCGTTCCAGATGCCCTGCAGCGTCGCGGGCTGGGTACCCGGGCGGGAGCTTGAGATGAGAAGGTAGCGGCCGTATTGGAAAAAAAGCGCCGCGAGCTGCTCGTCGGCGCCGCCCGCCGCCAGCGCGGCGATCCGCTCGTCGGTCGGCAGGTCGCTGCGGCCCGGTGCTTCGAGCTCAAACGTCACCCGTTCGAAATAACGCCGATACTCTTTCGCGTGGCGGCTGCGCAATTCCGCGTACGGGATCTGAACCGCTTCGGAGAGCCGGCTTCGGCATGTCTCTCCGGGATCTTTGCCTTCTTTGACCGGATCTTTGTCAAAACCGTTGTAGCTGGTTGCGGCCGTCAACAGAAAAGTGACCCGGTCCGCGTCCCGAACGACGATCCGGCCGCCGTGCGTCTCCAGCCGGCCTCCCTTATTGAGCGCCTGCAAATGAACTTCGAACTTCATCCCCTCGCCGTTCCGGTACCGCACCGTTTCGTCCGCTTGAATGAAATTCGGCTCGACGTGATCGGGCGCCTGTCCGGCAAGAACGAGGCCGTCGTTGTCCTTCGGCCCGACCCGGTACGTCAGCGGGCTGTTCAGAGCGGCTTCGAGACTGAGCTTGCCCGGCCGGTCCGCCGTCAGCCGCACGACCATGACCTGATCTTCGGCGGAAACGAACGTTTCGCGCGTATAAACCACGCCTCGATGCGAATAACGAACCCGGCAGACGGCCTCGTTCAGGTCGAGTTCGCGCCGGTAATCCCGGGCGTCTTCTCCATGGCCGAGCTCGATCTCCAGGTGGCCCATGCTCTGGTACGATTCGTTCCACGGGCCGAGCATGCGATGCTCGATCAGCTTCTGAGCCTCCGCATACTCGCCGCGAAAGACCAAGTCGCGCGCCTGCCGCAAATACCGCAACGCTTCCGCATTGTTGCCGTCGGTCGGGCGGCCGGACCATAACGTATCTTCGTTCAGCTGGATCCGCTCCCGCTTGATTCCTCCGTAGACCATGCCGCCCAGACGTCCGTTGCCGATCGGCAGCGCCTCTTCCCACTCCGCCGCCGGCCGGCGGTACCAGAGCGTCGAATTCGCTCGGTCCATCTCTTTTACCTCCTCCACGCAGCCGTTATCGTCACCCGCAACCGTTATCGTCAGCCGAAGGCTGATGGATCGGTTGTCGGCTGCCGCTTCTCAAACTCTGGCGACCTATTCGGACGCCGTCCCGACGGCGCTTTCCAAGATGAGCACGTCCTTCGGCCCGATCGTGACCGCGCCGCTCAATATCCGGCCGCTGAGCAGCTCGGTCCGCTCGCCGGCGCCGAGATCGACCGCCGCGTCGGCTTCGTTGTGATTCAGCACGAACAGAAACTGCCGGTCGCCCTTCGCGCGCCGGGCGACCTCCACGCCGGGAACGGGAGCCAGCAGCGGTTCGATGCCGCGAAGCGCGCACAGGCTGCCGGTCAGATCGCTTAGAAAATCGGCATCCGGGCTGCTCGCCACGTACCACGCTTCCCCCTTGCCGAAGCGGTTGCGTGTCAATACCGGCGTTCCCCGGTAAAAATCGTCGCCGTACTCCGCCACGATCTCGGCCCCTTCCGCATGCAGCAGATCGCACAGCAGGCCGCACTCGTAGTCGCCTTTTAATGAGCCGAACGGCTGCTTCATCGCGATGCGGTTGCGTTGGTCGGGGAACAGGGAGTCGATCTCCTCGACCCAAATGCCCAGCAGCTTCCGCAGCTCTCCAGGGTAACCGCCGGTCGTCGCCAGATCGCTCTCGTTCACGATGCCGCTGAAAAACGTCGTCACGAAAGTTCCGCCGGCTTCGACGAACCGTTCCAGCTTTTCCGCCACCCCCGGCTTGACCATATACAGCACCGGCGCGACAAGGATGGAATAGCGGCTCCAGTCCGCATCCGCGGCGACCAGATCGACCGGAATGTTTTGCTCGTAAAAGGCATCGTAATACTTCTGCATTTCGTTCAAATACTTCAGGCCGGCGCTCGGACCGCTGGAGTGCTCGATCGCCCACCAATTTTCCCAATCGAACAGCAGGCCGACCCGGGATTCCGTGCGCGCCCCGAGCAGCTTGCCGCCCAGCTTTTTCAGCTCGCCCCCAAGCTCGGCGCATTCGCGGAAGACCCGCGTATTTTCATGTCCGGCATGATCGATCATCGCGCCGTGGAATTTCTCGAACGCCCCGACGGAGCGCCGCATCTGGAAGAACAAAATCGTGTCGGCCCCGCGCGCGACCGCCTGGTAGCTCCACAAGCGCATGACGCCGGGACGCTTGAGCGCGTTGTAAGGCTTCCAGTTCAGCTGGCTCGGGCTTTGCTCCATCAGCATGTAAGGATCGCCGTTCTTGAGTCCGCGCATCAGATCGTGGCGCATCGCGACGATGCTCGTCGGCATGTCGTTCGTCGGATAGCAGTCGAGCGCGGCCACGTCGAGATGAGGGGCCCATTTGAAATAATCGAGCGGTTTGTAGGCGCCGTTGCTCTGGAAATTCGTCGTGACGACCGCATCGGGAATAATCGCACGGATCGCCCGGCGTTCGTCCAGGTAACAGTCGAGGACGCTGTCCGACATGAACCGGTCGTAGTCCAGCGAGATGCCTTGGAACGCCGTTTTGTCGACGTCGTTCGGATCCAGATGCTCGCTGAGAAGGCTCGGCAGCACGATCTCGTCCCAGCTGTAGAACGTATGGCCCCAGAAGCGGGCGTTCCACGCCGCGTTCAGCGTATCCAGCGTGCCGTAGCGGCGCTTCAGCCAAACCCGGAACGCCTTCTCGCAGTTGTCGCAATAGCAGCGCAGCCCGTACTCGTTGTTGACATGCCAGACGAGCAGCGCCGGATGGTCCTTGTACCGCTCCGCCAGCTTGCCCGCCATCCGGGCCGCGTACGTCCGGTACGTCGGACTGTTCGGACACGAATTGTGCCGTCTGCCGAATTTCTTTTTGCGGCCTTCGAAATCGACCGTCAGCACGTCCGGATACCGCGTCGCCATCCAGGCCGGATGCGCCGCGGTGGAGGTGGCGAGGCAGGCCCATATGCCGTTCTCGTGCAGCATGTCCATGACTTCGTCCAGCCAGTCGAAGCGGTACGTATTCTCGTCCGGCTGGTTGAGCGCCCAGGAGAAGACGTTGACCGTCGCGATGTCGACGCCGGCCCGCTCGAACAGCCGCATGTCCTCCCGCCAAATGTCCTTGGACCACTGCTCGGGATTGTAATCGCCGCCGTAGAGGATTTTATCGACTTTCTTGTTGAACAATCCGTGTTCACATCCCTTCGGTTGATAGACCGGCGAACGTCCGTCTGCCGACCCGCATCGGCGACGATTCGTTCAGCGAGATCGGCGTCAGGCGGATTCGAAACGTCATCGGCCGCGGCTTCAGCAAATATTCGTCCAGCGTCGGCGCGTAGCCGCAGCTGTGATTGCCGATTCCGCTCTGCGCCAGGTCGAGCTTGACGATCGTCTTCTTCAAGCGGGTCAGCTCGTGCACGTGCTTCGCCTTCGTCAGATCTTCGGCGGAGTAATGGTGGACGCTCGTATCGAAAAAGCCGTCCGTCGACCTGCAACCGTTAACGTCGGCCGAAGGCCGATTGTTCGGTTGGCAGATTGCCGAGAACAGCAGGCCGACCCCTCGCGCGTCGGTGACCGCCGACCAGCGCGTGTCGGTCTTGTTGC
Source organism: Cohnella zeiphila (assembly GCF_014212055.1). Lineage (GTDB taxonomy): Bacteria > Bacillota > Bacilli > Paenibacillales > Paenibacillaceae > Cohnella > Cohnella zeiphila. Next base: position 418,967 of record NZ_JACJVO010000009.1, on the reverse strand, counting down.
CGTTCTCCTGCGGTTTGATGTACGGGACGAACTGCTCCTGTACCGTACCGCCGTAAACCCCCAGCTTGCCGCTCATCTTGCGGTCGGCGTAGCACTCGTGCGGCCCCCGGCCGAACCAGGAAAACCGGTCGAACGGTTCCGGCATCGCCAGCTCGAGTCCGAAGCGGGGAAGCGGCGGCAAACCGTCCCGCGGCTCAATCGACGCTTCGATCAGCAGCTCCCCGCTCCCATTCAGCGTATACGCGATGCGCGAGCGAAAAGCCACCGGCTCGCCGCGCGCGCCGACCGCCGCTTCCGCCATGATTCGCACGGCATCGTCGCCATACGGTTCGGCGGCAAAAGATTTCAGCCAGACGCCGAGCCGGTCGTAGCCGGCTTTTCGCCACTCCTTGGCCAGATGCACGTCGTTGTCGAGCGGCGCCCGCCAGAAGTTTAGCTTCGGCCCGGACGCCAGAAGCTCGATGCCGCGGAACGTCCAGGAGACGGCCGTCCCCGTCAGCTTGTCGAACGCGAGCGCGAAGTCATGCCCTTGCGCCGTCAGCAAGCGGGCCGATTCCGACAGGACCGGCGACGGGAAGCGGGCACCGGGCAGAGACGCAGACGCTTCTGAGCGGCTCGTCCCGAACGGCAGATCCGCCCAGGCGATCTCGTGGCCTCGTTCGGCCCAAGCCGTCGGCTCGGCCAACGCGAAGCGGACGTGCAGCCAATATTCGCCGACATCCGCCGCCGGCGTTATGGCTTGCGGCGGAAGCCGAACGATCTCCTCCGCGCCCGCCGGCGTCTCCAGAACCGGCAGCTCGCCCTGCCGGACCGCTTCGCCGTCGCGCATCAGCCGCCATTCCCCCCGCAGATGCGCTAACGTCAGGAAATCGTAGCGGTTGATGATTTTGACGCGTCCCGCCTTGGCGTCCGCCGTTTCTATTCGGACCGGCTCGATCGCTTTTTTGTATTCGAGAATCGACGCCTTCGGCTCTCGGTCCGGGAACAGCAGCCCGTCGATGCAGAAGTGCCCGCTGTGGGGCTCCTCGCCGAAATCGCCGCCGTACGCGATCCGCTCCTCGCCCGTCTCCGACCGCCGCGCGACTCCTAAGTCCTGCCACTCCCAGATGAATCCGCCGAGCAGGCGCGGATGGGCATAGATTGCGTCCCAATATTCCTTCAGGTTGCCGACGGAGTTGCCCATCGCATGACCGTACTCGACCATCAGGAAGGGACGGTCGTCCGGTTTGCACCCTTCCGCGATCAGCGTCTCCACCGACGGATACATCGAGCTGACGATGTCGACGACCGGCGCCTCATAGGCGCGCTCGTAATGGATCGGCCGAGTCGGATCGGCCTGCCGGACCCATTCGGCCATCGCGTCGTGGTTCGGGCCGTAGCCGGATTCGTTGCCCAGCGACCAGACGATGACCGAAGGATGATTCTTGTCCCGTTCGACCATCCGCTTCGCCCGCTGCACGTAAGCGGCCCGCCACTCCGGCCGGCTGGACAGCCAGCTTTCGCCGGCGAAAAATTCCGCGGCGTTCGACTCCTTGTAGGCGACGTTCTCGATAAACCGGATCCCGTGCGTCTCCAGGTCGGCTTCGTCGATCGCGTACAGGCCGAATTCGTCGCACAGGTCGAGCCACCGCCGGTCGTTCGGATAATGGGACAGACGCACCGCGTTCAGGTTGTGCCTTTTCATCAGCAGGATATCGCGGACCATCGCCTCCCGGGTCGTGACGAATCCGAGCCGCGGATCGAATTCGTTGCGGTTGACGCCTTTGAGCGTCACCGGCCGGCCGTTCACGAGCAGGCGTCCGCCGGAGACCCGCACCTCGCGGAAGCCGACGGCGACCCGCTTCACCTCCAGAACCCGCTTGTCCGCGTCATAAAGCGCGAGCAGCAGCGAATACAAATTCGGCGTCTCCGCCGTCCAATGCAACGGACGCTTGACCGTCTCGCTCCAACGGAGCCGGCTTTGCTTCTCGTCCTCGGGAGCGAAAGACAGGGGGATGCGCCGGTCGAACACCGTCTCGCGATTGCCTCCGAGCAAGGTGAGCCGAAGCTCGAAGCCCTCGGCTTGGCGGCCCATCCGGTTCTCGGCGTCGATGCGGACGTCCAGCTCGGCGTCCTCGAAGCGCGGGTCGAACCGCGTCCGTACGCATATGTCGGATATCCGAACGGCCGACGGCGCCATCAGATAGACGTCGCGGAAAATGCCGCTCAGCCGCCATTTGTCCTGGCTCTCCAGATAGCTGCCGTCCGACCATTGGTAGACCCGCACCGCCAGCACGTTGCGCCCGGGCTTCAAGAGACTCGTGACGTCGAATTCGGAGGGCAAATGACTGCCTTGGCTATAACCGGCCGGTTGACCGTTGACCCATACGTGGAAGGCGGAATCGACTCCCTCGAACACGAGGTGAACGAACCGTCCCTCCCAGCCGGGCGGGATCGCAAACTCGGTGCGGTAGCAGCCGGTCGGATTGGCGAGCGGCACGTGCGGCGGGTCGATCGGAAAAGGATACGGGCAGCTGCTGTAATGCGGCCTTCCGTAGCCGTGAAGCTGCCAATTGCTCGGAACGGGAATCGTATCCCAGTCCGACGCGTCGTAGTCCGACGCTTCGAAGCCTTGCGGCGCCAACGCCGGCGATCCCGCGTACGAGAACGCCCAGTCGCCGTTCAGCAGCCGGACGTACGGCGTCGCTCCCCGTTCCGCTTCCAGCGCGGACTCCTCGTCTGCATACGGAATCAAATCGGCATGAGGCGCGACCGTGTTCCGCTCCAGCACGTCCAGGTTGGACCAGTCCGGAAGCGGCGCTCCCGACTTCTTCCGGTCAGCGGCCACGGCCGGCTTCCTCCAGCAGCTTCTTGACCGCCAGAACGCCCCGGTACGGACTGGACAGCACCGGAATGCCGAGGGCGGCGAGTCGCTCCTCCATCCGGGCCATCGACCCTTGGGCCAGCACGAGCGCATCCGCTTGACCGGCGACCCGCTCGGCCGTCTCCAGCAAAATTTGATCGTGCCGCTCCGGCGAGCCGCCGACGAGCGCGTCGTACGCGCCTTCCGCCAGTCCGTCCACGATGGCGACCGGCTTGCCGAGCTTCTCCGCCTGGCGGCGAAGGAGGCGCTTGGTTGGTTCCAGCGTTGTCGGGAGCGTCGCAAGAACGCCGATTCGCTCGTACTTCGAAGCCGCTTCGTACGTCATCGCGTCGTCGATGCGGACGATCGGCGCGTCGACTATGCCGCGCGCCAGCTCCGCCACCTCTCCGACGGAGGAGCAAGTGTTGAAGATCGCGTCGGCGCCCATCTCCGCGCCGTTCTGATAATATTGAATCAAGCGGCGGGTAACGGCCGGGGTAACTTGCCCCGCCTTCACCACGTCGTGAATGAGGCTGTCGTCCACGATCGTCACGATTCTGCAATCCGGGAGCAGTTCCCGGTAGATGTCCCTCATCGGTTCGGCCAACCCTTGCCCGGTATAGACGGCCACGACCGTTTTCATCGATAACGCCCTCCTTATAAAATGGCGGTGAAGCCTCGTCCAGGTAGGCAGTCTAACCGCCTTCCTTCTCATATTCCGCCGAAATTCCCGACCACCCGGGCGGCCTAAGAAGCCCGCCCTTCGCGAACTTGCGCGAAGAAGTCTTCCCCGCCCATCTGGCCGCCCTTCAAGACAACCTCCAACCCGTCGAACCGCCCGTCCCGGGAATAAGCCCGGCAAAGCGGGGCTCCCGGCACGAGCGGCGCTGCCATCTCCATCGCGTAGACGCCGAGCTGCTTCATCACAAAGCCGGAAGTATCGCCGCCGGCGATAGCGATTCGCTTAAGCGGCCGCTCCTCCAGCACCGCCCGGCAGACGAGACCGAGCCGCTCCCCGATGAGCCGGCCGCTGTCCGCGCTCCCCCGCCCGTTCGCTGCGAGCCCGGACCGCGTACGGGCGATGCTCGCGTCCTCCGGCCCTTTCGCGGAAAAAAGCAGCACGCTCCGGCCGTCCGCCAGCAGGCTTAGCGCCTCCCGCGCCAACTGCCGGACCGTCTCTTCCGGCCGGTCGTCGCCGATCCAATCGGCCGGATCGACCCGGATGCCGGCGAACCCGTGCGCCAGCGCGAAGTCGATCTGGCTTTGCGTCACCGACGAGCAGCTGCCGGAGACGAAGAGCAGCGGCTCGGCCGGCCCCGGGCTCGGAAAGCGCGTCCGCGGCTCGGTCCGCCCTTCCGCTTGCCAGCACGCCGCCAGCGCATACTCGATGCCGGAAGAACCGGCAACGAAAAGAGGCTCGGCGGCCGCCTCCCGCCACAGCAGACCGCCTACCTTCGCCAGGCGCTCGCGGTCGAGCGCGTCGAACAGCACGACCGCGGCTCCGTCCGCGACCTTGCGGTCGATCGCCGCCTGCACCTCTTCGAGCGAGCCCGACTGCTCGACAATGTCCACTAAAGCGCCGGGCAGATCGGTCTGCCCGGCCAGGTGCCGCAGCAGATCCGCCTCCCGCATCGGCGTCATCGGATGCCGGGACATGACCGGGTGCCGGTCCAGCCGGTGCGCGACGCCGTTCAGCGCGGCGAAATGCTGGCCGAACACGGTGTACCGCTTCAAGGCCGGAGCCCCGACGAGAAGCGGCACGTACCGCTGCCGGACGAACGTCCGCCGCGCCAGCTCGATCGCCCGGCCGATATTGCCGACTTCGGGCGCGGAATCGAACGTAGAGCACGTTTTGTAGTGGCAGATCGCCGCTCCCGACTCCGCCATCAAGCGGAATGCCTCCGGCAGTTCCCGCTCCATCTCGGCAGGCGTCAGCGAGCGGCTCACCCCGGCGATTCCGAACGCCTCCGAGTCGGCGAACTCCGTCCGCAGCGTCGCCGGCGCCGGCCGCTCCAGAAACAGGACCGTACGCAGTCCGGCCAGCGTCAGCGCCTCCATCGCGTCCGTCGAGCCGGTAAAATCGTCGCCGTAAAAAGCGACTCTTTTTCTCGAATCCGGCATCGCCCTCATTACCACGTCAATTCCGTCTCCGGACGGCGGTAATCGCCTTCCCGCATCGGCGCCTTGTCGTAAATCCGGCGGCCGTTGTATAGCGGCTGGTAACGGCCTTCGGGCGAAATATGAATGACGTCGTCTCCCTGCCACTCCACCTCGAATTGCTGCCCGACGGCGTTCTCGACCGTCTTGTAGCGGCTGAGCGGGAACGTGACGACGATCGTATCGCCGGCTTTGGCTTCGCCCAAGCGCAGGAAGACGTCCTTCACCCAGACGCTCGGCTGATTTCCCTTAATGACGCGAGCATCGCTGCCGCTTGTCCATTCGGCTTGGACTTGGTTATAGCCGGCCCATTCGGGAATGCGCACTTCCAGATTGGCGATATCCCGATGAACGGCGAGCTCCAGCTTGCCTTCATGCGGCAAGTAGCTGCTCACGTCCAACACCTTGGAGCCGCGGCTCAGCAGAAAATGGACCCGGACCGTTCCGCCCGCCTCTTCGGCGATCGCGTTGCTCCAGCCCATGAACAGCCCTCGGGTTCCCGAGCCGATGCAGCAAAGCTGAAGATCGCTCGTGTGGCCCCGGCCGTGGTTGACGTCGCAGCAGAAGTCGTTCGGGGCGGAATAGCCGGCGAACGCGCCGCGCGTACGCTGCGCGACCTTGAAGTACGTTTTCATGCCCGGCACGTCCTTCTCCTTGCTGTCCGCTTCGTCCACCCAATCCAGATCGAGCAGTTGGGATTCGGTCAGATGATTGCGGAGGAACCGCTCGACCACGCCCCAGTACTCGGGGTAGCCGCACTTCGCGAGCGTAATGCCGGTGGAGATCAAGTCGACCAGCGAACACGTCTCGTGCTCGTATTTCTGCTCCTGCATGTCGCCCGGCGTCCAGCCGAAGCGGGTACACTGCGTCAGCGCCCAATCGTAGCTCTTCTTGACGAAGTGCAGGAGCGAAGCGTCGCCCGTATGCCGCCCGTACCGCGCCAGCGCGTCCAACGTGCCGATCCGCGTATGGAAATGCCCGCTGCGATAAGCCAGCGAGCTGTTGAAGCTGCCGTCCTCGTTGTAGACGCCGCTCCGCTTGACGATCAGCGCCGAGAAAAACTCGCAAAGCTCGAGCGCGTCCCGGTTCCCGGTGACCTCGTGATATTTCAGCAGCGGCATCATGAGCCGGCCGCAGAACGATGCCGGATCGGGGGCCAGGCGGATCTGCACGGCGTTCTTCGACGGCCAGCCGCCCTCGAAATATTCGGAAGCCGGGTAATACCACACGTCCTTCTCCTTGACGGCAATCCGCTTCAGCGCCGCGACATGCTTGTCGGCCGCTTCCTTCGCCCGCGGATCGCCGGTCGCCATGAACCAGGTCGTCAGCGACAGAATGACCGCGCGCTGATCGATCAGGTTCGCCGCTTCCTCCCAGCGGCCTTGCGGATTCTTCCGGCGGTAGCTCAGCCCGTCTTCCTTGAAGAAGCGAAGCAGGTTCTCCTTATATCGCTTCTCCGTCTCCAAGCCGAACGTCTCGCCGCTCATGTGCCTGGCCAGCGTCGCCGCGTCGATCAGCCGCCCGTGGCTGGAGCCGTAGTCCCAGTCTCCGTGCGTCATGAATGCCGGCTTCGAGACAAAATTCGCATTGAAAAACGGAATGTAATCGTAGTCTTCGTCCGCCATTCCGATGATGGCGTTTAATACGTGCCCGGCCCGTTCCTCGAGCAGCAGCGTATCGGGGATCATCCGCTTGCTTTGTCCTTCCATCGTCAAGCTCCTTTCACGTGCGTGATAGCGATTTCACCCCCATCGTATCGCACTTCGCCCGGGTAAAAATAGGGTTCATCCTTAAGGTTTGAATGATCATTTCTAAGCTCTTAAAAAAAGAAAAACCTTCACGCCCAACGTGAAGGTAGCGAATCCGTATCAGTGCGTCATCGGCAGAGATTGGCGACACCCTTCCCGGAACTCGCCGGGGGTGACGCCGGTATATTTCTTGAAGACGCTGAAGAAATGCCGGACGTTCTCGTAGCCGACCTCCTCGGAGATTTCCTGGAAGGAGAACTCATCGCTTTCGAGCATCAGGCGCTTCGCCTTCTTGATGCGGCACAGATGCAAATAATGAATGAAGGTCAATCCGGTCTCTTTCTTGAACAAGCTGCTGATATAATTCGGGTGCAGCTCGACGTGCTCCGAGATCATATCGAGAGACAAATCCTGCATATAGTGCAAATCGATGTATTCGACCACGTTGCGGATATTGCGGGACATCTGGCCGCGCTTGTCTTCCGGAAGCACCGGGCCGACCTCGGCAAGCGCCGTCTTCGGACGGGCGGCGCTATGCTCGCGGACGATCTCAAGGCAAACGTCCGAGAGCAGGCCGAGAAATTCCGCCTTGTTGATCGGCTTCAGCAGGTAGTCGATCACCTTGCGGCGGATCGCTTCTCTCAGATAGACCGTCTCCTCGTAGCCGGTCAAAATAATAAACCGTTTGCAAAGCTGCCGTTCCTGCGCTTCGCGGATCAGCTCGAGCCCGTTCATCTCCGCCATTTCGATGTCGGTAATGAGCAGGTCGGGCTTGAACGCTTCCATCTTCTCCAGAGCGTCGTGCCCGTCCGAAGCGGTGACGATTTCTTTGCACGGGGTATTCGACTTTTTCACGATATTCGTAAGCCCTTTGATAATGATCGGTTCGTCATCGACGATCATCAGATTCAGCATCGGAATCCCTCCCGGGTCGGAAAATGATCGTATAACGCGTGCCCTCGTCCGGACCGCTGTCGATCCGAAGCTCGCTGCCTGGGCCGAAATAAGCTTTGATCCGCTCGCTCACATTGTACAATCCCATGCCGGAGCCGGTCGTTTGCAGCCTGTTTTTGTTCAGCCGCTTATCCAGGACGCCGCGGATCGTCTCGAGCCGCTCAGGCGGCACGCCGCCGCCGTCGTCCGCGATGGAGATTCGGATCCGGTCGTCCTCTCTGCACACGTGAACGTCGATGCGCCCGCCCTTTCGGGACTTGCCCAGTCCGTGAACGATGCAATTCTCGACGAGCGGCTGCAGGATGAACCGAGGACAGCGAATGTCGGACAGATCGGTCTCGATGCGAAAATCGAACTTCAGCTTGTCTTCCATCCGGATCTTGTGAACTTGCAAGTAATGCCGGACGTTCTCGATCTCTTCCGCAAGCGGCGTGTCGTTCTCCCCGGAAGACAGGCTGTAGCGAAGCAGCCGCCCGAACGTATAGATCGCCTCCACGACCTCCTCGTCGTCGTTGATCTCGGCCAGCATGCGGATCGATTCGAGCGTGTTGTACAGGAAGTGCGGCTTGATCTGCGCCTGCAGCACCTGATAATCCGCTTCCTTCTTCATCAGCTCCGCGCGGTGTACCCGGTTGAGCAAGTCGTCGATGCGCCGGATCATCAGATTGTACGAGGCGGTGAGCAGGCCGATCTCGTCCTTGTCCACCCGCCCCACATACTCCGGAAGATGATCCTGGTCCACCTTGCGCATATGCTTGGCCAGGCGGACGATCCGCTTCGTAATCGTCGAGACGATCAAATAATAGACGAGCGAGAGCAGCGCCAGGAGACCGACGAGCACGCCGGCGAAGCCGATCGTTCTCTCCCGGACGTGGGAGAAAGCTCCGTCCACCCCGTTGATCAGCATAATGCGGAAGGGAAGTCCCTTGATCGCGATCGAGTTGATGAAGAGCTTGTGCTCCTGCCAATAGAAATGGTCGTCTCCGCTCTGCAGGCGTGCGAGGATAGCGTCCATCTGCTGCCGGGGCAGGTCGATGTTCAAGGACCGGTAAAGCGCTTGCCCATCCTGATAAAACACGATGTTGCGGTTCGGCTCCGGCGCGACCGAATTGAAAAAATCGGTCATGATGTCCGGGCGCACTTCCACTTTCAAGACGCCGAGCTCGAACGAGAACGTCGGATCGTATATTTTCTGGTAATAAGTCATGGTCGGCGCTTGATCCGCCGCTTTCGACTCGGCCATCCATACGCCTCGGTTGACAGAAAGCGTTTTCAAAGTATCTACGACCCGTGGGTTCGTCAAGTCGCTCTCGTAGCCCAGCTCCCCTTGCACGGGTAGAACCTGCTTGTTCCGAACGTAAAGCTGCACCGAACGGATGAAGGAATTGCCCGATAAAGCGAAATTGATGACCGGGCGAATGTTCTTCAAGTAGTTGTACACTTGATCGGCATCGGAAGTATAATGGCCGCCGAGATGATCGGTCACTTCCGGATTATATTGAAACAAGTTATAAATCGATTCCGCCTGCGCCAGGCTGACCTCGAAGCTGTTCGAGGCGAGCTGGACGAGATGCTGCTGGCTCTCGGAATAATCCTTGAAAATATTCGAGTAGAACTGATGGTAGAAGAGAGCGCCGAACGCGATCGTCGGCACCATGACGAGCACCAGATAGCCGATCAGCATTTTGCTGGCGATCCGCATGTCGCGAAACCGCGCCGCTGCGTTGCGAAGAAACATCAAGCCTCACTGCCTTGCCCGAAAATGACGTATCGCACTCCACATGATACACCCGCCGCAAGAGCGAAACAACAGATTTGCTATATAAAGGCAGAGACAAAGCCTGGAAACGCTTTGCCTCTACCCCGGGGACGAACGCTATTGATTGCTGTTCAGCCTGCTTTTGGCTTTGTCGTACTGCGTGGCCGCCCAAGCGTTCAATTTGTCCAAGCCGATCTTGTTCGCTTGATCCATCATCGCGTTGTAAGCTTTCACCGCTTCGTCCTCGGACTTCGAGAGGAAGATTCTCACTTCTTCGGTTTTGATCATGTTGTCGAGGTTCGACTGGATGATCGCCTCGTTCGTCCCGGCCTCCGGCACGAGCGTGCCGAGCAGCGGATCGGACTTGTACACCTTGGTCATCGCTTCCATCGCGGCCGTCGATTGCGGCTGATTGTCCGGCTGATAGCGGGCCAGGCCCTGCGTAATGTACGTGTCGGCGAGCAGCCCCCAATATACTTCGCCGTCTCTTTTTACGACGTCCATATCGTTGGTGTTGTATTTGAGAACCGGGTAGCCGCCGTCGGCCATGGTGTAATCTTCGCCTTCGAGGCCCCAATCGCCGAGGCGCATCCCTTCGTCGCTGCGCATGAACTGGATGAACTTGATGGCCGCTTCCGGATCCTTGGCGTCCTTGGTGATGAACAGGCCGGCCCAGCCCGGATTGTTGTTGATCAGTGCCGCTTTGTCGCTAAGCATCGGCGTCAGCTGCGTAAAGGTGAAGTCTTTGCCGTTCTTCTTCAGCTCGGAGTTGAGCGTCTCGGCGGCCGTCTCGGTATATTCCCACGCGAAAGCTTTGCCCGTCAGAGCGAGCTGCTTCGATTGGTTCGGGTCCTTCCACGTGAATTGATCGGCGGTAATGAGGCCTTTGGCGTACAGCGTATTCATCAGCTTGTAATACTCCAGCTGCCTCGGATCGCCGATGTAGTACGTCGGCTTGCCGTTCGCCATATTGAAGCCAAAGCGCGGCAGGCCGAGCTGAAGACGGAAGTAGGAATCGATCTGTCCCGGCGTGAGCGCGAGCGGGGTCATATCCGGATACTTCTTCTTGACGGTCTCGAGCACGTTCACGAAGTCGTCCAGCGTCTTGATTTCCGGATTGCCGATCGCTTGCATGATGTCCGTCCGCAGCGCCATGCCGCCCCCGCGGAACAACGCTTTCGGATATTTGGCCAGCTCTTCCGGAGTGGAGAAGCCGTCGCGAACGGTATAATAATTGCCGTCGGATACGGTGTTGACCGCTTTGGTCATGTCGTCGATCTTGAAGTCCGGCGCATACTTGTCGATCAACGGCTGCCAGGGCAGCGACACTTTGGAATCCGACATCTTGGAGATATTGTCGTACGTAAAGACCAAGTCGGGCAGGTTGCCGGAGGCGATCATCAGCGGAAGCTGGTTCGCGTCGGTGGCGACTTGAACTTTAATGTTGATTCCCGTCTTCTTCGTGATTTCCTCGGGAATTTTGCCGCTCCAATCGGTCAGCGGCCACCAGGGAAAATCGACGAACATCGTGAGCGTCTTCTGCGCCTGGGCGCCTCCGCTTGCTCCGCCGTCGGAAGCCGGCTGGCTGCCGGATGCGGACGGGCTGCCGGATGCGTTCGACCCTTGAGCGTGGTTGCCGTTGTTGCCGCTGCCGCATGCGGCCAGCGAGATCGCCAGACAGAATGCGGCGACAAGCGTGACCCATTTTCTTGAGCTTGACCCCTTCATTGGTAATCCTCCTTCAAAGTCCTTGAATTAAGTTTATACTATTGGATCGGAACGGCGCGACCGAGCGCGAGGCTGCGGCGGGCTTTCCAATAATATACCAAGTCGGCCTAGCCTTTGACCGCGCCGATCGTGGCGCCTTTGACGAAGTATTTCTGCAGGAACGGATAGACGCAGACGATCGGCAGCACTGCGATCACCATGGCCGTCACCTGCAAGGAGAACGGCGTCACCTGCGCCACCTTGGACGCGTAGTCCCCGCTCGGTCCGCTGAGCGGCACGTTGCCTTTGTTGATGATATCGATCATACGGAACGTCAGCGTGCGCAAGTTGTCGCTCTGCACGAAGTAGGCGGAATCGAGCCAGGAGTTCCACTGCCCGACCCCGAGAAACAGCGCCATCGTCGCCAGGAGCGGTTTGGATACGGGCAGGATGATTCGGGCGAACACGGTCCATTCGTTCGCTCCGTCCATCTTGGCCGATTCCTCCATCTCCGGCGGCAATTCCCGGAAGAACGAAACGGCGATGATCAGGAAAAACAGATTGAGCATCGTCGGAACGACGTAAACGTAAAACGTGTTCAGCAAGTGCAGCTGGCGCAGGATGACATAATACGGGATGAGTCCGCCGGACACGTACATGCCGACGATAAACAGCATGTAATAAAATTTTTGCAGCACCAGCTGCTTGGTCGCCAGCCCGTAAGCGACGAGCGAAGTGACGAACAACCCGAGGCAGGCCCCGACCACCGTACGGGCAACGCTGACGCCGAACGCTTTGATCCAGCTCGGATCGTTCAGAAAGGTCGAGTAGTTTTCAACCGTAAATTGGCGCGGCCACAGATAGATGCCGCCGAGCGCCGTATCCATCCCTTCGTTGAAGGAAACGATCAGCAGGTACCAGAACGGATAAAACGTCGCGATAAACACGGCAATCAGCAGCACGTAGTTGACGCCGTCGACGAGCCGGTCCTCCAAGCTTTTGCTCCGCACCGTCATCTCCTCCTTTCTCGAATGGAATCAGAAAAGCCCCGTCTTCGTCGTCTTCTTGGCTGCGAAGTTGCTGCCGAGGATTAGCGCGATCGAGATGACCGACTGCATGAGGTCGATGGCGGTGGCGAACGAATACCGTCCTTGCGCCAGCCCCATGCGGAACGCATATGTCTGCAGGATCTCGGATTTGTCCGCGTTGAGCGGATTGCCGAGCAAGAACGCTTGCTCGAAGTTCGAGCCGACCAGGCCGCCGCCGAGCAGACTTCCCAGCGCCAGAATCAAGACGACGACGATCGTTCCTTTGATCCCGGGCAGCGTGACGTGCCAGATCCGCGACAAGCGCCCCGCCCCGTCGATCTGGGCGGCTTCGTATTGCGCCGGATCGATTCCCGACAAGGCGGCGAGGAAGATGATCGTCCACCAGCCCATCTCTTTCCAGATCGCGCTGCCGACGGCGAGGCCCCAGAAGTTGTTCGGACTCGTCAGGAAGCCGATCGGCTCCTTGATGATCCCGACCGACATCAGGATGTGGTTGATCATCCCCGACTCTCCGGACATGAAGACGACGACCAAGCCGTACACGACGACCCAGGAAATGAAGTGCGGCAGATAGCTGACCGTCTGCACCGTCCGCTTGAACCACCGCACCTTGACCTCGTTCAGCATGAGCGCGAACAGAATCGGCATCGGGAACGTGAAGATCAGCTTCAGCAGGCTGAGCGCCAGCGTATTGCGGACGATGCTGCCGAACTGATAATCGTGGTAGAACTCCTCGAAATAGCGAAATCCGACCCACGGAGCCGTGAAGATGCCGCGAATCCCGTCCGTGACCGAATAGTCTTTGAAGGCCATCAGGATCCCGAACAGCGGCAGAAAATGAAAAACGCAAAGATAAGCGATTCCGATCCATACGAACAGCTGAGGGTATTTTTGTCTGCCCAGCTGCTTCCAAATGGAGCGCGAAGCGGCCGAATCCGAGGAAACCGATGTCCCATTTAACCTTTTCGTTTCCGCGTTCAAACGGCTTCCCCTCCTTTCCGAATTACCGATGTTGAACATGATTGAAACCGTTGTCATCCGATGTCTTTATGATACAGCCTGGGCGGATGGACCCGAAACGGATGAAAACTAAGATTCGAATGTCGATTTCTCAGAAACCGTTTCCACCGGCCGGCCGAACTTCTCGATCGCCCGCCGCAAGGCCGGGTGACGCTCGGCATAGACGGCGAGCGGTTCGCCGCTCAGGGCCGCTTCCCAGCCGAGCTTCATGCTCTCCACGCCGGCGGCCGGTCCGTCGGGATGCGCGAGAATGCCGCCGCCCGCCAAGTGCATGACGTCGAGCGTACCGGTCTGCGCATACGTCTTCACCGCCGTCCCCGCCCACTGCCCGGAAGAGAGGACCGGCATCGGCAGGAGGGTGTCGCCGAGCGGCATAAGGCAAGATTGGATCGATCGGACGACCGATTCGTCCGACTCGTAAAATTTGCTGCTCAGCCCGTTCACGTGCAGATGGTCCGCGCCGGCCAGCCGGCACAGCTGCTGGTAGACGCGGAAGTCCATGCCGAGCATCGGACTGCGAGTCAGCATCCCCCATTGATTGCGGTGGCCGTGGATCGGCGCCTCGCTGTAACGATTGAGTTCCGTCAACGCCGCGTAACCGACGCTGTTGACGCTGACCATGACGCAGTTGCCTCCGGCCGCGATCGCCCGGTCGTGATTGCGGCGCATTTGGTCCAGGTCTCCGGTGATGTTGAAGGCGTACATCACCTTTTTGCCCGTCTTGTCGGCGGCCCGATGGATCGCGTCCATGACCGTATCCACCTTCCGTTCGAACGGTGCGTAAGGCGGATCGGCGTTCAACTCGTCATCCTTAATAAAATCGAGGCCGGACATCGCCAGCTCGAAGACGAGCCTCCCAAGCTCCTCCAAGGACAGGCCGACGCTCGGCTTGACGATCGTGCCGATGATCGGCCGGCCCCGGACGCCGCACAGCTCCCGCGTCCCTTCGATGCCGAACTTGGGCCCGCGGTAGGCGGACGTGAACGCTGCGGGAAGCTCCAGATCGACGAGCCGCAGGCCGGACAGCTCCTTCAGCTCATATAAGTTGCCGGCGATGGCCGCCAACAGATTCGGAATGGACGGGCCGAAATTGTGGAGAGGGAAAGAAATGCGAATTTCCCCCCGGTTGTATCCGCCGCCGGGCGCCGGAATAGCAGCCCCAGGCAAGGATGGAGCGGCCGCCGTTCCGAGCGGGCGAATTCCTTCCGCCCGGGCTCCGAACCGCTTCTTCAAATCGGCCGTTTCTCCCGGAACCGCCGTGAACGTGCCGGTCGACTGCTCGCCGGCCAGCACCTCGGCCGCTTTTTCCAGAGAGTGCGGCGTTTCCACCAGATATACCGCCACGACGCGGTCCCGGCTCAGCTGCATGGCGCATTCTCCTCTCTCGGCCGCTCGACGATCATGACGCCTTTGGCGGGAAGCTCGAACGTTTCCGGCAGCTCTCTGCCGGTCAGCAATTCGCGTTTGCCGCCTTTCTCCATCCGGACGGAGACGGCCTCGTCGTTATGGTTAAGCAGGAACGTGTACGACATTCCGCCCTTTGTCCGGCAAGTCGCTTCGACGCCTGCCGGCGCTTCCGCAAGCACCGGCCGAATCCGATGGTCATCGCACAGCTTTTTGACGAAATCCCGCAGGAAAGCCGGCTCCGGGCTGGTCGCCACATACCAGGCATGCCCTTGTCCGAAGGCGTTGCGCGTCAGGCAAGGCATGCCCCTGTAGAAATCGTCTCCGTAACAGGCGAGCGCCTCGGCCCCTTCCGTATGGATGAGGTCGCACAAAATGCCGCACTCGTAGGATGCCTGCATCCCGTCCATCTCGACCAGCATGCGGTTGCGTTGATCGGGGAAGAGCGCGTCGATCTCCTCGGCCCATAAGCCGAGAAGCGGCCGCAGCTCGCCCGGATAGCCGCCGGTCGTCACCAAGTCGGTCTCGTTCGCGATGCCGCTGAAAAACGTCGTGACGAACGTTCCGCCCTTTCGTACAAACCGCTCGATCCGCTCGGCGACGCCTGGCTTGATCATGTACAGAACCGGCGCGACGATCAGGTCGTAGCCGTCGAAGTCCGCTTCCGCGTTGACGATGTCGACCTGGATCCGATTCTCGAAAAAGGCGTCGTAATATTTCTGCACCTCGTCCACGTAGCGCAGCGCGTCGCTGGGTCCGCTCGAAGCCTCGACGGCCCACCAGTTTTCCCAGTCGAACACGATCGCCGCTTTGGCCTCGAGGCGCGAATCGAGGAAGGCGTCGCCCAGCTTCGTAAGCTCTTCCCCGAGCTCGGCGCATTCGCGGAAGACGCGGGTATGCTCGTGACCCGCGTGCTCGATCACCGCGCCGTGGAACTTCTCGCAGGCGCCGACGGAGCGTCGCAGCTGAAAGAACATGACCGTGTCCGCGCCCCGCGCGACCGCTTGATAGCTCCACAGCCGCATCACGCCGGGCCGTTTGAGAGAGTTGTAAGGCTGCCAGTTCTGCTGGCTCGGCGTCTGCTCCATCAGCATGAACGGCTGGCCGTTCCGGAGTCCGCGCATCAGGTCGAGGCGGAACGCCGTCGTCGCCGTCGGCGTATCGTAGGCCGGGTAATTGTCCCAAGCTACGATGTCGCAATGCTGGCCCCACTCGAAATAATCGAGCGGCTTGTAGGTGCCGTGGCCGTGCAGATTCGTCGTGACCGGAATGCGGGGCGTCGCCGCCTTCAGGATGTCGTATTCCAGCTTGTAGCACGCGAGCACGCTCTCCGAGTTGAAGCGGTAATAGTCGATCGTGATCCCTTGAAAAGCGGTCTGTTCCGGACGGTTGCGGTTCATGTGCTCGCTCAGCAGATTCGGCAGGACGATCTCGTCCCAATCGTAAAACGTATGTCCCCAAAATCGCGTGTTCCACGCCCGGTTCAGGGCATCGAGCGTTCCGTAGCGGCGCTTCAGCCAGCTGCGGAATTCCCGCTCGCACGTGTCGCAATAGCATTGGCAGCCCATCTCGTTGTTGGCGTGCCAGACGGCGAGCGCCGGATGGTTCCGGTAGCGCTCGGCCGTCTTTCGCACCAGCTCCGCGGCGAACCGGCGATAGGCCGGGCTGTTCGGACACGAATTGTGGCGCTGGCCGAACTTGCGCTTGCGGCCTTCGAAATCGACCGACAGCACATCGGGATACCGCGTCGCCATCCAGGCCGGATGGGCTGCGGTGCCCGTGGCCAGGCAGACGCGGATGCCGTTCCGCTCGCAAAGGTCCATCGCCTCGTCCAGCCAACCGAAATCGTAGACGTCCTCGGACGGCTGATTGAGCGCCCAGGCGAACACGTTGAGCGTCACGACGTCGATTCCGGCCAGCTTGAACAAGCGCATGTCCTCTTCCCAGATGTCCCGCGGCCATTGGTCCGGATTATAATCCCCGCCGTACAACAGTTTCGGCGTCTTCGGGTCGATCATGCTGCGTTCCTCCCGTATCTCATTCTGCCGCCAGACGCACCGGACCGAACAATCCGCCGGCCGGGAATACCGGCCGCCAGGCCGATTGATCCCTGTGCGTCCAGTACATGACCGCATTGTTCGCGCCGACGACGGCGGACGGACGGCCGACCTCGTAGTGGGCGCCGAGCGTATTCGTCACGCGGACGCGCATACGGTGGCTCCCCGCCTCCAGCTCGCGGCTAGCATACCGGTACGGCCGCCAGAGACGGACGCCGAGCGGCTTGCCGTCGATCCAAACCTCCGCCGTGCCGCGCACGTGCCCGAGGTCGAGCGCGATCCGACCGCGGCCGTCCGTTTCGAACGTCGTCTCGTACTCGACCGCGCCGCTGTGGTGAGGCAGGTTCAGCGCGGTTCGCCAGTCGCCGAGCTCTCCCTGTACCTTCGCCGTCCGGAAGCGGATCGGGCCGGTCAGCACCGCCGCTTCGGATTCGGCTCCGGCCGGCTCGACGCGGATCGCCATCGTCGTCCCGGCCGGCTGCGGCGGAAATTCCGCTTTGCCGCCGCGAAGCGGGATCTCGGCGCCGTTCAGCCATGCGCGCGCCCGACCCGTGCAGCGGAGAGTCATCTCCGCCGCTCCGGCCGGAAGCGGGAAGCGCAGCCAGACCGGCTTGCCGATCGCGGAAGGATCGGCCAGGAACGGAAGCGGATCGATCTCCGGCGCGGACTCGGGCATCAGCCAGCCGACATCCTTCAGCGGATGGGGACGGGGCGCAATCCAGAGCGTCTCGGTCTCGGCGAACTGCAGCACCGCTTCGTGGTAGACGAGCGGTTCTCCGCCCCGTTCGTCGCGCCAATCGGTGCCGGTGCAGAACACCGTCCGGCCGCCGTCCTCAAATTCGACGACGCCGTCGATGAGCACTTCCCCCTGGCCTTCGGGAAGCGTCACCTTCACTTCGTTGAGCCCTTCCTTCCACCAGGCCGACGCATCGACTTCCTCCTGGCCTTGCCGGATATACGGATTGAAGTCGCCGTGCTCGGTCAGCATCGTTCCGTTCACGCATAAGGCCGCCCGCCCTCTGGCGGCAAACTCGATCCGGACCTGCCGCACGGCTCGCCCGGACGGGCTTTCCAGCCGCTTGACGAGCGCCGATTGCAGGTTCGGGCTGCGGACGTAGATGTATTTCGGCAGCGGTTCGCCCGCCTGCCGGTTCACTTCGACGCCGACGCGGATGAGCCCGGAAGAACGCGCCTTCGCCAGAAGCTCCAGCTCGTTGCCGCCTTCTTTCAGGTCGATCCTGGCGGTCATCTCTTCCGGTCCGCCCGTCCATTCGATCGCGCGGCCGTTCACCCGTCCCGTCAGCGCTGCGTTCGTCTCCGCGCGGATCCAATAACGGCCTGTTTGCGGTGCGATCACATGCGTCCGGGCGCAGACGGTCTCTCCCGGCTCCGCCTTGCCGAGGTTGAGGAACCGGCGCGGAACCCGCCCCATGCGGCCGGCCCATGTGCGGAAGGAAAGATCGCCGAACGTCTGGCTGTACACGACGGGCCATGCGGCTTCCGGGTCGAACGACTCGCCCTTGGAGGCGAGCCAATACGCCGATTCGCTCCACAATCGTTCGGCCCAGGCCGAATCGTCGAGCTCGGGCCGGTGCCAGCCGGCCTGCTCGCCCTCCGCCGGGACGCGTTCGGCGCAGACCTTGAACGACCGGCGCTCGATGCCGAGCAGCTCCGGACGCTCGTCGTGCAAGTCGAAGTCTCCGTAACGGTTATCCAGCGTCGGCACGGCCGTTACGTTCCATGGCCCGGCCCATTCGACGCTGCCCGCCGCTTGAAGCGGTGCCGCCGGAACGGCCGGCTTCAGGCCGACGCTTCGGGATGTGTCCGGCACACCGAAAGAGGCGTCCGGCGCCGTGTCGTCTCCATTCCGTCCGGCGGCATCCCCTTTCCCGGCATCCGCCTCCCGTCCGCGCGGACAAACGATCAAAGCGGCCGGCCAATCGGCGAACGGAACCTCAAGCTCCGCCCATTCTCCCTCCCGCTTGTGAGGAAGCGGCCTGCGCTCCCCCGTTACCGGATTCCACAGCTCGGGCTCGCCCGCCGTCCGCAGCCGATAGCTCGCCGATTCCGGCAGCTTCGTTTCCGGCTCGGCGGGTTCATGCATCGCCAGCAGTCCGTGCGGCGGCAGCAGCAGGAACACATCCGCGTCATCGGTCTGGCGCTGCAGCGCCATCCCCGCCCCTTCGATCCGCTTCGGCAGGCGTTCGTCGATGAGCGCCGCCGCCTCCTCGGGCGTCTCCGCGTACGCAGCGCCCGCCAGCGTCCGCTCTTCGGCGGGAACATCCACGGCGATCACCCAGCCTCCCTGGGCGATCCATTCCTCCAGCTTTTGCTTCGCCGCCTCGTCCATCGCCTCCGTCCCGCAAAGGACGACGACGGAGAACCGTTCGCCGGCGATCGCCAATTCTTCGCCTTCCGGCATGGCCTTCATCAGCGCGGAATCGTCCACGACGTCGTAGTCCCGCCGAACATCGCGAAGCGCGCCGGTCTCCTCCGGCTCCTTGCGGTTCCAGCGGCTGGTCAGCTTTTTGTAGACGCGGTCGATATGCGCGACCTTCTCGTTCGGCACCCGGTTGGACACCGCCATCGGATGCTCGTTCTTGCCGCCGTCCTCGAGCGACAGGAACCCGCTGACGGCATAGGACGCATAATGAACGGCCACGTCGGCCACGTGCGTCCCTTCTGACAACAGGCCGCAGACGCGGCTAACCGTGTCCGCGAACACCGGATAGTGCTCGAAGTAAGGCTGCCTCCAGCCGGTATCCGGCGGAGCCCACTCCCACCAGCCGCCTCTCGTGCTGTAATAGACGGCATGGGGACTGTAAAGCGTCGCTCCCGCCTGGAACCAGGGAACGAGCCAGTGCATCGTCTCTTCCAGCGTGCCGCCCCATCCGCTGGAGTGGAAAGCTTCCAGCCACACTCGTTTGCCGCCGTGCAAATGAACCATCGACGAATGCGGCTTGATCTCTCCGTCCATGTCGCAGCCGGCCGAATTGTACCAGCGATGCGTCCGGAAATAGTCCAGGTACAGCCGCTGCGCCCCGTGAACCTCGACCCGCCTTGCCGGTCCCGCCTGATCGCATCCGATCAGCATGCCCCGCTTCTCGTGCCACTCCCCGAGCGGGATAAAGAACGCCCGTTCCGCCAACTCCGCGGCCAAACGGTAAACCCGCCTGCGCACCTCGGCCGCGCCCGGCAAATCCTCGAACAGCGCCGGCAGCGAATCGTCCAGGCTCTCCCCGAACTTGTCCCGGTACGCTTCGGAAATTTCCGGCGTCCAGAGCGGCAGCGGCGGCAGCTCGTCCTGGAAGCTTCCGGCGATCGTCCGGCCGAGATCGTGCGGGAAGCGCCGCTCGAACTCGCCGTGAACGCGGTCGATGAGCAGCAGCGTCGCGTTCGGGTCGAGCCAGTTGAAGCCCTGCCGCACGGCGGCGTAGCAAAAGCCGTCATGCTCGGCCAAGCGGACCGACCCTTCGGGAATGTCGCCGCTGTCGCGGAACCGCCGCAGCTGATAGCCCGCGAGCTGCGGACGCTCGGCCACGATCCTTGCCAGCAAGTTGGCCCCCGAGAAGCCGATTTGATCATAGAACCACAGATACATGCCGAGCCGCTCCGCCTCGCGCAGCGCGACCTCGAACAATCTCCACCAGTCTTCGCTGAAGAACACCGGGCGGTCGCCGACCGAACCGTACTGCGGGCCGGTCGGCGCCAGTTGGATGATGCCGATGTTCCTCAATCCGCCGGCGCGGAATTTCTCCAGCTGCCACCGCACCCGTTCTTCGGTCACCTCTTCGCCGCTCCACCACCAGAACGGAACCGGCCCGAAGCGCGGATCGGCGCTCGCGAAACGCTGCTTCATTTTCTCGTAACCCACGCGCATCAGCCTCGCTTTTCGAATCGTATACTCTCATGCTAGCGCTTTCGGACGGGGGAAATATAGAGAACGATTTTAAAATTCGGATGTCGATTTTTAATGAATCGAAGAGCGACCGGCGCCGGGTTGTCCGAGGCGATGTTTTTTATCGCTTGTGCATCCTCGTCATGAACACCCGGTTCGAAAACCTGCAATTATGCAGGTTTTAGCAAAAGCATCATTCGTCGGCGTGGAAATTCCTGCAAATGTGCAACTTTTTCGGCGTTACCTAGCCAAGTCGAGGCACCAGGCCATCAAAAGCCTGCACTTTTGCAGGTTTTCGCGTCGGATAGCCGTTTTCGCCCGATAATAACTGCACTTTTGCAGGAATGGGCGATAAGCCGTCGATAACGAAAAAAGCGTCCCGCTTCACGCGGAACGCTCCGTTCTTCTCTTATTGCGGCCGCTTGCGGACCATCAGCAGATGCTCGCAGACGAGCACCGTTTCGCCGAGCTGGTTCAGCACCTCGACAAGCTCCACGACGAAGCCGTAGCCGCTTCGTTTGGGGTGCTCGCGCTTCTCCTTGATCGTCGCCTTGGCGCGGATCGTGTCTCCGATAAACACCGGCTTCACGAAGCGCAGCCGGTCGTACCCGTAGGAGAAGGCCTCGGGGTTGATCTCGCCCGCGGTCATGCCGATGCCGATGCTGAACACGAGCGTGCCGTGCGCGATCCGCTGTCCGAATTCTTGCGTCCGGCACCACTCGGCGTCCATATGATGCGGGTAGAAGTCGCCGGTTTGGCCGGCATGCATCACGATGTCCGTCTCCGTGACGGTGCGCCCTGCCGAGAGACGCTCGACCCCCGTTTCGTATTCCTCGAAAAAAATCGTTCTCACGCACTTCCCTCCATTCGCGATGATTGCGGCTCAAGCCCCGGCGAGATCGCGCTCTCGAACGCGTACGTTCCCGATCCGACCGCGAACACGGCGCAGCCGTCCTCATATCGGAGATAAGCCGCACGCTCGGAAGCGCTCGCGATGGCGGCTCCCTCCTCCCTGGCCGACTCCGGCGAAACCGCCGGCACATGCACGGTCGCCCGAGCGTTCGCCGGAATGTCGGCGCGCAAGCGAAGACCGTCCTCGCCGAGCCGTTCCCAGCGGACGGCGACCCGTCCGGCCGGCGTGGCGCAATGGGCGTCCACGTAGCGCAAATCGCCGACGACGGCCGGCTTGATCCGAATGTGAACCGCTCCTGCCGAGGGTTCGAATTCCGGATCGATGCCGGCCAGCCCCTTGTATAACCATTCCTCGATATGTCCGAGCATGAAGTGATTTTGCGACTTGCCGACGGTCGGACCGTCCCAAGCCTCCGTCAAAGTCGTCGCCCCGTGCGCGAGCTGGTATCCGTAGCTGGGATGGTCCGTTTGCCGGGTCATCCGATAGATGACGTCGGACCGCCCGTTTTCCGCCAGCGCCGCCAGTACGAAGCGGTGGCCGATATCGCCCGCGGTCGTATGCGAGCCTTTCGCTTCGATGTCGCGGACCAAGACGCCCAGCACGCGCCGGCGCTGCTCCGGCTCGACGAGTCCGAGCGCCAGCGGCATGGCTTGGGCCGTTTGGCTGCCTCCGGCGTACAAGCCGCTCTCCGCATTGGAGTATGCGGCGTTAAACGACCGCTTCAGCTCGGCTTGTCTTTCCGCGTAGCGGGCGGCATCTTCCCGACGGTCCTGCAGCCGGGCGATTTCGCCCAGAGCCGTCAGCATCGCGTAAAGCATCGCGGTCTCCACGAGCGGAACCGGCGTGTTCTGCGCGAAGCCGGGGCCGTCCTCGCCGACGTCGTACCAGTCGCCCAGCCCGTGCGGCACGAGACCGTTTTCCAAGCGGGAAAAAACGTATTCGGCATAGCGCTTCATGCCGTCGTAATGCTTGCGCATGCTGCCGGAATGGCCGCAACGGCGAAGCAGCTCCAGGCTCGTCAGCACATAGGCCGCTCCCCATGATACCGAATCGCGGAACATGTCCCACGGCGGCTGGAATACCACGTACTCCGGCGCGATCGTCGGCACCATCCCGTTCGGCTGCTGGGCGTCGCGGATGTCGTCCATCACTTTGGCGAACAGGCTTTCCGCATCGTAGTTGTACAGGATCGACGGCCCCATCAGATGCACCTGCTCCAGCCAGCCCAGCTTCTCGCGGTGGGGGCAGTCGGTGAAGACGCTTTTGGTGTTGCTCAGAATCGCCCGGTTGATGATCTCGTGAATCCGCTCCAGCATCGGGTCCGAGCAGCGGAACGCCCCGGTCGTCGCGATGTCCGGATAGATCATCTGCCCTTCGATCCCGAGCAGCGTCGCCTGCGGCTCCGCTTCCGTCGAATCCGCCTGCGGCTCCGCTTCCGCCGGGGCTGTCTGCGGCTCCGCTTCCGCCTTTGCTTCTTCCCGGGATCCGTCTCCAAGCGGGGCGGCCCCTTCGATCAGCACGTACCGGAAGCCGTAATACGTGAACCGAGGGCGCCACCGCTCCTCGCCGTCTCCCTTCAGCGTGTAGGAGAGCCGATAGGGCGAGCCGGACATCCGTTGATCCGGTTCGCCGTCGTCCGTCAACCGTTCGCCCGGTATGAGCGTAACGGTCGACCCGGCCGGACCGGCCACCGCGATCTCCGTCCAGCCCGAGAAATTCTGCCCGAAGTCGACCAGACGCGCCCCCGACTTCGTCCGCTTCACGTCCAGCGGCTCGAAGCGCCGCATGACCTTGAGCGGCTGCGCATGCTGGCTGCGGAGCGTCCCGCGCGGGGCGGGAACGGCGGCGGCTCGCGTCCACCGGCCGTCTTCGACGAAGCCGGGCCGGTCCCAGCCGGGCTGCTCCCGGCGGGCATCGTAATCCTCGCCGCCGTAAATGCACGAGAAGGCGATCGGCCCTTCGGTGACGCTCCAGCTTTCGTCGCTTGCGATCGTCTCGCTCTTTCCGTCCTCATATCGCAATTCGAGCTGAACGAGACATTTCGGACGGCCGAACGAGCCTTTGAATTTCGCGTAACGGCCGCCCTCGACATGGTAGAAGCCGTTGCCGAGCAGGATGCCGGCCGCGTTATCCCCTTCCGTCAGGCAATCGGAGACATCGTACACCGAATAGAGGCACGTTTGGTCGTATTGCGTCCAGCCGGGCTCCAGCTCCCGTTCGCCGACTTTCGCTCCGTTCAGACGGAGCTCGTAGTGGCCGAGGCCGCAAACGTAGGCGCGGGCGGACCGAAGTCCCGGGCGGACGGCGAACTCCCTCCGGAGCAGCGGCAGCGGACGGCCGGAACCGCTTACGCCTTCCGGCGCGCCAATCCATACGCCCTGCCAGTCGGCTTCATGCAAGAGTCCCGTCTCCCACCAGGACGTCCCGCTTTCCCGCGAACGCCCCTTCTGGTCCCATACCGTCACCCGCCAATAATAGCGGGTTCCCGATTGCAAGGCACTTCCTTCATAGACGATAGAGGCTTGATCTCTCCCGTCCCGTTTTCCGCTGTCCCACACGTCCGCGTCATTCGCCGCCTCACGGGCTTCGTCCGAATACACGCGAATCCGGTACGCCGACTGCAGGACCGAACGCTCCGCCGATTCCTCATAGGACCAGCCGAAGCCCGGGGCCGGACAATCGAGGCCGAGCGGGTGCTCCCGGCCTTCCACTTTCATTCCGACGATGCGCATGCCCGTCCTCCTTTACGAAGTTGAATCTACGGCCATCATACACTCGGTTCCGGAGGGCGGACAGCGCTCATTTTTAAGAAAACGTTGCGAATTATTCAGATGGCCGGCGTCATTCCGAGCGCTCCCGTGATCCCGTTCGCCCGCTCCCGAAGCTTCGCGAGCAGTTCCTCTTCGGGAATGGCTCCGCCCGGCACGGTCAGCCAAGGAACGGCGAGCGCCGCCATAAACCCGGCTTGCGGATTGCCGATCAGCACGGCATAGTCCCGGACGCCGGTATGGGACTCGCTGTCCGCGAAGCTGTATCCGGCCGCTCTCACTTGCTCGATTTTCTCGGTCAGGGCCGCTTTCTCCCCATCGGACATCTCCTGGAAGCCCGTGTGGCGCTCGAACAGCCATTCCCGCTCCTCCCGCGGCAGATAGGCGGTCAGCAGACGCCCCGAGGCGGTGCCGAGCGCGTCGAACCGGCCTCCCACCTCGACGGACAACCGGTATTTGAGCGGACTCTCCTCCTGATGCAGCACGATGAGTTCCGTGCGGCGCAGCACGCTTAGATGGCAAGACTGCTTCAGCTCGTCGGCCAGCTCGCGCATCGGAATGGCCGCCGCGCGCAGCAGCTGCTCCACCGGCGAATGCATATGCGCCAACTCGAACAGCTTGAGCGTCAGACGGAAATTGCCGGTATGGGGATCCTTTGCGATGTAGCCCTTTTCCTCCAGAAATCCGACCACGCGGTACAGCTCGCCGGTGCTGCGATCGAGCGTCCGGCACAGCTCCGCGATCGACATCGGTGCCGCGCTTTGCGACAGCGTCTCGATCACTTCCAGGCCTTTTTCCAAAGCCGGCACTTTGAAGTCCTTCATCCTTCGGCCTCCCGCAGCATGTCGTTCAACCTGGCGACGAGCGCCTTCCGGTCCGTGCCGTTGCCGGCGATAAATTCGCGAATCAGACTGCCTGCTTGCTCCTGGAATTGAATGTACCCGTCGAAGCGCGGGCGGACGGAGCCTTCATCCAGCGTTTGCAGCGTCTCTCTGAAAAAGCCGTTGGCGCGCCGGTTCGCCTCCTCGTCGAGCCAGGCGCTTCGATGACCGGGCTGCCCTCCGTTCTCGACGAAAACCGTGCGCTGGAATTCACCGTCCGCCGTCATCCGGACGAACCGGACGGCGATCTCGGGATGGCGGCAGCGCGCCGATACGGCCAGGCCGACGCCGCCGATCATGCTGCCGCGCGGCGCGCCGTTGTCCGAAGGGATGTTCGCGAAGCGCAGCGCATGCGGCACGAAGCCGTCTCGGGCATAATTCGAGTAGCCGTAAATGAGCGGGATATAAGCGATCTCGTCGGTTGCCCCCATCCGCTGCGACATCGCGATCGGATCTTCATGCAGCGACAGCGGGTGCAGACTCGGCGCAAGCTCCTGCAGCACGCCGAGCGCATATTCTCCCGCCGACGGGGGGAGCGGCGAACCGTCGCTCCAGAACGGCTTTTTCGCATACTGCGAGCTCAGCGTAAAAAAGCTGGCGAACGCATGAACCGGAACGAGCGGCAAGCCGATCGCCATGCCGTCCGGCAGCGACCGAGCCAGCCGTGCGGCCTCCTCCCACGTCCGCGGAACCGTCAGCGACAGCCGTTCCAGCAGATCGGCGCGGTAGGCGCTCACCTGGGCCGCGGCGTCGAGCGGCAGCGCCAGCTGGCGATTTTCCCAGGTGTAGCTGGCATAGCTCGGGCCGACGCTGTGGGAGGCTTGGTCGCGGAGGAACTCCTCCGGCAGCCAGTCGTTCAGCGGCAGCAGCAGGTCCTGCCGGACGGCCGCGCCAAGGTGCGGGTGGTCGATCATGATCAGATCGTACCGGTCGGCCAGCAGCTCCAGCGGATACTGTTCGAAATCGCTCAACGACCGGGCGTCCCACTCGATCCGCACGCCGGGCTGCAGCTGTGCGAAGCGTTCGGAAGCCGCCTCGAGCGGACGAATGCCCCGTTCGTGCCGCCAGGTCATTCCTTTTAGCGTGATCAACTTGGTCTCGACTCCGTTTCGGTCCGGCCGCCGGTAGCCGGTTCTTTTTTTCCGATCTCCGACAGAAGCACCGGACGGCGCTCCGCCATCGAGCGGTAGGCGGCGAACACCATCTGCAGCGTGAGCAGGTTGTCCCGAACGCTGTTCTCCGGCTCGCGTCCTTCCTCGATCGCCCGCATGAGCTCGCCCATCGTGCCCATGAAGGCATGCGGAAACCAGCGGCCCTCCAGCTTCGGCTCGTGCCAGACCGCCGGCGACAGCTCTTTGGACAGGAAGCGGATCGTATCCTCCCGGCCTTCCGGATAGTTGTACAGCGCGCCGTTCGTGCCCGTAATGATGCCCTTCGTGCCTTCGAACCGGAACGTCGCGTACCAGTCGTCCATCGGCGCCCAGTTGTTGTGATTATCATGAACGAGTCCGCGCGTCTCCCCCGGAAAACGCAGATGAATCGTCGTGCGCGTCTCGCCCCGGCACGCTTGGCCGGGATACTTGGCGCCGTCGGCGAAGACGGCTTCCGGCGTGCCGAACAGGAAGCGGATCGAATCGAGGTAATGAATGCTGTGATACATCACTTCCAGCGTCTCGATCTCGCGCAAGAACGGCCAGCCCGCAAAGTCGGTATGCACGTTGACCTGAACGTCGGCTTGAACCGGCTCGCCGAACCAGCCGCGCTGCATAACCGCATGACTGGCCCGAATGCCGGGGGCCCAGCGCATCTGCTGATTGACCGCTCCGCGGATGCCGTACTCGTCGCAGATGGCGACGATCTCCTCGGCGGCTTCGTACGTCTCGCCCAGCGGCTTCTGGCAGAGCACGTGCTTGCCCGCTTGCGCCGCCATCCGCACGATCTCGGGCTGCAGATCCGCCGTCAGCGCGATATCGACGATCTGCACGTCCGGATCTTCGATCAATTGCCGCGCGGTGTCGTATACCTTCGGAATGCCGAACTTTCGCGCCGTTTCCTCCGCCCGGCTGCGCGTCCGGTTCGTGATGCCGACCACATGAAAGCCTGCCATCCGGTAAGCGGGCAGATGAGCCTCGCGTACGATTTCCCCCGCGCCGACGATGCCGATCCCCATGGTTTTGTCACGCGGAAGCTTCGGCTTGTAATCCAATTCCAATCGATCCGCCAATTCGGTTCCCGCCTTTCTTGAAGGTCAGAGCGCCAGCCGATAAAACCGGATCGCCGTCCGGCCGAAAATCGCCTGCCGCTCCTCCTCCCCGTAATCCGCGACCGCTTCCCGGGTCGCTTCGAACACACGTTGGTAGTTGCCGGCCAGGTTGGCGACCGGCCAATCGCTGCCGAACATCAGCCGATCCGCCGTAAAATGCTTTTTCGCGAAATCGATGTACGGCTTCAAATCTCCCGCGGTCCAGTTGTCCGGATCGGCCGCCGTGTTCAGCCCCGATACTTTGGCGCAGACGTTCGGGTATGAAGCGGCTTCCGCCAGCTGCGACGCCCACGGCTCCCAGCCTTTGGAGGCGATCGGCGGCTTGGCGAGGTGGTCGATCGCCATTTTCAGATCGGGGATGAGTTTTGCGAGCGTCGGAACGTGCTTCAGGTGGTTCGGGAACACCGCGACCACATCGAACGTCAGCCCGAACGAGGCGAGAACCTTCAATCCTTCGATGACCTCGGGCCGCACGACCCAATCGGGGTCGGCCTCTTCGTGAATGAGGTGCCGGACCCCTTTGAAAACGGGATTCCGCGCATACTCCTTAAGCTGCTCGCGAGCTTCCCGAGGCCGGTCCAACGGGACCCAGCCGACCACGCCCGCCACCCAATCGTGCCGGGCCGTCGTCTCCAGCATGTACGCCGTATCTTCGGATGAATCCATCGCCTGAACGATCACCGTCCGATCGACGCCGGCGCCCTTCAGCAGCGGTTCCAGCTCCGGCGCTTCGAACGTCCGGTTGATGACGCCGTGCTGAGGCCCCAGCCATGGATAGGCGACTTTCTCCAAGTTCCAGAAGTGCTGGTGCGCATCGACGATCATGCGAACGCCTCCTTTGCCCATGTAGGAAATCTGGTTACTCTCTTGCGCCCCATCCGCTGGAATCTCACCAATGTGAGCAATCCGGTTACTCTCTTGCGACCCATCTGCCGGAATTTCGCCAATGTGAGCAATCCGGTTACTCTCTTGCGACCCATCCGTCGGAATTTCGCCAATGTGAGCAATCCGGTTACTCTCTTGCGACCCATCCGCTGGATTCTAGCCAATGTGAGCAATCTAGTTGCTCTCTTGCGCAACAGGAGCCAAATCCTCAGCGACCTTCCAACTCTCGCAAAATAGCCGTATTATGCTCCCCGATGCCCGGGGAACCCGTGGCCGAGGTCAAGCGCTTCCCGTCGATCCGGATCGGACAGCGAAGCGCCGCCAAAGTCGCGCCGCTCGCTCGCCGGACGGTCTGGATCATCTCCAGCGCGCGGAAGCCGTCATGCTTCAGCAGATTGGGCCAATCGAGCACTTCGGAGCAAGGAATGCCCGCCTGCTCAATCGAGGCCAGCCATTCCGCCGTGGTTCGCTCGCCAAACTTCGACTGCAACCGCTCTCTGATGCCCGGCTGCGCTGCCCGGCTGCCGGCCGGGGCGAGGACCCGTTCCTCCGCATCAAACCAGCCGATCGCCCGACCTAGCGCGAACAGCGGAGCGCCCCGCCCGATCGCGATGTAACTATCCCCAGTACGGTAAATTCCCGCAGGCGCGACGTCCGGCGCCTTCACCGACTCGAAGCCCGACTCGGGCCGGTATATCTCCGCTTGTGCGACGTCTGGCGCCTTCGCCGACTCGGAGCCCGACTCTGCCCGGAACATTTCCGCTGGCGCCAGGTCCGGCCTCTCGGCCGGAAGCGGACCCGACTCTGCCCGGAACGCCCCCGCTGCTCCGGCGACCGGCGCTTCCGCCGGCAGCCCGTCCGGCTTCGCCGCCAAAGCCCCGACAGGCGCGTCTGCGAGCGCTTCCTGCATTAGATCGAGCGTCGATTCCAGCAGACTCACCTCGACGAGCGCTCCTTGCCCGGCGATGCTCCTCCGGACAAGAGCGGCCAGAATGCCTTCCGCCAGCAGCGCGCCCGCGCTCATGTCCGCAACCGCCAAGCCGTACGCCATCGGCGCTTCGCCGTCTTCTTCGCCGAGCCGAGCCAGTCCGGTCAGCGACTGCACCAGCAGATCTTGTCCCGGCGCTTCCGCCAGCGGGCCTTCCGTTCCGTAACCGCTGATCGAGCCGTATACGATGCGAGGGTTGATCCGCCGTACATCCTCGTAACCGAAGCCGAGACGTTCGATGACCCCCGGACGAAAATTTTGAATGACGACGTCGGCCTTCTCCAGCAGACGGACGAGGGGCAGCCGCTCCCGCTCGTCTTTCAGATCGACGCAGAAGCTCATCTTGTTCCGATTGATGGCGTGAAAAAGCGAACTGTCCCCTTCGATCTCCACATTGGAAATGTAAAGCCGCCGGCACAAATCGCCGCCTCGCGGATTCTCGATCTTCACGACGCGCGCGCCGAGATCCGCAAGCCGAAGCCCCGTGTACGGCCCGGACAGAAATTGACTGAAATCGACGACCGTAATCCCGCTCAGCGGCTTGTCGGCCACGCCCGGTTACCTCGCGAGCCCGAACTCGCGGTCGACGGCGGCCGTGTCCTCTCCGAGCGAAGGAGCGGCCACCTCGTTCCCAAGCCGCTGTCCGTCCACGCGAATCGGACACCTCGTCGTTCGCAGCTTCGCGCCGTTGCGTCGGCTGACCTCGATCACTATGTCCAGCTCCCGGACGCCTTCGTGACCGAGCGCCTCCTCCATCGTCCGCACCTCGGCGCACCAATAATCCGCAGGCTCCAACAGGGCGAGCCATTCGCCGGTCGGGCGGGATCGCAGGTGCGAAGCGAGAATCTCCTTGATCTCGTCCCGCTCGTCGAACCACGAGCTTGGATTCGGATACCGGGTCAGAGGCTCGCAGCCGAGCAGCTCGCCCAATCGGACGACGGAACCCATGGCCAGAGCGAGGTAACCGTCCCGAGTCGCATAAATGCCGTACGGCGCTCCCAAGTAAGCGTGCGCGCCGCTGATCCGGCTGCGCTGCGGCAGCTGGCCGCCGTCGTTCAGGTGCGTCGTCAGCACCTCGAACTGCAGATCGAGCGCCGCTTCCATCAGGCTCGTCTCGACGAGCCCGCCTTCTCCTGTCCGGCCCCGCCGGATCAGCGCGGCCAGAATGCCCTGCACCGTGTTGGCGCTGGTAAACATATCGACGACGGACAGGCCGAACGGAACCGGGGGCTGATCCGCATTGCCGTTCAGCCACGGAATTCCCGACAGCGCTTGCACGAGCAAGTCCTGCCCGGGTTTGTCCTTCCACGGCCCCTCCGCACCGTAGCCGGTAATGCTGGCGTAAACAAGCCTTGGATTCAGCTCCCGGACGGAAGCGTAATCCAGTCCGAACTTGGCCATCGTTCCCGGACGGAAATTTTCGATCAGCACGTCGGCCTGTTCGATCAGCCGTATCACCTTCCGCAGATCGTCCGGATCTTTGAGATTCGCGGCATAGCTTTCCTTGTTCCGGTTCATGGCGTGGAACACCGTGCTGTCCCCGTCGACCTTCAAGTTCGACAAGGTCAGCCCGCGGCTGGCGTCGCCTCCCTCCGACCGTTCGACCTTGATGACGCGCGCGCCAAGATCGGACAGCCGCATCGCCGCGAACGGTCCGGCCATAAACTGGCTGAAATCGAGAACGAGCAAATCCTCCAACAGCTTCATCCGCGTGTCTCCTCCACGAAGCGTTTCAGCTCTTTTTATATATTAAAATAATTTTTATATATGAATTATATTTTCCGAACGTTCCAAAAGTCAATGCGTTCCCGGAATGAAAACGAACCGCTCCTTTCATTTCGCATGAAAGTGCGGTTCGAATGCTCCTTGCCTGCCTCTTAACGCAGCGGCTGCGAAGTCGCCACGGTAATCGAGCGATACTCCGGAAAAACGTTGACGTACGCATCCCCTTCCCGGGGCGGCCGGCTGGCGGTGTAGAAATGGTACAGCACGCCGTTATGCGCGATGATCGACGGCTTGTGGGCGAACGCGCTGTCGAGCTCGCCTTCGCCTCCCGTGCGGATGATCGGCTCGGGATGCTTGCTCCAATGGAGCAGATCGTCCGACAGCGCCAGCCCCTCCTGCGCCTTTTTGTAGTCGTAGCCGAAAAAGTACATCGCCCAAATCCCGCCGTCGCGCAGCACGCACGGATCGCTGGCGAAGCCGCTGTCCCAGGCGTCCGGCGTCACGCCCAGCACCGGATTGCCTTCATGACGCCGCCAATTCGTCAGATCCCTGGAGGTGGCGAGACCCGTCTGCTCGGTCCAGCGTCCGTGATTTTGGTTTTTGGCGTTGTAGAAC
Source organism: Cohnella zeiphila (assembly GCF_014212055.1). Lineage (GTDB taxonomy): Bacteria > Bacillota > Bacilli > Paenibacillales > Paenibacillaceae > Cohnella > Cohnella zeiphila. The sequence goes on along the minus strand of NZ_JACJVO010000009.1, from coordinate 387,334 downwards.
AGATAGAAAGTGCCTTCATGCTCCAGCAGGCATTCCTTGTACAGTCCGCCCCGCTCCCAGTCGGCGCCCTCCTCCGGCGTCAGAATGGGGTCCTCCAACCGGTTCCAGACGAGCAAATCCTCGTCCTCCGTCCAGGCGAGACCGATCTTCGCCGAGCCTTCCTCGTAGCCGGTGCCCGGATAAGCGTGATACGCCATCCAATACTTTCCGTCCCACTTTTTCAGCGTGGCCGGACCGTTCAGCTCGTTGTCTCTCAGCAGCCAAGTGCCGGCCACGTTGCTGGCGTCCCAGCCTTCGCGTTCCCCATGCCGCAGAATGACGGCCAGATGCCGCCATTCGAGCAAATCGTCGCTGACCGCCAGCGCCGTCTGGTACCCGATGCCGTCGAAGCCGACGTACATCATGTAAAATCGGTCTTTGTGCCGGAACACGAACGGGCAATCGACGGCATGCTTGTCGAATGCGCCTTCGGCTCCCGATGCGGTCAGCACCGGCCGTCCCCATTTGTACGGGGTTAAGAAACGATCGATGTCCATTCGCGGCTCTCCTCCATCCTATTTGCTTCGAAGTACGCTCAGGCACTTGGCGCGGCCCCCGATCAAACGCCCAGCTCTTCGAACTGCTGCGTCGCGCCGTCCAGCAGCTTCGATACGGCGTTCACTTCGTCGAAATACGTCTCCAGATGCTTGTTGATCTGGGTCAATACTTGAGGGACATACTCTTTGATTTGATCCTGCATGGCCGTTTGATAAACGCGATAAGAGTTGAAGCCGGTCAGCGAAAGAATGACGACTAGCAACGCGGAGAAGGCGACGCTGATCTTCAGCGAGAGCGGCCAACTTCGGTAATCCAGCTTGGACACGCGGCTGCCCCTCAAGCCTTATAGCGGCATGTCCGCGCCGTCAAGGTCGACGTAGAACCGTTCCCGCGGCAGAGGGCGGGTGCCGTCGATCAAGTCCAGCAGAAGATCGGCGTTCCGGGCCGGATCGTCCGGCGCTTGCGGGCCGCCCATGTCCGTCTGCATCCATCCCGGATGAACGGCCCAGACGTGCACGCCGCGATCTTGAAGCTGCAGGTGCAGCTGCTTCGTGAACATATTCAGCGCCGCTTTGGACATGCCGTACGGATAATCGCCGCCGCGGGCATGGTGAAAGCTGCCGGAGCCCGAGGAAACGTTGACGATTTGTCCGCCGGATTCGCCGCCCAAGAACGGAAGCAGGTGCTGAACGACCCGAATTTGACCGACGACGTTCACCTGGAACGAAGCGGCGACATCGGCCGGCTTCAGCGTATCGATGCCGTCGGCGCGCCCGAGCAGAATGGCCGCGTTGTTGATCAGCGCATCCAATCGCGCGTTCTCCTCCCGGAGCGATTCCGCCAGCTGCTCGGCATCGCGATCGTTCGTAATATCCAATTGACGGATAAGAACCTTCCCCGGAAAACGTTCCGACAAAGCGATCAAGCCCGGATTCGGCGACACGGCGTTACGCACGCCGGCGTAAACGGTGCAGCCGCGCTCGGCTGCGCGAACCGCGAGCCAAAACCCGAGCCCGCGATTGGCGCCGGTAATCAACAAGTTCAAGATGGTCTCCCCTTTCCTCAGGAGCGATCCGCGGCAAGGCGAATCGATTTGTTTAGCTAAGTTTAATATATTAAACTAAGTTCTTGATAATAACCAAATAGATCGTATCATCTGATGACTTCATCCGTCAACATAAGAACCGCCGGATCCCCGAATCGCGCAAATAAAAGAGGCATTCCGCCCGGCCCTCCGGCCGATTCGAATTGCCTCTCGCGAAACTGCAGCTTTATTTCCGATGGACGTTGCAGGCCTAGCAACCGTCCGGCTCGGAGCGGCAGCTCTTCGGCAATGGCACGGCGCGCGGCCTCCTTCCGTCGAATCGCGGAATCGGCGGGGCCCCGGATAGAGGCGAAACGTGTCTTAACGGAACGCGTCGCCCTTCCGTCTACCGAATTGCCCGGCCGACGCGGCTTCCGCCCCTTGCCAGCGAAACGAGCTTCGGCGGCGCCTCTTCGCCCCCATACAGAACGACCAGCAGCGTCTCGTTCTCCCGCGACACCCGGCCTTCCGCCGTCCAGACGGCGTAGTCGAATGGCAGCCGTTCCAGCGCCGCCCTCTTGGCGAGTTCCCGCTCCTCCATTCCGAGTCCGGCTGCCGCTTCCCGGAGCAAGCCCGCCCATTCGTCCTTGTCCACCCGTTCTTCCCACCACACCTTGCGCGGTTTGTACTTGTGCTGGAGGAAGTAATCGATTTTCAGGAGACCGAGGGTCAATTCGAGATCCATTTCCGGGTTCGCGTCGTCCCTCAGGAACGCCCATAGCCTTGCGAACAAATCCTCCAACTGGTGGCCGATCCGCTGCCAGCCTTTTTCCTCCCAGTAGTCGCCAAATTTTTGGAAAAAATCGAATGCGGACGGGTACGCCTCCCCGGTCAAATACGAGATCGTCCGGTCCATCCGATGAGCGTTCCAGTATTTCTCGAGCACGTCCTCCACCCGTTTGATCCGCGCCAGATCGGAGAACGGCATCAGATCGTTGCCGAGAATCTCGTAAGGCGCGCGATCCATATAGACGTAGCCGTGCTTTTCCGCTTCGATTCGGAGTCCCGTTCCCCGCAGCATTTTCAGAAAACCCAGCTGCAGCTCCTCCGGACCCAGCGCGAACACGTCGTTGAACGTCTGCCGAAACCGGTCGTAATCCTCGTGCGGCAAGCCGGCGATCAGGTCCAGATGCTGGTCGATCTTCCCGCTCTCCTTCACCTTGGTGACGGTGCGAACGAGCTTGGACCAATTCTGGCGGCGCTTCACGGCGAGATTCGTCTCGTCGTTCGTCGACTGGACGCCGATCTCGAACCGGAAAATGCCCGGCGGCGCATGCTCCGCCAAGTAATCGAGCACTTCCGGCCTCATGATGTCGGCCGTGATCTCGAATTGGAACACGCAGCCTCGATGGTTCTCGATCAGGAACCGGAACATCTCCAGCGCGTAATCCCGCTTGATGTTGAATGTCCGGTCGACGAACTTGATCAGCTTCGCGCCGCTGTCGATCAAGTAGGTCAGATCGGCTTTGACCCGGTCGATATCGAAATAGCGGACGCCCACCTCGATGCTGGACAGGCAGAACTGGCAGCTGAACGGGCAGCCGCGGCTCGTCTCGAAGTAGACGATCCGATTCGGAAGCGCCGGCACATCTTCCGCGAAGCGGTAGGGCGACGGCAGCGTGCCCAGGTCCAGCTTCGGCCGGCCGGGGTTCAGCACGATTTCTCCGTTCTTGCGGTAGGCGAGCCCGAACGCGAAGTGGAACTTGCGGCTTCCGGCCAACTCTCGGAGCAGGTCGCGGAACGTCTCCTCCCCTTCGCCCATCACGATATGGTCGACCGCGGGCAGCCGGCGCATCCACTCTTCGGTGTCGTAGGATACCTCGGGTCCGCCGAGCACGATCGTCGCTTCCGGCAGCACTTTGCGCAGCATGTCGATGACGACGATCGTCTCTTCGATGTTCCAAATATAGCAGGAGAAGCCGATCACGTCGGGCTTTCGCCGGTACAGGTCGGAGACGATCGCCATCGGCGGGTCCTTGATCGTATATTCGGCAACGTCTACTTTGAACTCGGGCTCGGCAAAGGCTTTGAGGCACCTCAACGCGAGCGAGGTATGGATGTATTTCGCGTTCAGCGTCGCCAGGACGACGTTCATGGCCAGGTTCCTTTCTGTCTTGCAAGTTGATTCTATTGTAACGGATGGCGGCTGGCGTTGTAAAAGCCGAGAACCGGATGGCTCCGCGAGTATCGCGGGCGAGACCTCGGACGTAAGCATGGCGGAGTCGGCTCCGCGAGTATCGCCGGCGAGAACGCGGACGTAAGCATGGCGGGGTCGGCTCCGCAAGTCGCGCAAGCGAGACCTCGGACGTAAGCATGGCAGAGTCGGCTCCGCGGGTATCGCGGGCGAGACCGCGAACGCAGACGAAGGCGACCGGCCTGACGTTGCCCGTTGCTGCCACCCTCTTTTCTCGCTATAATTGGCTCCAAGAGACGAAGAACGTCCCATGCCTTTCGCGTTGGCGCGATGAGGAGGGGACGTTCTTTTTTATTCCCGAAGCAGACGAGAGGAGCATGTTCCCCATGAACTTTGAAGAGGCACACGATGCTTGGATCCGGCATCATTTGCAGCGAAGAACGGGCGAACGGAAAGGCCGCCTGGAACGCGGGCACAGCCACGGAGAAGAGCTGTTCGCTCGGAAAGTCTGGTGGCCGCTGTTCGGGCAGTTCGACCATCTGCATCCGGAGTACGAAGTGCCGGACTGGCGCGGACGCTCCTACTTCGCCGACTTCGCCTGGCTGCCAGGGCACGTCAAGCTGCTGTTCGAAGTGAAAGGCTACGGACCGCACGTTCGCGACATGGACAGGCTCAAATATTGCGCGGAGTTGAATCGCGAAACGTTCCTGCACGGCATGGGCTTCGGCGTCCTCTCCTTCGCATACGACGACGTAGAGCAGCGGCCCGAGCTTTGCGTGAGCCTGCTGCGCATGGCGCTCAGCCGCTATCTTCCCGGACGCGCTCCCGTCTCCCGGGCTTTGCTCGCGGAGAAGGAGATTATCCGGCTGGCGCTGCAGCTCGCGAGACCCGTTCGTCCTGTCGACGTTTCAGCTCATTTCGAAATCGATCCCAAATCGGCGTCGTTAATGCTGCGAAAAATGTGTGATAAAGGGATCCTCATTCCCATCGCTCGCGGCGCCAGTCAGAGAGTAGTCCAATACGAGCTTGTTCCCGGCCGAGTCGACGGTTTTCTTGCACTTTGACTGGAGGTTAGCCTCACGAACCGGAAAATCTCCGTACATTTCGTCCTCCAACGCCGATTTTCCCGCTTTTAAGGGAAAATCTCCTTATATTCTTGGTCGGAGACGGTAGTTGGTGCGGAATGGCTGAAATAAGCGGAGGATTTCCGGTTCATGCGACCTGTATGGTCACCTTCCGAGCGATAAAGGGAGAATTTCCTGTTCATGGACGATATCATGCATCGACACAAAAGGAAAGAAGCCCGATCGCTCGGGCTTCCGAAGTATTGAGCAACGCGAGCATTCGGCATCCGGTCTGCCCCCGGATACCAGGCGTCCCGACCGTCCGCCGTCCTGGACGACTAGACGTCCAGCCCGCCGTCTTGGATGACTTTCTGGATAAAGTAGAAGCTGTCCTTCGGGTGGCGCGCCAGCGTCTCGTAGTCGGTGTAGACGATGCCGAAGCGCTTCTTGTAGCCTTCCGCCCACTCGAAGTTGTCGAGCAGCGACCAGGCGAAGTAGCCTTTGAGCGGCACGCCGGACTCGATCAGCCGGTGGCATTGGATGAAATGTTTCTTGTAGTACTCGGCGCGCTCGGCGTCGTGGACGCGGTTGTCGGCGGTCAGCGTATCGTCGTAGCAGGAGCCGTTCTCCGTGATATAGATCGGCACGTCCCCATACGCCTCCCTCACCCACGACAGCACCTTGTACAGTCCGTCTGGATAGACGTTCCAGTCCATGAACGTCTTGTCGAAGCCGACCTGAACCTCCTCGCAGTCGAACAGACCTTCGCCTTTCTTGTACCGGCCGAAGCCGCCGCTGTAGAAGTTCACGCCGATAAAATCGATCGGCTGGCTGATCGTCTCCATGTCGCCCGGCTGAATCGGCACTTCGGCGCCCTTTTCCCGGAACCAGTCGACCATGAACTGCGGGTAGGAGCCCTTGAACGTCGGGTCCATGAACCATTCGTTGTTGTAAGCGCGCTGGCGATGGGCGGCGGCGACGTCCTCCGGCTTGGTCGTGTACGGCTCGAACCAGTACAGGTTATGCGTCGTGCCGATCTGGCCCTGGATGCCGAGCGAGCGGAATTTCTTCACCGCTTCGCCGTGCGCGACCATGCAGTTGTGCGCGACCGTGACGGCAAGCTGCAGGTCGGTGTTGCCCGGCGCATGGGCGCCGATGTAGTTGGACAAGAACGACACGCACCACGTCTCGTTGAACGTGATCCACTGCTTGATTTTCCCGTCGAACGCCTTGAAAACGACTTCCGCATACTTCACGAACGCGTCGATCGTATCGCGGTTCGCCCATCCGCCTTTGTCCTGCAGCGCCTGCGGCAGATCCCAATGGTACAGCGTGACGGCCGGCTCGATGCCGGCGGCGAGCAGCGCATCGACGACGCGGCGGTAGTAATCCAGCCCTTTCTCGTTCACTTCGCCCGTCCCTTGCGGGAAAATGCGGGGCCACGCGATCGAGAACCGATAAGCGCTGACGCCCAGTTTCTTAAGCAGCGCCACGTCTTCCTCGTAACGATGATAGCTGTCGCAGGCCATGTCGCCCGTGTCGCCGTTTACGACCTTGCCCGGCGTATGCGAGAAAGTATCCCAGATGGACGGCCCGCGTCCGTCCTCCCCGGCCGCTCCTTCAATCTGGTAAGAAGCCGTCGCGGTGCCCCATACGAAATCTTGCGGGAATTGCAACTTGGCCAAATCAAACCCCTCCGCGCTTCGGATGTCAAAACGAACGTAAAACGTTTTCCATCCCTTATTGTAATTCATTTCGCGCGGAAAAGGGGCGGTTTGCGAATGTGCGATTTTGGCGTCTATTTATTCGCATTGGCGGAAGACGACAGGAGACTGGCGGCTTCTTTCTGAAGATTGTCGCGGAATGTTTTCACCTCAGGCACGTCGACCTGCTGTCCGTTCTTGCCTTTGGTGAACACCGCGCCGTTCGTCTTCTGCAGGATGTCGAGCAGTTCTTTGGCCATCGTCGCGACCGCGGAATCCGGATGCTCGGAAATGACCTTTTCGTACGAAGTCTTCACTTCCGCCTTGAACTTGAACGTGTCGAAATCGAAAATCGGCGTGTTGGGAAGGCCGACCAGGTAGTCGTTCATATATAGCAGGAACCGCTGCTCCGCCGCGTCCTTCTCCTTCGAATCGGAATACGTCTTGACGAACGTTTCCGCCGCGAGGGCCCGCTTCGCCAATTCGTCCCATGAGATGACCAAAGCGCCGTCGGAGGCCGTCTTGGCATCGGATTCCGTCGCCAGGAGCGCCACGTAATCCTTCATCTCGGCCGATACTTGGTCATCGAACCGTTTGAGCTTGCCGTAGTCGACGACCGGAAAGAAAGAGCCTTCCGCCGTCTCCAGCTTGTATCCGCCGGCCGTCACCTCTTCCACCGCTTTGCGGGCCTTCTCGTCCTTGATATCGTTAACGGTAAACGGCCATTTGAGCTTCAGCAGGCTCTGCTGAACGTCCTGGGCTTCGAGCGGCTTGCCGGCGTCTTGAAGATGGGAATCATAGTAGGCGATCATCTCGCGGATCATCTCGTCCGCATCTTCCGGCTTCGCCTTCGGAATCGAATCGTCAAGCAGCTTGTTCAGCTCGGACGCGCTTGCTCCCGCTTTGACCTTGGCCTGGAAAGCCGCCAGCAGCGCGGCGCTGTCGCCGTCGTCCTGGGACGGAGCGGACGATTGCGTCGGCGCCGGGCCGGACGGCGTGGGCGAGGCGGACGGGGACGACGTCGCGGAAGAGGATGACGATGCGGATGGGGATGACGATGCGGACGACGACGGGGATGCGCTGTTGCCGTTTCCGTTGCCGTCGTTATCGCTGCAGCCGGCCAGCATGCCGGCCAGCACGGCGGCGGAAGCGAGCGAGAGAAGCGTTTTGGTCAGCGTTGAAGTCATTGGAAAATGCCCTCCTTGAAATTCTTTATCTGCGGCGGCGCGGCATCTGCGGCACCGTCCGGGTCTCTCTCTGTTAACCAGACGATGCACGGTGCGGGAAAGTTGCGAACGCTTCGTTGCATTCGGTTTGGAAATGGGATACAAAAAGAGAAGCGATGTCGCGCGCAAAGAAAGGGGTTAGGCGGCGGAATGAGGTTTGAAGAGACGGAATGGACGCTGGAAAACGGTGCCCGCATGTTCGCCTGCGAGTGGCGGCCGGAGCTGCGAGGTACGGTCCGCGGATTCGTCGGCTTGGTGCACGGAATGGGAGAGCACGCCGGACGGTACGACCATCTGGCCCGCATGCTGGCCGAGGAAGGCTACGTCGTGTGGGCGTTCGACCAGTTCGGGCATGGACGCACGCCGGGGAAACGCGGCCATGTCCCGAACTACGAGGACTTGCTTCAAGGGCCGGAAAGGCTGCTTGAAGAGGCGCGCAGGCGGTATCCCGAGGCGCCGGCTTTTCTGTACGGGCACAGCATGGGCGGCAACGTGACGCTCAATTATTTGCTGCGCCGCCAGCCTGCGCTTGCGGGCGCCGTCGTCGTCGGCCCGTGGCTGAAGCTGGCGTTCGACCCGCCTCCCGTCACGGCGATCGCCGGCCGGCTGCTGGAGAGAATCTACCCGCAATTTTCCAATCATCGCCCGCTTGTCGTCGAGCGGTTGACGACCGATCCGGAGATGGCCCGCCGGATCTCTGAAGACCCGCTGGGCCACGGCCACATTACGGCCCGCTTTTTCTTCGGCGTTCAACGGGCGGGGCTCTGGGCGCTTCGTCATGCGGATCAGCTTCGCACGCCGATCCTGCTGATGCACGGCGGAGACGACAAAGTGACGTCCGTTGCCGCCAGCCGCTCGTTCGCCGAGCAAGCCGGAACTCTTTGCACGTTCATGGAATGGCCGGGCTATCGCCACGAACTGCATAACGAGTCCGGCCGCGAAGCCGTCTTCTCGGTCGTTCGCGACTGGCTCTCGTCCCGCTCGGAACGGAGTTAAGGTCGGGAAACCTCCGGGACGGACCGTTGCCGCCTTTTCCGGCATGCTTTACAATCGAAGGACGAGCTTTGACAGCCGAATGACGCAAAAGGAGACAGTCAAGATCATGACCCATACGAATTACCGTTTGGTGGCCGCGGATTTGGACGATACGCTGCTGACCGACGATCTGACCGTTACGGAACATACGAAGCAAACGATGGCATCGGCCATCGCGCAAGGCGTTCACCTGACGATCGCCACTGGCCGCATGTTCGCTTCGGCGCAGCTCATTGCGCGGCAGGTCGGCCTGAACGTCCCGATTATCACGTATCAGGGTTCGCTCATCCGCAATCTGCTGGACGGAGCGACGCTGTACGAACGATCCGTTCCGGTCGAGGAAGCGCGCAAACTGTACGACTACACCCGCGAGCACGGCCTTTATCTGCAAACGTTTATCGGCGACTGTCTGTACGCATTCGATGAAGGAGACAAGCTTTTCGCGTACGCCAAGCAATCCTCGATTCCGTATGTCGTCGAGCCGCTCTTCGACCGTCTGCCGGAAGGCCGTCATACGAAGCTAATCATCATCGACGACCCGGAGAAGCTCGACTCGTTACTGCCGATTTTGCGCGGCCGGCTCAGCGAGGAAGTTCATCTGACCAAGTCGAAGCCCAACTTCCTGGAATTCGTGCACCGGGAAGGCACGAAAGGTCACGCCCTGCGCTTCCTTGCCGCCCACTACGGCATCCCGATGGAGGAGACGATCGCGATCGGCGACGCTTGGAACGACCGCGAGATGATCGAGGCCGCCGGCCTCGGCGTCGCCATGGCGAACGGCGTCCCGGCTCTGCGCGAGATCGCGGACTACGTCACGCTCGGCAACAACGAAGACGGCGTCGCCCACGTGCTGGAGAAGTTCGTGCTGGGCCGCCAAGTCTGAAGAGGCTCGGAGTTTGCTATTCCAAGCATCGGACTGAAATTTCGACATTTTTCGACATTTCTTATAGCCTGATCCCTTTTTCTCTCTTTTCTTCGAAATCCCCTTCGCTCAGGACAGGATCGGGATCGGGTTCGGGGCCGAGATTGGGATCGGGTTCGGGGCAAGATTGGGATCGGGTTCGGGTTTGGGGACAGGCGCTCACCCTTCCGCTTCTCCACCATCCGTCCCAGGTTTCCTGACGTAACATTTCCTGTGGCGAGTATTCGAGTCTGGCTTCTCAGGCTCGAGCCCCCCTCGATCCTTTTCCCAGCCCCCTTTTCTTGGACTCCCTTCCCCAGATTCCCTCGACTCCTTTCATTGGGTTCCTTCCCCTGGGCTTCCTCCTCTAGACTCCCTCCCTGAGGGAATGGGATTTCGAGGCAAAAAAGACATCTCACACGCCGGCACCGCCTTCCTGAGGGAACGGGATTTCGAAGCAAACAGCCAAAAGCCCCTCCCTTGTCGCCATCCGCCGCATGCGGAGGTGTCCCTTTACTTTGCCGCAGGGACATGCTATCATCTCAACATGACGTTAACGTAATGTTTAAAGGAAAGGAGGAAACCGCAATGAAAGGCCGCATGCGCATCGGCGATTTGACGGAAAGGGCCGGAGTCACGCCGCGGACGGTTCGCTATTACGAGAGCATCGGGCTCATCCCCCCTGGCGAACGGGAAGGCGCCGGCCAGCATTATTACACGGACGAGACCGTCGAGCGCCTGCGGAAGATCGACCAGTTGAAGAAGCTCGGGCTGACCCTGGAGGAGATCCGCGACGTGATCGATCTTTATTTTACCGATTCCAGCGGTGTCCAGCCGAAACAGAAGGTGCTCGCCATCCTGCGCCAACATCTGGCCGAGACGGATGAGAAAATCGGCGGACTGCAGCAATTCCGCACGGAACTTCAGGCCCATATCGAGCGCTTCGAACGCTGGCTCGAGGAGAGAGAGCAAGAACGCCGCTAATTTTTTTAGCCAAAACATGACGTTAACGTAATGTTAATACTTTTGAGGAGGAAGAAGAAAATGAGCGAAACGATCGGATTTATCGGCCTGGGCCGGCTCGGACTGCCGGTGGCAACCAATCTTCTTCAAGCCGGTTATTCGCTGGCGGTATACAACCGGACGGCGAGCAAGGCGGAGCCTTTGATCGCGCAGGGAGCACGGCTGGCGGCCCGCCCGGCGGACGCCGTGGCTGCCGGAGGCGTTGTCGCGACTCTCGTATGGGATGACGAGGCGTTGGAAAGCGTCGTTATGAGCGAGGGCTTTTTGGAAAATCTCGGCCAAGGCGGCATTCATATCTCGATGAGCACCGTGTCGCCCGAGACATCCAGGAAGCTGGCTTCGATCCATGCCGCTCGCGGCAGCACGCTGGTCGAAGCGCCGATCTTCGGCAGACCGGAGGCGGCCGAGGAGCGGAAGCTGCTGATCCCGCTGGCAGGACCGAAGGACGCCAAGGATCGGGTTCGGCCGATCCTGGCGGCGATGGGGGGAGAGGGCCTTTATGATTTCGGCGAAGAAGCCGGAGCGGCGACGCTTGTCAAGCTGGTCGGCAACTTCCTGATCGTCTCCGCCGGGCATTCGCTGGGCGAAGCGCTCACGATCGCCGAGAAGAACGGAGTCGATCCGGTCGCCGTCGCCGACATGCTGACGCAAACCTTGTTCAACGCCCCGATTTATCAAAGCTACGGCAAACGGATCGCCCAGAAGCAAGCGCCGTTCGGCCAGAGCAAGATTCCGATGAAGGACGTCGGTCTTCTCGCCGAGGCCGCCCGACGGGCGGAGGCGCCTTCCCGAATTTCCGGCTTTCTGCACGAACTGCTGAGAAGCGAAGCGGAATAAACGGCAGAAGGACCGGAGGCGCTCGCCCTCGGTCCTTCTTCATTCGTATTGGACTTCCGCGCTCTGTTTACGGCCCGAGTTTCTTCTCCAGGATCAGCGCTTTGACCGATCCTTCGGGACGAACGACGAGCTCCTGGTCTTTGACCTCGTAGCCCATATTCTCGTACAGCATCAAATTCCGGGAGACGGACTGACGGACTTTGCAGCGGCTGATCGGCAGCCCCTTGCTCCGGCCGCGCTGCTCGACCCATTGGATCAGCCTCCGCGCGTAACCGCGCTTCCGTCTCGGCGGAATGACCGACAGGCGGAAGAAATAGATCGCGTCTTCCTCATAACGATACCGCACCATTGCGGCGGGGATGCCGTCTTCGGTCAGGATGACGGCTTCCTCTTGCCCGCTCTCCAACGCCTCGCGGATCGAATCGACCGTTTCGTCGAGCGCGCTGGACGGAGGCACCGCCGCGCGGTACTCCTCGAACGCTTCCATCATCAGCGAATGGATCGTCTCCGCATCGTCTGCCGCCGCTTCGCGAATCTCGACGACGGGATCGGCGCTGGGCTTCGGCCGGGCCCCCGGCAGTGCCCGAGGCTTGTCCTCGCGCGAACGATCCGCTTCCGGCTCGTCTTGCTCGTCATCGTCCGATTCCGAGTCGTCCTCCGACTGCTCCTCCACTACCTCCGCTTCCACGTCCACGGGCCCCAGGGCGGCCGCATTTCCTTGGAAATAAGCGCGGCTAGAGCGCGTGAACAGCAGCACGACGACGGCGAACGAGAGCACCAGCTGGATCATGTTGCTGGAAGAGAACCACAGCACCAGCAGCGAGAGCACGATCGCTAGAATGCGCTTCCGCTTCTGGACGAAAAACAGCGTCAGTCCGGTAAATACGATGGATGGCGCCAAATTAAGCGCTACGACTCCGAAGTGTCCCGCCTTGTACTCATCCGGCTGCAAGTCGAACATCGAATGGATCGTCTTGGACCGGTAGCTGCTCCAGCCGCCCGAGAAGCTGTCGGGAATGACGAGCAGCAGCAGCGCCAGGACCAGCAAGAACAGAATCAGGGCCAGCTTGAAATAAAGAACGAGTTGAACGGTCTTGATGCTGCTTGGTTTCGGCAAAGGGGAACCTCCTGCTTGGACTTTGATAATTCATTATATCGCATCCGGGCGGCGTTGGTCGAATTCGGCCATCTCTGCCTATTTGTTCCGGTACAAGTCGTCCCGTCTCTGTTCCTTCTCCCGCTTCGCCTTCAGCAGCCGGAACATCTCCAGGCTGTCCAGCAGATGCTTCGCCTCTTCGTCGGTCAGCTCCTCGACCGTTCCGCCCACCAAAATTTTGTTGCCGGAAGCCGGCTCCTCCTTGCGATCGCCCTTCAGCAGCCAATCGAGCGAAACTTCATAAATCCCGGCAAGCTCCTTCAAGATTTCGTTATCGGGCTGTGACCGGTCGTTCTCGTATTTGGATATGGTCGTAAAGTCGATCCCCAGCTTGACCGCTACCTGATTTTGAGTCAGATGCTTCTCGTTGCGGGCTTGTCTTAACCGCGTTCCGAACGACATCCGCTTCACCTCTCATAGGTATCAGTATAAGAGATTCGACATTTTTTCAACAGAACGTTGACGATTCTTCAATAATGCCCTTGAAATAGGTATATTTTACAAGTTACAATAGGGGGGATTGAAGTATTTTCAAAAGAATGCGTCTATTGGTTGAAAATCCGACTTTCGGGAGGAGCTGATCGAATGCTTCAGATGACGTGGTGGCTGTGGGTTCTGTTCATTCCCGGCGTCGTTCTCGCTTTTGTGATGGAATTCAAGAGCCGCAAGGACAAAGCCAAGGAAGAGGAGAACAAGCCATGAGAGTCGTCTGGCACCGCCCGGATCTGCCGCCTCACGAGTACGACTGTTCCGACGTAGAGCAGCTGTTGTTCCTGCTTCGGATGGTGCAGACGGTCTATCTGCAAGGAGAACCGTACCGCCTGGCCCGAAGCGGCCTGGTTGTCGAGCGGGACGAGCTCTCGATGGCGCTCTGGCTCCAAAATGAAAAAGCCCCGGACGAGCCGAGGCTGTGATAAATAGCAACGCATACCGGAGGATCAGCGGCCCGCCTGCACCTGGTACCAGACGCCGCGGCTCGAATAGAGCGTGCTGCGCACTTCGTCCCAGCCGCCCAGGTAACCGATGTCGAACAATTCCTTCGGCTGCGGGAATTTGCTCTGCCATTCGGCCGCTACGTCGGCGGCTATCGGGCGGAAGCCTTGCTTCGCGAAAATCTCCTGCGCCTTCTCGCCGTGAAGGAAGGCGACGAAAGCGTCCGCCGCCGCACGTACGCCGTGCTTGTCGGCATTGACGTCGACGACCGCCGCCGGGTTCTCGATCAGAATCGTGCGGCTTGGGGTGACGACGTCGTACTTCACGCCCTGGGCGATGCGCGCAAGCAGCTCGTTCTCGTACGTGACGATGACGTCTCCGACGCCGTATTCGAACGCGGCCATCGATGCCCGGCCGCTCTTGTCCATCGATTCCACGTTTCGATGAACCGCCGCCAGGAACGTTTTCGCCGCGGCCGGATCTTTCGCGCCGGTCTTGTCTTCCGACTCTTTGAGTCCTGCGCCGTAGATCGCGTTGATGTCCCACTGCGCTCCGCCGGACGTATCCGGGTTCGGGTACAGCACTTTGACGCCCGGCTTCGTCAAATCGTCGAAATCCCGAATGCCGAGCGGATTGCCTGCCCTCGTTCCCATCACGACGATGGACCGGGTAATCATCCCGCCGTCCGGGCCGCTTCTCCAGTCGTTCTTGATCAAGCCGGCCTTCTCCACTTTGTCGATGTCGCCTTCCATGGACAGGACGGCGACGTCGGCCTCAAAGCCTCCGGCGATGGCGCGCGCCTGCGTGCCGGATGCGTCGTAGGACTCCTGGAACTTCACGTCCTGGCCGGTCTTCTGCTTCCATTCCTCGCGGAATTCGGGCATGATCTCCTGCAGCGCGTCCTTCGCCACCGAGTATGCGCCGATGACCAGCGTCACGCTTCCTTTGCCTCCGCCGGCGGATCCCGGCGACGCCTGCCCCGCTCCCCCGTTCCCGCCGCCGCATGCGCTAACGGCCAATGCCAGCGTCAGGACGGAGGCGAGTCCGGCCAGCCTGGGCAGGACGCGATGTCGGCGAGTCTGGCGTGTCTGTTGTCGGCTTCCCCGAATCATGGCTGGCCTCCCCTAAATATGAACCGGCAACGGATCTTCCTTCAGCTTGTTCTCCATCACCCAATTGTCGTTATCGTTGAACAGGTACGCCCGATGCACGAGCACGCGCACCTCTTCTCCCGGCTGCAGCACTTTTTTCTCCAAGGAGCGGTACGTGACCAGCTTGATCTCTCCGACCTGTACCTCCACCAGCCACTCGCTGCCGCGGAAGTGAACGTGGCTGACCCGCCCCGCTTCGGTGGCGGAGAGCAGAATGAACTCGTTCTCCTTGCCGACTTCGATATACTCGGGCCGAATCAGCCCCTTCGTTCCGGGCCATGAGGCTGCCGCCTCAAAGCCCTTCAGGGAAGCGATATCCTCGATGACGGTCGACTCTCCGATAAAAGAAGCGACGAACGGCGTCTGCGGATTTTTGTAAATCTCCCACGGCGTTCCCTTCTGCTCGACCTTTCCCTTGCTGATGATCATGATCTCGTCGGCCACTTCGATCGCTTCGTCCTGGTCGTGCGTCACGAAGATCGACGTGATGCCGAGGCGGTCGATCATCTCGCGGAGCCACGACCGCAGCTCATGCCGGATCTTGGCGTCGATGGCGGCGAACGGCTCGTCGAGCAGCAGCAGCTGCGGCTCCGGAGCCAGCGCCCGGGCGAACGCCACGCGCTGCCGCTGTCCGCCGGACAACTGGTGCGGGAAGCGCTTCTCGAACCCGGCCAGTCCGGTCAGCTCGACCAATTCCGCGATCCGCTCCTTGATCTTCGGCTTCGGCCACTTCTTCACCTGGAGGCCGAAGGCGATGTTGTCGGCGACGGTCATATGCTTGAACAGCGCATAGTTTTGAAAGACGAAGCCGATGCCCCGCTCCTGCGGCGGCAGGTCGTTCACGCGCCGGCCGTGGAACAGGATGTCGCCGGAGTCCGGCTTCTCGAGCCCCGCGAGCATCCGCAGAATGGACGTCTTGCCGCCGCCGCTCGGACCGAGCAGCCCGATCAGCTGTCCTTTGCCGATCGCGAATTCCACATCCCGAACCGCCTGAAAATCGCCGAATTTCTTATTCAAACCGCGCACCTCTACGTGCATGCGGCCTCCCTCCTTCTTCAAGAGCGGCTCCCGCTTCAGCTAGCTTTCCGGGATTTCGCCCATTCCATGAACAGCAGCAAGCCGATGGAGCATGCGGCCAGCACGAGCGCGACCGCGTTCGCGGCCGTAAGATTGAAGTTCTCGACATCCTCGTACACGAGCGTCGTCGCCGTCTGCGTCTTGTTGATGATGTTGCCCGACACGACGAGCACCGCGCCGAATTCGCCCAGCGTTCGGGCGACGGTCAGCACGACGCCGTACACGACGCTCCACCGGATCGACGGCCAAGTCACCCGCCAGAACGTCGTCCAGGCGTAAGCGCCGAGCAAATGGGCCGCTTCCTCCTGCTGATCGCCGATCTCCTGAAGGACCGGCATCACCTCGCGGACAATGAGCGGGAACGTCACGAACAGCGTGGCGATCACCATGCCCGGGAGCGCGTAGACGATCGGCACGCCCGCTTTGTTCAGCAGCGAGCCGAGCGCCGTATCCGGACCGAGCAGCAGCACGATCATGAGCCCGCCGATGACGGGAGACACCGCGAAAGGCAAATCGACGATGCTGTTCATGATCCGCTTCAGCTGGGTGCCGAGCCATTTCGCGCGGACGAGATAAAGGGCGAGCATAACGCCGAACAGCGCGTTGACCGCCGTTACGATTACGACGATCAGTCCCGTCATCATCAGCGCATGAACCGCCTCGGGCCTCGAGAGCCCGGCCGCGAAGCCGCTCCAGCCGTCGTCCCAAGCGCCGCCGGCGATGCGGACGACCGGAATGCCGAGCAGCAGCGCAAAGACGATAAACGTAAGGGTAATCCACAGAGCTTTCATCGTCCCGTCCTCCTCGACTGCACGTAGCTGACGAGCCAAAGGACGAGGAACGAGAACGTAAGCAGCAGCACGGAGACCGCCGCCGCGCCGGCCGGGTTGTCGCTCTCGATCTGACCGTAAATGTAGACCGATGCCACAAGCGTCCGTCCGGGAATGTTCCCCGCGACGAGGACAACCGCGCCGAATTCGGCCAGCGCCCGCGAGAAAGCGAGCATCGCTCCGCTCATGATGCCCGGAACCATCGCCGGAAGGATGACGCGGAAGAACGTCTTCGCGCGGGAAGCGCCCAGCGTATACGCCGCTTCCTCTTCGGACGCGTCCATCTCCTCCAGCAGCGGCTGAACGGCGCGGATGACGAACGGGAACGTCACGAACACCATAGCCACGACAATGGCCGGCTCATGGAACAGGATCGTGAAGCCGAGCGAATCCGCCCAATGCCCGACCTCGCTGCGGGGACCGAGCAGAAGCAGCATCATCAGCCCCACGACCGCGGTCGGCAGCGCGAACGGCAGATCGACCATGCTGTTGAGCAAGCTTCTCCCCGGGAACCGGTAACGGATGAGAACCCAACCGGCCATCGTGCCGATCAGGATGTTGATGATGGTGGCGAACAACGCCAGCTTCGCGGTGAGGAGCACCGATTTCCAGGCGATCGGTTCGGTTAAGTTATCGACAAGGGCAGCCCAGCCGTTCGTTAGGGACTGCCCGTAAATTCCGATGATAGGAAAAACGATCAGTAAAATGAAATACAAAAGGATGGCGCTGCGAAATCCCCAGCTCCACCATCGGTTCTGCAGCATGTTCGTCACGTATGCGAACCTCCCGGGCGTATCGAGCCGTAGCACAAAAACATAATTCCTATTAACTTAGTAGGTATTGATACTGTAGCAGAAACGATATCTTGCCGTCAATGCAAATCCGCTCAAAGTTCACAGTTTTATCAAGTTTCCTAATGAAGGCTATTCAGATTGCTTATACGAGGTGCTTTGTTCATGCTGGTATCATGGGCGGGAATTTCGCTATAATCGAGGAAAACGCTCAAAGGAGGAAATCGACGCATGGTCCATAAAGAGCAGCTTCGAACGTCGAAGCGCGACGAGATGATCGACATTACCCGGGAAGTGGACGCGGCGGTCCGCCGCTCGGGCATGAAGGAAGGAATCGCGATCGTCTACTGCCCGCATACGACGGCCGGTATCGCCATCAACGAGAACGCCGATCCGGACGTGAAGCGGGACGTGCTGATGCGCCTGGACGAAGTGTACCCGTGGACGCATCCCAAGTACCGCCATGCCGAAGGAAATACCGCTTCCCATCTGAAGGCGATCACGACCGGCACCTCGCAGACCGTCATCGTCTCCGGAGGGAGACTGCTGCTCGGGAGATGGCAGGGCATCTATTTCTGCGAATTCGACGGCCCCCGCACGAGGGAGTTCCTCGTGAAGCTGATCCCGGACGAGCCCTCGGCTCATTCCCCGTCGATCCAGTAGTTCGTTCCGCCCGGCTCCACGACCGCCTGACCTTGCGTCAGGTCGGTGATCCAGGCGGCGAACCGCTCGGCCTCCCCGGTCCTCGGCCAGCAGACGACCCGCACCCGGTCGGTGAAGATCGTATCCGACACCCGGGCTTCGCGCGCCCGCAGCTCGTTCTCCAGCTTGCCGTACCAGGTGTAATCGACCTCGACGGCCACCTCGCGGTGGAGCACCTTCACGACCGGACCGGCGGCCTCGATGCCGGCCACGGCACCGTCGGTATACGCCCGGACGAGCCCGCCGGCTCCCAGCATGATGCCGCCGAAATACCGGGTGACGACAACGGCTACGTTCTGGAGCCCGCGATTCTTGATGACTTCCAGGATCGGCTTGCCGGCCGTCCCGCTCGGCTCCCCGTCGTCCGACGCTTTCTGCCACTCATCGCGTTCCCCGACCATGTAGGCGTAGCAGTTGTGAGTGGCCGTCTTGTGGCGTTTGCGGATCTCCTCGACGAATGCGATCGCCTCCTCCTCGCTCCCTGCCGGCATCGCGTGACCGATAAACCGCGATTTGCGGATGACGATCTCGCTATCTCCGTATTGTCTGACCGTTGCGTATTCGGGCAGCATGCCGCCTCCTCCTTTCTATTTTCCATTCTCTCGACAAAGCTTCGCCGCGTCAGACGCCTTCCCGCGGAACCGAGAAACGAACGGTCGTTCCGCGTCCCGGCTCGCTCTCGATAAGCAGTCCTTGGCCGAACAAGGCGAGCAGACGGCGGTGAATATTGATGACGCCTACGCCGCCCGCCGCCTCTCCCGGCCCGGAGAGCAGGTTCGCGGCACGCTCCTCCGTCATGCCCGTCCCGTCGTCCGACACGACGACGGTCGTTCCTTCATTGCCCGTATGTACGGAGATTCGAACCGTTCCGCCCTCGACCTTGCCCATGACGCCGTGGCGAACCGCGTTTTCGACGATCGGCTGAATCGTCAGCGGAGGGATGGCCGCGCTTCGGTCCTCGTCCAGTTCGAATTCCACCCGCAGCCGGCTGCCGAACCGCGCTTGCTCCAGATGCAAGTACGAGCGCACGAGCTCGATTTCCTTGTCTACCGTCGTCAGCTTCTCCCGGTTCCGGAAGTCGAAGCTGCCGCGCAAGTAACGGCTTAATTCGCCGAGCAGCTCCATCGTCATGTCCGTGTCGACCTGGCTCGTCGCCATGATCGTATTCAGCGCGTTAAACAGAAAATGCGGCTTGATCTGCGCCTGAAGGAACGCCATTTCGGTGCGGATCGTCTCCTGCACGGACTTGCGCAGCTGGATCAGCGTCCTCGCCCGCGCCCGCAATTCTCCGGAATCGACCGGCTTTCCGAGGAAGTCGTTGATGCCGGCCCGGAATCCGGCGAGCACGTCTTCGGGCCTCGTTCGGGCGGTCAACAGCAGCACCGGCAATTCGGACGGCGGGTAGCGCTTGCGGATGTCGCGGCACAGCTCCAGGCCGGACATGCCAGGCATCATCCAGTCCGCGATGACGAGGTCGGCACCGGCGCCTCCCCGAAGCGTTCGGAGCGCTTCTTCCCCGCTTTCCGCCAAAAGCACTTTGTAGCGGTCAAGAGACAGCAGGTTGACGAGCACCTGAAGATTGACCGGGTCGTCGTCGACGATCAGCACCGTGCCTTCGGTGACGGCTTTCCCGTTTGGGGGAGAAGACTCCTCCGGAAGAAGCGGAACCTCCGCTTCCGTCTCCGCTGCCGCAGCAAGCTGCTTCTCCGCCGAGATCTCCGTCCCGGCCGACGCCAGCGGGAGCGTAAAATGAAACGAAGTGCCGACGCCGACGGTCGATTCGACCCAGATCCGGCCGCCGCTCAGCTCGACGAGACGCTTCGTAATGCTGAGTCCGAGACCGGTGCCCTCCTCGCCCAGCTCATGTTCCACGCCAAGACGCTCGAACGACAGGAAGATTCCGTCCAGCTTGTTGGCCGGAATGCCGATGCCCGTGTCCGACACCGTCACGATCGCCTCCCGTTCGTTCGTCCGCGCGGAGATCGTCACCTCGCCGGCAGGCGTATACTTGACCGCGTTGCCGAGCAGGTTGTACAAAATTTGCGCCAGCCGGTCCTCGTCCGCTTCCAGCGGCGGCAAATCTTCGGGCCAGCGCTGAGCGAAGGCGATGCGCCGGCCGCCGGTCGTATGCTTGACGACCTCCAGCACCGATGCCGCCACGGCGGGAAGCTGCACGGCCCTGCGTCTCAGAATCATGGTGCCGCCGTTCTTCAGCTGCGCCAGATCGAGAATGTCGCGGACAAGCAGGGACAGTCTTCGGCCGGTCGAAGAGATCATGGACAAATCCCGCGCCTGCTTGTCGTTGAGCGGCCCCGCCGCTCCCTGCAGCAGCGAATCGGCCATGTTGATCATGCCGTGCAAGGGCGTCTTGAGCTCGTGCGACGTGCTCGCGAGAAATTCGTCCTTGAGGCCGTCCAGCGTCAGAAGCCGGTTGGACAGCTGCTCCACGTCCCGGAACGACCTCGAAAAGCGGCCGGCCAGCAAAATTCCCTGCGACAGCACGAACACGAGCATTTCGAAGGTGACGGTCGTTCGCGTCTCCCAGCCGCCGAATACGGACATCGTGATCAGGATGATGATCACGAGAACGCTTTGCATGCCGATCCATTCGAGTACGGACCTGCGGCCGTTTCTCAGGTTGCGAACGACAAGGTACAACGTGTACAGGATAGCGCACAGCGTATAAGCGAACATGATCGGTTCCAGCCTGCCGTATAGGCCGTAGGGGAGAAGAGACAACACCAAAGAGAGCAGGCAGAAGCCGCCCATGACGCGGAGCAGCGTTCGGTGCCCGCGCCCGAGAACGGAGCCCGCGCAGTATCGCAGCAGAAAATAATAGCCGAACGTAGTGGATATCAATTGCAGCTTCAGAATCCACTCATAGGGAAGGCCCGGAAGCACATCCGAGATCAGCTTCTCGCCGTGCGTCAGCGCAAAGAAGGCGCCCGAGATGCCGAAAGCGCCGAGATGCAGCAGCCCCTTCTCCTGCCTGCGGTTGCGGTAGATCAGCAGCAGATAAACGGCCGGCACGATGAAGCCCGCGACGAGAATGAGATCCTGCAGCGTCCTCCATTCCCTGAGCTTCGTTACGGAATTCTGCTCGCCGAACAGAATCGGGGAGACGACTCCTCCCGATCCGTATAAATAATTCGATACTTGCACGAGAATATCGACTTCGTTCCCGTTCACCGCAGCGTACCCGACCTCCGGAACGTTGGCCGCCTTGTCCCGCTCCGGGGAAGAGTCCGGCCGGCCGCAGGAGGCGACCTCCCATTCGTTCAGGTACACCCGGCAGGACAGCCGGATCGAATCGGTATAGATGCCCCACGTTTCGCTCCCGTTTCCCGGCAGGCGAACGCGAAGGCGGTAAGTGCCGTAACCGTAAGGAGTCGCTTCGCCGTCCTCGCCCATATACGAATTCCACGTGCCCGGCAGATCCGCAAAAGCCGTTCGCCGGGGACGCTCCGCCGCATGGGACGAGAAAGAAGCCGGCGTCAGCAGCTGATTCCGGTAGAATTCCCATTCTCCGTTCAGCGCTACCGTTCCTTTGTCGTCGAAATCCCAATGGCTCAGGTTGATAAGCCCCGCCGAAGCGACGGGCCCCCGCTCGGACGATAGAGAAAGGTATACGGAATAAGCGGGCAGCAGCAGACAGACCAATAGCGCCGAAACCGCCGCAAGCCTGCGAACCATCGGGACTCCACTCCTCGTGCGACCGAACTGTTTTGCCATCTTTTCATATTGTACAGGATCGGATGGCGATTTGCCGCCGTTTTCAGCCAAAATCCCAAAATTATCGACACGATAAGATAACCCCACAAAGTGGGGCTTAGCTTCGAAGCTTACTCAGGTACTTTGCGGGGGCCCCGGGAATTTATAAATTCTTAATGAATAAAAAAAGGGCGCCCGCCGGCAAATTCTCATCCGGGAGCAGCCCTTCGTTACGGATATGGAACGTCCGGTCTCCTCTTACAGCCGGGCTTCCAGTTCTTTCTTCTTGTCCTCGAAGCCCGGCTTGCCGAGCAGCGCGAACATGTTCACTTTATACGCTTCGACGCCCGGCTGGTCGAACGGGTTGACGCCGAGCAGGTAGCCGCTGACGCCGCAGGCGATCTCGAAGAAGTAGACGAGCTTGCCGAACGAGCGCGGCGTCATGTCCGGAATTTGCACGACCAGGTTCGGCACGTTGCCGTCCGTATGCGCCAGGATCGTGCCTTCGAACGCCTTCTTGTTGACGAAGTCCAGCGTCTTGCCGGCAAGGAAGTTCAGGCCGTCCAGATCGTCCGGATCGCTCTTCAGCGTGATCTGTTCCTTCACTTCGCCCACTTGGATGACCGTCTCGAAAATGATCCGGTTGCCTTCCTGAATGAACTGCCCCATCGAGTGCAGATCCGTGGAGAAGTCGACGGACGCCGGGTAAATTCCTTTGAAATCTTTCCCCTCGCTCTCGCCGTACAGCTGCTTCCACCACTCCGATACGTAGTGCAGGCCCGGTTCGTAGTTGACGAGAATTTCGACCGTCTTGCCCTTGCGGTACAGCGCGTTGCGGATGGCCGCGTATTGGTAAGCGGGGTTCTCGCTCAAATTGCTGTTGTTGTAAAGAGTCGCCGCTTCCTGAGCGCCCTGCATCATCTCTTCGATGTCGATGCCGGCGGCAGCGATCGGCAGCAGGCCGACGGCCGTCAGCACGGAATAGCGTCCGCCCACGTCGTCCGGAATGACGAACGATTCGTAGCCTTCTTCGGTCGCCAGCTTCTTCAGCGCGCCGCGCGACTTGTCCGTCGTGGCATAGATGCGTCCCTTGGCCGCTTCCTTGCCGTACTTGTTCTCCAGCGCTTCGCGGAAGATGCGGAACGCCACGGCCGGCTCGGTCGTCGTGCCGGACTTGGAGATGACGTTGATCGACCAGTCCTTGCCCTCGAGCGCCTGCAGCAGGTGCGTTACGTAGGTGGAGCTGATGTTGTTCCCGGCGAAAAAGATCTGCGGGGTCTTGCGCTGTTCCTTGGAGAGCGTATTGTAGAACGAATGCGACAGCATCTCGATAGCGGCACGGGCTCCGAGGTAGGAACCGCCGATGCCGATGACGACGAGCGCTTCGGAATCCGATTGGATCTTCTTGGCGGCTTGCCGGATACGGGAGAACTCTTCCTTGTCGTAATCGGACGGAAGGTTGATCCAGCCCAGGTAATCGGAGCCTGCCCCGGTTCCGTTATGCAGTTGCTCGTGTGCCAGCTTGACGGCGGGCGCCAGGTTGTCGATCTCGTTCTGACCGACGAACTTCAGCGCTTTGGAATAGTCCAGACGAATGCTTTGACTCAACTTTGAACAAGCTCCCTTCGTGAACGATCTTTCGGGCCTTGCGACCATAGCCTTAGCATACTTCAACGGGGCACCGAGATACAAGCTTTGGCAAAAACCTATGAGGATCTCGATAAATTCGACAGGGCGTTTTTGGCGGATTTCGACGAAAAGGGAACGGCCCCTTGCCTTGCCGTTAAGACCTGCCGGTCCTTCCTTTGCCGTTGCGGGTGGTCTATAATCAGAAAATACGAGTCAATCCGAAAAGGAGAGGACCAGAGCATGTCGAGAATCGGATTTATCGGCTTGGGCACGATGGGGCTGCCGATGGCCGCCAACCTGCTTCGCAAAGGGTACGCCGTTACGGTCTACAACCGGACCCCCGCCAAAGCGGACGAGCTTGCCTCGGAAGGGGCGGCCGTCGCCGCCACGCCGCGGGAAGCGGCCGATCGAGCGGACGTCGTGATCACGATCGTCAGCAACGACAGCGCCGTCGAAGAAATCTACTACGGCGCGGACGGCATTCTGAACGGCCTGAGGCCGGGAACGAAGTTGATCGACAGCAGCACGATCTCGCCGGCGCTCGCCCGCCGGCTGGCGGCGGACGCTTCCGCAGCCGGCGGCTCCTTCCTCGACGCGCCGGTGACCGGCAGCAAGGACGGAGCGATCCAGGGGACGCTCCTGTTCATGGTCGGCGGCGCCGAAGAGACGATCGAAGCGTGCCGGGACATTTTCCTCGCCATGGGCCGGGAAATTATCCGCATGGGCGAGAGCGGCAGCGGCGCGACCGCCAAGCTCGGCCACAATGCCATCGTCGGCATCAACGCCGCCGGCCTGATCGAAGGGATGGCGATCGCCGCCAAAGGCGGGCTCGACATGGAGTCGTTCGTTCGGGTCGTCCAGGGCGGCGGAGCGGCCAGCAAGCAGGCCGACCTGAAAGGACCGAAGATCGTCGCCGGAGACTATTCGGTCCAGTTCGCGCTCTCCCTGATGCTCAAGGATCTTAGGCTCGCGTCCGTCCTGTCCGACGGCATGGGCGTTCCGACGCCGATGCTTGAAGCCGCCAAAAGCATGTTCCAGGCCGGCGACGCCAAAGGATACGGCGACGACGACCTGGCGGCGCTGAGCCGGGTGTACGAGGAGTGGATCGGCAAGCGCATCGGCCGTTGATTGGGCGGCGTTACTCTTTTTGAACGTCAAGACGCACCGTATCACACGGATAATCCGCGGGATGCGGTGCGTCTTCGTCTGCTCGGCGTCAGCGGCTCAAGGCAAAGGATCCCTGCCCATGTCGATCCAATCGTCGCGGGTCTGGCCTGCGATGGCGGGCACGCGCAGCCCCGCCTGGCGCATCAGCACCGACATTTGACCGCGGTGATGAATCTCGTGGTTTAAAGTGAACCGGAGCGAAGCTCCGTTGGCCCACTCTTCTCCCATCATCGAAACCGTACGCCGAAGCGTCTCGTCCGTCCACTGGCCGGTCAGCGCCCGCCGGAAAACTTCCTTCATCCGCCGGTACTCGGAAGCGATAACCGCCGCCGATGCCGGGATCTCATCGCCCGCGAGCGGCTCGTCATATTCCAGTCCAAGCCCGGTCATATAGTTGTACGACTGGACCAGATGCCAGGCAATGCCGCCCAGCGTCCGGTGTTTGTCCGTCACGGGCTGGCCGAGCGATTCGTCGGTCAGCGCGTCCAGCACCCGCTCCGTGACCGCGGTATCCGTCTCCCATTCCTTCAAGAAATCGTCGATCTTCGTAAACATGCTTGTACCGCCTCCGCCTGTCGATTTAGCCTTACAACGACATTATAAAGAGCGTCCCCTGACAATTACGGTCAGTATTTTTTAAAGACAGGCGTAGACGATATTTTTGAGCCGCGGATGGACATAGGGCTCTTGGTTGTTGAGCAAATGCTGCGCATACAGGACGGTCAGCCGCGAATCCGGATCGATGATCGCAAGGCAGCCGGCCGCGCCGCTCCAGCCGAATTCGCCGAGCGGGCTCAGCGATCCGCTGCCGGCTTTGGA
This sequence comes from Cohnella zeiphila, assembly GCF_014212055.1. Lineage (GTDB taxonomy): Bacteria > Bacillota > Bacilli > Paenibacillales > Paenibacillaceae > Cohnella > Cohnella zeiphila. The sequence goes on along the minus strand of NZ_JACJVO010000009.1, from coordinate 361,824 downwards.
GACATGGGTTCTGACCCCGAGCCCGTAGCCGTAGCCGGCTAACTGCCCCCAATTGTAATCGCCGCGCGTGCTCTCGGTCAGATGATCCGTCCGCATCAGCTCCACCGTTGCCGAGGACAGGATGCGAGTACCGTCCGGGCTCGTGCCCCGATGGGTCAGCGCGCTCAGAAACTTCGCGTAATCGCTGACGGTCGACAGCAGCCCCGCTCCGCCGCTCTCGAACTCCGTGCCGATCCGGAACCCGTTCCCGTCCTTGCGCACGGGCTTGCCCAGCGCGTCGTTGTATTCGTACTGCGGAAGCAAACGGCCTCTTTGCTCTTCCGACAGTTCGAAGCCCGTGTCGCTCATGCCGAGCGGCCCGGTAATCTCGTCCTTTACGTATGCGCCGAATCGCCTTCCGTCCACCGCTTCGACAAGCGCGGCGAGAACGTCGTGGCATAAGCTAAGTTCCAGCGGGTGCCCGGTTCGAACAGGAGCGGCTCCTTCGCCAGCGCCCTCGCGAATTCGCGGGTCGGCACCTTGCCGTTCGTACTCTCCTTAACCTCTCGGATGGAGGGCGCTCCGAGGTCATAAGAGAATCCGGCCGTCATCGTAAACAAATCGCGCACCGTGATCGGTCTTTCTGCCTTTTCCAGAACGGTTCGGCCGTCCTCCAGCGTCCTGCGCACCGTCATGTCGGCGTACTCCGGCAAATAGGCGGACAGCGGATCGCTCAGCAGATAAGCGCCTTTTTCCAACAGCTGAAGCGCCGCCGTACAGGTCAGAATTTTCGTCAGCGAGTAAAGGTTGAAAATTCCGCGGTCGCCGATGGAAGTCTGCTCTTCGAGATTGGCATAGCCGTTGCGATAACGGAAAATCGTCTCGTTGCCGCGCATGACCGTTACTTCGGCCCATGGAATGCGCCAGGAAGTCAGGCGATCGATAAAGCGGGACAGCGGTTGGAAGTCCATCGGTTTCTCATCCTTTGCAAAAAAATCGGACCTTTGCCCGTCGTCTAGTTAATTCGAACGGTCGAACCCTTTGCCCCCGAGCGGGCGAAGCTTGATCGGCTGAACGCCGGCAATGAGCGGACGGGCGCGCCGGATGAGCTCTCCGGCTCCCTCCTGGCGCAGCGAAGCGTCGTGCGACTCGACGTCTCGCCACAGCTCCGTCACCCAGATCGTGTCCGGATCCTCTTCCGCCGTATTGATGATATACAGCTCGCAGCCGTCGAAGTCTTTGCTTTGCTCCGCCGCCTCCAGCAAAATCTTCGCCAGTTCGTCCCCTTTGCCGGGGTGGGCGGTAAACTTTCCGTACATCGCGAATTTGCTCATGATCCTCATCCTTTTCTTGATTTGGATTGATCTTTCATCGCTTGGTAGTGATCGGCGAGGCCGGAGCTGACTTCCGCCAGCTTCTCGATCAGCTCGTACGGCTCGACGACCGAGATTGCCCGCCCGTACGGCAGCAAAAAATACGGCACGTACGTGAGCAGAGAGGACAGGCCGAGCCGGTACACGGCTTCGCCTTCTCCCCGTTCCGTCTGCGCGTGCCCGAACAGCCAATGGCGGCCGAGCTCTTCGAGCGCATGCTCGTGCCCGCGAATCCGCACAAGAACCAACGTTTCCGAAGCCAAGGCGTCCGGAAGCAGCTGATTCATCAGGAACTCTTTCGCGGAAAAGGCGGCCGGGCGCCCGAAGCGGCGATCCGTCATTTGCAGGTCGATGATCCGGTCGGTCCGGAAGCTGCGCATCTCCCGGCGCAGGCCGCAATAACCGACGGTGTACCAGCTCCCCTTCCAATGCACGATGCCATAGGGATCGAACGGTCGCGCCTCAGGGCCTGCGCCTTTGCCCTTGTCGTACGTCATCTCGACTGTTATGCCTGTGGCGGCCGCCTCTTCCAGCACCCGGAGCCGCTCCTGCTCCTTCTCGCCGGCCGGCGTCTGAATGACCGACAGCCCCTCCAGGTGCCTCTCGATCCGGGTAAGCTGCTTCTCGTTCGTATACCGCTTCAGCTTGTCGATCGCCCGAACGAGCGCTTCCTGGAACGGATAGCCCGCTTCCTGGGCGAACGTGGACGCGTGGACAAGCGCCTTCTGCTCGTCCAGGTCGAACAGGAGCGGGGATTCGGAGAACGTCTCCAAAATCCGGTAGCCGCCGCTGCGCCCCGGGTCGGCGATGATCGGGACGCCGCTGGCGCACAGCGAGTCGATGCAGCGGTAAACGGTGCGAATGTGAATCTCCAGCTCGTCCGCCAGCTGCTGGGCGGTCATTCTCCCGCCGGAACGAAGCAGCCACAGAATGGACAGCATGTTGGTCGCTTTGGACATCGATCGTCAGACCTTCTTGGCTTTGGCTTTCGGGTACAGCGTTTCGCCCCGCTCGAGCATGCCGATAAACTCCCGGATCCGCTTCTCCCGGGTTTCCGGCTTTTTCGCCTGATGGATGCGGAACAGCATGGCGTAGCGGTTCTGCCGGTCCAGCGTTTCGAAAAACGCCGCCGCCTTCGGATTCCGCTTCAATTCCGCGGCGAAATCTTCCGGCACTTCGGCGATACTTTGAGAGGCGTATGCTTTGTCCCATCTGCCGTCCCGCTTGGCCGCTTCGATCGCCGCCAGACCGGACGGCTTCATCAGCCCTGCGGCGATGAGCCGCTCCGCTTTCTCGCGATTGATCTTGGACCAGATGCTTCGCGGTCCGCGAGGCGTGAAGCGCTGCAGCCAGGCGAGGTCGTCGAGCGCTTCTTTCTGGCTGTCCACCCAACCGTACCGGAGCGCGCAGTCCATCGCCTCGTCGTATGTAACCGACTTCAAGCCGGAGCCTTTCTTGGCCAGCTTCAGCCGGAAGCCCGGAGACGCGGCGTGATTCTCCTCCAGCCATTCGATAAGCGATGCGGGATTCTCGAAAAACAAAATGGGCAATTCGCCGGATTTACCGCTCATGATCTCACCCCTTGCCTGCATTGTACACGATTCCCCCTGACAGATACAGTCAGCGTTTTTTTATGGTTGGCCCGCCCGCGGCAAAGAAAAAAACGGCTCCCGAAGGAGCCGTTCCCGCCGCCCTTATAGGTAAGAGCAGACGTAGTCGGTCGTTTGCGCGATCTTGAGCTTGAACTTGGAGTCTCCCGGCACGGTGAACTCGCCCGTTCCGGAGATGGAGATCCAATCTTGAGAGCCCGGAAGCTGAACGGTCAGCTCTCCCGCCAGAATCTCCATCAATTCCGGCTGGCCGGTGCCGAATTCGTACTCGCCCGGCAGCATGATGCCGAGCGTCTTGCGCGTGCCGTCCGCGAAGATCACGGTTCGGCTCGTTACTTTGCCGTCAAAGTAGATGTTGGCCGCCTTGACGACGGATACGTTATCGAACTGCGACATATCGGTTGTTCCTCCCCCAAGTCCTTACAGCAGCTTCTTGAATCGGTCGACGACGTTCTCGACGGTAAAGCCGTATTCCTTGATCACGCGGTCGCCCGGAGCGGAAGCTCCGAACGTCTCGATGCCCAACACCGCGCCTTCGTCGCCGACGAAGCGATCCCAGCCGAACGGGTGAGCCATCTCGATCGCGAGGCGAGCCTTGATCGACTTCGGAATGACGCTGCCCTGGTATTCCTTCGGCTGCTTGTCGAACAGATCCCAGCTCGGCAGGCTGACGACGCGCACGTGGATGCCTTGCTCCGCCAGCGCCTTCTGCGAAGCGACGGCAAGCTGGACCTCGGAGCCGGTGGCGATCAGGATGCCTTGCGGCTGCCCGTTCGCGGCTTCGGAGACGATGTAGCCGCCCTTCCGGATGCCTTCGCGAGCCTTGTCCGCAGTTCCTTCGAGAATCGGCAGGTTCTGGCGCGTCAGCACGAGCGCGACCGGATTCGCGGTGTTCTCCATCGCGTAAGCCCATGCCGCGGAAGTCTCGTTGCCGTCGGCCGGACGGATCACCGTCAGTCCCGGGATGACGCGGATCGAAGCGAGCTGCTCGATCGGCTCGTGGGTCGGGCCGTCTTCGCCGACCGCGATCGAGTCATGCGTCAGCACGTATACGACCGGCAGCTTCATGATCGATGCGAGGCGAACCGCCGGACGAAGGTAATCGGTGAACACGAAGAACGTGCCGCCGTACACCTTGAGGCCGCCGTGCAGCGAGATGCCGTTCATCGCCGCGGCCATCGCGAATTCGCGGATGCCGAAGTAGATGTTGCGGCCGTCGTACTGGCCGGCTTTGTAAATCGGCAGCCCTTTGAGGTGGGTCATCGTCGAGCTCTCCAGGTCGGCGGAGCCGCCTACCAGATGAGGCACGTTCTTGGCCAGGCCGTTCAGCGCGTTGCCGGAAGCGACGCGGGTCGACAGCGGCTTGTCTTCCGTCGTATAGGAAGGCAGGTCGGCGTCCCAGCCGGCCGGCAGCTTGCGGGAGGCGGCCGTCTCGAACTGCGCGGCCAGTTCCGGGTAAGCCGCTTTGTACTTCGCGAGCAGCGCGTCCCAAGCCGCGTTAGCCTCTTCGCCGCGCTTCTTCACTTCGGCGAAGTGGGCGCGAACTTCTTCCGGAACGAAGAATTCCGGCTCGTCCCATTCGTAGAACGCCTTCGTCAGCTTCGCTTCCTCCGTGCCGAGCGGAGAGCCGTGCGGGCCCGCGTGGCCGCCCTTGCCGCCCTTGTTCGGGGAACCGTAGCCGATGACCGTCTTCACTTCGATCAGCGTCGGCTTCGTCGTCTCGGCTTGCGCCGCCGCGATCGCCTTGGCCAGGGCGTCCAGATCGTTGCCGTCCTCGACGCGAAGCACCTGCCAGTTGTAGCCTTCGAAGCGCTTGGCCACATTTTCCGAGAACGACAGGCTCAGTTCGCCGTCCAGCGAAATGTCGTTCGAATCGTACAGCATGATCAGCTTGCCGAGCTTCAGGTGACCCGCCAGCGAAGCCGCTTCGCCGGAGATGCCCTCGGACAGGTCGCCGTCGCCGCAGATGCCGTAAGTGAAATGGTTGATCAGAGCATAGCCGTCGCGGTTATAGGTGGCGGAGAGCTGCGCTTCCGCCATCGCCATGCCGACCGCCATGCCGAAGCCTTGGCCGAGCGGACCGGTCGTGGCGTCGACGCCGGCCGTATGGCCGAATTCCGGGTGGCCCGGCGTCAGGGAGCCCCATTGGCGGAAGTTCTTGATCTCTTCCAGCGGAAGATCGTAGCCGCTCAAGTGAAGCAGCGCATAGAGCAGCATCGAGCCGTGGCCGGCCGACAGCACGAAGCGGTCGCGGTTGATCCAATCCGGGCGGGAAGGATTGTGCGTCATCGTCTTGGCGAACAATTGGTAGCCCATCGGAGCGGCGCCCATCGGCATGCCCGGATGGCCGGACTTCGCCTTCTCGATGGCGTCGATCGCGAGCGTGCGGATCGTCGTTACGGATAGCTGTTCAATCGATTTCGAGCTTACTGTCATAACCTTGTTTGGCCTCCTCCATCATTTGCACGAACGTTCATGGCCGGCCCCGGATCGTCGGTTTCCCGATCTCCGGAGGTGCTGCGCCAGTCTTGCCTATTGTATCATGCGACCCTTGCCAATGCCACACTTGTACGGACAACCGGCGCTTCGCCGGTAAAGCCGCGAAAGCGCCGGTTGTCCGTGCCCGGGTCAAATGAAAACAACCGTTTTGTTCTGGTAGACGACGAGCCGGTCCTCGACATGCCAGCGAACCGCGCGCGCCAGGACGGTACGTTCGATATGGCGCCCCATCCGCTTGAGCTCGTTCACGTTCTCGCGGTGGCTGACCCGCTGCACGTCCTGCTCGATGATCGGGCCGGCGTCCAGCTCGTCCGTCACGTAGTGGGCGGTCGCGCCGATCAGCTTGACCCCCCGGCTGTACGCCTGGTGGTAAGGCTTGCCCCCGACGAAGGCGGGCAGGAACGAATGGTGGATGTTGATGATCCGGTTCGGGAACCGCTCGATGAACTTCGGCGTGACGATCTGCATATAGCGGGCGAGGATGATCAGGTCGATTTTCCCCTCCGTCAGCTCGAGCTGCTTGCGCTCCGCTTCCGCCTTCGTGTCCGCCGTAACCGGAATGTGGTGGTACGGAATGCCGTACGATTCCACCAAGGAGCGCATGTCGTCATGGTTGCTGATGACCATGCTGATCTCCGCGTCGAGATCGCCCGCCTGCCACTGCCACAGCAGCTCCAGCAGGCAATGATCCTCCTTGGAGACGAGCACCGCGATCCGCTTCCGGCGGCCCGCCCGGTAGACGCTCCACTTCATCGAGAATCGGTCCGCCACCCGCGTAAAATCCTCCTGAAGCGTCGGCAGCGAGCTCTCCAGGTTGTCCAGGTCGAACTCGATCCGCATGAAGAACATGCCGCCTTCGGGATCCATCGTATATTGGTCGGACTGCACGATGTTGGCTCCGTGCTCGTACAGGAAATGCGACACCGTCGCCACGATGCCCGCCCGGTCCGGGCAGGAGATCAGCATGCGCGCCCGGCTGCTCTTGTCCTCGGCGGGACGCTGCGTTTGATAGACCGATTGACTCATCTTCCAAAACCTCTTCCTTCTTGAAAATGCTGATTTATACTTTCGCCAGCCATTCCTTGCCGGCCAGGCTTGCGGTAAGCCGCTGGTTCACTTGCTCTTCGCTGTAATCTTCGGACAACACCCGGTTCTCCTTGATCATGTCGTAGAGCCGTTCCATCGGTTCGCGGGGGTCCGCCTTCTTCGCCTTGGCATCCGACTTCAGAAGGTCCCACGTCTGCAGCACGTACTGACGCGGCACGACGTCCGACTTCGCGTAAAAATGATGAAGCCGCTCGACATCCTCCATGAACTCGCCGCCGAACCGATCTTCCGCGTCCGCGCGCAGCATGGCGATCTCGGCTTCGTACATCGGCCGTTCCTTTTTGCCGATCCACGGCGTCTCCAGCACGAACGGCCGGCCTTGCAGCGCTTCGTGGTGAACGACGCGGTCGATCGCCTCGAAGCCGATCCAGCCCGAGCCGATCGGCGCGTGGCGGTCCTTGGCCGCACCTTGCGGATTTTTGCTGTCGTTGACATGCACGACGGCGACGCGGTCCAGCCCGACGATGTCGTCGAACTTCCGGAGCACGCCGTCGATATCGCCTACGATATCGTAGCCCGCGTCGTGCATATGGCACGTGTCCATGCAGACCGTCAACCGGTCGTTCGCGCGGACCTTCTCGATGATCGCCGCCAGCTCCTCGAAGCTGCGCCCGATCTCCGTTCCCTTGCCCGCCATCGTCTCCAGCGCGATGTTGACGTCGGTTTCCTTCGTGCCGTCGAGCACCTCGTTCAAGCCTTCCGCGATCCGCGCGATGCCGTATTCGGGATCCTTTTCCGTGTAGGCGCCCGGATGCAGCACGATGTTGCGGACGCCGATCTTGTGCGTGCGGCGAATCTCTTCCTGAAGGAAGTTCACCGCGAGATCGAACGTCGCTTCTTTATAAGAGCCCAAATTGATAATGTAGGGCGCGTGCACGACGATCTCGTCGATGCCCGCCGACGTCATCGCATCCTTGCCTTCCGGGATGTATAAGTCCTCGATCGGCTTGCGCCTCGTATTTTGCGGCGCGCCGGTGTAAATCATAAACGTGCTGGAACCGTATGAGACGGCTTCCTCGGTTGCGGTCAGCAACCCTTTGTCCGAAAAAGAAACGTGCGATCCGATCTTCAGCATCGTCTTCTCCTTTCGCGCCCGCGCTCTTTTCCGCTCGGCCCGGGACGCCCTTTAAATCAACCTTTATTGTAACAGGTTCCTAGCCTCTTAAAAAGATTCGCGGCGAAGAAAGACCTGGCAGAATCTGCGCAGGGCATAAAAAAAGCGGGATGCGGCCCCGACGCTTTCGCGCCGAATCCCGCATCTCGCCATTCGCCCTCTGTTGCCGATGCCGCCTTCGGTCAGCCCAATCCGCGCCAGCCGGCCTCCGCTCTCTCTCGCCATACCGTCCGGATGGCCTCGTATTCTTCGATTTCGAGCGGACCGTTTGCCAGAATCTTGGCGTTCTCCTCCCATCTGCCGGGCTTCGCCGTCCCTACGATCGCCGAATGAACCCCGGGGACCGACAAGGTGAAGCGGAGCGCAATCCCGATCGCCTCCTCCGGCCGTTCGCGAAAAAAATCGTAATCCAGTTTGCCGAGACGCTCCGCGTATTCCCGATGGCGTTCGTTCTCGACTTTGCCCGGGGCCGTCCAGACCGCGTTCGCGATCGGACGCTTGGCGACGACGCCGATTCCCCGCTTGCGCGCTTCCGGCAGCGTCAGCTCGATCGCTTCCTGGTCGGCGATGCTGACCGAGGTTTGAAGCGACTGGAACGCTCCGCACGTCGCCGCGTACAGCGCTGCGAAATGATCGCCGCTGTAGCCCAGAAACCGAATCTTGCCCTTTTCCCGGGCCCGCAGCAGCACGTCGATCACGTCGCCTTGCCGCAGCAGCTCCTCCGAGCAGTTGTGCAGATGCACGACGTCCAGGCAATCCGTCCGCAGCCGCCGCAGGCTGCGGTCGATCGTCTCTTCCAGGAGCGCCGGCTCCCAGTCCGGCCGGTCATATCCGGCAACCTTGCCGTGGCCGCATTTGGTAAACAAAAAGTATTCGCTCCTGCGGTGTCCGACCGCTTCCCCGATCAGCGCTTCGCTGTCGCCGTAGCACTCGCCCGTATCGATCAGGTTAAGCCCCGCATCCAGGGCGCTGCCGAGCAGCCGTTCGATCGCCTTCGCGTCCGCCCCAATAAAACCGATCTCCGCCGCTCCGAAACCTAGGGCGCTGACCGACATGCCCGTATTTCCGTAATCGCGCCTTTCCATCCTCTCCGCCTCCCCATTGCCGTCTTAAACCGCCACCGCCATTATGCCATAAGGCCGTTGCGGCCGAATGTTGAAAATACCGACCGATTTCAACGCCGAAAAATATCCCCTGGCCATCACGCTCCCGCATGCGGCGAAAACGTCGAAATCGATCCGAAAATGCGGTATAATTTGAATTCGAGGTGATTCGAGATGAAATCCGCTCCCGATTGGGTAATGTACTTCATTGCCTTTTGGGCCTTCTTGCTGGTCGTATTCGTCAGCATCGGCGGTTTTTTCATGTTCCGCAAGTTTCTGAAGGTGCTGCCGAAGGGCGACGGCAAGTCCAAGCTCGACTGGCAGAACTATTGGGTAGAGCGCAGCCGGCCGCTTTGGACCGACCAGTCGAAGGAAATGCTGGAACAGCTCGCGGCTCCCGTTCCGGCGCCGTTCCGGGACATCGCCAAGCATTCCATCGCCGCCCGGATCGGCCAGGTCGCGGTGGAGAGCGGCGCGAAGGAAGTCACGGTGGACCACTGCATCGAAGGATACATACTGGCGACGCCGAAGCGGGACCACAGCTTCCTGATCAGCTTTCTGGAGAAAAACCAGATCGACTACTCGCCTTATCGCCATCTGCTCGGCTAGACCGGCCGAATTTGAAAAAACGAAACCTTTAGGCGTCCCGGTCGTCTAACCTCTTGAGGGATTATTTTAACAGCCTAGAAATCGGACCAACTCTTGGAGGTGTTTCATCATGAACCGAATCGGCAAGCATTCAGCCTGGACCGTTGCCGTTCTATCCATGCTATTGATGGGTACCGCGTGCAGCAGCGATAAAGACAATTCGAACGCCAGCGCCTCCGTAACCCCGAGCGCAAGCTCGAGTGCGAGCGCAAGCGCGACGCTTCCCTCCGATCCCGGCGCCAGCGACCCGGCCGTCGCTTCTCCGGACGACTCCCCATCCCCGACTCCGTCTCCGTCTCCGTCCGCGGATACGCTGGACGGAACGGGAACGTACAATGGATTGGGGGACGCCAATTCCATCGAAATTCAATTTAACGGACAACCGACTCCGTTCCGGATCGATCCGTCCATCGCGGACAAGCTGTCCGGCTGGGAAGAAGGAACTGCCGTCAAATTCCAATATACGGAGACGACCATCGTGTCGGACGGCAATTCTTTGAAGCAGTACACCATTGTCAGCATCGACAAGCAATAACGGAGAAAAGGGAAGCGATTCAATGCGCGTAATGCTGTGCGGAGGTACCGGTTTTATCGGAACGGCGCTCTCCGAGGCTCTGCTGGAGCGCGGGGACGAGGTATGGATTGTCACGCGCCAATTGCCTGCGGCTCCGGCTGCAGGCCTTTTGTATGTTACTTGGGAGGAATGGTCCGAGCGGCCGGAACGGTGGAGCGGAATCGACGCCATCGTCTGCCTTTCCGGCGAGACGATCAGCAAGCGCTGGACCGAAGAGGCCAAGCGCCGCATTCTGGTCTCGCGCACCCAGACCGCCCTGCATATCGCCGACATCGTCAAACGAATGCCGGAGCCGCCGAAGGTGCTGGTCAATGCCTCCGGCATTTCGCTTTACGGACATTCGTACTCGCCGATCGTCAAACCCGAATTCGCGCCGAAGCCGAAGAAAATGAAAATGAAGAAAAAACGAGACGACATCGGCAATTGGCGCGAGGAATGGGAAGCCGAACAGGATGACCGGCCGCGTCCATTCGTCAGCCAGGCGGAACAAGTGGGGATTCGCGGATTCACGTATGGAGCCCGACCGGAGCGAAATGACGCTTCCGCCTCAGAACGTCGCGAAGACGAGGGCGTTGCGGACATGCATCCCGAGACGGAACGAGACGCGTTGCGGTCAAACGCGTCTTCGCCGGCCGAACCGCCCGCGGCAGGCCCGCAGCCCGTTCGCTCGACGGAGCTTGATTCGCACGAGTTTTACTTGGATGATATTCATGCGGGGGAATCCTCTGCCGACGAGTACCGTGCGCAGGCGCAGGAAACGCAAGCTTTCAATCGGCATTCGGTCGAGTCGCAGAAGGAAGAATCGGTCGAAACGGAACAGCCGGCGGCGAATCCCCGTGCCGCCGATCTGCGCGAGGATGACGATTGGGCGTCCGTTGCCGGCGAACCCGGCGCTTCCGGCTCCTCTTCGGAGGAATTCGATCTGGAGGAGCTCCTGGCCTCGCTTCGACCGAAGGATAAAGAGCGCAATCGGTTCGATTCGGACATCGCCGGCAATCCTTCGGCTGCGGAGAACGACTCGATTCCGGATTCCGAAGAACCCGGCTGGTTCGACGAAAATGATCCGCCGCAGCCCGAAGACCTTCTGGGCAGAACGATCATCGCCTGGGAGGAGGCCGTCGACCAAATTCCGGTCGAACGGATCGTGAAGCTGCGCATCAGCCTCGTGCTGGGACGCAATGGCGGCACGTTCCCGCTGCTGCGGCTGCCCTATCGCTTCTTCGTGGGCGGGCGCATGGGGAGCGGAACGCAAGGGTTCCCATGGATTCACCTTCAGGACTTGGTCTCGCTGTTCCTGTTCAGCCTCGATCGTCCCGACCTGTCGGGGCCGGTCAACGCCGTCGCTCCCGATCCGGTCAACAACGACACGTTCGGCCGCACGCTCGCCCGGGTCACCCGCCGGCCCCATTGGCTGCACGTGCCGCCGTTCGTGCTGCAAAAAGCGCTCGGCGAGCAGTCGGTCCTGCTGCTGACCGGGCAGCACGCCTACCCTCGAAAGGCGCTGGAACACGGCTTTACTTTCGCTTTTCCCAAGCTCGAGGACGCGCTTCGCGACTTGACGGGCCGACATTCCGGCAGTTGAAATGGAAGCCCTGGAAGTTTGGCGAATCGGCCTCTCTTGAACTCGAGCGGAGAGGCTTATCTTGAATCGGGTGAATAGACTTTCCTTGAATCAGGGGAGTGGACTTCCCTTGAAATCGGGTGAATAGACTTCTCTTGAAATCAGAGGATTAGACTTCTCTTGAAATCGGGTGAATAGACTTCTCTTGAAGCTGAGTGAATCACCTCCGCCTTTTCGAATAGAGGGTTGAGAGGCGGGCCCTGGGGCCACCGCCGCTCTAACGAATCTGAACGACGCTATTCGGTAAAAATCAAGGGATTTCCGAAAGTAACGAACTTGAGAGACCTTATTGGGCTTACGCCTCCCGTGTCCTGGATAATCCGAGGCAAATAAGATCGCTCAGATTCGTTATAATGTGAATCTTTGACTTTATGGCCAAATAAGAACGCATAGTTTCGTTAGACTAACTTGGCACGGCATCGCAGTGAATCGCCGCAAGGATCAGCGCAGCGAATTCCGGCCCCTATAGGCGAGGACCCCGATTGCTTTCGGCGGTCCTCGTTCTCGTTCAGCCGCAGTTGAAGCGATAGAGAGAAGAAGCGATCTGGATGCTATCCCCTTCCTGAAGGGGATAGCTCTCGTAAGGGGCCATCGGCACTCCGTTCAGCCAGCTGCCGTTTCGCGATCCCAAATCTTTCGCTCGCCACGTTCCTTCCCCCCGCACCAGCTCCAGATGAGCACGGGAGACGCCTTGGGTCTCGTCCACATGTTGCGCCGCATCTTTGGAGCGTCCGATTACGATCGACTCCCCCTGCAGACGTATTTTTCTTTTGACGCCGTCAGATTCCCATTCGAGAAAAGGCTCTTTGGCGGAAAGCGAGCCATCTGCCGGCAACAGCGCCGTCTCGTTCCCGTCCGCAGACAACCAGCTTGTATGCGGCTCTAACGGTACGGAATCGAAGCCCACCCGTTCTTCCGCGGGCCAATCCGACCACGCCATCCGGCTACCCTCGCGCTCTTCGTTTCCTCCGCCTCCTTGCCAACCGCGAAATCCCGTCCGATCGCTTCCCGCACTCTCGGCGCCGACAGAGGAATGAACCATCCCCTTAACGTTCGACCATTCCTTTTCGTCGGAAGCGCCGCCCCACCCGATCGGCCGTTCCGCTTCTTCTCCGAATCGGGAGGGCCAACGGGTCCCTTGACGGTCCCCGTCCGAAGCGCCGCCGGACGAGGCTTCCTCCCCATTCCGCCGACTTGAGGCTTCCTGTTCAGCGGCGGCTTCCTCTCGGGGCCACATTCCGGCTTGGGCCCGCGACCGGCTCCACAGCGCTTCCTCCCGAACGCCAGAAGCGTCTCCCGGAACGTCCGCGATTTTGTCGCTCTCGGCACCCTCTCGGCCGGCAAACAAGGAACGGTTCGCCTTTGCCCAAACGTTGCCTTTCCATATTCCATACGCCGCAGCAATCGTTAGCAAGCTGAGCCCCGTCGCGATCAGCAGGCTTCTTCTGTCCGGATGGGGCATGTACAGAAACTTCCAGATGAGCGCCAGAACCATGACGGTCCCGGTCAGCATCAGGACGCGCCTTCGGGAGTGATCGGCAGCTGGATTCGCTAACGTCTTCTTCTCCTGCTTCTCGCCGCTTCTCTCCGCTCCCAGCAGTCCGGAAAGATGATGCGGATCCGACAGGGAAAGGCGAGAGTAAGGCTTGGGCTCCGCGACCGGTTCCTGACCGCGAATTCGATTCGCCGAAGGAAGGCGGGCAGCAGGAACGGCATCAACCTGGGGAACGGAGAATGCCAGGGGCTTTTCCTCCGCCGGGGCGGCATCCTTTCTAGGCCCGTTCCGATCTCCGCTCATGGCCCGGTCGGCCAAGATCTCCCTTGCGAGCCTTAAAAGCGCGCCGGGCGAAAAATCGGGAGAGGCCGTCAACCGGAGCAAGCGCTGGAGAGCGGCGCCGTCGGGCGCTTCGACGTTCATGACCCAGCGTACGATTAATTTCTCGACGGCGGCGGCGACGGAGACGGGCGGTTGGCGCCCTTGAACGGGCACGTAGACGAGCGCCAGATCGTGCCCTTCCTCGCCGACGAATATCCATTCGTCATCCAGGGCGTAACGCTCCACGTCGAGCATATATTCCCGGCCCTGCTCCAATATTTCGGCCAGCCTGCAGAGCGTCGCGACCGCCTCCCCCATCGTCCAGCGGCCGGAGCGCAGCACGGCCGCGAGCATTCTTCTTCCGGACAGCGAATAGCGGAACGCGACCGAGCCGTCCAGCTCTTCGGTCTCGAGCCGAAGCAGCCCGGGATACGCGGAAGGGGTCAGCATCCGCAGTTGCAGCCGGTCCAGCTCCTCGGGCCGGATAGGCGGTTCCCCTTCCAGCACCATTCGATGTCCACGGCCATGCTCGAATCGAACCCGATAACCGTCCATACGAAATCTCTCCTCGCTCTCATGAAATGAACGCCAGCCATACGAACGCGGGAACGACGGCCAGCATAAAGGGGAACGCCGTGCCTCCTGCCGCGGCGGCCGCGCCCGCCTGTTCTTGCCCTTTTTGCCATGGCCACTCGATCCGCGCCAGCGCTCGCCTCCATGCGGGCACCAACCGGACGATCAGCACGGCCAGCGCCAGCCCTCCCGCCGCAAGCATCGACAAAGCCATCAGCTTCCAGACCGGCCATACACCGCCCCACGTCCCGAACGCCGCAAACCATTTGACGTCGCCTCCGCCGATCCCGCGAAGCAAGTACATGGCCAGCAATGGAAAAAGCCCCGCAGCCGCGCCCAAGACGGCCCCTTTCAATCCGTCGAATCCGCTTGCCGCCGTCTGGTACACGAATCCTCCGCAAGCGAAAAACACCGTCAGACGATTCGGAATTTCCATCCGCCGAACGTCCGTCCAGCATGCGAGCGCAAGCATGACGCTGGCTGCCGCCCATTCCAATCCGTTCATCGTTCTCCTCCCTACTGATCCCCATGCTACTTGGAAGCAGGCACCACCTTGAACTTCTGCCGCAGCTCGGCTCCGCTCCCCGATACGGCAACCCAGTCCCAGTCTCCCGGCGTCGTATTGCCGGACACATGCCAGGTCCAAGAGATCTGTCCCGCGCCGTCGGCCGTCGCCCTGCCCAAATGCTTCGCCTGACTCTCGCCGCTTTTGTAATAAACCGTCAGGTCGACGCTCTCTCCGGGCGCGGCTTTCAACGTCAACGTGACATCATGGCCTCGCGTGACCGGGCTCGGCTCGATCGAAACGACCGTCAAATCTCCTTGCCGCGCCTCCGGCTTCTCCAGCAAGGCTGTCGACGGAGAGCCCCCGATCCAGGCCCGTTCCTTTGCCGCTTCGCTTAATGACAACGGCTGACCGATAAACGGGATGCGAAAAGGCAGCCGATACTCCGCCTCGATCGAGAGGTACGCGTCGTTTCGATCTTCCTCCGCCGGAATGCCGGCGGAAACGATCGACAGGCGCGACGAATCCAGGACACCCTGGTCCGCATAGCGTGCTGCCCAAACCTCGAACGTCTTTTTCGCTGCCGCTTGCTCCAATGAAAAAGAACCGTCCTCCGCCTGCATGACCCAATCGCTTAGCGGAGAAGGGAGCAAATCCCCGAATTGAGCCAATGTCTGGCCCGCATCCTCCAGCTTCTGTTCCCATTCCTGCTCTTTCTGGTAGACGGAAGAGGAGCGGATAGAATCGAGTTCCGCCGATATCGGATACCACTCCGCCGCCGCTTGCCGGACGGTCTGCGAAAGCGCCCCGTGCAGCGCCATCGCCGTCACCGAGGTTTGGATCAGATAGATAAGAAACAGCATGGCAAAGAGGAATAAAGGCGTTACGAGCGAAGCTTCCAAGGTGATGGAGCCTTCGCGGGAGTCACTGATAAGCGTCGTCCGCCTGGTAGTTGACTTCATACCGGTCTCCCGTCACCTTCCCTCCCCAATTCCCGGTTCTGCCGACGACTTTGACGATGCCCGGGAAAAACCACAGGCGGAGCGAAGCGGCCGCCTCCCCGCTTACATAGGTGTAGAGGCGCTCGAACGCGAGTCCCGTCGCCGACTCCATAACGGCGATGCTCCTGGCGATCTGACCGGCGGAGCCGCCATGCAGCAGCATAAAGAGTCGCAAATAATCGGTATACGTCGTCTGCACGGACGAAGCATACTTGGAGAGCGGAATGGAGCCTCGGTTCAATAGCGAGGTCATATCGGCGACCGCATTCTCGATCGCATAGACAAGCGCCGCGGCGAGGACGACGAGCGGGTTTCCGTACTTGGCCGACTCCACGAGCCCCTCCATCGTCCGAATGGCCAGCCGAAAAGCGAAAATCTCTCCGTATGCGGCAGCGATATTGCCCGAAGGATTGTTCAGGCCGTATAAAATGAACTCGGTCTGCTGCTTGTCCGGCTTCGTAACGTCTTCCGTTCCTCCCTCCAGCATTTCCTTGATCTCTGCCGGTTCCGTGTGCGTAAAGCGAGAAATCGTATATTCCGACAAGTACAGGTTGTCGCGGCCCGCCGCCAGCGCATCGCCTAGCGCTCCCAGCCATCCGCTTGCGGAAGACAGCGCTTGGTCTCTTCCTTCTTCCGGCAGAGCCGCGCGGCTCTGCTCGACTTCCTCCGCTTCAGCCTGATTCCATTCCAAGTTTTCCTTGGCGAGCCGGGCCAGCGTCGCGAACGCCTCTTTGTCCTCTTCCGAACCGGAAGCCCCGGTAAGCGATCCGAGAAACGAGGCCGCGCCGCTCCATTTTTGCTTCGCCTCCCGCTCCAGGCCCTTCCGCTCCCCGTCGCCGGACCGATGCGCTTCCAACGTCTCCTGACGCTGCAGGATGATCGAACCGCCCGGTCCGTATTTCATCCGGTAGCCCGATTCCTGCGTTTGCAGCTTATCCGCTTCTGCACGCAGCGCCGATCCCTGTCCGGACGTACCGGGCGCGGAGGAAGCCAGAGAAGCGAAGCCGGCAGCCTCGGCTGTCTTGGCCTCCCCGTCGCCGCTCTGAGCGTTCAGCTCCTGCGTGTATTCCGAGAAAAACGTCTCGTCGAGCACCAGTTCCCCGGCGGTCTGCCGCCACTGCCGAATCGAGCCGGCCGGATCGCCTTCGAGATTCGAGCCGCCATCGGCTTCGGTTCCCTGCTCCGGTGCTTTTACCGACTCGGCCCGGCTCGCGATATCCCGCATCCGTTCGTTCGCAGCCTCGGCGTCAGCCAGCGACGACCGGGCTTCTTCCAATCGTTGCTCCGCCGCCTGCAGCGCCTCTTCGGACCGTTCCGCGATCGTGCCGGAAAGCTCGCGCACTCCTGACTCATAGGCTGCTATTTGCCGCGAATACTGCGGTTCGCCTCCGGAAGGATACGGTTCGTCGAAATCGTCGCCTTTCGACTCGGCCTGCTGCTTTCGCTGCTGCCAGGCTTGTACCGCCAGGCTATGCTCCTCCGCCCGGCTGCGATCCGATTCCCGCTTCGCAACGTAATCGTCGTACATCAGCGCGGCATCGACGACCGTCTGCGGCCGGTCAGCCGTCTCCGTCCCGCTCAGCGGCACGGGCGGATTCGGCACTTGATCTCCCAGCGCGGCCGCCAATTTCTCTCCGGCTTCCTTCTGCGCCTTGAACGCCGCATCCAGCGCCGCTTCCCTTTCGTCATAAGCTTTGCGCATCTGCTCCAGCAGGTCGACGGATTCCTGCGTCTCTTTTATGACCGATGTAAGGCCTTTGAACTTGGAGAGCAGCTCCAGCGTCAAATCCACCGGCGCCTTGATCTTCATCTCCTCCGTCACCTGCCGGCGAAAAACGTCGTGCGAAGCGAGCGGACGGCTCTCCATCACGCCGGTATCGCTCCATTTCATGTCGAGGAGGCGGAACGTACCGTCTCCCTCGGGCTCCGAATTTCCTTGCAGCACCTGATTGAAGATGTCGTCGGCGGAGTCGCCTCCCCGTACGAACAAGCCGTACTGCTCGTAAACGCTCGGATCATAGGAAGACAGCACCGAGCGGGCGCCGGATTTGACCGCGAGTTCCGCTTGCTTCCGGAACGTCGCGATTCTCGCATAATCGATCAGCAGGCCCGTTACCAGAATGAAGCCGGCCGTTACCGCGGCGAAGTAAATCGCGACGGACCCTGAAACGCGACGACGTTTGCCAGCCTTCAACCGCTCTCCTCCTCCTTCGCGTTCATGACTTGCCGGCGGACGAAGATCTGCTTGACCAGACCGACTTGATCTTCTGAAGATAAGAGTCTTCTCCTTCTGCCGCTCCCTTCATTTTCTTGGCGTAATAACGGACCGTATCGAAAGACCGAATGAATTCCGCCGGCTCCACGACGACCGCATCCGTACTCGCCCCCAAGAATGAAGTGCCGTTGAAGCGCCGAAGCGGTTCGGGTACCGCCGTATTGAAGGCAACCGTGGAGACGGTCCGCTCCAGCGTACGGTTCAAATACGACATCTTCCCCGATAAATCGGAAGCGAGCGGCCCCGCCCCCGCTTGCAGCTTGCTCGCCGCCAAGCCGTCCCCCGAACCGGAAGCGGACGGAAATTCGACCGCCACGCCTTTTCCGTCATCGTTGCCGAGCCACCCGGCAAGCACGCCGTCGTCCAGCACGCGCCAGTACAATCCGTCGTAGCTTCCCTCTGGATACGCCCCGGTCAAGGGGTCCTTGGCCGAATTCGACCAATTGAACGCCGTCCGTTCCCCCGCGATCGCAGTTCGGTAATAGACGATTGCGTTCTGCGCGATATAGATCGCGAAGAACAGCACCAGAAAGGTGAGAATGAAAATAACGGGAAACACCAGCGCGCCTTCCAGGCTTGCCGAGCCGGTATGGTCAGCCCACCAGCGGGCTTGCTTCACCTTCGGGCCAAGAACGCTCCATTTGCGGTTAAGTGGAAAAAACATCATCGGAACCTGACTGTACCTTGCCGAACAAATTATCCAGAATCTCGAGAATCTTATCTTTAAACAGCAGCGCCACCGCAATAATAACGGCGCAAATCAAGACGATCTCAAGCGTTCCCAGCCCGTCCTTGTTCCTCCAAAAACCGGTGACGAGCCTGGCGCTCCACCGCTGCAGCATTTTGCTTTGATTCATGTCGGCTAACCTCCGTAATTGTTATTGGGACATCATCAGCATGGACGGCGTTCCGACCAGCACCAGAATGAGCAAAAAAATGACAACCATCGGGAACACCATCTTCGACGACGCTTGCTCCCCAAGCGTCCGGGTTACCGCTTTGCGCCGCTCCCACAGCGTTCTCGCGAGCTCCCTCAGCGCGGAGACGAACGTCTCCCCGCCCCGCCGCGAATTGATCAGCAGCGTCGTCGCGAACATCTTCGCTTCGGGAACCGCGCTGCGTCTTCCGAATTCCTCCAGCGCGACCACCAGCGGTTCTCCCCGGCGCACCGCCTCGAGCGCGTGGCGCAGCTCCGCATATAGCGGATGCGACTTAGGCGCGATGCGGCCGCTTTCCTGCCGCTGCAGGCATTTCTCCAAGGCGCGCATCACGTTCTCCCCCGCGTTCACCATGAGCAGCAGCCGGCTCAGCAGCTCCGGCAGCTCCAGCACGATCTGCCGGCGCCGCGAGTCCACTTTTTTCATCAGATCTTTGTAACGGAGCACCGGCAAAAGCGGGGCGACCATCAGGCCAAGCAGCGCCATCTCGCGGCTATCCGCAGCAATGGATAGCGGCCCGGAGGCGAGCAGTACGGCCAGGGACGATCCGCCCGCCTCCGCCGCCCATCGAAGCAGTTGATCCTTCGTGCAGGCTCCGCCGTTCAGGACGGCCAACGCCGATCGCGGCCTCTCCAGCCAAGGTTCGATCCGGCGGTAGACGCTCTCTCCTTCGATCATGGCCCGCACCGGATCGTATAGGAAATGGAACTTTCCCGTCCGGCTTTCCCTTTTCCTCCAGGCCGCCGCCAGGCCGATCCCGTATGCAAGCAGCACCGCCGCCCAAGCGGCAACAATCGCCGTTCTCATAGGCGAATGTCCATAATGCGGAGGATCCACCAGCAGCACAGTCCGAGCAAAGCCAAGCATACCGTTAGAATCAGCCAGCCGATCCCCTGATGGAGCCCGTCCATGTAATCGCCGGCGAAAAACCCGAGCAGCCCGACGAACGCGAACGGCATCGCCATCATGAGACGGGATTCCAATCTTTTCTGTGCAAGCAGCACCATCAGTTCCAGCTCCACCTCCATCTTCTCTCCGATCATGCCCGCCGTTCGGCGGACGACCTCGACCAGATCGCCGCCGGCTCTCTTGCAGATCGAGATCACCTCGGAGAAGCTCCGCGCCTCTTCCAACCCGCTTCTCTCGGCGAAATCCGCTAGGGGAACTTCAAGCGGCTCCCCGTTTCGGCAGCGGTTCACCACTGCCCGGATCTCCACCAGAATGTCGGCTTTCGGATCTCCTATCAGCAGCTCCAAATCGTCCTCCAAGGCGGCAAAAGCGTTCTCGACCGAGCGTCCCGCCGCCAGCAGCGAACCGAGCGCCTGAAGCATGTCCTTGAAGGAGCGGCGCAGCCGTTCCTGGCGCTGCCGCTGCCATCTTCGCCGGAGCAAGCCCGGAGCGAAATAGCCTCCGGGAACCGCGAGCAGCGCGACGATCGGCTGCCTGTACAACACCCATACGGCCGCGAAACAGAAGCAGGCGCCGATCAAGAAAGCGGCCGACTGCTGAAACCGGGTCAGTCGGCAGATCCGGTAATCCGGCATATCGCTTCTCCTTCCTTCAAGCCGGCGAACGCCAGCTTCTCCGTGGCGGCCAGCTCGTCCGTCCGGACCAGGCTGCCTTGAATGACGCCGCCCCTCTCGCCTTGCTCCTCGAATTTAAACAGCGTTCGCAGCTCCACCTCTCCGTTCCGGCATCCCCTCACTTCGCAAATTTCCGCAACGCGGCGCGACCGGTCGCGGAATCGGCTCAGATGAACGACGACATCGAGCGCCGAAGCGATCTGCTGCCGCACCACCCCGACGGGAAGGTCCGCCCCGCCGAGCACCATCGTCTCCAAGCGCGAGATCATGTCGCGCGCTCCGTTGGCATGGCCGGTGGACAAGCTGCCTTCGTGGCCGGTATTCATCGCCTGAAGCATATCGAGCGCCTCTTCCCCGCGCACCTCGCCGACGATAATCCGATTCGGCCTCATCCGCAGCGAAGCGCGGATCAAGTCCCGCATGCCGATGCGTCCTTTGCCTTCGGTATTGGCGTTGCGCGTCTCCAGCGAAACCAGGTTCGGAACGCCGCGAATTTGCAGCTCCGCCGCGTCTTCGATCGTGATCACCCGTTCGTCGGCGGGAATCCACTGGGACAGCGCGTTCAGGAACGTCGTTTTGCCCGAGCCGGTGCCGCCGCTGATGAACAGGTTGTACTTGGCGCGAACCAGCAGCCGGAGAAACGCCGCCGCCTCCTCCGTCAACGCGCCCAAGGCGACGAGCCTCTCCATATCGAGCGGCTGCCGGGGGAAACGCCGGATCGTGACGGTCGGGCCCTTCAATGCGATCGGGGGAAGCACCACGTGGACGCGCGATCCGTCGGGCAAGCGGGCGTCGACGATCGGGGAAGCCTCGTTGACGATCCGGTTCACCCGGCCGACCATCGCCTGAATCAAATCCTCCAGCCGCTCCTCGCTCTCGAACCCGATCGGCACGGCGCGCAGCTCGCCTTTGCGCTCGACGTAAATCTCCCGGTGCCCGTTGATCATGATCTCGGTCACTTCCGGGTCGTCCAGCAGCGGCTGAAGGGCGTCCAGCCCCCGAAACGAGTGGAAAAGCCGGCGCACCGCCGCTTCCCGCTGGGCGGATGTCAGCTTCCGGGCCTTCGCGTGCGAGAAGAGGACGGATTCGATCAGCCGGCGAAGCTCCCCGTCCGTCACCTCGGCGTCCCAGCTCAGCCGGGTTCGCACGTCTTCTCTCAGTCCGGTCAGCTCGGCCTCCGTCAATGCCGCCTCTTCCATCCGGTTCCGCCTCCATTTCCTCCGTCCGCTTCAGTCGCCGTCCGTTCATGTCCCCGTCTCGGCGGCCGTTCGCCCGGAAGGGACGAGCCCCCATCCGTCCAGCAGCCGGTCGACCGCTCCGCAAAATGCGGGCGCCTGCAGCAAGCGGCTCGGCTGATCGATCGCTTTCCATTGCGGGATGTAGGGTAGCTCTCCGTCCGGAGCGGCCCCCGGCAAACTCCACCGGTTCGCGCTGCTTCCGGAAGCTTTGTTCCGCACGAACGAAACCTTTCCGGGCCGCGCGAACAGCTCGTCCTGCCAATGGCGGCACAGCTTCTCCGCCTTGCGCAGGCATAGCGCGTCGTCGACCGTCAGCCAGACGACCCGGTCGCTTCCCGCCAGCAATTCCAAATGCCAATCGCTTGCGCCGCTGTCCGGATCGGCGACGATGAGATCGTACGTCCCCAGCGAAGTCAACGCGGAGAGCAGCTGCTTCAGCCGCTCCGTCGTCATGGCGAGCCGTTCCGACGGATCGTCCGGAGCGTCCAGGTAGTCCGCTTGCAGCCAGGGGTGCCGGCGGCGCAGCCGCTCCCATTCGTCGCGGACCCGTTCGGGACCGGCTTGAAGCGCGTACAGCAGCCGGGACAGCGAATCCGGCTCACCCGTTCCGAACAGCAGTTCGGTGGCGTTCAGAAGCTCGAGATTCAAATAAAGCGTCCGATATCCCCGCTCGCACGCTTGACGAACCAGGTTGAGCGAGACGGCGGTCTTTCCCGCCCCGCCGCTCGCGGAGAATACCGTCCATACCGGCGTGCCCCGGGCATCGCCGGCTTCGCGGCCGCCCCCTTCGCAGACGAGACTGCGCAGCTCCGCAACCACTCGGGACAACGCCTGGTACTGCGCTACCTCCGCCCAGCCGGGAGCCGGTTCCCGCTCCCCGGGCCGGTCGGCCAGCACGATTCCTTTCCCTCTCCATCCCGCCCTTTCGGCTTCTTCCCGCGCCCTCTCCAGCATCGAGGACTGAACGACCAGCGCGTCCGCCCGCTGCGCATCCTTCAGATGCCGCGCCAGCGACGCCTCCTGGGTAAAAGCCGCCACTTCCCATTCCGGTTCGTTCTCCTTCAAAAAGCGGGCCAGCTTGGCCGCATACTGCGGGTCGGGCGCCGCCAGAACGACGCGTCTCCTCACTTTTCAGCCTCCTCCTCCGCCTGCGGAAAACGCAAAAAACCGCAATCCCCAGACGCCCATGCGTCGGGAATTGCGGTGCTTCCGCAAACCGGATGATTTTCGTATGAACAAGATACCATTTCCTGCTAGACTCGTCAACGGTTCATTTCCGATTCCGTCTAAATCGGACAGACTTCGGATCACCATTTTATCGATCATGTAATATTAATTTCCCCGGCTTCACCCAAACGATTGAAGTGGGAAATGAAGGGAAATGCTAGGTTCAGCGAATGCTTTCGACCGAAGGCCGACGCCGAACAACAAGGAGAGATGCAGATGAGAAAATCCATCGGGTTCACGAGAACGCTGGCGCTTGCGGCGGCGATGCTGCTGGGAGTGGCGGCCGGAACGGCCGCCGCGGAGACCGGGGACGCTCCCGAACCGAGCGCGGCTCCGGCCCCGAGCGGTCCGCAGCCGCTTAAGCTGAATCAGGTCCAGTTCGTCGATGCCAACCATGGCTGGACGGTCGGATCGAACGGGGGCCAGGCCGATTCGACGGTCTGGAGAACGACGGACGGAGGGCGGAAATGGAAGTCCGCCGCGCTCGGCGGCGGCGTGCGGAACGCCTCGATCGGCATGGCGAACGAGAAGCACGGCTGGGCGGTCGGCCCCGCCGCCTGCAAGGACGAAGCAGGCATGTCCGTCTGCGGCCAAACGACCGTACTCCACACCCATGACGGGGGCCATTCCTGGCTTGCCCAGCTGACCCGCCAGGACGCCGCCGCCAACGCGGACAACGAAGTCGATCCGATCACCGACCATACCGCCTTCGTGCGGGTCCGTTCGTCGCTCTGGCGGACAACCGACCAGGGCAAGAACTGGACGGACATTTCGCTCGGCGCCTCGGAAGCGCACCCGTACACGATCTCGTTCGCCAACGACCTGATCGGCTTCGCCGCCGGCCGAATCGGCCCCGACTGTCCGGAGAAGGGGCAAGTCCCCGCTTCTCCCAACGCCAAATGCCAGGTTGCCGTCTGGAAAACAAAAAACGGAGGCCGCAGCTGGAGCCGGCTTCCCCACGCGCCCAAGCAGAACGGGGAATGGTATCCGGTCGATATTCAATTCCCGGATACCCGCAACGGCTACTTGCTGCTCGTCAATCCGGACACGCACGGGTCGCTGCTTTACTTTACTTCCAACGGAGGCGCCAACTGGAGGCTCCGCAACTCGAAGATTCCCGGCATCCGCCCGTACGCGGTCAAGCTCGATTTCGTCAATCCGCGGACGGGCTACGTGCCGCTCAGCGTCGGGGCCGGCCCGGTCGACGGCGGCCTGCTGAGGACGATCAACGGCGGAACGACGTTCGCGAAGCTGGAGGACCGCCGGCTTGTCAGCGTGGAGGACGCCGATTTCCTCACGCCGCGCCGCGGCTTCGTCGTCGCGATGAATCCAAGCGACCCGAACGCCCGCCTGGTGCTCGCCACGGACGACGGCGGCGGCAGCTGGAAGGACATTACGCCCGAAGACTCTTGATCCGAAGCGCAAACACGGACCCTTCGGGATTGGCGGCCGTAACCGCCGTCCCGAAGGGTCTGCTTTTTTTTTACGGCACTCCTGCGTTCCGCCGCCTATTGCTCCGTCGAATTTTTGTCCCGGAACACTTCCGCCATCGCCCCGAGGCTGCCGAGCGCCGCGGCCGCGCTCGAGGGAAGGAACACTTTATTGGCCGGCCCTTTGGCGATCTCGGCCAGCGCCTCGAACGACTTGTAAGCGAGCACGTTCTCGTTCAGGCCACCGGCTCGCAGCAGCTCGACGCGCGTCTTCTCCGCTTCCGCCACCGCCTCGATCGCCTTCGCCCGCCCTTGCGCCTCTAGCTCCTGCGCCTGGCGAAGCCCTTCCGCTTCGCGGATGCGCGCTTCCTTGTCGCCTTCCGCCTTCAGAATCTTGCTCTGCTTGTCGCCTTCCGCGCGGAGGATCATATCCTGCTTCGCCGCCTCGGCCTCCAGCACGATCGCCCGCTTGCTGCGTTCGGCTTTCATCTGCTTATCCATCGCCTCTTGAATGTCGCCCGGCGGCTTGATGTCGATGACTTCGACCCGCTCGATCCGCACGCCCCACTTCTCCGTCGCCTCGTCGAGCGCGTGCCGGATCTCGATGGAGATTTTCTCCCGTCCGGACAGCGTCTCGTCCAGCTCCAGCTTGCCGATAATCTGCCGCATCGTCGCCGTGGTGATATTCCGCACGCCGGATACGTAATCGGAGATGCCGTATGTCGCCTGATCGGGCGCGATCACTTGGTAGAAAATGATCGTGTCGATCTGCACCTGCACGTTGTCCTTCGTAATGACCGTCTGAGGAGGAACGTGCGCCTGCTGGATGCGCAAATCGTGGTAGACCCGCACCAGATCGATGAACGGGACGAGCACGTTCACGCCCGGCGTCAGCAGCCGGTTGAATTTGCCCAACCGCTCGATCACCCCGACCTTCTGTTGCGGAACGATTTTGACGGCAAAAGCGATAAACAGGGCAACCAGCGCCAAAATGATGACCAGAATCACATAGCCCATCTACCCGTCTTCCCCTCCTTTTCGCACTTCCAGCCGGGTCGTCCCCCGTTGCACGACGACGACGCGATCCCCCTTGGCAAGCGGCTCCTGCGAATAAGCGCTCCACACCTGTCCGTCGATCCGGACGAGACCGGAGCTTCCCACCGAAACGTCTTCTTCCGCGATGCCGTTCCGGCCGACGAGCCGGTCGACCGAGTCCTTATAACGTGATGGGGTGGCGCGCCATTTGCGGACGAGCGGCTGCGCGAATGCCGTCAGTCCCCCGGCCGCGACGATCGCCGCAACCGCCTGCAGCCACAGCGAATCCGGCGCGAGCCAGGCGGCCAGCGCCCCGACCAGACAGCCGACGGCAAGCCACAGCAGAAAAAAAGTAAGCGTAAACAGTTCCGCGATCAAAAGAGCCAAGCCGACGATCAGCCATATGGCCCATGGAGACACGCGGTCCTCACCGCCCTTCCCTTCCGGCGTAAGGCCGGAAACGCGAGCCCACGCCCCGCCCAAAACCGGGCCGGACTCTCCACACATCTATACGCTGCGGCCGGTTGATACATTCCCGCAAGGGAACGCAATCTCCGCGAAACGCTAAAAAAGCCTCACGGCGGGGGAGCGAGGCTTTTTTAAAGCAATCATTACGGGTAGAGCTTGCTTAGCTAGGCAACCAAAATTCATGGCGTCATACTGCGCCATCGTCTCCGCCGCCAGCCGGACCTTTCGCAGGCACTCGACGAACTCGTCCTAGGTCAGATATTCAGGGTTCCAGTTCGTGTCGGCGCGGTGCTTCCGAAGCTGATGCCCAGCTCTTGCATGACATCGCTTCCTTAATTCGTAGGGCTACGAATACAAAAGAATTCTTGAGTAAAGGATAAAATCAGTTTTGACAAACTATTGGAGAGTGAAGAGATGGGTACAAAAGCATTTAAAGCAACAGACACCCATGGGTCTGCAAGATTTCGTGAAGCTGAGCCCGGACATAAACACGCGAAGCTATCCCCTGACCCACACATCCTAAAAGATGTTGAGAAAAACATAGAACTTGCTCGCATCGACGGACATAGTATTTGGATCTATACCGATGGAAAGTGTATCAGTGAATTTAAAATTACTTCTCTAGGATCTACCCCTCACTCGCCGGGTGAAGCAACTGCATATTATGTATTTTTGGACAAAAATAACAACAAAATAGCATCATGGGACGCCGGAGTGCTCCCCTTAAATTGCGGCGACAATCAAGTTCCTCGTCGCCTTGAAGGAACATTCGATGCCAGCAAATACAACGATATTGTCGATGTTACTTTTCCCGTCCCAGGGAACTTCGTTCTTTGCTAAGCTCCAACTCCTTCATGAAGTACCCGAATCCCAAACTGCAACGGGAGCGTCTGCGGCGGATCGACCGCATTCCCCAGCGCTTTCAGCCGAGCCGCCCGGTTCTTCACTCCGGTCGATATCCGAGGCGGCTCCTAGCACCCAAGAGGGGCTAGGCTCTCCAACGATTCTGCACATCTCCGACCAGAAAAAACGTCATTTAATGTGTCTATTTGCTTGCCCGCATATTTGACAGGGAAACCACCGCGACGTTGTCAATTCCTGAAATGCCTTAAAGCCACTGTCTCTATGCCGCCCACTCCGCCGGCAAGCTGATCCCGCTGATGCCTGCGAAAAACCTAAGCTGTTTCATAAAATCCCCTTTATTAAATAGTTTCGAACTTTTTAATCTATTACGCGTACTAATCCTCAGGAGGCGATAAAATTGCTCACTGTCAGGAGAAAACATGCTTTGAAAACTATCGGCTTGGCAATGGGAACGGCATCGACGGCAACCCTTTTTCTGTATTGCTTTGCAGCAAGACTGTTTTGGCAACAACTCAATATTGGGCTTGAAGGATATTTTGTATTAGCGACGTGCCCGGTTATACTGGCTGCGCAACTTAGAAACCAATATTCCAAATTCCAAGAGGCAGTAAAAAAAGACATTGAATTAATATCAGAAGAACAAACCAATCGTTGAACGAAATACTTTTCTTTGCCGCCGGCGAAAGATTTCGGTTTGAAGACCCAAGCGAAAACAAATTGTACCGTCGTCGTTACGAATTGATTAGGGTTTGCCATAGATTAATTAACCAATTTCCAGATCAATACTTGCTAATGCGCTTAATGTGCTGTTCAACTTCACCCACGGATCCGGCTCTACGCCGAGAAACGGCCTGCCGGCTCGAATTAAAAAACTCCCCATCAACCTACCGCCTGGCCCCCGGCGGGACCGATCGGCAAGGTTGTATGGGGAGTCGTTACGTTCCGCAGCTTACAGATCCTTCAGCCAAATTTTCTTGCCGGTTTTGGCGCTCTCGATCGCCCCCAGCACCATGGCGATGCTGTGGACGTTGTCGCGGCAGTCGGTCTCGGCCGGACGGCCGGACGCCAGGGCGGCGAGCATCTCGTCCAGGCAGCCGGCATGACCTTCGCGTCCGGTCCAATCGAACTCCGCTTCGACCCGAGCGTTCTCGCGAATGAACTTGCCATCCTGCTCGGCGGCGACGACTTCCGCGTACGGCGCATTCGTTCCGTCCCACAGCGCCGTGCCGCGCTCGCCCGTAATCCGCCAGTCGGATTCCCACGAGGTGGGCGCTCCTTCGGCGCACCACGAACCGCGGTAGCAGAACACCGAGCCGTCGGACATTTCAAAGATGCAGACAGCCGAGGCGTTGCCCGCGTACCACGACCCCGGAGGATTGAATTCGTGGCAGTAGACGGATACCGGATCGGCTCCGGTCAGCATCCGCGCTTGGTCGAACGTGTGGATGGCCATGTCCAGAATGAGCGGGCTGTCCATCGCTTCCCGGAACCCGCCGAAGTGCGGCCCGAGGAAAAAGTCGGCGCCGACATAGCCGACTTTGCCGATCGTTCCGCGTTCGATCAGCCCGCGCAGCGCGCGGATGTTGGCGTTGTATCGGCGATTCTGCATGACCGCCAGCGTGCGGCCCGTCCGCTCGCTGACGCGGATCAGATCGCGGGCTTCCTCCATCGTCGCGGCCATCGGCTTCTCGCCGAGCACGTCGCAGCCCGCTTCCATCGCCGTCTTGCCGATCTGATGATGCGTGGCCGGAATGGTCACGTCGAAGACGAGATTCGCCCCCGATTCGGCGATCGCTTGCGCCAAGTCGGAATAGATGCCGCTCTTCAGCCCATATCTTTCCGCCATGGCCTGGGCGGCCGCCGGAAAGATGTCGACGAGCGCGACGATCTCCGCATCCTCCCTCGACAGTGCGTATTCCACCCAGGTTCTCGCCATTCCGCCGCAGCCGGCAAGCGCTATCCGATACGTTTTCATTTTTCCCACACCTTCCTTATTCCGGATTCGGCACGAAGTCGCCGCCGCGGCAGCGCTTGAGGTAATTCAGGGCGTGAACTTGACCGGTCATCTCCAGCTCGTCGCGGTATACCGGGTCGTGCCAGCCTTCAATGTCGATCGTTCCTTGGTAACCCGCCTGGCGCAAAATGGTGATGACGTCGGTCCAGTTCGTATCGCCGAAGCCCGGCGTCCGGTGCCAGACATATTTTTGCTTGCCGTGAACGCCGTATTCCTTGACGATGTCCCAAGCGATCGTGGCGTCCTTGCCATGCACGTGGAAAATTTTGTCCGTCCACTTGCGAAGCTGCGGAATCGGATCGATCAAGGCGACCATCTGGTGGCACGGTTCCCATTCCAGGCCGATGTTGTCCGCCGGCACCGCGTCGAACATCAGCTCCCAAGCCGTCGGGTTGTGCGCGATATTCCAGTCTCCCTTGTTCCAGTCGCCGTCCATCGAGCAGTTCTCGAACGCGATCCGCACGCCCCGGTCCGCCGCCCGGCGGGCGAGCTCTCCGAACACTTCCTTGAAGCGGGGGATCGACTCCTCGATCGGCCGGTCCGTCAGCCGTCCGGTAAAACCGTTTACAATGTCGGCTCCGAAATGATGCGCATGATCGATCAGCCGCTCCCAGCTCGCCAGCGAGTCCGCATTGTTGCCCTCGCCGGTAAGCGGATTGCCGAATACGCCGATGCTGGAGATGATCGCTCCATGCTCCTCCGCCACCGCGCGGGCGCGTTTTCCCAGCTCCGCCAGATCGGCATTCCCCGTCGTCTGCCAGAACGTCAGCGCGTATGACTCGAAGCCGTGCTTCGCGATCTGCGGAATGACGCGCACCGCGTCGTTCCCTCCGACCAGCGTTCCGACTCTCAGGTAGGTATTGCTCATTGTCCGTCACTCCTATATTGAGCTATAGTAAAGAATACAACCCGATTATATTTGGTATTTGCCGCGAGTTCTCTACCCGATCTTGTGTTTTATGGGTGGAATCTTGCGCTTTCGGGAAAAGGAGGCGAACGGCGGTGACGCACCCTCGCGAGCTGTGGGAGAATACTTCGCTGGCCGGGCAGGAATACCCGTTCCGCATGTTCCGGCTGCAGCACGACAACTGCCTGAAGGGCCAGCAAATCTTATGGCTGCATTGGCACGAGCATTTCGAGCTGCTCCTCATGGTCAAGGGGACGGCCGTCTTCCACATCGAGAGCGAGCCTTACGAAGCCGCGCCCGGCGACCTGCTGCTGGTCCCGTCCGGCGGGCTGCACGCCGGATTCAGTCCGTGCGACCAGGACATGGAGTTTATCGCCTTTGTGTTCAACGGCTCCATGCTCGGCGGCCTTCCTCACGACCCGGTCCATTCCCGCTTTCTGGCCCCGTACATCGAAGGCAAAGTCCGGTTCCCGGTGCGGATCGCCTCCGGAACGGATGCCGCAAGTCCCGTCCGGCAATGCGTCGTTCGCGCGATCGAAGAGTTCAACGACAAGCGCCGCGCCTACGAGCTGGCGGTCAAATCTCATCTGTACCTGCTGTTCTCCCTGCTGGCGCGGGAACACCTGGCGGAACGCGAAGCGGTCGGAGCGACGGCCTCGTTCTCGCGGAACTCCGAACGGTTCAAACCGCTCCTTCGATACGTGGAGGAGCATTACCAGGACGGCATAACGATAGAGGAAGCCGCCCGAAGGGTCAATCTGAACCCCTACCACTTCTGCAAACAGTTCAAAAAGCTGACCGGCCGAACGTTCGTCGACTACGTGAACTGGTACCGCATGAACGAAGCCGAACGCCTGCTGCTGGAGAGCGATCTTACCGTTACCGAAGCGGCCGACCGGGTCGGCTGCGGCAACCCGAATTACTTTACCAAGCTGTTTAAGCAGTACAAGGGAATGACTCCTTCCCAGGCGAGAGAACAGTCGGTCCGCTAAGATAACCCCGCAAAGCGGGGCGTGGCTTCGAAGCTTATTCAGGTACTTTGCGGGGACCCCGGAACTTTCCTGCCAAGCCGTACGATCAAAAATTTTGGGCCATGGTTTCCAAATATTGTTCGATCGGCACGGAGTTCCGCAGGGCCATCAGTTGATTGCCGGCGGCGCCGACCACGGTGCGGAATTTTTTGTTTTTCCCCGTCGCCTGGGCGACAATGGCATCCACGATGATTTCGGGGTCGTCGAGCTCGCGGCCGGCTTCCGCGGAACTCATGATCTTTTCCAGCTTCGTCATCATCTCGTCGTAGTCCCGGATCTTCTCATCTTTGTTCCAGGTAATATTGTCCTTGAAGTTATTTCCTGAAGAGCCGCCTTGCTCAATCAAGCGTAGTTCGATATTAAAGGGACGCAGTTCGTAGTAAAGACCTTCCGTTAATCCTTCCAGCGCGAACTTGGACATGTTGTAGAGCGATCCGAGCGGGACGGCCGTCGTAATCCCCATGAAGGAGCTGATATTGATAAACATCCCTCCTCCATTAGCCCGGTAATGCGGCAGAAATTGACGAATGACGTTGATCGGTCCCCGCGTATTCACGGCAAACTGCCAATCGATCGCATCTTCTTGGGCCAGCTCCAAAGGTCCGTAGGTGCCCATTCCGGCGTTATTGATGACGACGTCGATTTTCCCGAATGCGGCGATCGCTTGTTCCACCGCCGTTTGAACCTGATCCGCCTGGGTAACGTCCAGCTTGAAAATTTTAATGTTGTCGTAAGACGTCAGCTCGGTTTCTTTCTCCGGCGTACGCATGGTGGCCGCTACGTTCCAGCCCATCCGAGCGAATCGAATCGCCGTTCGTTTGCCCAATCCCGAACTGGTCCCCGTAATAAATACCGTTTTGCTCATCTTTGCCCCTCCAACTTTTAAATTGAACGTTCATTCTATTGTTGCAGAAGACTAGATCGAACGTTCATTCTAATCCTAATTTTCCGCATTCCGTTTGTCAAGCGAAGATTCGGATTCATGGCAAGTCTTGTTATGCTGGTCAAGCGCCCTCTATGTTTGCTACATTAAGGAAATAGCCGATAGGAGGAGGAACAAGCATGGCCGAGAATGTATCCCGCATCCGCATGAACGCCTCTGCCGACAAAGTATGGGAGGCTCTGACGAAGCCCGAGCTGGTCAAGCAGTGGCAGTACGGCAGCGATCTGCTGACGGATTGGCAGGTCGGAAGCGAGATCCGGTTCCGCAGCGCATGGGAAGGCAACGTGTACGAGCAGTGGGGCAAGGTACTGGAAGTCACGCCCGGGAAGCGGGTCAAGTATTCCCTGTTTGCGCCTCGTCCCGATTTGGAGGACAAGCCCGAGAATTACTTCGTCATGAGCTACGTCCTGGAAGAGGAAAACGGCGCAACGCTGCTGTCGATCGTGCAGACCGACAATCGGCCGGGTGCCGGCTCGTCGGACAGCGGCGCCGATGAAGGGGAGAACGCGGTGCTGTCCGCGCTCAAATCGGTGGCGGAAGCTCTGTAACCGAGGTCGTGCGGCGTCCGTTATGCCGGATCGGCGGACGCCGTTTCCTCGGCGCGAACCGAGTTCCAACAGGAGCGGATCGCCGTGCGGATCAACTCCTCCGTCAGTTGAAACCGCCCTTCCAAATGCCCTTTGATCAAATAGACGAACGAGCCGGTATGCATCTGCACCAGCGCCGCCGGGTTCTCTTTGACGAATTCCCCCCGGCCGATCGCCTCCTCGTACAGCTTGTTCATCGGGCCGCACCAGCCGCCTTCGTAAGCCTCCCCCTTCGATTCCGGATAAATATAAGGGGAGAAGGAATACTGTTCGATGAACCGGAAGCCTTGCGGATGCTCCAGGCTCAGCCGGACGTATCGGTCCCAGGCCCGATCGAATCGCGGCCGGATGTCGTCCGTATCGTAAAATCCTTTTAGCACGTACTCGCCGTTGAACTTCACGATCGCCTTGTACAGCTCGTTGATAACGGCCTCTTTGCTGTCGAAGTAATGATAGATGTTGCCCGTCGATACGCCGGACTGCTTGGCGATGAGCGACATCGACGTCGCCTGCAGATCCTTCTCGATCAAGATGCCGAGAGTCGTCTCCAGCACGGCTTTCTGCACTTTGTTGTAGCTCTCGAACATAAAGATCCCCCCGTCGAAAAATAGTTGCACCCCTCTAAATCGAACGTTCATTCCGATCATATCCGCACCGCGCCTTGACGTCAAGCCGGGCCAGCCCGGGGCGCTGTCGGCCCAACGAAAAACCCGCCGAGACGAATTCATCCGTCTCGGCGGGTTATCTTCCGCAAGGCTGCGAAAAGTTCGTTCAATGGGCCGCGGCGCGGTCCTTGCCCTTATCGGACTCGCCGGCGTTCTTGTTCGCCGCTTCGCGGTCCCGCTTCATCTCCTCGACCGTCTTCGTCGCCAGACGCGCCGCGCCGCGGTAGCCTTCGCGGGTCGGCAGCAGATTGCCCGCCGCCAGCCGCTCCTTCGCTTCGGCGATCGCCGGACCGTATTGCGGCAGCCACTTTTCTTGCGCGACCAGCATCTCGTCGACCATCTGCCAGATCTCCTTCGGGTTGCAGACGGCTCCGACAAGCGGGTCCATCATGAATGCCTGGCGCAGCAGCTTGTCGTCGCCGCGCACCGCCGCCTCGACCGCAAGCCGCTGAACGGAGATGCTGACGCTGCAGACGGCGGCCGGTCCGAGCGGCAGCTCGCCGACGACCGGCATCGAGATGCCGTTGCGGTCGACATAGCCCGGCGCCTCGATAATCGCGTCGCTCGGCAGATTGGAGATGACGCCGCCGTTGACGACGTTGAAGTGGCCGCGATAGACGCGCCCGGTCTCCAGTCCTTCGATGATGTAGGAGCCGTGCTCGTGGCTGCGCTGCGAAGCTTCGTACTTCAGCGCCGGATCCTTCATCCAGTTCGGGAAGTCGGTCTCGAACCAGTTCCGGCCTTCCGTGCAAACGCGAAGATAGCCGCCCGTCTCCCCGTTGATCCAGCTGCCCAGGTCGATCCATTCCCCGATCTCGTCCGGACGCTTGCGGTACCAGGGCACGTATTCGCTTAGATGGCCGTTGGATTCGGTGCTGTAGTACCCGAACCGCCGCAGCATATCGATGCGTACCTTCTCGGTGCGGCTGAAGTCCTTATGCTTTTCGAACGCCTCGAGCAGCTTGCCGGTCAGATCCTCCCCGTTGCGGCGGATTTGGATGTACCAGGTCTGGTGGTTGATGCCGGCGCAGACGATGTCGACTTCCTCCTGCTTCAAGCCGAACGCCTCGGCGATCTGCCAATGCCCGCCCTGCACCCCGTGGCACAGGCCGACCGTCCGCACGCCGCCGTACTTGTTGCACGCCCACGTGAGCATCGCCATCGGGTTCGCGTAATTGAGCAGCAGAACGTCCTCCGCCGCCGTCTCGCGGATATCCTTGCAGATGTCCAGCATCGCGGCGATTCCGCGCTGGCCGTACATAATGCCGCCGGCGCTCAGCGTATCTCCGACGCACTGGTCGACGCCGTACTTCAGCGGAATGTCCACGTCGGTCGCAAACGCTTCCAAGCCCCCGACGCGAATCGTGCAGATGACGTACTTGGCTCCCTTCAGCGCTTCCCTGCGGTCGGTCGTCGCCTGGATGCGGATGTCCAGCCCGTTCTCCCGAACGTCCCGCTGGCACAGCTCGGTCACCATCTTCAGATTGTGCGGGTTGATGTCCGTAAACGCAACTTCGATTCCGCGAAACTCCGGCACGCTGAGCAGGTCGCGCAGCAGGCCGCGGGTAAAGCCGATGCTGCCCGCGCCGATAAAAGCGATTTTGAAAGACATGTCCGATCCCTCCGTTGCCGCGATTGATATGCTGCTATTCGATCCTTCTCCATTGTAGCCGCGGCAACGGGCAAGCGTTATCAAGATCGTGACTTCCTGCATTCCGAACTGTCCGTAATTCTAACTTTTTCATCCCTCCCGCCAACGATGGGCGTCGATCGAATGCCGGAACGCCACGGGGGTCAGGCCGGTATGTTTTTTGAATAAGGCATGAAAATAAGATCGGCTGCCGACGCCGACATAGTCGGGGATGTCCGATACCGGGATGTCGGTCCGCAGCAGCAGCATCTTCGCCTTCTCCATGCGGATCGCGGTCAAATATTCCATCAGCGTCCGGCCGGTCTGGGCCTTGAACAGGCGCTGCAAGTAGCCGGGGTGCAGGTTGACCGCGGCGGCCGCATCTTTGACGCGGATATCCCGATCATAGTTCTCGTACAGGTAAGCCGCGCTCATCTTCACATAGAGAGCCGCCTGACGCTCCGGATCTCCCGCCGCTTCCTGCTTCAGTCTGGCGATCCGGATCAGGAGCTGGCACAGCAGAAGCTGTCCGAGCGTTCCTCCGTCCAGACCGCCCGCGTCCAGCTCGAGCACGAGGCTTTTGAGCGCATGGTATACTTCTTCGGGATCGCGAAGCACGACATATGGCCGATTCGAGACCAGCAGCCCGTGCAGCGGACCGTCCTCTTCGGCCAGCCGCTTGATGGACGGAACGGCGCTCCCGTGCGCCGCGGGCCCGAATTCCACGTTCAGCATCCGGCACGTATCCCGCACGATCAGCCGGTGCTCCGCGTTCGCATTGAGAAGAATGAACTCGCCCTTCTTCAACTCGATGCCTTCCGGAACGGCCGAATGGCCCTCTTGCAGCCACACCTCGCAAACCCCGGAAATCACGTACATAATTTCAGTGGAATCGTGGCGATGATAAGCCATGTCGTAGCGTTCCCACTGCTTGAAGTAATACGCGTGCACCCGGGGTTGACGCTCTTCCTCCAGCCAGACGGCCGGGAATAGTCCGAGACGGTCCATCGCCGACGCTCCCTTCTTTTCCCCTAATTGTAGCCGATCGTTCCCTGCCCGGACACCCCGAAGTGGAACCGTTTCCTATTATCACGTATACTTACGTATAGGATAAATGCTATCAAGCGAAGGTGACGATCATATGGAAGATTTGAAACAGGCTTACGAAGTGCTCGGACTTCCGGAGACGGCGACGAAGGAAGAGTTGGAGAATCGCTACTTCCTGCTCACGCGGCGGGCCCGCTCCCAGAAGATGCGGGAAGGGAACGAGTCCGATCCGGAAGGCGTTCTGGATATCGACGCGATATCGGAAGCGTACCGGTTCATTCGCGATTACGAGAAGAAGAAGGCGGAACAGGAGTACCTCGAGAAGACCTACGGCCCGGATAAAAAGAAAGCGGAACGGAGGCAGAAGCGAGCCCACTTCTTCCACTACTACAAATTCCATATCGTGATCGGCATCGTCATCCTCGCGCTGATCGTCTACGGCATCAAAAGCTACGCGGATCATCGGCAGCATCAGGCCGAGCTCGCGAAGCTGCCGCCCGCCAACCTTTCGGTCATGTTTTACGGCAATTATTTTTACGGCAATGGGTTTGGGAGCGACACGGAACCGCTGCAGAACGACATTTTGACGATGTTTCCGGATTGGAAAAGAGTCATCGCTCAGTTGACGTACGTGCCTGCGGAAATGAAGAGCGACCAGGACATGGCGCTGCTGCAGAAAGCGATGATCGTCGTGATGGAGGACAAATCGGATCTGTTCGTCATGGACAAGGCGAACTTCGAGAAGCTCGCTCCGCAGGGCGCATTCGTGCCGTTCGATACGCTGACCGAACCGGAAGCCGCAACGCTTGCGCAATCGGGCGCGGCGGTGAAGTCGAAGACCGAGGACGATACGGACGAGCACGTGTACGGCATCGACCTGTCGCAGACGGCGATCGGCAAAGAGCTGAAAATCAGCGGGTCGACGGAATACGTCGCCGCCGTCCGCATCAACGCCAAAAATCCCGACAGCGCGCTCGCCTTTATCCGGCATTTCGAGGACGAAGCGAAATCTTGACCGTTGGCTGACGCCCAAGAGCCCAAGAAAGTCCGGCGCGGACTTCTTGGGCTCTTGTCGTCTCGCCGCGATGGGGAGATAGGACTTAACGCAGCAGCTTCAGAAATTCCCGCATGAAGCCGGGAAGATCGGGCCAGGCATGGCCGGTCACCAGCTTGCCGTCCACGTGAAGCGTCTCGCTGGCGTATTGCGCGCCGAGCGATTCGACCTCCGGCTTGCAGGCGTTGTACGCGGTCATCGTGCGGCCGGCGAACAGAGAGCGGTCGCCGAGCGCGAGGAACACCTGCGCGCCGTGGCAGATCGCGCCCACCGGCTTGTCGTTCTCCAGAAAGTGCCGCAGGATGCGCGGCAGCCCGGGGTCGTTGCGAATAAATTCGGGAGCGCGGCCGCCCGGAACGAGCAGCGCGTCGAACGCCGCCGGATCGATGTCGGCGAACGCGGCGTCGGCCGCCAGCAGGTGGGCCGGCTTCTCCGTATAGGTGTCCCAGCCCTCGACGAAATCATGGCAGACGGTGTGCAGCGTTTTTTGCCTCGGGGCCGCCACGACCGCCTCGTAGCCTTCTTCCTTCACCCGGTACAGCGGATAATACACTTCCAGCACTTCGGCTCCGTCGCCGGTCACGATCAGCACTCGCTTGGACATCGGCTCACTCCCGATTGTAAATTTGTGCAAGACTCATCTCCATTATCGCCCGCGCCCGAAAAAACGGTCAATGGTTCCGGGGACCGGAAGTTCCGTGTCGAATTCGCTCGGTTTACGCCGGGCAGGCTGCCGCTCGCGCCCCGCCTTCGGGTGTGGTAAAGTGGAGGAAACGAAACGGCGGGAAAGGAAGGAATCGAAGCGATGCGCAAATGGCTGCTGACGATCGTTTACTTGGTCGTTTCGGTATTTTTGACCCGTCTCATCCCGTTCTCCTCGTTCTTCCGCAACGTCGATACGATGGTTCACGAGTTCAGCCATGCGGTCGTCACGCTGCTGCTGTCCGGCCAAGTGCTGCGGATCGAGCTGCACGCCGACCACAGCGGCGTCACTTACTCCAGGCTCGCCAACTCCTGGAGCCAGCTGCCCGTCGCGCTCGCCGGCTATATCGGCGCCTCCGTCTTTTCCATGCTGCTGTTCTATCTCTATTACCGCGGCCGGTTAAAGACGGGACTCGGGCTCGTTTCCGTCATCGCGATCCTCTCGCTGGTTCTCTTCGTCCATTCAGGCTTCGGATTCACCTGGCTCCTTGTCTTCGCCGCGCTGAATTCGCTGGCATGGCGCTTCGCCTCCGGCGTCATTCTGCGCGTCTATTACTTGCTGCTCGCGTTCCTGACGCTCGAGGAATCGGCGATCGGCCCGTTCTCGCTGGCGCTTTACGCGCTTCAGGATTCTTCCCGCGCCGGCGACGCGACCGGCCTGGAGCGGGCGACGGGAATGCCCGCCCTCGTCTGGGCGCTGCTGTTCGTCGTCGTCGCTCTGATCTGCGCAACCCGGGCGCTCTCCTGCTTCTTTAAACCGCAGAAGCAGCCGGCGCCGGTCCGCTCAAGATTCTCCTCCTCATCTCCGTTCTCAAAAAATCGCTAAATTTTTTTCGGCCGCGACAACTTTTGTCCTTCTCGTCTCGTCTCATTCGTAAAGCCGGGACCCCATTCCCGAAGCTTCATCGCCGATCAGAGAAAGGATTTGCCCCGCATGCGTTCTCGCGCTTTTCTGTCTTTCCGCACTTTGCGGCGGATCTCGCTGGCCGCGCTGCTGATCGTCGGACTGGCGGGCCTCGTTTGGTGGAAGACCGAGTACCGGCACCGCCTCGTCAATTCCGCCAAAAGCCAGCCGCTGCTCGTCGTGCAATCGGCCGACCGGCTGCAAGACCGCTATGACGTGATCGTGGCGGGCACCGATCCCGAGGGCGTCGCCGCCGCGGTGTCCGCCGCCCGCAACGGCCTTCGCGTTCTGCTGGTCGACGGCCGGAACCGGTCCGTGCTCGGCGGGCTGCTGACGGTCGGGGACCTGAACATGCTCGACCTCAATTTCTCGCCGAATCAGCCCAAACATTTGCGTTCGCTGCGCAAGCCGCGTTTTTTGAACAAGGGCATCTTCCAGGAATGGTACGACCGGGTGGAAGGCAGCGCGTTCGATACGACGACGGCGGCCAACGCCTTCTACACGCTGGTGAAAAACGAGCCGAACATCGACCTGCTGATGCATGTGCGGGATTGGAAGCCGATCGTCGAACGGGAGAACGGAAGCGCGGAGGGGCGCGATCAGGTGACCGGCATGGAGCTTACGCGGGAAAACGGCGCGAAGCTCGACGTTCGTTCGGGTGCCGTCATCGACGCGACGCAGGACGCCGACATCGCCGCCGCGGCCGGCGCCGCGTTCACGTTCGGCCGGGAAGACATCGGGGACAAAGACAACTGGATGGCGTCGACGCTGATGATCAAGCTGAGCGGCGTCACCGAAGCGGTCTGGGAAAAGCTCGGCAAGCATCCGGGAACGGGCATCGACCGGATGAGCCTTTGGGGCTATCCGGAGGCGGCGGCTTACCCTTCCAGCGATCCGGATAAAGTCCGGCTGAGGGGGCTCAACATCGGCCGCCAGGACGACGGCACGCTGCTGATCAACGCGATGCAGCTGTACGGAGTCGATCCGACCAACCCTGCGTCGGTCCGGCAAGGGCTCGAAGCCGGAGAACGGGAAGCGCCGCTCATCGTCAAATATTTGCAGGACAAGTTCCCCGAGTTCCGGCCGCTCCGGTACGACGGCACCGCTTCCGAGCTGTATACCCGGGAATCGCGGCACCTGGACGGGGAATACCGGCTGTCGCTCGCGGACGTCATGGGCAACCGCAGCCATTGGGACGATATCGCCTACGGCTCCTACGCCATCGACATCCAGAACGCCGGCAGCCGGGCGCCGGGCATGATCCTGGCCAAGCCCAAGCAATACGGCGTGCCGTTCCGGTCGCTCGTTCCGCGGCGGCTGGACGGGCTTCTGGTCGTGGGGCGGTCCGCCAGCTTCGATTCGACCGCGGCCGGCAGCGCCCGCGTCGTCCCGCTCGGCATGGCGACGGGCCAAGCGGCCGGAGCGGCGGCGAAGGTGGCGGCGGAGAACGGCCTCAGCTTCGCCCAGCTGTCCGAGTCGCGCGAGCGGATCAGCGAGCTAAGAAGCTTGCTGGTTCGCCAAGGCATGAACCTGACGATGGACAAGTTCAAGGAGCCGGGCTATTTGACCGGACCGCAATATCCCGGCCTGCTGACCGCAGCCAATCTGCTGCTCACTTCGGGCGGGCAGAGCAATCTCGACTGGAAGCTGGACGAGCCGACGAACCCGCAGCGGTTCGCCAACCAGCTCAGCCATCTGAAAAGGCTGCAGCCGGACCGGTTCCATGCGAATTCGGAGACCCTGCCCGGAAGCATTCCGGCCGACGCCCTCAAGAAGCCGCTCACGCTGGCGGAAGCCGCGGAGATGATGGATCGGGCGGCGGGCGGCGAGCCTTCCGCCGATTCGCCGGACGAGAGCTGGCTGACGCCGCAGACGCTGAGCAGCATCCGCGACCGCGACCGGCTCACGAACGGCGACGCGTTCATGCTGCTGCGGGATTTCTCGGACCGCAAGCTGGGCATACGGTTCGACTAAGCTACCCCTTGACCGCACCGTCCGCCATTCCTTTAATGAAATATTTTTGCAGGAACAAATACAGAACCGTCAGCGGAAGCATTCCCATTAGGCAGCCTGCCGCCACCCAGTTAACATTGCTGTGGAATTGTGAGATGAACATCGATAATGCGACGGGAATCGTCTGCACGCCCGGCTTCTGCAGGAAAAAGACGGAAAACTGGTAGTCGTTCCAGATTTGGACCCCGATGACGATGACGATCGTCGCCACGATGGGTTTGAGCAGCGGCAGGATGATCCGAAAGAAGATCGCGAACCGGTTGCATCCGTCGATATAGCCGGCCTCATCCAGCTCCTTAGGAACGGTACCCATGAAGCCGGTCAGAAGGAAGATGGACAGCGGCAAAGAGAACGTTACCTGAATGAGAATGGTAGCCCAATAATGGTTGATGCCGCCGATGTCGACGATGAATTTGTACAGGGGCACCAGAATGGTCAGCGCCGGTACGATCAAGCAGGAGACGCACAAGCCGTAAATAAATTGGTTCCACCTCGTCCGATGCCGGTCCAGCGGGTAAGCGGCGAGCGCGCCGATCAGGACGACGAGCGCGATCGAGCAGAAGGTGACGACGATGTTCGTGTAGAGAGCCCGGCCGATGTGGGCATTGTTCCAAGCGTTGACGAAGTTGTCCGTGTAGAGGGACCGTGCCGGCTGCCATTTGCTGCTGTT
This sequence comes from Cohnella zeiphila, assembly GCF_014212055.1. GTDB lineage: Bacteria > Bacillota > Bacilli > Paenibacillales > Paenibacillaceae > Cohnella > Cohnella zeiphila. The sequence goes on along the minus strand of NZ_JACJVO010000009.1, from coordinate 321,076 downwards.
GTCTTCCGACGGCTTGAACGATAAGTTGATGAGCATGTAAAAAGGAACGAGGTGCACCGCAAGAACAAGCAGCATCGCCATTCGTCCGCCGATCTTCCCGATCATATCCGCACTTCCTTTCTGCGCAGGAGGAACAGCATCGACAGGCTGATCACGCAGATGATCGCGAACATGAGGTTGCCGAGCGCGGCCGCGTAACCGGCGTCCTGGCGGGCGAAGTACAAGTTGTACATCATCGTGGACAGCGATTGGGAAGCGTACCCGGGGCCGCCGTTGGTCATCGCGACGATAACGTCGAACAGCTTAAGGCCGCCGATAATATTCAGCACGATGTTAACGGTAATCGCCGGAGCCAGCAGGGGCCACGTTACGTTCCGGAACTGCGCCCACCATCTCGCCCCGTCGATTTGCGCCGCTTCATAGTACTCTTTGGGGACGGACTGCAAGCCGCCCAAATAAATAATCATGGCGACTCCCATATACTGGTACGTGTTGACAAGGGTGATGATCCAGACGGCGCGCCGTCCGTTCGCCAGCCAATCGATCGGTTCCAGCTGCAGCAGCGTCCAAATGTCGTTGAGCGCTCCCCCGTCATATTGGAAGAAGAAATAAAAAATATACCCCATAATGAGCGGGCTGATGATGACCGGCAAGTATACGATCGTTCTCATCAAGCCTTTGCCCTTGATTTTCCGGTCGAGAAACAGCGCGTAGGCAAGCCCGAGCAAATTCTGGAACAACGTGCTGCCGATCCCGTAGATCAGCGTATTTCGGACGGTTGTTCCAATTTTCTTGTCATGAAACATTTGCGTGTACTTCTTCAATCCGACCCAGGTATGGTGCTGGGAGTAGCCGTCCCACTCGGTGAAGGAGATTTGGACGCCTTTGATAAGCGGGTAGACAATAAAGATGCCGAAAAGGAAGAGCGCCGGCACGTACATCAGGTTCAAGGCCGACGACGATCGGAAAAAGGTGCGGATATAGCCGGGTTTGACGGCAGCGCCAGCCGGACGGACTGGCGACGGTTGTTGGGATGGCATCGTTTCTTCCTCCTCGTTCGCCGGATCGCCCGCGGCAGCGTGCTGTCCGCGGGCGATCCGGCCTTGCGCTTACTGGGCTGCCGTACGCAGTCGATCGAATTCTTGCTTCATATTTTCCGAGAACTGGCTGACGGTAATGCCGCCCGCAAGCAGATCCTGTCCGTTTTTGCACATGACGTCCCACATGCCGTTCGGCAAATAGTCGCGATCGAAATAGGGGAATACCGGCGTATCGGCGTATTTCTGGAAGTCGGCGGTCAAATCGCCCGCATCGATGTCCACGCCTGTAAGACCCGGGGGCAGCCCGCCTGCTGCGGCGACTTTTTTCACGTTTTCAGGCTTTGCATAGAACGCGACGAATTTTTTCGCGGCCTCGAGGTTCGGGGAGTCTTTCCATACGCCCCACGTCGTTTTCTCGCCGCCCGCAAGCGTCGGCGCATCGCCCGGGACAACCGAAGGAATCGGCATCAAGCCGCCGTGGACATTCGGATTCGTTTTTTTCGCTTCTTCGATCAGGGATGGCCCATAGAAGCCGAAAGCGACTTTGCCTTCGCCGAACGCTTTGGCGGAATCGCTGTACTTGGATGTCAGAACGTCTTTATTCAAATAGCCCTTCTTCTGCAGGTCCAGCAGCATCTGCGGGAGGCTGTCGAACTTCTTCCAATCGAACGAGCCGTCCAGGAGTTGAGCGGAGTCGTTCGTGGACGGACTGATGAAGGACGGCGTCGCCATGAAGTCGAAAAATTGCCCGATCGGCCAGGAGTCCGCACCGCCGATGTGAATGGGGGTGACTTTGCCGCCGCTCTTGGTTTTGATCGTCTCCGCCGCCTGGAGCAGTTCGTCCCAAGTGGTCGGAACCGCAACGCCGTATTGGTCCAAGACATCCTTGTTGTAGACCGGTCCGGATTTGTCCTGATCGATCGGAAGCACGTAAACTTTCCCCGAGTCATCGGTAACCGCAGGCTTGATTTTGTCATCGATCTGGCTGGCCCACGCTTCGTCCCTCAAATCCGCCAAGTATTGGCCGTAGCGCACTTTGGCCCAACCGTGCGTCGAGAAGACGTCCGGCATCGCATTGGAAGCCATCTTCACTTTCATGATGTTCTCGTAATCCGCGCCGGGCGCGCTGAACTCGACCTTGATGTTCGGATTCTCTTTGGTGAACTCTTTGGAGATCTCTTCGAGAACATTGGCCGGTTCGCCGACGATATTCGTCATGACCGTAAGCGTGACCGGTTTGTCGTCTTTGGAAGCGGCAGGGCTTGCCGAAGAAGACGCGCCTGCCGATGCGGAAGAACTTGGCGAAGCTTCGGACGATGCCGAAGCGCCGCCGCCGTTGCCGTTGTTCGAGCCGCAGGCGGCTAAAGCCGTACCCGATACGAGCAGCGTGCCGAGCAATAAGAGCCATTTGGAACCTCTCATGGTAATCCCCCTTTGGTTTCATGCGAGGCGAACCTCACAGACCTAATCATAGTCGCTCGCCCCCCGGTTGGAAACGACCGTAAACTACGATGAAAGCGCTCTTTTCTACACTCGGTTCGTTTCCGCCCCAAACGCTATTGACCATAAGATCGCAGGAAGATAAGGTTAAGAAAAGGGGCCGTGTCGATGAACATCTTCCGAACGCTGCGATTCAAATTGACGCTTCTCTACCTGCTATTCATCGTGACGCCGTTTATCATTTCGGCTTTCGCGCTCCCCTATTATATTAAAGGGCTGTTGACCGACGAGACGCAGAAGCTGACCAGCGGTACGCTGAGCGCGCTGTCGCGGAATATCGAGACCTACCTTGACGATCTGGACCGGCTGTCCACTTCCCCCTACTTGAGCGACGACGTCATGAACGCGTTGAAGATCAAGGCAAACAACAGCTACCCAACCGCCAGCGCGTACACGCGGCTGGTGACCGACCGCGCGCTCACCGGCACGCTGCCCATCTACCTGATCAACACGCGGCCGGATATCTTGAGCACCTTGATCGTGCCGGTCAAAGGGCAAGCGTACCTGACGTCCAAGGATCCGATCGAGCTCGATCAAGAGTTTCCTTTCCGTTCGCAAGACTGGTACAAGAAAGCGGTCGAAAGCGACGGCAAGGCCGTCTTTATCAGCTCTCACTCTCAGAACTACGTGAAAGACGGCGGCAAAACCCAAGTGTTCTCGGTAGCCCGCCTGATTAAGGACCCCGACTCCCGTGCGCCGCTCGCCGTCATTCTGGCGGATGCCGACAAGATTCTTCTGGAGAAGATCGCCAAGGATGTCACGTTCAACGTCTCTTCGACCATCGTCGTTCTGGACCAAGAGGATCATTTGCTGTACGCGAACAAGGCGCTGCCCGACGAGCTGTCGTCGCACTTAACGGATTTCAAGCAAAACGACCAATTTGAAAGCGCCTCCTATACAGGCGTATCGCGCAAAGTCAGCCCGGCCGATTGGCGGATTGTCGTCTTTCTGTCCAACGCCGAGCTGAAGGCCAAAATCCGATGGATCTACATTGTGGCGTTGTGTCTGTCCGCCGGTGCCCTGATTATCACTTTCTGCGTCTTCCTGTATTTCTCCAAGTGGATCGTGAAGCCGTTCAAAAAAATGAACCTGATCATGCACAAGGTGAAAAAAGGCGATATGTCCGAAAGGTTTCAGCCGAGGGGAAGAGACGAGATCGCGCAGCTCGGCCTCTCTCTTAACAATATGATCTCCCGGCTCGACGAGCTGATCAACGAAGAGTTTCGAAGCAAGCTGGCGCAGCAGGATGCTGAATACCGGGCTCTGCAATCGCAGATTAGGCCGCACTTCCTCTACAACACGCTGAACGGCTTCATCGGCCTGAACCGCGCCGGCCTTCGCTCCGAATTGGAGACGGCCATCCTGTCGCTCAGTTCTATGATGCGGTACAGCCTGGAAGAAAATCAGCAGACGACGATAGAGAAAGAGTTTGTTTTCCTGGAGAAGTACGGCGTTCTGCAGCAGCTCCGGTTTCAGGACCGGTTGAGCATACACATCGAATGCGAACCGGAGGCGGCTTCCTGGCCGTTGCCCAAGCTGCTCGTTCAGCCGCTGATAGAGAACGCGGTCATTCATGGCGTGGAGCCGGACGACAAAATAAATGTTGTGAACGTCTCCGCCAAGGTCGAGCTGGAAGAAGACGGCCGGCGCAGCGCGGTCATCCGCGTCTCCGACAACGGCGTCGGCTTCGATCCGGAAGCCCGACCGGTATCCGGCCAAGTCGGGCTGTCGAACGTCAGAGCCCGCCTGCAGCTAAGCTGTCCCGACGCGAGCTTAGACGTCATCAGCCAACTAGGCCAAGGAACAACCGTCACCATTCGCATTCCTGAAGGAGGGAACCGCCTATGAATATTTTGGTCACCGACGACGAGAAGTGGGTCCGCTCCGGTTTGGTCAGCATGCTGCAGGAGATCGATCTGCCGACGCTATCCGTCAGAGAGGCGCGCAACGGCGAAGAAATGCTGGAGCTCATTCGGGAAACGGTTCCCGACCTGGTATTCGTCGATATCAAGATGCCGAAACTCAGCGGGCTGGAAGCGATCCGACAAGGTCGCGAAATGGCCCCCGATGCCAAATGGATCATCCTGACCGGATTCATGGAATTTCAATACGCAAAAGAAGCGATTCGACTCGGAGCCAGCAACTATTTGTTAAAACCGGCCGATCCCAAGGAGCTGGAAGCATGCGTTCTCCAGGCTTGGAACGAGCGGCGGCAGAGCGAGCATTACCGCAACTACGAATTTGAGCACTGGGCAGCCGCCCGCCTGCGAGAAGCAAGACTTGGCGTTTGGGACGGCAGCGTTCGGCTTTATGAAGGATTTGGCTTCGCAGGTGCGACGTTATATGTCGATGGCTCTAACCAGACGGAGTTGTATCGGAACGCGATGAATCGGCTGACAGCCGGCCTTCCGGAAGCGCCGGGAGATCAAAGCGGCGCGATCGACCTGCGCAGAGGACTTATACAAGCGGACAGCGGTCGGATGGCCGTCCTCTGGTGCTGGCCGCTGCAGGGAGAGCAGCGGGACCGCGGGACGCTTGCAGGGCTCGAGGAGCAGATCGCCGGACTTATTCAACAGGAGAACACGGAGGGCTCGCTTTCCGTTCATGCGTTGAGGACCGGTTTTTGCGATCATTTCCGGGAGCTGATCGGACAATTGGAGCGTTTGGACACGCTCTCCCCCCTTCGCCTCTGCTATGCCCCAGGCAGCGTATTGACACTGGCAGAGTTGCAATCGGAGTCTCTTCAACCGGAACGGCTTGCATGGTGCGAAGCCGTCATCCGTCTTGCCCGGCTCTACCAGGAAAAGGATTACGTCGGCTACTCGAAAGAGCTCGCGGCTCTGGGCAAGACGAACGTTCGGGACTTATTCGAAAATCGGGCGATGCTGGACTCCGTTTGCCGTTTCCTGCAAGCATCGATCCAATCCGCGGTTCGGCCCCATATGAAGCCCGCCGAATGGTTGGAATCGCTTCGGCGGCAGGGAGATGCGATGCTGGCTTCAGCCGGCCAGCCGGGAGCTTCTTCCAACGCGGACATCGTTTCGCGCGTCATTCAATACGTCGACCGGAATTATATGAACGATATCGCCATCGGGACGCTGGCGGCCCAATTCAACGTTACGCCGAATTACCTCAGCTCGCTGTTTCATAAGAAAGAAGGCGTAACGTTCGTTAAGTATTTGACCCGCATCCGGATGCTCAAAGCCAAGGAGCTGCTTCTTACCAAGCCGGACTTGAAGGTGCATGAAGTGTCGCAAGCCGTCGGCTACTTCAGCTCGCGTCACTTTACCAAGTTGTTTATCGAACAGTTCGGCTGCTACCCTTCGGAGATCAGAGAGAAGTTCGAGGCTCTGCGATGACAGCAGACGGCGGTCCATTCCAAATGGACCGCCGTCTTCTTGATCAGGATTCCAACAGGGCTTCGATGACGCGGGCAGCTTCCGCTCGCGTCGCTGCGCCTTCCGGATCGAACACGCCGGCACCCCGGCCGTCGATCAGTCCGAGCGCATACGCGCCGTGAACGGAGTCGATCGCCCAAGAAGCGATGTCACGCTCATCCGCGAAGGCGGCAGGCTGCGAGGCATCGTATGGCTGCCCGTTTTTCAGCTCGTATGCCCTCATCAGCATGACGACCATCTCCTCGCGGGTAATCGCTCCGTCCGGCTCGAATGTCGTTGCCGTCTTCCCGTTGACGAGTCCCGCCTGCGCGGCGGCGGCAACTTCGTTCGCATACCAGGCGTTCGCGGCGACATCCGAGAACCCGCTCTTGCCTTGTTCGCTCAGATTCAGCCCTCTGACGAGCAGGGACGTAAATTCCGCCCTCGTCACTTGGCGATCGGGACGGAAGGAAGTGTCGTCCGTACCGTTCACGATTCCTCGCGCAGCCAGCCGTTCGATCGCCGGATACGCCCAGTGCGAGGCCGAAACGTCGGCAAACGGCTTATTGAATTCAATGGCCGCATACTTGCTGAAATGATGGAGGGAAGCGACCAACTCGCCGTCTGCCACATGGCCGCCGATAAATTCAAGCTTGCCTTCCTCGTCGATGCCGTACAGGAAGGTCAGCGCCGGATCGGCGGAAGGGTCGAGCCGGAGTCGAACCGTCAGAGGCTCGTCAAACGTCGTCAGCGGCGTTTCCGTTCCCTCCTCCGCAACAAGAGTCAGTCCGAAATCGATCGCCGGACCGGCTGCATGAAGCTGCGCTTGCGTATACGATGCGCTTTGAGCCACGATCGCTCCGGTCTCCTCCTCGCTCAGCGGACTGATCTTCAGAACAAGATGAGCGCCCGCCTGACCGTCCTTCGGCAGAGAGTCGGCCATTTGCTTCCATATGCTGCCGGGCATGATCAGGCTTAACGTCCCGGCTTGAACGACCAGCGGCTCCGAACCGAGCCAATTCGCCGCGTCGGCGGGAAGCTGAAGCTGCGTCTTACCCTCCGCCAGGGTGATGATCGCTTCGCCTGCCGCCGCAGCCTTCCTCAGCTCTTCCGAAGTGACGGCTTGCATGTCTGCCGGAAGCTCTGCCGGCGGTGTCGGCGGTAACGCCGCGGGAGGCGTAACCGGAGGGACAACCGGCACCGGTTTGAACGCCGCTGCGATCGTATGGTCGGATGTGACGTTCTCAAACGTATAAGCGCTGCCTATAACGGCAACAGCAACGCCATCCACCGTAACGGCGTCAATCGTATAACCGTTATCGGGCGTAACGGTAAAGGTTTGGCTGCCGCCATCGTTCACCGTCACCGTGCCGTTCGGGCTGATCGTACCGTGCCCGCCCGCGCGCGCGGCAATCGTATGGACGACCGGTTCGACCGGAACCGGCTTGAACGTCGCCGCGATCGTGTGATCGGCGCTTACGCTTTGGAACGTAAAGACGCCGTCGACGAGCGAAGAAGTGACGTCCAGGGTGCCGTCCACGGTAACGGTGTCGATCGCGTAGCCGTCCTCCGGCGTAAACGCGAACGACTGGTCCGCCCCGTCGATTACAGACAACTCACCGTTCGGATCCGCCGCCCCGTGCTCTCCTGCGCTGGCGGCAATCGTATGAACGGCCTCTGTCTTTTCCCGGAACGTCGCATCGATCGTATGGTTCCGCGATACATGTTCAAACGTATAAACGTCATTCACGACGGTAGCTTGCGATCCGTCCACCGTGACGGCGTCGATCACGTAGCCGTCTTCCGGCGCAAACGCGAACGTCTGATCCGCACCTTCGTTCACGGTCACATCGCCGCTCGGGTCGATCGTGCCATGTTCGCCGGCGGAAGCGGAAACGGTATACGTTATCGGTTGTGGCCGGACGGACGCAATCGCGCTCGGCGCGGATTCTCCGGCGGCGTTCACGGCCGTGACGTAATATTGATAATTCCGGTTCGAGGCCAGCTCCGTATCATGGAACTCATTCGAGTTTAACGGAGACTCGTTAAGACGCACAAAGGAGCCTTCTTCACCGCTGTCGGAGCGGTAAACGTTGTAGCCGTCCGCACCCGGAACCGCATCCCAGGCGAGAGCCGCACCGTTCGTCCCTTCGGCGATTGCCGCAACATGCCCCGGTGCGCCTGGAACGATTAGACTTCTCGCCGGCACGACGACTTGCAAGCTCGCCGTATCCGCTTGGGCGCCGTCGGAAACGCGAGTCAGCGTGAGTATGAGATGAACCGTCGTATCTGCTGCCGGCGGTACGATTGTCCCGTCCTTGGCGATGACCGACTCGTTGTCCGAGCTGGCGATGGCGACTGTAAACCCGGTCGGAACGGCAGGAAGCGCAAGTTGTACCGCGTCCTTCACCGGATTCGCGATCTCTTCGATGCTGTCGGCCGCCTGAGCGGCCCCGTCCGGCGCTCTCTGCATCGCGCTATCCTTGATCTGGTACATTTGAAGCTCCGCCACGTTCCCGTGCGTGCCGTCCGCACCCAGCCAACGGTAATACCGGTAAGGCGTCTTGTTATCGAACGCGACCGCGATCAGCTTCGAGGCGTCCGTCGGCGCGGAAGGAACCGTGAACAGGTCCGTGTACCCGCTTGTCGCCGAAACGTTCGAGCCTTGAAATTTAGCGCCTTTGACGCGGGCCATATTGGTGCCGCTGCGCGGCTGGTACAGGACGAAATTGACGATTGGCTCGTTGCCTCCGCCGAAGTCCCAACCTACGTACGGCGTACTGGAGCTATGGTCGAAAAAGGTGTTCGGATCTCCGTCAAAGACTTTGGTCGGGGGATAGCTGCCCGAATTCGTCGAGCCGAAGGCCGTCCCGTTGCCGTTCCCGTTGAACGTCAAGTTCTCGCGTTCGAACATGGACGTAAACGAGATCAGCGACTGTTCCGTAGCGTCGCCGGATCCGGCGGTCACCTGATAGGTGCCTTCCTCAGACACATACAGAACGCCGCTATCGTTGATCGACGCTGCCGCAGTCGCGGATCCGTCCTCCGCTTTAACCGACCAGGACGGCGAGTCGAGCGAAGACTGAAGCTGCACCACGCTGCTGCCGTACACCGTCGATTCCGGCGCGGTCATATCCGCTCGCGGAATGCGCACGGTCGCCAGGTCTTCCGGCAACGGCAGCGCCTTGGCCATGGCTGTCTGCAAGGCGGCTAACGCTGCGTCCGCTTCCTCTTGTGTCGCATCCGGATCCGCGCTGGTCGCTTGCGCCGTCCCCAGAGCCGATTGCAGCGCTTCCCAATCCTCCGGAGCCGAGAATTGGCCGGCGTCGTATTGGACGGCTTTGCCGATCGCTTGATCCAGACCCGTCTTGTCGACCGTGCTGACGGCCAAGCTCGGGTCGATGGCGCGGATCGCTTCGTTCAAGGCGATGGCCGCGAACAGCGCGGTGTCCTTGCTGATGTTCGTCGGAGAACCGTAGCCCGAATACATCGCTTTGACGCCGAGCGCATTGATATAAGCTTTCTGGAAACTCTCCTGCAAGCCTTCCCACTTCTCGCCGGCCGAGACGCGGCTAAATCCGCCGCCGCTCGTTCGGTCGCCCTTATAGGCCGAGATCAGCTTCGCGGCGGCCAAAACGTTCGCAAGCGTACCGCTGCCGCTATTATCGTTGCCCGCCGGCGTAACCGTGACGATCGTTTTGATCGGCGGCAAGTCGGGATTGCCCGCGCCGGTGCCGGTAATTTCGACCGTGCCTGCGCCGCGGGCGATGACGAGGCCGTTTTTGTCCACCATCGCGACCCTTTGGTCGCTGGAAGTCCAGCGGACCGTCTTATCGTAGGCGTTATCCGGCAGCACCTCCGCCGTCAGCTGCAGCCGGTTCGCGCCGCTCACTTTGGACGTCGTGTCCGATGTCGAGGACGGACCGTAAATCGTCGCCGTCGCGGGATTGAGGGACTTCAGCTCCGTCGGTACGGTCGAGACGTCCGCCACCTTCACTCTCAGCGTCTGCGAGATGCCGCTGTCCTGCACGCTCGTAGCCGTAACCGTAACCTCGGTTACCGGATTTGCGCCATGTCCGACCGCCTGAAGAGTGGCGGAATTGCCGTCCGCCGTCACCGCGACGACGTCGCGATCGGACGAAGTCCAAATCACGGTATCCGCCGGATTGCCGGATATGGTCGCGGTCACAGTCGTCGTGTCCGTCCCGTCCGCGCCTCCGTAGATCAAAGTCGAGGCGTATTTGTCCAGCGTCATGTCGGATACGCGGGCGGTCGTGACGCTATCGTCGTTCATCACCAGATAGCGAGCGTCCGAAGCCGCGTCGAACACGATTTTTCCTCCCTGGATCGTATAGTCGACGTCCGCTCCCCATGTGCGGTCAGAATTCACCATCCGCACGACAGGCTTTCCGACCGTCCACGGGTTTACCAAAGAGATTTGACCGTCACGCCTGCTGTGCAGATCGATGTAAGGCACCGTCTGCGAGTCCGCATCGTAAGCGCTGGATACCTCCACGTTGCCCTTGGCGCCGAGCCGTTCGAAGCGGACGGACCGCGACGGGTCCCAGTTCGGGAACACCTGGATCGTGCTCGGCATAGCCGTCGAGGTTTCGCTTTGCAGCAGCATGGAGTCGAGCGCCTCCATCGAGCCGATCGTTTCGACCGCTCCCCCGCTCTGAAGATAAGTCAGGTTGCTGAGCCTTTGCTTGGCGTTCAGCGCCGTCTTGAACTTGTCGAGCAAGTCCCCGGCCGGCCAGCCTGCACGGGCTGCGATCGGAAACACTTTGGGGAATCCGTTGTTTTGGCTGCTCCACCCGCTGAAGCCGGATGCCGCCCAAGCGTTCATGTAAGCGAGCGTGTTGCGGACTTTCTGAAGCAGTTCCTTGTCCCCGTCCAGCACTTGCACGTTCTCGAACGGGAACACGACGCCTTCCAATTCGACCGGTTGGTCGCCCGGTTCGATCATATCGACGTGCGCCTGATTCGGCGATTGGTAGTCGGTCGCAAGCAGCGTCGGTACGAGATCGGCAGCGTTGGCGGCCGAGAAAGAGCCTTGCGGCAGCATCGCTTCCGGATAGGCCGTATGGTCCGCCAGATCGCGCCAGCGGCTGACGTTGGCCGGATCTTCGTTCATGGCGGAGGCATGGTCGATCAGGAATCGGGCCAGAAGCTTGATCGCCCCGATATCCAGATCGGGATTGATGTCGGCGGCGTCCCCTTCGTGGATGGACGACCCGATGACGGAATAGTGGTATTGCCCGTTGCCATCGTCCGTCTTCAGCACGTATGAGCTGTAGAAGGTCATCAGTTGCTTCAAATGAGGGTACAGCACGTTTTTCAAATAGTCATCGTCCAGCGTGTACTCGTAATAAAAAATCATCGGCACCGCGGCGAACATTCCGTTCGACTTCTGGTCGGTGGAGCTGTTGTTGAACCCGTACAGCTTCGTATCCGCAATCGGGGCAAAAGCCGGCTGGCTGTTCGCCAGCAGATGAAACGGCGTCTGGGTCCGCACCCCGGCGACGCCGTCAAACCCTTGCGCCGCCGTGTTGTTCTGGTTCCACGGCAATTCGTAGGCAATGACGCGGTTGTACGGAACAACGGTATCGATCCGGTTAACCGACCCCGAAGCGTAATATTGCGCTTGCTGATTATAATTGAGGAAGTAACGCCCTCCCCAGCCCATGTTGTCCGCCGGAATCCACGGTCCGTACATCGAGCCAGGCAAGTTCTGCGGATTCACTTTGCCGTTTGCGCTCGTCGGCCGGTTGGAACTTCCGAGCACGTACAAGGAGCCGTAGTAGTAGCGGTTCAAATCCGGATCGCCGAATTGGACGTAGCTTTTGAGCCAGTAATTTTGCCACCAGTTCCGGTGATCGGCTCGCAATTGATCGATGGCCTCCGAGGTGGCATAGGCTTCGACGCCGGCAACGGCATCCGCTTGAACGTCATCCACGCTTTTGATCGCATCGTAAGCGCCGCTGCTGCTGGCGAAATACGTCACCAAGTAAACCTTCGATTGTGCGGGAACCGAGAAGTCGCCCGATTCTCCCAGCGAATCGTAATACTTGCCTTTGTTCGCGTCGTAGTAGTCGGTCGCCTCCCTTACCTCGCGCGTGTCCGTCAGGTCGGCGCCGACAAGCGTCGTCGCCGTCGCCATTCGGCTGCGGAAATTCGAGGTATTGCCCGTCGCGCCCGCATTCGAATCGCGTGTGGTCCACAGCACCGGCTTCCCCGTCGCGCCGGAATCGTCGATCCCTCCGGTGTACGGGTACGTTGCATTCGCGTCGGATAAATCCGATGCGCTCGAGCCGGCATAAGCCATCGCAGGCACCCATTGCTTCGCATTCAAGGTGACGGTCGCATCGCCGTCATTGGTCACCTCGGTCACGAACACGTTATCCGTATCCGCCGTCCACGAATTCAACCGGACCGTCGCGTCGCTTCCGGCGTCGCTCTTGATCTGCATGGTTGTGGTTACCTGCGCGTTCAGAATGTCCTGCTTCATGGAGAACGCCGAATCGGCCCCGCTGCCGGCTCCCGTCGTCGGCCGGATCGCCAGTCCTCCGCCCGATAGGATGCCTTGATTGTCCTTTACCGAGTTGGACTGGGCATGCAGCGTGCCCCAAAAGTCGTTCTTGGCGAAATAGTACTGCTGGGAAGTGGTCGATACTCCCGCCGCGATGGCGCCGATATCTCCGTTGCCCATCAACTGACCGGCGGTATAGCCGCCTTTGCTGACGTCCGTAATTTTGAGAGGCGAGGAGATCGAGCCGTAAATGTCCGTCAGAATCTGTTGAAGCTGCGCCCAATCGTCCTGCTGCAGATGATCGATCGCTGCCTGAGGCGGAACGAACGCCGCCGCCGAGGCGTTCGTTCCGCCGACGACTGTGCCCGCAAACCCGGAGACGGCAAGCGCGGCCGACAGCACCCCCGACATGACGGCGCGCCGTCGTGTATTTGGCTTTGCCGATAACATAGGGAACCTCCTCCTGAACTGGTTGGGTCGGAGCGCGCATGCCGCTTCCGACCGCCTTCGTTCGCCGGCTTTCTCCGCTTCCTCCCTTCTCGCCGATTACATTGCAAACGCTTTCCGTTGAACTATAGCATGGAAAATAGAGGAGGCGTAATGATTCAAATCTACGAATTGAGGCGCTTCTTTCTACGATGAAGAAAGTCAAAAAAGGCTTCTCCCGCGGCGGAGAAGCCTTTCGTCTTGGGGGTATTCCGGGTCAGCTCCACAGCTTGCGCAGAAGAAGCGCGGCCGCGCCGACCGCGATCGCTTCGTCTTCCCGCTTGCTCGTTCCGAAGATCGGAACGTACTGGGGATAATGGTACGTTTTGCGGGTCGCGACCTGGGTGGCGATCCGGAAAAAGGACGGATGTCCGGTGACGAGCGGTCCCCCGAGAACGACTTTCTCGGGATGCAGAATATTGATCAGATTCGCCAAGCCGATGCCGAAGTAGGTCGCACATTCCTGAAGCAGTTCCCTGGCGACCGGGTCGTCCTTGGCCGCCTCTTCGAGCAGAATGCCGAACGAGACTTCACCCTGCTCGGACCGACCGGCAAGCGACGTCTCCCGACCCATTCGCACCGCGGCCGCCGCCCGCCGCTCCAGGGCGTAGATGGAAGCGTACGATTCCCAGCTGCCGTAGTTGCCTCCGGGATCCCGCGGCGGCCATCCGTCCGTCTGAATGATCATCTGCCCGACGCTTCCTTCCATGTCCGCCGCGCCGTAGATCACCTGCCCGTTGGAGATGGAAGCCGAGCGAAGACCGATCCCGGCATTGACGTACAGCAAGTGCGCGTACTTCTGCTCGGAAGTCAAATATTCGCCCCAGATCGCCGCGTTGGCGCCGTTGTCCATCAGGACGGGCAGCTCCAGCCGCTCTTCCAGCAGCCTGGCGATCGGCACGTTCCCCCAGCCCGGCGCCGGAAAGTGAAGCGGATCGAGAATGATCCCCTCCGCCGCCTGAAGCGGCCCGACGGCGCCGACGCCCAGCCCGAGAAGCTCATCGCGCGAACACGTCTTGCCTATCCATTCGTTCACGCACGCTTCGACCCGCCCGATCAGCCGCTCGGGCGTCAGTTCCCGGTCCATCGGCCACGTGCGGGTGTGCAGCGGACGAAGCTGCATGTCGCACAGGACGAGCCGCGCTCCCGTCCGGGAAATATCGAGTCCGAGCAGCAGCCCGCTCCGGGGCTGCACCTCGTACAGAATCGGCCGTCTTCCTCCGGAGGATTCGCCGAAGCCGACTTCGCGGATCCAGCCTCCCTCCGCTAGTTCGTCCAGCGTGCGGGTCAACGTGCTGGCCGTAAGCGGCCCTTCCTCGTTCAACTGCTGCCGGGATACGGTTCCGTGCAAATAAATTTGCCGGAACACGTCCTTCGGCTTCGTTCCTGCGATTCGCTGCTCCAGCGGCTTCAACCGGCACCCCTTCCCCCGGGGGCGCTACGTCAGAAAGGCGGCCCCGGCGATCGCCGAAAAAATAAGGATCAAAATCGGGTGCATGCGATACCGTACGAGCATGACCCAACCTAACCCTATGATAACGAGGCCGAACAGCAGTTGTCCACCCCAGGCCCCGTGGCCGAGGCGGCCGATTCCGAGCCGGTAGACGGCAAACAGGATCAGCGCGGTGACGACCGGCTGCAATCCGTAAAACAAACGGTCGATCCACAGCTGCTTGCGCAGGCGGTAGATAAGCAGGAGAAGCGCCGCCGTCATTAGAATGGAGGGAAGAATAAGTCCGGCCACCGCCACGATCGCCCCGGCGATTCCGTTCGTACGGTACCCGACGATCGAGCCCAGGTTGACCGCGATCGGCCCCGGAGACATGCCGGCGACCGTGACGGCGTTGAGGAAAGCGTCCTGCGTCATCCAGCCTTGCCGGGCGGATTCCTGCTCGATCATCGGAATGAGGGCATATCCTCCCCCGAAGGAGACGAAGCCTAGCCGCAGGAAAAATAGAAATAGAGTCCCCATTCCAACGTTCACTCCCGCAGTCCAGTCTCTTAGATGTAATACATATAGGAGGTGTCGCCGCCGACCGCTCTTCCCGTCATCGGCGAAGCCGGCTTATGATCATCCCGTTTGCGGTCCCGCGTCCAGGCTGCCGCAATGCCGATCAGCGCTCCGCCGACAATCAGATAAAGCGGCGGCAGCCCGGCAAGCAGGCACGCCAGCGCGGCCAGCATCAAGCCGGCGGTGAACTTGTCGTGGATCGCGGACCGCCCGATCCGGAGCGCGGCGAACAGAATGAGCGTAACGATGCCCCAGGTGACGCCGCCCAGCGCGGCTCGAACCTTCGGCGAATCTCCGGTCCGCTGGTAAATCAGGAAGAGCCCGAGCACGATGGCGAACGTCGGCACGATCGCGCCGATTCCCGCCGCGACCGCTCCCCAAATGCCTTTCAACCGGTACCCGATCAGGAAAGCCGCATTCACCCCGACGCCGCCGGGCGCCGCCGCGGCGAGCGACAGCGACTCCGCCAGCTCGCGGTCGTCCATCCATCCCCGGTTCGCGATCATTTCCTTCTCCAGCGCCGGGAAAATCGCGTATCCGCCGCCGAAAGAGATGGGGGCCAGCTTGAGGAAGCTCCACAGAATGCCGGCAAACGTCGGCGAGGCAATCTTCCGTTCCGCCTCTTTGCGATTCGTCCCGTTACCGTCCGTCCTCTTGCCGTCCGTCTCCATGAGGATCGCTCTCCCTTACTAAGGTTACTTCTATCATAGCTAACTTAATTTCATTTTGGAATAAACAACGGCATATTTCATTATAACGGTTTCTTATATCCTTTAATTCCGATTATTATGGTGATCTTAATTCCAAATTGAAATAAATATACGCATGTCCTTTGTTTCGGTTTATAATAGAGCAACCAATAAGCGAACTTATGAGCAAAGGAGAACGCCATGATCAACAACCTTCCCGTCTCGTCCTGCTGCTCCGTCTCCCGCAACAACGCGGACCTTCCGGCAGAACCCGCTCCCGAAGCGAACCGGGCTCAGCCGACCGCCGCGCAAGCCGGCATGATTCTGCTGCCCGGCGGCACGTTCCGCATGGGCACCGACACCGCCGACGGCTTTCCGGCCGATGGGGAAGGACCTTCCCGGGAAGTGACGGTGGCGCCGTTCCACCTCTCTCCGCACGCCGTCACGAATGCGGAATTCGCGCGGTTCGTCGAAGCGACCGGTTATGTGACGGAAGCCGAGAAATTCGAATGGTCTTACGTGTTCCACCTGTTCGTCTCCGAGTCCAATCTGCCGAAGGTTCGCGGAACGCCCGCCCAGACGCCTTGGTGGCTGGGCGTCGAGGGCTCCTATTGGAGCCAACCCGAAGGGCCGGATTCGAACATCGACGATCGGCTCGACCACCCGGTCGTGCACGTCTCGTGGAACGACGCGCTCGCGTACTGCGAGTGGGCGGGCGTCCGGCTGCCTACCGAAGCGGAATGGGAATTCGCCGCCCGCGGCGGCCTGGAAGGCAAAACCTATCCATGGGGGGACCTCCTCAAGCCGGACGGCGTCCACCGCTGCAACATCTGGCAGGGCAAATTCCCCGCCAAGAACAACGCGAGCGACGGCTATGTCGGCACCGCGCCCGTCGCCGCCTACGAGCCCAACGGCTACGGCCTGTATAACATGGCCGGCAACGTCTGGGAATGGTGCGCGGACTGGTTCGCGCCCGACTATCATCGGACGACGCCCCGCGACAATCCGGTGTATCGAACGCCAACGGGCGTCCGCTCGATGCGCGGCGGCTCCTACTTGTGCCACCGCTCCTACTGCAATCGGTACCGGGTCGCGGCCCGCAGCAAGAACACCCCGGACAGCTCTTCCGGCAACACCGGCTTCCGCGTCGCCGCCGACGCTTAAGACGGGCCGTCCGGCAGAGAAGCCCCGAACCGGCCTCAGGCGCCGTTTCGGGGCTTCTTGTTTGAAAGCGGGCTAATCTTGCGCATAAACCCGCACTTCTACGATCTCTGCATATTCGCTGCCGTTGGTCGACTCGACGACAACGCGAAGTCGGTCCGTCGCAACGGCGGCATCCAACGCGTGCACATGCTTGCGCTTGCGGTTGTCGCGGCATTCCGCGACCGTCGTCCAGGCGTCGCCGACGCGGGCTTCGATCCGGTAATCCTTGACCAGGTCCGGAATGACTTCGAACGGCGTGATGTGATGATGCAGGTTGATGAGATCTTCGTTCACGTCGTCATTGAACGTCACGTGCACCTGGCGAACCGCGATCGGATCGCGCCAAGCCAGCTCCAGCCATTCCGGCCGGCCTGCGGCGAGACGTTCGGACGACCACAGATGCGGACCGCCGTACGGCCTCGCATAGCCGTCCGTCGCTTTGTCCGCCGCGAACGCGTTCGTCGGCGCCGACAGGCGGAAGCAGGGGATTTTGCGGTCGAATTTCTTCATCGACCATTGCACGACCGGCTGCTCGGGCTGATGGTCTTCCAGCCCCGGCGATAGGCGCGGGTTCTCGCCCTTCCAGAAAGCGAGAGCGCCGGAAGTCGGACGGTTGTCGAGATGGAGCGCAATCGCATCGTTCGCTTTGATAACGAGAAAAGCGTTGCGGGCGGTCTCCGGAGTCCAGCGCAAGTCGAGCTTCACCCACTGCCTGCCTCCGGCCGCCACGGGAGCGGACGCCGACAGCACTTTCGTGCGCGGCACGTAGTTCTCGGCGCGCCCGGTCTCCCACAGCTCCACGGCAAGCTCCGCGGCCGAGCTCGCATCGACGAGCAGCTCCAAGCCGTCCAGCGCCGGATCGACCGGGATCGTCATGCCGACATCCGTCGTCAGCGAGACCGTCTCCGCCGCGCGCTCGACGGCGAAGCGCCTCCTCTCGCTGGAGGCGGAGACGACCGCTTTGCGAGCCAGATCGGCCTCATCCTCGTTGCGCAAGCCGATGACTGCCGCATCTTGGCGCAGCAGCGTCTGCAGCAGCTCGCTCAGATGGCTCGCGTGCAGCTCGCGGGGCGTCACGCCCTTGGCTGCGCATAGGGCGGCGCCGATGCCGGCCGCTTCGCCGATAACGGCGCAAGTCGCCATGACGCGCGTCGTGCCGAACGCCACGTGCGAAGCGCTGATGTCGCGGCCCGCCATCAGCATATTGCTTACGTTCGCCGAATAGAGAGAACGGAACGGAATATGGTAGATGCCGTCCATGTGCAGATGCTTCGAGCCCGCGGCGGTCGCGTATACCCCTTGCGGCGGGTGAAGGTCGATCGACCAGCCTCCGTAAGCGACGCGGTCTTCGAATTCGCGCTGCGCCAGAATGTCGTTCTGGTTCAGCACGTAATCGCCGACGAAGCGCCGGTATTCGCGCTTGCCGGGAACCGCGCCGACCCATTCGAGCGTCATATTCTCGGCGTCGAACTTGCCGGAGTTCTTGATATAGTCCCAGATGCCGTAGATGACCGACCACAGCTCGTCGCGGATGCGCTCGTTGTCGTGGACGATGTCGTGCTCGCCGCCCCACTCGATCCACCAGTAAGCGCAGCCGTTGTCGCCGCTGCGAATGATGCGGCGCTCGGGGATCGTCGTCTTCCGGATATCCTTGGCGATGCTCGGCGGCGTGAATTTGACCGGATGGCCGGCATCCTTCGTATAGAACAGCAGCGTGCTGCCGAGCGTCACGTCGTCGGCGACGAGCGGCGCCCACTCTTCGTTGAATTCTTCGCGCGCCTCGCGTCCGAGCCGGTATTTCGCGCCGGCCAGGAAGCCGATCAGCCCGTCGCCGGTGCAATCCAAGAAGAGAGGACTCTCGAAGCGGATGCGCCGTTCCGAGCCCATCATCCAGCCGGTCACCGAACGGATCGTCCGATCGTTCTCGTTCCCTTCGGCTTCCGCCTCGTGCACGTCCGTGTTCAGGAACAGCTGAATGTTCGGTTCCGCCCGAACCGCTTCGTGCACGACCATATCCCAGAAATACGGATTCCCGTCCTTGTTCCGGTACTGGTTCTCGACGAACAGCTCGCCCATGATGCCGGTCTCCCGTGCGTACCGGTGAATTCCGTGTCCGGTAGCGCCGCACACCCAGACGCGAACTTCGCTGCTCGAATTGCCTCCGAGCACGGGGCGGTTGTTGATCAGCGCCACTTTCCGCCCGAGCCGAGCCGCCGCGATCGCCGCGCACACGCCCGCCAAACCGCCGCCGACAACGGTTACATCCGTCTGGATTGTCTCTTCGCGCATTTGACCAACCACTCCTCTGGAGCTATAAATTTATCCTTGTTTTCATCTTAATCCACCTCAACTCCAAATAGAATGCACCTAATTTCGACATGATTATACTTAATTTCAATATGATTGAAGGGCGTCCCGGATAGACAACGCATTTAAAATCGTCTACCATGGGATTGAATGTCGTCCCGCTCCCCGCTGTCGTCTTGTTGCCACTCGTTCCCAAGGGGGCTGTCCAATGCCGGTCCGATGGTTCTTCTCTCTCCGCGGCAAGATCATCGTGTCGCTCGTTCTGCTCATTATCGTGCCGGTGCTCTTCATCCTGTACCGTTTCTACTCGTCCACCCAAGGAATTCTGGAGTCGCAGCTGTACCAATCCAACCAAACCGCCGTCGAACGCAAAGCGGCTTCGATGAACGAATTGTTCTCAAGCGTTCTGAAAGCGTCGAACTGGATTTTGAACGATATGGAGATCTCCAAATTTTTGCGCGATTCCGCCGATTGGACGAAAGATTACTCTTCCTACTACAACTACACGCTTCTTCTGAACAAGCTGAGCAACATCGGCCAAATTCTGCCCGGAGGCAACGCTTATGTAGCGCTGTACGATTTTCGCGGGTACATGCACTCGACCTGGGCGCACACGGCCAAAACCGACTACGCCGCCTTGCGGGAGGAGCCGTGGTTCGCCCGGACGATTCAACTGCAAGGCTCGCCCAACTGGATGGTTCCGATCCCGAGCCCCGACGCGCCGAACGAACCTTTGCTCGTCATGACCCGCCTTCTGAACGCCTATCGTCAGAACGGCGACGGTACGATGTGGATCGGCGTCCCGATCGGCTCCTTCTTCTATTCCGACGCCGAGTTGGAGCAGCAGGCAAGGGGAGGCACGCATCTGGTGCTCATGGATCACGACCGTCCTCTGCTCGGCGACACCGACATGCTGCCGGACGCCGCTTCGGCGCTGGCGAACCTGCGGGTAGACGGCGACGGAATCGGGCACGCGAAGATCGGAAAGGAAGAATATATGGTCAATTCCGCCTCCCTCCCCGTCACCGGCTGGTCGCTCGTGCAGCTCGTCAATCAACGCGAGTTCGCTTCCCGGCTGAACCAGGAGCGCAACAAGTCGACGCTGTTCGTGCTGCTCTGGTTCTCGCTCTTCGCTATCGCCTTCGTCGGACTGACCTTCCAGTTCACGAGGCCGATCAAGCGGCTGGTCAAATCGATGAATCTCGTCGGAAAAGGCGAGCTGCAGACGGAAGTGGCCGTCAGCGGCCGCGACGAGATGGCGATGCTCGGCCGCAACTTCAACAAGATGACCAAGCGGCTGCAGGAGCTGGTGGCGCACCTGTCGGCGGAACAGCAGCGCAAGCAGAAGGCGCAGTTTCAAGCGCTGCAGGCGCAGATCAACCCCCATTTTCTGCTGAATACGATGAACTCGATCAAGTGGATGGCGATTCTGTCCGGCGCGGAGCATATCAGCGAGATGGTCACCAAGCTGGGCAAGCTGCTGAACTACACGATGCGCCAGCAGGAGGAAATCGTGCCTCTGCGCGACGAGCTCGAATATTTGCAAGTCTACTTGGCGCTGCAGAAGATCCGCTATCATGACGATATTGCCGTAACGACCGATATTCCGGAGGAGCTTCTGGACGCGGAGATCGTCAAGTTCACGCTGCAGCCGATCGTCGAGAACAGCATCATCCACGGCAACCGGTTCCCGCTGCATATCTCGATCCGCGCCCGGATCAACGGCAAATCGATGCTGCGGCTGGAGATTCAGGACAACGGCGTCGGCATGGACAGCGAGAAAATTCGCGACGTGGAGTCGCGGACGGACGAGCCGCACGCGAAATTCAGCGGCATCGGCATTCGCAACGTCGTCGACCGGATTCGGCTGGAATTCGGCCCGGGCAGCGGCGCGGCGATCCGAAGCGAACCGGGCGGCGGGGTGCTGGTCACCGTAACGTTACCCTATCGGAGGAAGGTGAATGAGGATGCTCCGCTTGCTGATCGTGGATGACGAAATCTTGGTGCGCATCGGGCTCAAAACGATCATTCCGATGGGCGGCGACGAGTTCGAGATCGTCGGCGAGGTCGCGAGCGGCGTCGAAGCGCTGGAAGTCCTTGAGCGGACACCGTGCGACATCGTGCTGACCGACATCCGGATGCCCGATATGGACGGACTGGAGCTGCTGGAGCACATTCATGAACGCTGGCCGGATACGAAGACGTTCATTCTGTCCAACCACAGCGATTTTGCCTATGTCCAGAAAGCTCTGCGGCTCGGCGCGGCGGAATACATCGTAAAGCTGGAGATCGAGCCGGAAGAGCTGATGCGCAAGCTGCGCAGCGTACGGGACAAGCTGATCGACGAACGGGAGAAGCGGCGCGAGGCGACGCAGCTCGCTTCCAAAGCGAACCGCTACGGCAGCGAGGTCAGGGAGAAGCGGCTGCGCGAGCTGCTGCTGGCCCCCGCTACGAAGAGAGAGACGGACGAATGGTTGAACGAGTTCGACGTCCCTCCGTTCCCTTCCGGTCTGAACGTCATTCTGGCGCAGATCGAGCAGTACGATCGATTGCTGGCCGACAACCGCTTCCAGAGCGAACGGCTGCTGCAGTTCACGGTCGGCAACGTCCTGACGGAACTGCTGAAGAAGTACGGCCGAAGCGAATTAGCGACGTTGGACGACGGACGGTTCGCGATTCTGTACGAAAGCGCAGACTTCTCCATGCTGGACGAAATGCGTCATGCGGCGCACGCCTTCCTGCAATTGACGCTCGTCTTCGGCGTATCCCGTCCCCAACACAGCTTGTATCTGCTGCACGGAGCCTATGAGGAAGCGCGGGTGGCGATCGAGCATTTGTTCTACGCGAAGCCGGGCGAACGAATCTCGCTCCGCGCCGACGTGCCGGATTACGACGACGCCGTTTCCGAACCGTGGGACGAGACGCGGATGGAACGGTTGATCGAGGCCTACGACGAGCCCGGCATTCGCGAACTCGTGGCCGAGTGGACGGACGACGTCATGAAGCGGCGCCACATTCGCCCCGCAGCGATGCGGCAGATGTGGATTCGGCTGACCGACGTCTTCTCCCGTTCTCTCAAAGCGGAAGGAACCGATATCTACGCGGTTCCGCTGTATGACGGGCGATATCCGCACCACGCGATTCTCCAGGCCGAGAAGCTTGCGGAGATTTACGGCTGGTTCGTCGGCTGGATCCCCTTGTTCCTGACCTTCAAGCGCGAGCGCAACCGGCAGAAGTGGCGCAGCGAAGTGCAGACCGTCGTCCGGCTCATCGCGGATCGGCTCCACCTGCCGCTCAAAGTGTCGGAGCTTGCCGCCGAAGTCGGCTTTACGGAAAATTATCTCAGCATCCTGTTCAAGAAGGAGACCGGCGAGACGATCACCGACATGATCACCCGGATGCGGATGAAGAAAGCGCGGGATTTGCTCAAGGATCCGGAGATCAAAATTTACGAAGTGTCCGAGCAGGTCGGCTACTCCGATCCGAATCATTTCTCCAGAAGCTTTAAACAATTGGAAGGCATGTACCCGACGGAGTTCCGCAAGCTTGCCCTGGGGAAGTCGTAAGAACAAAGAATCGTGCAGATTTCGTCAAGACTGCGCCGTTCCCGCCGCCCTTCGGTTCCGCCTAAGATGAGATTGATCCTGCTCGCGCAGGGTTGCACCTTAAGAGACTTGAAGGGGATGAATGGATGAAAAGAACAATGGCAACGTCGATCGGGGCCGTCCTGGCTTTATCTATGGCGCTGAGCGGGTGCGGAGGTTCGAACGGCAATTCGAATTCCGCCTCCTCGGGCTCATCGGACCCGGCGGCCTCGTCGGCTTCGTCGTCGCAAGGCTCGGGCAAGGCGGTGACGCTGAAGTTCTGGGGCGGCGTGCCGCCGGAGAGCGGCCCTCAGGATGCGGTGGACGCGTGGAACCAAGCGCATCCCGACATCAAAGTGGAGTACACGCGCTACGTCAACGACGATTCGGGCAACCTGAAGCTGGATACGGCGCTGCTCTCGAACCAGGACGCTCCCGATATCTTCATGTCCTACGGCGACGAGCGGATTACCAAGCGGGTGGATGCCGGCATGGCGACGCCGCTCGACGACTTGATCGCCCAATCCGGCTTCGACGTGGACGACATCATCGGCGCCGAGAACGTAAAGAAATTCGCGGACGGCCATTACTATTATCTGCCCGCCAACAAGAACGTCGGCGTGACGCTGATCAACAAGAGCGCGCTTGATGCCGCCGGCGAGACGCTGCCGACATCGTGGACGTGGGATCAATTCGCCGCTATGGCCAAGAAGCTGACGAAAGGCGACTTGAAGGGAACGGCGCAGGATCCGGCGTTGGGAAGCTTCGGCGATATGATGCTGACCTCCGATAAGCCGATCGACTCCTTCGTCAAGGACGACGGCACGTCCAACTTCGACAGTCCCGCGCTCAAGGCCGGCCTCGAATTGCAGAAAGATCTGGAGAGCTCCGGCGCCATGACTCCGCGGGCGGAGGCGGTCGCGAACAAGCTGACGTACCAGGACGCCCTGCTGACGGGCAAAGCGGCGACGGTCGTGTCCGCCATCTTCCTGATTCGCTACATCAAGGACGTTCAGAACTATCCGCACGACTTCCAGGTCGTCTTCGCGCCGGTTCCGCAGTATAAGGAAGGCGGGAACGTCAACAACGGCGGCGGCATGGGCGATTATATGTCGATCAACAAGAACAGCCCCAACAAGGAAGCGGCCATGCAGTTCATCGATTGGTACCTGAAGGAAGGCGATATGGCGATGGTCCCGGGCGGACGGATTCCGACGAACAAGCATGCCGACCAGGCGGAGATCGCCAAGCTGCTGATCGGCGACGCCGGCAACCTGATCGACCGGACGTCGCTGGAAGCCGCTCTATCCGGCGACTGGACGTACCCGACCTCCTACAACGTGCCGGCTCCGACGGAACTGCGGCAGGTTTATACGGAAGAAATGGAGAAATACCTGCTCGGCGCCCAGACGATCGATCAGACGATGGCGGCGCTGAAGAAGCGCGGCGACGAGACGATCGACAGCGCCAAAAAATAAGCCGTAAGCTCGCATCTGCCTCCGGCTCCGCCTCTTGCGGAGCCGGAGTTTTTTTCGCGCCCATGCCCGCCCCTCCCCCTGCCGGATCCGCCGCTTCGCCAACAATCGTCCAGAAACCGTCAACCTGCATCCATTCAGCCGAACGGGGGGCGCTTGCTACAGTTAGTAAGAGAAATCGCCTCGAAGGAGACTGAGCCTATGAGAAAATGGCGCCATGCGAGAATGCGCGAGCAGGCGGCCGGCTATCTGTTCATTTTGCCCAATTTTGCGGGCTATCTGGTCTTCGTGCTGGCTCCCATTCTGTTCAGCTTATACCTGGTATTCGTCGATTGGGAGTATCTGAAAGGATTCGACGGCATCCGCTGGGTCGGCCTCGACAACTTCCGAGCGCTCGGCAGCGACCCCAAATTCGTCGAATCGCTGCAGAACAACCTCGTCTTCACCGTCATCAGCGTGCCGGGCTCCATGATCGTCGGCCTGCTGCTGGCCGTCGCGCTGAACAAATACGTATACATGCGCAATGCGCTGCGAACGATGATTTTCCTCCCCTATATGAGCAGTTTGGCTGCCGTGTCGGTCATCTGGAGCGTGATGTACAACTCGGGCTCCGGACCGATCAACGCCTTCCTGAGAAGCGTCGGAATCGATCATCCGCCCGGCTGGCTCTCGAGTCCGCATTCCGCGCTGTATGCGATCATCATCATGTCCGTATGGATGACGATCGGGTACACGATGATCATTTATTTGGCCGGCCTTCAGGGGATCTCCAAAGACTTGTACGAAGCCGCCGACATCGACGGGGCTTCCAAGCCGCGTCAATTGCTCCAGGTGACGGTGCCGATGCTGACGCCCACGACGTTCCTCATCCTCGTGACCCAGCTGATCTGGTCGTTCCAGGTATTCGCCCCCGTAGCCATCATGACGCAAGGCGGTCCGATCGATTCGACGATGGTGCTGTCCTACCATATTTACCTGGAAGCCTTCCGCTTCTACAAGATGGGCTATGCGGCGGCCATGTCCTGGGTTCTGTTCGCGATTATTTTCGTGGTCACGATCGTTCAATGGCAAGGACAGAAGCGTTGGCAAAATCATTTTTAGGCGGGAGGCGACCTACCATGCATACGATTAACGAAGCGGCAACGTCCCGGAGGGCGTCGGCCCGGAGATCTCCCGGTTTGCGCGCGGCGGGCAAGGCGATCGTCACCGTCGTTCTGGCGGCTTTCGCGGTGCTGATGATTCTTCCGTTCCTCTGGATGCTCTCGACCTCGTTCAAGATCAACGCCGAAGTGTTCCGGTATCCGATCGAATGGATTCCGCAAAACTGGCACTGGGAAAATTACAGAAAAGTGTGGACCGGGCCGAACGCCTTCTCCATTTACTATCTGAACTCGATCAAAATTACGGGCATCACCGTCGCCGGCAATCTTCTGACCAGCGCGATGGCCGGATTCGCCTTCGCCAAGCTGCGGTTCAAGGGACGCGAGGCGCTGTTCCTTCTCTACCTGTCGACCATGATGATCCCGTCGCAGGTGCTGCTGCTGCCGCGGTTCATTCTGTTCGACCATATGCGTCTGATCAACACCCACTGGTCGCTCATTCTGCCTGGAATGTTCACCGTATTCGGCACGTTCCTGCTGCGGCAATTTTTCAGTACGCTTCCGGGCGAGCTGCTGGAGGCGGCGCGCGTCGACGGAGCCGGCTTCTGGCGCATGTTCTGGCAGATCGCGCTGCCGCTGACCAAGCCGGCTCTGGTGACGCTGATGATCATCACGTTCAATTGGCATTGGAACGAATACGAAGGGCCGCTGATCTTCCTGCGCGATCGGCATCTGTTCACGATCCCGCTGGGCTTGACCACCTACGTGGAAGAAATGGGGACGAACTACGTGCTGTCGATGGCCGCATCGGTGTCCAGCTTCATCCCGCTGTTGATCGTCGTGATCGTCGGACAGCGCTGGTTTGTCGAAGGAATCGCCAACACGGGACTGAAGGGATAAGACGGATGCGGCCGGCGTGCCCGTTTTGTGCTAGCGAAAGTTGAATCGCCGTATGGAATAAGGGTGGACGGCGTTCTATGATAGGGGCAGCAAGATCATTTGGATGCGCATGACGATAAGGAGGCGGCTGATCATGATCAAGCAAGGCGTCCCGTTCTCGATCGAGCAGTTCCGGAAGGACGGGTACAGCGGTCCCGTTCAAGGATTGTCGCTTGCCGAGGCGGATAAGTACAACCGGCTGTTCTTCGAGACGCTGGGCATGTCTCCCTACGAGCCGGGACCGACCGGGGCCAACCTGTCCGCTTGGCACCAACGCCATCGCTGGGCGTACGACTTGGCCACCCACCCGGCGATTGTCGAACCGATTACGGAGATCATCGGCGATAACGTGGTGCTGTGGGCGATGCATTTCTGGTACAAGGAACCCGGCAATCCGAAGTTCATTCCGTGGCACCAGGACATTCACTACTGGCCGATGGAGCCGGCCGTCACCGTGACCGCGTGGGTGACGCTCGGGTTCTCGCTGGCCGAGAACGGCTGCCTCCGGCTCATCCCGGGCACGCACCTCGGCCGGGCCGACCACGTCAAGCTGGGCGACGACAGCAGCGCTTTCGGAGAAGGGATCGACGAGAGCGACATCGACGAATCGAAGGCGGTCGCGATGGAGATGACGCCGGGCCAGGTCGTGTACTTCAACGAAGCGACGTTCCACGGGTCCAAGGCCAACGCGTCGGCCATTCCGCGCGTGGCGTTCTCGCTGCGCTTCACGACTCCCGAGGTCAAGTTCCGGATGGACGAATGGGGCGGCGACACGAGCCGACTTCGCACGTTCCTCGTTCGCGGCGTCGATTCGTTCCGCCGCAACGACGGCATCGTCGGTACGATTCCGTCGGAATAAGCATGGGGAGGCGGCGCCATGTTCCCGTTAGCCGGGCGCATCACCGAAGCAATGCAGCTTCGCTATCTGCATATCCGCCGATACGACTTGCCCCATACCTGGCGCATCGACGGCCGGGAGCTGGACAACGCCGTCATCTGGCTTATCGACGACGGCGCGATCCGGCTGGAGACGGAGGGCTTCGCGCCGATCGACGCCGCGGATAGCGACGTGTTGTTCCTCGCGCCGGGAACGAAGCTGACATGCCGCGCGAGAACGGCTTCGCTGAGCATCGTCAGCCTGAACTTCGAAGCCGCGTTCGCCGGACGCTGGCCGGTGTCGCTGCGGTTCCCTGTGCGCTATGAAGGCGACCGCGCGGAGCTTGCGGCCGTGCTGCACGGCCTGCTGGCCGACGAAGCCGCGGCGCCCTCCGCCGCCAAGCCGTTCCTGCTGCAGGCCGGGCTGCTGCGTCTGCTCGGCCTGATGGCCGCGGGCATGGCGGCGAAGCGCGAGGCGATGCCGGAGACGGGCGGCATCGATGCCCGCGTGCGGGAAGCGATCGCGCGGATGGCCGGCCGGCCGGACGCGTTCCCCGCTTCGGCCGAGCTCGCCGAAGCGGCGGGCGTGAGCGAATCGCACCTGCGCAAGCTGTTCCTCCGCGAGACGGGGATGACGCCGCTGCAATATGCGCTTCGGCTCAAAGTGTCGCTCGCGATGCGCCGGCTTGCCGGTTCGGACGATCGCATAGCGGAGATCGCCTATTCGCTCGGATACGAGGATCCGAATTACTTCGCCCGTCTGTTCAGGAAGTGCTCCGGCATGACGCCGCAGGAATACCGCCGCAAGCATCGCGACTGGATGCTGGCGGAGGAGACGGAAGGGACTTAACGCAAGCAAACGCCAGGGGGAAGATCCCCTGGCGTTTGCTTGTTTCGGGCAAAGAGGCGATCGTGAAGGCCCCGACCGCTTGCCCGCGACCCTGCATCCGCTTCAATTTCCCCACGACAGATGAGCCGACTCTCCTCCGTCTACGACCAATGTCGTACCGGTAATGAACGAAGCGCGATCGCTGGCGAGAAAAGCGACCGCTTCGCCGATGTCCGTCGGTTCGGCGATCCGGCCGAGCGGAATGTTCCTCGCCATCGCCCGCTCCCGGCTTGTCTTCTCGTCCGGGCCCAGGCCGTCCAGCGACCGGTCGATACGATCGTTGCGCGTCAATCCCGGCAGCACCGTATTGATGCGAATGCCGCAGGCCGAGCATTCCATCGCCATACTGCGCGACATGGCGACAATGCCGCCCTTGGCCGCCGCGTAGACCGAGAAGTGCGGCTGCGATTGCAGCGCGTGTACGGAGGAGATGTTGACGATCGCGCCGCCGCCGGCGCTTCTCATGTGCGGCAGCACCTTCTGAATCGCCAGGAAGTGGCCCCGCAAGTCTGCGGCCAACAAGCGATCCCAATCCTCCGCCCGGAACTTCTCGATCGCCCTGTAGTCGTGAGTGCCCACGTTGTTGACCAGAATGTCCGCCGAACCCCAACGCTCCATCGTCCGGTCGACGATCGCCTCAATGTCGGCTTCCTTCGTCATGTCGGCGCGAACGAACAGAGCCCGTCCGGAATCATCGCCGTTCAGCTCGCGAACCGTTCGTTCTCCCTTGGCTTCGTCCCAATCCGCGACGGTAACCCGGCATCCCTCGCGGACGAGCACTTCCGCGATGCCCCGGCCGATACCCGACGCCGCGCCGGTCACGATGGCTACTTTGCCTTGCATAGCGGCTTCTCCTCCTTCCGCGCTTACCAATCCGCGACCGAGCCGTCGTCGGCGTGGAACCACCGCGGCGTATCCCAATCGCCTTCGTAGCGCAGCTCCTGAATGGCATCCTCGTCGACTTCGATTCCGAGTCCCGGGTCTTTCGGCAGTTCGACGTAGCCGTTCTTGACGACAAACGGCTGCTTCAGGTAGCCTTCGCCCAACACCGCGTGCTCCTGCGCGAGGAAATTCGGCACGTTGGCCGACAGTTGAATGCTCGCCGCGAGATTGATCGGACCGAGCGGATTGTGCGGAGCGAATCCCGCGTAATACGTCTCCGCCATCGCCGCGATCTTCTTGCCTTCCAGAATGCCGCCGCAGTGAGCCAGGTCGGGCTGTACGATCGCGGCGGCCTGCTTCTCCAGCACTTCCCGGAACGCCCACTTCGTGAACAGCCGCTCGCCGGTCGCGATCGGCGTCGTTGTCGACCGGGCGATCGTGGAGAGCGTGTCGACGTTCTCCGGCAGACACGGCTCTTCGATGAAGATGAGCTGGAACCGCTCCAGCTCTTTCGCCAGCCGGATCGCCAGCGCCGGGCTGATGCGCCCGTGGAAGTCGACGCCCAGATCGCAATCCGGACCGATCGCGTCCCGGATCGCTTCGATCCGTTCCACCTGCTTGGCGATCCAAGCGGGCGTCTCCATGACGTGCGCCATCGCTTCGATGCCCGTCTTCATCATCGTGAAGCCCTGCTCTTTCCAGCGCTTGGCGTTCTCGTACGCTTGTTCCGCATAGTCGCCCCCGACACCCTTGTACATTCGGATGCGCTCGCGAACCGCTCCTCCGAGCAACTGATATACCGGCACGCCGAGCGACTTGCCGAGAATGTCCCACAGCGCCTGCTCGATTCCGCTGATCGCGCTGCACAGAATCGGCCCGCCGCGGTAAAACGTGCCGCGGTACATCGCCTGCCACAGATGCTCGATCCTGCGCGGATCCTGGCCGATCAGGTGCGGCTCCAGCTCCTTCACCGCCATCTCCACCGTGCGGGATCTTCCCTCGACCACGGCTTCTCCCCAGCCGACGAGCCCTTCGTCCGTCGTCATTTTCAAAAAGGAAAAACGAGGACGCAAGTGAAAAACTTCGATTTTCGCGATTTTCATGATGCCCTCCCGCCTTTCGCGCCGCTGCGCGTTCGTATCGTTACCGCTTTCATTCTAAGCCTCGGCGCGGGATGGCGGAAGGGGACGATCTTCAGGTTTTACCCGGAGAATATTCTTAGACTTGCGGCCGCAAGTTTGTGCGAATGCGGAATTCTAAACGCCCTAGGCGAATGAACTGACCCTGTAGACGCCTATGAATATACTGGCAAGGTAACGTCAAACCAGACAGAACGGTGGTGATCGGCATGGGTTATCCTGTAGGCGGCTTGGTTGGCGGCGCTATGCAAGCGGCTGCTTTCGTTCTGGTACTGTACGTTCTCCTGGTCATCATCCTGAAAGCCGGAATCTTCTGTTAATGCGGAAGTCAATGACCCCCACTTCACTTCTTTTGAAGTGGGGGCTTGTGACTGCCCAATCGTACAATCGTCTGACGACTCCGATCTCTTGGCGTTCGCACGCGAACGTGGCGTCACATCTGTAGCAAGCTTGTGCTTGCTGACGGGCAGAAAGACGGCTGCCCCACACGGCATAGCATGCTACGCCTGCACCTCTTCGAGGTACTGGTACCCTTTGAACAACAAATTCATGGCGGCCACCCGGTCGTCGTTGCTCCTGTAAGCGCATTTCCGGCAACTAAACCCATGCCGTTTCTTGTCCCGGTTTGCTTTCTCTTGGTGGTTGCATCGCGGGCACTGCCGGGATGTATAATGCGGGGGCCACGGCAATCGTCACAGCCCCTGCAAGCTGCGCCTTGTATTCCACCATCTTGCGTAGCTGGTAGAACGCCCACGATACCGACACATAACGGTCTACCGTGGCGAACGAGTGCCTTGCTGACCTTGTGGTTCACATCGGTCATGTAGCGGGTTTCTCGTTGCCCTATCTGTTTGAGTCTGCGGCGGGAGGAAGGAGTTTGTTTCCGCTGCAATTGCTGGCGCAATTGCTTGAAATACGCTCTTTTGCGTTTCACCTGCCTGCCGGGATAGAAATTCGTTTTCCCATGGGAGTCAAAGGAGGTGGCCAGGAAGTTGATCCCCAGGTCGATCCCGACCACTTGCTTAATCTCCTCAAGCTTTAGTTCTTCGATCTCTTTGGACATCGGGATATGCAGGTACCACTTGCGATTCCTGTAGACAAGCTTTGCTGTTCCGAACCTCCAGGACCCGTCGAAGTACTTCTGCATTCCTTTGCGTTCGAACGGAACTTTGATTCTCCCGTTCAAGGTGCCCACAGAGAACAATCCGTCTGTCAGCGAATAATCGCGCTTCCAAACCAGATCGTATTCCGGCTTCTGAAACTGTACCTGCGTCCATGCGTGACCCTTGCTTCGATTGGTCTTGTATCTGGCGATTACCGTCTTCATCACCGATTGCGCATCTGAGATCGCAATCCGTAGACAGTGCGCAGATTTTGGTAGGTTAGCTCATGCAAGGAACGCTGATTCAACACCTTGCCGTTAAACACAACGGAGGAGATATAATGACATCCCACACGATAAGCAGAGACCGTATGCAGCAGGGCTTCTGCCTGCGGCGCTGTCGGCTTGATCTTTATTTTAGCCGTCACCGTTACGAGCATACGTTCGCCTCCTTCTGCCCAAATCTTAGCACATATCGGGAGAGAGGACTAGACAAACGAGGCATTCAGGCATAGCCTGACACGCATTCATCCCCGACTTCAAGAAGATCGGGGTATCCTGCGTGAACATTGATGGAATAAACCCATAGTCTTTCCTTTTCCGTCACGACATCGGCGTGGCGGATTTTTGCTCGGCCGCCGGACCCTCCCGGTCTATTGGATCTTCTCCAGTTCGGCCGTGACCGCTTCGATCATGCCGACGAACGCCGTCAGCTCCTGCGAGCTTGCCGCTTGCTCCCGTGCCAGCCTGGACGTGGTCTCCGAGTCGCTCATCACTTCGTTCAGGACGGCGGCGATGTCGGCCAGGTTCGTCTTGATCACCTTGAGCGAGTCTTTGGAGTGGGCGGCGAGCTTGCGGATTTCGTTCGCGACAACCCCGAATCCGCTGCCGTACTGACCCGCGTGCGCGGCTTCGATGGCCGCGTTCAGACCGAGCAGGTGAGTTTGGTCCGACACTTCCTGCAGCAGCGAGCCGACCGAAGCGATCTCGCCGATCTTGTCGCGCAGCAAGTCGACCTTCCCGTGCGCCGTCTCCTGAAGCTCGGCCGTATGGCTCGCCGCCTCCGAGACGGATTGGCTGCTGGAGCTGAGCTGCACCATCATCGAAGCGAGCTCCTGCACCGCCTTGTTGACCTGGGCGAGCGTCGCTTCGCGCTGCTCGGACAAGTTCCGGATCTTCTGCTTCTCGTCTTCTTCGTAAGCTTCCAGCACCAGTTGGGAATCAAGGTTGAACATCTTGGTCAGCGCCCAGAAGATGCGGCTCCATTCGTCCGGCGCCGCGATCCGGAAATGGTCCAGCGCCTTGTCCAGGTAAGCCATGTACGTTCCCAGATACCAGTTCGTCGTCAGCCCGATCTTGGAATGCAGCTTGCCGATAAACAGTCTTTTCTCGATATATTCCATATCGATCTTGCCTTCCGTCAGCGTCAAGAAGTACCAGCGCTGCGTCATCTTCAGCCGCTCGATCGTGCTGTACTTGCCGATGATGGCGGCCAGCTCCGGCTGAGCCTCGATATGGTCGTATAGCCGGTCGACGACCGAGTCCGCGACTTGCTCGAACTGCTCGCGCCGGCTCCCCAGATACTTCAGATCCTCCTCCGTAATGCCGATGTACTGCAGCTGCTTCCGTCTCTCTTCGTTGACCTGGATCATGCCGTCCCTCCCGGAAGATTTGTCTCGCTTCATTTCTAATTCTTCTTCCGACAGGAAAATCCTTCATTCGACCCGGAAGCGAGACGAGGAATCCGCGACCTCGGTCCTACTCCAGGCAAACGGCATTGAGGCACACGGCAGGCGTACGTCCAAATAAAACAGCCCCGGATTTTTCTGTCCGAGGCTCTTCCGCTTTCCCTCCCAAGCCGAAGCCGACGAACTTTCGAACCGCCGGCTTGAGGCGCTGCTCCGCTTCGAACAGGAGCGGCCAATGTCGCGTCTCCGGGGCGTTCTGCATGGCCGTTTGCGCGTTCCCGGATCCAGGCGGGCATCCCCTACTCTTTCACGCTGCCGAGCTGCATGCCGTGCACGAAATATTTTTGCAGGAACGGATAGACGACCAGGATCGGCACCGAGGCGACGATCGTGATCGACGCCCGGATCGAGACCGGGGTCACCATGTTAAGCGCGGCGTTCGCATTGTTCCCATTGACGACGGACGGGTTGGCATTCGAGAACGACGCGGATGACAACAGCTTCATCAGCTCATATTGCAGCGTGCTCAAGTTTTGCTTGGAGGAGGCATACAGGAACGTATCGAACCAGGAGTTCCACTGCCCGACCGCGACGAACAGCGCCACGGTGGCCAGAACCGGTTGGCAGAGCGGCAGAATGATCGAGAGGAATACCCGGAAATCTCCCGCGCCATCTACCTTGGCCGATTCGATCAGTCCTTCCGGAAGCGTCTGCATATAGGTTCGAATGACGATCATATTGAACGCGCTGATCAAGCCTGGAACGATATAGACCAAGAAATGGTTCAAAAGGTGCAGATCTTTGATCAGGAAGTAGGTAGGAATCAGTCCCGCATTGAAATACATCGTCATCACGATGAGGATCGTAACCGGCTTGCGGAACACGTATTCCTTGCGGCTGACCGTATAGGACAGCATGGAGGTCAGGAACAGGCTGAGCACCGTGGCGATAAGCGTTCTTGCCACCGATACCCAGAAAGCGTGATAGATCGTCCCGCCCGCGAACACCGCTCGGTAGTTCTGATCGGTCCAAATGCGAGGCCATAAATAGATGCCGCCGCGAATCGTATCGTTGCCGGCGTTAAACGATACGGCCAGCGTATTCAGAAAAGGATACAGCGTGATGACCGTCAGCGCGATCATGACGATAGCGTTGAACGTTTGGAAGACAACCGGCTCCAGCCGTAGCGTTCTCGTTCTCATCGGGTTGCCCTCCTCATATCAAGCGGTCTTCGCCGAAGCGCTTGGCGATCGTATTGGCCGCGAAGATGAGCGTGATGCTGACAACGGTCTTAAAGATGCCTGCGGCGGTTGCAAGCGAATAGTTGCCGATCTGCAGGCCGTATTTCAGTACGAAAATATCGATCGTCTGCGACCAGTCGACGACGACGCCGTTGCCGAGCAGGTACTGCACCTCGAAGCCTGCGTCCAGAATCCAGCCGAGATTCATGATCAGCAAAATGATGACGATCGACTTGATGCCCGGCAGGGTGATATTAAGCATCTTCCTGTATCTGTTCGCCCCGTCGATCTCCGCCGCTTCGTAAAGCGAGGGATCGATGGACGTGATAGCCGCCAAGTAGATAATGGCATTCCAGCCCACTTCCTTCCACACATGGGAAGCGCCTACGATTCCCCAGAAGTAGTGCGGCTTGCTGAGCCACATGATCGGCTCGTGAATGAATCCGAGCTTCATGAGCACCACGTTGACGATGCCGCCGTCTACGGACAACGCATTCGCGACGAGGCCCGTTACGATGATCCACGACAGAAAGTGCGGAAGATAAGAGATGGTCTGTATCGTACGCTTGTACAGCTTGTTCTTGATTTCATTAAGCAAAATGGCGAATAAGATCGCCGTGACGAAGCCGAGCACAAGATTGATGAAGCTCATGCCGATGGTGTTGCGCAGCACCTTCAGAAACATATCGTCTCTGAAAAGAAATTTGAATTGCTTAAAGCCGACCCATTCCTGCTGGGAAAAAGGCAACGCCGGTTTGAAATTCTGAAAGGCCTGCGTCCAGCCCCAAATGGGGTAGTAAGAAAACAAAAGGACGTAAAGGAGTATGGGCAGCGACATCAGTATCAACTGCTTCTGGCTGCGCATCCGTTTCAACAGGGACGTTTGGGGTGCGGCAGTCATCGCGGCCGTCTTCGATGAAATAACTTTCGTGGCGCTCGCCATCGTTCTCTCCTCCTATCTATCTTCCGGAAGTTCGGCACACGTCAGGTGCGGAAAGCACCGGCAATTCGCCGATGCTTTCCGCAAGACGATCGTTTTCTTCCGTTAGTTGCTGGTCCAGTTCTGAATCCGCCACTGAATTTGCGAGTTGATCCGATCTTCATACGCTTTCACGTTGATCTTCTTGTAAGCATTTACGTATTCGTCCCAGACGGAGTCGAATTTGTCCGGCTTGGACATGATCGCCTTCGGCAAATACTTAAGCGTAGCGTCCGTCATCTGCTTGTTGGCGACCGAGGCATCGGAGCCGTCGATCAGATCGATCTGCCAGGCCGGATAATAGACCGGATTCTCCGGAGCGGGGGAGAAGAACTCCGACCAAGTCTTGTGTTGGTAGGCGTCGAGCACTTCCTTGTCCTCCGGCTTCAGCGAAGCATAGAACTCGTCCGGTTGACCGCCCGGTCCCGTAGCGTTGCCGTCGCTGTAAGTGCCCTCCATCTTCGGCGCGTAGCCCCATAATGCATCGGCTTTATTGGCCAGCTTCCAGGTCGGATCATTCTGCTGATCGCGCTGTTCCTGCGTGCGGTAGAATTTGCCGTTCGCGTCCACTTCGTAATCGACGCCTTCTTCGCCCCACTGCAGCGTCTTCTGCCAGTCTTCGGTCACGAGAGCGTCAAGGAACTTGATGATACGAACCGGGTCTTTGGCATCCTTGCTGATGCCGAAGCCGTTGTTCAGGTTGATGACGGCGCGGTCGAGATAGTGGTCCTTGACGCCATCGTAGGTCAGCGGGAAGCCGACATAGGTTTCGCCGATCTTGTTTTGAGCGACCAGCTCGTTCTCGCCCTGTTCGAAGTCCCAACGCTGGTCGAACATGCCGAGCACGCGGCCCGACGAAATCTTCGCCAAATATTGGTCATAGTTCTGCACGAAGGCTTCTTTGTCCATCAAGCCTTGGTTATAAATATCGTTGAGCTTTTTGTAATAAGTCTTGGAGATATCTTGGGTGGCAAATACGGAGGCGACTCCGTTGTCGACTACGACGCCGCCATCGTTCGCATGACCGCTTAGATGCTCCGGCGCGTTGGTCAGCGGGAACGTTCGCCAGTCGTATGCGAGAGTCGTGAAGCCGATCGTCGGCTGACCGTCGCTCGTCGTCGGATGCTTCGCCGCGTAGTCGCTGATCAGCTTAAAGTAATCGTCCAGCGTCTTCGGCGTCGGCCAGCCCGCTTCCTTAAGAACTTGCTTCTGAATGAAGAAGGCCGGGCCTTC
The DNA here is from genome assembly GCF_014212055.1 of Cohnella zeiphila. GTDB lineage: Bacteria > Bacillota > Bacilli > Paenibacillales > Paenibacillaceae > Cohnella > Cohnella zeiphila. The sequence continues at coordinate 284,807 of NZ_JACJVO010000009.1, read as the reverse complement.
ATAAGGGCCGGTGTTATGAACCTCTCCGGTATAGGCGCCATAGTTCGGCAGCCAATAAATATGGCCGTCGCTGGAATCCTTCATTCGATTCCAGTAAGCCGCGTAGTGCTCCTTCAGATGCGGCCCGTACTTGTCGATCAGATCCTCCAGCGGAATGACCGCTTTGGCCGTCACGAGCTTCGGGTCGGCCGTGATGAGGTCCGGATAGTCGCCGCCTGCGATCATGACGCCGAGCTTCTGCTGCAAGTCGCCGACCAGGAATTCCATGTTGAGCGTAACGCCCAGCTCGTCCTTGATCTTCTTGTAGATCCGGTTGTCCGGCGTCGGCGCCTGATTCGGCGAACCGATGAACGCCGAGATCGTAATCGGTTTCAGATCGTCGCCCGTCGACGCCTCGGCGCTTCCGCCGGCGGAAGCGGACGCCGTACCCGAAGCCGCCCCTTGGCTCGGCGAGGAACCGCCGTCCGCGCTGCCGCCCGCGTTATTGCCGTTGTTATTGCCGCTGCATCCGGCAAGCGCGAGACTGAGCGCGAGCGCCAGCGATGCCGAGCCCCAAAGCTTCTTTCTTGTCGAAACCCCCATGTCATGCTCCTCCTTCGAAATCCGTTTGACTTTGCTTCTTCATTATGAAGAAATGTATGCGGTTGCAACATAATCAGATTTAAGCTCTATCCCCCCTTAATTTTAGGTTGCCGCCTTCTCCCCGGCCTTGCCGCCGGGCGTCACGGGGAGGATAGAAGCCTGTAATCGGCCGGCTTCATGCCCAGCCGCTTCTCGAATTGCTTCAGGAAATGCTGATAGCCCCGGTACCCGACCGACTCCGCGATCGTATACGAAGCATCGTCCGTCTCGCGAAGCCGGCGCTTCGCTTCCTCGATTCGAAGATCGTGGATATAATCGAGAATGCCCATGCCGTATTTGCGCGAGAAAGACTGCCCCAGGTAGACGGGATTGATATAGAACCGTTCCGCGATCTCCTTGATCGTGAACGACGCCGTGTAATTCCGCCGCAGGAAGTCGGCGACCTTGGCCGGCGTCCCGCCGGTCCGGCGATCCCGCAGCCGGAACGCGGCGGACTGGCACTTCAGGCAGAAGCGGGTCAGAGATTCCGCCGACTCCCGCAAGTGCCTGCCCGGCGGGACGCCGTCATCCAGTCCCGCTTCCTTGATCAGCTCGTTGGGATCGCCCCCGAGCTCCTTATAAACCGAGGCGCAGCGGAGCACGACCTGGGTGCAGAAGATGCCGACCAGCTCCGGAAGCGTCATCCGTGCTTCGAACGTGCGGAACGCTTCGCGCACCGCCGCCTCCAATTCGTCCGGCCGGCCGTTCTCCACCGCCTCGACGATGGCGTCCGCCGCCTTCAGCGCTCCCGGGTCGGAGGACAGCGTCTTGCCCCGGATGTCCTCGTAATGGATCACTTGCCCCGTTCCGAAAAACAAAAATCGCTCGGCTTCCGCCGCGCTGCGATACGAGACGGACAAGTCGTCCAGGCGTTCGACGACGCGGCCGGCCGCCACGCCGATCCGTCCGGGGGTCGCCTCTTGCAAAGCCGGAAGCAGGCGATTCGCGAAGATCTGGATCTCTTCCCGGTCGGAGCGCTTTAAACCTAGAACGAGCCCGAACGCTCCCCGGTCGCAATCGATCAGGTGGCAGCATTCGAGCTCCTCCGCCATGCCGAGAGCCGCTTCGCGGACCGCGCCCAAGCCTTCTTCGTCCGTCCCGACGTGCAGATACGCCCATGCGAACGCTTGCTCCGCCAGAGGGGACAGCGTTCGCAGCGCCTCCCGCCGTTCGGAATCCTCGCCGCCGAAGAGCAGCACGGACAGCGCATGGCTGGCCGCGTACCGGTCCGCGCTGTGGCGGATCAGCAGGCGCCGTTCGCGCTCGCGGAGCTCATTCTCGAGCCGTCCCAGCAATTCGTCGGCCTCTTCGGAGACGACCGGCTTCGTCAGGTAATGCGTAACGCCCAGGCGCATCGCCCGCCGCGCGTACTCGAAATCGTCGTACCCGCTCGCAATGACGAAGAGGGTGGAGTCGTTGCCCATACGCCGCGTGCCTTCGATCAGTTCGAAACCGTCGAGAACCGGCATGCGGATGTCGGTCACGACCAGATCGGGCGGGTCCAGACGGATTCTGCGGATCGCCTCTTCTCCGTTGCCGCATGCGCCTTCGACGCGGAACCCTCGTTTTTCCCAATCGATCAGAAGCTCCAGTCCTTCGATGGCGAACGGCTCGTCGTCGACCAAGAGCACCTTGTACATGTGTCATGCCTCCTTTTGACAGTCGGATGTTTCCAGCCTCGCGAGCGGAATTCGAAAGCCCGCCCGGGTCCCGCTTCCCGGATCGCTCTCGACGACAAAACGTACGTTCTCCCGATAGAACAGCTCCAATCGCCTGTAGACATTGCGAATGCCGACATGGCCGTCCATCGCCCGGTCGGACCGGACATCTTCCATCAGCTGCTTCAGCTTGCCTTCTTCCATGCCGACGCCATTATCGATGACGTTCGCTTCCAGCGCGCGCTCCGTCAGCTTCACGGCGACCCGGATCGTCCGGTTGTCCTTGCGGGCCTGCAGCCCGTGCTTGCACGCGTTCTCGACGAGCGGCTGAATGCTCATGCGCGGGATGAGCAGCGGCAGCGTCCGCGGATCGACGTCGAAGTCGTAATGGAACAAGCTGCCGAACCGGAACTTCTCGATTTGCAAGTACATCGAGGTGAATTGCAGCTCCTCCTCGACCGGCACCAGGCCGTCCGTCCGGCTGAGCAGCCGCCGCATGAGCAGCGACAGGTTCTTGATGATCTCCGTCACGTCGGTATACCCGTTTTTCGTGCACACGACCAGCAAAGCGTTCAGCGTATTGAACAGGAAGTGCGGATTCATCTGGCTCTGCAGCATGGAGAGCTCGGTGCGCACCCGCTCCAGCTCGAAGCTTTTCTGCCGGATCTCCAGCTTGTAGACGTCGTTGATGAGCGAGGTGATCTTGCCGGTCATGGCGTTGAACGTCCGGATCAAACCGCCGATCTCGTCTCGGCCTTCCTGGATGTCGATCCGGTCGAACTTCTCGCTTCGGAACTTCTCCATGTGGCGGGACAGCTTCTTCACCCGGAAATGATAGGATCGGAGGATGATGAATATGAGCAAAGACGGGATAAACGTGCTGATGATCGCCAGCCAGAAGATCGAGCGCCGGGCGTCGCCGAGCAGGCTGTCGATGTGGCGGGTATCCGCGACCCCGACCAGCTTCCAGCCTTTCAGATAGCTGACGTCCCCGATCTCCCGTTCCATCACGTACCCCGGCTTGCCGCCCGCAGCGGTGTCCGGCGCACGGGAAAGAAGCGGTTCCTGCTGCTTGCCGGCGAGGGAGCTGGCTGCCACGACCCGGTTCCGATCGTCTACGAGGCGAAGCTGCAGGCTGTCGATCTCGCGGTTCAGAATGCTGGATATTTTGCCTACGTTCAGATCCACCAGCAGATACTTGTCAAATTTCCCGTACGAAGCGAACGTGTTCATCCGGCTGACGACGCTGATTCGCTTGCCGGGGGTGAAGGTCGAGTTCTCGTTATAGGCGACGACGACAATGTTGCCGTCCGACTGCTTCAGCTGCTCCAGCCACGGCAGCTCGACGGATACGTTGCCGATCACGTGATAGTTCGAGCCGGTCTGGATCGTACGGTTGTTCGTGAAAATACGGACTTCCAAAATATTGGCGGACATATAGCGCGTGAGCTTATCCCTCAGGAAACCGTTGTACACGTCGTAATAATCGACCGGAGTCTCGTATTTGCGGTCCAGCGCCTCGTAGATCGCGTCGTCGCCGGCGATCGAATGGCTGAGAGCGACGGCTTCGTCGATCATGCCGAGAAGCTCGCCGGACGCCCGCTCGATCGATTTGCGGAGGTTGTCCTGCTCGCGGCTTTTGATGTCCGCGGAATTGCGCTGGTAGAAGAAAATATTGATCGTCATGATCGGAAGAAGAACGCAGAGCAGATAGATGAGCAGGAACTTGTATTTGAGGGGAATGTCGTTCACTTTATGGAAAACTCGGGCTTTGCTCCGCACGCCGCTCCCCCCTCCGCTTGTTTTTGTATGAAGACGGCAGCTCTCCTGTAAGCGCTTTGAATTTATCCGTAAAGTATTGGGCGTCGTGATAGCCCAGCGTCGCGGCGATGTCGGACATCTTCATGTCCGTTCGGCGAAGCAGCTTGCGGGCCTCCTCGATCCGAAGGCCGTGAACATAATCGTTAAAGCAGGAGCCCGTCTCCCGCTTGAACTGCTGCCCGAAATAAACGGGGTTCAAGCGAAATCGCTCCGCCAGCTCCTGGAGCTGGATTTTTTCCCGGTAATGAAGCTTCAGGTATTCGATGGCTTCCGCGACGGCGCTTCCGGATCCGTGAGCACGTTCCGGCTCCGCCGCTCGCGCTCGCCGCTCCGCCGCCCGGACGCACAGCCGTTTCAGCGTGTCGCCGGTCCACGGTGCCGCGTCGTCGTCCGGGTCGGCATACCGTCGAAGAAGCTCGCCGCGGATACGCCGGGCGGCCGCTTCCACCCAGCCCTCGCGGGCTCCTTCTCTGGCCAATCGTTGAAGCAGGCCGTCCACCGAGCGGCCGGCGCCCTCCGGATTGCCCTCGTCGATCAGCCGAAGCAGCGCTTCGGCGCAGGCTGTAATCTCCTCCAGACGATAATCGCCGTCTGCGGCTCGCTCCCGATACAGGTGCAGGCCTCTGTGCGGCCCGAGCCTCGCGAGGCCGCGCGCTTCCATCGCCTGACGGTACAGCTCGGGCACGGAGGCGAGCCCGCGGGCGCTGCCGCTGCAGTAGACCGCCAAGTCCCCCAGGTCGGCGGCCATCGTCGCGGCCGCTTCCGCAAGCCGAACATCGAACCGTTCCCCGCTTCGCCCGTCGTCCAGAACGAGCAAGCCGGCCCGGCCCGGCGCTTCCTCGAAATGCCAGGTCCGCGACGCGCCGCCGATGCCGGCGTCGGCCAGCTTCCTCAGCCGGGGCTGTACGCTCCCGGCCGTCGCAAAAACGCCGCCGTCCGGCCCGGCGGCCGATTCGGCGATGAGCAGGCTGCAGCGCGTTCCCTCGTCGGCTCCAAGGAGCCGTTCCGCGGATCGGACCGCGCCGGCTCCTCCGTTCTTGAGCAAGGCGACGATGGCCGAAGCGGCCGCGGCGGTCTGCTCCTTCTGGGCGATGGCACTGGTGCGGCGGAGTTCTTCCAGCGGACCGGCCAGTTCCAGCAGCAGCCGGTGAATCTCCTCCGTCACGAGAGGCTTCAGGACGTAGTGGTCCACCTGATAGCGGAGCGCCTGCCGAGCGTAGCTGAATTCAGGATAACCGCTTACGATGACTATTTTCATGTTTAATTGCATTTCTTCCTTAAGGATTCGAATCAGTCCGAGCCCATCGAGCACAGGCATCTGGATATCGGTCACGACCAGGTCCGGCTCGCAGGCGCGAATCGAGGCGAGCGCCTCCTCTCCGTCCGTCGCCGTGCCGCATAATTCGTATCCGCACGAGTTCCAGTCAACCATCGTTTTCCAGCCTTCCAGCATGAACGGCTCGTCGTCCACGACCAGCACCTTGTACATCCGAACTCTCCCTCCGCTGAATTTCACATCCAGTATGACATCCGCCCGTCTGCGCAACAATGGACTAGAAAAGGTTTTCTTGGATTATTCTACGATGGACTCGGAGACTGAGGATCCCGGCCCCGGCCGGGCTCTTGCCCTGTAATCGTTGGGACTGATTCCGACCGTCCGCTTGAACAAACGGCTGAAGTAGGCTTGATCGGCGAGACCGACCTGTCGGCCGACTTGAAAGATTTTCAGATTCGTCTCCCTCAGCAGCGTCTTCGCGCGTTCAATGCGGATGCGCGACAAATGCCAGGTGAACGTCTGACCGGTTTCCGTCCGGAACAACGCGCTCACGTAATTCGGCGTCAGTCCGAGCTTCTTGGCGAGCAGGCCGAGCGTCAAGTCCGGGTTGCCGAATTCGGTCTCGATCGTCAGCAGAGCCAACCGGACCGTCCGGCTCATGAATTCGAAGCTATTCCGTTTCGCTGGCGGCGGCTCCGCCATTCCCGGCCGGCGCAAGCTCAGCCGGTACAAGTCGCGCAGTTTGCCGGCTTCCGGGGCCGCTCCGCCCACCCCGAGCCGGATCGCGACCTTGAGATTTTTCTCCAGCAGCGCCTTGCACCGGGCGGCGTACTCCTCCATGGGAGGAACGGCGGCCCGATCCGAAAACAGCACGGCCGTGAGCGATTGTTCGCCGACGACGACGGCCGCGATGCCGTGTCCGGACAACGCATCGTCGAGCAGGATCTTCGCCATGAATCGCTCGGGCTTCGTCCAGAAGCCGCGATCCGGGATCACAATGGAGAACAAGCCGACCCACTGAAACGGCGGGAAGAGCGATTTGTCCGCAATCAGGCCGTCATCCTCCGAGGCGCAGAGCAGGTCCTCCACTTTTTTCTCCAACGCATACTGCTCCCGCAACCGTTGCATGGCCGGCGACTGCCACCCCGGATGCGAAGGAAGCGCCGGCTGATCCGCTTCTTCGGAAGCGGCATAGTCGCCGAGAGCGAGCAGCACGTTCAGCATGGCTGCGCGCAAGGCAAAGCCGGCGTCCGCATCGCCGTCGGCCCCCGGCTCCGGCGGCCTCGCCATTTGCAGAAGCCAAGGACGAAGCTTTATCGCCAGCTCCGAATCGGCGGCGATCCGCGCGTTGCCGATCCGCTCCATCCGCCGATAGACGGCGGCGTCTTCGATGTCGAAATGCAGGCAGAAATACGTCATCGGAGCCGCCTGCCCGTTCCGGCTCTCGTGAACGCGGCCCGGTTGAATGAAGAGCAAGTCGCCTTCGGTCTGGACGAACTCGGTCTCGTCGACGGTCGTGATCTGCCGCCCCTCCAGAACGATGTTCAGTTCGAACAGAAGGTGGTTGTGCCTGGGATAGGACCATCCCTCCCTCACCTGGCGCCAATGCGTGCCGCCCAGCTGCAGCGAGAGCCGGAAATCCGGCAGCGCGTACGTCTCCAAGTCGAGATCCCTTTCCGTTCCGGCTTCCGTCATCCAGGACATGCGCGAATCGTCTCCGTTCAGTGGATTTTTACCGCGATTATACCATGCGCGAGAAATCGCCCCCTGCATTCGTCCCGTTCTCCCTCTGCGCCGGTCGGCCGGCATTTTTTTACGATCGCCAGTTCCTCCTCTACATCGGGCAATCCGGCGATCCTTGGCTTTTCGTTCGCGCTCCGGGGCGCTGTTTGAACTCTTCGTTGTAGTGCTGCCGCTGCTCACCCATGTGAACACCTCCCAGACAAGCTTATTATCTGGCTCTTCTAAAGTTGGTGTCCACTTTTATTCCAGTTGCAAAATTCCTGTTCGTTCTCCCGTTTGAACCTTCTTTTTTGCCGGACGCATCGTTCGCAGCGTATTCTGCTTTCTATAGGATTCAAAAAGCCGCGAAGGAAGATTCCTTCGCGGCTTTTTTCGAACGACGGAGTCGTTCAGGAGTTATGATTTTGCTCGGCCTGCCGGGCCTTGATCGCATTGCCGACATAGAGAATGCGCGGAAGCTCTCGTTCCCTCGGCCAGGCGATCCGGTGCTCGAGCCCCGGCCACACGTCGAAGAAGTTGTCGGGAAGCGGAGCGTCCCCGTTCAAATCGATGCATGCGCCCCAGACGAACCGGTCGCTCCGGAACACCGCGTATTCGCCGTCCCGGCGAACGTCAACGTCAACCGGCAACCAGTTCATCTCCGCGAAGCGGGGCAGCATCAGCCGGTTGCGCGCAACGGTCTCGCCGTCTCGCATCAGCCGCGCGAACGCCAGCGTGTCGCGGATCCCGGAAGCGTCCCACTCCGCCGCGCCGAACTCGGCCAGGCAGACGGACCGGTTGGGCGGCACTTCCGCCGCAAGACGCCGATCCGTCGCGTACGTTCCACCGAGCGTGAAGAAGCCGCAGTGCAGCTCGCCCCGCCAAGAAGCGTCCGTCTCGTTGATGCCGAACACGCGGACGTGGTCCGACTCCCGGACGACGACGACCGATACCGGCTGAAACGCCCTTTTGACCGGATAGAAGGAGGGAGTGCGGTTCAGGAAATAATCGACGATCGTCCAGCTCCGGGTCGACGGCCAGCAATCGTTGAACATCCAGAAGATCGCAGAAGCGCTGTCGAACATCCGACGCCGGAAGTTGTCGATGTATTCCCGCAGCCCTTCCCCCTGGATCAGCCCGCCGTAATAGACGTACTCTTCGACCGACAGCTCCCGTGCCTCCAGTCCGGTCCACTCCCGAACCTGCCGGTCCGGCGCCGAGAGCGGGAACCAGGAGTCGAGCGCGTTGTCGTGCTGCTGCCAGGCGAAGGACAGAACGTGCCGCTGACCCTCCGGCATGGAGGCGTGCATGGCAGGAAGGCTTGTCGGCCCGAGAATGCCGCCTTCGTTCGGGAACCGGCTCGTCAGCCCGCGATATTCCCGGAAATCCGTATTGTCGAAGCCGACCGACCACGGATGCTGGTCCCCCGCCGAATCGTCGTTCGGGAACAAGGCGTCCGGAGAATACGGGCTGCTCGGCTGATAGTATCGGCCCGGATCCTCCTCCCGCACGATGCGGGGCAGCACGTGATGATAGAACGCATGGTCGGGATACATGATCCCTTCGCTCTCGTCTTCGTCCCAGCGGTGCGTATGCCATTCGTTCTCGTTGTTGCCGCAGTACATGACGAGGCTCGGGTGATGGGCCAGCCTTCGGACGTTGTGGACCGCTTCCAGCTTCACGTTGCGCATGAAGGCCGGGTCCGTCGTCGGATACGCCGCGCAGGCGAACGCGAAGTCCTGCCATACCATGATGCCGCGCTCGCCGCACGCCTCATAGAAATCGTCCGTTTCGTAAACGCCCCCGCCCCAGACGCGCAGAAAGTTGAAGTTCGCTTCCAGCGCCCGATCGATCAGCCCTTCGTAGCGGGCGCGGTCGGCCCGAACGAAGATCATGTCCGCCGGAATGAAGTTGGCCCCCTTGGCGAAAATCGGCTTGCCGTTCACTTCCAGAATGAAGCAGCGGCCTCCCGCGGGATGGGGGCTCTGGTTGACGGCCAACCGCCGGAATCCGGTTCGCTTGACGCGCTCGCACACGAGCTCCCCGCCGACCCGCACCTGCACCGTCACCTCATACAGATGAGGTTCGCCATGGCCGGACGGCCACCACAGCCGCGGCTTCGGGACCGGGACCTCCGCGTCCAGCCGCTTCATTCCTTCCGCCAGCTCGAACGTCCTCACCGTCTCGCCGCAGCAAGTTCGCGCTTCGCCGCCACCTTTCACAAGTTCCGACTCCGGGCGACACGTTTGCGTTTCACAGCCTTCGTTCGCCTGTTCCGTCTCCGAACGGCCGCTCACACGCACCGTCACTTCCGCCATTCCCGGGTTTGCCCCGCAGCCCTCGGCAAAGACGCGGACCGACACGGTCCCTTCGTCCATCGCTTCGTTGACATCCGCCAGGACGACGATATCGTCGACTCGCGCCCGGTCGGTCCATTCCAGGAATGCGGACTTGTGAATGCCGACGTTGACGTACCGCGCCGACCAGTCCCAGCCGAACGAGCACTGCGGCTTGCGCAGCCAGATCCGTTTGTGCAGGACATGGTCATAGGAGTTCTCGTAATACCCTTCGACCGACCGGTTCCCCGCCGCGTGCAGGCCTCCGTTCAACACGACGACTAGGAGATTGTCGCGGCGCAGCTTGCCCGTCACATCCAGCTTGCACGGACGGAAGAAGTTGTCGTGCCCGCCGACGAGCTCCTCGTTCAAGTAAATTTTCGCATCGTAGTCCAGTCCTTCGAATACGAGCCAGGCATGGCCCGCGACCGCCTCGTCCGGAGCCGCGAACGTCGTCCGGTAGCCCCACAGGTTCTCCTCCACCCATCGGCCCGCCAAGGCGTTCAGCCCTTCCGTCGGCTCGCCGATCAGACCGCGCTTGATCAGCTCCAGATGCACCTCGCCCGGTACGCTCGCCTCCATCCATTTGGCTTCGTCGGTCTCTTGCAGATGGAACGTCTTCACGCCGCCGCGCTGTCCGTCCGAGCCGCGCAGCAGCCAAGGGCCGGACAGCTCCTTTTTCCCGTACATGGTCCCGTCCCTCCGATCCGGCTTACGCCAGCTCCAGCTCGATGACGGTGTCGATGCCGTCCGGGAGCTCCGCGCCGCCGAGCGTGACAAATGCGTCGTCCGGGTACTCGTATGCCATCCACGGCGTCTCCACCTTGATCTCCGCCCCGTCCGCGAGCAGCCTCGCCCGCTTGATTTTCCCGTTCATGCCGGCGAACGAAGTCGGTCCCATCCCCCGGTCGAAAAGATGGGCGTACAGCTTGTTCCCGTTCTGCGTATACCGTCCCCATTCCGGCTTGGGCAGCGAAGCGGCGCCGCAGCCGTAGACGCTGTCCGCGTTGGCGTCCATCCAGCGTCCCACCTCGCGCAGGATCTCGACCGCCTCGTGCGGAATGACGCCCTTGGCGTCCGGACCGACGTTCAGCAGCAGGTTGCCGCCCTTGCTCACGCATTCGACGAGCCCGCGCACGACCGTCTTCGCCGATTTGTAGTTGCGGTCCGAAGAGCAGTAGCCCCAGTGATCGTTCAGCGTAATGCATGCCTCCCACGGAATCGGACGCCCGGCTTCGTTCGCGATGCCTTCCGCAGGCAGCATCTGCTCGGGGCTGGCGAAGTCGCCGGCGTACTCCTCGGGAGCCGCCGCCTTGATGTTGCCGCCAAGCCGGTTGTCGATGACGATGTCCGGCTGAAGGGACCGCATCATCCGCACGAGCTCGGTCGCCCGCCACTTCTCTCCGGTCATGTCGTCGTACGAGAAATCGAACCACATGACGTCGATTTTGCCGTAATTCGTCAGCAGTTCCTTCACCTGTCCGTGCATGTAGTCGAGGTAGCGGCCGAATTCGATCGGCTTGTTCTTGAACGCCTCGTTGTCCCGCATCGGGTGGATCTTGTCGCCGTAGGCCGGATAATCGTCGTGATGCCAGTCGATGATCGAATAATAGAGTCCGACGCGCAAGCCTTCCTCCCGGAACGCCTCGACGTATTCGCGGATCAGATCCCTGCCCGCCGGGGTGTACGTCGCCTTGTAATCCGTCAGCTTGCTGTCGAACAGGCAGAAGCCGTCGTGATGCTTGGCCGTCATGACGGCGTACTTCATCCCGGCCGCTTTGGCGAGCTTCGCCCACTGCCGCGGATCGTAACGGACCGGATCGAACTCTTCGAAAAAAGGCCGATATTCTTCCACGGACAGCTTCTCCAGGCTCCGGACCCATTCGCCCCGCGAAGGGATTGCATACAGGCCCCAATGAATGAACATCCCGAATCGGGCTTCCCTGAACCATCGGGTTCGTTCCGCAAAATCGTTTCGCATCTTACTTATGCACCTCCGCAGATTCGATAAAGCTCGGCATAGCCGCGCGAGCAGCCGGCGTTCGCCAGCGCGAGCGGCCGGATGCCGTTTGCGCCCGCCGGAGATGAAGGCTCCCAGCCGATCTCTCCCGACGGCAATCCCGTCAGCCCGGGATCCGCGAAGACGTTCCCGTCCTCCGGCGCCAGCGGGAATTCGCTCACAACCTCGTAATGGACGTATTCGTGGAAAACGATCGACCCGCTCCGGCTGTACATCACATTATCCCGGAGCGATGCGAACCCGTCGGCGCTCGAATAGGCGCTCATGGACGGGTACGCGTCAAACTTCGAGGCGCGATGGCCGGGATTGCCGCGCGGCGCGTAAAAGTCGATGCGTTCCGCGACGAGGACGTTGCGCTCGAACGAGAGGCCGAACGTGTTCGCCGCCTCGATCCGCTGCGGTCCGCTGTCCCAGAACACGTTGCCGGCATAGCGGCAGTTCCGGGTCATGTGGCTGAGCATCGGCAGGCCGGTCTCGAACGCCAGGTTGCCTTCCACCGTCGCATCCTCGCACAATTCGTCCAGATAGTAGGCGTAGCTCCGCGCCTTCCGCCCCGGATCGGCCAGCACGGCGTTGCCGGTCACCCGCGTCCTTTTGCTTCCCGTGCAGTAAACCGCGGCCCCGTCCTTCATGAACGTCATGACGCGGTAGAACAGATTGCCGCTGATGTCCGAATCGCTTCCCGTATCCACGATGCCGCTGTAAGGCGTGTCGCGTATATCGCAATGCCGGACGGCGTTCCCGTTTCCGCCGCCCAGCACCGCGACCGCGCTCCCGTAAACCAGGCCGATCTCGCGGATTTGGCAATGAGACAACGCGATGGAATCCCCTTCATAGTGAACGCCGCCGGCTCCCGTATGATGGATGAGGCAGCCGAGAAGCCCGATCCGCTCGCCCCGAAGGCGGAACGCCCAGCCGCCGGCGTGCCGGACGGTCACGTTCGCGAACGAGACGTCGCGCACCTCTTCGGCCACGATCGCAGCGCTCGCTTCCGATGCCGCGAACCCGCCGGGAACAAGAGCCGCCGCCGCGCAGGAGAACGCCAGTCCGCGCACGACCACGTTGCGCACTCCGCCGCGCAGACGCAACACGTGCCCGCGCGTCGGGACGACCGCGTTCAGCCGGTCCGCGCGCTCCCCCGGCCGCGGCCAATAGACGATCTCGCCGGCGGCGCGGTCGTGAAACCATTGACCCGGCTTCGTCATTCCTTCACTCACGTTCCACACGACATATTCGCGGGCGCGTTCGTTGCGGTCCGCGAACGCGCCGGGCGGATGACCGGGACATTCCGCGAACAAGACTGTCCGCATCGCTGCGTCCACCGCGCGAACGCCGACCAGCGATTCGTCCCACTCGTGGTACACCGTGATTTCCGCGTTTTGCTCATCCAGCCAAGGGCCGAGATCCTCCTCCTCATAACGGAGCACCGTCAGTTCCTCCTCGGTCGGCGGCCGCTCCCAGCCTCCGGCCAGCGTCGACATCCACTGCGCGTCGAACCGGTTCCGGTGCCGGAACGCGCCGCTCTCCGGCAGGCGCGCCCGCGGCCGGCTCTCGCCGCCGATCTCCAGCAGCCGTATGGCGCGCGAATGCGCCTCGGCCCCTTCCAGCTTCGCCGCCAGCCAGTCTCCGCGGCGTTCCCATTGGACGAGCGGCTTGCCGCCGTACAATACCGGATGCTCGCCTTCGTACGCTTCGATCGTCAGACCGCTATCCCTTTCCGTCAGCTCAAGGGCGACGTCGTAATAGCTGCCTCCGCGCACGACGATGCGCCGGAAGGCGCCCGTCTCCGCCTTCCGCGTTCGGGACAGCGCTTCGGCGAGCGAGGCGAGCGGCTCGCCCAGCGTGCCGGAACCGGCATCCGAGCCGTCCGCCGCGACATATACCGTCATCTGCCGCGCCTCGCTCATTCCGTCTCTTCCTCCCACTCGAATACGACCATCTGATGAAGACGCAGCTCCGGGACGACCAGTCGGACGGCGCCGTCCTCCCACGTCCAGATCGGTTCCTCGCCCGAAGGAGCGAGCGCGACGCGGCGCGGCTTCGCCGGCGGCCGCAGCGTCACCGGAATCCGATAGCGCGGCGGCGCTTCCTCGATCACCGTATTTTCCGTCATTCGCTTGGCCGCGTACTGGATCAGGTGCAGCACCCATCGGCCCGGCTGACTCATCAGCGACACTTCGACGGCGGGCGAATCCGCCTCCACTTCGAGCAGCCGATGCTCCGGCTCCAGCAACGCGTCGATCAGGTTCAGCGCCATCTGCCGAACGTGCCGGCTGCCGATCGTGAAGTAATCGGCTCCCAGCGAAGCGGCTGCGACCGCCGCCATCCCTTTCCCGTACGGGTGGACGACCGCGCCCGGCGCCTCCGCCTCTTCCCCGGCAGGGGCGTGAAAATGCCCGAACCTGCGGTCCAGGGAAATATCCTCGAAGGGACGGAACGTGCTCGCCGCCTTGACGGCGTCCGCGGACTGCAGCGTCCAGCGAGGGAAGCGGCCTTTCACGAAGCAGGGGGCGTCCGGCATCCGATCCGCATAAGGAGGGACGGGCTGAACGTAGCCGCCGTCTGCCGCCTCGATCCCGGCCAGGCGAACGCCCGCCAGCCGTTCGAGCGTGTCGCGCCAGACCGGCTGCTCCCACAGCGTGCCGCCCGTCACGAGCAGGCGGCCTCCTTCCGCGACATATCGTTCGACCTTCGGCGCCAGCGCCGGATCGAGCGTGATGTTCTCCGGGAGCCACAGCAGCCGGTAGCCGGAGAGACCGTTCTCCTCGTCGAGCACGTCGAAGTGACGGCTGCCTTCCAGCAAGGCGAGCCCCGCGCCGTACAGCGAGGCCGGAGCCTGATGAGCCGCTTCGTATCCGTCGCGAACCTCCTGCGCCCCCAGGTTGCGCTGGCGATCGGCCACGACGCCGATATACGGAACCGTGGCGGCATCCAGCGCCCACGCTTCTCGCTCTTTTACGAAGCCATAGACAGTTCCGATCAGCTCATATACGCCTGCGTCGGGCTTGCCCGACGGATGAAGCTGGTCGCCGATGCAGCAGGAGCCGAGCGTCGCCAGAATCGAAGCGCATTCGAATTTCAGCTGCGCCTCGTTGATCAGGCTGCCGAAATAGCCCCAGTTTTTCGGAAAACGCGTGGTCATGCCGCCCGCCCGCTTGCCCAGCGTCCGAATGTGCCGGGACAGGACGGGGTAATAGTAGCTGTTCCACGTGATCGGCGCTTCCAGCTCCAGATAGTCCAGGTTCCCGTTCCGGACGCCGCCGACGAAGTTGCGGCAGTTGCATGTGAACGACAGGTCGGGATTGGCGTTCTTTACGATCGCTCGCGTCCGCTCGATGAACTCGTTCAGCGTCAGCTCCTGCAGCCGATCCCGGTCCGTCAGCCGGTCCAGGTCGAGTCCGAGCGCGCCGGCCCGGCGACGGCAAAACTCGCAGAAGCACGTCTCGTCCGCATACATGACCATATCGACGAACACGCCTTCGATATTCGGGAACCGCGGAACGAATTCCGCGAGCTGAGGCCAGAGCCAATCCGCGACGAACGGCGAATTGTAGCACGGCCAGCCCCACTCCTTGCCGCCGTTCGTATCGAGCCGCGTCCCGTCTCGCCTGACCATCGCCCATTCGGGATGCTCGATCACGGCCCGGTCGTTGATGCCGGGCGCGAAATGGACGTATACCTTGATGCCCTCGCGCTCGGCCGCAGGCAGCAGCGGCGTCAGCAGATCGCGCTGCAGCGCGGGATGAACCGGCGCGACATCCGATTCGTAATAGGCGTTGCCGCACGCGCACAAGCCGAAAACGACGGTGACCGCGTTGACGTTCGCCCGCTTCCATGTGGCGACCAGCAGCTCGGGATCGTAATCCGCGCCGACTTGCTTCACCCAATGGGGCGTATGGAAATCCAGATGGATTTTCCGATTGGTTTCGCCGATTCCGGCAGCCATCTTTCGCAAGCCTCCTTTACCATTGCCCCGGAACGTACAAGCGGGCGGCGGATGGCGGCAAGCAACCATCCGACGCCCGCGTCGGTCCCGCTGTATTTACCTTACCTAACCCCTGTGCGCCGAGACCATGTACGAATCTACGATATTTGGACTTCGCATCGAACGGGTCCGTCAGCCGTCCTGCCGCTTGTAAGCTTCGGCCAGCGTTCTCAGCCACTTCGCCTGATCCGCGGTGATGGACTTCCCGGATTGTGCCGACACTTCGTTCAGGAACGAGTCGAGCTTGCTCATCTGCAGCTTGGCGGCGAACGACTGCACGATCCCGTTCGCGCCCGGCCCGTGGACCCACGACAGGATCAGCTTGAGTAGACTCGCAAGCGTGATCTTCACCTGGTAGTCGGCCGACTGCTGCGTCGTATTGCCCGCCTTGTCCGCCGCTTGCACGTTTACGGTATGGCTGCCGATGCCGAGCGTATACGCCGGAGCGTTCACGAGCGGCGCCGCGCAAGGATCGGACGCCAGACCGGACGCCGAATCCGCCGCCGTGCACGTAATCTGCACGGTCTGGTCGATCGTGTAGGTGCCCGCTCCGGCGACCGTAACGCTCGGAGCGGATGAATCGATGCGCACCTGCAGCGTCTGCGCAGGCTCCTCGTTGCCTGCTGCGTCTACCGCATGGAAGCTCAGCTCCGTCTCGCCTTCGGCGGAGATCGTCACCTCCGCGGCCGCGCCGTCCACCGTCCGCTCCCCGATGCTCTGCGCGCCGGCCGCATCGTAGACGAGCTTCGCCACGCCGGAGCCGCCGTCCTCATCGGAGGCTTGCAGCGAGACGGTCACGCCGGTCCGGTTCCAACCGGCATCGTTCGGTTCTGCGGACCGCGTCGCGCTCGTGACCGGCGGCGTGCTGTCTGCCGCCGTGCCGTCGTCGGGGCCGCTGAGGTTCAGATCGTCCAGATGGAACGTGCCGGGGCTCTGGTTCCAGCCGGACGTCTCGAGCTTTGCCACATCGTCCGCGGGGTTCAGCAGCGGAATGCCGCTCTCCACGGCCGTTCCGTCGATCGCGACGTCGTAGGTGCCGGCCGCGAGATCGACCGTCAACCGGACGTCGTACCATTGGTTCGCGTTATATGGCAGAAGGTTGTGCCAATTGCCGTCCGGCGTGCGCCGGGCCAGCTCCCGGCTGCCGTTATGGGCGTAATCGAGGTCGTACAGCAGCTCCGCCAATTTGGTCCCTTGGCTGTCGTACAGCGTCAGGAAGCTGCCCGTGGCCCCGCCCTGTTCGGCCATGATCCGCTCTTCCGCGACGGCCAAATCGTGAATCGGATCGAACGAATAGGAAGCTTTGAAGCTGCCGTCGCCGTCATTGTTGTACGTCTGCACGAGTTTGAGATTTTTCCCGTCCCCGTCCTGCTGAACCGATACCGCGTTGCCGCTTCCGGCCCCGGTCACCGTCCAGCCCTCCGGCATCGCCCCGACGTCCGTTCCCTCGAAGTCTTCCGCGTACACCGTCTTCAAGGTCGGCGCCGGACCGCCCGTGACGAGGAGGCCTGGGCTGACGACGGGATCCCCTTGCAAAATGCCGTCCGAAGCGACCGGCGTCACCTCGAAAAACAAGTATGTTCCGGCGTCGCCCGAAGCGACCGTATAGCTTGGCGACGTCGCGCCGTCGATCGGCGTTTTGTCCGAGCCGTCCGCTTTCGTTCCCCGATACCATTGGAACGTCGAAGCGCCCTCCGCATCCCCGTCCGGGTCGCTGTAGTCGTAAGCCCCCGTCAGCGTTTCCCCTACGGCCGCCGTTCCGTCGATCGCGACATTCACCGCGGCCGGCGCCTGATTGGCGGTCTCCGCACCGGAATCTCCGTACACTTCGAACTCGTAGACGGTCGCTCCCCAATAAGGATCGCTTCGGTCCAGCACGTTCAGCTTCACGTACCGGGCATCAACGGCCGGGAACTTGATATCGTCCAGACCGCCGTTGCCGGATGTAGTCGCGTAAACCTCGGTCCAATCCGTCCCGTCCGTCGAAACCAGAATTTGATAGGACGTGCCGTGAGGTACCGCCCAGCTCAGCTTGACGTGCCCGATCTGGACCGTGTCGCCCAGGTCGACGCTGACCCACTGCGGGTTGGACGAGCCTTCGGCGGCAGCCCACCTCGTGGCGCTGTCCCCATCGAACGCCTTGTCTCCTTCGAAGCCCGCCTGGTACACCGAGCTTTCCGTCGCGGTTTTGCCGAGCGCCAGATTCGGCAGCGGAGCGTGAACCGTGACCTGGACGGGAGCGCCGGCCGCGGATTCGTTGCCGGCCGCATCCTTCGCTTTTACGGTGAAGGTATACGTCTGCCCGTCTTGAAGTCCGCTCGCGGTGAAGCTCGTTCCCCGCGTCAATCCGATCAGATCGGTGCCGCTGAAGATTTCATAGACTTCCACGCCGTAATTGTCCGTCGAAGCGTCCCAAGCCAGATCGGCTGTCGTCGCCGTAACCGTCGGCGCCGTCAGGTTCGCCGGCGCGCTCGGCGCATCCGTGTCCGGGACGGACGTCGGAATGATGTCGACCCGGTCCGCGACGCTCCAGGGACCTCCTCCCGGGCTGCTCGCCGCCGTGTTCACGACCTTCAGCGTATGCGGACCGTCCGTCAGCTCCGCGCTCGAGAAGACGAGGTCATCCCCCATGTGCACGGAAGAATTCATATCGACCGTCGCCGCCTTGGCGCCGTCGATGTAGATATCGATGATGCCGTCGCCGCTGTTCCGCTCGGAATACAGCCGAATTCCCTTGCCGACGAATCGAATCTCGTAATAGGCTCCCGCTTCGTTGGTGAAATGGTTGTCGCTGTTGTAGCAAGCGGCGTTGTCGGTGCCGGCGTACCACGTTCCGTGGTAGTCGAACTGGTTGTTGCCCGTTCCCGTCTGCGTGTCGTTGACGACGATCGGCGTGTCGGCCGAGATGACGTCCACCCGGTCGGCGACCGCCCACGCGCCGGACGAGAGCGGACTCTGCCGTCCGGTGACGCGAACCTTCATCGTATGCTCCCCGTCCGGCATTCGCGGCGTCGTATAGACCAGCTTGTCGCCGAAATGCTTGGCCGAGTACAGGTCTACCGTCATTTCCGGACCGCCGTCGACGGAGACGCCGACGATGCCCATGTTCGTGTCGACCTCCGAGAACAGCTTCGCCTGGACGCCGTCGAACTTCACTTCATAAGACGCGTCCGCGGTCTGGGTGAAATGGTTCGTGTCGTTGTAATCCGTATTGTTCGCCGCCTGCGTCCAGCCGTCGGAAAAGTTGAACTGTGCCGTTCCCGTGCCGGTCTCGCTGTCGTCGATATGCACCGGCGCGTTCGCGGATACGACCACGACCCGGTCCGCCACATGCTTGGTGCCGCTCGAATCCGGATTTTTGGTCCCGGTCAAGCGGACTTTCAGCGTGTGCGTCCCGTCCGGCAGCCGCGGGCTCGTATACGCGAGCGCATCGCCGATGTGAGTGCTTGAATACGTATCGACCATCGCCTCGTCGCCGCCGTCGATCGACACGCCGACAATGCCCATATCGTTCTCCAATTCGGAATACAGCTGGATCTGCACGCCGGAAAACTTCACTTCGTAAGAATCGCCCTCGGCCGAGGACTGGTGATTGTCCTCATGGTAGTTGAAGGCGTTGCCGGTCTCCGCGGTCCATGTCCCGGTATAATCGAACTGGTCCGTGCCCGTCCCGGTGACGGTGTCGTTGACGGAGAGCGTTCCCTCCTCCGTGTGCGCGGGAGCGGGCGGCTGCGCAGGCGGCTCCTCGTATTTCGCCACCGAAAAATCGTCGAGGAAGGCGTAGACGCCGTTGTCCGGCTTATAGGCATAGATCGTCGCGGACGTGCTGCTCGCGCCGGTCGTAAACGTGAACGTCTCTTCCTGCCATGTATCCTCGGAAGTTTGTTTGCTTGTGTCCGTACCGGCATCGTCAAAACTCCGGGCTCCGATCTTGACGCTTTGTCCGGAAGCGGCCGAGCGCAGGAAGCCTCTGACTTCATACTTCGTATTCGGCTCGAGGTTGCCGATCGTCTGCTCGATGCCGTCTTCGCCGGTGCCGAGGCTGGCCCCGTTGAACGTTCCGATGCGCGAAGCGGTCTTGTTGCCCGGTACGTCGACGACCGGCTGCGCGGTCTGCGAATACGTCCGCGTCCAGCCGTAGAGACCGTCCATGCCCGGCTGCCCCATCCGGTCCAGCTCGAACGGTCCGTTCACCAGCAGGTTCCGGCCGTCGGTTTGCGTCAGCTGCAGCGTCGGTTCGACGGCGGGCGGGTTGTTCAGATCGGCGCCGACCTTCCAAGCCGGCTCGCCGGACTGGTATGCGCCGATGTCTGGCGCGCCGTCGCCCGGATCGGTAATGCCCGAGATCGGAATGCCCGCGTCCAGTCCGGGAGATCCCGTCTTCAGATGGAAATCCAGGCCGTCCGGATTCGCGAAGCCGGGATCGCCCGACGTCAGATTGGCCTGATAGTCGGCGCCGATCGCCAGCCCCGAAGTGTCCAAGCCGTCCGTCGAGATGTTGTTGTACACTTTGTCTTTGTAGTCGTCCACGGTGTAGCCGGCCTTCGAAATTTCGGCGATCGACGCGTTGTAGGTCGTGTTGTTGTAGACCTGCACGAAATTGGAGGCGTAGTTGACCATAATGCCGCGCCACGGGAAGCCCCAGGTCACATTGTCGTAAACCAGCGCATTGTACGTTCCGTTGTCCAGATAGACGCCGGCGCTCCAGCTGCTGTCGCTGCCCTTGCTTTTGGGACGCTGCATATAATCGTGCCAGTAGTTGTGATGGATTTCCGAGTTGCCGAGATCGCTGTGCGCGGTATAGAGCAGCCCGGTGTCCGTCGCGAAGCCGTTGGCGCCGTAGAAGTCGTTGTACTGAATGGAGGAGGCGTAAAATTGTCCGCCGATCAGCGATCTTGCCGCGTGGTATACGGTGTTGTTGCTGATCAGATGGCCGACGCCGTACACGTCGATCGCGGACTGAAATACGATCCCGCCGTACGTGCCGTCATGAATCACGTTGTTGATCAGCTTGTTGCCCTCGCCCTTGATCGAGACGAGAGAGCCGGAGGAAAAGGCGATCTCGCTGTTCTTGAGCGTGTCGTTCTTCCCGCACAGGCAAATGCCGGTGGCGGTGCTCGGTTGAACGTAATAATCCGACACGTACTTGGCGTGAATTCCGTCGATGACGTCGTTCTCGCCGTTTGCCGTATCGATCGTCGCGGCGAACAGCTTCACGCCTTTGACGACGATGTTCGACCGGTCCGCCAGGTCGAAGGCGAGGTTTCGCGCTTTGACCTCGACCGTATGCGCCGAAGGATCGTCGCTGCCCGTCGTTTTCAAATAGAGCTGATGCGCCGTCCGGTCATAGTACCATTCGCCGGGGTAATCGAGGGCGGCGAGCTTGCCCATGATGAAATACTCGGAGTTGCCCAGTCCCCAGTTCCCCATGCCGACAATATAGGGAATCTCCTGCTTGCGGAACGTCATAGAGGCTGCGCCTGCCGCCGTCAGCTTCACGTTGGCCGAATAGGTAAAGTTCTTCGCTTTGACGGCGGAGTTGTAGGACGTGCCCGTCTGCGAAATTTGCGGCTGCGTGTAGCCCGCAAGCTCCGTCCCGTCCGATCTCCAATAGCCGTTGGTGTCTCCCGCGCTCCAGCCTTCCAGGTTGCTGGCGAAGGGCGCCGTCGCCTTGCCGAGCGCTTGATCGGCGCTCTGGCTCGTGATCGTCGCGTTCACGTTCGCGAACTCGGCCGAAGCCGCAGCCGAGCTGCTGCCGGATTGAACGCCGAGCCCGAAGAAGCCCTCGATCGGATTCGGATCGTTCGCCGTGATGGCCGGGGACGCATCATCGTTCAGATAGACCTGGATCGTGCCGTCGTCCGCGGCGATCTTGACGTGATAGACCGTGTTCAATTGAACGTCGACGTTGGCCGAGCCAAGCACGCTCCCGTTCTGGTTGAGCAGCGTCAGCTTGTCGTCCAGGCTCGACAACCGGACCGAATAGAAGGCCGGCGAGGTCGCGATGTTCAAAGTCCCGGGCGTCGAGGTCGAGACGAAAGCGCTGCCAAAATTCCACGAGCCCGCGTCTTCGTAAAATACCGCCGCCCCGTCCCAAGCGCCGGCCGGCTGATTCAGGTTCGCGTTGTCGACGAGCTTGTTGCCCGACGACTGCGTATTGTCGTATTCGTACAGATTGGGATCGTACAGATTGCCGACGTCGGTATTCGGCGTGCGCGCCCAATTGTTCGCCACGCCGTCCACATACACCTGATCGAGGTAATCCCCCATGTGAAGGTCGGCGCCGATCTTGTAAACGTCCGCCGTCGGAACCTCCGTCGCCGGCGTCCACGTCCCGGTGACGAGATCCGCGCCGCTCACGGTCACGTCCGCGCCGTCGTCGGCTTCGAACGTGATGTCGCTTCCGGGCGCGCCGGAATGGGCCGGCTTGACCGTCTCGCGGTAGACGCCGGAGCGAATCTTGGCCGTGTCTCCGGCGACCAGGACGCCGGCGGCCTTGCCGATCGTCTGCCACGGATGATCCGAGCTGCCGTCATTGCCGTCGTCGCCGTTGACCGCGTCGACATAGTACGTATGCCCGGCGTCGGGCTCGTCCGCCGCGGCCGTGCCGGAGCCGCCCGGGGCCGCCGCCAGGAAAAGCGTTGAAAACAGGGTGACCGTCGATACGCATGAAAGAAGCCTGCGAACCATTCTTCATCGTCCCCACTCTCTTGGATGGATTTATTTCAATTCCGGAGATTCCGGACTTGAAACCTTATCTTCTCGGTCGAAAAGGGGCGCCGGATTGCGCTTTTCCCAATCCGGCGCCCCTCGGTTCCGAGGCGACCTTAGCCTTCGATCTTCGCTTTCGCGTCTGCGAACGCTTGTTTATACCATTCGAAGTATTTGTCGGCTCCCGCGTCGTTCAATTGCTTGATGAGATCCTGCTGCCGCTTCTGATAGTCCGCGTCGTCTTTGGACTTGAGGACGACCGTCGGGGCGCCTTTGGTAATCAGGTCGTCCAGCTTGGCCTTGATCCGCTGGATGTCCTCCGGCGCGGTCGCCATCGCGTTCAGGACGTCCTGGGGCAATTCGTCCATCGTCTTCACCTTGCCGGCGTCGGCCTGCTTCTTGTAGGCTTCGGCCGGATAGGTCACGCCGTAATGCTGGTTGTAGTCGCTCGTGAGCGAATTGTTCTGGCTGGCGAACATTTCGGGCGTATCGAACAGATTCACGACGCTGCCGTCGCTCGCGGTCGTAAAGTCGGTCAGCCCTTGCTGGTTGGCCGCCATGTTGATGCCGGTCTTCTTCCAGGGGTCGCCGCCGGCCGCCCGAAGCTGCACGACCTCCGGCTTCATCTGCGGCTTGCCGTCCACCATATCCCAGTGGGTTCCTTGAATGCCGCTCTCGATCAACCGCGAGCCTTGTTCCGACACGAGGAAGTTGATCAGGTCCATGGCGCGCTGCGGGTCTTTGCAGTTCTTGGTGATCGCGAACGCGCGGTCTCCCCAGCCGGCCACGGTGGAGCCGCCGACATAGACGTAGCCCCAGTCCAGCGGGATCGTCATAAAACCTTTGTCCGGGCCTTGCTTGAGCAGATCCGCGTTCGCCTGGACGAACGGCCAGGTCGCCTGCGAGGACAGCAGCGTACCCTGGGTCGCTTTGGCGACGATGTCGTCGTACTTCGCTGTGAACGCGTCCGGATCGAGAATACCCTTTTGTTGGGCTTTGTACAGGAACTGGATCGTGTCCCACATGTCGCTGTGCTCCACGTCCGTATAATCGTTGGCCGGAGCGCCGGTATTGACGTTATAGAAGCCGTTCCCGGTGACCAGGCCCATGCTCTGCAGTCCCCAGGTTGCCCAGTCGTTCCAGATCGCGGTGCCGTACACCTTCTTGCCGTCCGCCGTCGTCGGATGCTTCTTGACCATGTCGGCCAGCACGTTCACCATATCGTCGATGCTGTGAATCTCCGGATAGCCGAGCTCCTTGTAGTAATCCCAGCGGGTGACGAAGCCGGGCTGCTGGTCGAAGCCCCAGCCGGACGGGCCGACCTGGACCGGAATCAGATACAGCTTGCCGGTTCCGTTGCTCCAGAACTTGCGGGAGTAGTCCAAGCTCTTCGCATAGACCGGGGCCTGGATCGCCGGCCCGTTCGTCTTCGCCAGGTCGTCCAGCGGGATGATGCTGCCGCCTTGGATCAGCTGCTGCAAATACGTGGTGCCGGTATTTTTGACCTGGATGATATCCGGCAAATCGCCGCCGGCCAGCTCCACTTTGAACTTGTCTTCGTTGAACAGCTCGATGTCCATCGTAACGCCGGTTTGCTTGGTGATTTCGTTGTACACGTCGGTGCCTTCAAAATCCGGACCCGTTGCCGCAAACTGCACTTTAAGCGTAATCGGCTTCTTGTCCGCCGCCGCTGCCGGCGAGCTGCCGGCCGACGCCGAGGCGCTTGATGCTGCCGATGCCGATGCCGTTGCCGACGCGCCGGCCGTCGCCGACGAGCTCGCGGACGGACTGCCCGCCCCGTTCGACGAATTGCCGCCGCAGCCTGCCATGATCGCGAGCGAGGCGGCCAACGTGCCGGCCAACGCCGCTGAAGACGTTCCCCTTCTCATACCTTGCCCTCCCGTGTAAGTGAAATCTATATTGTTTCGCCATCGGAAGAACTCCAGAATGATTCCGCTCTTAGCGCCGAACTTCCCCGACGTTCTGATCGCAGGAATTCACCGCACTTCCGAACAGGCGCTAACAACCGTCAGCCTTTGATGGCGCCAAGCATGATTCCCTTGACGAAGTATTTCTGCAGGAACGGATAGACGAGCATGACGGGAATCGTCACGACCATCGTCACCGTAATCCGGATCGATTCGGGCGACACCCGGGTCGCCGCCCCCCGGCTCAAGCTTTGCATGTTGCTGCTGTTCACGATCTGCTGCGCTTGCGTCAAGTAGTTGTAGAGGATCAATTGAAGCGTTTCCAAACGATCGCTGGAGACGAGAAAATAGTTGTCCATCCACGTGTTCCACTGTCCGACGGAGGCGAATACCGCCACGGTGGCGACGATCGGCATGGAGAGCGGGAACACGATGCGGGCGAACACCTTCAAATATCCGGCGCCGTCGATCATGGCCGATTCCTCCAGAGCCTGGGGAAGCTGTTCGATGAACGTCTTGAGCAGCACCACATAGAAGGCGCCGATCGCCGAAGGAATGACGTAGAGCAGGAAGCTGTTTTTGAGCCCCAATTCCTTCATCGTGAGATACCAGGGGATAATGCCGGCGTTGAAGTACATGGTGACGACGAGAAACCGGTAGATCCACTTGCGAAAGTAAAGCTCGTTCTTCGTAACCGCGTAGGCGAACCAGGAGCTGCAGACGACCGTCAGCACCGTTCCGATGACGGTTCGCGCGATCGAGACGAAGAACGAATGCCCCATGTTGTCGAGCCGGAAGATGGTCTCGTAGTTGAACAACGTCCATCCTCTCGGGATGAAGGACACGCCCTTCAACGCTTGCTGCGGATCGCTGATCGAATAGATCAAGATATAGTAGAAAGGATAGAGACACAGCAGCGTAATGACGGCCTGAATGCCGTAATTGAACAAGTTGAACGCGATGGACGATTCCCGGCGCATCCGTGTCCGCCTCCTTATCTTAGAATACCGACTGTCCCCGGACCTTCCGGGAAAACGAGTTGAGCAGGAACAGCAGCACGATGCTCACGACCGACTTCGCCATGCCGATCGCCGTCCCGAACGAGACGTCCCCCGTCGAGATGCCGATGCGGACCGAATACAGGTCGAGCGTCTCGATCTTGGCCGCGACAAGCGAGTTGTTGAACACGAAATATTGCTCGAAGTTGACCGACAGAATGCCGGCGATATTGAGCAGCGTCAGAACGAAGAAGGTCGGCATGAGCCCGGGCACGGTGACGTTCCGGATGCGCTGGAACCGTCCGGCGCCGTCCACCTTGGCCGCGTCGTAAAGCTCCGCGTCGATGCCCGCGATGGCGGCCAGGTAGACGATGCTGCCCCAGCCGAGCGACTTCCAGACGGAAACCGCCGTTTGGAACGCCCAGGCCGCTCCGGGATCCGCCAGTACGTTCGTCGGATCGTGAATCCAGCCGAGCTTCATCAGCAAGCCGTTCAACATTCCGTCGGACGAGAAGATGGCGGTCGCCAGCGAGAACACGATAATCCAGCTTATAAAATTAGGAAGAGTTGTAAGGGTCTGCACCACTTTGCGAAACCGGTTGGAGGCCGTTTCGTTCAGCAGAATCGCGAAGACGGCGGACAGCGGCGACACCAGAATCGACAGGATGCCGAGGCCGAACGTGTTGATCAGCACGGTGGCGAGCTGCTCCTTGTCCTCGAACAGCAGGCGGAAGAACTTGAGCCCGACGAACTCCGATTGAGACAAGGGAATGCCGGGCTTGAAATCGTAGAACGCGTACAGCCAGCCGAACAGCGGAATGTAGTTGAACGCGAAGATCAATGCGATGCAGGGGAGGACCAGCGCAAACAACGTCAATCGGCTCGGGGTGAGCGTTTTTTTCCTCGGGCGCGGGGCCGATCTTGCCGTTTCCATACGTCTCATCATCCATTCTCGGTTTTGTTTCTATTTGAATTATAGAAATCGCGGCCCCGGCAAAACATGAACGATTCTACGGTTTTTGGACTTCGTCCTCCCGCACCTTCGGAATGCGCATGCCGACCCGGGTGCCGACGCCTTCCTCGCTCTCGATGGACAAGCCGTATCGCCCGCCGAAGTGCAGCCGAATCCGCTTGTTCACGTTGGGCAGCCCGATGCCTTTCCGCTCCCCCTCGACGTGCTCCAGCCGGATTTTGCGGTTCAGCTCCGCCGTCCGTTCCAAGGACATGCCGCCGCGCGTGTCGGCGACGACGAAGACGATGTCGCTCCCGTCCTCGCAGACCGCGACGCGGATGTCTCCCTTGCCGGACTTGCCGTGAACGAGCGCGTTCTCGATAAGCGGCTGCACGATGAACCGGAGCGTGAGATACCGCTGCGTCTGCTCCGGAACGTCGAACGAGAACGCCACCTCCTCCCCGTACCGGAAGTTCATGATGTTCGCGTAGTTCCGGACGAAGGCGATCTCCTCGCCGATCGTCCAATACGGCGACGGGCTGCTGTAGATCGGCCTCAGCATGCTGCCCAGATTCGCGACGCATTCCACGATGTTCGTGGCCCCGGCGACCGCGGCCAGCCATTTGATCGTGTTGAGCGTATTGAACAGGAAGTGGGGGTTGATCTGCGATTGCAGCGCCTCCAGCTCCAGCCTTCTTTTCTCCCGCTCGGCTTCTTCGTTCTGCTTCATCAGCTCCGCGATGCCGACCGACATCCGGTTGAACTGCTCGGTCAGCTGGCCGATCTCCCGGTTCGAGGCGCGCGGCAGCATGAGGCCGACGTGGCCGCGCCCGACGTTGCGCATCCCTTTGATCAGCTCCTGAAGCGACCCCATGATCCGGTACATCCAGAGGGAGGAGAGCGCGGCGATCAGAACGACCGACAACGCAAAAACCGCCGCGGTAAACCGTTGAATCGCGACGGCTCCTTGACTGTACAGCGCGGAGGGCACTTCGTTGATCAAGATCCAGTCGGGATCGCTCATCCGGTAATAGAGCACCTGCTCCTTCGTGCCGTCCCGCTCCGCCCGGAAGCTGCCGAATCGGAGATCGCCCGGCTCGATCTTGTTCCCGAACAGGTAGGAGCGGCCGATGTCCGCTTCGTTCGAGCTGGAGATGACGACGCCCTTGTCGTCGACGATGCCCATCGTCCCGTTCCCGCCTTGCAGCAGACTGCCGTAAAGCGAATGGAAGTAGCGCTCCTTGATGTTGATGGCGAGGACGGCGTTCACCGGAAGGATCGCGCTAATCTCTCGGCTGTCCATCGAGGTGATGCCGCGCAGCGCCGAGATGAGACGATTGTTCGACGAAGCGTTGGCCAGCGGCGTCCGCATGAAATTCTGCGTGACGATGCCGCCGGTCCACAGCACCACGTTCGGATAGTTCGTCTTGACCGTGAGGTAAAGCGGGTTGGCGTAGAACGGATAGTCTTTGCCGAGCACGGCGCTGCTCTGATTCTGCGTCGGCGTGCCGCCGATCACCATGCCGTTGTCGAGGAACAGGTACATGGAATCCAAATAATCGTAATTGCTGAAATATCGCGCCATCAGCTTGGTGATGTCCTGCGAGAACGGCACGAAGTCGGCGTTGGACAAGCGCTCGCTGAGCAGGAACGTCTGCACGTCCGTCTCATAGATGAACGTGTTCGCGTACTTGTCCACCTCGTGCATCAGGTTCTGGACGTTCGTCTCGATCTGCCGGAATTGGGCCAGACTGGTGTCCTCCATGCTCGACTGCAGGACGGACATCGTTTTCCGGTAGCTGTAGTACGAGGTAGCCGACAGAACGGCCAACGTGACGGCGACGAACGACAGAATGAGCTGCGTCTTCAGCGAGATCCGGTCCAGGCGGAAGCGTCGCTTAGCGGTCATGACCGTCACCCGCTCCCGCACCGCCGGCGATCCGGTCGTGTACCCACAACCGGCGGAAGCCGTTCGGACGGACGCCCACATGCTTCAGGAACATCCGGCTGAAGTAGCTGTCGTCGGCAAATCCGGTTCGTTCGGCGATTTCGTACGATTTCAGGTTCGTCGAGAGCAGCAGTTCCTTCGCCTTTTCCAGCCGTACCCGGTTTACGTAATCCGTAAAGTTGACGTTCAGCTCCTTCTTGAAAAGGCCGCTCAAATAATTGGGGGACAGCTGCAGCCATTCGGCCAGCTGAGGGAGGGAAATGTTCGTATGGTGGTGCTCCTGCACGTATTGAACGGCTTGCGCGATCTCCTTGCTCAACCGTTTGCGGCTGCCGCGCATGTCCGCCAGCTCCGTCAGGTAGCGTCCGAACGTCTCGCAGATCTCGTCCAGCGTCTCGCCTTTCCGGATCGCTTCTCCGTATTCGGCGATCAGCATGGCCGCCTCCTGCGCACCGACGTCCTCCCGCCCGGCAGGGGCGTGCAGCAGCCGGACGAACAGCTTCCGCACGTCCGCTTCCGAGCGCAGCTGACCCGAGGAGACGAACTTGTCCGCGATCTCCTTCAGGTCCCGGCGCATCCGGTCCGTTTCGTCCGCCCCGCCGCCGAGCAGTTCGTCCAGCTTGCGCCCCGCCCCTTCCGTCGCTTCCCGCTCCGGCTGAAGCTGGAACAGGATGTGCCCGGTTCCGTGGAAAAACTTGCGCTTCGCCGCTTCCAGACTCTCGCGATAAAGCGCCTTCATGGAGACGTATTCGTTGCGGATGCCGCTGACGCCTATCGTCACCGACACGTTGAAAAACCGCTTCATCACCTTCTGGATCTGCTGCAGCAGCCAGACGAGCTCCTCGTGGATCTTCGCCTCGCTGACCACGTCCGGAAAGCTGAACAGCAGCAGATAGCAGCGGTCCCCGTCGGAGATCGCCTCGCCCCGCTGCGACTGGTCGAGCTGCTCGTTCAGCACGTTCAGGATGGTCGCGCGGATGAGCTCGCCCTTCTCGTCGCGAAACTTCTCGCGGACCTGCTCGAACCGGTCGATCTCCATCCGGCAGACGACGAGCCGCTCGGGATGCAGGCGCAGCTTCAGCTTGGCGATGTGGCGCGTGAATTCTTCTTCGGAGTACAGCTGGTAGAAAACATAGTTTTTGAGCACGTTCTCTTTCAAGTAATCCGGATTGCGGATAATCCCTTTGTTCGCCTCGATCGACTCCCTCACGCCGAGCTCGTCCTTGACTTGGGTCAGCACGGACGCGATCTCCTCCGCGGTCATCGTCAGCTTCAGCATGTAGTTGGACACGCCCATATTCATCGCCTGACGGACGAGATGGAAATCTTCCATGCAGGACAGGATGACGATCCGCGTCCGGCTGTCGACGCCGCGAATGCGCCGGATCAGCTCGAGGCCGTCCATCTCCGGCATGAGCAGGTCCGTCACGATGATGTCGGGGCGAAGCCCGCCGTTGTACAGCTCCCAGGCTTCCCGGCCGTTCGCCGCGTCGGCGCACACCGACATGCCGTATTTCTCCCAAGGTACGGTGTTTTTGAACCCGAGCCTGACGAGCATCTCATCTTCGACGATCATGACGTTCAACATCGGCTCACCTCGTCCCGTTCGTTCGACTTCCGACGCTCCTGTTCTCCGTCTCTGAACCCTATTCGATGCGCGCCCGTCCGCCTCCTGCATCGAGACGACAATCCCGGAAAGCCGCAATGCTTGGAATCGATCAGCGCTTATCCGAAGGCATGGCGCCGCTTGCCGGGCTCCAGCGGTTCGCGGTCCACCGCCCGGCTTCTCCGAAGACGAGCGAGACGCCTTGCGGCGCCAGCCCCAGCTCCTCGAACAGCACCAGCCGGTTGCTCTCTTGCATCCACGACCGCGGCAAGCAGTACCGCCGCTGCGTGCCCCCGAAGCGCCAGAAGCGCCCGACGTTGCGGCCGTTCAGATAGATTTGCCCTTTGAACATCTCCCCGACGTCCAGGAAAACCGGCCGTTCTCCGCCCGGCATGGGAAAGCCGGCTTCGAAATAAGCAGGCGTCAGCGCCTTGCCCTTGCGCAGCACGCGGCTTCCCACCGGCAGCAGCACGACGGCTCCTGCCTTCTCCGCCTCCCGGTTCTTCACCTCAAGCGAGGAGACGGCGATATCCCCGGTCTCCCGCCACCGCTTCCAGCGCCAGTTCGTCAGTTCCCCGGAACGGGGAACCGTATAGACCGTCAAATTCTCCCGCACCGCGTCCGCCACCGTCTCGGCGTATTGGATGCGCACCGTGCATTTTCGGCCGGACGCCCGGTCCGGCAGTCTCCAGGTCAGCCAGCGCTTGATCTGGGCGAACATCGTCCACGGCGATTCCGGATAGGAGAGCGGCAGCACGTCCTCGCCGTCGACGGTCACCCATGCGTGCACGCCGTGGATCGAGAGGAACGCCAGCCGGCCGGCGCCCGCGTCCAGCTCGAACTCGACGGCCGGCAGCGGCGCAGGCTCGCGATAGAAGCGGCTGTACAGGAAGCGGAACGCTTCCTCCGACACCCGCTGCGGCGCGACTTCGCGAAACGAGCCGACCGGAACCCGGCGCGAGCCGACATAGACGGGGCCGCGAAGGCCGACCGGGACCGGAACGTCGTAGTTGTGGCCCGGATCGTCGGACAGGAAGACGAACTTGTTGCGGCCCTTCGCGACGGGAACGGTCAGCTCCTCGAACGCCCAGTCCGCCGGATGGCCGTAATCGTCCCTCATCCGGACGCTGCGCCGATCGGCATGCGTGCCGCAGTAGCTTCCGTTCGCGAAGACCGACACGCGGTTCGGCGCATGGCTGACGAGCAGCGTCTCGACGCCTTCTTCGGCGCTTTCCCATTCCGCCGCGTACCAGACGTAGCCCTGCGTAACGCCCAATTCCTCGTGGGAGCAAGGCTCCGGAAGCGGCTGCCAGCCCGCCGCCGCTCCGGCGGCGAGAAGCGGGCTGGCAGCCGATCTCCAGCCGTTCAGAGCGGGAGGCTCGATCGTTTCGGGGACGTAGCGGAGCGGGAGCGAGGCCGGCTTGCCGCCGGCGTCCAAATATACGGAGCTTGGCGTGCCTTCGCCGGCCAACAGCTCCCAGGCGCCGTCCCGGTTCCGTTCCCCCGCGTAATCGGGCCCGAACGCGACGGAGCCGTCCTCCAGGATCCAGCATCGTCCGGCCATCTCTTCGTCCGCTGCGACAAGGGTGATGCCCCCCGCTTCCCGCGCTTCGACTTTCCGCCTGCCGACCGGAATCCGCACGACCTCTCCGTTCACGCTGACGACGCCTTCCGTGCCCGCCGGGCCGTACAGGAGAAGCGCCCGGCGGGATTCGTCCCGGGCCAGCAGCGTCAAGTTGCCGTAATCGACCGTCGCCGTCCCGCCGAACAGCTTCAGTCCGACGGGCAGAACGGCCGCCTGCGCTTCGCCCAGATGAACCGTCAGAACGGTCCCGGCTCCGGCCCCGGGCAGCTCGACGGCAATCTCCTTTCGGCCGTCATGCGCGGACACGAACGCCATCGCGCCGTCGCGGCCGCGGCGCACGACGAGCCGCACGCCGTCCGGAACCCCGATGCCTTCCCGGTCTTCGCAGCTTTCGCTGTCCGCGAGAAAATCGGCGAATTGCCCGGCGAACAGATTGGCCGGCCGGATCGCGTAATACTTATCGGTCAGCAAGCCGCCTTCGCCGACCGGATAGCCGGAAGCGTAGGAGGTCGCGATGTTGCAGCCGCCCCCGAATCCGAAGTTCGTTCCGCCGTCGAACATGTAGTAGCAGACCTGAGCGCCCGCCGACGCGTACTCGTATGCGGCGCGCGCCAGAGACCGCCGGTCCGGCCAGTCGGACACCCGGTCTCCCCAGTGCACCGGCGCGCCGCTCCAAAATTCCGTCACGACGACCGGAGCGTCGGGCTGCTTGCGCTTCAGGTCGTACACCGGATCGACGACGACGTGATGGTTGTACGTCAGAATCGTGCCCGGCTCGAGGATCTGGTCCTTCTCGTCGACCGAATCGTTGATCCGCACCGTCGTCTCCGAATCGCCGTGGACGTTGCAGGCGAGAATCGGCACCTCGATGCCGTGCTTGCGAAACATCCCGCCGATCCTCCGAATATAGCGGCGCATGGAATCGTCCCAGCCGCCGGGATACTCGTTCTCGTTCTGCACCGTCAGCACCGGTCCGCCCCGCGTGATCTGGCGCTCGGCGATGATCGGCAGCAGCCGGTCGAACCAGCTCTCGAGCGCGGCCATATAGACCGGGTCGTCCTCGCGGAATCTGAGGACGGGCTTGGCGCAGAGCCAGGCGGGGATGCCGCCCCCGTCCCATTCGCTGCAGATGTACGGGCCGGGACGAAGCATCGCGTACAGGCCCAGCTCCCCGATCAAATCGATATAGCGGGCCAAATCCTTGTCCCCCGCGAAATCCGCATCGCCTTCCGTCGTCTCGTGGAAATTCCACGGCACGTAAGTCGCGACGGCATTCAGGCCGGCGCGTTTGGCCCGCAGCAGCGCCGGCCGCCACTCTGCCCGAGGATGCCGGAAATAGTGAATCTCGCCCGCCGTCAGCCAGATGCGCCGGCCGGCCGCCAGAAAGGACTTGGAGTCGTATGTCACGTTCATCTAGAAAGCCCCCTTTCTCGAATCGGAATCGTCTTCACTTCCATCGGGCCCAGCGCATGCCTTCCCAGATCGACGTAAGCGCCGTCCGACCCGCGGACCCGCAATCCCGCTTCCAGGGGAGACGAGAACAGGTTCATCGCGAACAGCATCGCGCGATCGCCGTCGCTCCGCAGCGAAGTCCAGACGTTCGGATTATCGCACCGCACCGCGGGCGGCGGGCAGCCGAGCTCCTGCAGCACATGCTCCAGCATGCGAAGCTGGGCGAGCTTGGCGAACTTCCATTGCAGCCCGAGCCATAGCACGCAGCCTCCGCCTTCGTATGTTTTTTTCCACGCGACCGTACGCCCGCTCGTCTCTTCCCGCGCGATCGCCGCGGCGCCGGACGGCATCTTCGAGGCGGCCCACAATCCTCCGTTCACATGAACGCGCCCTGCCGGTCCGACGCGAACGTCCGGATACGCATCCGTCAAGCGTTCGATCGAGGCCCCCTCCAGGAAATCCGCGAGAATCCGGCACGGCTGATAATGTTCATCCATGACCGGAAGGACCGGGGCGAGCAGCAAGCGCCCTCCCTGCTCGACGAACCGAACGAGCCGCCGCTGAACGGATGCCGCCATGTTGTCCGAAGAGGCGACGAAAAGAGGCTGATCCGTCAGCCGGAGAAGTCCGTCGCTCGACAGATCGGCCGTCCCCGGCGAATAGGAAGCGCACAGCGAGGTGATCGCAAGCCCTTTGTGCAGGAACGTCCAGGCGTCGGCGCTGCCGAAGCCGGAATCGCCGGCGGCATAATATTTGCTTCTCGGCAGCTCGCGGTCGAGTCCCAGGCGGAAGTCGCCGATCCGCTCCGCCTTCGCCAGCCATTCGTTCTCTTGCAGGAACAAGCCAAACTCCTTCAGCACGGCGTAATGGGGCCGTACCGCGTTGTCCGGCGCGATGGACGCTTGATAATCGTAGATCTCGCCGTCTCCGCCGATGCCGTCCGGGTTATACCCGCCGGTGAAGACGTAATAGTTCAGTCCCTTCATGCCGAACGCCAAGTTCGTCCTATAGCAGCACTTCAAATCCGATGCCGTAATGGGCGGCCAATCCGCGGCGCTGCCGCCGGGCAGTTCGAACACGGTGGGCGGAAACCCCATGTGCCGCAAGCTTTCGAGCGAGAGCAGCGCGTTCAGCGCGTATTTGGGCGTCGGGTTGTTCGCGTTCCAGTCCAAGTCGAGGTTGTAGTAATGATCGGAGCCGAGCAAAAAACGATTCCCCAACGCTGCGACGGTCTCGGCATGGTAAGCGTTGGAGCCGGGGTTCGCGGAATTGTGGACGAGATCGCAGTCGATGCCCGCGTCGCGCATCCAGCTCGCGAGCGTCCGGGCATATTCGGCGACCGTCCCGAAGTAGAAATCCTGATAGTCCTTGATCCGGCGCCGGTCGCATACGTTTCGCGGGGAAGACGGATCCGCCGGACGCACGTCCGCGAACCGGGCATAATCCGTTCCGTAAGCCGCGTTGAGCGCCCGAATGTCCGGATACCGGCGCATGAGAAAACGGGGATACCGGCCGTCCTCCCGGCCGAACCCCATCGTATTCGGATGATAGTCCCAACCGCCGAACCATTCGTGGATGCCGGTCAGCTCGTTGTCGAATTGAACGAAAGCGACGGGCCCTCCGCGGCTCGTCGTCCAGCGCGCCAGAATCGGGCAGACCTCATCGTACCAGCGCTTGGCTTTGGCCAGGAAAAGCGGGTGCAAGTAAGAGACGGAGTCCTGGACCATCGGACGGCCGCCGAGATCGCGAGCAAGCAGCTCCGGATAGGACTCGCAGAGCCAGCCCGGCAGACCGCAATATTTCATCTCGGAATATTGGTAAGGCCCCGGACGGGCGATCACGAAGAGGCCCTGGTCCCGGCACAGGGCCAGAAAGCTCTCCAGATCCCTCTCCGGCGCGTCGCCGAAGCGGATGTCCCCTTCCGCCGGTTCATGCAGGATCCAAGGGATATAGGTCGCCACGCAGTTGCCGCCGGCTTCCCGGAAGCGGCTCAATCGTTCTTCCCAATCGTGCCGCGGAACGCGGAAATAATGGAACTCCCCCGATACGAGGAAGCCCGGTTTCCCGTCGATGACATAATGCTGCGCATTCCATTCGATAGCGTGGGGCACGGCTTCGTTTCTCTCCTCCTCGCGGCCCGATCGCGGCGGCCGCCCAATGTGCACACCCATTGTAGAGTCGCCGGGGCGCGGAGGACATGAACTTTTCTACGATATTTGGACCGTACCGGTGCCCGCCGCGCCGAGATCTCCGCGCGAAAAAATTTTTTTGGTCGATCATTGGATTTTTCGATAAATTTTTGCGTAAAAGGAAGCTTCGGGAAGCATAATACGATTCAAACGGAGGTGATTCAAATGGCAAACGATCGCAGTTCCAATCAACTCGTTGTCCAACAAGCCCGCGCAGCCCTGGATCAGCTGAAGTTCGAGGTCGCTCAAGAGCTCGGCATTCAGATTCCCCAGGACGGCTACTACGGCAACATGATCACGCGGGATACCGGCCGCATCGGGGGTAACATCACCCGGCGCCTGATCCTCATCGCCGAGCAAAGCTTGGCAGGCAGCCAAAGCAACTGGAGATAAACCGAAAAGAGCAGCGAGGCTGACCCTCCTGCTCTTTTTTTGAGAAACCGACAACGGAAAGGGAGGAAACGAACGTGGGCATTCTGAGCGGCAATCCGAAAGACGAGCCTATGCACTACGGAGAAGTGTTTCATGCGTGGAGCTTTTCCATGGCGGCCAAAGGAATGATCTCCTGCTACCAGACATTTCACAACCATGCGGGAGATCCGGATTTGAAAAAGCAAATCGAGGATATGATCAAGCAAGCGAAAGAAGAGGAGCAGGACTTCGACAAGCTGCTGCTCGCCAACGACATCGCTCCGTCGCCTTCGCCTCCGGATAAGCCGAAGGCAAATCTGGCGGACATTCCGGTCGGCGCCCGGTTCAGCGATATGGAGATCGCCGCGGCTCTCGCCATGGACAATTCCGTGGGCTTGACGGCTTGCAGCGCGGCCATGGGGGCCTCCATCCGCGAAGACGTCGGCGCCCTGTTCGCCAAGTGCCATGCCGCCAAGACGGCGCAGGGGCTCAAAATCCTGCGCATGAACAAGGAAAAAGGCTGGCTCGTACCGCCGCCCCTTCAAATGAAAAGGCCGGAACCGGCGAACGCGTAAAAGAGGTCCCGCGGAACCTGGATAAGGGTCCGCGGGATTCGCTACATTCTGGAAGCATCCCGATATTCCTGTGGCGTTACGCCGGTCGCTTTCTTGAAAAACCGGGTGAACGACTGAGAAGCCTCATAACCGACCCGAACCCCGATCTCCAGCACCTTCAGTTCGTCGTTCCTCAACAGCTCTTTGGCCTGTTCAATTCGGGCGTGTTCGATATAGTCGGACAGATTGACGCCGCTCTCTTGTTTAAAGAGGCGCGATAGATACGACGGATTGAAATGAATATAGCCGGCAAGACGGACCAGCGACAAATCCTCGTCCAGATGTTCTTCGATGTAAGCACGAACCTTCGATATCGCTTCTGCCGCGCGGTTTCGTTCGCCTGAACTCCTTATCTCGAAGAGCGTTTCCGCAGTCTTGCGAAGGAACGCGAACGCTTCTTCCCACGAAGAGAATTCGTCGCGGCGCATAAGGGCCGAGACGCCGGCCACCTGATTCCCCAGCTCCCACCGGTTGATGTAAGACAACAAGACAAGCGAAATCGTATAGTACAGCTCAAGCAGGTACGATGCGCCGATTTCCCGTTCCGACCCGGTCAACTCGTCGAAGAGCAAGAGGAATTCGCCGCGCCTTCCGGCATCCAGGTGTGCAGCGAGCGCGTCCGACTTTTCCCGCGGCGAACGCTCCTGGTTAGAACATGCGCCGTCCGTTTCATCCAGGGTCGCCGTCCGGACCATCAGGGCGCCGTCGCCGGTTTTACGTTGCCGTTGCCGTCTGATTTTATCATAGATCGAAGACAGCTCCTTCCAATCGCAAGGCCGATCTCTCAGCGTGACGGCGACGGAGATGCCCAGACTATCCATGCACGCTTTTTGGAACAGTTCAAATTGGCCCTCCAAATACGGAAGAATAAATGCTCCTCCCTCCGCTTCGTTCCCATCCGTTCGGTCGGCCGACGGCTGGACGAACCAGACCGGATCTCCGAAGCGGTCGATCATGCCAAGGCTCCGGGCCTGGCCGGACAGAAAGCTCTCGGCCAGCAGCGTCACGGCCAAAGCCGATTCCTGACGATTGGCATAAGACGAAACGGAAGTCGAGGCATGGGAAAGTTCCCCCTGCGCCATGTAAACCGGCTTCTCGGCGTCAAGCGGAATGTTCAGCTTGCGGAAGTCCTCTCCCAGGTTCGACGGAACCGGCTTCGCGCTGTTCAGCAGATGCCGGAAATACTCCCCTCTCGCCAGAACCTCCAGCGTATTCAGCTTCTCTTGAGCGTGCTGAACCATTTCGTCCTTGCGCAGGCTGTCGTCCAGCTCCGCCACCGCTGCGCTAACCGCTTGAATAACCTTTGGATACCCTTCGCTCTTGAGCAGATATTGAACGCCGGGCGTCTGAATCGCCTGGTACACGGAGTCGAAATCGCTGTAGCCGGTCAGGAAGATGACACGGCAATGCGGCCAGTCTCGCTTAATGATGGACAGAAGCCGTATCCCGTCGATCCCGGGCATCCGAATATCGGACAACACGATATCGATCCGGGTCCGGTGCAGCCAGCCCAACGCTTCCTTGCCGGAATAAGCTTTGCATAGATCCAATCCCATGTTGCGTCCGTTAAGCGTCTCGTACAAGCCGTCGGTAATCATCTCTTCGTCATCGACGATCAAGAGTCGGTACATCAGCTTGTCCCTCCCATGGAAAGTAAAGCGTCGCTCGAAGACCACCCAGCTTGCTGCGGGCCACGGCTACTCCGCCTCTTTCGCCGAACGTTATCGTTAATCGGCGATGGATATTGACCATCCCCGTAGTCTCCGCGTATTCATCCCGGTTTGCCAAAGCCATTGCTATTTCGCTTAGCTTCTCATCCGTTAAGTCATCTCCGTTATCCTCAACCATGATACGGAGTTCGTCGTTTGCGATCTCGAAGCGAACGACAACCAACCCGTTTTCTTCCTTACGCTCCAGGCTGTGCTCGAAAGCGTTCTCGATTAACGGCTGCACGATCAGCCGCGGAACCCTCACCTGCCCGGCTTCTTCCGGAAGGTCCTCAAAGCGTGCCCGTATTCGTCTAGAGAATCGTAGGAGCTGGATCTCCGTATACGTGCGGGCATGCTTCATTTCCTGAGCGAGCGATATCTCGTCGGAGGCGCTGCGAGTCACGAAGCGAAAGTATTCGCCAAGTTGAATGGTGAATTGTTCAACCCGTTCCATATCCCCCGTTCGGGCCATCGTGTTCAGGATAAACAAACTGTTGAATAAAAAATGAGGATTGATTTGCGATTGAAGCTGCTTCAGCTCCGATCGCTGCGCCAAGAGCTTCTGGCGATAGGCCTGGTCAATGAGCGAACGAAGGTTCGAAACCATCTGATTAAACCGGCTGTACAAATAGCCGAATTCATCCTTTGACGCATGAGTGATGACCTGATCCAAATCGCCGTTCTCCACGCGCCGAAAACTCTTCACGAGCCGAAGCAGCGGCTTATGAATGAATTTATAGGTCGACATCGTGTATAGGGCTACGATAACGAAGGCCGCCGCCGCAAATAACCAAGCCCATGTATAGAACTTGTCCAACGGTTTGCGGATCACTCCCGACGGAATGAACCGGTAGATCGCCATATTCAGCTTGTCTGAACTTGCGTAAACGGTATAATACAAATGCCCTCCGAATTTGGAGGCCCCGTAATCGTCGGAATTCTTTCGTTGCCCGATGTAGGAGGAAGCTTCCTGCAGAAAAGACGTAACGGAACCGCTTGCGAGCTGAATATTGCCGCTTGCCGAGACGAGCAAGGAGCCGCTTCCCGAATACGTATTGAATTGGGTCAGCGCTTCTTTCAGCTTCTGCTGGTCCAGTTCGATCTCCACGATAAACAATGGTTGCCCCTTCGGCTTGCCGCTCGGCTTGGATGCGCTGAGGTACAGCCCGTTTTTCCACTCGATGATTTGGGAATTCCGGCTGCCGTAAACGGAACGGATGGCCTCATACCGCTCCTCATCAAGCGGACTTACGCCGTCGACGGAAGAGATGGTACGGTCGATCGGATGAATGTAGACGCTTACTTCTTTAATGTAAACGCTGCTGTTTTGAATAAGGTAAAGACGGTTGCGAAGCGAATTCATTTTCTCGGTCTTTTCGATGACCCCCATTCGATTCCAGAGGAGCGTCAGCTTGTTCAGGTCTTCGTCTTCCAGCAGGCCGAACTGCAGCAATTTGATTCTTTCGATCTCGTTCTCGAGATCGGTCAGATAAAAAGACGTCTGGGAGACCGCAGTCTTGGCGATATCCTCTCTCGCCGTGTGGATCGACCACTGGTAAAGGTATACCCCCAGAATGATGAGAGGCATCAGAATGAGAAGAAACGTAAAGATCAAACGAAGAAACAGGGTATTGCGAAAAGAGAACATCGGCGAATTGAACATGGTCATGCCTCCAACCGTTAAGAGGTGGGGAGACAGTCCCGTCCTCTGCCGGAAATTCCTTGCGGTCACTTTTTCATGGATGCGTAATAGTCGTTGACTTCCTGCGTGATCTGCTCGCCGCCGAGCTTGTTCCAATCCTCCACGAACTTGTCGAACTCGTCGATCGGCGCGCCCAGGATGATCTTGACGAACACTTCGTTTTGCATTTTCTCAAGCGTCGATTGCCGTTCCACCATCGTTGCGGTCGGCGCTCCCTCGAATTTATCGTAAATGAACTGATTGCCTTTGTCGTACTGATCGACGACGCTCTCCGCCCCTTCGGGCCCGTAGATGCGCTCCCAACCCCACAGGGCGAAACCTTCCTTCGAGCCGGACGCGTACGCATCCAGCTTCTGCTGAATCGCCTTCGCTTCTCCCGTCAGCTTCGACTTGTCCCCCGTCTTGCGAACTTCTTCCAGCGTTCTGAACAGTTCCAGATTCTTCTTGGGCGGCGCCGGCTGGACCGTAGAAAGCTGCCATACGCTCTCCGCGTCCTGCGGCGCGTAATAGTATTCGTTCTCCTGGGTCTCTCCCCAGTTTTTCTCGACGTGCATATTGAACAGCTTAATGACCGCCTCCGGATGCGCGGCGCCCTTGCGAACGGCGAAGAACTTCGTCGTGCTGAACTTAAGCGGTATTTTCGCCGGAGCTCCGGATTCCGAGACGATCGGAAACGCTTGCCATTGCGCGTCCGGATCGTTGTTTTTGTTGAGCTGCAGCGGCCATATGGAATTCCATTGCTGGCCGAACTCCATTCCGATCTTGCCGTTTGAGATGACCTCGGCTATCTTGGTGCCTTCCTTGACGCCGAACTCTTGATCCAGCTCTCCATTTTTGTACATCGCTTGCAGAGCTTGAAGGCCTTTCTTCATTTCCGGTTGAACGCTTCCGTACTCAAGCTTGCCCGATGAGTCTTCCAGCCAGATGTTCGGGTACGCCCCGTAGCCGGCCATAAAGCCTTCGAGTCCCATCGATCCTCCCCACAGGTCCTTCGTGACGGCAAGTCCGTAGGTGTCTTTCTTGTTGTTGCCGTCCGGGTCTTTCTCCGCGAACGCCTTGGAAATCGCCAGGACATCGTTCATCGTCTTCGGCGGCTTCAGACCTAGTTTGTCCAGCCAGTCCGTGCGGATCCAGACAAACTGCGCCTGCTCGATGGATGACCCTATCTGGGGGATGGCCATCAGCTTGCCGTCGAACGTCGCTGCGTCGAAAGGTCCGGATCCCTCTTCCGAAAGGATATTTTTGAGTAACGGAGAAGCATATTTGTCGTATAAGGCCGTCATGTCCTCAATTTGACCGGAGTCGGCAAGCTGCTTAAGCTGGGTGGCGTTAACGGGAATGACATCGGGGAGGTCCCCGGAAGCCAGCGTCACGTTCATCTTCTGCAAATATTGGTCCGAGTTCTCGTCGCCTTCGATGACCCAGTTGTACTTGATCTTGATGCCAAGCTTATCTTCGTACAGCCGGGACCAACGGTTATCCTCTAACGTCTCGTCCTTCAGCACGCCCAGGACGTTGTTCTCGACGACATCGCTTAGGTTGCGCACGGTCGTGATCTCAATCGGCGGGTCGTACTTGCCTAACGGATCCGCCGTTTCCGTCGTACTCCCGCTTCCGGACGGATCGGCGGCCGACTCGCTCGATTCCGCATTGCCGCCAGCGCCGCTATTATCGCCGTTGTTGCCTCTGCATGCCGCCAGCGCCGCAGTAAGCAATATAACCGTGCCTAAAGCCAAAATCGATCGAGGTTTTCCGCTTTTCATCAGCCATCTCCCTCTTCCAAAGCGAACGATGCCAGATTGGCTCCTCCCGTGCCGGTATAGGTAAAGTATAACGCATGAATGCCGTCCGGAATGACGAGATCGGTTGTATATTCTTTCCATTCGTTCGTAAAATCAACGGGGATCTTTCCGAGAACGGGACCGTCCCAGGATGTTTTGACCTCGAAGGCGCCGCGGCAATAGCCGCGCACCTTGATTTTGATTCTCCGGACACCTTCGCAGCGGAAATACTTGAAGCCTGCCGTCGCGGAGTCCCTCATGTTGGCGATATAGCCGGCTTCCTCGTCCCCGTCTTTTCCGTCTTGGGTTATTTTCGGGAAGCGGCTGTCCATCCATTCGCCGGGGGCGCCCGTATAAAGCGCCTCGTCTCGGCATATCAGGTTGCAGGCAAGGTAAGCGGGGTATTCTCCCCGGCCTTCGAGCGGTCCTCCGTTCGGACCGCATGAGGTCATCTCCGCCTGGACAATCGTGCCGTCCGCCCGGAATTCGATCGGCTCGAGGCAGCCCTGCCGGCTGAAATTCGTCCCGTTCGTGTGCCGATGGTAGAAAACATACCATTTGCCGTTCATCTCCACGATGCTGCCGTGATTATTGCCGCCGTAATACATCGGCTTGCTGGCCGGCTTGTACGAATCGATGTGAAGATCGTTATTGCTGACGATAACGCCTTGATAGACGAAGTCCCGGGTCGGCGAGAGGCTGGTCGCGTAGCATAGCTCGTGCATGACGACGGAGGAGTAAATCAGATAATACGTATCTCCTTTCTTCCGTATGGATGGGGCCTCGAAAAATTCGTGCCCTTCAAAGCCGCTCCCCCGGCTGAACGGCTCGCTCGGCACGACGAATACCGGTTGTTCGACAACCGTGAGCATATCCGGACCGAGCACCGTCGCCATGGCGCCGTGCCGGGATCGGTCGCCAACCGCGGAGAAGCCGGTGTACAGATACGTCCGATCTCCTTCCGTCAGAACCCCCGGATCGAATTGCGGCTCGTCTCCGTCTTTCTCTCCCAGACGCGTGCCGTCGGCATACCGGACGTAACCGTGGAACTCGTACTTGCCCGCCGGCGTATCGCAGACCGCGACCGACACGACCGGCACTTTGTCGAGCACGTAATACAGATAGTACCGGCCGTCGGGACCGACCGTAACGTCCGGCGCATAGAGGCACATGCTGCCGTCCGGATTCAGAGGATCGTCCGTCTTCTTGTAAATCACACCTTCATAGCGCCAGTCTGCCGGATTCTCGACGGACGACGACCAGCAGACATAATCGTTGAGGCAGTAAGCATGACCGTTAAACCGGTCGTGCGAGCCATACACATAAACCCTGCCGTTAAATACATGGGGTTCGCCATCGGGAACGTATTCCCAGGACGGAAGATAAGGGTTGACGCCTTGTTTCTTCATTTCCCAAGCTCCTCTCTTCTCGGTTCCGGCTTGATTCACGGAGCTTCGCTTCCGAAGGTCTCATAGATCCGGTTTCTCTTCGCGCGCTCCTCCGGACTGAGCTTTTGAGCGTCCGCGATCTCGTAGCCGCCAAAGGTGTCGTACAGCCTTGAAGAAGGGTCGACTTCCACATAAGTGCACCAGGGCAGCCAATGGTAGTGGCTTTGCAGCGTTTGGCTCGTGAAATTGCCGCTCTCATGCCCCAAGCCGGGCATGACGTACCCGATGCTGCCGTCCGCATCGGTGGACTGGCGGGTATTCTTATGGATAAACTCGGCGAAGTCAAGATAATGCTCGTCGCCCGTAATGACATATAACCTGTAATAGGTATAGGAACAAGCGGCCATATATACGTCGGCGCCGCCGCCGATCGTAATGATGCTCTGCCCGCTGATGGAATACTTGTTAAAGGGATGCTTGGGCCAGAGGGTGCGGACGGGAAACGTCCAGGCATAGGTCCACGTCTCGGTATAGTCCGCGGCCCCGATCGCGCCTTCGAGCCATTTGGGCTCGCCGGTCAGATCGTACAGGGCGAGGAAGCCGAACAGAGCGTAGATACCGGCTTCTTTATCCTGGATGTCCGAATTGTCGCAGGTGCCGCCTCGGTACTCCATGTTCCGGTAATTGTTATGGAAGGACCATTCGCCGGCTTTGATCGCAGCGGCTTTGTATCTTTCGTCGAAGGACACGAGATAGAACTGCACCAGGAACCGGATGACGCTGGGCGTATTGGATTTCGACTTCATGCGAACGGAGCTGTCGGCGTCGTAAGCACGATAGAAGCTGCCGTCCTCGTTCTGAACGCTTACCAGCCAATCGGCGGTCTTGCGGCAGAACGCCAACCAGTCCGGCCGCTCGTCGCCCTTCCTCCGCATATAGAGGTAAGCGTCCAGGATGGCTTCGATCCCGTCGGCCAGCATCCGGATATAGTGGGGATACGGCTCAAATCCCTTGATATTGGGATTGTAGCACATCTGCGGCAGGCCGGACTCGGTCATGGCCGCTCTCACCCAGAAATCGATGACGTTCACGCCCTTCTCGTAGGCTTCGGACACCTGCTCCTTGTCGCCGTAGCGAAGCAGCTGATAGCCGATTCCGGGCTGCTGGCCGACGAAGCCGAACTGGAAAGAGACGGAAGAAATATCCATGTCGGGGAGCTGGCAGGCGAAAGGCAATCCGAACGAATCGCCGTACTGCCGCGTATATCGGTTCAGGATTTCCATGCCGTTGCGGTAATGACGCTCGTTATCCACTTCGAACAGCCTGTCGCGCAGCCGGGCATAGTTGACCCGCCAGACTTCCCGCATCATGGATTGAAAGCTGCCGTAATGCCCGAAATGGAGGGCGACGGCGTAATTTTGTTCAAAGCCGATCTTCACCGGATGGTTGATGCGCTGAAACGTTTTCGATTTCGAGCGGTAATCGAGCCCCCCGTACCGGTTGCTGCCGGGCATCTGCCCGTCGCAGCCCGGATACACATAATCGATGGACAGGCCGTCGATCTCCGCTTCGAACGGTTTGCGCACCGCAAAGCCGTAGTACAGGTAATTAAGCGTCATCTTCTCCGGCTTGCTCATGCCGATGGCCCCGATGGTGCACTTCGGATCCGTGATATTTTCCGATCTCGCGATGTCCGTCGACGGCAGGGTTGCATCCGCGGCCCAACGCGACAGCGCCGCCGTCTCACCCGATGCGATATGCTGCATCGCGAACAGCGGCAGGGCATAGCGGGTCTCCATCCTCCAGAAATATTCGTTGTCCGGGTCTTTGCCGAACGCATCGTCGGGCGCGAATTCATTCTGCTTGTACCAAACGCCGGGCGCAAAGCAGTTGTAGTCGCGAACCTGGTCCGAATCCGCCATCGTCAACGAGACCTTGGTGGAGAAGCCGAGATCGTCTCCCGACTTCAGCACCTTGACATTCCGGCTTACCTTGAACCCGTCGCCGGCGGCTTCGTAGACGTCCGCGAAGGAAAAGGCAGAGCCCGAAGGCACGGTCAGGATGCCCTCGGCCCTGACGGTATCTCCGGA
Source organism: Cohnella zeiphila (assembly GCF_014212055.1). Taxonomy (GTDB): domain Bacteria; phylum Bacillota; class Bacilli; order Paenibacillales; family Paenibacillaceae; genus Cohnella; species Cohnella zeiphila. The sequence continues at coordinate 240,304 of NZ_JACJVO010000009.1, read as the reverse complement.
CGCATGGAGGCCGGAGTATACGCCGTCATAAAACTCGCTGATAGCGGAAACGGTCTTCACTGTCACATACAACGGCCGCTTGTTAAAGTAGAGAGGACGGCCGTTTTTAAGAACCTCGACTCCTCCGTCGCGAAAGCTTAACGAATAGGGTCCGTTTTCCAGCTTCATGCCCGATCTCCCCTTTCGGATTTAATCTTCCGGGTTTGGCTTGTTCTTCTTAAAATATTGCTTCACGAGGAACCTCATCATCTCATTCGGCTGCTCTGCGGCAAACTCGGCTTGATCCGCGAATCGCATGCCGTACGGCTCTTCGGACGTATAGGGCTCCCATCTCGGCAGTTCCTCTCCGGTCGAATCCAATCCGTTCGGATCGCCGCCGCGGATGAAGTTTGCCCAGTAGTCGCACATCCGGCGGGCCAGATCGTAATGCTTGCCGACGAACGGCCTCCAGCATTTGGCAAGGGTCTCGAAGAAGAACCAGAGATCCACCGAATGGAAGGTTCCGGGGTGATCCCAGCCCGGGATTTCCGCATCGAAATTGTAATAGTATAGCGGGAGCCGGGCGCCCGTTTCGGAATTCGCCTGCCCGGCAATCCGAATCGCGTATTCAATGCCGTTCGCCGAAGCCTTTTGAATCGCCTCGTCCAGGCTGCCTGATTCCGCCTCGCATATGCGGAGGAACTCTTGGGCATCGTCGCCGAACAGGTCGGCCGCCATGCTCTTGAAATCTTCAAGCGTACCGGCTTCCGGAACGCTGATAAATTCGGATGACGTATGGCCGAACAGGACGGGGACCGGCCAGCGTTTGTTCTGAACGAAAGATTCGAAGGGGTCCCCTGCATTGAACTTGCGATCGGCAACGGTGCCCCAGAACCCTTTGGACTCCAGGTATTTATCGCGGACATATACGGCGTCCAGCTTCCGGGCTTCCGAGAGCGAGGACGCGCCAAGAGATTCGAAGAATCGGACGCCGTCCCGTTCCGCTTCCGCCAAATCGCGCAGAAATCGGGGAGAGCGGCTTCCCGGGTAAAGCCTCGCGAATACTCCGCTTTGAACGATGGCCCGCTGAAAAAGTCCCTCGTTTTGCGGCGAAGCGAGCTGGTTCATGACGCTGCCGCCGCCCGCGGATTGACCGCCGATGGTCATGCTGTCCGGATCGCCGCCGAAAGCCGCGATATTGCGCTTGACCCATCTCGTCGCGAATTGTTGGTCGAGGTGACCGAAGTTGGCCGGAGCTTCCGGCGATTCCGCGGTAATCTCGGGGTGGCAGAGGAACCCGAAGACGTTCAGACGGTAACTGACCGTAACCACGACGATGCCTCGTCTGGCGATTCGTTCGCCGTCGAACTCCATTTCGGCCGTATGGCCGACCTGGAGGCCTCCGCCAAAATACCATACGAATACCGGCAGCTTCTCATCCGCACGGTTGGCGGGAGTCCATACATTCAGATAAAGGCAGTCCTCGTCCATGGCGATGTCCGGCTCTACGGCCCATTCCCGGGTATAGATATTGTTAACGTCGATCTCCTGCCGGACCTGCATCGGAACCGGCGCGAATTCGTACGCTTTAAGCACGCCTTCCCAATCCGAAGCAGGCTGCGGGGCGCGCCAGCGGTTGTCGCCTATGGGCGGTGCGGCGAACGGAATTCCTTTGAAGCTCGTAATCCGGGGGTCGGCTGCCGGCAGTCCTTGCACCGTCCCGTTCTCCACCTTAACGACTCTCAACATCGCAGGTCTCCCCTTCATCGTCCTATGGAATAAAATCGGAGGGGGATACGGTTGGACCCATCCCCCTCCTGGAGCAATACATTATTTTACTTAGTAGCTAAGGCATCGGCACGCATCTTCACGATCTTCTGAGCCTTGACGGTGTCCGCGGCCAGGACGTCCTTCCAGCCGAGGCCTTCTACGTCCTTCTGCATCTTGGCCCACAGTTGATCGAACTCCGCTTGATTTTTCGCGAATACCATTTTCCAGGATGTGTTCTTCACATAGTCCGAGATCTGGCTGCGTTTATTCTTGATATCCGAGGAATCGGTCCCGAGACTCGTGTTGATATTGGGCACGATATCGATCATCTTGTTCTTGGTGTAGTAATCCGTTGCGTTCGTAGCGTTAAAGGTTTTTTGCCAATCCGTCGTCAAAGCCGTCTGATTCGCATCGATCGTCGCTTTCCAGTAGTTGCTGTTGTAAAATTCCTTGGTGTCCGGATCGAAGGTAAAATCGCTCATGATCATGCTGTTGATCTTGCTTTGTCCGTCCTGGTATCCGCCGCCGCCGTACTCCTCCGGGACGGGCGTATTGTTCTGGAAGGCCGTCTGACCGACTTCCGTCAGCTTGAACTTGCCGTCCGCCGTCTTCTCGTAGTTGAAGCCCTCGAAGCCGTTTACGTAGTAGCGCAGACCTTCCGGCGAGGAGAGCCAGTCCATGAATTCCATGATGCGGTCGGTATTCTTCGCCTTCGAACCGATCGCGAACACTCTTCCGTTGCCGTAATAAGCGTCGCTGCTCTGAATGATGTGGGTGTCGGCGATCGGAACCGCCACGTTGCCGTCCCCGTTCTTGCCTCTCTCGATCGAATTGTAGAAGCCTCTCTCCCAGGAGTACCACAAGAGAAGAACCTGCTTGTTGGTCAGCTTCTCCGACACTTTGTTCCAATCCTGGGTCGGCGAGTCGGGATCGACCAGCCCCATCTGATTGGCGTCGAAATAGAATTGCAGAATTTTCTTGTACATGCTGTTGTCGTCGATAAGCGGAACGATGTCGCCCTTCGCGTTCAACTGGATGGTCGTGGTTCCGTCCGGCTGCTCGTAGCCGTACCAGTTGCTGAGCCAGCGCACGTTCTCCATGCTGCCGCCGTCCCAATCTTTCCACAAGGTAATCGGAACGATCGGCTTGCCGTCCGGCGTCTTCGGATACTTCTCATGCATTTGCTTCAGGACGTTCAGCAGGTCGTTCAGATTGTTCAGCTTCGGGGCCCCGACTCCCTTGTAATAATCCCAAGGCATGATCGGGCTCGAATACGGGATCTCCTCCGAGAAGGTCGTGGGCGAGGTATCGGCTTCAAAGGTCGGCAAACCGTAAATCTTGCCCTCCGGATTCACCTTGTCGAAGCCCGCGTTGAACGGCTTGAAGTGGTTGTCCACGTATTGGGACAAGTACTTCGTATTCTTGATCTTATCGGTAAGATCCATGACGAGTCCCGCCGGAATCAATTCTTCCAACTGGCTGTTATCGACGATCAGAAGATCCCCCAGGTCGCCCGCCGCCGTCCTCGTCTTGTACAGCTGATCGCCGGCCACCTGCGGAGCGAGGATATTTAGCGTGATATTGAACTTGTCCTTGACCAGCTTGCCGTACCAGCCGGTCTGCTCCCCTTGGTAATTGGCCGCATTGTCGAACACGGTGACGGTAATCGGCTTGCTGTGATCGATCGCGCCTGCCGCCTGGGAGGCGCCTGCGCTAGAACCCGAACCGGACGGTTCGCCGGAGGCCGGCGTATTCTTGGAACCGCTGCTGCATCCGGTTAATGCGGCCGTCACCAGGAACAGACCGGCCAATGAGACCGTCATCGACTTCTTTACGGCTTTCCTTCGTTTGCTCATGTGTAACCCCTCACATTTGGTTGATGTATTATAATGGCGCGGCTCAACCTTTAACGGCGCCAATCATAATCCCTTTGACGAAGAACCTCTGGAAAATCGGATAAATGAGCAAGATGGGCGCCACGACGATAATGGTCACCGTCATTCGAATGGACGTCGTCGTCTGCTTGGTCGCCAGGCTGGTCATGGCCGTCGAGCCGGCGTTTTGCAGGTTGACCATGGTCGACAAGGAACTGGCCTGATTAATATAGTTGTATAGAATAAACTGCAGGCTGTAGAGCTTGCTGTCCGTCACGAGCAGCAGCGTATCCTGGAACGAGTTCCATTGGTCCACGGCCGCGAAGATGGCGACCGTCGCCAAGATCGGCTTGCATATGGGCAGCATGACCCTAAAGAAGATGGTCATGATCCCGGCCCCGTCGATGCTGGCCGCCTGCTGCAGCTCTTTCGGAGTCGATTCCACGAACGTTTTCACCAGAATGATGAAGAAAGGAGCGACGACCGTCGGCAGAATGTAAGCCAGGAAATTGTTGGTCAGGTGCAGCGATCTCATGGTCAAATACCAGGGAATAATTCCGGCATTAAAGAACATCGTGATCACCGTAAACCGGTACCAGAACTTCCGCCCCCACATGTCCTCTTGGGAAAACATAAAGCCCAGGAAAGCCGATGCCCCTACCGTCAGAGCCGTTCCGATCACCGTTCTTCCCAGGGAGACGAGCGCCGCGGTCCCCAGCCCCGGTATTTTAAAGACATCCACGTAGTTCTGGAATTGAATATGCTTAGGGTAAAACACCACTTCGCCTCTGGCGCTGATATCGTTGGCGCTGATGGTATTGATGATGATCGAGTAAAAAGGGTAAACGCAGACAAAAGCGAACAGGGAAAACAAGATATAGATCAAAACCGTAATGAATTTGTCCGCGGCGCCGGCCTGATATTTGACTTTCCTATCCGCTTGGCGTTCCGGCTCATGCGGAATCAACTCGGCTGCGCTGTCGCTCATACGATGCTCTCTCCTCTTAACAATTTGGATAGTCCGTTCACCGAAAAGAGAAGCACGACGCTGATCAAGCTCTTCAGCATGCTGATCGCGACGGATACGGAATAGCTGCCGCCTCCCATGGCCAGGTTGTACACGTACAAGTCCAGAACCTGGATATGATCCTTGTTGAACGCATTCTGGAAGACGAAGTACTGCTCCAATCCATTGTTCAGGAAGCTCGCGATTTGCAGCATCAGCAGCACGAAATACGTCGGAAGCATGCTCGGCAGGACGACATGCCGGATCACCTGCATTCTTGTCGCGCCGTCGACATGGGCTGCTTCGTATAGAGAATCGTCGATTCCCATGATCGCCGCGATATACAGGATGGCCGACCAGCCCAACGCCTTCCAGGTGGTCCACATCCACATGGTAAGCCACACATGGTCGGAGCTTTGGAGGAACAGGATCGGGGAATCGGCCAGTCCCAGCTGCTTCAGCATGCCGTTGACGATCCCTTCGCTGGAGAACATGGAGAAGGCCAGCGAATAGACCAGCACCCAGCTGATAAAGTTCGGAAGGGTGGTCACCGTCTGGATGAACTTCCGGAAGCGGACGGCTTTGATCTCGGTCAGGAAAATGGCGAAAATCATAGGCAGCCAGGAGAAGAGAAGGCTTAAGCCGCTCATGCCGAACGTGTTCTGGATGACCTTAAGCAGCTGATCGATCTTGACCTGGTTCTCGACCAAGGAGTGAAACCACTTCAATCCGACAAACGGCGATTCCGACAACGGAATCGGCGGCATATAGTCGAAGAAGGCATAAACCCATCCATATAGCGGATAGTAAGCGAAGACGCCAAGCATAATCATGAACGGCAGGATGTAAAGAAATTTGCGTATGGATAGGCTTTTTATGCTGTAAGATTGCGGTCGCACCGTGTCACTCCTCTTCTTCAATGATGATCAAGCGAATATTTGCCGACAGTTGCTACTTTTTCTAATGACGTCCGTGAACGCCGTTCCTGCGAACGCGAGCCGGTTTTCCTGTCCCCATCGTCCTCCTCCTTCGTTTGACACAGCGCCGTCTTGTTTACGCTTTCATTATAGGCAGGCGGCAAATGTCCGAACAACGCGCATCTTTTTACTTGCTTAACCATCGTTTACTTCCTTGTAAGCGTTGTATATTTCAAAGGAGACAGCCGCATCCAAGAAAATCCGCGTCGACGGCTTGAAGCCTCGTAGTTCATTTTCTGAAACTATATCAAGAAAATGTAACTACTTTACCAAAGTGCCATAGTCGCATTACGATAAAATTCGAGGGGTGGAAAACAAAAAAGTGCTAGCATGAAGAGAGGAGGAACTGTCTATGGAAAGACCGTTCCCATTGGATCCGGAGGAGTATCCGTTCACCGATCGCTGGTTGCCTTACCGCGACGGTTACATTCATTATCTCGACGAAGGACAGGGACCGGCGGTGCTTCTTCTGCACGGAAACCCGACATGGTCTTATCTGTACCGGAACGTGATCAAGGAGCTTCGCGGGGAATTCCGGCTGATCGCTCCGGATTATCCCGGTTTCGGAATGTCCAGAGCGCCCGGCGGCTACCGCTTCACCCCGCAGGAGCAATCGGAAGCCGTTCAGGAGCTGATCCGCCGTTTGGATCTGAAGGATCTCCTATTGGTCGTTCAGGATTGGGGCGGCCCGATCGGTCTGAATTACGCGGTGCGGAACCGGAAGAACCTGAAGGGTCTCGTCGCGATGAATACGTGGGCGTGGCCCGCGGATCTTCTGCCGATGAGATTGTTCTCGCTTTCCATGGGGGGCTGGCCTGTCGGATATTGGTTGCAAACGCGCCGCAATTTTTTCGCCAAGGTTATCGTTCCGCACGGAATCCACCACGCCGACAAGGTCACCGATCGTTTGCGGAACGCTTATACCGCTCCGTTCCCGACCCCGGAATCCAGAATTCCGACCTGGGTATTTCCCAGACAAATTCGCAAGGCCCGAACATGGCTCGCGGATATCGAATCGAAGCTGCCCTCCTTATCCGATTTGCCCGCCCAGATCTTGTGGGGAACCCGGGACAGCGCCGGCTTCCCGCTCGAGCAGCTGGCCAAATGGCAGAGGCACTTGCCGGAGCACGAAACCGAAATTCTGGAGGATGCCTCGCATTACGTGCAGGAGGATCGTCCGGACCGGGTCGCGGCCGCCATCCGAAGAATCAGGAGCAGAACGATCTGAATCCGGTAACCCTGCGAAAAAGAACGCACCTCCTCATTTGCAGGAGATGCGTTCATTATCGAGAGCTCTTATAACGTGACGTGCTTGACCCCCAGCAGCTGTCCGACCTTCTCGAACAGCCGCGAGTTATGACCGACGGACAGCGCGCAATGATGCGTCGGCGCTTCGGCGAACCATCCCGTCATATAGGCGTCGGGATGCTCGCGGAAGCGAACGGGCGTCTGCGTATTGCCGATCCGCATGATCGGACCGTTCGTGGACTCGCCTTCGCTGCTGATCAGCTTGAGCTTGCCGTCGCCCGTCTGCGTGACGTTCAAGGTGGTGACGGGCCCGGCCGCCACTTTGGCTTCGACCGAGACGCCCGTTCCCTGCTTGCCGTGATAGAGGCCCATTCCCCTCAGCAGCGGCTTGCCTTCGGCGATCGCGATGTGGAACGGTCCGTCGTGGCCGAGCAGGATCGTCCCGTCCGCGTAGTCGGTGACCACGATCTCGGAGAAGCTGCCGCCGGCGCCCAGGATATCGCAGATTTTCATGGCGACCGCCGTCTTGAGATCTCCTTCTCCCGAGCAGGGAATGCCGCGGGCCGTGAGCAGGGAATGGCCGACGATGAAGCCGCCTTGCAGCTTCTCGTACTCGCCGCCAGGCGCACCGTGATAATAGTAGGATAAGGCATCCAGACCGTACTCTATCACGAGCTTCTCTTGGGCGGCGGCGACGCGGCAGGACCAGTCGAGCTGCTCGTCGGAAGGCTTGCGCGCTATCGGATCGGAGGGCGAATCGCCGCTGATCTCGAAGATCTCTCTAACTTCCTCCAGCTTGCGCCGCACTTCCTCGGGCGTCACCTCGCGAAGCAGCCTGTCGAGATCGCACATCTCGAGCACTTCCACGTGCAGCCCCGTCTGGGCCTGGATCATGGTGAAGTCGCTGTACATATCCAACATGCCGCTGTACGTATTGCCGAGAAATCCGAAGCGGCTGTGCCTCAGCGTCCGCGGAACGGAAGCGGCCAGCGCCCACTCCCGAATCTCCGTCCAAGCGCGCTTCGCTTCCTCCCGCTCGTGCGTGACCTCGTCCGCCAGCGAAATCGCCGGCGTCTCTTCGAGCCCGAGCAAACCGTTGACGACGCGGAACGGAATGCCGGCGCGATTGAATGCGTTTGCGAATTCGGGTACCGGGCAAGCCCCGCAATGCGCGAGCCATTCCCCGGTCGTCGTTTTCTCGTAGTTGATGCGAGCGGTCGGCTGCAGATTCAGGAAGACGACGGGAGACTTGTGGATCTGGTGGACCGGAAGCACCGTCGAACTGGTGGAATACGTCGCCGCATGGCAGAAGACGAGATCGACGTCCTGGCGGTTCAGCCATTCCCCCGCCCGGCGGCCTTCCTGTTCCGTATCGACCAAGCCGTAGTTGAATACGTCCGCCCACGCGGCAAGCTTGTCTTCGATGAAACGGCCGTAAGCCTGAAGCCTCTCGCGAAGTCCGGGGAATTGTTCCCAGTAGGCGGCTAACCCTACGGAATACAGACCGATACGAGCTTTTCGGGACGGTTTGATAGATGGCAGCAAGGGCATGTGGCCACTCCTCCTTTCTTCAGATCTTATCAGCTTTGAAATGAGGCGCCAAGCCGTTCAATTCCGGATGCCGGATGACGAAGTCTCTCCAGCGTTCCAGCTCGTTGGTCGTGACCAGCACGGAGGGGTATTGCAGAAGCTTCTGCATCTGCTCTTCCGTATCCCCCGGCCAGGCGATGAGCTGAAGCCCGCGTTCGAGGCACTCGTCCGCGTAAGCATGCGTCAGCGCGTGGACCGGAACGGCCAGATACCGGATCGACAGTTCCTTCATCGGCTCGAATACGAACGGGGTGCACCCGCTCATGACGATGCCAAGCTCGACGTCCGGGCACAGCTTCCGGGTCTTGATGACGGAATACGTATCGAACGAGATGATGTAGACTTGATCCAGCATCCCCGCTCTCCGCACCGATTCGAGGACCTTCTCCTCGAGGCCGGGATAGATATCTCCGGCTTGCTTCAGCTCGATACTGACCATCGCTCTTCCTTTATAAAGGGCGAGCGCCTCCTCCAGAGTCGGGATTTGCTCCGTCTCGCGCACCCGCAGCCGCTTCAGTTCTTCGAGGGTAAAATCCTTGATGTAGCCCGTTCCGTCCGTCAGCCGGTTGACCGTAAAGTCGTGCATGAGGACGGGAACGCCGTCCTTGCTCAGATGGACGTCGAGCTCGACGTAAGTAAAGTTCAGATCCAGGGAGGCCCGGTATGCAGACAAAGTATTCTCAGGATATTTGACGGGGTATCCCCGGTGTGCGACCGCATGAATGTTCACAAGTACCACTCTCCTCCATCGGGGATTACCCTTTGACGCTTCCGAGCACGATGCCTTTCATGAAATACTTCTGCAGGAACGGATACGCCAGCAGAATCGGAAGCGCGCCCAGGAATACTTGGGCGGCTCTGGTCGTGCGCGGATTGATGTTCTGGTACTGCGAGATGGCGTCTTCCGCGCTCAGCACGGTCAGATCCTGCTCGATGATGATGGTGCGCAAGTACGTCTGCAGCGGATAGTGGTTCGGGTGATTCATATAGATCATGCCGTCGAACCAGGCGTTCCAATGGCCGACCATCGCGAACAGTCCGATCGTCGCAAATACGGGGACGGACAGCGGCAGATAGATTCGGAACAGCGTCACCCCATGGCCCGCCCCGTCCATGTGCGCCGCTTCTTCCAGCTCCTTCGGAACGCCGCGGAAGAAATTGAGCAGCAGCATGACATGGAACACCGGAATCGCCCCGGGAAGGATGAGCGACCAGATCGAATCCAGAAGATGGGTTTCCTTGACCACCATGTAGGTCGGAATCAACCCGCCGTTGAACAGCATCGTGAACACGACGAACCAGGCGAAATAGGTGCGCATCGGAAACACTTTAACCTCTTTGGAGAGCGGATAGGCGAGCAGCGTAACCAGCAGCAGGTTCAGCGGTACTCCGATCGCGAGGCGCTTCAGCGTAACCAGAATGGACTCCAGAAACTCCGATTTCCCCAATACGAATCGATAGGCGTCCGTCGTAAAATGCACCGGCCACAACCCGACAAGTCCGGCCTCGACCTCCGTGCTCCTGCTGAAGGACATCGCCAGCACGTGAACGAGCGGAACGACGCAGAGCAGCGACAGCAAAACCAGAAACAAGTAATTGCCTGCCTGGAAAGCTTTAGCCTGCCACGAGGAGTCCTTGACCAATTGGATTCCTCCCTCCTAGAAAATTCTGTAGTTGGCCAATCGATAGGCCAAAGTATAAGAGACGGCGATGAGGAGGAAGCCGATCACCGATTTGAACAGCCCGATGGCCGTGGCCAGCGAATACTTGACTTGCACGATCCCCATCCGGTAAACGAGCGTATCGATAATATCCCCGGTCTCGTAGACGGACGAATTGTACAAGTTGAACACCTGATCGAAGCCCGCGCTCAGGATATTCCCCAGGCTCAGCGTTGCCACGAGCACGACGACCGGCGTCATGCCGGGCAGCGTGATGTGCCACGTCTGGCGCAGCCGGGTCGCGCCGTCCACCACCGCCGCCTCGTACAATTGCGGATTGATGCTCGTAAGCGCCGCCAGATAGACGATCGTGCTGAAGCCGAACTCTTTCCAGAGGTCGGATACGACAAGGACATAAGGGAAAATGTTCGCGTTCCCCAGAAAGAAAACCGGTTGATGGCCGAACGCTTGAATCACTTGATTGACGATCCCGGTGGAGGGGGACAAGATTTCGATCAGGATGCCCCCCAGAATGATCCAGGATAAAAAGTGCGGCAAATAAATGAGCGTCTGGACGCCCCGTTTGACGAAGCCGATTCGGATTTCATTGAGCAGCAGCGCGACGAGGATCGGGAATACCTGCCCCGCCACCACCTTCATGATGGAAATGTAAAAGGTGTTCCAGATGACCTGGTAGATGTTCGGAAGCTTCATGATGTAGATAAAGTTGTCGAGCCCCACCCATTTCGAATCGAGAAAGCCCGAGGTCGGCTTGAAATTTTGAAAGGCCATCGAAAAACCGAGCATCGGCAGGTAATGATAGACGATGAGGAGGATGGCCCCGGGAACGATCATCGCGTATAGGGGCCATTGCGCATATAAGGACTTGGACGAAGAGGGCCGCCGGGTTCGGCTCGCATGGGAGGTCGGGCTCATGCTTCATCGCTCCATTCGGTCTTATTTCTGCGTTGCGGCCCATTCGTTGACGTCTTTGGTGATGTCGTCTCCGCCGAGCTTTTTCCAGTCCGCCACGAATTTGTCGAAGTTGTCGACCGGAGCGCCGAGAATGATCTTGGTGAACGTCTCGAGCGCCAAGTCTCCCAGCGGTCCGCTCTTCTCCACCATACTGCCCGTCGGCAATCCGTAGAAGCCGTCTACGAGCAGTTGGTCGCTCGACACGTACTTGTCTACGAGAGACAAGGATCCGTCCGTTCCGAAGATATCCGCAATGTCCCACTTCGTCGGGTCTCCGCCCTTGAATTTTTGAATATCGTCATAATACCCTTTCTGTTCCGGATTCAGCTTGCCGGCGTCTCCGGATGCCGTCGCTTCTTTGATGAGCTTCCAGTTGTCCACATTCTTCGTGACCCCGAAGTTTCGGACGGGGGCATATTGGTGCGTGCGGTTCGAGCCTTGGTACATGTAGGTGTAATCGGCGGTTTCGCCGAAAGCTTTCTCAATGAAGTAATTCATCAGCTTCATAAGCGCTTCCGGGTGCTGCGCGTTCTTATTGACGACATAATAGGTCGGCGGCGTGTAGGAGATTTGCGGCTTGGCCGGCTGGTCGTCGTTCGACGCGATCGGGTAATATTGCCAATCGGCTTTCGGGTCTTTCTCCTTGCTCTGGATGAGCGGGTTGAGCGGGTTCGACATCGTCCCGTAGAACATGCCGACTTTGCCTGCGATGACGTCCGGGCCGACTCCGGTTTTGGTCGTGAACTCCTTGTCGATCAGCCCTTCTTTGTACATCTCCTGCAGCTTGGCCAGCGCCTGCTTCGTTGCCGGCTGGATCAGGCCGTTGACCAGTTGGCCGCTCTCGTCCGGGACCCAGGCATTCGGGTAAGTATGGTACCCGTTGAAAAAGGCGAGCAAGCCGCCTGCGCCGCCGAATATTTTCTGGCCGGTCGCCAGCCCGATCGTATCGTTCTTGCCGTTGCCGTCCGGGTCCTTCGTCGTGAACGCTCTCGCGATTTCGACGACGTCGTCGATCGTTTTCGGCTCTTGCAGCCCCAGCTTGTCAAGCCAGTCTTTGCGGACCCACAGCATCGTCGCCCCGTCGATCGCCGCCGTAACGTAAGGCAAGGCCATCAATTTGCCGTCGAAGGTGGCGGATTTCAAGCCGATGCCTTCGTCTTCATTGAATTTCTGCTTGGATAGAGGCGTCGCGTATTTGTCGTAAACCTCCGTCAAATCCGCCACTTGGCCGGCTTCCGCCAGCTCCTTCAACTGAACGGGAGAAACGCTGTAAATGTCCGGAAGCTCGCCCGAGGTGATGGCGATATTCAGCTTCTCGTTGTATTGCGTCGAATCCGTGATCCAGTCGTATTTGAGGTTAATCCCCAGTTCATCCCGGTAAGAACGCGTATAGATATTGTTGTCCATCGAATCGCCGTCGGGAAAGGTCAAATTGTCCGGCATGTCCCGCACCATCGTAACCGTGATCGCTGGATCGTACTTCCCCATCGGATCGCCGTTATCCGACGCCTGCGCAGCATTGGACGCACCGGCGGATGCGCCGGCAGACGCACCGGAGGATGCGCTTCCGGACGCGCCGCCTTCTTCGGAATTACCCGAGCAGGCCGCGGTCAGGGCCAGCATGACGGACGAAGATGCCAACAGTAAAGCTCTCATTTTCCGACGTTTCAAGTGAATCATCCTCTCCACAATTTGAAAGCGTTTTAGGGCTTGATATAAGCGTAGCCGACCGCCAGGGGTACAGCTAGGGGAAGATCTTGAGATCGGAGGTAATCTGTCAACTTGTTGCGTTCGCGAAGAGGGGGATTCCTTCGATACATGTTATATCGCGGCATTCGCGTCGATCGGGATCTGAAGCAGGACCTGATTCCCTCCCCCGGGTCTGCGGAGGAACGAGACGCCGCTTCGGTCCCCGAATTCCAGCCTCATTCTGCGGTGAACGTTGACCAGACCGGTCGTCTCGATATCGACCCAGCCGGTCACCTGCAGCATTCGGTTCAGCTCCTCGTGCTTGTCCGCGGTGATCTGCGCCCCGTTGTCCTCCACGACGATGACGAGCGCGTCGTCGCGGCGTTCGAAGCGGACCTCCAGCAGACCGCCGTCGAGCGTGTCGCGCAACCCGTGCTGGTAGGCATTCTCGATCAGCGGCTGCAGAACCAGCTTCGGCACTTCCAGGTCCGCATAAGCGGCGGGCAGTTCCCCGAAGCGGACCGCGATCCGTTCCTCGAACCGGAACGATTGAATCTCGACGTACGCTTGCGAGAAATCCACCTCCTCCGCCAGGCGGACGGTGCGCTTATGGTTCCGGGTAATGAATTGAAAATAGCGCCCGAGGTACGACGTGAACCTGGCGATGCTCTCGTTCTCTTCGTCTTTGGCCATCCGGTACAGAATAAAAAAGCTGTTATACAGGAAATGCGGGTTGATCTGCGATTGCAGCTGCCTCAATTCGGAGAGGTTGGCCCGGTATTTCTGCTCGTAGACTTCCTGAATCAATTCGTTGATCTTGGCGACCATGGAATTGAACTGAATGAACAAGTAGCCGAATTCATCCTGGCGTTTATGCGCGAGCGCGACCTTCCAATTGCCGTGCTCCACCTTGTGGAAAGCCCTCATCAGCCCCCGCATCGGCTTGTGAATCTGCAGGTAAATCCAATAGGCGAATAACGCGATCAGCAGCAGCGAGAGTCCGGACAGCGCCCAGTACCAGATGCGGTAAAGCGATAAGGAGCCGATGATCTCCGATTCGGGCATGTACGATAACAGCGTGATGCCGAGCGATTTCGACTTCTGCGCCGAAATCCAGATTTTCTCTCCTCCGATCCGGACCTCTTTCATGAACGAGTCGGTATCCGGGGGGATGCCGCCGATCGCTTCTTTGATCTCGGACCAGGAGACCGTGCTCGTATCGCCCGGGATCGCCCAGCTGCCGTACGGATCGACGAGCATCGATCCTCCGCTGCCGCCGATCGCGAAGCTGTCGAGCACCCGCTTCAATTGCGGCAAGTCGAGCTCCACGCCGACCACGAAGATCGGCTCCCGATCGTCGTCCAGCACCATTCGGCTGTACACGAAGCTGAGGAACAAGCGGTTCTGCCAGTAGACGAACGGGTTCTCGAAGCGATCGGTCAGCGACTTCAACGCGTCATACTGCCCGATCGGGATATCGGCGTAGATGGCCGACTCCGAATCGGAGATCCACTTTTTCGAGGCAGGCAAATAGACGCCCGCTCCGCGGACGTAGGGACTCGTATGGACCATCCGGCTCAGCTGATCGTGAATCTCGCCGATCGCGTCGTAGCGCTCGATATCGCTCAAGATCGGATCGTTGAATATCAGCTTGCGCAGCGTGCGGTCGTTGACGTATTCCTCCTGCATGGCGATGTACCGGGAGAAGTCGTTCTCCAGCATGCGGATGTAGAAGTCGACGCGGGAGGAAATGGAATCTTCGGTTTTCTCCCGAACGTTTTTTTCGCCGTATTCGTTCATTTTCAAGCTCAGATAGCAGATCGGAGCGATCACGATGAGAAAGGAGAGAAGAAGCTTCGGATAGATGCGGGACAGCTTGGACAACCAGCGCATAAGATCCCCTCAGCCTTTTCCGCTTAGACAGCGGTCTTTGAACTCTTGCGGCGTCATATGCTTTTCTTTCTTGAACACTTTGGCGAAATAATGCGCCGATTCGAAGCCGACGCTCGTCGCGACTTCCTGGATTTTCAGGTTCGGATTCGCCAGCAATTCCGCCGCTTTCTTGAGACGCGCTTCTTTGATGTAGTCGGAGAGCCGGATGCCCGAAATCTGCTTGTAGAGGCGGGATAAGTAGGTCGGATGCAGATAGACGTGGTCGGCGAGCTTCTCCAGCGAGAGGTCCTCCGCGAGATGCTGCTCGATATATTGATTCAAGGCGGCCAGCATCTTCTGCGTCCGGTCGATCTGCTCGTCCGTCCGATGGACGAACAGAAGCTCGGACAGCTTGCGGTAATAGGCAAGCGCCTCCTGCGAGGCGGGGAATTCGCCTTTGTGCAGCAGCGGTCCCAGGTCGACGGAAGAAGAGAAGGTCTCCAGCAGCCCCCATTGATTCAAATAGGACAAGAACAGCGAAGCGAGAGCGTACTCGATTTGGACCAGAAAAAGGCGCATCGAAGGCTCGCCCTGAAGCATGCGCGCCGTCGTCTCGATCTCGCCGAACAGCTCGAAAAATTCCTTGCGCCGGCCGCCCGTCAGGAGCGGCTCGAGCTGGTTGACCGCCTTCAGGCGAAGCGCCAATTCCTGTTTGGTCAAGTTCGGCGGCAGGGTCGGAGCGCCGGCCGTCTCCTGCGGCTTCCTGTCGGACAGCAGCATCTCGTGACCGTGGCCGAATCCGTTCTGGAAGAGCTGCTCCAGTCGCAAATACTGAACCGCCGCGGACGACCAAGCGCACGGCATGCCGCTAAGGGCGATCGACACCGGGAGCTTCAGCATCGTTCTGCACGCATCCTGGATATCGGACGACGTCCCGTGAACGAGAGCCGCGCAGGTCTCCCAGTCGGCGCCGGCCCTTCCGCCGTTATCGCTTCCGGCAGGCTGAATCAGAATCGCCAGATGGGAGGCGGCGATCGGGAACGAGACGGCCGTCACTTGGCTGAAGTATTCGCCGACGATATTGCCGATGGCGTACATCAGAAGCGAACGGTCCGTCGGACGCATGTCGTCGGGCCAGCGATCGACCCGGCAGATCGCCAGCAGCAGATCCTGCCGCGCCGCAAGCGGAATTTGCAGCTCGTCCAGCCGGTCCTGCCGGACGGAGCTGCCCGAGAGGTCTCCCTGCAGCAGGCAGGTCAGGAAGTCCTTCTGCAGCATCGGTCTCGCCGCCTCGTGCTGCTGCTTCGCTCTCTGGAGAAGCTGCTCGGACATCCTCTCCTCCTTCAAGCGTCCGATCGCCTTGCCGACGGCGGCGAAGATCGGCTCGTCGCCCTCCACTTTGAGAATGTAATCCAGCCCTCCCTCGCGCATGGCGGACTGGACGTAATCGAAATCGCCGAACCCGGACAGGAAGATGACCTTGCACCGCGGCCAGATGCGAACAATTCGCTTCTGCAGCTCGATGCCGTTCATTCCCGGCATATGGATGTCGCTGAGCACGATGTCGATCTTGGTTGCGTTCAAGATCCGCATCGCTTCCACCGAAGAGCAGGCGCGGTAAACGCTCAGCTCTTCCTGCTTCCAATCCGAAAATTGTTCGTAGAGTCCGTTGACGATCCTCGGTTCGTCGTCAACGATCAGCAGACTGTACATCCTGCACGCTCCTTGATCTCCGAATCGATTGGCCTATCTCCGTTTGGCTCACTCTTGCTGCGTCAACCGCTGCGCCGTCTGTTCCGTCGTGATCAATACGTGCACCAGCCCTCCGCGCAGGGCGCCCAGAATCGCGCGGATCTTGTCCTCTCCGTGCGCGATGCCGATGCGCAAGTCGATCCGCATGTAATCTTCAATCGAAGCGCCGACGACCCGCCGGCTGAGCGCCGGATTGGAGAATTCGCCCCGTTCGTTGAAGAAATGGAAGATGACGTCCCCGGCGCCGGACTTCGACAACTGGCGGGCATCCAGTTCCGGAGCCAGATGAGCCGACAGGATCGTCGAATCGGCCGCCGTATGGCCGATCCCGACGACGGCGACGGAGATGCGGCGGATTTCCCGCATCATCTCCGCGATGCTTGGGTCCAGGAGGAAAGCGTCTTTCGCGGCGGCATGGGCGGCGATCGCCGGAGCCGGAAGGAAGCAAGGCTTGCCGCGCAGCGCTTGCGCCCACGATTGAACGTTGGACGCAGCCGGCGCGAGCTCCTCCTTCGCGCCGGAGCCGCCCGACATCTGCACGATTTTCAGACCGGGACGAGGATCGCACAGATGCAGCTGCGAGCCGACCGCATGCAGCGTCTTCCCCCAGCCGAGACCGACGGAACCGTGCGACGGGAGAACGGAATTCAAGTACTGGCCGGTCAGCGATACGAAGGAGTTCGCCGCTTCGTCGGATCTCCACGCCACGCAGTCCTTCAAGCGATACCGGCTGGCGATTTGCCGCTCCAACGCGGCGCTTCGCATGCTGTCGACATCCGAGCGGATCTGGAATTGGATGATGCCGCTCTCCCTCGCCTCGAGCAAAAACCGCGCGACGGAGGACCGGCCGATATTCAATTGCTCGCAGATTTCCTGCTGCGTCAGATTGAGCACGTAATACATCCTCGCGATCCGTTCGAGGAAGCTTCGCTTGGACAAGCTTTCGTTGTTCTTCATGGTCATGGAGTCTCCGATCGCCACCCGTGCAAGGAATCGTTCAAGTGCTTCAAGACGTACCCGTCTTCCGACGTCTCGATGACCGTCACGGCCGCATTCTGCTGCCTCAGCCTGCGGTAAGAACGGAACGGCATCTCCAGCATGCCCGCGACGAAGATCCGAATCCAGGTATCATGGGCCACGACGGCGACGGTATCATCCGGATGAAGCCGCGACTTTTCCTCGAAAAAGCCGAGCGCCCTCTCATAGACCGATAGAGCGGTTTCGCCCGTTCTCCCGGCTGCCGTCCGGCCGGGATCGGTCGTCCAAGCCAGCCAGCCGGCAGCGTGCTTCTCCCGGATTTCGGCGGCCGTCACGCCGTCCCACTCCCCGAAGTCGATCTCGATCAGCCGGCGATCCTCCCGGACCGGCAGCCGCTCCGAAGCGGCAAGCGGCCCGGCCGTTTGCCGCGCCCGCCGAAGCGGCGAGGAATACACGGCGGAGAAAGCGACGCCCGAGCTTTGAAGCCGCCGGGCCGCCTCCTGCGCTTGCCGTTCTCCGTTGGGCGAGAGCGGAATATCCGATCGGCCGCAGTACCGGTTCCGGTCGGCGTTCCAGAACGTTTCTCCATGTCGCATCAGATAAAATACGGTCACGAGATCCATCCCCTTTCCTTCAAGTAGCCTTTGGCTCTGAGCGTTTCCACGAAGCGCTCGTAGTTCTCCGCATACCGTTCGCGATCCGACGCGCCGCCCGGCTCGATCACCTCGTCCGGCCGGATCAGATTCGAGCCGGCTTCCCGAAGATCTGCAAAAGAATGCTTGGAGGCCGCCAGAATCGCGGCCCCGACCGCTCCCTCCGCATGCTTCATCTTCCGGATCGGCATCTGCAGCACGCTGCTCCGGATCTGCAGCCAGGCGCGGCTCCCGCTCGCGCCGCCTGCCGTGTGGATGGAGGAGATCCGCTCTCCGGACAGCCGCTGCAGCAGGTCGTAAGACATTTTCTCCAAATAAGCGACCCCCTCCATTCTCGAGGCGTACTGCTGCTCGGGCGTCAAGCCCGGCGCATCGAACCCTCTGGCCTCTCCGGAGACGAACGGGAACCGCTCGCCCTGCCGCTGAAGCGGATACGCGATCCACGGCGTCGGGGTCAGCGACTCCGCCGTGCGGTTCAGTTGCTCCAGCCGCTCGGGGCCGATGCCGCCCGGAATCCAATCCGCGCCGGTATTGCTGGCGCCTCCGGGCATCCAGAATCCTTCGGGATGCCGATGATTGTAGACGCGTCCCTCCGGATCGTCCACGAAGGACCGGGTGACTCCCTTCAAGACGAGCGTCGTTCCGATCGTCGTGCTCCAGTCTCCCGGACGAATGGCTCCCGACGCGATCTGCGAGGCGCAGCCGTCCGTCATGCCGGCCGCGACGCTAACGTCCGAGGGGAGCCCCGTCTCGGCGGCAGCCCGCTCGGTCAGCTTGCCGAGCGCGGTTCCCGAGGCGACGACCTCGGGCAGCCAAGAAAGCGGAACGCCCAGCTCCGACGAAATATAATCGGGCCAGCGTCCGGCGAACAGGTCGTATCCCGTCTTCATCGCGTTCGTCACATCGGTGACGCCCCAGACGCCGCTTAATTTTCCGACGATATAGTCGGCGGCGTGCGCCCACAGCCGGATTCGCTCCGCCTCTTGGGGATAATGCCGCGCATACCATAAAATTTTCGGCAAGCCGGAGGAGCTGTTGAACCCGGTGTACCCATGAATGCCCGCCCGCTGCGCCGCAAGAACGCAGCGAGCGGCCTCCTCGCCGGACCGGGGATCGCTGTACATGAGAGCGTTGTGAAGCGGTTCATAGTCTTGATCCAGCGGGATCATCGTGCTCGAGGTCGAAGTGACCGAGAGGGCCCGGACCCGGTGCAGACAGCCGAGGTCCCGAAGCTCGCCAGTTACCGACCGAAGGCAATCTGCCAGGTTGGTCCACCATTCGCCGGGCGGCTGCTCCTCTCTTCGGACCTGCGGAAAAGGAATCGAACGGGCCGCCGCCACCTTGCCGGGGGCCTGCAGCGCAACGGCCCGCACGCCCTGCGTTCCGATATCGATCCCGATGAACAGCGGATTCGACTGTTCCATGCTCCGTCTCCTCACGTCGTCTATTTCGCCCGCTGTGGACATTTGTCCAAAAATAAACGTTTTGTTTAGCACATGGTAACACATCGGTTTCCGGCTGAAAACCACTTTTTGCATGCTATCGGCGCATCGTCTTCCTGTATTGGCCGGGCGGCATGCCCTCGATCCGCTTGAACAGCTTGCTGAAATAGTACACATCGTCAATTCCCACGGACGCGGCAATCTCCTTGAGGGGAGAAGCCGTCGCCGCGAGCAGCTCCTTGGCCCGCTCCATGCGGATATCGAGCAAATATTCGGTGATCGTCCGGCCGATCGCTCCCTTGAACAGCTTGCCGAAGTACTTCGGAGACAGTCCGCTCTGCGCCGCCAATTCCTCATGGACAATCGGCTCCCGATACCGCTGCCGGATCGTGCGCATCGCTTCCCGGACGAGATCCGCATGAGGATACCCCTTCGGAATGCCCTCGTCGGTCGTCAGCTCGTCGGCCGCCATCGCGATGATTCTTAAGAAAGCGGCCTTCATGTGAAGCTTCGAGCCGAGCCTGGCCTCGCGGAAATGCTTGACGACTTCGCGAAAGGACGACAGGAACGGCAAGGACTCGCTCACCGTCAGGTGCGCCGGCCAGGCGAATTCCGCAAACTCGTCCGCCGGCCGCGCTTCAAGCTCCTTGGCCGCCGCCTTGCTTATGGAGGCATGCTTGACGTTGAGGTACACTCCGATCGGGGAAAAATCCGAAGCCGGCCCCAAATCCGTCCAGTCGAAATGCACGCAGACGCTGCGGAACGGCGTCTCGTCCACGACCTTCATCGTATGGGGAACATGCGGCTTGATCAGAAGCAGATCGCCCGGCCCGACGGCGTGCGTCGCTCCGCCCATCGTGACGAACGCCCGGCCGGAAATGCCGAAGACGAACTCGTGATCGTAAATGATCCGGTTCAGCAGCAAATAGCCTTTGGTCAAATCCAGCTCATGCGCATAGCGGATGTACGGAGATAAATTCCGGTCGTGCACGGGAAGTATCGAATACATGTCAACGCCTCCAATCCACGTATCTCATTCGACCCGAATACAAAAAAACCTTCCCGCCTCCATTTTCCCGGCCGAACCTTGTCGATAAAATGAGGCTGCAACACAAGCGATCGAAGGAGGCTTGATGAGGGATGGACAAAATCGCGGAACAGTTCCGGACCCCGCCCAAAGACTATTCCCCCGCGCCGATCTGGTGGTGGAGCGGCGACCGGCTGGAACTGGACAGGCTGCGCTGGCAGATGGACCGGTTCAAGGAAGGCGGCGTCTATAATCTGGTCGTCCTCAATCTGGCGCCGACCGGCCCCATGTACGGCTCCGATGCCGACCGGCCCCGTTTTCTGTCCGAGGAATGGTGGGACGTCTTCGACGGCGTCTGCGCCTATGCGGCCGAGATCGGCATCCGAATCTGGTTTTACGATCAAATCGGCTTCTCCGGCGCCAATCTTCAAGGCGAATTGGTCCGTGAAAACAGCGGCTACGCCGGGCGGCATCTGGAGTGCATCGTAACGGAAGGAACGGGCCGCCTGGAAGCGCATTGCCCGTCGGGCGGCGTACCGCTGACGGCAACGGCCGCGGCGATCGATGAGGAAGGCCGGACGGCGGGACCGTACGAATCCGTTCCCATCGTGGACGGGATCGCCTCCACCTGGCGCTCCGCTCCGCATAGGCTGCGGTTGATCTATACGGTCCAGCGCAATTTCGACTACTTCTCGCCCGAGGCCTGCGACCGATTGCTCACCATGGTGCACAGGGAATTCGAACGGCGTCTCGGCAAGTGGTTCGGCCGTTCGATCGTCGGCTCGTTCCAGGACGAACTGCCGAATATGCCCACCTGGAGCGCGGGATTCGCGGAAGCTTTTCTCGCGCGGAAGGGCTATGACTTGCTCGCGCGCGCCTCTTATTTGTGGGAGGGCGAGGACGACGAGGCGCAGCGGGTGCGCATGGACTATCAGGAAGTGCGGGCCGATCTGGCGGAAGAAGCGTTCTTTATCCCCTTCTACGAATGGCACGAGCGCAACGGCCTGACCTGCGGGTTCGACCAGCAGGGCCCCGCCCGGGAAGGCGACGCTCCGGGCGGCGTACGCAGCTATGCGGATTACTTGCGCACGCACCGCTGGTACGGCGCCCCGGGCAGCGACCACCACGGCGAAACCAAGATTCACAGCTCGCTCGCGCACTTGAACGGCCGCGAACGGGTATGGATCGAAGTGTTCCACAGCAGCGGCTGGGGCGGAACCCTGGAGGAAACGTACGATTGGCTGATTCCGTGGATTCGCGCGGGCGGCAACCTTTATAATCCTCACGCAGCCTACTACAGCACGCGAGGAGGCTGGTACGAATGGGCGCCGCCGTCGACCTGCTGGCGTCAGCCCTACTGGCGGCATTATTCGCGGTTCGCGGACAGCGTGAGCCGGCTCTGCTACTTGCTAACGCGGGGCAGCCACGTCTGCGATGTCGGCGTTTTGTTCCCGACGTCAACGGTTCAAGCCCATTTCACCCTGGAGGGACCGCTAGAACCTGCCCTGGCCGCAAGGGATTGCTACCGCGCCCTGGTCGGCAAAATGTACTGGAACATGCCGAAGACCGGCGCCCTGGACGGCGACGGCAGGGACTTCGACGTGCTCAGCGACGAAGCGGTCCACGAGGCGATCGTTTCGGACGGCCGCCTGCGGATCCGGGACGAGAGCTATCGCGCCGTCGTGCTCCCGGCCTGCTCCGTCGTCCGGGAACGGACGGCGGAGAAGCTGGTTCGTTTCGCGGAGAACGGAGGAT
The DNA here is from genome assembly GCF_014212055.1 of Cohnella zeiphila. Lineage (GTDB taxonomy): Bacteria > Bacillota > Bacilli > Paenibacillales > Paenibacillaceae > Cohnella > Cohnella zeiphila. Next base: position 218,056 of record NZ_JACJVO010000009.1, on the reverse strand, counting down.
TGCTGATCGCGGTCGGGACGATTCCGCGTCCGTTGGCTTCGGGAGGCGAGTGGACGGCGAAGCTGGCCGCGTTATTCGAGAGCGGACAAGCGAGCTTCATCGCTTCCCCGGATGCGCTGCCGGAGGCGCTGTCCGGCCTGCCGAAAGAAATCGACGCGGCCGTGCCCACCCTTCACCGGCGCGTCGGCGATCATGACATCCTGTTCGTGCCTTCGCTTCATCCGATGGCGACGGAACATGGTCCGTTTACGGTGTGGCAGCATCCCGATTACCGGTTCTCTCCCGACCGGTACTTCCGGGAATCCCGGGTCGCGGTGCGGGGAGAGGTGCTGGACGCCGAGCTCTGGGATCCGCTAACGGGAGAGCGCCGTCCGGCCGTCGTATCGAAGGACGGCAAAGGCCGCAGCGTGATCTCCGTTCCGTTCGATAAAGGTCCTGCTTCCCTGCTGGTATGGCGGAGAGCGGGTCAACCGTCGAAATCTCCGGTTTCCGGAGAGCCGGCTGCTCTGCCGGCCGTTCGCCAAGACGTGCTCGCGGAAATCGGCGGGCGCTGGAAAACGGAGCTGATCCCGACGCTGGAGAACCGCTTCGGAGATTTCGACAAGCCGAACGGCGAAGGGGCCCCGCCCGTCTCCACCTGGTATTTCAGCCATCGCAAGGAAGCGCCCGGAATCGACGGCTTGGCGGCCGGCTGGCAGCATGCGCACGGAGACAACGGCTGGTCGCGGGTGCAGGCAACGTTCGGCGTTTATGCGCATTGGACGGGGCCGGCAGCGGAGCATGAGCTGCCCGCGCCGCATACGGACGCGGCTGCTCCGCTGGCCCCGGGGGCGGAATGGAAGGCCGCGGAATATTCCCTGACGCGCGGCATCTCCCACGATCGCATTCACGTCCGCACGCTCGGTCCGAAGGCGCACGTACCGAGCGAATTTCTCGCGTTCGGCGCCGTCGAGGCCGGCGAAGCGGTGCAGGTGCGGACCGGCGTCTGGTCCGACGGAGAGCAGGAGCTGATCCTGGCCGTCGGCGCCGGCGCGGACAAGCGGATCTGGGTCAACGGCCGGGAGGCGGAGACGACGGACCGCGGCTATCTGGCCTACTTCCCGGTCCATCTCCGCGAAGGGCTCAACGCGCTCGAAATCAGGCTGACCGCCAGGACGAAACAAGAGCTGCGCGCCTATTGGTCTCTCGTCCGCGGCAAGGAAGCCTTCGCGCGGCCGGAATGGCTTCAGGTGCCGGCGCCTTATGTCAAGGACGATGTGATCCGGTTCGCCGGCACGGTCCATCTCCCGTTCGCCCCGGCGTCGGGAACGATCCAGATGGCGGCGGATGCGACCGCAAGCGTCCGGGTCAACGGCACGATCGTCGGGAGACAGGGCGGCTTCGACCCGTATGCCAAGGGAAGGCGCGTGCTCCCTTATCCGGTGTCCTGTTTCCGTCAAGGCGAGAACACGATCGAGGTGGTCATGGAGGATATCGGCAAGGCGGCCGGCATCCTGATCGACGGAATCGCCGAAGCGCAGGACGGACGAACGGTCGCGTTCACGACCGGCACCGATTGGACCGTATGCCGCGACGGGCAGCCCGAACAACAAGCGGAGCTCTGGCTGGATTGGAAGCTCAACGACCTGTCCATTCAGGAGCCGGCCTACCCCGAGCTTCGTCGCAGGCCGCATCCTCTCCCGGGAGCCGAATGGCTGGATGACCGGACGGCGGACGGAACCGTCATCGCGCTCGACGTTGACGCCGGCTTTGGAAACAGCCCGGCGGAATGGCTCCGCTGGACGCTCCCGCCCGGCGCGTCACAAGCCAGGATTCCGGCGGACGGAGAGGCGAGGCTGTGGGTCGACGGAGCGGAGATCCGGGTCGACGGGGAGAACGCGGCGCTGCCTAATCCGGAGAGCGTGCGGAGAACCGCCGCGCTTCGCATCGTTCCGAAGCGCGGCAGAACCGGAGGCGCTCTGCTTCGCGAGCCGATCACCTACCGGATCGGAACCGGCAGCATGGAGCCGGGCGACTGGACGGCCCAAGGCCTGGAGACCTATTCCGGCGGCGTTCATTACGAAACGTCCGTGACGCTGGATCGAACGCCGGAAGGCCATACGTTCCTCGACCTTGGCGAAGTCAGAGGAACGGCGGAGGTTCGCGTGAACGGACGCGAGGCCGGCGTCTGCATCTGGTCTCCCTACCGGCTTGACGTCACCGCGCTGCTGACGAGCGGAAGCAACCGGATCGAAGTCTCCGTCTTCAATACGATCGCCAACTATTTGCACGGAGCAAGCCCGACCCACTACATCGTGGACGGACAGCTGCGATCGGGACTTTTCGGTCCGGTACGGCTTGTTTCGGAAGCGCGAGTTTGATCATTTGGTGAGCAAAAATTCTCTTAATATCCTCTTTGACCAATACACTACGTATTGAATTTATTTATGCGGAAGAATCATGGAACATGGTTTAAGTATGAAATTTACTCAGTATTAGATAAGCGAATTCAATAACAGGTTTAGCGAAAGACATTAATGAGAGGGTGATTTTCAAAATAAATCCAAGTGATGGGATTCGAATTGTTCGACAAAACTCAAGATGACGACGGCGTGACGAGAACATTGGCCGATTAAAAGACCTTATTTATTTTGCATTTTCGATTTTGTGTAAACATTTATTGACCTACGAACGAGAAATTTTTATGTCAATCTAATACACAACTTAGTCAAAACAACCCCAAATCAAATGATTTGGGGTTGTTTTGTACCATCGAACAATCCGGGCGAACTTAATTATTTTCTCATTATAACCCCCCTTAATAGACAAGGGGTTTAGCTGCTTAGGTTTATGTATAAAATACGAATTTGGTTCAAATATGCCGTAAGAATATTATGAAAAATTAGAACTCTCTTGGTATCCTCTATTCATTTTTTGCTGGGCTTAATTATTGTTTCCCCTCATTTAGTTTAGTCATGATATATTAATATCTATCAAGATTGAGGAATTACAAATGAACTAAGGGAAGGTGTAAGGCAATGAATTCCTTCAAGTTCAAGACAGGTATATTCACGACTTATTTCTTGTCCTTGATAGCCATTTTTCTCATTCCCTTTACCATTCTAGGATGGACCATGTACAACAACTCGATTGGGTACACCAAAGCCCAGATTGAATCGTCCAGCTTGAACCAACTCGATCAGATCAAGACCCTTTTGGATCTTCGCCTAAAGGAACTAAACGATATTGCTGTCAGGATCGCGTATGACCCCACTTTGACTCCCTTTATGGTGCGAAACAATCGAGTGGCAGCAAAAACGGCGATTGAGGAGTTGCAGAAATATAAAGTAAACAGCAGCATTATCGATAGCGTTTTCGTTTATTTTCGCGGCGATGACACGATTTATTCCCAGAACGGTTCCCAATCTCTGGGGGTTTTGGCCAAGGAATATAAAATGACCGATGCTTCCTTGCTTCGATTAACAGACGATTTGAATCATTCCGAGACCACCTTGCTCCGCCCGGATTGGAGCGAGGATTTAATTGCTTTTTATTATCCAATCAAACCGAAAGAAAGTTTCCACTACGGGACAGTCCTGTATACCATCCAAAAATCCGTGTTGTCCAACTATATCAACGACATTTTAGATGGTTTGGACAGGTCTATCGTCATATTTGACAAGAACCTGAAGACTTGGGCTGCCCATACGGAAGGCGTGGATGTTCCATTCTCCCACTTCCAGTCGATGATCCGTCAAAGAGCCGACTCGGCGGGCACGGGCATACAGGATATAAAACTGTCGGGTAAACGTTATTCCGCCATCTATGTCGTTTCGGCAAAAAGTGGATTGACGTTTGCCGCCATCGTGCCGAGCAAGCAATTTCTTCAGCCGGTTACACATGTTCAATCGTTCTTGTTCGTCTTGCTTGGCGTCATTGTTTTCATAAGTTTAATTTCAGCGGTGTGGTTAGCCTTCAAAAACACTAAGCCTGTCAGGGAATTGGCAAATTTTATCCGGAAGGGTTGGGGCAGCGGCCGTCGGGAGAGCAGGAACGAGCTGTTCCTGATTCGCGAGGTTTTTACTGAAGTATACGACCATCGAGGAGCTTTGATGAAAAAAGTGGATTTGCAACAACCTTGGGCAATCGAACGTGTATTGTCCAAGTTGCTTAATGGAAGCTATAAGAGCACGGAGGATGTCGAGACCGACTTGGATATCGTCGGCATGTACCTGAACGCCGACCATTACTTCATGCTGGTTTTCCGCCACACAGATCTTGACGAGGTAAAATCGTGGCTTACGGCACTCCAGGAACAGTACAAGTGCATTTATGCCCTGGAGTCTCTTCACAAGAACAATATCGCGCTGCTAGTCGGATACGAAAGGCAATCTGCGACGCATCGCCAAATCCAAGAGCAAGTCGCTGATAAACTCCGGAATTTGCTTTATAGACAAAACAATCCGTCGTTCGTCATTGGAATCGGTACCGTATATCCTCAATTGTTGCATGTCAATCATTCCTTTATTGAAGCGCTTGCCGCCTTGGAATATGAATTTACGGCAACAAACGGAAGCATGATCTTTTTCGAAGATATTCACGAATGGGACAATGAGTCGCTATCGGTTCCCCTAAAGGAGCAAATTAAGTTTGCAGAAAGCCTGAAACGAGGAGACAAGCAAGTCTCCCTAGAATCCTTGAACCATATTTTTCGAAATCTCAATCAAAAGGAACAGTCTGTATTTTCGTTAAAAATGGTCTGTAACGATATCATCCTGCAAGTGCATGCCATCGATAAGGAATTGAATCTTGATAAAGCGTCCGTTCAGTTAAAAACGTTGACGAAATGCAGGACATTCGTTGAATTGAAAGAAAAGCTAACCTGCATTGTCTCTGATATCTGTAACGAGGTGGAGCAGCTTAAAACAAAGCAGTCCACAATGCTCGGTAAATTGGTCATTCAATTTATCAATTCCAACTTTTGTAATTATGATCTCTCGCTTGATCAACTCGCCGATAAGTACAATGTATCGACTTCCCATCTCAGCAGAATAATTAAGGAGGAAACCGGCACTCCATTCATGGAATATCTAACAAGGCTGCGCATGGAATTTATCAAATTGAAATTGGTGACAACTGCGGCCCCTATCCAGTCCATTATTCAGGAAGCCGGCTATTTCGACGTTTCCAATTTTATCCGAAAATTCAGAAAATCAGTAGGGATGACGCCCGGACGATATCGAGCCATATCGACTTCCCCCGCAAAACAAAAGCCCGACGAAGTCGGGCATACGGTATAGGCTTTCTCTGGTTAGTTTATTGCGCTGCCTTCCAACGGTCATAGGCTTGTTGATAGATTTTTACGAAATGGTCAACCTTCATCTTCTTTAGTATATTCACGTAATTATCCCATTCGTTCATTGAAGTTTCTCCGGTGACGAACTTGGCTTCCATCTGCTTCACGTAGATTCGGATATCCGCAGACAAGACGTTCAATTCTTGCTGCTCCTCGTTCGTAAAGTAAACCTGAGGAAATCCGATTTGTGCGAACGGCTTCAGCTTTTCGTTGGTTTCCGAAGTGATATGGAAGTTCATCGGGTTGGTTTTCTCTTCGAAAGCAGACATTCTGGCGAAATGCTCGCGGAAATCTTTGGGAGTCACTTCTCCCGGGTCAGGAGAGATCGAACCACGCCACATCTGGACGTCCATCCCTTCCGGAATGTTATATTTAATTCCTCCGCCTTCCGCCTCGTACCAATGAACGCCTTCGATTCCTTCGGAAAGTAGCACAGTTCCTTCCTGCGAATACAAATAATCGACCCACCGGATCGTAGCTTCTGGGTACGGATCGGAAGACGAAATGGCAAATGTCCCTCTGATGATCGTCGGTGTTTTGAGTTGCAACTTCTTGTCGTTTAAAGAAGAGGTAAGCGGCGGGAGCACGTCATAATCGAAATTCCTCTCATTTCCGACTACAAGGAATGCTCCGGCAGTTGCAAGTGAGCCGTATCTGCCTTCATTTCCTTTTGCGACCCATTGCTGACTGGTTTGAGAGAATGTCTCCGCATCCAGCAGTCCTTCCGAATATAGCCTGTTCATAAATTCCAAATACGCTTTGTATCTTGGATCGGTAGGAGCAAAAAAGGCTGTATCGTTCTCCACTCCGACCTCGGCTCCATACTGGCCATTCAATAAACCAAAAGCGGCTAAAATCGTATGTTTTACTTCATCTACACCTCCAACATCCGTAATCGGGATTTCATCCGCTTTCCCGTTCCCGTTCGGATCGCCGTTTTTGATCGCTACCAAGGCATTATAGAATTCCTCGACGGTGGTCGGCATTTGCAATCCTAATCGATCAAGCCAAGTCGTATTAATCCATATTTTGGGATAATTTAGATATGTTTCCGTTAATTGAGGCAGCGCATAAATATGGTCGTCCGTAGCGGTTATCGAACTCTTGATGACGGGATCCTGAAGAAGTGCCGACAGATTCGGCGCATACTTCTCGATTAACCCTTCCAATGGAATAATGATGCCTTGGCTGCCATAATTCACTTCATCCTCCGCTGAAAGCTGCGCCGCAAAGAAAATATCAGGAAGCTCTCCGCTGGCCACGAGCAAATTCTTTTTCTCCATGAAAGCATCGCCTGATGGCGGGGTGTCAAATTCAAAGCTAATGTTCGTCTTCTCCTCCATCGCTTTGAAGAAGTCCATTGTTGCCCAATCGGAGTGAACCATATTCTTGGGTCCAAAAAGCTTCAACGTGATCTTGTCTTTTACGATGGGATAGCCTTCCTCATTGAAATTCGAATCTTCCGCTTTCTCTTCCCCATTGGAGGTCTGTTGTTTCTCCCCTTCACTCGTACACGCGCTGAACAAAAGGACTGTAACAAGCAGCATGAATGGTAAGAATCTCCGAATTCGCTTCGGCATGTAGACCATTTCCCCTTTTCAAATAGGTATCTAAGCTTCTTGACTAACCGCATGGATCAAGTATTTTGGCGCGCGCCCCCTTCGCGCTCCCTTCTTAACTTTTCAATGAGCCGATGAACACCCCCTTGATAAAGAAACGCTGTAGAAAGGGATATGCGATGAGCATGGGGAGACTCGCGACGATCATCACCGCATATTTGACGATTTCGGCTATACGGGCTTGCTCCGCAAGAACCAAGGGATCCTTCACTGACGATAACATGCTGCTCATCTGATTTAAAATCAGTATTTTTCGAAGAACCAATTGCAGTGGATACAGATTTTCGTTAGACAGATACAACAATGCCGTAAAATATTCATTCCAGTGTCCAACCCCATAGAACAAACCCATCACTGCTATGATTGGAGCGGATAAAGGTAGCACGATCCGCAAAAATACGCCGAAAACGGAACATCCGTCTATCTCGGCCGCTTCCTCCAGCTCTTGCGGGATCGTGTTGCGAAAAAACGTCATGGTCACGATAATATACCAAACGGCGGCTGCTTGGGGAATCATGATCGCCCATATCGTGTTGACCATATGCAGTTGTTTGACGACCAAGTAGCTGGGAATGATCCCTCCCTGAAAAAACATCGTGAACAATAGCAGCATCATCACGACTTTTCCGCCAATCAGCTTTTTCTTCGAAAGCGCGTAAGCACAAGGAAGCGTTACGAGAAGGTTAATCGCCGTTCCCAACAGGGTGTAAACGATCGTGTTCCGGTACCCGGTCCATATCTCCGCACTTTGGAGAACCCTCTTGTATCCCTCCCAGGAAACGCCGATCGGCCACAGCCACATCCTGCCGGAGTTCACGGCGATCGGATCGCTGATCGAGGCGCTTATAATATAGAGCAGCGGATAACAGACGATCGCGAGCAAAAACAAAATAAAGATCATATTACTGATGTTGAATGCTTTATCTGCCGTGATTTCTCTCATTCTCTTCCCCTCCTCTTACCATAGGCTCGTATCATTGAGTCTCCTTGCGATTTGGTTAAAAGTGACAAGCAACATAATGTTTACGGCGGAGTTGAACAGTCCTACCGCAGAAGCAAAGCTGTATTGGGCATCTTGGATACCCGCCCGATAAACATAGGTTTGAATGACGTCGGAAGAATCCATGTTCATCGCATTTTGCAACAGGATGATCTTTTCAAATCCAAGACTTATGAAGCTTCCCATATTCAAAATAAACAAAATGACAATCACGGGTAATATCCCGGGCACATTAATATAAAAAATACGTTTGAACCGCGATGCGCCGTCGACCATCGCCGCTTCATGTAATTCGGGGTTAATCCCGGCTAAGGCCGCCAGATAAATAATCGCACCCCAGCCGAAATTCTGCCATTCGCCGGATATTACATAGACCGATTTGAACCATGCGGGATCCGTCATGAATGGGATGGCACCGCCGCCAATCGCTTCAATGAGTTTATTGACAATCCCGCTGAATGGGCTGAGGAAAGAGATGATCATGCCGGAAATGACAACTGTCGAAATGAAATGGGGAGCATAAGTAATCGTTTGAACCCATTTCTTAAAAAAATCATTTCTCAGTTCATTGATTGAAAGAGCCACTAGGATAGACGCCGGAAAAAACGCCAATTGGTACAAACTGATAAAAACCGTATTTTTGATTAATGTCCAGAAGTAGTAGGAGTTAAAAAAACGTTCAAAATGCGCAAAGCCCACCCAAGGACTATCCCAGACCCCTTTCGAAGGCAAAAAGTTTTTAAATGCAATCTGCACGCCATACATCGGATAATAGTGAAATATCAGAAAGTAAATCAATGCCGGCGCAAGAAGCACATAATAGGGCCATTGTTTCATCCACCTCTTTGAAGCAACACTCGCTCTTTGCTTGTTTTGAATGAGTAGCACGGCTGCAACAAACCCTTCATTTGAAATTTCTTTTCGCTTGCGATTAAGTATAGATACCGCTCGGCCGGGAGGTAAATATGTATCTTCTCCGTGATATGTCAAAGCTCCAATCTCTTGGTTCTAGGATAAGGACGCTATAATTCGCATCAAATATGTCTTCCCCGTCGGATATGTCATTTCGGGACTGGATTGACATTCGAAAGACAATAATCTAAAATTTATTATGAATCGAAATATAATGAAAGATTATATGCTATAAATATTTATATTTCTTTTGGATTGAACGTGGAAGTGGGGGGATTGATCGAACATGTCGTACTATTTAAGCGTGGACGGCGGCGGCACGAAAGTCGCGGCTATACTTTTCGACGAGGATTTTAAATGTCTCAGCACCGGCAAAGGCGGCTCCGCTAACATCTTGTTCGATTCTTCGAATGTGATTGAAGATCATATTTCGGCGTGCCTTGATCAAATCTTTACAGGTAAAGTTGAACTCGTCATCGATGTTTTGCATCTAAACATACTTGGTCCCGCCGAATTATTCCTCAAAGCATTGCGCAAACGGGCGAAACTGCAGCATTTGAACATCATCTGCGAAGGTCAAATGGGACTGCTCGCCGGGACTCAACGCCTGAACGGGATCGTAGCCGTGGCGGGAACCGGATCGTGCGTATACGGATACGAAGGATCGCAGGAGGCAAGCATAGGCGGTTGGGGCAGTCTTATCGGCGATGAAGGCAGCGGCTTCCATGTGGGGAAGGAGGGCATCATGGCGGCCATCCGTGCCTATGAATACTGGGGTCCGTCCACATTATTGCAGCCTATGATCATGGAAGCTTGGGGGTTGAACTCGATGACCGAGCTGGTTAGCCGCATATACGGAACAGCCTGGAGATCCATCGTCTCATCCGCGGCGCCAGTCGTGTCCCAAGCCGCGCTGGCCGGTGATGAGACGGCGATTCGTATATTCAAGCAGGCCGGAGAGAAGTTGGCGTTGCAAACGATTGCCCTAATCGCAAAGGATTCACTCCCCCCCAATTTGCCTATCACGATAGCGGGCAGCGTATGGAAGGGACACCCTTCGATGTATGAACGTTTCCGTGAAGTGATCGCTGACAGTTACCCTGAAGCTCTTGTCGTAAAACCAATATTCGAGCCGGTCGTCGGCGGCGTTATACGACAGGCTGTTTCGGATCGGGGAGAGTTACAGCCATCTCTTCTCAATCGTCTCAGAAACGAGTACGCTGCTTTTTTATACTAACGTCTGAAGCCATATCGTATACTGGGAGGAATCTGATTCAATGCAGTTCGAACGATATTTCAACGAGGTTGTCCGCGTGTTGGAAGAGGTGCGAACCAGCCGGAAGCGATGACGGACGTCGCGCGGCTGTTCGCCGATACCATCCGGGACGGCGGCACAATCTTTATTACCGGATGCAGCCATTCCAGCATATTCGCCCAGGAAGTGTTCTACAGAGCAGGCGGGCTCATGCTGATCAATCCGATTTTTCTGCCAGGCATGACGTTGGAGAATCCGCCACCGACCCGAACCTCAAAATACGAAAGGATATCGGGCATCGCAGAATCCGTTTTGTCCGAGAGTGCGATTCGTGCAGGAGATATCCTGGTTATCGCTTCCATATCCGGCCGTAATATTGTGCCTATCGAGATGGCAATCTGGGCGCGGGAACATGGAGTGCGCGTCGTAGCGCTAACGTCGAGCCGCTACTCTGGGACGGTACCGAGCCGCCATGCAAGCGGCAAACGGTTGTTCGAACTGGCAGACATTATTCTCGATGTCTTGTCGCCGCCTGGAGATGCGGTACTGGATATTGCGGGATTGACTGTGCGGACAGCCCCTACTTCCACTGTCATCGGCATAGCCATTCTGCACAGCGTTATTGCGCAAGCAATTGAGATACTGATCGAATATGGTCTGACGCCTCCGGTATTCATGTCCGCTAATCTGGATGGCGGAGATGCGCACAACGCTCAGATTCTCGAACAGTACAAGGATAGGATTCACTATATGTAAGCGAGTAGTATACGGCGGTCTATGTCTATGTGGCATTCCGTAAAGAGTTGAATCGCCCCGTTCTAAGGCTTTCTCTTTGGGTATCCCACAGAAATGAGCCTTTTTACCTTGTTCTCCGGACAAGGATTCGAAGAACAGTTCCATCCTATTTTTAAGATACCCTGTCCCGTATCGCCGGGATGTCGAGCGTACTCTTCTATTAGCGCGTAAATCCCTATACAAAAGCCGAAATTTCCTATTATCTGCCCACTGTTCCGTTGCTAGATTAAAAAGTAATTACAATTAGTGGGTTCGACCAAAATGGCACAAAAGGGAGAGAGTTAGATTGGGCGTTATGACTGGAGCCTTGAGCATTGCAGCGCCCCTGCCAGTGCATTGAAGCGTCGAACAGGATTTTGGCCGAAATTGTGGAAAATCAAAGTTCTCGGTACGTCACACACAATTAAAGTGAGGATATTGAAAAATGAAAAAGGTTCGAGACTGCCTGTGGGTTTGGGGACATCCGGAGGATTCCTTATACGATTGGATTGGCATTCCCAACAAATACGTCACACCGGTCGAGAGTATGCGAGAACTTGGTGCGACCAACATATTCTTTGTACCATTCGGCCACCCGTTTGATATAATCCGCTACAGTAAAGACACGAAGGGCATGGCCAAAATTGGGCTCTCTGTGGAGAACTGGGGGGATTTGGGTTCAAATCACTTGGAGAAAACACTGTCCCTGGCGCCTTTATTTCCGCAAATCGATCGCGTCGTGTACGACGATTTCTTTGGCGAAGGAGAATCGTCGTATATCCGGTTTTCCGCTTCTTATCCCATTGAAGAATTGATCTCCGAACGGGAAAGAATTCACAAAGCTGGACTGGAAATGTGGGTCGTGTATTACCAGTCACAGCTGAACATGACTGTACAGCCTCACATGGACGTATTCGACGGCGTATCGTTCTGGTTCTGGAATGAACCGACCCCGGAGCAATATCGGGAGTACTCGCAAATGTTCTTGGCAAATACCGTTGGCAAGAAACGGCTGATTGGCTGTTATCTGTACAATTTCGGTCTGAAACAGCCGGCATTGCCCGAGTGTGTCGAGTACCAGTTAGATGCCAATCTAGAATTGCTTAAAAGTGGCGAGATTGAAGGCATCGTACTGCACAACAACGTAATCAGCGGTTGCAATCATCCCGCCTATGAAGCAGCGTGCAAGTGGGTGGAAACTCACGGAGACAAGATCGTCTGACTTGCAGTAAGACAGACTGCAAAAGGTTTTATTGCGTCTCGCAGCGGCGCTACGGACGAGCTTATAGGGGTTGGAATATGATACCGGATGCGGAATTTCAGGCACGCGTACGAAATGTGCAAGCACTCATGACACCTCCGTAAGGAAGATACGTAATATCGGTGACCAGCTTTTGTAAAGGCCGGTCCGCATGAAATTGCCGCTTCAGCAAGTGTTCCGCTATCTGCGCAAGTTGTCCCGAATGCTTCCGCTTCTTCACCTTCACCCGGCATTGCCAACTATGCCGTTGCATGATCCGTTGTACGCGTTTGTGATTGACGGTCTCCTGGCGCCGTAACTGCACGGTAATCTTTCGGTACCCATAGCGAAAGCGGTGCTTCTGGCACAGCTCCTGGACGCGTGAGACAAGCGCATCCGGCTTTGTCGGTAGTCCTTGCTTCTTCCAGCGATAGTATGTCGAGCGCGGCAACCCGATCCATGCACAGGCTTGCTGTACTGTAGTTATGGTCTGAATACTCTCCATCCATGGGATTACGGTTTAAGGCGACAGCTCCTCTCTACTCCTTGAATTTTTTTTAGCACTTCGATCTGCTGCCTAAGAAATTGGTTCTCCGCACGCAGCCCCTCCATCTCCGATTTGAACCCCGGACCTTTACCATAGCTATACTGTTTGCCATCAGGCTGTTCTAGACGGTGCATATCTCTGTTACGATACCAGCATAACCACGTCTTCAATTGCGTCTTATTCCGGATGCCGAGCTCATTCATTACTACGCGTACGGGAACACCCGCCAATCTCATTTCAATTGCCTTCATTTTGATCTCAACTGGGTAACTGACTCTTGTTGTCAACAGAAAAACACCTCCAAAGTTGTCCCTAACATCTTACGATGATCAGGGATTCTCTTGAAGGTGTTTTGATTTGTCTCACTTAATGGGGTCAGTCCCGGAGTTTGCTTTGCGGCGTTTTTGGTTGAACGATTCCCGTTTAGCCGGTTTTTACAAGGAACCGTGCTTAAAAACCGTACCTTCTTCCATGAACATCCGCGATTTTTGCAAGGGACGGCCTTCCCAGATCTCCTCGATACCGGCCGCCTGCACGTCGCGGAAAAACTGATCCACCATCGCTTTACGATTCAAAGTATAGGTGGGCATTTGCGATAATTGAACATAACGTATCGGCAGTCTCGCCAATTGCACCCTATTCAAGATTTGTTCGTCGTCGGCTAACCGTTCGGCTTCGTCGAACAGTTCGGCTGCGGCTGCGACAAGATCCGCGGGCAGAAAATCGCTCGTCGGCGGATCATAAATTCCCATATGAATATGCTCTGCTCTTACTTTCGTATGGATCAAATCGAAATAGGCGCGAATCGGCGGCGCTGCTTTGCCATAGAACGCCTTCATGAATTCGTTCACGGCTTGATCGACGTCGTAGTCCGGATTCCAAAGCAGCTTGGCGATCACATAGGTGCGCAACTCTTGGAATTCCCCGCCTTTCATGGGATTGCCCTGCTCGAAAATCCCTTTGACGTTATGGCGAATAAAGAAACGAATGTTATCCTTCAGAACGCCGAAATTCGGGAAAGGCATTACGTAGTTCGAAAAGTTGGTCACGTAGTCCCAAATGTGCAGTCGATCCGATATTTTCCCCCAAGCCTTCAAGTCGCTGGCGAACGACGAATCCGAACCGGTCCTGTTTCTGAACGACATGGCCACTTCGCATGTTTCCAGCGGATGGGCGAAACAGCATTCAATGCTGCACAGCCGCACGATCACATTGTGCCGCGGCCGGACGCTGCGCGGCGGTTTGCGGGTATATTGGTACGCAAGCGTCTCGATCGCGACTTCCGGGTAATCCGTCTCGATAGCTTCGGCAACTTTATTGACGAAAGCGATCAGCGTGCCGCTGTGGCTGCCTTCGGCTTCGTCGATTGCGCGGCAGTTCGCACACCGGCACGGGTTGTACCAATCGTTCTGCGAGACGGATACGGCATTTATCCCAGGATGTTCTTCAATGTAGTCGCGTATGCGTTCAATCATGATCTTCAGCACTTCTTCATTGGTCAGGCATAATTGTGGTCTGTCGGCAATGCGAGCGCCGTTGACCTCGGAGAAATATTCGGGATGCGTATCGAAGTATTTCTCCACCGGAACGAACATATTGAACGTATGCACCCAGCGTCCGGTAAAGTCCATTTTGCCGCCATGATGCGAGGTCAGCCGGGCAAAGTTGCCGTTCATCTTGTTGTAAGCCGACCAATTCCCGTCGAAGGACATATAAGAAAACGAGTCTCGATATTCCAAAGTCGGAATTTGGCAAATATCGAGCGGCTCGAGTTCGATAGTGGCATTCTCCGGGATGCGAGTCACGCCAGGCGCAAACCAGCGGCATCCGAGCCAATCTTCCAGGAACGTATATACCGCATACAAAGTGCCGCGAACGTTGCTCCCTGCAAGCACGAGACTGTCCTCCGTGCTGCGGATGATAAATCCTTCGTTACCGAGCTGCTGCAGATCGACGGAAATGCCTTTGCTTGCGGTGTGCTCATTGGCCCCGACGATCAGTTCATGCGCCCCCGCCGGCATCCGGTCGCTCAAGACCGGCAGCCTTACGCCGGTCATTTTGCGAATATAACGCTGCAGTTCTTTGCCCGCATGAATCTCCGAAGCCGAAGCGTGCCTGCCGACAACGATTCTCCAATCGGATTGCCCTTGATGAACGATTCGATGCTTCACTTGCATCCCTCCATAACTTCAGGAATGTTAACCTGCGGTTATCGTATTTTGGTAACGGACAATCGCACCATATGTTTCACCTGAAGCAACACACAGCACATCGTGTTGTTCGTCGTATGCCAGACACGAAATCTCATGAATGTTGGCCCATTCGGTATCTTGCCGTGCCAGGTCCGGGGTAATCTTGACAACGCGCGGTCTTCCAAGATCGATGAATCCAGTGTCCCGCGAGAAGACAAACACATGTCCGGCATCCCGAGGACCGCCATAAATGCCCGCGATGCTTCCGGATCGGAAAGGAATGAAGCCGTGCAACCCGCCGCTCGCATATAGACGGCCGTATACCCTGCGCTGCGACAGGGTCCCGTCCAGAGTCATCAGCATTCCGTCTTGCGTTCCCAGCACAATCCCGACGTCTTCGAGCACCACACCGCCGGTAATCGTCGCCCGGTACGCACGGCCGCGGATCGATGCGGACCGCACGGCAAGCCGCTCTCCCTGATGGGTGACGTAATCGTACACCAAGATTTCATCATCGCGTCCGGACAACAGCAGTCTGCGATCGTCCAGCGGCACGAGCTGCGCGTTTGGATCCGCCAGTCGTACATAATCCAGCTTGCGCACTCGACCTGTGATCACTTCGCATGCATAAAGCATGCCCGTACCGTCGCTGGCGATCAACGTTCGTTCCATCTCCCCGTCTCCGCTTGGCATCGCCGCGTGCAGTCGAACCAGCCGGATGCTTTCGGGAAGCAAGACACGATGATCGCACGTTCGCTTGTCCGGATCGTAAAGCAGAATCACCTGATCGCTCGTCAGGATCGCCGTGATTTGATCATTCAGCTCCAGACACGATAACGGCCCGCCGTGATGATGAAGCGTGGAAATCCCCTCCGGTTCACTGCTGTGGCCGTCCGCTTCCGCGAGCACAACCTTTTGTTTGCCGCTGATGCTGTACAGCCGCCCCTTTTTCATGAAGACGTGTCGTACTGCCGTGTCACGCCAGGGAAGATGCTGATGCAGCGGCAGAACGCACGTTTTCTCAGCCAGAATATGCATATAGGCCGCCTCGCCCACGCCTTCCAGATCCGGTCCGATATAAGGCCGAATCGGCGCCGGCTTCGCGTCGTCCGTCATCGCTTCAAGGCGGGCGACATCGACTGACAATATATAAGGAGAGAACTCGCCGCACACGTCCACCATGTGCAACCATCCGTCGTCGTCGAACACCATCTCGCAAATATATTGCGAGTCCTTGCCGTTCGGCGAAACAATCCCGAGATTTTCCGGCTTTCCGCCGTTCAGAATGTCCCAACGGACGAGCCGCACCGGACAGTATTCGTCGAAAGTTTTCAAGCCGTAATAAAGGACGAAGTTGCGGTCTGCGGCCAACCCTCCGATCAAATAGGATTGGGCCGGCACATCGTCGGGCAAATGGATTGGGCCGTGGGAAACAGCTTCCGACGTTTCCGGGTTGAACTCTATGATTTCTCCATCCACATTGGCTACAAGAAGCAGCGTATTGCGCGGCGAATGTAGCGCGAAAATGAACTGCCTGCGGCCTTGAGTACCGTGAGGAGAGGTGAAACGGAAATCGAGCGACTCGAGCTCATCTGTCTCCGGATCGTATCGCCACATGCCGCCAGTATATGACCCGCTGTAGATTCTTCCCTTGCGATCCTTCACAAGCCGGCAAGAGGAAAATTCCGACACCTTTCCGTAATCCCGAACTTCGTTCGTTTCCAGGTCGATTCGGTAGAAATGTCCGCGCATATAACCGAGAAAATAATAATATCGCGGGTCGTTGCCCAGCAGACCGCCATAAATGCTCTCCCTTGGCAACGGAACGCCCCGGTTCTCCACCTGTTTCGTGTTCGGATCAACGATCATCAGGACCGAACCGGGAAACCCTTCCCATGGATGTTCGTAATTCTGTTCGAACATCCATTGCTTGTGTGCCGGCGCGGGTGCCGTATTGTGGGTAGCCATGATCAGCCGACCATCCGGAAGAAAATCGATGCTCGTATGGATTTTGCTGTGCGGCATCTGCTCCGGGTCTCGGATCCAGGTTTCCTCCAAGTTTGCAATCATCCGTAATTCCTGCGTTTTCGGATCGTACTCATATAGAAAGGCTGTCAGGGACAGGTCGTTCTCTCCGCATAGGCTGAGATAGAATCTCCCATCGGGAGACTGTACAAAGTCCCATACGGAATTATGGCCCATCTCGTTCGGCAATTGCACAAACCGAGTATGTTGTTCAGGGATTGCGGCAAGCAACCCGGGTTTCATATCGCTCTCTCCTCGATACACGATTGACAATATTATTCTCGGCGATGATGCAGACCGCTTTGGTCATTCGCCGTACCCCATAACTCCTATATACGCCAGATTCGATTGGGTCGTGTCCATTCGGCCGAATTGCACAATAACCGGTACATCGCTGCGCAAACGGAGCGCATATTGCTCATGGCGCTGCAGACATTGATTGCCTATATCGGCCGGATTATCCATGCGTAAACAACGCACCTTCTTTGCAGGCACGGTTATTTCGATATTCTCCCATGGTTCTTTTTCCTCGAAGTAAATATCCATGTAAATCCGGGCATTCTGAGACTGGGTGTTGAGAATAATCACCGCTTCATGACCGACGTAGTTCGCATGCTCTTCGATTCCTCTTCTCGGTATCCAGCCGTCAGCGATGTACCACGTTTTTTTACCTCCAGTCATAGAAAACACCTCCGCTTCCATTTTTGCAATTCTCTCTTCTCCCCAACTACTCTATCGAGATACTGCCCGTTTCCTTCCATTGTCTGCACAGATCCCGGACCAATGCGGACATCGGTTCATATCCGTCTTCCGTGATGACGAACCCTTCCTCGATGCGGTTGGAACCTCCCGGATGGCCGAACAGGCTAATATCCGTGTTAACCGTCATCATGGCGGCGAACGTGCCTTCCGATTGCTCATCCGGATACGGAGACTCCGCCTCCGCGACGCCACATCCGTGCATCGGAGGGTACAGGTCGAACCGATCGACGCTCAGCTCCCGGAAATACCCTTTCACCGCCCGCACAGGCGCCGCCAACGGTGCTCCTGTTTTCAGACAAGCCAAGGCGCGTTCGTTGGCTTCAATCAACTGATTGATCAACTCTCGCTGTGCCGGTGCCATCGTCCCCACCACGAACGGGAAATTGGCCGTAGCGATATATCCTTCATATTGCACAGCCAAGGCGGCCATGACCATATCCCCGTCTTCAATCACCTTATTTGTCGCCCGACCGATGATCGTGCCGACGCGCGCACCGCTCGATACGAGACAGAAGACGATGTTCTCCGCTCCTTCGGCGTAGGCGGCTTCATGCGCAGCCGCTGCCAGTTGCAGTTCGGTTCTCCCGACTGCGGCGACCTTCAGAAGTGCCCGGTATCCGGCGTCGGCAATTCTCGCCGCTTCCTTGAGACACGCCACCTCGTTCTCGCTTTTGGTCAGCCGCGCACGGAACAGCATCGAATTGGCATCAAGCAGCTCGCAATCCGGCAAGCTATTGCGCAGCGTTTCGAGCACATAGTGGGACATGGCATCCATGCCGACTATGCCAATTCGCCGGACCGCCTGCCTGATCTTCAGCTCCTTGAACACGTCCCGGAAGCTAGAATAATTCGCCTGCGGATATGCGATGACATCCGGCACCGTTACGCAGGCGAAATCGGGAATGAGACGAATATCTTGCCAAGCGCTCATCTCGCGGCACACCTCTTCCCCCTCGGGCGCCGCAAGAAGGATCGGTTCTCCTGTCAACGGTAAGAGCAGCGCGCCTCTCTCGAAGATCGGCCAGTAATTGCTGACATAACGCAAGTTTTCCCTACGGTATTCGTCCCCATATACAAAGCAGACATCCAACCCTTCCGCCTTCATGCTCTCCCGGATTCTCTCTATTCTTGATGCAAACTCCGTTTTCGGAATATGAATCATTGACATTCTCCCCTAACACTGTGGATTTACCGGATAATCTCCGGGCGATGAATATTTTTGACGAATGCTTCGGCATACCGGAGTCCGGCCTGCGAACCCCTCATGAGCGCACGGCCTTCGATTTGCTGCAGCGCCCCGGACACAACATCGCATTGGGAAGCGTAAGCTCGCATCGCGTTCATCTTTTCCTCGAACGTGTCGGTAATGTCCACGATATGCGACACTTCAGATAACAGGTCGATGACTTCGAAATGGTACAGCGCTCGCGCCTTCCACGGCTCTCCCAGATCGAGGGAGCACGTCCACCCCGCCTGCCAGAAGGCGTCGCTTACGACCGAAGCGACATGTTTATGCGTGTTGTATTCCCTCCAGTAGTGCGTGAAGACAATGTCCGGGCGATATGTCCGAATGGCACTCAAACAAATCTTGTAAGTCGTCTCATCGGCGGGGATCGCAAAGTCGTTATATTTGTATGTTTCGTAATGTCGGATGCCCAGCAATTGCTGGACAGCTTCACGCTCTTTCCTTCGGATTTCCACGATGCGGTCCTTTTCTTCCAATGTTCTGTAACCTTCGTTGCCGTTGGCAAACATGACGACATTGACTTCGGTTCCCTGATTCGTCAGCTTCTTGATCGTGCCACCCAGTCCCAGCACTTCGTCGTCCGGATGGGCGCAGATGACGAGCGCTCTCTTGATATTCAACATCTATATTCCGCCTCCATGTTCATCGTTTGCCGTATAATCTCGCGTACAATTCTCTGGCATCCAGACAGTCCTGGTCGCTGACGCTGTTCCATCTGAGCCCGAGTCGAGGGTCAGGGTTGCCCATGCCCAGATAGCCTTCCAGCTCCAAATCCTCGCAATGCTCATAAAATTGCGGGATCGATTCGCGGTCGCCGCGGATCGCCCCGATCGTCGCATCCCCGATATAGCATACCGAATGCCCGGCATCCTTCCATTGTTTCAACAGATCCTTACCGACCAGTTTCCTCTGGTCCTGAATCTGCTTGGTGCCTGGACGGAACGTCCAATAATGCCATGGCAACAGCCACCAATGCATACGGTCTTTGATGACGTCGGGATAGATGAACGCTTCGTACTCGTACAGGTGGTAAACGATGCCGACCTTCCCACGAAAGTTCATTTCCTTTAATACAGCATCGGCGGCATCCATATTTCGGGCGTAGTAGTATTTCAGCATTTCCCGTACTTCCCTGGACCAGAGCACGCCAAGAGGCACATCTAGGATACGGCAATACGCCAAGGTCTCGTCGTCGTAGCTGACCTGATCTAGCGGCGGTTTCCCTTGGGCTTCCGCCCAGCGTTTATACGGTCCGCTCACGTCGCCGGCATGATCGAGCCCTTCGAATTCCAGGAACAAGTAGTCAAGACCGGGGAACAGCTTCAGATGTTCCCGGATGATCGCAGCCAGCCGCGTCGGATAGTCCTCATGGGTAAAGTCCGCCACTTTCACCGGTTCTGCAGTCCCTCCTCCCGGGACGTCCCACTGGCCTATCTCCATGCCGTCTCCCCATTCCGGCTGTTCGAAGATCATTAATTGCATCATCGCCCCCACCGAACACCCTTGCTTATGCAGATGATCAATGATCGCGTTTCCCCACTGATTGTCCGTCTTGACGTTAGACGCTTTCGGATGGTTATGCATGAACGGCAGGTTGGATTTGATACCGTTGGTAATCCATTTGGTGTAAAAAGTAAAGTGATTATAATCGACGTCCCGTTTCAGTTCGTCCAGCTGCGTAAGAACGGTCGGCAGGTCCTGCTTCCAGAACGTCGTCAGATTGTCCCGGGTCGGTACCCAATGATCCATAAATCCTTTAAACAATGCTTACACCTCCGAAATGTTATCCATCTTGCCGAAGATCGACCGAAGTACCGTACAGCCGGGCGTACAACTGCCTGGCGTCCGTGCAGTCCTGGTCGGTCACGTTCAGCCACCTCAAGCCAAGCTGCGGATCGGGATTGCCCATGCCGAGGTAGCCCGCCAGCCCGATTGCTTCGCATTCGTTGAAGTAATCGACCAACGTCTCGCGGTCTTTGTTTACCGCCCCCATCGTCACATCCCCGATGTAGCAGACCTGGTAACCCGCTTCCTTCCATTCCTTCAAGTGCTGCTTTCCCGTCAGCTTTCTCTCTGCAAGCACGCTTTCGCTGCCGGGATGAAATGTCCAGTAATGCCATGGCAGCAGCCACCAATGCTTCCTATCCTCAAGCAGTTCGGGATAGATGAACGCTTCATATTGATAAAGATGATAGACGATGCCGACCGTGCCTTCGTAATTCATCGTTCTCAATACCGCATCGACAACCTCCAGATTTCTTCCGTAGTAGTGTTTCAGCATTTCCCTGCCTTCGACCGACCAGGTCACATCTAGCGGAATGTCCAACTTTCGGCAATAATCCGTCGTTTGCTTGTCATATGACACATGCTCCATCATGGGTTTACCATTGGCTGCCGCCCATGCGCCGTACACCCTGTTAACGTCCCCGGAATTCACTCCTTCGAACTCCAGGAACAGATAATCCAGATCAGGGAATACGTTCAGGTGCTCCTTCAGCACTTCCGCAACGCGGGTCGTGTAATCCGGATGCGTGAAGTCCGCGACCTTAAACGGAAGCGCGATCTCCGCAACCGGGTTATCCCATTCGCCCATCGATAAACTGTCTTCCCAATACGGCTGCTCGTAGGTTACCAATTGCAGCATGGCGCCAACCGAACTGCCTTGCCGATGCAGGTGATCGATAATGTCGCGCCCCCACTGGTTATCCGTCCGTACATTCGACGCGTCGGAATGATTGTACAAGTAAGGCAGGTTCGACTTGAGGCCGTTCGAATACCACTTGGTATAGAATGTGAAATGATTGTAGTCGACGTCACGCTTTAGATCATCAAGTTGTTTAAGCACCGTGGGCAAATCCTGTTTCCAGAACGTTGAGATTTGCGCCTTGGTCGGCACCCAATGATCCATGAATCCTTTCAGCATAGGCTACTCCTCCGCATCATACACTTAGTATCCGAACTTGGCATACTGTTCATATGCCTGATTGTTAAACGCTTCGGTGCCCGGTGCATTGGCCGACTTCAACACGGATGGCCTGATTCCTTTCTGTATCAATCGTTCGGCAACAAGCGCCTCGATCGCCCACATGATGACTGCGGCAGATATGCCGGAGGCAGGACAGAGATGGGCATCGAGTCCGGGTATTTCCAGCATGGCATCCATAGGTTCCGCGCAGTTATCGAGAACAAGATCGGCTAGTTCAAACAAGCGCTCTCCGCTGGAATGATCACTCCGTAATATTGTCGAATAAGACAGACTGGTTACAGCAATCACAAAGGCGCCGATTTCTTTGGCGGCTTTAGCCAGATCCACCACTTCCGTCGATTTTCCCGACACACTTCCGATAATCATTACGTCCCCTGGACACACCTTACTTGATTGCAGCGCATATTTCATAAAGCCTTCCATATTGCGAAGTTTGGGAATCCCGCGATCCCGAACTTGATTTTCCACAGACAAATGAATTTTTAAGGGTTGGAATGCTACCAGCCCCCCAGCCCTGTTAAAGAGTTCGTAACTGAGCAGGTGCCCGGTATCGAATACATGAATTCCACCGCCAATTGCCATCGTCTCAGCAATCACACTTGCGGCTTCATCGAACTTGTCGGCGTTGGATTGCTCTATTGAACTAATCAATTCGTTCAATCGATTAAAGTAAGCCTTTTTGATAGGCACAGTTACATTCATTCGCATGTCACACTCTCCTAAAATCTAGATACTTTAGCCCTTAATCGAGCCGATCATCATACCTTTTACAAAATATTTTTGAAGAAACGGATAGACACAAACAATCGGCGTCACAATCACAATCATCGTTGCCATACGGATCGTTTCCGAGGTAAAGTTCTTTTCGGACTCCAGAACCTCCCGCTGATCCATTCCCGCTGCCATTGATGTCATGTTCGCCTTATTAATCAGTTCCATCAATAGATGGGATGCGGTACGCAAATCACGATCGAACACAAAGTACGCAGAATCAAACCAACTGTTCCAATGCCCGACTCCGACAAATAGCGCAACCGCTGCAAGGACTGGCTTGGACAATGGCATCATGATTTGATAAAAAATTCTAAACTCCGATGCCCCGTCGATCTTTGCTGCTTCTTTCAACTCTTGAGGCAATTCACGGAAGAAACTCATCATGAGAATGACAGTAAACGCTCCAATTAAGTTTGGTATGATATACACCCAGAAGGTGTTCATCAAATGAAGGTACTGCAGCAACAGAAAATAGGGAATGATTCCACCAGAAAAAAACATCGCAAAAACCAGAATCGAAATATACACCTTCTTGAAGAGTAAATCTTTTAAAGCCAACCCATACGCAAATAAGGCGCAAGCCGCAACAGAAAGCACGGTTCCGATCACCGTTCTTGCGATCGTAATGCCGAACGCTTGCATTAATTGCTTGTTTTCAAAAACAATCTTGTAATTCTCCAGTGTGAATTTGCGCGGCCAAAGCAAAATCCCGCCAAGCGCGGCATCTTTGCCTTCATTAAAGGAAATAACCAGACAGTAGTAAAATGGATACAGCGTAATAATAAGGACGATAGTACAGAATAGATATACAAAAGTATCAATGAAATAATCTTCCTTGTTGCGCCTAAGCCAACCGGATTTTCTGGGCCGTGATGCCGACGTTTGCTTGTTAAATCCGCTGCCCATCGCATTCCCTCCTTCCGATTTATAATAATCCCATGCCTGTCAGCCGCTTGACGACATAATTGCTTGAATAGATCAAAGCGACTGAAATGATGGATTGAAACAAGCCTATGGCTGTTGCGTATGAGAAGCGTCCTTGCGCTAAGCCCATTTTTAATGTGAAAGTGTCAAGAATTTCGGATACGCTATTGTTTACCGAATTTCCAAGCAAGAGCGCTTGTTCGAAATTACCATTAAATAAACTGCCTAAACTGAGAATCAGAATAATCACAATGGTCGACTTGATGCTCGGCAGTGTCACATAAATTATGCGTTGTATTCTGCTCGCTCCATCCATAACAGCTGCTTCGTACAACGTCTGGTCGATACCTGCAATCGCGGCCAGGAAAATGATGGCTCCCCATCCCATGGACTTCCATATATTGCTGAGTATCACCATCCACCAGTAATACTTTGGATCGCTAATGAATGAGACCGGGTCTTTCGTGATACCGCTCCAAACGAGAAAATCATTTACTAGCCCATTTTGAACATTTAGAAATACAAAGATCAATCCAGATACAACTACCCAAGAAATAAAGTGTGGCAAATAACTTACCGTTTGAACGATTTTCTTGAACTTGGCCGATTTTAGCTCATTGAGCAGTATGGCGAAAAAAATAGGAATTGGAAACATGAAGACTAGATTTAGAACACTCACAATAACGGTGTTTCGGATGATTCTCCAAAAATAAATTTCATTGTAAAATTCTTTGATCCACTTCAAACCCACCCAATCGCTTGTGAAAAAACCTATGACACCCTGTGTTGGACTGTAATCTTTAAATGCTATGATGAGTCCGAACATCGGAATATAGTTGAAAATGAACAAGTATAGCACGCCGAACAAGACCAAGATTTGGTAGAAGGCTTGCTTCTTAAAGATTTTCAATGCCGTATTCAATCGCTTCCCCTCACTATCTCAAAAATCCATAAAAGAAAGTCGTTATCCATAGACCAAAGGAATAAGCCTCGCGACTATGGATAACGTGTTTTTACATTATTTTTTCAAGCTCTCATACTTCACTTTGGCTTCTTTGTACTTCTCGGTCATATACGTATTCAAACGTTCAAGGCCGATTTTGTTAGCATTATTCATTAGTTCGTTGTACTTGCTGACAACTTCGTCTTCGCTCTTCGAGAGAATGATCTTTACACTCTCGTTATTGAACAAGTCCTGTAGTCGAGTTGAGATGTTAAACTCGTCTGTATCCGAAGGCGGTTTAACAAATGACAATGCGGGGTCACGAACGATTTTGGTTTTACGGAACTTCAGCACATTCAAGAATTGCGACTGATCTGGCGCATCCGCCGCCCTGGAGACCATTGGCAACGTCTCGCCAAAGGAACTCCCTTGGAAATACCAGGCGCCGATTCCCGTTTCGGTGACGGGCTTATCTTTCAAATAATCATTGTTAAAGTCAAGAAGGCCGTCATCGCCCATCGTATAATGCAACCCCTCAATACCCCATTGTGTTAGTGCGTCGCCTTCGGGACTCTTCAAGAATTCGACGAACCGAATCGCTCTTTCCGGATCTTTAATATTCTTATTAATGAACAAGCTGGCCCATCCTGTACCGGCTTCAGTCAAATTCATTTGATCCTTCCCGTTATATGTTATGGAATGATCGTTAATCGGAACAAACCAACCGTCTTTTTTATTATCCTTTAATCTTGTGTTGAGCAAATCGGCAACCATCGTGCTGTAAGATGCCATAAACACATTGCCTTCTCCTGCAATCTGGTAAAACTGGTCTGTATCATAAGTGAAACTTTCCGGATCCAGCATACCTTCGCGATACAGTGTGTTCATAAATTTCAAATATTCGAGAAAATTCGGATTACTGATATTTACTTTAACATTGCCTTGTTCGTCGAGGTATGGATTCGAATTATTGAATCCCAGAATATCCATTATTGGATTAGAGATATCTTTGGAGGGTAAATAAACGATCATGTCTGGGTATTTCTTGTGAACCGTTCTCAGCACTTCAAGCAAATCTTCAAGCGAATTAATCTGCGGATTGCCGATCGCTTCGAGAATATCTTGTCTCACGGCCAGCCCGGGATCTCCGACAGACGGAAGGTTGCGAGGATCGGCCCATTGATCATCATTGCTGTAGTGCGTCTTAAGTGTATAAAAATTCCCATCAGGAGCTGTGTTGTTTGCAATCTCAATGGGATCGAGAAGTTGTCGGAATTCCGGAGCGTATTTGTCCATCAACTCGTTCCATGGCCAAATTTTTTTCGGATCCCAGAAACGTTGGACTTGATTCGAGGTAAAGATGAAATCGGGCAAGTTGCCAGTGGCGAGCAATACCTGCAGCTGATTTAAATCCGACGCTTTGGTCACATCCAATGAAACGCCAGTGCGTTTCGTAATTTCCTTGGACACATCGTCCTTCCCCCACGTATCGACTGAATACCAATCAAAGTCAATATACATGCTGTACTTTACTGGCGACGTATCCTGTTTCCATGATAAGTTCGGGCTGTCCCAAGTGACAGGCGCCGCAGAGTTACTTTCCGGAGCTTCCGACGCAGGACTAGCCGACTGACTCGGCTGTATCTCCGCCTTCTTATCCGAGTCGCTGCAAGCCGTTAACCCTGTAACGGTGACCAGAAACAGCGCGATGACCGCAACCATAACTTTCCGCATTTTTCTTCCTCCCTTTTTCCTTTTGTTAAATTAACCAGGAAAGCGTTTACTCATACCTGATTGTTTTCATTATATATTCCGAAAATTTTCGTAGTCAAGAAATAAAAATGATTTTATTTTCGTTTTGTGAATATTAACTTTCGAAAACGAAAGATTATTAGTATGATCCACCAAGATCATTTAACAAGCACTTAATTAATTTAAAAATGAAGGCTCGGTTTATGGCATTGCACATTGAATAACTGGAAAGCATTGAAAACACATTTCATTTCATGTACGATACTATTGGAGTTTCTTTTACTTTCTTTCATATACGGAATATATAATAAAGGGGCTTGTAGCTAATTATGTATGCGAAGCAAAGACGAGAAGAAATATTTAAACTGACTAAAGATCGTCAGTTTATCTCCGTAACCGAACTAAGCAAAAGGTTTGGCGTATCAGAAGTTACAATCCGGACGGACCTGCGTAAGCTCGAAGAAATCGGAAAAGTTGACCGCAACTATGGCGGCGCGACGGTCAGGGATTCCAGCATGCTGCCATTCTCAGAGCGGGCCTTACTGCTTGACGACGTCAAGAAAGCCATTGCCCATAAAGCGGCTGCACTGATTAAGAGCGGTCAAAGCATTTTTCTAGACGCCAGCACCACGACTTTGTATTTAGCTTACTTGGCTAACGATATTGACAACTTGAATATAATCAGCAATTCCATTCCGGTGTTCGAACAACTGAAGGAGTACCGAAAAGGTACGTTGATTGGAATACCGGGAACTCTAAATCCGGTTACGCAATCGTTCGTCGGTCCTTTCGCCGAAGAGATGATAAGTAAACTCCGCGCCAATCTCGCCTTCATCTCGCCGCGCGGGATTATTCATGAGGGCTTACGGGAGCAAATCATGTTGGAGGCGACCCTCCGCAAAAGAATGATCGACGCAGCCGATGAAGTCATCGTACTCGCTGACCACAGTAAGTTTGATACGCCTAACGCGCTTCTGAGCATCGACTCGTTCGACTCCATCAGTACGGTTATAACTGACCGCGAACCACCACACGAGTTCCAACCAATTTTTAAATCCAAAGGCATTCGCTTGTTAATCGCTGAGACGCAAGAAGAAACGACATAACAAAATTTATACTGGATATTGGGCCTATCTGAAAACCATCTTCAAACGGGCCATAATCAGGTATTTGATTAAGCGAAATCCCATCATCGACGTAAAAAAATGACGCTCAGGATAAAATGACCTGAGCGCTTTATTAATAATCTATTTCGTTGAATTTTACAGCCAGCTTTAACCTATCGAGTATTTCTCTTCCGCCGCCTGAAAAACCTACTTACACAAACTTCTTGACGCTAACTCAGTTTGCGACTTAGCAATCAAATAGGCGACAAACGCACCAACAATTCCATCAGTAATGATCACGTTATTATTTCTGGTTTCACATTCAAACAAGAACCAATCGATGCAAGCCCTTTTCCACTGCTAATTTATGATAATATCTCTTATCTTCCTCTCACTGTAGGTTCAATCGCTTATCGTATTGAATCAAAATTTTCCGTTGGTTGCGATGGTTTTATATATCGAAATATTTCCTATCTCAGAGAGGATATTTTTCCTAAAGTAAAAAAATTATATGACGATAAAAATATCTCTTAAGTGAATTTAGCAGTTATATCAAATATTTTCGCCTGAGTAAAAACTGATTCGAGCAGATCTCCACTGCCACGCAGCTTCCGAACCGGGTTCGCGCGGCGTGCCGGTAAAAAAGCGATCCCGTCAGAGCCCTTGCGGCTTTGGCGGGATCCTTCGTAATTATGAGAGCAGCTTTTTCATGAACAGATCGGTCAATTGCTTGCGCAGCGACGCCAGGACGGCAGCATGCTCGGGCAGCTCGGCCACGTTATGAAATTCCGACGGGTCGCTCTCAAGATCGAACAGCTCGGCGAACGATTGGCCCATCTTCGCGACATGAACGTATTTCCACCGGCCGTCGCTGACGGAGGCGAATCCTTCCCCTTCGCTGAACACGAACTCGTACCCGCCGCGGGCGATGTTTTCCCGAAAATCGATGCCGTCCGTCTCCGGCGGCGATTCGGCGCCCGCCGTTTTCAAGCAGGTCTCCATGATATCGGTCAGCTGCACCTTGGCGTCGGTCGTCCAGCCGTCTCGCTCTCCGGGGTACTGAACGAGCAAAGGAACGTTCAGCACGTCCTCGTACGCACAGTCTCCCTTGCCCCAGATGCCGTGGTTGCCGAGCATCTCGCCGTGGTCGGCGGTGAAGATGACCAGCACGTCGTCGCCGAATTTTGCGCGCGCCGTCTCCAGAATGCGGCCGATCTGATCGTCGATCAGCGCGACGTTCGCGTAATAGCTTCTGCGCAGCTCGAGCCAATACGCTTCGCTGTAATTTTTGCAGGCGCGGTCCGGAGCGATTCCCGCCCCGTCCGCGACGCCGCGCCCGTCGCCGTGATAGCTGCGATGATGAATCCTCCGCGGATCGTCGAACTCGCCCTCCCGCAACGTTCGCGGCTTATCCTTGCTCATGTCGACCCGGCTCAAATAAGACTGCGGCGGATCGAACGGGTAGTGCGGACCGCTGAACGAGACCCAGCAAAACAACGGCTCCCCGTCGTCCCGGTCCGACAAATATTCGACGGCTTTGCGCCCTACCCAACTGTCGGGGTGCCACTCTTCGGGCCCGGGAAACGGAAATACCTTGCGGTTGCCCTTCACGTCCCAGGTCGCGTCCCGGTAAGCTCCGAGGTATCCGGCCGCATCCAGCTCCTTGGCATAATCGTCGTAGAACCAGACGGACACCTGCTTGTCGTCCTGCAGATCGAGATGGTCGATGCCAAGACTGACGTAATAGTCGCGAAAAGCTTCATACGGCAGCGTAACGTCCGGTCTCGTCTCGCCGTAAGGCACGGGCGCAAAGTGGCATTTGCCGTGCACGCTCGTCGCGTAGCCCGTCTTCTTCAGTTCCGTGAACAAATTGGGAATGCCGGCGCTGAGCTCGCACTTGCGGAAATTGCTGTAGGCGCCGGTGTTGTGAGGCAACTGCCCGGTGAGCAGCGCGCAGCGCGAGGGCAAGCACCACGGACTGGCGGAATAAGCTCTGTCGAACAGGATGCCCTGTGCGGCCAGCCGGTCCAGGTTCGGCGTGGCGACGGCCTCGTTCCCGTAGCAGCCCAGCGCGTCTTTGCGCAGCTCGTCGGTCGTAATCAGCAAGATATGCGGTCTCGTCATGCTCGCGGTCGTCTCCTTTGCAGCTTGTATGCGCGGTTAACGGTGCGCAAGCCCGGCCTGCAGCAGCTCCGCCAGCCGCGGGGAGCTTCGCCGCAGCTCGTTCAGCAGCAGGCTGCGCATCTTCTTCAGATCTTCCGCACGGCCCGGGGCGGAGGCCAGATTGACGTTCTCGTAAGGGTCGAGCGTCATATCGTACAATTCCTCGATATCCCGATAGCGGAAAATATATTTCAGCGAGTCCGTGCGAATCGACAAATTGACGCTGTCGGTTTGCGGGTCGAAGGAGGACAGCGGCGTGTATTCGCCCTTGCCGTTCTCCTCGCCGTTCCATTTGAACGTTTCGGCCGTCACAAAGTCGCGGTGCCTGAAAGCCGCTCCCCGAACGACAGCTGCGAACGAGCGGCCCTCGCCCTCGGTCCTTAGCGGTACGTCAGCGAGTTCCGCCAAAGTCGGAATCAGATCGTGCAGCTGGACGAGCGCGTCCGAGCTTCTCCCTTTTGCTCCGGCACCGGCCAAGACGAGCGGAACCCGTAGCGCCTCCTCGTAATGCAAATCAAACCCTTTCTCCACCAGCCCGTGCGCGCCCATCATATCGCCGTGATCGGAGACGAAGACGACGATCGTGTTGTTGTACAGCCCGCTGCGCTTCAAGTAATCGACGATCGCCCCGACCTGGCTGTCGACGAGCGCGCAAAAACCGAGATAATGGGCGATAAAACGCCGCCACTCGCTCTCGTCCAAGTGCTCCAGATGCTTGTAATACTTCGATTCGAGGACTTCCGCCGGCTTGCCCTCCACTCCCTGCAGGAAGTTGGGAGGAAGCACGACGTCTTCCGGGGCGATCAGCCGGTCGAACGGCTCCGGCACGATCATCGGAAAATGCGGCGCGTTAAACGAGCATACGGCGAAGAACGGCTGATCTTCCGGGCGCCGGTCGAGCGCGTCCACAAACTCCCGCGTCTGCCAGACCTCCAAATAGTGCTCCAGCGCGATCTCCGCGCGGCCGCACGGCGCTTTGCCCGGCTGCTTCAACAGCGCCGCATCCGCGGCCGTCAAATTTTCGATATGGCCGGGAAGCAGCTCATAGCCTTGTGCCGCGGCGTACTCCCGGTACGGCTCGATCAAGCGGCCGCGGTCGATGCCGTTCGGCACGGCGGGAATAGCCGACAAGTCGGCGAAGCCGAAGCGTTCCGGCGACGTCCCGGGCACGTGCCATTTGCCGGCGTAGATCGTATGGTATCCGGCGCTCTTGAAAGGACGGACGAGCCCGGCGTCGCGGACCTCCGCGCGCACATGCCGCCAGTTGCCCATCACATGATGGTCATGCGGCATCCGCCCGCTCCATAAGGAGGCCCGCGCCGGACAGCACAGCGGATAAGGCGTGTAGCAGCGGTCCATGGAGATGCCGTCCGCGGCAAGTTCGTCCAGACGAGGCGTCACGGCGGCCGGGTTGCCGTGACAGCGCAGCGTGTCCCAGCTCTGTTCGTCGCTCATGACGATCACAACGTTCGGCCTGCTTTTACCTGCTGTCGTTTCGTTCTCCTCCTCTCGTACGCGAGCCCGTCTGCGGCTCCCGCCTTTTCTCTTCCCAGGCGGCAATCGTCTCGCGCGGAACGACTCCGCAGCGCCCGGCCCACGCCGCATACAAGGCCGCCATTTCCCGGACCCGCTCCGGGAACGCCCCGGCCAGATCGTTCAGCTCCGTACGGTCCTCATCCATATCGTAGAGCTCCCAAGCTCCGGGGTATTTGCGCACCAGCTTCCACTTGCCGAGGCGCACGGCGGCATTGCCTTCATGCTCCCAGTACAAGGGAACGTTCCGCTCCCGGTCAGCCTCGAACAGGGAAAGCAAACTCTGCCCTTCGCACGGCGGGATGACATGCCCGTCATAAACGGACGGATAGGGCGCCCCGGTCGCCTCCAGCACCGTCGCCATCACGTCGGTCAATTGTGCCGGGGAATGGCGCACAGCGCCCGCTTCCGTCATGCGTGCCGGCCAATGGGCGATGAACGGCGTGGCGATTCCGCCCTCGTGAACCCAATGCTTGTAAAGCCGGAAAGGCGTATTCGACAAATTCGCCCAAGCGATGCCGTAGCTCTGGTAGGTCGTCTCCTCCCCGGGCATCAGCGCCGGATCGTTGCCGAAGCGGACGGGTTCGCCCGACTTGGTACGGGCGCGGGCGCTGCCGCCTTGAAGCAGGGCTTCGCCCGGCGACGGAGCGAGCCGTTCCGCGCAGCCGCCGTTGTCCGCCAGAAACAGTATCAGCGTGTTGTCGAGTTCGCCAGTCTCCTCCAGCGCCTGCACGATGCGTCCGATGCCTTGATCCATGCAGTCGATCTGCGCCGCATACACTTCCATGCAGCGAAGCCTCCACGCCTTGTGCTCTTCGTCCTCCCAGGCAGGCACATCCGGGTCCCGCTCCGACAGCTTCCAACGCTCGTCGATGATGCCCATCCTCGCCATGCGCTCCAGACGCTCTTCCCGCAATAGATCCCAGCCGGCGTCAAACCGGCCCTTGTATTTCCCGACGTCTTCCGGCTTCGCATGCAGCGGCCAGTGGGGGGCCGTATAGGCTGCGTACAGAAAGAACGGCCGCTCGCCGAAATCCCGCCGATGCTCCCGAACGAATCGGGCAGCGTTGTCGCTGATCGCATCGGTGAAGTAATAGGCATCATCCTGCTGCGCTTCGTCGTCGATATTCTCGTTATCGCGCGTGAGCGTACGCGGATGGTAGTAGTTCGCGGCGCCGCAAATGATCCCGTAGTAACGGTCAAAGCCGCGCTGCTTCGGCCATGTGTCGGAGACGTTGAACTTGTCCGTCGCCACGTGCCATTTGCCGCTCATATACGTGCGATATCCGTCCGCTCCGAGCGCCTCGGCCAGCGTGACGCAGTTCTTGTTCAAATTGCCGGCGTACCCTTCCGGCCGCTGATCCTCGACCAGAACGCCGATGCCCGTCTGATGCGGATGCAGTCCGGTCAGCAAGGAAGCGCGGGAAGGAGAACAACGGGCCGTATTGTAAAACTGGGTCAGCCTCACTCCGTTCGCCGCGAGCCGGTCCAGGTTCGGCGTATCCACTTCGCCGCCGTAACAGCCGATATCGGAATACCCCATGTCGTCGTTCAGGATGACGATGATATTCGGTCGCTTCGTGACGTTCTCCATGGCTTCCCTCCGCTCCGCAAGTTATTTTTGGGCAACGGCGTCGCTCAGAATGTTCTCCATGTCGTGAATGCCCATCTTGTCCAATTGCTTCACATAGCTGTCCCAGTCGTCGAAGGAAACCTTGCCCAGGATGAACTTCGCCCGCATTTCGTCGGCATACTTGCCGATATCATTGCTGAGGTCGGTCAGTTTGTCCTGCTTATCCGCCTCCAGCAGCGGCGCGTTATAAACTGTTTTCGGCAGATAGTCTTGCACTTTCTTGATATACGTCGGCATAGGCGTCCCTTCCATCGTAGGAAGCATTTGCTTCTCCGTAAAGAGACCCAGGGCTCCGCCGCCGGGGTAATACGTATACTTGGCGCCCATCACATTCTCGAATCCGGAGTCGGAATTGAGGAGGTCCTCGTTGATGTGGTACGTTCCGTCGGCGGCTACCGTATACACCTCGCCCTCCTTCACCTCATAGACGGCCGTCGCTCCTTCGTCGCTGAAGAAATAGTCGGCCCAGCGAACGGTCGCTTCCGGATATTTGTCGTTCTTGGTGATCATGAAGTTGCCCACGCCCACGCCGTTGCTCAGGTACGCCCATACCTGATCGCCGTCCGGGCCCTTGGGCGGGACGATGGCATCGTAATCGTTCGCGTACTTGCCTGCGTTGCGCGGCTGATAGAGCGGCGTATATCCGATGATGCCGTCGGCCAGCTTGCCGAAATACATTTTGTCCGTCTGGGTGAAAATTTCCTGGTCGACCAGCTTCTGATCGTACAGCTGCTTGAAGAACTCGAGAGCCTTCTTGTAACGGTCGTCGTCGAGCCATACGTTCGCTTTGCCGTCCTCGATCACCGTATGGAAGTTCGCGATTTGCTCGCTCAAGCCGAACATTCCCTCAATGCCCTGGAAAGCGAGATTGATGTTGTGGGCGGAATAAGGGATCTCTTCATTCTCGCCGTTCCCGCTCGGGTCCTGCGTTTTGAAGGCGGTCAGCACCTTGAGTAGCTCGTCTGACGTGGTCGGCGCCTGCATGCCGACCTTGGACAGCCATTTCGTATTGATAAGCGGATAGCGGCCCACGTTGCTCGGCAGGTAATCCATCACGGACGGCAGAAAATAAATGTGCCCGTCGGGCGCCGTAATCTGCTGCTTGATATCCGGTCGCTTGTCCAGCAGCGACTTGAAATGGGGAGCATACTGGTCAATATACTTTTCCAACGGAATAATCAGGCCCTGCGAGCCGTACTGCATGATTTGCGAGGAGGTCAAGCTGTTCTTCAGGATAAAATCCGGCAAGTCCTGCGTCGAGAAGAGCAGGTTGATCCGTTCGGTCGCGCTGTCGAGGTTCGGCGTATCCCATTCGATATGGATGCCGGATTTTTGCTCGTAATCTTTCCACAGCAGCATATCTTTATATTCGCCGTGCTGAGGATCCTTGCGAGAGAAGGCTTTGAGCGTAATCGGCCGGTCGACGATCGGAAAGCCGCCGGCCTTCACTCCGCCGGCCGCCGCCTGCTGCGAGCCGCCGGACGGAGCTTGATTCCCGGAGCCGGATTGTGCATCTCCGTCAGAACCGGATGAGCAGCCCGCCGCCAATGCCAGCGAGCAGGAAAGCGCCGCGAATGTGACCGTTTTCAAATAACCCCGCATCTGTTTTTTCCTCCTTATTATCCTTTCACCGAACCGATCATGACGCCATTGACGAAGAACCTTTGGACGAACGGGTACAGAATGAGCATCGGCAAGCTGGCCAGAATGATTACGGCGTACTTGATTCCTTCCGAATCCAGCATCCGCTGCGTAGCGCCGGCATCCGCCGCCGTCGTCATATCGCTGGCCGAAGCCGCGATCAGGATATTGCGCAGAATCAGCTGCAGCGGGAATAGCTGCTGCTTGGAAATATAAATGAGCGCATCGAAATACGAGTTCCATTGCTCCACCGCGTAGAACAGCACCATCACCGCCAGGATCGGTTTGGAAAGCGGAATGGCGATGCTGAGCAGCATCCGGGTGTTGGAGCAGCCGTCCACCCGGGCCGCTTCGTACACCTCCTCCGGAATCGTATGGCGGAGGAAGGTAATCGTGACGATGACGTTGAACGTGTTGATCGCCTTCGGCAGCACGAGCGCCCACATCGTGTTGATCAAGTGCAGCTTATGGACGACCAGATACGTCGTAATCATGCCGCCGTCGAAAAACATCGTAAAGACGAGGATGCCGGTGAGCAGCCCGCGGCCCTTGAAATCCCGGCGGGATAGCGGAAACGCCGCCAGAATCGTGAGCACGATATTGAACACCAAAGCTACGCTCGTATACAGAAGCGTATTGCGGTAGCCGACCCAAATCTCCGGATGATCCAGCACGTTGCCATACGCCTTGAGCGTCCATCCGACCGGAAGCAGCCACAGCCTGCCGTTCAGCACCGCCAGCGGATCGCTGAAAGAAGCGCTCAGCGTGTAAAGCAGCGGATAAAGCACGATGATGAAGATAGCGAACAGGATGAGCACAACCAGAATGCTAAACAGCCTGTCGCCCTTGCCTCTGTAAACGGGAGAATGCATCCGTCCCTTCTCCTTCCCGGCTCACCACAAGCTGGAATCGCTTGTTTTGCGCGCCAAATAATTCGCGGCGATGAGAATAATGAAATTGGCCAGCGAATTAAACACGCTTACGGCCGTGGAGTAGCTGAAATCGCCTTGCAAAATGCCGGTACGGTAAATATATGTCTGAATGACGTCCGAAGCCGATAGATTGGCATCGTTCTGCATCAGCAAGATGCGTTCAAAGCCGATGTTGAACAGATGGCCGACGCGCAGAATAAGCAGAATCATGATCGTCGGCAGCAAGCCCGGGATTTTAACGTGTAAAATCCGCTTGAAGCGGCTCGCTCCGTCCACGACCGCCGCCTCGTTCAGCTCTGGACTGATGCCCGTAAGCGCTGCCAAATAAATGATCGCGCTCCACCCCATGTTCTGCCACAGATCCGAGAAGACGTACATCGTCTTGAAATATTGCGACTCGATCATGAAGTTGACCGGGTGTCCCCCGAACAGCTCGATGATCTTGTTGAACAGGCCGCCTCGGATCGAAGTAAAATTGATCAGCATTCCGACGACGACGACGCCCGACAGGAAGTGGGGAACATACGTCACGTTCTGAATCAGCTTCTTGAAATGCAGGTTGCGAATCTCGTCCAGCAGCAGCGCCAGCACGATGGGAAAGAAGAAGCCGACGGCGATCGCATACAGGCTGATCCAGATCGTATTGCCCAAGATCGCGCCGAAGTTGTAATAGGAGAAAAACTTGTCGAAATACTTCAGACCCGCCCAAGGACTTCCCCATATCCCTTGCGCCATATTGAAGTTTTTGAAGGCGATCTGCACGCCGTACATGGGCCAATACTTGAAGATCGCGTAATAGGCCAGCGGCAGCGCCATCATCAGGTACAGCTCGTAATTCTTCGTGTACTCTCTCCATTTCACGCCCTTGTCTCACCTCCTCGCCTTTAGGTTGATGAAGCAACCGCAAGCAAAAGGTAACACGGGCTCTCGTAAGGCGTAAATCGGTGTTTGTTGACGCGATATGCTCCAGTTGATGCAAGGGCGAAATCGCCGATGTGCTCCATTTGCAGTCATGTGCTCGGGATGATCTTGACCGCCCCGGCCGCTTCATCGCTCGCTTACTCCAGCGATTCCTCCTGATCGGAACCGATTCCGGGGGCGTACAATTTGCGGTACTGCCCCGGCGTCACACCTTCGGTCTTCTTGAATTTGCGGACGAAATTGGACGCGTTCATATAGCCGATCTCTTCGACGATTTGCCCGACCGATTGCTCCGAGTGGAGGAGCCTCAGCTTCGCTTCCTTCATCCGCAGCTCCGACAAGTAGTCCGTGAACGTCTCCCCGACCTGCTCCTTGAAGAAACGGCTCAGGAACGACACGGATACGTCGTGCTCGTCCGCGATCCGTTCCAGACTGATGCCGCCGTCGCGAAAATGGCGGTGCACGTAGTCCAGCACGCTGTCGCGCAGCTTTACGTTCTTGCTTTCCTTGCGTTCTTCCACGTACAGGCACACTTTCTCCGTGAGCCGCTCCAGCCGGGCGTATAATTCGTCCAGAGAGTCGAACCCCATCAAGCTTTCGATTTCCTCGCGAAAATGTTCGGCATGTATTTCCCGCACCACTTTCACGGCGGAATTGACCATATCGAAACAAATATATCGGAGCATCAGCAGCGATGCGCCCTTGGACGCAATGCTGTCCAGGATGCTCCTCAGGTTATGCAGAGCAACCGCGCGGTCGCCTTTCTTCAAGCTCTGCAAATAGACGATTTGCTCTTCGACCGGATACCAAGGCTCCTCGTGGTGCGAGGCCGCGATATCGCGAAAATTCGTAATGGCTTTGCCGCCGGCGATCATTTTGTATTCCAGCGCCGCGGACGCCTCGATGTACGAGCGATTCAATTGCAGCGGTTCCGAATAGACCCCGCCGATCCCGATGTGAACGGCCTGGCCGTGCGCCTCCTCCAGCCATACGGCCAATAGGCTCGCCAGATCGGGCTCTGCCTCCGCCACGTCCGGAGAATCGTCCAGCATGGCGATAACCGCTGCGCCGTTTCCGTTCGGATCGTCCGTGCAGTACGCGGAAGATCCGTTCTCCCGCAGCAGCTGCGCGATGGGAGCCGCATCGACGAACCTCGTTTTCCCGTCGATCAACAGCACGTAAAAGCCGGCGCCGGCGAATTCCGTATGCGAACGCTTCATCCATTCCTGCAGCTGCGCGGCGCCGCCGATTTTGCCTGCGAGCAGTTTGGCAAGCAGCTGTTCTCTCAGCAGCTCTCTGTTGCTGGATACGAAGACGTCCGCCGCGCTCTCGATCAAGCGGAACTCGTTCCGGACGACGGAGGGGGCCTGGGAGGCGGCTTCCCGGTTCAACCGGTTGGCGAGCCGACGGATCGGGACATAATGGTAGTGGGTGAAAGCAAACGCAATCCCGACGCCCATCATCGCGATCAGAGAGATCAATTCGATCGTGAAGGTACGTTTCTGGATCACCCGGCTCATGAACTGCGAGGTGGGCAAAATCGTGACGAAGCTCCACCCGATCGTATCCGACTTGACGTAGCTGAACGAATATTTCGTATGTTCGGAAGAAAGCTCGTAAATTCCCGACTTGTCGTGTTCTTTGATCATCGCGATCATTTGCGATTTGAGCTTGCCGTTCTCCTCCCCCTGATGAACGGAAGCCAATATTTGATCGTTCTCGTCCAGGATATAGCTTTCCCCTTTGAAATCGCCCAAAATATTGCTCATCATCGACGACAGCTCGGACTCCTGAATGGCGAAGACGACCGTGCCGTACGGTCTCGGGCTTTGCGGTTGGACCGGATACATATACACAAGGTATCTCTGCGCAGGAGAAGCTTGGTCCGTTCCGGACATCCGTTTGATTTGAGGATTCGCGATCCGGTTGATGTCATCGTAAAACTGGTCGTCGTTCCAGCCGCTGCCGCGGTAAAAATATTTGCGGAACGAATCGTAGGAGTAAAATCCGTCCGAAGAGTAGATGAGGTCGTCATGGCGGAGATACAAAAACAAAGTGTCGATGATCGAGCTGTTCGCTTTATATTTCTTAAGCTCGTCAACGGCCTCGATCCGGCCGTAACCGTCGTTCAAGTTATAGGACAGAAACTTCGAATCTTCCGCGATGAGGAACGCGATGTTACCGAACTCTTTCATCTGCCGCTCCATCATCGACTCTACTTGCGACAGCTTGGTCAAGTTCGATTTTTCGATCTCGCTTTTGAGGCTTCCTACCGTGTTCTCGTATAGAATAATGCCCATAATGACGACAGGAAACGTGCAAATGAAAATATAAGAGAGAAGGTACTTGTAGAAAATCACGCTTCTTCCGATCTTGGTCATCCCGATCCCCCGCAATCGATTTATCTAAACGCAGCATCACATTTATACAATGTACATTAGATTTATTCAATGTATTATTCGGGATGGAAGCGCATTCTTCCTGCCCGATTAACGATTGATGTTGTGCCGGCGGTTACCGGGCGGAATAAGTCAGGAAAGCCCGTCGCATAATACGCAGCGATTAGAGCCATGGAGGAATAATATGAATCGGGCTTCGGGAAAAGGGCGCGTATTCGCGCTAGGCGGCGTGCAAGAGATCGGCAAAAACATGTATGTGATCGAATACGGCAAGGTGATGGTCGTCGTAGATTGCGGATCCAAATTTCCCGACGAAAACCTGCCGGGAATCGACCTGATCGTGCCGGACATCTCCGGTTTGCTTGAGCGCCGGGATCATGTCGCCGCCCTGATCGTCACTCACGGGCACGAGGATCACATCGGCGGCATTCCGTACATATTGAAACAACTGAACCTCCCGGTTTATGCCACCAGGCTTACCATGGGATTGATCGAAGCGAAATTGTCGGAGCACGGACTGTTAAGGGGCGCGACGCTGAACGTGATCGACGCCGACGCCGTTCTTGATTTCGGTCCGATTAGCGCCTCCTTCTTCCGCACCAACCACAGCATCCCCGATTGCCTCGGCGTCGTATTCGACACGCCCGCGGGCACCGTCGTCCATACCGGAGATTTCAAATTCGACTTGACGCCGGAGAGAAAAAGCCAGCATCCCGATCTTCACCGGATGGCGGCCGTCGGAGAGAAAGGCGTTTTGCTCCTGCTGTCGGAGAGCACGAATGCGGAGCGGCCCGGCTTCACGCCGTCGGAGCGGACGGTCGGCGCGCACATTGAGGAAGCCTTTCAGCGGGCGAAGCGAAAAATTTTTTTGTCCACGTTCGCCTCCAACGTCAATCGCGTTCAGCAGGTCGTGAACGCCGCCGCCCGGACGAACCGCCGCCTCGTCCTGCTCGGCCGCAGCATGGTCAATGTCGTAAACGTCGCCCGGGAGATCGGCTATCTGAACGTGCCGGAAGGCATGCTGATCGAAGCCGAAGAAGCCTCCCGGCTTCCGCCCGAACAAGTGGCCGTGCTGTGCACGGGCAGCCAAGGGGAACCGGCGGCCGCTCTCGCCAGGCTTGCCGCCGCCAGCTACCGCAAGATGGAGATCTCTCCCGACGACACGGTCATCGTGGCAGCTTCGCCGATCCCGGGCAACGAGCGCAACGTCGCCCGAATCATCGACCAGTTATATCAGTTGGGCGCCCAGGTGATCTACGGATCCGGCGCGGCGACCGGCATGCACGTGTCCGGCCACGGCAGCCAGGAGGAACTGAAGCTGATGCTGACCCTGATGAAGCCGAAATATTTCATGCCGATTCACGGGGAGTATCGCATGCTGCATCAGCATCGCCTGCTCGCGGAATCCGTCGGCGTCAAGCCGGACCGCATCTTTATCGTCGGCAACGGCGATATCGTCGAATTCGGGGACGGAGCCGCGGCGCCGTCCGGCAAAGCTCCTTCCGGGGACGTCCTGGTCGACGGGCTCGGCGTCGGCGACATCGGCAGCGTCGTCCTGCGAGACCGCAAGCAGTTGTCCGCCGACGGCATTCTCATCGTCGTCGTTACCTTGAGCAAAAAGGACGGCTCGATCCTTTCGGGACCGGACCTTATTTCCCGCGGCTTCATTTACGTTCGGGATTCCGAGGCGCTGCTGGAGCAGCTGCACAAGCTTGTCCTTTCCACCCTGCAGGAGCTTAAATCGTCCAGGATCAAGCAATGGGGCTTGATCAAGCGGGCGCTCAAAGACGAGCTCGGACAGTACCTGTTCGCCGAACTCAAGCGTCGACCGATGATCATGCCGATTCTCACGGAGGTCTAGGATTATTCGGATCGCAGCCGGGAGATGCTAACCAGGCAATTCAATATGGCATAAAACCGATCGACCTTATCGGAAAAGGAGCATGGCTATGGA
Organism: Cohnella zeiphila; assembly: GCF_014212055.1. Taxonomy (GTDB): domain Bacteria; phylum Bacillota; class Bacilli; order Paenibacillales; family Paenibacillaceae; genus Cohnella; species Cohnella zeiphila. The sequence continues at coordinate 177,488 of NZ_JACJVO010000009.1, read as the reverse complement.
AGCAAAGAAAACCTGGGATCTGATCGCCTTGGCTTCCATACCGCTCATCGCGACGCTGGGCAATTCGATGCTGATACCGATTCTGCCTTCCCTGCGCAAGGAGCTGCACGTCAGCTCTTTCCAGGTCAGCCTGATCATTACGGTATACTCCGTCGTGGCGATTTTTCTGATCCCGATAGCCGGCTTTTTGTCCGACCGGCTCGGACGCAAAAAAATCATTATCCCGAGCCTGGCGCTGACGGGAGCAGGGGGGCTCGTAGCGGGCTTGGCTCCTTTGTGGACCGATCATTGTTACGGCTGGATTCTGGCCGGAAGGCTGCTCCAAGGCGTCGGCGCAGCCGGATCCTTCCCCATCGTCATCCCGCTCGTCGGCGATTTGTACAAGAAGGAAAGCGACATCAGCGCGGGACTCGGTCTGATCGAGACGGCGAATACGCTAGGGAAAGTGCTGAGCCCGATTCTCGGTTCGCTGCTCGCCGCGCTCGTGTGGTACTTGCCGTTTCTGGCCATCCCCGTCATCAGCCTGCTCTCGCTCGTGCTGGTCGCATGGCTGGTCAAAGTTCCGGCTCAGCAGGAGGAGCCTCCGACCCTGCCGGATTTCTTCGCATCGATCAAACGCATGTTCGCCAAAAAGCGCTGGTTGTACGCCATCTTCGCCATCGGCGGCATCAGCATGTTCCTTGTCTTCGGCTCTCTGTTCTTCCTGTCCCAGACGCTGGAGGATCGGTACGGCATTCACGGGATATGGAAAGGAGCCCTGCTGGCAATTCCGACGGCGGCGCTGTGCGCCTGTTCTTACGGAGCGGGAAAGTGGATCGGGGAAAATAAGATCAGGATGAAGTGGCTCAGCTTCGGCGGAGCGGCCTTGGGAGCGGCAGCGTTGCTTATCTGCGGATGGGTCAAGCCCCAATCGATCTATTGGTTATTCGTTTTCATGACGTTGGGCGGTGCCGGCATCGGCGCGGCTTTGCCCTGTCTCGACGCGCTGATTACGGAAGGCATCGAGAAGAAGCAGCGGGGGACGGCCACCTCGATCTACAGCAGCATGCGGTTTATCGGCGTTGCGGTCGGCCCGCCCGTCGCTTCGCTCCTGCTGGAGCGTTCCCAGCAGAGTTTATTCTGGCTGATGGGCGGCCTGGGCGCGGCGGCCGCTGTCCTCGCCGCCGTCGCCGTCAAGCCCCGGTCTTCCGAAGGCAGATCGAAATAATACCATACCGTCAGCCCTCGACATACGGCTTATCGAAGTATGCAGAATTTTAAAAACCTAGGCAAGCGTACTGACCGTCATGACATTTGATCATATATAAGAGTAGTGGCATAAGCCGCAATATAAAAATGGTGGTGATTGCTTTGGGTTATCCTGTAGGTGGTGTAGGCGTAGGCTCTTGTGCCGGCGGTGGGGCTGCGTTTGTGCTCGTACTCTTTATCCTGCTTGTCATCATTCTGCGCACGATCGCCTTTTAACCCATGTATCCACAATCCCCTGTGCCCGTCATGCCATCGGCGTGATGGGCCTTTTTCTTTAGAAAATGGTCCAAGCTCTTGGAGCCGGCCTGCCCCTCGCTCCCGTCTTCGCCCCGGAGCAGCCGCCGCGCGTATTCCTTCGGCGTGCAGCCGTTATACCGCTTGAACAGCTCGTAGAAATGCGCCATATTCTCGATCCCGACGCTCGCTGCGATGGCGGAGACGCTGGCGGGCTCGGCGACGAGCAGATGCGCCGCCTTGCGTATGCGCTGGCGGTTGACGTAGTCGACGAACGAAACGCCGACCGCCTTTTTGAAATACTTGGAAAAGTAACTGTAATTCATCCGCGCGATCCGGCTCGCCTCGTCCATGTCGATGCGCTCGCTCAGATGGCGGTCTACAAAATCGAGAACGGGACGCATGACGGCGTCGTCCACGAATTCGTTGCTCTGCAGCAGCCCGCGGCTGTCGTGACGGAGCAGCGTCAGCAGCAGATGCTTGATATGCATGCTGGCGGCGATCTCGTAGCCGTTCCGCCTGCCGATCATTTCCTCGTGAATGTCCGTCAGAATGCCGGCCATCTCCCGCCTTGCCGCGGCGCTTTCCTGGAAGATATAGTTCAGCTCCTCAAGCGGACGAACCAACTCCGAGAAGTGCCGGTAATACATCATCATCGCCGGATCGAAATAACGCTGCAGGTCGACGTGCAGCACGATATAGACCAGAGGCCCGTCCGCCGTTTTCTGGCTGAGATGGAGCTGGGAGGAGCCGACGATGGCGACATCCCCCGCGTCAAGCGCATAGCTATGGCCGGGCGTATGGAAGTTCATGGCCCCCTCCTGCACCAGAACAAGCTCGACCTCTTTGTGATAATGCCAGCGCCTGCCCGGCGGGCCGGGCTCCGACCGGTCCGTGAACTGCCACGCCTTGATGCAGAGATGCCGGTTCTGGTAATGAATCGGCTCCTGAAATTGTTCCTCAACGCCTTCCCGAAAATGCTCCCGAACGTCTTTCATCGGTTGATCGCCCACTTTGCGCCGTCGTCATTTTGGATACAAAAGGGCCAAAAATCGTTATTGAGGCCCGCAAATCTCCGTACTATGATGACTCATGAATAGTATACAACAAAAAGAAGGAGAGAGTCCGATATGAGAGTAGCGGTAGTCGGCTGCGGCGGCATGGGGCACGTGCATGCGCAAAGCTTCGCCGGAATGGCGGATGCCGAGTTGGTCGGCGTATGCGACATCGATGCGGAGCTTGCCGGCGAGCTGGCCCGGAAGACGGGGACGCGCGCCTTCAGCTCCTTTGCCGATATGCTGAGAGAGACGGATCCGCAGGTGATCAGCATCGCGCTGCCGAGCTATTTGCACAAGCAGGCCGTGCTGGAGGCGGCGGAGGCCGGCAGGCACGTCATCTGCGAGAAGCCGGTCGCGCTGTCGCTGGAGGATACCGACGAGATGATCGCGGCATGCCGCCGGAACGGCGTCCGGCTGTTCGTCGGCCATGTCGTCCGGTTTTTCCCGGAATACGAGCAGGCCCGCCGGCAGATCGCGGAAGCTCAAATCGGCGAACCCGGCGTCGCCCATGCCAAGAGGATCGGCGGACATCCCGGAAACGCGAAGGGCTGGTTCAAGGACCCTGCGAAAAGCGGCGGCGTCATCGTCGACATGATGATTCACGACATCGATTTTATGCGGTGGATCTGGGGAGAGGTCAAGTCGGTCTATGCCATGAACGCCTGCACGGACGACTCGGATTACGCGTTGGTGACGCTGGAGTTCGCGAACGGGGCGGCCGCCAACCTGGAAGCGCATTGGGGCGACCCCGGCCCGTTCCGGTACGCGGCCGAAATCGCGGGCTCCGCGGGATTGATTCAACTGAACAGCGCGGCCTCCGGCTCGCTGCAAATCCGCACCCGCGCCCACGCCGAAAGGGACGGGCGATTCGCCGAAATTCCGCAAAGCCCGGGCATTCTGAGCCCGTACGACCGGGAGCTGGCGCATTTTCTGGCGTGCGTGCGGGACGGCGCGGAGCCGCTCGTCACGGCGGAGGACGCGCGGGAGGCGCTCCGCATCGCGCTCGCGGCGCTGGAATCGATCCGGACGGGCAAAGCCGTTTTATTATGATCGCAAAGGAGGAACGAACAGTGAAAAAACTGAAAGTAGGCCTGATCAGCTTCGCGCACGGCCATGCGAACAGCTATTTCGCGAGCCTGGCCGGCATGCCGGAGGTCGAGATCGTCGGCATTGCCGACGAGTCGCAGAGCCGCGTGGCCTCGATCGTCGAACGCAGCGGCGTGCCCTACTACGCCGATTATCGGGAGCTGCTCGCTTCCGATGCCGATGCCGTCGTCATCTGCTCGGAGAACGTCCATCATGCCAAACAGGCGGTCGCGGCGGCCGAGGCCAAAAAGCATGTGCTGTGCGAGAAGCCGCTCGGCATCTCCGTCGGCGAGATGGAACGGATGATCGCCGCCGCCCGGGAGAACGGCGTCCAGCTGATGACCGCTTTCCCGTGCCGTTATCTGCCGGCCGTGACCGGCGCCAAAGCCGCGATCGAGCGCGGCGAGATCGGCGACATCGTCGCCGTCAAAGGAACCAACCACGGGACGAATCCCGGCGGCTGGTTTACCGATAAGTCGCTGTCGGGCGGCGGCGCCCTGCTCGACCATACGGTCCATGTAATGGATCTGCTGAACTGGATGGTCGGCTCGGAGGCGAAAGAGGTCTACGGATATGCCGCATCGCGGTTCGGCGAGACGAAAATCGACGACGCGGGCCTCGTTCATGTGAAATTCGCCGGAGGCGCCTTCGCCGTCATCGATACGAGCTGGTCCCGCCCGCGATCGTTCCCGACCTGGGGCGACGTGACGATGGAAATCGTCGGCACGAAAGGCATCATCTCCGTCGACGGCTTCGCCCAGAAGAACGAGGTGTACAGCGATCTCGCCGGCAAAGGCAGCTGGAGCTACTGGGGCGACGATATGGACCGGCTGATGATCGAGTCGTTCGTCCGATCGCTGCTGGAGGGCCGGCCGGTGCCGATCACCGGCGAAGACGGCTTGCGCTCCGCCGCCGTGGCGCTTGCCGCCTACGAGTCCGCGAAGCTGGGACAGCCTGTGGCGCTTTAGGCAAGGGTGATGATGCTGAAATGGAGCTGCAGAATATAGGCGGAAATGAATAGAGGGGCCGACGGTGCCGAAGGGCGTCCGTCGGCTTTTCGCAATCTAATAGAAATAAAGATGAGACGCTAAACTTATCCAAGGTTTTATCGTGGGTGATGGCGCATATTTCCCGAACTGTATACCGCATATGCTTTTGTAACGACCATTCTCCCGTTGTCGGCATACGATATTGAAACGCGTCGGACAAGGGGTTGATGAAATGAAGCTTTCCCAATTGAAACAATCCTATGATCTTATTTTAAGCATGGGATCCAATTGCGATTCGGCTTTATATTTACGCAGCAACGGGCTGCGCAGTTTTTCGGGACCGGTAGATTGGGTGATTTCGGCTTCTATGCCTCAATTAATCCAACAGATCGAGACTAGATTCGTTCATTGCATGAAGCTCGAGAATCTAAAGCTCATCGGATCGGTTTATGGACATTTTTCTGTTGAGGATACGGCTACCGGCATTCTTTCTTTTCATGATTTTCCCGTTCCTCCGGACCAATCCCGGCAAATTGTCAATTATCCGGACTTTAAGGCGCATTTTGACCGGAAAGTCGACAGGTTTTATAAATCCGCACTCGCAAGCCGAAAAGCTTTATATGTCCGCATGCAGGCCAACGTTGAAGAGGCCGAAAGTCTTCGGTTGGCGCTGGAACGCATTTCGGGCGGAGAAGTCTATTTATTAGTCGCCAATTATGCGGAGTTGGAGGATACGTCAGTGCATGAGGAGGATTGGGATGTACCGTTTATAACGGCAGTACAAATCCCTTTAACAGAGTCCCTAAGACCGGCGGCTTGGCAGAATGTTTTGTCCGGCTTCGTATTGGACGGCAAATTATGATTTGGTGAAGACGCGATAATGTCCCAAAAAGAGCAGCGAGGTGATCCCTCCTGCTCTTCCTTTGCTTCCGGGTAATGGTCTGGGGATTTCAGATTCCATTTGTAAGCCCGTGCGACGGCTCCGTCATCCGTTTGCGGAATTCCTTGGGCGACAGTCCCTCCATTTTGTTGAAGATATGCGTGAAGTAATTGGAATCGTTGAATCCGACGGCCTCGGAGATTTCGATGATCTTCATGTCCGTGCTTTTGAGCAGAATCTTGGCCTTCCGCACGCGCAAATTTTGGATATAGCCGGTTACGCTTGTGCCGGTCTCCTTCTTGAACAAGTTGCTGAAGTAGCTGGGGTTGAGGTGAACATGGGCCGCCACCTCGGCCAACCCGCATTCGCCCATGTATTGCTCTTCCATGAACCGGATGGCTTGCTTGACCGGATTGTCGTTCTTGCCGGCGAGCCAGCTGTTATGGGAATGCAGGAATTCACGGATGTACGCTTGGAGCCAGGCAACGATGGCTTCCGTCGTCTCGCAGTGATAGACGGAACCCCATTCTATGGAACGCGCGGCCATGCGCCATTCGGGAAAATGCACTTCGACCAGCCGGAGAAGAGCAGCGGTCAGAAGCAGCGCTTCGATCTTGGCGGTCTGAGAGGGCAGAGTGCTAATCTGCGCCACTTGCTCCTGCAATTCCCTGCCCAATCGGCCGTTATCCTCCGACATGAGCCACGATATGATTTCCTTCTCCTTTTCGTAAAGCGCTGTCTGGTTAAGCAAAGATTCATGGACAGCGTTGCGCTCCGCGACTGCCTCCCGGCCCGGTTCGCCGCCATACCGCTCGTAAGCTTGGCGCAGCTCCTCCGCGCTGCGGCATAGACCCTGATCCGAGAAGGCGAGCCCCAGTTTCAAATAATGATGAACCGAATCGGAGAGCGTCCGCAGCCAGGAGGAAGGCTTTTCCGGACGGGAAGCGGTCCGGTCCGCCAATAAAGCCCATTCCGACGAACTCAAGGAAAAAAGCCGGAAGCCGCCGCCATACCATTTATGTAAGTACTCCCTGACAATGTTGCCAAGAGCATATTGCAGAAGCGGCAGGTCTTGGGCGGAATAACGCTTTTCCGCGGGGAAATAAGTCGGGACGCTAAGAAAGATCAGCTCGCATTCCCTCATCCGCCCGAGCAAAGCCGTCGCCTCCCCATGGTTGCAGGGCATGCCCATCATCGCCGAGCGAAGCTGGCCGTCCTCATGCTGGCGCTTCCAATCCTCCACCAGCCGCCCGGTCTGATTCTCTTCGATCAGCCGTACATAGGTCCGGTCGAGTACGCTCAGGATATCCGCTTCTACGCAAGGCTTCGTGATAAAGTCCAGCACCCCGAACTTGAGCGCGGACTGGGCATAAGCGAATTCCTTAAAGCCCGTGATGATCACAATCTTGGTCCCCCAGCCGCGGCCCCTGATTTCCTCGGCCAACTGCAGCCCATCCATATGGGGCATGCGGATATCGGTTATTAGCAGATCGGGGACGCATTGCTCCATCGAAGACAGGGCGGCCCGGCCATTGGCAGCTTCTCCCGCCACCACCCATTCGGCGGACCTTTTCCCGGCCAGCTTGAGCAGTCCCTTGCGAAAATTCGGCTGATCCTCGGCGATAAACAGCTTGCCTTTCATCCGTTTCCCTCCCCCAAGTACTCTTTCGGCATCGTCTGAACGGGAAGCCTGATGTGAACGGCCGTTCCTTTTCCCTTGACGCTGGAGATGGCGACGCCGTAAGGAGCCCCGTACACCAGTTCAATGCGCCGCAGCACGCTTTTGAAGCCGATTCCCGTTTTGTGGTTCTCCGGCAGCGCATCCGCTTCCTTCAAAGCATATAAAGTGCTGTCATCCATGCCGCAGCCGTTGTCAGCCACCTCGATCTGCAGCGCTCCATCCCTCAAAACCGCCTTTACCCTGAGCACCCGGTCTTCCTCCATATCGCGGAAGGCATGCACAAAAACATTTTCCACCACCGGCAGCAACAGGCATCTCATCATCCGCAGACCAAGCAACGATTCTTCGGCCTGAATGATCGTTTCGATCTCGCCGGTAAACAACTCCGTCTGAATCTTAATATAATTGCGTACCTGCTGGAGTTCCTCTCCCAGCGTCGTATCGGTCTTGACGGATTGAAGCGAATACTTCAGCATCTCCGAGATGGCGTTGATCAAAAGAGCCGCCTCCGCCTGGTCGTCGTTATATAGCTTCCAATACAGTTCATTGAACAGGTTATGCAGATAATGAGGGTTCAACTGCGCCTGAATGGCTTTTAATTCCGATTCCCGCTGGCTGATCTGGGCCAGATAGACTTTGTTGATCAATGCGCTTACTTGCTCCGCCATGCTGTTGAAGCTCTCGCCGATAAACCCGAGCTCATCGCCGGATCGGACGCTGATCCGGGCCGAGAAATTCCCCTCGCGCAATTTGCGCAGTCCCCGCATCAGATCGGCCAGCGGCGCCAGCAGAGATCTGGTAGAAATCGTAATCAAGAGCGAGCTGAGAAGCACGACGCCGATTCCGGCAAAAATAAAGATATGGATGATGTCCTTGTTTTTTCGTTGAATCTCCTGCAGAGAGACCCCTCCGTATAACGTAAAGCCTGCCGGTTCCAGATGATGGCGGACAAACAAGTACGTGATTCCGCTCATCTTGGCGTATTGGGGACGGGGATCGCCGGCTTCGATCAAGCGCATCAACTGCTCCGTCTCCTCCTGATTCGTATTGGAGTAGAGCAATCCCCCCAGAGGTTCCAGCAGCAGCACCTTGCCGTTGCCGTTCTCCGTAAGATCCCGCAGCACCTTGGATACCAGGCTTTCCTCCATCACCATCACCATCGTTCCGTAGGGGATCAGCTCGTCGTTGAGCATCCGTCTGGCAGCGACCAGCACCGTCCGGCGTCCGCCGGGATCGACCGCGCTGGGCAGACTGGCCCGGCCCCAGACCAGGTTCCCCCGGTGCGCCTCCAGCTTGTTCATCACCGCGGCAAGATCTTCCGGTCCCGGTTCTCCCGACGCCCCGTTGGTGGAGAGGACGGCCAGATCTCCATTCTCATTGAACAGAAAGATGGAGCGGATCGACGGCGCATCCACTTGCAGCGTGGTTAGCTGCTCTTCCACATATTTGCGGTTCTTGTATTGGGTAAAGAGACCGCCTTCAGGCTCAAGGCTTTCTCTAACGAACGACTCAATCGAAGGGTTCAGGATAATCGATTGGGATACCCGGCTTACCTCCTGGAAAGTCAGCTCCAGTCTGGCCAGAGCCTGTTCATTGGCGATGGAGAACTGCTTGCTGATCTCGCCCTCCATCAATTGCACATTCAACCGGTATACCAGCCACCCTGCTAATGTGAAGGCCAGTGCAACCATGCAAGAGAGTAGTACAATCAGCTTCAATTTGAAGCTGCCCTTCATTCTTCCGGCAATTCTCCCCGGCCAGCTTATCGGATTCAGCTTGGTTGCCTCCTCGAGATGTTGAGATTCGATCCGATTGTAACCACTTTCATCTCGATTTTAAAACAAACTTGGCCCGGCATCTACCGGACCAAGTCCTTTTTTGCTATATTGCCGGCGCTCCGCCCCGTTATTTGAGTTGGGACCGGACCATCTCCAGCACATCATCGCCCAAGAAGGCGGTCTCCTTGTTTTCTTGATACCAATTATTCATGAACTCCTCGATCTGCTTGCCGCCGCCTCTCTCCCAGGCCGCTTTGGCATCCGCAACCGCATGCTCGGCCGTATATTTGGACCCGCCGATGATTCCTTTGACGATGATGTCGCTCACTTCTTTGCTCACGTTGGTATTGATCACGACCAGGTCGCTTGGCAGAGCGGGCATATGCTCATAATGAGTAAGAGCGGGATATTTGGCGTCCGGATTGAGCAAGAACTGGTCGGCTTGCTTCATCATCTCCAGCCCCGCCTTCTGATCCGGATCGTTCACATCGAATGCCGATTCAGAGGACAATAATTTGTTCTCCGGAGTGGAGTAGAACATGGTGTAGTCCGCGGCCCAATCCACTTCCTTCGTGTTCTTATCGACATCGATCACTTTGGGCATGCCGTCCGCTCCCTTTTTCCAATGCTCCCCTTCAATCCCCTTTCTCAGCGTCAGCGCCGTATCCGGCTGGATCATGAAATTGATATATTCCATCGCCGCCTTGGGATCTTTGGCCGCGGCGTTGACCACGGTCGTCATCTGAATCGGGTTGGTCACGTGATGGACAAACAGTCCCATAGGAGACTTGGGATTCATCATCGGAGCGATCTCCGCATCCGGGACAACCTTTCGGATGGTCTTGATATCGGTGACCGTACTCTCGAACCAGCTATTGATTTGGGGAGGAAGGTAAACGCCCACCTTGCCGTTCAAATAATCCTGCCGCGCTTTGGAACCATTCGAGTCCGCCAAGTAGTCCCGGTCGATCAGTCCTTCATCGAACAGCCTCTTCTTGAACTTCGTTGCCTCCAGTAAATTATCCCAGCTGCGGACGATTTTGTCGTCATCCGAGATTTTCCAACCGTACGAGCCGAACATGGAATCCACCATGCCGCCGGAGGTATAGCTTATATTGGTTCCGTATGTATCCTTCTTGCCGTTGCCGTCCGGGTCCTGCTCTACGAAAGCCTTCAAGACCGCCAACAGCTCTTCGGTCGTTTTCGGAACCTCCAGGTTCAGCTTTTTCAGCCAATCCGTCCGGATAAACGCCACGCTTTGCAGATGGGGCTCGTTAATTTTGCCGATTTCGTAGAGCTTGCCGTCCGACTTGGTGCCCACCTGGCGCAGTTGGGGATACTTCTCCAGCAATTTTTCGTATTCGGGGGCATACTGCAGGTAATCGTCCAGGGGCAGCAGCTGCTTCTGCTGATACAAAGAGTCCCGGAAGCCCGTATCGTAATCGTTGACGATATCCGGCGCGCTGCCGGATGCGAACATTACGTTTAACTTCTGAGTCGACTCCGATCGAACCACAGGCACATATTTGGCCTCAACGGGAGAATGTTCATTGATCCACTTCGTCCAGCGGTTCTCCTCCACGGTTCCCTCCGCTGCCGGGATATTGCCCCGGTCGTAGTTCGACACGGTAATGACGGGTTTTCCTCCGCTTTGTCCCCCTTCCTTTGATTGGCTGCAACCGGCAACCCCCATCGTCGAAATGACAGCCAGTACCGCCGATGACCAGACCCTTTTGTTCCATTTGGATGATTGCTCCAACATTTTGCATGCTCCCCTCGATCTATATGGAATGATGTGATGCCGCTAGCCTTTAATGGAACCGAGCATAACGCCTTGAACGAAATACTTCTGCAAAAACGGATACACCGCCAGCATCGGCACCACCATCACCATGACGCCTACCGCCTTCAGCTTCTCGGAGATCAACTCCTGCTGCTGCATAATGTCCATCGCCATCATGTTGTCCATGCTTTGAATCTGCAGCATGCCTTGGACGACGACCATGAGGTTCTGCAGGTCCGTCCGGTTGATGTACAGAATGACATTCATGAACATGTTCCAGTATCCGACTCCGTAGAACAATGTCAAAGTGGCCAGCATGGGGAGGGATAGGGGCAGAACGATTCGTCCAAGCAGCTGCAGCTCCCCGCAGCCGTCCATCTGAGCCGATTCCGTCACTTCGCCCGGTATGTTCTCGAAGTAGCTCTTCATGATCAGCATATTGTAGGTGCTGACCAGCCCGACGAACCACAAGGACCAATACGTGTTCGTCAGATGCAATTGGTTCATCACCAGATAAGTGGGAATGATGCCGCCGCTGAATAACATGGTGAACAGAGCGGCCGTTGTGAGCGGCTTGCGGGCATACAGGTAGCGGCGGGACAAGGGATAGGCCGTCAGCACCGTGGCCAGCATGCTCAGCGCCGTTCCGACCAGCGTGATGACGACGCTGTTGCCGAACGCTCGCAAGGCCGGCGTGTTCTCAAAAAAATATTCGTAAGCGGTAAAGTCAAGTCCCACCGGCCAGAACCAGACACGCCCCAGATCCACCGCATGCCCTTCGCTGACAGACAACGCAATCATGTGCAGGAAGGGCAGGATGCAGGTGAGGGCGATTAGGATCAAAACGAGATGAACGATGACCGAAAAAAGCTTTCCTCCTGCCGATTCTTTCAACGCATTTCTCCTCCTAGAACAAGCCTTGGTCGAACTTCCGGGCCAGCGCGTTAGCCGACAACACCAGCACCAGACCGACAAAGGACTCGAATAAACCCATCGCCGTGGTCAGACTGAATTGCGCATGCTGCAGCCCCACCTTGTACACATAGGTGCTGATGACCTCCGCCTTCTCCAGGACCGTAGGGTTTTGCAAGTTGTACACTTGGTCGAATCCTACCTCCATCAGGCGGCCCATGCCAAGAATCAGCAGCAGGACGATCGTCGGGCGGAGGCCCGGCAGGGTAATGTGCCAGATCCGCCTTAGCTTGCCTGCGCCGTCCAGCGCGGCGGATTCGTACAGACTGGGATCAATGGCCGAGAGGGCGGCGAGATAGATGATGGCGCCGAACCCCATCTCCTTCCACATCCCCGAGCCGATGAAGATCGCGATCCAGGAGTCGGCGCGGTACAGGAAGGGCACCGGCTCCATGCCCCATTGCCCCAGCAGCTTGTTGAGGGTGCCGCCGTCAATCGAGAAGAGGGTCAGGATAAGACCCGCTACGATGACCCAGGACAGGAAGTGGGGCAGATAAATAATCGTTTGAATCCAGCGCTTCAGCCAGTTCCTCCGTATCTCATTCAGCGCAATGGCGATGATGATCGGTGCGGGAAAACCGAAGATCAGATTCAGAACGCTCAAAGTAAGGGTGTTCCAGATGATCTGCAGCGTCGCCTTGGACTGGAACAAAAGCTCGAAATTTTTGAGTCCTACCCAAGGACTTGACAGAATGCCGTCATGGAAGTTGTAATTCTTGAAGGCGATCACAAGTCCCCCCATGGGAAAATACCGAAAGATCACATAGAACAAGACTCCCGGTATCAGCATGATGAACAGCGGAATATTCTGCCGAAACCGCTTGGTCGCGAAAAAGGCTTGTTTGGCCTTGAGCGTCCTGTCCGTATCGGCGGCGGCAGGCGTTATCGGCATGGTCTGACCTTCTTTCTGTGTTGAATGATTGCTGCGATGGCTCTAATGTATCGCAGTTGCTACGGTTCAAACCTTAAGAATCCGTAGGTTTTTCTATAGTTTTTTTGCTTTTCGCGCAAGAAAAAGGACGCGAATTCGCTCGCGTCCTTTTCTGCGCTTCCCTTGCCGGCTGCGTGTACTAGCCGTTCCTGCCATTCGGAACTTCAGGTGAAAGAGCCGCGGATGTACCCGGCGTAACTTTCGATCCTCCCGTAACCATGACTTTGAAATCGTCGAAGTCGATGGAGGCGTTGGCATAGCCGTCGATGCCGAACCGCTGGCCGGTCAGCTTGCTGCCGCCTGCATGGCGGAAAAGGAAGTCAACGGCCACCGGAACAGGATCATCGTTGAGATAGACGGTATAAGATTTGGCGTCCCAGTTGGCTACCATTTTGATCTTATACCAGGTATTGTATGCAACGTTTTTGACCGGCTTCTTGGATCCCCCATCCTGCACGATCATTTTACCCGAATCAAATGCCGTGACCATGGAATAATTGCCGGTACCGCTGTCGTTTCTCACCATGGCGCCATTGGCGTACGGGAAGCTGCTGTTTAATCTGACGCGATATTCGATGACGATGCGCTGATCCCCCGTAGCTGTCGCCTCGCCTGCAAACGGCAGGAACAGGTTTGCCTTGCCCGAAGCAGCGGTTGTGGTCAGCCGAAGGAATTTGTTCCCGTCCTCTTCTTGCACGGTGGCGGCAGCGCCGTTGGTCAGATCTTCGGCGGTAATGCCGTAAGGATACTTGCCCGTCTCATCGCCGGAGAAGTCCCGGTAAGCGTTATAGGTCACGCCATCTTCGGTAAGGTTGAGCGAGCCTAACAAATCTGCTTCCGCTTGAGCAAGGGAACTTCGCTCCCGGTTAAACTGCTCTTCCGTCAGACCGGCGTCTGTGGATAATTCCTCTGCATGGTTCAGCTCAGCCAGCAGGGCATTATAGGCAGCTTGACTATAGTTGCCCAAGCCTTCGCCCAGAGGGTATGAGAAATTGTCTATCCTGCCGCGAAGTTGATTCACAATGTCATCAAGACCCCATCCCGGGACAACCTCCACGGAAGCGGCAGCCGAAATCTTCTCGCCATTCAGTGTCAATATGACAGGCACCTGAACAGTGCCAAGGGTGTTGAAGTTCATTCCTTCCAGCTTCCAGCTGACCTCGGCAGATCCTCTCTTTCCCTTGTAGTTGACGTCAACCGCGCCGGGCAGCCTGGGTGTCACTCCGGAGGGAGTCTTTACTCGAGAAAGAACCTGAGGAACCTGAGACGGATCAGGAATTACCGTCAAGTTAAACGTTGCTTCCTTGCCGCCGTATACGGCTTTAATCACCGTATCCCCCGGCCCGGCGCCATATACCTGACCGGCAGCCGTAACCTTAGCCGCGTCGGGGTTGCTGCTGGAGTACGTGGCGCCGGCCGTCACATCCTGAACTTCATAGGTATTGTAGTATGCCGTTAACTGCAGTTTCCTTGTCCTGATCAGGATGTTTTTCAATCCGCTGATGGCAATGGACCGCACAGACTTCGGTTCTGCGGCAACGGTGACCGTGGCCGTGGCCGTTTTCCCATTATAGGTCGCGGTGATCGTGGCGCTGCCTGCCTTGAGCCCCTTGACCCCATTCCCGTCAACATCGGCAACCTCTTTGTTGGAAGAACGGAAGGAAACTCCGCTTTCGACAGGGGAATAGGCAGTGCCTGTTACCGAATACACGGGCAAACTGCGACTTTCCCCCAACCCCAGCGTGTACCCCGGAGAATCGAATAAAATTTCCGACGCGACATCAAGCTTGAATAGATCCATACTGTCAATCTCGGCAAGGTTGGTCCCCGTCGAGAAACGGATGGTATTGTCTCCTTGCTTCAGATAGACTTTCGCCGTGGAGGCTCCCCAACGATTCCAGCCGGAATAGACGATGCTCAATAGGGCGCCGGAACCGCCGTTGACCGACAAGATTTGGGAAGCATCCGCCTGATTCGATGAGCCGTTGGCGTTGCGCATGGACAGCATATAAAATCCCGCCTCCGGCACGTTGACCGTAAACTGGGCATTATCCTCGGCGTTCTTGAGATTGGCGATCTTCTTCCCGCCGGAAGCGGAGCTTTCCCGCCAGACGGCAGGACCGGTTCCGCCGCTGGGATCCTTCCCCAGCTTCGCCGCTTCCGCCTCATAGCGCTGACGTGTCGACTCCCCTGAAGGGATGGCGATCGGTTTGTTCGGATCGACGGGCTCCCCCAGGTTCGGCGTTCCATCTGCGTTCCAGGTGAATTTCTGTGCGCGGACATTGCGGGTCCACCCTGATCCCGGCCAGCGGGCGGCATGGTAGATGATCCAGTCCTCGCTGCCGTCGGGAGATGTGACGAAACTACAGTGGCCCGGGCCGTAAACGCCGTTGGCGCTGGAGAAAATCGGCTGATCCCTTTTTAGCCAGGATGCGGGATTCAGCAGGTCGGCATTGATGTCGGCCGTAATCAGCCCGAGACAGTAACTGTCCGTCCAACTTGCGTTTGCGGAATAGATCAGGTTGATGGTGTTTCCCCGTATCATGACTTCGGGACCTTCATTGATCCTGCCCGAGGACGTTTCCCAATCATGGTCAGGCGTCGAGATCAGCACCCGTTCCGAGCCGATGGTCCACGGATTGCTCATCTTCGCGATATACAGGTTCTGAAAACTGCCGTCCGTTTCCTCCCAGCCGGACCAGATGAAATAGAGTTCATCATTCACCTCCAGCACGGTGCCGTCGATCGCCCAGCGGTCGGTGGAATCGGTCATCTTCCCTTTGAACTCCCAGGTTCCGGTCATCGGATTCTCACTGGCGTTCTCCAGCACGTACATGCGGTGGTTTGCGTTGGTTCCGTCGTCGGCCGCGAAGTAAATATACCATTTGTATTGGCCATCGGTATCTTGGAGATAGTGCATTTCCGGCGCCCAAACATCGGAACTGTACAGGGTACCCTTAACCGGTGTCCAGGCTAAGCTCCTCTCGCCCGCATCAAGGCCGGTGATGGTCTTCGATCTGCGGATCATGATGCCGCTGGCGTTGACAAAGACATTGTAGTAATAGCCGTCCGTGTGCTTGTAAACCCAGGGGTCGCTTCCGGTCTGAAAGATAACATTGTAGAAATCCGACACCTCCGACACCTCCGTTGTCGACGCCGACATCGAATCCGTCGCATCCGGCGTCGGCTCCGCCGCCGCAGCCGCTACGATCCATTGCGGCAGCATCAGCAGTACCGCGAGACAAAGCAGCAGATACCTGAATCTTTTGCCGAGCATTTGCAATCCTCCCCGGAATCCTATCATCCTTTTTGAATTGAAAGCGGTCACAAGACTGCCCATAAGTTCTGCCGAAGCCTCTTGGTCTCGACTGTTTGGCCTTTGGCATCTGATCCGTTCGGCTTGATCTAACCTTCTTTCTTGATGGAATAGATTTCGCTGACGGGTATAACTGTATCGTAGCCCCTTCGGTGCGAACCTTAAGAATCCCTAGGTTTTTCTACAGTTTTTTTGTTTTTCATCCCGGTCCGCGAACACGCAAGCAAAGCCCTTTCAACTTTTCCGCGGGGAGCACAACGAGAACGTTGTAAGGCATAAAGTTAATCAAAAAAACAATCGTTAGCCGCTTGGACTAACGATTGTTTTTTCTCGCTTAAAATTTATTCGGGAATTGCTTAACGATGCCTTCTGTCAGAATGTCCGCAAAATGAATCATATGGATCTCGTTCTTGTCGGTTGCCGCAATATCCGCTTTCCAATCTCCCTTGATACGGTCAAGAACGATTTCCGTAATGAGCTCAAGGTGCGTATACAGCATATCCCGCAGCAGTTTGAACGACCAGTTCGGGTTCGCCTCGCTTAAAAATTTGGCGAGATCATCGGCGTTCCGATGCCAGTCCTTCTCAAACTTCCGGACATCCGCCTGATTGCTTGCTTTGGCGGCCGCAACGATTTTTCCCGCAATCAGAATGTGCTCTTTCAGAAGCTCGGCCAGCTTGTTGCCTGCGGCTTCGCCATAATAAGGCTTTATTACATTGCCTATATCCTGTTGGTTCCGTAGAAGCCGGTCCAATACATCGTTCTGATCCGGGTGATCGGACAGGGCGCTTACGATATAGTTTCTCGTCCATATCGTATGGTCGATCCAACCCTTCTGCATATCGACTTTCAACTGCACCATTTTGGGACTAAGACAAGCCGTATCCTTCTTGTCGTTCACCTTTGCTTGCGCAGGTAGTACTGAAAATGACATGCTGAAAACAAGCCCAAGCGTTACCAACAACTTCAGCGGCATTTTGCTTATCACTTCATCTGCTCCTCTGTACGATTTGATCAAACGGGTGTCCGTCATATTATGGATTAAAGATCCAGATTCATACTTGCAAGGCCGCTGAAGAAGGAAGTGTTCAGCTGGGCGATATTGCGATAAGTTAGGCTCCAGATTGCAGTTCCCAAATTCCCGTTCCGCCGCTATACCCGTTTCGTTTCACCGCCTGGCCGAATACACAAACAAAGCCCTTCCGGCCTCCTGCCGGAAGGCGAAAGGGCTTAAGTATTTCGAATCGCGATTGAAACGGGCCGGCCGCCCGCATCAAGCTCTTTTTCTCCGGGACCAGACGACGACCGGAATCAGAAGCAGCGACAGAACGGACCCGGCCAAGGATAGCGCCGCGTAGCTGGATTGTGCAACAACCATTCCGGACAATGCCCCTCCGGACGCTCCCCCAAGCGCAATCAATACATCTACCGTACCTTGTGTTTTTGCGCGGATCTGCGGAGGGGTTGCATCGACAATAGCCGACGTTCCGCTAATGAAACCGAAGTTCCAACCCAAACCAAGAAGAACAAGTGCCAGAACAAGAAGCTCCATGGATTCGCCAGGCGCAGAAGCAGCGAGCAAACCCGCTATCAACAAAGTAAATCCGGAAGCATACGACATGATTCGATGTCCGAACCGATCGACGAGAATGCCGGTAATTGGAGAAGGCAGATACATGGCGGCAACATGAAGACCGATGACGACTCCCACTTCTCCTAAACCGTGTCCATGATGCTGCATGTGAACCGGAGTCATGGTCATAATGCCGACCATCACAATTTGAGTGAGCAGCATGACGGTTGCGCCGACCATAATTCCCTTTTTATGGATCGCGTTCTCTTGCGCATGAATCAGTTTCTCCTCTTTGAGGATGGCTTTGGTCCGTTCGGCCTCCGCAATCGCTTTGGCTACAAGGTAAGGATCCGGCCGCAGGAAAAGAAGCAGTACCAGACCGGCGGCAAGATACGCCACCGCCGCCAGCATGAACGGGCCCGACAGCTTAGGAGCGCCTATGGAAGCGGCCAGCTGTCCCGTAATATTGACCAGATTCGGACCGGCAACGGCACCGAACGTCGTGAATACCATTGCCATGCTGATCGCTTTTGCCCGATTCGCGGGCAATGCCAAATCTGTCCCCGCATAACGTGCCTGCAAGTTTGTAGCCGTACCTGCCCCGTAAATCAACATTGAAAGAAATAGCAAGGGCACGCTGTGGAATAACGCGGCGAGCACGACTCCAATCGCTCCGAAGCCGCCTGCGATGAATCCCGTGGCCAGACCAGCCCGACGTCCGGATCGTTGGGAGAGACGACCGACCGATAGGGCGGCGCCAGCCGAGCCTAACGTAAATAGAGCGGTCGGAATCCCGGCATAGCCGTCACTTCCAAGCATTTGTTGGGCAAGCAATGCTCCTACGGTGATGCCTGCCGCCAAACCGGCTCCCCCAAAAATTTGCGAAAATATAACTACCCTCAATGTTTTTGCATGCAGTTGACGCTGCTTCTCGGTTGAAATCACATATTCCGCGATGGAGCCTGACAGGTTTTGCGCCCTTTCCCCAAGTCCAACATTCGCCTCCGCCATCCATAGCCTCCTTTATCGTCTGTATTTACCTGCCGACATCCTCTTTTACATTTGTATTCGCCGTCAATAAGCCAACTTAAGGACCCGTTCAGTATATAACAATGTCGCCCATTATTCAATTGATTAATTGTATAATAGATGAGTTTTCCGTCGGCTTGACATCATAAGTGAACATGCTAAAATTCAATCATTCAATTGATTTTAGATTACATTCAATAAAGTAAGGAGCATACCTTTATGAATTGGAAAGAAATTGCGACCCTTGAAGAGTGGGATGAAGTTTTATCAAATTCATCTACACGCGGACAGGTTATTTTAAAACACAGCACAACATGCCCGGTTAGCGCCAATGCCCTTCATGAGTTTGAGGATTACTTAAAAGACAGCCCGAATCCGGACATGGACTATACTCTTGTGAAAGTTATCGAATCCCGTCCGGTATCCAACAAAATAGCAGAGGATTTGAATGTTAAACACGAATCGCCGCAAATCATTTACTTGAAGGAGAAGTCCAAATATTGGGCGGCTTCGCACTGGTCGGTCACAAAGGCACATATGAAAGCCGTTTTAGATTAATCGGGATTCCGAACGGAGCGTTACGATCCGCTGAAGATTGGAGGTCGACATCATGGAGGAAATGTTTAACTCGGCGAAAATCCTTAAAGAGGAGCTTTACAAGCAACTGTCCAGAATCGGAAAAAGCATATCGAGCGACAAGCGATTGGAAATTTTGAACTTGTTGTCGCAAGGACCGAAAACGGTAGAGAAGCTGGCCGCTTTTACAGATATGAATTTTGCCAACGTGTCCCGTCATCTTCAAGTTTTGCTGGATGCAAAAATGGTCAAGTTCGCGAAAAAAGGGACTTACGCCGTCTATTCGTTGGCTGACCCGGCCATTGTTGACTTCCTCTCCTCCCTGTGGCGGATTAGCGAAAAACAACTTCCGGATATCGGAAAGCTCAAAGATGATTTCCTGAATAATCTGGATGAAATTCAAACCCTGACGATGGATGAAGTCAAGAAGAAAATCAGCAACGAATCCATCCTTCTCTTGGATGTACGGCCTAAGGAAGAATACGAAACCGGCCATATCGAAGGGGCCGTCTCGGTACCGATGGAGGACCTGGAATCGTTTATGCATGAACTGCCCCAAAATGCTGAAATCGTAGCCTACTGCCGAGGCCCGCTGTGTGTCTTCTCTGCCCTAGCCGCGCAAAAATTGCAATCCAACGGATTTAGGGCATTTCGGATGGATGAGGGCTTGAATGAATGGCAAGAGCATTTTCAATTGCCTCATTAAAATGAATAGTCTATCACATTGTCGCAAAAGAAACAGCGGCTGCTAGGAACGAGAATGAGTCCTAGAATGCCGCTGTTTCTTTTTTTCATTCAATTTTGGGTTCGAAGACCGTTAATCGGCCAATTCATCTTCATAATCAGGGTATTGCTACCCCCAGCCCGTCAATTTGGGCAAAGGCGCAGATCGGAAATTGTTGACATGAATGATAATCCCGCGTAAGGGAAAAATGAATATCGCTTGAAAGATTGGGTAATGAACATTCTCATTTCAAAGAAGGTGAACCCCATGATGTTTGTCGTGAAGTTTGTCTTGAAGTGGATCATAAACGGAGTAATCATCATCGGCTTTCTGATGTATTTCGCGAGCGTATCCTTTACGACGGCGGCCACCACGGCAACTGCGCTTACCATAATTTCTTACTTCGCAGGAGACCATATGATTTTGCGGTCCACGAACAACACGATAGCAACGTTAGCCGATGCGGTTTTGACATTTGCGTTTCTTTGGTTGGTATCTTATTTGATGAAATGGGATTTGAGTGCCGTTGAAATTCTAGTCACAACGGTCATCCTTGGCGCCGCGGAATGGTTTATTCACCGTTATGTATTCCAACGGAAATTGTCTGTCCAAGGAAGCTGACCGGGGCGTTCCGGTTTACCCAACCATAAAGAGCAGAGGGGTTTATGCCTCCTGCTCTTTATTTTCGTCTGCCGCTGGATATTCTGCATGCTCCCGATGTAGAAGGCATTTTTATATTGGAAAACAGTAATCCCACCCGGTTCAAGGGTTGTCTCATTCGAATAGAATGTTATTCAACGAAAGGGGGTGATGCGTAATGGCCATTCAAATCCTTGATGAGAGAATTTCCATTGCTTCAACCAATAATTCAAAGCCTCTAGGCCAGTTGTCGCCAACTCCGGCGCTAATTGGCGATATCGGATTGCAGGTAGGAGCCGCCATACCAACCGGAAATACAGGTAGCGTTCGAGTAGCGCTGGCCGGGATTGTCAACCTCACGTATGACCTTGTCGTTAACTCTGATATTACGATAACAGTAGAACGAAATTCCAACGGTACCGCCGGCACCGGCGTCGTGATTTATACACAGGCATATTCCACAGGGGGAGAGACAATTCCGCCGCTCAGCATTATAGCGGGAGATTTCCCTCCAATCGATGCCGTGCTCTCGGGACAGATACGGTATTCCATGTTCATCAGTTCACCTGATTCAGGCGTAATCTTCTATGATGGTCCGATAGTATTTAATGGTTCGGCTTCCGCAGGGACCACGACTTCATAGCCTGAATGAAAAGAACATCTGTGGAGACTTTTGCCCATCACGATAACCCGCGCGATGGGCTTTTGCCGTTTGAGAAAAACCGAAGCCCCGGGCTGGTCCTCATGCAATCGTAAACGCAAGCCGCAATACGTTCCGGCGAAAATAAAAAAAATCCCATACGTTTCAGGGATTTGCGTCTTCATTGTTATGGTGCGGTCGAGAGGACTCGAACCTCCACGGTATTGCTACCGCCAGCCCCTCAAGCTGGTGCGTCTGCCATTCCGCCACGACCGCATATGATGATGTTTCCGAGTGGAGCATGGGGCTCCGGGTGGTGACCCGTGGGGGAATCGAACCCCCGTTACCTCCGTGAAAGGGAGGTGTCTTAACCGCTTGACCAACGGGCCACGCAAGCCTCCGAACCGTGACGCTAGCGCGTCCTCGTTTTGGCGACAAAAATGATTATATCTGATGCCGCCGAGAAAGGCAAGCCCTTTTTGCAACATTTTTTTGCGGGCAAAATGTGCTATCCTATGGACAAGAAGAGGTGATCCCATTGGCCCGTATGCTCCTGTACGATTCCAACGCCCGGACCGTCCGGGAGACGGACATCCGCAAGCCGGAAGAAAACGAAGTCGCCTGGATTCCGTTCATCGGCGAGCCGACCGAAGAGATCGAACGGCTGTTGACCGAGACGTTCCACTGCCACCCGCTTATCGTCGAGGACTGCATCAAGCGGAACCAGCGCGCGAAGCTGGACAAGTACGATATCCACCTGCTTCTCACTTTTTTCCATGTGAACAAGGATATGTCCACCGTCGAGATCGAGCACGTAATCGGCCCCAACTACGTCATTACCGTCTGCTCTCGCGAGATCGATTGGATGAAGGAGACCGCCTCGGAGTTCCTTCGCTCCGCCGATTATATGGAGTTCTCCGGCGGCATCCTCTACCGCTTGCTGGACCGTTGCGCAGACCACTACGCCAACGTCGTAGACAAAGTGGACAACGTTCTGGACGGGTTCGAGCGGGCCATCTTCCACAACCCGCACGTCCGCATCGCCGAGGAAGTGTTCCGGCTCAAGCGCCGGATGCATCATCTGCGCCGCATTTTCGGAGACGAGAAGGTGGCGCTCGGACAGTTGACCCACCAGCAGTTCCCTTACAGCCGCCAGGAAGCGGACGTTTACTTCATCGACATTTACGACCATATCTCGCGGGTGCTCGATTCGATCGACACCTTCCGCGATTCGATCACGTCGCTGCTGGACCTGCAGATCAACATGAAGTCCGACCGGATGAACGAGATCATGAAGACGCTGACGATCATCAGCTCGATCTTCCTGCCGCTGACGTTCCTCGTCGGCCTCTACGGCATGAACTTCCACTACATGCCCGAGCTCAAGTGGAAATTCGGCTACCCGGCCGTCTGGGTCGTCATGCTGCTCGTCGCTGGCGGCCTCTGGTGGTACTACAAGCGCAAAAAGTGGCTGTAAGCGCGAAAAAAATGCCGAGGAGCGCGAATCCGGGCGCATGCCCGCCGCCGCGTTTCCTGGGCGCAGATCGGGTATTCGCCGAGCATCCCGCCATGCCGGCGAAACGAAAAAAGAGCCGAACCGGCGTGCGGTTCAAGCTCTTTCGCATTTGTCGTCGTGGCGGAGAGAGAGGGATTCGAACCCTCGCACGCATGACACGTCTACTCCCTTAGCAGAGGAGCCCCTTATAGCCACTTGGGTATCTCTCCATATGGCTCCCCGAACAGGACTCGAACCTGTGACAACTCGATTAACAGTCGAGTGCTCTACCGACTGAGCTATCAGGGAACGTTATTGATTTCTCAAAAGCGACATGTATTAATTTATCATGACTCCCTGGGGAAGTCAAGCCTTTTTGCCCGGCTTTTTGACGGCCTTTTTTGACGGCGTTCGAGCCGGAGGGAAGGGCCGCTTCCGCGGCCCTTACGCCGTCAGTGAATGACGCGAATGCTGCCCGTTCCGACGAACCGGTTCCCGTCGGTTAAGGCGCCATCGACCTTTACGGAGACGTCGCCGTCCAAGTCGCCGAGCGCGGCGATCGTTTGCCGGCGGTCGAATTTGAGCGTGATCTGAGCATTGCCGTCTTGGGAGCTATCCGCTTCCGGGACGGTGCCGTTCTGCGCCTCGATCGTTTGGCCGTTCACCGTCAAGGCGGCGCTCGTCGCCCGAATGCCCTGCCCGCCAAGTCCGTCCGGCAGCGCCACGCGAACGGTGAGCGAATTGTCGCCGCCCTGGCTCATCTTGTTCAGCGTATTCGGCTCCACGTCCACCGAAGCCGGAACAAGTTCGTATACGTTGGGCGCCGGAGGCTGGGCCATGTCGTAGCCCAGGAAGAAACTCGGATGCGGAGGCTGGTTATAGGCGACGTTCTGCCAGGCCGCGCCGAGCCGGTAGACCGGGTCGTGCATCAGCGTATGGAAGCGGTGTTCGGTCGGAGCCGTCGTCGTGTAAATATCGAGCGCGGTGCTGTCCTCCGTCCGCCAGACCGCTTCCTCCCGCCAATCGCCGAACAGGTCGGCCTGCAGCGAAGGCGTCGCCTTGGTTCCGTTGTTGGACGCATCGCCTTCGGCCGTCAGAACGCGCGTCATCGTTTGGTTCGCATAATCCCACTTGTCGATGTGGTTGTCGTCCAGCAGCTCGCGCTGCAGGTCTCCGTCCCACCAGATCGCGAAATTCATCGACGGGGCCGCATCGCCTATTTTGTCCCCTTTGATCGTATACAATCCGACTCCCGACGGCGCCCACACTTCTTCGCCGGGGTAGTTCGGGTCGATGTCCGCGGACACGCCGCGGCCCGTATCTTTCGTACCTGTTACCCGCCATAGCACTTCGCCGGCGGCCGCATCCCAGACGGCGGCGCCGTAAGGCTTGTTCTCCAGCACCTTGAACACTTCGAGCCCCGGCCGCGTCGGATCGAGATCGCCGACATGAAGCGCGTCGCCATGTCCCAAACCGGTGTTGTACAGGCCCTGGCCGTTGTCGTCGACCGTCATCGCGCCGTAGACGATCTCGTCCTTGCCGTCGCCGTCGACATCCGCGACGCTTAAGTTATGGTTGCCTTGGTCGACGTAATCGCCATACCCCGGATTGTTGCTGTCGAACTTCCATAGCTTCGTCAGCTGCCCGTCCCTCCAGTTGTAAGCTACAAGAACCGTTCGGGTATAGTAGCCCCGGGCCATCACCAGGCTCGGCCTCTCGCCGTCCAGATAGGCGATGCACGCCAGAAAGCGGTCCACCCGGTTGCCGTAGTTGTCGCCCCAGTCGGATACGTTCCCGCGCGGCGGATCGTAATCGGTCGTCGCGAGCTGCTTGCCCGTCGCTCCTTCGAATATCGTTAAATATTCCGGTCCGGACAGCACCCGGCCGCCGGTCAGATCGCGATAGTCCGCGTTCGGGTCCCCGATGACCTGGCCGGTGCCGTCCGTCGTGCCGTCCGCCGTCTTCATCGCCACCTCGGCCTTGCCGTCCCCGTCCAGATCGTAAACCATAAACTGCGTGTAATGAGCGCCGGCCCGGATGTTCTTGCCGAGGTCGATTCTCCACAGCAGCGTCCCGTCCAGCTCGTAGGCGTCGACATAGACATTGCCGGTCACGCCGTCCTGGGAATTGTCCTTGGAATTGGACGGATCCCATTTGAGAACGATTTCATATTGGCCGTCGCCGTCGAGATCGCCGACGCTGGCGTCGTTCGCGCTGTACGTATAGGGAGTGCCGTCCGGATTGACGCCGTCCGCCGGCTTCCGCAGCGGAACTCTCAGATGATTGCTTCCCCACGCGCGAGCCGGCCCGGAGCGCGGCTGCTCCACGCCGTTCACGACGGCGCTTACCGCATAAACGTCGTCCCCGGTTCCCTCCGGATCCGTATCATTCGTTCCGTCCGCAAGCGGCGACGGGTTGAGCAGTTGTCCGTTCCGGTAAAGATTGAACGTCGTATCGTCCGGCTCCGTGCCGAGCAGCCGCCAGCTTACGAACACTCCCTGATCCGTTTGGACCGCGACGAGCCCGCGATCCAGATACTCCATCTGCCATTTCGGCGCGTCCGCCGGCGCGGCCGCGGCCCGGTTGCCCGCGGTTCCCGACGCTCCGGTCAGCCACACCATCGCGGCTCCAAGCGCCGCTATCGCGACTTTCCTCGTTGCAGCATTCCACGCCATCTTCATGGTCCAGCCTCCTCGAATCGTTTTTGACGCTTTGGCCAAGCATTCAAAACCAACGATCCTTCCACGACAACGCCGTTCGTCAAATCACCTCCGCTCCGAAGCCGGCTGCTTGCGAACCCATCATACAAGCAGCTCTTCTTTGCCGGCAATTGGACATTCTTGCGTTGCGAGAACGAGGCTGTATAGCGCGTATAGAACATTTTTGGCCGGAATTGTACTTTCCTGGCGCAGCCCTTATTCCGAAGCCTCCGCTGGCACCAGTTTGAGCTTGCCCCGGCATTTGCCGCAGACGTATCTCCTAGGATCCGTCTTGCGTTTGCGCGGATAAGACATGCCGCATTCCCGGCAAACCAGGTAAAATTTAACCGGCAAGCTTCTCTTCGCTCCCGGCAAAGATTTGCAGTGCAGCGTCGCGCCGACATGCTTCAGCAGATGCTTGAAATCGGCGTCCCGGTGCCGGTATCCCCGGCCGGCGAGATGAAGATGATAATGGCAAAGCTCATGCTTAATAATCCGCTCGGTCTCCTCCGCCCCGTGGACGGCGAGCTGGTGCGGACTGATCTCGATATGATGGCTTCTCAGAAAATAACGGCCGCCCGTCGTGCGCAGCCGTCCGTTGAATCTCGCTTGGTGGCGGAACGGAACCCCGAACGCGGTCAGCGACACCGACTCCACCCAGCGCTGCAGCTCGTCGTCGTTCATCTTCTTCGCCGAGCGCCTCCTTCCGCTTGTCCTACTTGAATTGTAGCCGTCTCTTGGGCTACACTGTCAAGTAGAATTTGCCCATCGAGGGGAGAACGTGCCGCCATGTCCAACAAAGCTTATGTTCTGATGCAGCGCCGGGACGGGAGCCTGGAGTTCGTCGAGATGCCCGCGACCCACGCCTACCAGCTCAGCGCGCTGAATTTGCGCCTTCATAAGGAATTGTCCAAATTGACCGCCGACAACGTGCCCGAGCTGCCGAAGGCGATCGCCGAATGCAAAGAGCTCGAGCTGCTCGACGAGAAAACGGCCCCGATCGGCGGCCTGCAGTACATCGACGAATTGGAGAAGACGTTCTCTTCCATCCGCGAGACCTCCTATCCGCTCGTGTCCCTTCTGACGGAGATTCGCGCCCTTCAAGCCCAGCTGGAGCAATGGTACGAGGAGGAAGCCGAAGGAGCGCTGTAGTTTACGGTCAAGCGGCCGGGTTATCCGGCGTCATCCCCGGCCCGAGCCGGCTCGTCCGGTTCCCGGCGAGTTCGCCGCATCTTTGCTGGGACCTGCACGGTTGCCGCCCTGCTCCCATATGTTAGTAAGGCAGCAGGACCAGGGAGGAGGGCGACCATCATGCCGCAATGGCTGTGCAATCAGCTGATGCGGGCGTACCTGAAGAAGGATCGCCGGCAGATCAAGATGCTGAACGATTGCTGGTTCTTTTACCAGCGGCGGGCTCCGGCGGACGCGAAGACGACCGCGCCGTGAGATCGCGCCATGACCGGCAATTTCTCTTCCGTCCGACGAAGAAGCGTGATTGCGAGCCCGGACGGAATGCTAAGATAGCCCCGGATTCTTTATTTGGAAAAAAAGGCCGCCTCCGCGCGGCAAGCCGATGAGCTTGCCGGACGGAAGCGGCCTTTGCCGTTGCGCGCCATCCTGCAGCCGGAACTTAAGGCTTCCCTTTCATCGTGAGGCTGACGCGGCCTTTCTTGAGATCGACGCCCAGCACCCATACGGTGACGTTGTCCCCCACCGCGACCGCCTCGGTCGGATGCTTGACGAAGCGGTTGCTGATCTGCGAGATGTGGACGAGCCCGTCGTTCTTGATGCCGATATCGACGAACGCGCCGAAATCGACCACGTTGCGGACCGTGCCCGCCAGCTCCATGCCCGGCTTCAAATCCTCGATGTCCAGCACGTCCGTGTGGAAGATCGGCGGCGGCAGCTCGTCCCGCGGGTCGCGGCCCGGGCGCTGCAGGCTGTCCAGAATGTCGCGCAGCGTCGGAACGCCGACTTCCAGGCGCGCCGCCATCGCCTCTGCATCGACGGCGGCCAGCGCCGCCTTCAGCTCGTCGCTGCCGATCGCCGTCGCGCTGACGCCGAGCTCGCGGAACAGGCGGTCGACCACCGGATACGATTCCGGGTGAATCGGCGTCCGGTCGAGCGGGTTGCGGCCGTCCGTGATGCGCAGGAAGCCCACGCACTGCTCGAACGTCTTCGCGCCGAGCCGCGGCACCTTCTGAAGCTGCTTCCGATCCGCGAACGGTCCGTTCTCCTCGCGCTGCTTGACGATGTTCTTCGCGATCGTCGCGTTGACCCCGGACACGTAGGAGAGCAGCGACGGCGAGGCGGTATTGACGTCCACGCCGACATGGTTGACCGCCGATTCGACGACGCCCGTCAGGCTCTCGTCCAGCCGCTTCTGCGACACGTCGTGCTGGTATTGGCCGACGCCGATCGCCTTCGGCTCGATCTTGACCAGCTCGGCGAGCGGATCCTGCAGCCGCCGGGCGATCGAGACGGCGCTCCGCTCGGCGACGTCCAGGTCGGGGAACTCCTCCTGCGCCAGCTTGGACGCCGAGTAGACGCTCGCCCCCGCCTCGTTCACGATCAGGTACCGCAGCTCCCGCTCCGGCAACCCCTTGATGACGGAGACGACGAACTGCTCCGTCTCCCGCGAAGCGGTGCCGTTGCCGACGACGATCAGCGTTACGCCGTACTGCGCGATCAACCGGCGGAACAGCGCCTCGGCTTCCGCCTTCTTGTTGTGCGGCGGCGTCGGATACGAGACCGCCACCTCCAGCAGCTTGCCGGTCTCGTCGACGACCGCGAGCTTGCAGCCGGTCCGGTAGGCCGGATCGACGCCGAGCACGACCCGCCCTTTGACCGGCGGCTGGAGCAGCAGGTTGCGCAGATTCTCGGAGAAAATGCCGATCGCGTGCTCCTCCGCCTTCTCCGTCAGCTCGCCCCGCAGCTCCCGTTCGATCGAAGGCGCGATCAGCCGCTTGTATGCGTCTTCCGCCGCCGCGGCGAGCGCGTCCCGCGTAACCGAAGGTCCGCGAATCAAGCGCCGCCGCAGCTCGTCCACGATCCGCTCGACCGGCACTTCGATGCCGACGCCCAGCACGTCCTCGCGCTCGCCGCGGTTGATCGCGAGCACGCGGTGGGGCGGGAGCCGCTTGATCGGCTCCGAGTATTGGTAGTACATCTCGTAGACCGACTCCGCTTCCGCATTCTTCGCCTTGCTCTGCAGCACCCCGTGCTCCCACGTGAACCGGCGCACCTGCTTCCGCGCGTTGGCGTCGTCCGCCAGCCCTTCGGCGACGATGTCCATCGCCCCCTGCAGCGCCTCCTCCGGCGAGGCGACGCCTTTCTCCGCATCGACGAAGCGCGCCGCCTCCGCCATCGGATCGCCCTGCCGCGGCTGCGCCAGCAGCCACTGGGCGAGCGGCTCCAACCCCCGTTCCTTGGCGACGCTGGCCCGCGTCTTGCGCTTCTGGCGGTAAGGCCGGTACAGGTCTTCGACCTCCTGAAGCTTGACCGCCGCCTCGATCGCGCCTTTCAGCTCGGAGGTAAGCTTCCCCTGTTCGTCGATCAGGCGCAGCACTTCGCCTTTGCGGTCCTCGAGCTGCTTCAGGTAACCCCGGCGCTCCTCGATCGCCCTGAGCTGGTTCTCGTCCAGCTCGCCGGTCATCTCCTTGCGGTACCGCGCGATAAAAGGAATCGTATTCCCTTCGTCCAGCAGCCCTGCCACCGTCCGCACTTGTCCCGGCTTCAGGCTCAGCTCGCCGGCGATTTGCCTGATCATCCGTTCGGCGGCTTCGCGCGCGGCCGCTTCCTTCCCGGCCGCCTCCGCCATTGCGATATCGCTCATCGTTCACTGCTCCTATCCCCAACGTCGGTTCGAATATGTCCTATTATGGAGGCCGTCCCGTCCGAAAAGCAAGCAGCGCAAAATCGCCCCGCATGGCGGAGCTTGGCTTCAAAGCTTCATTCTAGAACAAATCCCGCAAAAGTGAAGGGATGCTCTGAAGTTAATTCCGATTACTTTTGGAGGAGCCCCCGGTTATCCACAGGAAATTTAATCGCATCTTTTCCTAAACAACAAAATAACCCCAAGTGGGGCTTAGCTTCGAGGCTTTCTTAGGTACTTTGCGGGCCATGGAAGAATATACGAATGTGCTGGCCGTATCCGTATCGGGCAGCGGGCTGAACGCGTAACGGAGAGTCGGCCTTCCAAAGGTCTGCCCAGAGGCCACGTTAGCCGATTTTTTCGGCTATCGGCATCCCGATTTTTTCGGCTATCGGCATCCGTTCAGCCCGCCAGGGGACTGCAATAGCCACTTGGGAAGCTTTTATATTTTCTTTTGTCAAAAAAGAAGCCGCATCGCGGCTTCTTCTCGGGTCAGAAATCGATAAGTCCCACGCTGATCTGCAGGGCATCGTCGACTTTGCGCATCATTTCTTCTTCCAGGTGGGTAATCTTGTCCGTCAAGCGCTGCTTGTCGATGGTTCGAATCTGCTCGAGCAGCACCACCGAATCGCGATCGAGCCCGTGCGTCTTCGCTTCGATCTCGACATGCGTCGGGAGTTTCGCCTTCTGGATTTGGGCGGTAATGGCGGCCACGATCACGGTCGGGCTGAACCGGTTGCCGATGTCGTTCTGGATGACCAGAACGGGGCGGACTCCCCCTTGCTCGGAGCCGACGACCGGCGACAAATCCGCATAGAATACATCCCCGCGTTTGACGATCAATGAACTACACCCCGCTTACAAGGCGTCCGAGAGTGCTTTCGGCATCTTCTTCCGCTTGGAACGCTTCCGATGCCATATTCAGGTTGATCTTGGCCATCTCCAAATAGCCGCGTTGCATGGAGTCGCGAATCAGCCGCTTCTTCCGCTCGACAAGATATTGCTTCATCGCCTGCCGGATAATCTCGCTTCGGTTCGTGTTTTCCTTGGCGACGACAAAGTCGACTTCCCGCAATAAATGATCAGGCAAGCTGATCATAATCCGCTTCGTATTGTGAATATTGGCCACCAAACAAGCACCTCCAAAGATTTGCCAAGCCGCAACCTATTTTCCAGTATGCCGTCCTCGGGAATAATTATACGATTCTCCCGTTACCATTCGCGGTCGCTCGGGCGGTTTCCTGCCTGGCGCCGCGAAAATTTCGGACGTTATTCCCCTGAAAATAATGGGTTGCGGACCGCTACCTTCTCACCGTTCTGTAGGTAAACGCGCGGAACGCGGGAAGCCACCATGCAGGTGACCTCGTAGTTGATCGTCCCCAGCTTATCCGCGACTTCCTCGGCCGTAATGGCTTCGGAGCCCTGCCGCCCGATCAGCACCGCTTCTTCGCCCGGCTCGACTTCTCCCGGGCCAATATCTTCGGCCGCATCAAGCCCGAGCATGCATTGATCCATGCAGATCGTTCCCCGCACCGGCACTCTCCGTCCGCGCACGAGCGCTTCCGCCTTGCCGGTCAGCATCCGGCTGAAGCCGTCCGCGTAGCCGATCGGGATCGTGCCGATCTTCTCGGGGCGGGCAGTCCGATAGCGCCCCCCGTAGCTGATGATCTCGCCGGCCGGGACCGTCTTTACATGCACGATCCGCGTTTTCAGCGACAGCACGGGCTCAAGCGCGATCCGATCCCGCCGAACCTCTCCGCTCGGGTACAAGCCGTACATTCCGATTCCCAGCCGCAGCATCTGGCCGACATTCTCGGGCAGATCGATCCCCGCCGCGCTGTTGCCGGCGTGCACGACCTGGAGCGGCAGTCCGTTTCGCCGGACGTATTCCGCGACGGAAGCGAATCGCTCCGCCTGCATCCGGGCGTGCGTCTTGTCGCTCTCGTCCGCCTTGGCGTAATGCGTGAACATGCCTTCGACTTCAAGCGCCGCCATCTTGCAGGCCCTTTCGAGGAACCGCTCGGCTTCCGGTCCGGGGCGCACGCCAAGCCGCCCCATGCCCGTGTCGATTTTGACATGCGCCTTGAGCCTGGGGCCTGGGGAAGTCATCGTTTCGATTGCGTTCAATTGTTCGTCTCGGTATAAAGTCAATGTAATTCCGTGCCGCCTGGCCAACGGGAACCCTTCCGGAGGCGTGGCGCCAAGCACGAGGATCGGCGCTTCGATTCCGGCGTTCCGCAGCTCCAGCGCTTCGTCCAGGAACGCGACGCCCAAATAGTCGGCGCCCGCCCGGATCGCGGCGCGGGCGGTCTCCACGGCTCCGTGGCCGTACCCGTTCGCCTTCACGGAAGCAAGCAGACGCGTGCCCGGAGCGATCCCCTCGCGGAACGCCTTCACGTTGCGTTCGAGCGCGTCCAAGGAAATCTCCGCCACCGTCGGCCGATAGTAACTGTCCAAAAGCTCATGTCACCCACTTTATCCGGACCAAGCCGGCTTTCAACCCAATACCGTAATGTTACCGGGTGGCCGCCGGACTGTCAACGAAAGCGTCGCAGCCAACCTTTTCCTCCCGCGAACTCAGATCCCCCCGCAAAGCGGGGCTTTTCTTCGAAGCTTGCTCAGGCACTTTGCGGGGACTCCGAACTTATAGATTCTTTATTAAGGAGAAAGCCGGTCGTTTCCGACCGGCTTCCTCGAGGCTGCGTATAGGGCGAAGTGAAGGAAGATTCGGTTACTTGCCGGAGGACGTTACCATCGACTGGGCGACTTTGACCATGTCTTCCTGCGGAAGGTCGGACGTGGTCAGCCGGTATTCGACGCCGTCGTACGTCCAGGTGAGCGTCTGCACGTCGTCTCCGGACAGCAGTCCGAGCGTAAAGCCGAGGTCGAGCCCGATGCCTTCCGAGAACGCCTCTTCGACGTCCTTCTGCTTCGATTCCACGATCGTGAAGTCGTACGTGCCGCCGTAACGGAGCATGACGCCGTGAGAATCCTGCAGGTCGATGTCGTCCTGAACGTCGAGCTGCTCCACCCCGACCGGCAGCGCATCCGGATCCGGCTCGATGACCGGGAAGCTGTCGTCGCCCCCTTGGGCCGGCACTGCGGGCGTCTGCCCGGAAGCTCCTTCGGCGGTTCCGCTCGTCGGATCCGTCGTCCCGGGTTCGGCCGACGCCGTTCCGTTCTTGCCGCCCGCGCTCGGAGACGGGGATGCGGACGGGGCCGGCGAAGCCGAGGGAGAAGGAGAAGGACTGCCCGCGCTTCCTCCGGCGGCGCCGCTGCCCGGCGACGAGCTCATGTTCTGCTGCATGTCGAAAGCCGACTTGTCGAACTTCTTGCCGAATTGGAAGCTCGTGAAGTTCACTTGAACCATCAGGTTCTCGTTCGTGTCCGTCACTTGCACCTGCTTCGGCGCGTAATCCGACTTCGACAGCCAGATCTTCTGCCTTGCGAACGAGCCGTTCTGATAATTGCCCGCCATCACGTTGAAGACGTAAGAGTCCTTATCGGTCGTGAACTGCCGCGAGTTGTCGACCGTAATGCTCTGCAGCAGCGTTTGGTAAAGGTACACTTGCCCTTGATTCTCCGGCCAGTTGCTCTTGAAGCGATAGCTCTTGTTCAGCTGGGGAGTCAGTACGAAAACGCCGTTGTCGTTGCGCAGCACGATCTGCGTAATGTCGCGATCCTCGTTGGTCAGGGCGATGCGATAGAAATTCGGCTTCTGGTACCACACTTCCACTTTGTACTCCAGCGGCTGCTGTCCCGTAAACAGCTTCATCGTTCCGCTTCCTTCATAGCTTTCCAGTTTGCCTGCCACCTTGTTCAAATCCTCCACGACCGAATCCGCGTTCTTGCTTCCGCAGCCGGAAAGCACGGCGACGAGAAACACGACGATGGACGCGATCCACGGGATCCGACGACGCATGAAATCCACCCCTCTGCACAATGGTTACTCCATGGTTCATGTCTATGAAGGAACTTGACCAATTATTCGGACGAGATGGAGCTTGACTGCAAGACAAGTTCGCGGGCGGGGAAAGCCCTCTCCCCGCGGCCTGCTCCGGCGCGGCCCAAGCCTGGCGCGGACATCCCCCGAAGAAGAAGGCTGACAAGACCCGCGCGGCGGAAAAGAAGATTGACGAAGCCGCCTTCGGCGTAGTAAACTTTCTCCAATATCTCAAGCAACGAGGAAAAAGGGTAAGTAGGAGCGCGGAAGCGGACTTTGCAGAGAGCCGGTGGTTGCTGCGAACCGGTGTCCGCCGCGCGTCCGAATGGCCTTTGGAGTTGCTTCCCCGAACCGCCGGACCGGCGCAGTAGGGGAAGCCGGGAAATCCCGCCGTTATCACGGGAGCGGTATCGAGATCCGGGTCTTGTCCGGTCTCCGCACCGTCAAGAAGGATCGGTACGTCTCCCCGCGAACGCTGCGGCGCGGGTCGGACCGGTCGAATTAAGGTGGCACCACGACAACTTCGTCCTTATCCGGGCGGAGTTTTTTTGTTTTCTCGAAAGGGGGTGATGGCCATGGAGGATGGCTGGCGATGGCGTCGATTCCGTTTGAGTTCAATCCAATTCTCTTTAATCAAAAGGAGGACTTCCCATGACCGAAAGAGTGTTGACGGGGGATCGCGTGACCGGCAAGCTGCACCTTGGCCATTACGTCGGCAGCTTGCAGAATCGCGTCGCGTTGCAGGATCGGTACGAAACGTTTATTTTGCTGGCGGACGTTCAAGCGCTGACGACCCACTTCGAGAAGCCGGACGTAATCCGCACGCATCTGCGCGAGATCGCGCTTGATTACCTGGCCGTCGGCATCGACCCGGAGAAAGCGACTTTGTTCGTCCAATCCATGATTCCGGAGATCGCGGAACTGACCGTCTTCTTCTCCATGCTGGTCACGATCAATACGCTGCGCCACAATCCGACGGTCAAAGCGGAATCGAAGGCGGACGGCCTGGACGAGATGACCTACGGGTTCCTCGGCTATCCGGTCAGCCAGGCGGCCGATATCGCCTTCTGCAAAGCGACGCTCGTTCCGGTCGGGGAAGACCAGCTTCCCCACCTCGAGCTCGCCCGCAAGATCGTGCGCCGGTTCAACGAGCTGTATAAGCCCGTCCTTGCGGAGCCGAAGCCGATGGTCGGCGACATGCCCAGGCTGATCGGCACCGACGGAAGCGCCAAGATGAGCAAAAGCCTCGGCAACGCGATCGAGCTCGACTGCACGTCGGAAGAGCTGGCGCGCAAAATCAAGAGAGCGGCGACGGATCCGGCCCGCGTCCATCTCGGGGATCGCGGCCATCCGGATATTTGCCCCATCTACGCTTACCATCGCGCCTTCCGCGCCGAAGGGGCCCCCGAGATTCGCGAAGGCTGCGAACGGGGCACGATGGGGTGCTCCGCCTGCAAGGAGCGGCTGACGAAAGACCTGGATCTTCTTGTCGAGCCGATGCGGGAACGCCGGGCCCGCTACGCCGCCAAGCCCAAGGAGGTCGACGCCATGCTGGCGGCCGGCACCGAACGGGCGCGCGGCGTCGCCCGGGAGACGATGCGTGAAGTGCGGGAAGCGATGAGCCTCGACTACTTCGGCTGAGGCAGGCCCGGCGCAGGCGCCTTTTGCGGCACGGCATGCCGTTAGGCGAGGCGCCTAGCCCGGCGCGGACGCCTTTTGCGGCACGGCGTGCCGCTACGCGGGGCGCCCGCGCCGGCTTCTTCCGCCGTCAAGAAGTCCCCTTCTCCGGGAACGTGGACTCGCGATACGCCGCCGGCGTCATGCCGACGTCTCTTTTGAAGGCGGAATAGAAGTGGCTGCTGTTGACGTAGCCGCACATCTCCGCCACGTCGCTCACCTTGTACTCCTCGCGGGCGAGCAGCTCCTTTGCCTTGGCCATCCGGACCTTGCGGATATACTCGCCGGAGTTGATGCCCGTCATTTCCTTGAACAGCTTCGAAA
Organism: Cohnella zeiphila; assembly: GCF_014212055.1. GTDB lineage: Bacteria > Bacillota > Bacilli > Paenibacillales > Paenibacillaceae > Cohnella > Cohnella zeiphila. The sequence continues at coordinate 142,339 of NZ_JACJVO010000009.1, read as the reverse complement.
AGTAGTTCGGCGTATAGCCGGCCGTTTCCGCCAGCGACTCTACGCTCAGGCTGCTGTCCGCGAAGTTCTCCTGAATGTAATGCATCGCTTCCTCGATTTTGCGGTACAGCTTGTTGTCCTTGAGCCGGCTCAGGCTCTCCAGGCTGCTCCGGTAATCCTCGAACCGCTGGCGAAGCCAATCCCGCGCTTGACCTAGCGTCTCCATCTCGGTGAAGATCAGGTTCAGCTTTCCGAACTGCATGCCCATCCGCCGGTTCTCGTCGCTGATCACCTGGTTCATCTGCGTAATGCACGCAAGCAGCAGTTGGAAAAAAGCCCGGATCGCGTCCGCGTACACGTACCCGCCGAGCACGTCGGTCATCCGGTTCAGCGCCTCGGCGAACCCTTCGGGATGGTTGCGCTTGATCGCGGCGACCAGCTTCTCTTCGATATCCGCCGGCAGGTCGAGGCTGCGGCTCAGATGCTCTTCGACGTATTGCCGGTAGATCAGCTGGTTGTACCCGAGCACGAACCGCTGCTGCAGCATCTGGTTCGCCTGCTCGTAAGCTTCCGGACACTCTCCCCAGCCGTCGATCGGATCGCTGATCCCGATGCTGACCGTGATGCCCAGCGTCGCGGCGATGGAATCCTTGACGCCCGCGAGCTTGCTTCGCAAATGATCGAAACCGTCCTCCGGGCCTTCCGACTCGTTGATGAACAAGGCGACCTCCCCCTTGGGCATCCGCAGCGCCTCGTACCGGAACTCCTGGCCCAACAGCTCCGTCACGCTCTTGAACAGCACGGATTCGTATAACGTCATGTTCGGACTGTCCAACCGCGCGTAGCCGTCGATCTTGAACACGCAGAGCCGCAACCGTTCGAAATCGATGCGGAGCTTGTATTCCTCCGTCACCGAAGCGGCGATCGGCTCGTCCGTCTCGGCCGCCGCCAGCGAGCGGCGCAGCCAATTTTCCCGCATCAGCTGCAGGCTGTCGCGGTTTCGGTCCTCCAGCGAGCGCATATGGTCCAGCGTCTCGGAGTACACCTGGCTGATCAGCGCGATGTCGCTCACGGGAGAGCCGCCGGCATGGAATTCGGAGCGTTTGAACAGCTCGGTCAGCCGCTGCACCGGATGGTACAGCTTCTTCGAGATCAGGAACGTGGCGATCAGGCAAAAAATAAGAATGGAAAAACAGACGGCCAGCAGGCCGTTCCTCTTGTCCTGGATCGGCGCAACCAGGCTTCGGTACGGCGTGGAGCTCAGGATATACCAGCCCGTCGTCCGGTTTTTGACGAACGTAACGAGCGATTGATGGCTGGCCTCGTCGTCGATGACGTCCCCGGAATCGGCGGCCGATCGCAGCACGGCGCCGAAGGAAGGCGTATTTTTGACGCTGGATCCGATCCGGGTCACGTCGCTGTGCGCGATCAGCGTCCCGTTCTCGTCCGCGAACAGCAGCTGGTCCCCGGACTTGGACAGAAAATCCCGGACGAGCAGGTCGTCGTCCAGGTTGATGATGACCGTCTGCTGCTCCCCGCTTACGTTGCGGTTCGTATATTCCATGCTGATGACGTAATTTGCCGTTTTATCGGTCAGGAACGAAGGCGACGCATCCGTCTTGACGAGGCGGGTCAGATAGATCGCTCTCGTGTCGTTCACGCTCCGGCGAAAAGATTCGTCGTGCTTCAGGAACCCTGCCGCGTCGAAGCCCGGCTCCCCCTCGACGATAGATTGACCGATGACCGAGTTGTAGACGAAGATCGAATGAATGTAAGGATTGATCTGGCGAATGTTCCGGATCTGGATCCGGGCTTTATTGTTGGTCAAGTCGTCGTTCGTTCGGGACGACAGAAAAAAATCGATGTCCGTATTGATCTCCAGGTTCAAATAAATCTGGTCGATCTCTTTAAACAGATTGTCCACGTTCTCGCTAAGCGTCTCCAGCCCTTTGACCTGCTCCCGGGACAGCTGCCCGTACAACGTCTTGGAGTACAGGTTGGAGAAGATGAGCGTGGTCGTTACGATAATAATCATGACCAGAATCGTAAAGGAAAGAAGAGTCCGCGCGAACAAGGAATCGAGTTTGAACTTGACAAGGGATAACATGGTTCGACCCCCCGCGATAATTAAGCGCTTGCAAAGCCACGGTTAAGTATAAACGAAAGGATCGCGAGCGGCGATGGAAATCATCGCCATTCGCGACCGATCGTTCGATTATCCCTGCTTCGCCATGAACGCGTCCAGCTGCTTCTGGACCTCGGCCACGATCTTGTCCGTGCCGGCGTCTTTCTCTTTGGCGATGAAGTCGTTCACGCCTTTGTCGACGTCCTTGACGTTGATGCCGGTCATGAGCAGCTGCCCCAGCTCGCTCAGCACCTGCTCCCGCTTCGCGGCCTCCGTCTTGATATTCGTCTGGTCCGGAACGAAGTAGTTGACGGTGGACACGATGTTGTTCGGACGGTCGATAAAGTCGTTGTACTGCTTGTAATAGTTGGCCGTGTGTTGGGAATCCTGCTTCTGGAACTCCGTGCGCCAGAAGCCCCATTGACCGGACCAATCGAGATAGTTGGTCGGGTTGCCGTTGCCTTGGCCCGGCATATACGACACGACGTCGCCGTTCAGCTTGTACGTCTTGTCGACGATACCGTAGACGACGGCATCATACAGCTTCTCGTTCGTCGACAGCTGTTCGAGGAACATGAGCGCCCGTTCCGGGTTCGCCGCGTTCTTGTTGATGGCGACCGCGTTGCCGAGCGGCGAGTCGAGCACCCACTTGTTGTCCGGGTAGAACTCGGACCACGTCTTGATCGCTCCTTGAGCTTCCACCTCGGGCTTGAACGGATGCGGATTCTCCAGAATGCCTCCGTCGATCTGGTTGATCGCCGAGCCGAACGTTCCGGCGCCGAAGTCTCCTTCGGTTCCTTTGGTGGCCAGAAGGTTTTTCGGAATGATGCCGTCTTCGTTCCATTTCTTCATATAAGACACGTATTCCTTGAACGCTTCCGTTTGCTCCCACGGGATAACCGTATGCTTCGGATCGTCTATCTTGACGACCAGTCCGTGGAAGTTGAGGTCCTCGTACCCGTACTTCTCCTGGAACACGCGGTCGATATCGTTGAACCAGGTGCCGGGGCGGAAAGAGAACGGAATGATCTGCGGCGATGCTTTCTTGATCGCGTGAAGCATCGCGTCCAGATCTTCGACCGTCTCCACCTTATCCTTCCCGTACCCGCCTTTCTTGGCCAGATCGCCGCGGTACCAGACGATCGGCTTGCTCGTCTTCTTGACCGTCCACGGCGCGGCGTACACCCGGCCGTTCACCTTGATCGGATCGAGCAGGTTGTTGTCGGTATATTCCTTATACAGCGTCGGAGCGTATTTCGGCAATAGATCGGTAATGTCCAGGTAACCGCCGCGGTTCATCGCGTTCGAGAAGTCTTCCCAGTTCGCGTCGAAGTTCAAGTCGTAGTCGTCGCCGGACGATTGCAGCAGCTTCATCTTGTCCATGTAGTCGTTCCAGTTGACGAAGTTGATCTCGAACTTGGCGTTCAGCGTATCCTTCGTCAGTTCCGACACGTAATTCCACACTTCGTCGGTCTCCTGCGGCTTATCGCCCGGGAAATAAAAGCGGAGCGTGACCGGCTTCAGCTTCTCTCCCTGCGACGGGCTTGCGCCCGCCGAGGCGGAAGCGCCCGCGGCCGGACTGCTTGCCGCGTTCCCGTTGTCGTTCCCGCCGCTGCTGCATGCGGTCAAAGAGACGACGGCCATTGCGGCCGCCAAGCCGGCGGCGGCGGTTTTCATGCGTTTTGCCATTTCGTGGTTCCCCCTGTCGGTCAATATGATTGTATGCTTAACGGCCAAGCCGCTCAAGCCTTGCGGATGTCGAGCGGGCGTTACCCTTTGACGGCGCCCATCATCAGACCTTTGACGAAGTACTTTTGCAGGAACGGGTAGAGGAAAATGATCGGTCCGATCGTCACGATCGTCGCCGCCATCTTGACGCCCTCGCGCGGTACCATCTGGTCGGCTCCCGTCGACAGGACGCTGGAGTTGGCCAGGTAATCCACGTTCGACACGATCGTCCGCAGCATCAGCTGAAGCGGCTGCAAGCTCGCCTTGTCGATCAGCATCAGTCCGAGCCACCAGTCGTTCCAATAGGCAAGGGCGATGAACAGGCCGACGGAGGCGAAGACGGGAACCGACAGCGGAAGAATGACCGACCAGAGCGTCCGAAGCTCTCCCGCTCCGTCGATCTTGGCCGACTCGTGCATCTCCTCCGGAATCGACGAGAAGTAGTTGCGCATCAGGAAGATGTTGAAGCCGTTGACCAGCGACGGCATGATCAGCGCCCACAGGTTGTTATGGAGATGCAGGTACTTCACGCAGACGATATACCACGGCACCATCCCTCCGTTGAACAGCAGCGTGACCAGCACATAGCCGGAGATGAACCGGCGGTACTTCAGACGGCGCAGCGAGATCGGATAAGCGATCATCGCGCTGATCGCCAGGCTGCCGATCGTGCCGATGACAGTGACCAGGCCGGTGACCTTATAGCCTGTCAGCACGACGCTCATTCGTTGGAACAAGTAGCGATAAGCGGTGAAGTCGAAATGCTTGGGATAAAGGTTATAGCCATTGGACAGAATGTCCATCTCCCTCGTCATCGAGCTGGACAGAATGATGATGAACGGGACGAGGCAGAACAGGGACATCAGCGCAAGGACGGCATGCAGGACGAGCTGTCCCGGCTGCCATATCGCGCGTGGTTTCATTCGAATAGCGCCTCCTTTGGGGCCGATCTTCTAGAAAAGAGCGGAGCCGCTCTCGTATTTGCGGGCCACGCGATTGCTGAAATACACGAGCACGAACGCCAGAACGGACTGATAGAAGCTGGCCGCGGCCGACATGCCCATGTCTCCGGATCCCTTCAGACTGCGGAAGACGAACGTGTCGATGACATCGACCGTCGGGTAGAGCTGAGCGCTGTCTCCGACGAGCGAGTAGAACATGCCGAAGTCCGAGTTCATGATATGTCCGATGGCCAGCAGCGTCAGAACGACGATGGTCGGCCGAAGCAGCGGGACCGTGATATAGCGGATCTGTTGAAACTTCGTGGCTCCGTCGATGGTGGCGGACTCGTACAGCGTGTGGTCGATGCCCGTCAGCGACGCCAGATAGATGATGCTGTTGTAGCCGACGCTTTTCCAGACGAAGATGATCAGAATCAGCACGGGCCACGCGCCCGGCCTGGAGTACCAGTCGATCTTGTCCATCCCCAGCTTGGCGAACCATTCGTTCAGCATCCCGTGCTCGTAATTCAGAATGTTGTAGGCGAACACGCCGACGACGATCCAGGAGATGAAGTAAGGCAGCAGCGTCAGCGACTGGGCCGTCCGCTTGAACCAGGCCGAGCGGATCTCGTTGAACAGAATCGCGAGCGCGACGTTGACGAAGGTGCCGACGGCGATGAACAGCAAGTTGAGCAGAATCGTGTTGCGGGTAACGCTTACCCAATTGTCCGACGTAAAGAAATAGCGGAAGTTTTCGTAGATGGGGTGCATCCACGGGCTGGCGAAGATGCCGTTGCTCAGGTTGAAGTTTTTGAAAGCGATGATGATGCCCGCCATCGGAAAATAATTGAACAAAAGAAGCAGGAACATGGCCGGGAGGGTCATCAGGTACAGCGCTTTGTGTCTGGACAGCTCTCGAAGCAAAAAAACATCACTCTCCGTTCTTCGGTACTCTTGCTCGCTTTGGGCTCGGTGCGCCGGCTCATGAATCCGCTTGCAACCTCACCCTATCACTCCGAATGGCCGTTTGAAACTTCGCATTCCCGCGATTTTGTTGCAATTGCTAAGAAATCGGGGACTTCGATTTTCTACGATTTGATTGGAATTCCCAAGCTGGGAGGGGAGGAAAAATCGCTTGCGGCCCGAAAATAAAGGGAAAGCGCGTTGTCGATACAAGGGTTAAAAAAAGGGGGGGCCTTGCGCGTGAACCTGATCGGGAGAGTAACCCGGCTCGTCCGGTATCCGGTCAAATCGATGGCCGGGGAAAGCTTGGAGCAAACGGCCGTCGAGCCGTATGGTCTGTATGGCGACAGAAGCCACGCCTTCGTCGACGAGACGAAAGAAGGGTGGGACCGATACGTGACGGCGCGCCGGATCCCTTCGCTGCTCCGCTACCGCGCTTCTCTTCTCCCGTCCGGATCCGGGGAAGAGTTCCCGGAGGTTCGGATCGAAGCTCCGGACGGCCGCTTGCTGGCCTGGGACGAGGAGTTGAGGCGGGACGTTCAGTCCCTCGCGGGAACCCGTCCCTTGTCCATGATTCGATGGCGGCAAGACGAGCAAGGGCTGCTCGCCGTCGATTCGGCCGCGATTCTAATCGTGACCGACCGCGGCCTGCGCCGGCTGGCCGAGCTCTTAGGCCGGGATCGGATCGATCCGCGCCGGTTCCGGGCGAACGTTCTGCTTGCGATCGAAGAGGGCGGGCCGGATGACGACACGGCGCTGCTCGGCAAACGGCTGCATATCGGGGAGCACGTCGTGCTGGACGTTCGCGAAGCCTGCGAGCGCTGCTCCATGATCACGTTGGATCCGGATTCCGGCGACCGCGACGTCTCGATCCTGCGTACCGTGAACGAGAAGCTGGGGCTCATCTTCGGCGTTTACGCATCGGTCATCGACTGCGGTTCGGTTCGCGTCGGAGATTCCGTGTTCATCGGCGAATAGTTTCGGCAGACTGGAGAAGCATTCGGTGTTTTGACGCCGAATGTTTTTTGTTTTCGCATTTTTCGATTTCAGGCTTGCTCGTGACGTTACGTCGTGTAATACGATGCAATCAGGCCGGAGCGATCCCGCCTCCATAAAATCCGATAAGGATGTGACGATAGGATGTATCCAAAAGCCGACATGAAACAGCATTCCCGTCAGGCTCTTCGAAAAGTAATCCCCAGCCTGGCCGTCAACTGGCTCGTCCCCCTGATTCTGTACTCGCTGCTGCGCGATTCCGTCCCGACCGACGCCGCCGCACTGGCCATCGCCGGAGCCGTCCCCGGCGTCTGGGTCGTCTTCCAAATGCTGATCGCCCGCCGGATCGACTGGATCGGGTTGCTGGGCCTCGCGGGCTTCGGCGCGGCTTGCCTGATCTCGGTTCTGTCGGGCGGAGGCTCGATGCCGCTTAAGCTTTACCATCCGGCGGCGGCTTGCGCGATCGGCATCGCCGCTCTCGGCTCCGTGGCGCTCAACAAACCATTGGCGCTTCTCTTTTTCCGGTCCTTCGGCAAAGGCGATTCCGCGCGCTTCGACATCCCCGCGGTTCGCCGGAAGATGACCCAGGCGACGGCCGTGTTCGGCTCTCTGTTTCTCCTGGACGGCATCGTCCATGCGATGATGGCCTATTCGCTGTCGACCGGCGCGTTCCTCGTCTGGTCTCGCGTCGTCACCTTAGGCGCTCTGGCTATTCTCGTGCTCTGGATCCGGCACATTTTATGGCACAAGAAATCCTCGGAGGGGGGAAATCGAAAATGAGCGAGAAAAAAACAGGGTATTTGTCCGTTCCCGGAGCGGAGCTCTATTACGAAGTTCGCGGAACGGGCCCGGCTCTGCTGATGATTCACGGAGGAAACGGCGATGCCGACGTCTATTCCGGCGTTGCCGAGCGGCTTGCCGACCGTTATTCCGTCATCGCCTACGACCGCCGCGGCCATTCGCGCAGCAGACAAGCCGATGAAGGCGAAGCATACCGGGTGAGTACGCATAGCGACGATGCCGCCCGATTGCTGGCCGAGTTGACCGATTCGCCGGCTTACGTATTCGGCAGCAGCTCCGGAGCCGTCATCGGGCTGGATTTCGCCCTCCGTCATTCTGGGCAAATCCGCCTGCTCGTCGCCCACGAGCCGCCGCTCACCCATCTCCTGGCCGGCGAAGAGCGGGAGCGAGCCCGGCACATCCAGGAACAACTGGAATCCGTGAGCCGCCGGGAAGGCGCGTTGCCCGCCATCAAGCAATTCGCATCGGCTCTCGGCCTGGATCAAGCCGGCGGCCGCCCGGATCGCCGTCCCGATCCCGAACAGTTGGCGAGAATGGCCGCCAACATGAAATATTTCCTGATGCACGAATCCCCGGCCATCCGGCGCCATGTCCTGGATACGGATGACCTGCGGGCTGCGCCGGATTCGCAGCCGATGCGGATCGCCGTCGGGGGAGGAGCCGATTCGCGCGGCACGTTTCCTTACCAATGCGCGGCCGCGCTCGCCGAGAAGCTGAATGCGGATCTTGCGGAGTTTCCCGGGAACCACCTCGGCTATGTCCGGCAAAGCGAAGCGTTCGCGGAAACGCTGCATCGCGTTATCGGCGGATAAGATAACCCCGGAACTTAAAGTGATAAAAAGACGCTCCCTTGCGGCGACGTGGCCGCGGCGGGAGCGTCTTTTCCTATTCGTATGCGCGGGCTCAACCGGTTTTCTCGTCCGAAGGGTCGACCTCGAGCAGATCCATCAGGAACATAAAGATCGGAATGCCGATTATCAGCCCCCAGATTCCGAAGAAGTGCTGCGAGAAGACGAGCACCACGAACGTGTAGAACATGGGCAGCTTCGTCTTGTGGGCCATCATGCGCGGATTGAGCAGGTACGTCTCCAACGCGTGAATAAGCAGAATCATGACGATCGTCCAGATGACGAGCGACCAGCCGCCGGTCTGGTAGCCGATCAGCCCGATCGGGATGAAGCTCAGAACGACGCCCGCCACGGGGATAAGACTCAGGACCAGAACCAGCATGCTCAGCGCGAACAGGTAAGGGAATCCGAGAATCCACAACCCAAGCATCGTCAGCGCCGTGTTGAATACCGCGATGATCAGCTGAACCTCGATCACTTTGCCGAAGGATGCGACGAATTTGCGGCCGAAATACTCCAGTTCGTCGTACACCCACCCGATTTTGCTCCTCTTGAACTTGCGCGTGAAGGCGGCGACTTTCCTTTTCTGCAGCAGATAGAACAGACTGAGAATGATGACGATCAGAATGATCTCCAGCCATTTGCCGAGCTTGGAGATATAAGATATGGCCTCGTGCACGTAATCCTGGTAATTGATCTTGTTCAGGGCGTCGGTCAGCGGACCTGCGAAGCGATTGTCCTGGTGGGAATTGAGGAACTGGATCAAATTGTTGATCAGCTCCACGATCTGGGAGACAATCTGGGGAACATACTTGGATATGCCGAGCACAAAGCCGGCGACAATAATGACGTAGAGCAGAATGGTCACCAGATTCGGCGGAATCGGGACCAGCTTGCTGATCTGCCTGGACAGGAAGCTCTGAAGGCTGTTCATCACGTAAGTGACGAGGAACAGCAGCAGAACCATGTTCAGCATATGCCGAATGCTGTACAGCAACACGATGAAAATGACCAGAACCGTAATTCGGCGGACGGTCGGCATCGCGAAAAAATCTCGGATCGCTCCCATATATTACCCTCTTCGTCTCATAATCTTGTCTCTTTTTGTTTGTACGGTTTTCATTGGAAAAGGTTGCGTCGCATTTTGTAGCATTCGGCTTGTCCCTTCTCCCGGCGCCGAATAACGCCGGAGATCGACCGGCCTGCTTCCATGCTATGGAAGAAACCGCGAGGGTATGCCGAAAGCGGAAGCGCCGGCCCGAAAAAATTTCGCTCTTCAAAAAAACAGACCGCCGCGCCCCTTAGGACCGGCAGTCTTCCTGCTGGATGCTCATTCCTTCAGTATAGCCCGAACGAACCCCGATATTCCCGCAAGTTTCGGTCAAGCCCCCGGCTGCGCCGGCCGCTTCTTCCGCATCAAGCGCCCGCGCGAGCCGGTCCAGCTCCGGCCGCAGCGCGGAGGACACCGGAGTCATCGGCAAACGCAGCGTATCCGACGAGATGCGCCGCCGCTTCGCGAGCACATACTTGAACGGGGCCGGATTCGGCTCCCGGAACAACAGCCGGATCATCGGAAGCAGGCGGCCGAAGGCGGCCTCCGCTTCCTGATATCGCCCGGCAAGGGCAAAGCGCCAGACGTCCGCGAATCCTGCCGTCCGGCAGTTCGCCGACGCCAGAATCCCCCCGGCCGCCCCTTCCCGAAGCATCGCATAGAAGAAGGCGTCCTCGCCGCACAGGATCGGCTTGGCGCAGCCGAGCCGCTTCAGCTCCGCGATCAGCCCGGTTCTGCCGCTGCTGTCCTTGATTCCAATGACGCCGTCCAGTTCCAGAATGGCTTGAGCCGTCTCGGGCTCGAGCCGGATTCCCGTGCGGGAAGGAATCTCGTATGCGATAACCGGCACTCCCGCGCTCGCCGCTTCCCGGTAATGGGCAACGATCCCTTCCTGGGAAGGCCGGCTGTAATACGGGACGACGACGAGCGCGGCGTCCGCCCCCAGCTTCCCGGCCGCCTCCGTGCGGCGCGCGGTGGCGGCCGTGTCGTTCGTCCCCGTTCCGATCACGATCGGAACGGAGGAGCGGCCGGCCATCCGCTCCCGAATCTCCCGGAACTGAACGGCGACCTCCTCCCAAGCCACCGTCGGGGCTTCGCCCGTCGTCCCGTTCACGACAAGACCGTGGGCGCCGGCGTCCGCGACAGCCTGCGCGTTCGTTCCGATCGAATCCAGATCCAACTCTCCCCCGTCACGGAACGGCGTCACGAGCGGCACGTAAATTCCTTTCAGCTGCTCAGCGGTCAGCATCCGGCTCACTCCCTCATTTCGGATTGCGATCATTGTAACCCGGAGCGAGAGCGAAGCGTTATCCAATCTTATCGATCGTTCCGATCGGCGCGGCCGATCCTTCCGCGGACAGAGTCCGCTCCTGCGCCTTCGAACGAGACTTTGAGCGCCGTTCCAGCCGCCGGCTGGCCGCGAACACGCCGAGCGCCAGCGCCGTCATGGCGCCCGAGAAGTAGCCCAGGTGCCCGACGGAATCGAACCGGATGACCAGCCCGCCGGTCGAAGCTCCCAGGGCACTGCCCAAATAAATAGCAGAAGCGTTCAGCGACAGCGCCAGGCCGGCCGACGGGCCGGCCAGGCCGATCAGCCGGTGCTGCAGTGCCGGATTGAACATATAGCCGCTCAAGCTGTACAGCGCGAGGCTCGCCACGGCAGCGGCCAGAACGCCCGGACGCCCCGCCAACCCGAACAGCGCCGCCAGCAGCGCGAGAGCAAGCGTCAGCATCGAGAGCGCAATCGGGATGGCCCGGGCGGATCCGATCCGGTCCGCCGCTACACCGCCCGCCCGTACGCCGATGAAGCTTGCGACGCCGGAGAAGAACAGGACAAAGCTGATCGCGCGTCCTCCGGCCCCATAGCCGGCGAACAAATCGGACACGTACGTGAAGAGGGAAAAGATGCCGATCGCCCACACCATCGTGATCATCAGCGAGGAGAGCAGTTCGGGGCGTTTCAGCGGCGAGAGCCGTTCCTTCAGGCCGATCGAACCGGCGGCCGGCACGGCAGGGAAGAGCAAGCGGATGACGATGGCGGCGACCAGCGCCACGCCGCCGACGATCCAGAATGTCGCCCGCCAGTCGAAAGTCAGCGCGATCCAAGTGCCGAACGGCACGCCCAGGATCAGCGAGACCGTCTGGCCGGAGATGACGGTAGACAGCGCGCGTCCCCGCTTCTCGGGAGCGCTGACGGCGGAAGCGACCGCGACCGCCGTCGGCGAAAATATACTGGCCCCAAGCGCCGCGATAATTCGCCCGGCCAGCATCAGCCCGTAAGACGAGGCGAAGCCGCAGAGCACATTGCCGACCGCCACGAGCGCCAGCGAAGCGAACATCAGCTTTCTTCGCTCCATCGCTCCGGTCAGCGACGTCAGCAGCGGCGAGGCGACGGCATAAACAAGCGAGAACACGGTGACCAACTGCCCCGCAACGGCGAGTGTCACATGCAGGGCATCAGCCAGTGTCGGAAGCAGCCCTCCGATCATAAACCCTTCCATCCCGACGGCGAACGACCCGAGCGCCAGCCAGAAAATCCGTTGATTCACCCGAAAAACCCCTCTCTACCATTTGAATATAACTATTTCAGTTACATTGATTGTCGCACGTCGTTCAATGGTATACGCGAAGAGCTGGCGGCTATTTCCCGGAGCTCCTTCAGGCATTTCATTGCAACCACATCAGTAACATTGAACCCGACAAAAAACGTGTGCTGATGTACTTCCTGATCCCCTTCGAATTGTTTGCCCCGGTCATCACAACCGATTCAGTATCATTGGTGAATATCGAAATCGGACGAGCTCCTGAGCGAAAGGGATGCCGGTTAATGCTCGAAGCCCGGTTCCGCTTGGGCGCTGCCGTACGCCAACGACGAGGTGACCAGCTCGGCGATCGAGGTTCCCGCCAGGCGCTGCTTCATCGCGACTTCGCTCTCCTCGTAGATGTCCCGCAGCGCCGGTTGAATGCCTTTGCCCACCAGGCATTTCGGATTCGGCTGCGAGTGGTGAAGCTCGAACAGAGGAGTCGGCACGACCGCCTCGTAGACGTCCAGAAGGCTGATCTCTTCCGCCTTGCGCGCCAGCTTCCAGCCCGCTCCCGTCCCGCCGTGCTGAACGAGCACCAGGCCGGCCTTGGCGAGCTGCCCGAGAATCCGGCGAAGAAAGACCGGGCTCGTATTGACGCTGTTCGCGATGCGGTCCGAAGGGAGAAATTCATCCTTCTTCTCCGCTCTGAAAGCAAGCCACGATAAGATGTGAAGCGCCAGCGTGTAGCGGCTGACGACGGCCATGAGCGACACCTCCTTTGCAATGAAACCATTGTAGTTTTATTGAATGGAGATGTCAACTCCTTGCGGCGCGAACGGGCGCTTCCGTCTGGCGAATCCGCGGAGAATGGTATATTCTTGTTGTAAAACCAGATCCGGGAGGCCGCCTTTGAAAATCAAAGTGTTGATTGCGGACGACAATTCGTTCATTCGCGAAGGCATGAAAATCATATTGTCCAGCTTCGAGGAATTCGAAGTCGTCGCCACCGTGGAGGACGGGGCCCAGGCAGTGGAATATTGCCGAAGCCATCCGGTCGACGTCGCCATGCTCGACGTCCGGATGCCGAACATGAACGGCGTGGAGGCGACTCGCCTGATCGCCATGGAAGAGCTCGCCAAGCCGCTCATTCTGACGACGTTCGACGACGACGAATACGTGCTCGACGCCGTCAAATCCGGAGCGATGGGCTACCTGCTGAAGAACAACGACCCTGAACGAATCCGCGACGCGATCCGCAGCATCTACAACGGCCATCGCATCCTCCAGGATATTGTCCTGGACAAGATCAAGTCGAACCTGGCAAGCTCGGCGTCCCCGGCGCCGTCCGCGCCGTCCGCCGCCGGCTCGGACCGGATCGATCGAGGTTCGTTCACCGAACGCGAGCTCGAGATCATGTCGCTGATCGCGAAGGGGCTATCCAACAAGGAGATCGCGAAGCGGCTGTTCATCTCCGAAGGCACGACGGCGAACTATATTACCTCCATCCTGAACAAGACCGGCCTGGAGCACCGTACGCAGATTGCCATTTATTATTTGACGGGCGAAGTGAAGCTCTCCGACGATGAATAAGATCGGCGCGATCGACATCTGGACGCTCGGCAACAAGGCCAGCCTGCTTTTCTACCTGATTGCCGCATCTTATTTCATGAACGCCAAGGCGACGCCTTGGGACGTGCTCGCTTATCTCGTTTATCTGTGCCTGAACGTCGCCATCCCGATCTTTAAAGGCAAACGTCCGCGACTGGCGCTAATGGCCGTATCCGCCGCGTTCGTCGTCTATTGCGGCGAGCAATTGAGTCCGCTTTTCTACCTGCTCCTTCCGGTTCAACTGTGCGAATCGTTCCGGCTGGCAGGCTTCAAGCGGGGGTGGGAGCTGCTTCCGATGCTGCTGCCGCTTGCGGTCGTCCCTCGCGGGTTCGTTCCCGTCTACGGCCTTGCCGCGCTGTTCAGCTTCCTGCTTCACGCGGGCTTGCGGGAGCAGGGAGGCAAGGCGGAGCGGCTGGAGAACGAATTGGAAAAATCGAGAGAGGAGCTGCAGAGGCTCGCCCGGTCGCTGAACGAGAACGAAGAATATATCCGGCAGTCCGAGTATACGATCAAGCTGGAGGAAAGGAACCGCCTTTCGCAGCGCATTCACGACGAGATCGGCCATTCGATGGCCGGGGCGCTCATCCAGATGGAGGCCGCCCGTACGCTGCTCGGCCTGAAACCGGACAAGGCGGCGGAGCTGCTCGGCAACGCCATCTCCATTTCCCAGGACGGGCTGGAACGAATCCGATTGACGCTTAAGGACATGAAGCCCAAGGCGGAGGAGCTCGGCATCCATCGTCTGCGGCTGCTGGCGGACGAGCTGTCGGCCCGGCACGGCGGCTCCGTCACGGCGACGGTCACGCACGCGGGAGACCTGGACGTCATCACGCCGATTCAATGGCGGATCATCCAGGAGAACGCGACCGAAGCGGTCACCAATTCGCTCAAATATTCGAAAGCGACCGCCATCGACATCGAGGTTCGGGTGCTCAACCGGTTCATCAAGTCGGTCGTCGCCGACAACGGCCGCGGCGCGCCCAAGATCGTCAAAGGATTGGGCATCATCGGCATGGAGGAGCGGTCGGCTTCGGCCGGCGGAACCGTTATCGCCGACGGCACGAACGGCTTCAGCATCACGACGCTGCTCCCCCGTTCGGACGGGACGCCGGAGCCCTCATGATCTCTCGCGATTAAACAAGATGCCCTTCCCGCGTCAGGCACATACCTTGTAGAAAACGATAGGTGCGTGTCGCGCGAATGAACGTTACGAGAAGCATGCCGAAGCTGGGAGAAATCGCCGAAGGCCGCCCCGCCGCGAATTTGGAATGGTGGTACGCCTATGCCTTCCTGACGGGGAACGGCGGGAAGAAGTACGCGCTGGTCGCGTCTTTTTTTCGCGTCGGCGAGCTCCCGGTCGTCAAGGGCCATTACCTGATCCATTCCTTTATCCGCCTGGACGAAGACCGCTATGAGCCGAGATCGTCCTTGGACCGAACGCTGGCCTACCAGATGGCCGGCTTTTACCTGCCCCTGTATTTCGTAATGAAGCCCGGCGACCGGAAAACGTGGAGCCAATATATGAGCCTGCTTCAAGGCAGCGTTCCTCCGCCTCACCTTCTCATGGATCGCGCCTCCGTCACGTCCGGTCCTAGCCGGCTGGCTTATGGAGACAGCGGAATGACGTTCCCGGACGACCCTTCGGCCGGTTTCGACGTCCGGATTGCCGATAAGACCCGCCGCGTCGACCTCCGCTTTCTCCCCGCGAAGCCGGTATCCTCCGTCGACGAGGAAGGCAGCCTGAATGGGCTGAAGTATTATTCCGTCACCCGGAATCAGGTGTACGGGGAACTGCGGGGCCCGGACGGAGAAGCGGAGACGCTGAGGGGAGAAGGCTGGTTCGACCGCCAATGGGGGCAAAATTACGATTTGCTGCGGGGCCGCGGATGGGACTGGTTCGGTCTGCAGCTCGAGGACGGACGCGAGCTGATCGTCAGCCGGCTGCGGCGGACGAACTCCGCGGGAGCCGCGGCCCCCGTCGCGAAGCTGATCCTGGAGGACGGGGACGTCCGGACATCGGACCGGGTCGAGATTCGATCGTCCGGCTCTTGGAAGAGCCTTTACTCCGGCTTCCGTTATCCGGCCGAGTGGCGGCTCGCCGTGCCGGACTTCGGCCTTGCGCTTCGCGTCGCGCCGCTGATGCCCCATCAAGAGATTCCGATCCCGGGGCCGATCCAAGCCATCTGGGAAGGCGCCTGCGCCGCGGCCGGCGAGAGCCGGTCCGCCGGCGGAGCGATCTCTCCTATCCGGGGAAGAGGCTTTGCCGAGCTGGTCGGCTATGCGGACGAATAGGCCGATCAGGAACAAGCGGGGAGCGCTGGATCGTTTCGGTTCATGTTTGAGCTTGCTACCGGCGCATGGCGATCAGCTTCTCGTGATGGGTGGAGTAGATCTGCTCCACCTTGCGGTCCGGGTCCAGATACGCTTTCGCGCTGTTCACCGCCATCGGTCCTTCCATGAAGCCGCCGGCGATCAGCTTCAGCTTGCCCGGATGGCTCGTCACGTCGCCCGCCGCGAAAATCCCGGGGATATTCGTCTCCATGCGGGCGTCCACGACGATTCGTTCCTCCTCGAACGCAAGCCCCCAGTTCGCCAGACCGCCGAGATCGCCTCGGATGCCGTGGTTGACGAGCACCTCGTCGACCTCCATCTCGAACGTCTCGCCGGTCTCCGTCTGCTCGACGATCGCGCGCCGCACGCGCCCCCCGTCTCCGTGCACTTCCTTCAGCCAGTAGGGAGTCATCACGGCGGCGGATGAGTTCAACAGCTTCGTCACGCCGCTCTCGTGCCCGGCGAACTGGGTCCGGCGATGGACGACCGTCAGCTTCGCGGCGATCGGTTCGATCGTGTTCGCCCAATCGATCGCCGAATTTCCGCCGCCGGAGATGAGCACGTTCCGGTCGCGGAAACGGTCCAGGCTGTCTACCGAATAATGAAGGTTGACCCCTTCGAAGCGCTCGGCTCCCGGCTGCTCCAGCTTCCGGGGCACGAACACCCCGTTGCCGATCGCCAGAATGACCGTGCGCGTCCAATGCGTCTCTCCGCCCGCGCAGACGAGCTCGAATATGCCGTCCTCCCGGCGCCGAAGTCCTTCTACCCGCTGCCCCAGCACGATGTCCGGCCCGAACATCGTGCCCTGCCGAACGACCTGCCCGATCAGCCCGGCGCCGGTGACGGCCGCCACCCCGCCGATGTCGTGCAGCACCTTGTCGGGATAGAACGCCACCTTGCCGCCCAGCTCGGCGGCGCTCTCGATCACCTTCGTTTTGAGCTCCCTCATGCCGCAATAAAAAGCGGAAAACAAGCCGACCGGCCCGCCGCCGATAATCGTTACGTCGAAAATGTCCGTTTCTCGCTCCACGTCCATCTCTCCTCCGCGTTATTTGTCAGCTTCGTTATAATTGATAATGGTTATCATTATCAATTATAAAGTGACGATGCAGCTCCGACATTCAAAAGCGCCGCAAGGCGAAGGTTCCGTTGCGGCGCTTGTTGAGCGTGAATTTACGGAGAAGGAGGAGTCTGCGAAAAATTTTTAGCTCCAAGAGTGAACGTCCACGGTCCCCGAACGATCGCCTCGGCGTCCGAGAGCGTGACTTCTGCCTTCTTGTCGCCCGGGTCGATCTCGAACTCGAAAAATTCCGTCGCCCACGTCGTCTCGTTCATTTTCGCCATAGAGCCGATGCCGTCCAGACGGAAGTCCCGCAGCGAGCGCTCGTCGTTCTCGTCGAAGTGCAAGTCGACGTAGACCCTCAGCGTCGTGGTATCCGTCCGTTCAACCCGGGTTACGGTGATAGGGAAGCCGGCCAGTTCGACCGTTTGACCGATCTCCAGGCTGCCTTGGGCCGGAATAGGTAGGCGCAAACGCGCCGTTGGGATCGGGTAGCTTACTTCAATCTCCGGCACCGTGATCCGATAAGTTCGGTCGCTTCCGTCATCGAAGAGCGGAAAATAAAACGTGCGGAGCGGAGCCCCGGTCCCCCGCTCCGGCTCGATCGCCAGCGTCTTGCCGGTATCGTCGGCGACCGTCAGCTGGCGTCCCGGGCGAATGGCGGAGCCAACCATATAATCGTCGACGTAGTAATCCTGAGAAGACGGAGTCACAAGCGTGATTCTCGCCCGGTCGCCGACGCGCGACGCGACGGCGGTGACGCTTACGCCGCCTTGCGATTGGGTCGGCCCCATCTCCTCGTAGCTGCGGTAGTTCGGGGCCGGCGTGAGCTTCAGAGGAACGACGGTATCCGGATAAGCGTCGAATACGAGCGTCGCCGTTCTCCCGATGTCCAGCTTCCCCTTGTGCCAATAGGAGCCGGTCTTCTCCGTACTCGATCCTGCATACATGGAGATCGAAACGTCGAAGCTTTCGCCTTTTTCATTCGTAATCCGGACGCTTTGCGGAATCCGGGCGTTCTTCTCCGTAAAAGTAAGGTACGTCATCTGGTCGTCGACCGACATTCCCGTGATGACGAACTCTCCTTCGCCGAATTGCAGGCGAATCGGCTCGGCGAGGACGAGCCTGTCCGCCCCGGCGTCTTGATCCCGGCCGTCGTCCATCACGCCGATGCCCGGTACGAACTGCAGCGCCTTCTGGATCGCCGCGCGCACTTGGGCGTCGGTCAACGCCAAGGTGAAGAGCGCCAGCCCGAGCACGACCGCCGCCGTCGCCGCGTACCACCGCCGGGAACGGCCGCGCCTCCGTTCGCTCCGGGCTCGCTCGATGCCGAGCCGACTGCGTTCCGACAGCTCGGGCGGAAGGGGAATGCCGCCGATCGTCTCCCGAATGTCATCGTTCATCGCTCTTCTCCTCCTCCGCCTCGAGCCTTAGCTTTTTGAGCGCCCGGTACAAGACCGTTTTTCCCGTTCCGAGCGGCAGTTCGAGAATGTCCGCCGTCTCCCGGATCGTATAGCCGTGATAAAAACGCAGCAGAACGACGCTTTTCTCGTCTTCGTCCAGCGTGTCGATCAGCTCTCTCAGCGACACGGACAACGATAAGTCCCCGGCGCCGCTTCCTTCTTCGGCTTCTTCTTGCGGATCGATCCTCAGGCTGACGTCGCGCGGCCGCTTGCGCAGAATGTCCACGGAACAGCGGATCGCGATTCGAATCAGCCACGTTTTGAAATGCTGCGGCTCCTTCAGCTTCGAGATCGACTTGAACGACCGGTACGCAGTCTCCTGGACGGCGTCCAGCGCGTCTTCCCGGTTGCGCAAGTAAACGAACGCCGTCCGGTACAAGTCGGCCTCGAATTGCCGGAACAGCTCCGCGTACGCCGCGGCATCGCCTTTTCGGGCTTTTTGAACGAGAGATAAAATGAGGGCTCACCTGCTTGCCGTTATCGTTACCCATTAGACGCGAAAAACGGGAATTTGGCTTTGGACTTCGGCCGGAAAACGCAAAAAAGCAACCCGTTTCAGGGTTGCCGGTTTAATCGATATTGGTAGGCCCGGTGGGATTCGAACCCACGACCAATTGATTAAGAGTCAACTGCTCTGCCAGCTGAGCTACAGGCCTTCAAGCGAGAACATTGAATACTATATCACATCCTTGTCCGCTTGTAAATTAGAATTTTTAATTTTTTTTAGAGCGAATCTCCGCCTTGCCGGATCATTCCGGATGGTTGACGGTCGCCCTGCCCGCTGCAAAAGGACTGGTCACGCCCTCGTAGGCCAAATGCGTCATCATGCCGGAGGACGCATGCTGGAGATTGTGGCAATGATCCATCCAGATGCCGGGGTTGTCGGCCCGGAACGCGATTTCATAGCGTTCTCCGGGTCCGATATCGAGCGTATCGGACCACCAGGGACTGCCGCTGACCTCCTTGCCGTTGCGGCTCAGCACGAGCAGCTTGTGCCCGTGAAGATGCAGCGGATGGTGGGCGCTGCTCCGGTTGACGATCGTAAACTTGACGAGGTCGTTCTCGCTTACCATAAACATCGGCGTATCCGGATACGAACGGCCGTTTATCGTATACATAAAGGCGATATGCCCGTCGTACAGGCCGAGCTTCTCGTCGAATTCCATTCGGTAATCGCGGTCGAATCGGCTGTCCGCTCCGAACGGCGTGGCCGCCGGCCGGCCGTAGGCGGCCGGATCGAACGCCTCGCCGAAGACGACTTGCGGCAGCGAGCCGGTCTGACCGTCCGGCGTCAGCAACAGCCCGCTCTCGCCGCCGTCGCCGCAGGCACTCTCTTTCGAGCACAGCAGGACGGGCGTATCCGGCATCGTCAGCGACAAGTCCATTCTGCCTCCGGCCGCGAGCTGCAGCGTGCGGTTCGACAGCGGCTCCGGCCCGTTGACATCGGTTCCGTCGATCGCGACGACCCGATAGGAGGCGCCCGCCAAGACCAGCTTCTCGAGATCGTCCGAGGTGTTGATCAGACGAAGCCGGATGGTCGTGCCTGGAGCGACGGTTTGCCGCTGCAGCGTGTCTGCGCTTCCGAATGCCTCGCGATAGCCGTCGTTCGATTGCCAGCGGTGGGTCGCGACGACGATGTCCTTCTTTTCCGGCACCGGTCCGCTCTTCGGTTCGACGACGAGCGCCCCGAACAATCCCCGGGCCACCCCTTCGTCGGACACCTGATGGGTGTGATACCAATACGTTCCCGCCTGCCCGGCCACGAACCGGTAGACGAACGTCCGGCCCGGCATCACGGCGTCCTGGGTCACCCCGGCGACGCCGTCCTCGGCGTTCGGCACGTCGAGCCCGTGCCAATGAAGCGTCACGCCATCGGCGATATCCCGGTTGCGCAGCGTGACTTCGACCAGATCGCCCTGCTTTACCCGAAGCTCCGGTCCCGGCAGCTGTCCGTCGAACGTCCACGCATCCACCGTCGTTCCCGAGGCGAGCTTGATTTGCGATTGCTCTGCGGTCAGCACGAACCGGTCGTCGGGCTCATCTTCGGCAGGTCCGGTCAGCGAAGCGACGCTGATCCCGGAGCCTGCAGCCGCTTGGCCGTCCTCGTGCTCCATCCCTTCCATGCCCGCCATTCCGTCCATTCCGGACATGCCGGCCATTTCCTGGTCCTGCATCCCGATCCGGTCCGGCAGCTTGCTCGCCTCCGCCTCGCCGCGAATCCAGAAGACGAGGCAGGCGGCGACGACGGCCAACGCCAGGGAGCCCTTCGCCGTTCGCGCGGCGAGGGGAGGAAGCGTCCAGCTCAGCTTGCCCAGCGCTCTCCGGCGGTTCCGCTGGCGGAACCAGAGACCTGCCGACGCCACGATCATGAGCGGGAGCGGAACGATCAGATCGGCCCAACCGATCGGCACCGCGGTGAACCAGGTCAGATATAACGTCAGGCAAGATCCGACGGCCGCCGCTTGGGCGGGCACGACGGCGGCCGGATCCGCCGTTCGCCGTCTCGCCGGCCCGTCCGGCAACTCCTCCGGCTTCTCTTTCCCGCAAGCCCGATGCGCCGCCCAGAGCTTCGGCACGCTCAGCAGGACGGTCAGCGCGACCGGGGCCGCCAGCAGCGGAACCTGCAAAATGAGCTTATTGCGCCAATCCGCCCATCCGCCCGGCCACAGAGAGACATCGTAAGCCAGCTTGGCGGCGGCCATTCCGCACCCGAGCAGCATGAACGCCAGCGCTCCCCGAATCCGCCTCCGCATCCGCTTGTAGCTTGCCGCATAGCCGATTCTGCCCAACCGGTATACCGCGACTCCCCATACGATCATCATTCCGAAGGCCAGCATTCCGCCCGGCCCGAATAGATCTCCCGTCATCGTCCCGCTCCCCCATTCATAATCCTCGGGTTTCATTGTACGGGAGAACGCGCCAGCGGCGGAACGGTCGGAAGACAGAGCGGGAACTGGACCCGAGTCCGGCCCGCCGCCCGGCCAAGGGACGAACGCGGGACGCAAATATGGTATGATACGGGATGAGGTGGGAGCGAGATGCACTTATTGTCCGTTGAACATATAACCAAAAGCCATGGGGAAAAGCTGCTGTTCGAAGACGTGACGTTCGGCGTGGAGGAAGGGGACCGGATCGGCATTATCGGCGTGAACGGAACCGGCAAATCGACGCTGCTCAAAGTCATCGCCGGCATCGAACCGGCCGACGCCGGCACGGTCAGCGTCGGCAGCCGCGTGCGGATCCGCATGCTGGCGCAGGATCCGGCGTTTGCGCCGGGCGAGACGGCGCTGGAGCACGTGCTGGGCGGCGATTCGCCGCAGCTCGCCGCCGTGCGCGAGTATGCCGCCGCCCTGGCGGCGCTGGAAAGCGAGCCGGACGATCCGTCGCTGCAGCGAAGGCTCGCGGCGGCCAATGCGCGGATGGAAGAGGCGGAGGCGTGGCAGGTGGAGAGCGAAGCCAAGACCGCGCTCTCGCGGCTCGGCATCGCGGACAGCGGCGCCAAGGTGGAGACGATGTCGGGCGGGCAGCGGAAGCGGGTCGCCATGGCCGCGGCGCTTCTCCAGCCGGCCGACGTGCTCATTCTGGACGAGCCGACCAACCATATCGACAACGAGTCCGTCGCCTGGCTCGAAGCGATGCTTCAGAAGCGCCGCGGCGCCCTGCTCATGATTACGCACGACCGCTACTTCCTCGACCGGGTCAGCAATCGCGTGATCGAGCTGGACAAGGGGCGCGCTTTTTTCTACGAAGCGAATTACAGCCGGTTTCTGGAGCTCAAGCTGGAGCGCGAAGAGCGGGAAGCGGCGTCGGAGGAGAAGCGCCAGAATCTGCTGCGCAATGAACTCGCCTGGATCCGCCGGGGCGCGCAAGCGCGGTCGACCAAGCAGAAGGCGCGGATCGACCGGTATGAAGCGCTGAAGGCGCAGACGCCGAAGGCGGCTGCCGGCAGGCTCGACGTCTCGGCCGCTTCGACCCGCCTGGGCAGAAAGATCGCCGAGCTGGAGCACGTGACCAAGTCGTACGGGGACCGGACGCTGATCCGAGATTTCAGTTATATTGCCGTTCCCGAAGATCGGGTCGGCATCGTCGGACGGAACGGCAGCGGCAAGTCGACGCTGCTGAAGCTGATCGCGGGCCGGCTCCGGCCGGATTCCGGAACCGCGGAGCTCGGTCCGACCGTGAAGCTCGGCTGGTTCTCCCAGGAGCACGAAGAAATGGACGGCAGCCAGCGCGTCATCGAGTACATCCGGGAAGGGGCCGAACAGATCCGCACGGCGGAAGGGGAGACGCTGTCGGCCGGCCAGATGCTGGAGCGGTTCCTGTTCCCGCCCGCGATGCAGTGGACTCCGATCGCCAAGCTGTCGGGC
Organism: Cohnella zeiphila; assembly: GCF_014212055.1. Taxonomy (GTDB): domain Bacteria; phylum Bacillota; class Bacilli; order Paenibacillales; family Paenibacillaceae; genus Cohnella; species Cohnella zeiphila. The sequence goes on along the minus strand of NZ_JACJVO010000009.1, from coordinate 119,553 downwards.
GGGGAGAAGCGGCGGCTGCAGCTGCTCCGCGTGCTGACGGAAGCGCCGAACGTGCTGCTGCTGGACGAGCCGACCAACGACCTGGATATCGCCACGCTTGGCGTGCTCGAAGATTACCTGGACGATTTTCCCGGCGTCGTGTTCGTCGTGTCCCATGACCGCTATTTCCTGGACCGGACGGTAGACCGGATTTTCGCGTTCGAAGGGGACGGCGTCGTCGCCGTTCATGCCGGCAACTATTCCGATTATGAAGCGAGAGTCAAGCAGGCGCCCGAATCCGGGCCCGAGCCCAAGATCGCCTCGTCCGGCGGCGTGTCCGCGGCTCCTCGAACGGGCGAACGCGAGAAGTCGCTCAAGATGTCCTACAAGGATCAGAAGGACTTCGAGCAGATCGACGGCTGGATCGAGGAGACGGAGAACCGTCTGCAGGACGTCGCGGCGCAAATGGAGGCTTCCGGCAGCGATTCCTTCCGGCTGCAGGAGCTTCTGGAGGAACAGCGGCTGCTTGCGGAGAAGCTGGACGGCCTGCTGGAGCGGTGGACGGAGCTGAACGAGCTCGCCGAACGGATCGCCGCGCAGAAGAAGAATACATGAGCACGACGCAATCGCTAAATTGGGGATCGTCGAGGAGCTGAAAGCGAGTGGAGTCACTCAGGTGGAGATTGCGCATAAATACAAGATAACGGATGTTCTACAATAATGAGGGATTACAGAAAATTAAACGGCCTCAGTCCAATGGAATACAGGACTAAGGCCGCCCAATGCTTTTCCTTATTTGTACTGTCTGCTTGACGGGGTGCAGTTCAAGTTCGGGGTCCGGGCGCCTCTCTGTATGAATCCTTGAACAGCACCAGCTTGCGGCTGCGCCTCGCCGCTTCCTCGTCCAGCTCGATCAGATCGTTGATCGGAGACAGCACGGCTTCCGTGCCTCCGATCCGGTAGCGGCCGGCTCCGAGCGGCTCCATCTCCCGCTCCGCCAAGCCGGCCGACGAAGCGCCGGTTTGGCCAATCCCGAGCAGGGAAGCCCCGGCTCCGTCGGTCCCGACGCCGAGCAGCAGCGGACCGTGCCGGTACGAGAAGCCTTTGACGGCGGTGTGGAAGCCGAAGGCCGATTCGCGGCGGCATTCGATGCCGAATTCAAAGGTCAGCTCCGTGCCGGACGGGAAAAGGTGGCGAACGAAGGCGAAGCCCTGCCGGATGTCCGCGTCGACGGCCGATCCGTCTATGCGCACGGACACGCTTCGGCTGTCGGCCCAGGACGGAACATACAGCCGAAGCGCGATCGGCTCCCGGCAAGTATTGCTCCGGACCGTCAGCCGAACCGAGCCTTCGATCGGATAGGCGGAAGATTGCTCCAGCCGAATCTCTCCGTCCGCCAGCGCCAGGGTAACCGCCGAGGTTTCATAGAACGGGAGGGTAATCTCCCGATCCCGCACCCAATACGAGTACTCGATCGCCCGCGACAGTCCTTCCCCGCCTCTCATCGTGCAGCACCAATTGGCCTCGAACATCTCTTCGATCGGAGACAAATAGCCGTCCTTGACGCCGAGACAGACATCGCAGCCGAAGCCGCCGTTCGGACGCTGGCCGTGGCCCAGACCGTTGTACAGAATATGATGGGCCGCGTCCAGATGCGCGCTGTTGCCGGTATGCTTCCACAGGCCGACCGCCAGCATGAACGAATCCACGATCGCGCAGCATTCCGTCCATTCCGGCCGGCCGAACCAGTTGTAATTGGCGTAATGGTCCGTCATTCCCCGCTCCTCGTAGAGCAGCAGCAGCTCTTCAACCTTAGCCAGAAGTTCCTTCCGTCCCGTCGACTCGTAGAAGCGCAGCAGCCCGCGGGCGGCGGAAAGAGTGGCATGCGTCTGAAAAAAGGCGGCCGCGGGATCGATCGTCATCCACTTCCCGATCATTTCTTCGATCAGCGACTTCAGCCCCGGTTCCGGAGCCATCTCGTAAGCGTGCGTCGCGCCGTCGAGCATAATGAACGCGCAGCCGATGTCCGTCGACAAATACCAGGCGCCCACTTTGTCCTTCACCTCGCCGATCGCCGCTCCGCCGATGGTCCGCTGCTCCGGACGATCCGGATACAGGGCGAAGTGACCCGCCGCCGGCAGCAGCAGATTCCGGACGATGGCGCGGATCCGGTCAAGCACGGATTCGTCCCGCTTCCAGTCATAATATTCACACAGCGCTCGCAAATACCAGCTGTGTCCCGCAAGCTGCTGCTCGTCGATCGTGCCGGCCGGATGCCTCGTTCCGAAGTAGCCGTCCTCGTTCGTCCGCTCGTCCAACATTCCCATGGCCTGCGCCAAATATTTCGGCTCCCGCCGCGTGCTTCGGGCCAGCAGCGTCCAGGCCAGCAGCGTTCTCCCTTCCCAGTCTCCCGGCCACCCGTAGCCGCTTTCCTTGAATAGATGCCCGGGATCGTAATCCTCCCGCTCGAGACGGTCGAAATTCGCGACCGCTCTCTTGTAGAGGGATCCGTAAGCTTCCCGGCTTTCGAACGGAAGCGTCGTGATCATTCGCTTCTCTCTCCTTTATCCTCTTTACTCTTTGACGCTGCCAAGCGTCATGCCGCTGATGAAGTACCGCTGCAGAAACGGATAGACCAACAAGATCGGCAGGGCGCCGAGGAAAATCTGAGCCGCTTTGGCCGTTTGGTCCGAAATTTGCTGAAGAGCCGCCAGGTCGCTGCCGATCATCGACTTGATGTCCATTTGGACGACCATCGTCTGCAGGTAGCTCGACAGCGGGTAATGATCCGGCGTTCCCATCAGAATGATGCCGTCGAACCACGAATTCCAGTGGCCGACGAGGGCGAACAAGGTCAAGGTTGCCAGCGACGGCGTCGACAGCGGCACGTAGATCCGCCACAGCGTCCTCCAGTAGCCCGCGCCGTCCATAAAGGCGGATTCCTCCAGCTCCTTGGGCAAGCCGCGGAAAAAGTTCAAAAGCAGAATCACGTTGAACACCGGCACGGCGCCGGGCAGGATGAGCGCCCATAAGGAATCGAGCAGGCCCATGCCTTTAATGACCATATACCAGGGAATGAGACCGCCGCTGAACAGCATCGAGAACACGAAAATCCACGTATAGAAATTTCTACGCGAAAATGCCTGCGACTCCTTGGACAGCGGAAACGCGATCAAGATCGTCAGCAGCATGTTTACCAGCGTGCCGATAAACGCCCTTTCGACGGAAATGAGCACCGAGTGGATAAATGCCGGCTTCTCGGCAACGAAGCGATACGATTCCAGCGTGAATCGCACCGGCCAGAACGTGACCCGTCCCGCCGTGACCGCCGAACTGGCGCTGAACGAGACCGCAAGCACGTGAACGAGCGGAGCCAGGCAAAGCAAGGCCATGCCGATGAGAAAGGTATAATTGAAGCCGGCGAACAGGACGGCGGAAGGGGATTTGCGACGCGGCATCCGATGATGCTCCTTCCTTAGAAAATGCGGTAATTGGCAAACCGGTAGGCCAAATAATAGGCGCCGGATATGAGCACGAACGAGATCGCGGATTTGAACAAGCCGATAGCCGTAGCGAAGCTGTACTGGGCGTTGGCGAGCCCCATCCGATACACGAACGTATCGATGATGTCGCCGCTCTGATACACCTGCGGGCTGTACAGATTGAATACCTGATCGAAGCCCGCGTTCAGAATGTTGCCGAGACTGAGCACGGCCAGCAGCACGATGATCGGCCGGATTCCCGGAAGCGTAATATGAAGCGTCTGCTTCCAGCGGGAAGCGCCGTCGACGACCGCAGCTTCGTACAGGGAAGGATTGATGCCCGTCAGCGCCGCCAAGTAAACGATGGTTGCGAATCCGAATTCCTTCCATACGTCGGATATAACGAGCACGTAGGGGAACCACCTGTTGTCGCCCAGGAAATAAATCGGCTCTATGCCTAATGAGGACAGGAAGCTGTTCACGATCCCGGTGGATGGCGACAATATTTCGATCAGAATGCCGCCGAGGATGACCCAGGATAGAAAATGCGGGAGATAAATCATCGTTTGAATCGACCGTTTAATGCCGCGCCTGCGTACCTCGTTCAGCAGCAGCGCGGCCGTGATCGGCACGACCAGACCGGCGACGATCTTCATGACGGCGATAAACACCGTGTTATAAATCATCTGCTTCGTATCCGGGTATTGAAACACGGTGACGTAATTGTCCAAACCGACCCATTCCGATCCGAGAATGCCCTTGGTGGGCTTGTAATTCTGAAAGGCCATGACCAGACCGGCCATCGGACCGTAGGAGAAAATAAGCACGAACGCAAGTCCCGGCAGAATCATCAGATCCAGCGGCAGTTGACGCCAAAATTTGCTTAACCGCATCGGCTGCTCCGCTCCTTTCCGTCGCTTGAACGCCATCCGGGTCCTTCCGGCTCGACTCGGATGGCGTCCGGAGTTAAGGGCCGGCTAGCGGCGCTACTTCCATTTCGTCACGATCCGCGGTTCCCCGATCAGGAACGAATCGTAGGCCGCAGTCGCCGCATCGCCCAGCGCTTCCTGCCCCCAACCGATCTGGAAGCGGATGGTGACGGATTGCCCGGCATAGGCACTTAGATCGACCGCGCGTTTGTCTTTCCAGCCAGCCTCTCCCTCGATCCAATCGAACGCAACCTGCTGTCCGTTCACCAGAATCGTGAGCGTGATGCCGTCGCTGGCCGTGTTCACTTTGCCCGGAATGTAGGTCAAATACAGATGCTTCTCCTGCGGCAGATCGACCTGCACGTCGGCGTTCAGCCAGCCGTTCGCGCCGTTCCAGGCGGGGTGAAGCTTGAAGCCGAGCCGGCCGGAAGGCCGGTCCGCATCTTCGCCGGCCTGGCTGTACATCAGTTCCGTCTCGGACTGCTGAATATAGTCGAAGACGTCGCCGTTGCTCAAACCCGGCGTCTCGTCTCCGTTCTCCAGCCGAGTCGAGAAGCTCCACGTTTGGCTGAGGCCCTTGAACTGGCGCAGCCAATCGTCGAACAGATCGAGCGCGACCCATTTGTCGGCGTCCTTGCCATGGCCGGGATGGCCGGTCTCAACGACCTTGCCGTTCATGAAGCCCTTCGGCAGTTCGATGACCGGCGCCCCATGGGGGAGCTCGGATGCGGCTTGCAAGCGGCCGTTCTCGTAACGGTATAATTTCGATTGATCCGCTTCCTTGTAGTAGAACCCTTCCCTGTACCCGTTCTTCAGACCGGCATAGCCCTCCGTCAGCTGCTGATACCAGTCGGGAGCCGCATCCCCGTAATAGTCCGTGTAAGCGGGGGCGGCAGCGTTCCTGGGTTCGGCCGCTTCGATCGCGGTCTCCTCGGCAAAGTCATTGAACGACGCGATGACGACCGCCTCGGGATTGCTCTTCAACGCCTCCTGCCACATCTCGGAGTAATACTCGCCGTTCTCCCTCGGAATCGGCGTCGTTCCCCGCCCGAGATGCGCGGTATCCCATCCGGGGTTTACGCCGACGATCTCGCCGTTGTTCTGTTCCTGATCGAACACCCATCCCCACAGCCCCGTGTCCGGCGCTACGGGCTCGCCTTCGGACACTTTGCCCGTCGCCCAGCGGACGGAGAATCGATCGTCATCCCATCGGTAAAACCAGGAAGGCGTCGTATAGTCGATCAGCAGCGGCTTGCCCTTCCATTGATAATATACCGGACTTTGCGCATAGCGATCGTAGACCAGATCCGCTTCGTCCTGATGAGCCCGTACGTCGTTCAATCCCCATTGCCCGTAGCCGATAGCCAGCGCCAGCTTCGGCGCGGTTCCTTCCGGCATCGCTTCCACGACCTCGAAAATCTTGTCGATGTTGCCGGCGATATTGCCGCCGTCATTGCCGTGCCCGTTCGTATCGTCCAGAATGACGAAGTCGATGCCGGCCTGCTTCATCCATTCCATATGCGCGCGAATCGTCGCCTCGTCCCCGGAGTTGTAATCGCCAAGCTCGGGGCGATATCGCGTCCAATCCGTCCAGTGACTGTCGTACGGCGGCTCGCTGTCCCACCAGACGGTATACCAGATGCCGACTTGGCTCGTGAAAGGCGCGGGATGATTCGCTGCGGCCGACGCCGAGTAGACGGGCGCGGCAGCGAACAGCAGCAGCAGAAGGCTGCCGAGCAGCGTTTTTTTCCTCATGGTCCGTACCTCCTACTTGGTCTGATGGGCCTGCGCCCACTCATTGACTTCCTGCGTAATCCGGTCTCCGCCAAGCTGCTTCCACTGCGCGACGAACTTGTCGAAATCGTCGACGGGCGACGTGCCCATGATGATGTTGGTCATCATTTCGCTTTCCATCTTGGCGAGGATCGCGTTCTTCTCCTTCATCGTTTCGGTGCCGGGACCGTAATAGCCGTTGAAAATGTACATATTGTTGTTCAGATACTGATCGATGACCTGCTGCGTGCTCTGATCGCCGAAGATGGCGTACCAGGCCCACTGCTTCTCGTCGCCGTTCAAATACGCTTTGATCTTGTCGATCGTATCGATCCGGTCCTGCTTCAAATCCGATGTATCCTTGCCGTTCTTGTGAGAGATGTAGGCCCGGTAGAAATCCACGTTCTCGTTGATGTGGAACGCCTGGAACGGCGCGTAATGGAACGGCTGCGTCTCGCCCGTGTTCTTCGCTTGAAAATAAGTGTTCTGTTCGGGACCGTCTTCCTTGTCGACGAACAGATTCAGCAGCTTGACCAACGCCTCGGGATGAGCGCTCTTCGAGTTGACGACATAGAATCCTCCCGGCGATACGCTGATGCCCGGCTTCGCCGGCCGATCGTCGGCGGACACGAGCGGCAGCGGCACCCACAGCGCCCTATCCTGGTCATGGCCGGCTTGCGTGCATCCGAGCGGGTCCGCCATGCCGCCGAAGTAGATGCCCGCCTGCCCGGACGTCAGCACCTCGCATGTCTTCTGGTAGTCTTTCACGCCGAACTCGCGGTCGATGACGCCGTTCTTGTATTCTTCCTGAAGCTTCGCCAGCGCCGTCTTCATCTCGGGCTGGATGCTGCCGTAGACGAGCTGGCCGGAGCCGTCCGGAATCCACATGCCGGGGTAGGCGTGATATCCTTGGAAGATTTGATCGACGCCGCCCAAGTCTCCGACCAGGTCCTTCCGTAGCGGCAGTCCGACCGTGTTTTTGCCCCCTGCGCCTTCCGCCTTGAACGTCTCGGCGATATGCCAGACGTCGTCCATCGTCTTCGGCTCGGACAGCTTGTATTTGTCGAGCCAATCCTTCCGAATCCAGACGAACCCGGCATAATCGCTGTAAGAATTCAAGATCGGGAGCGCCATCAGCTTGCCGTCGATCGCAGCCGACGACATGCCGATGCCTTCATCGAGATTCAGCATTTCCTTCAGCTTCGGCGAAGCATATTGCTTGTATATATCCGTCAGATCTGCAATCAGTCCGTCCTCGGCCAACTGCTGAAGCTGCGAGCCGTCGACCTGATATAGATCGGGCAGATCGCCCGAAGCGATCGACACGTTCAGCTTCTCCTGGTACTGGTTGCCGGCCAGCGGCGCGACCCACTTGTTTTTCAGGTTGATGCCGAGGTCGTCCGTGTACGATTGATACCAAATGTTGCTGTCCCAGCTGTCGCCGTTGTAGAAATTCGTTACGCCGTCGTCCATCCGGACGGTCGTCAGCTCGATCGGCGGATCGTACTTGCCGAGCGGATCGGCTTCCGCGGCGGACGCGGCCGAAGAAGCCGAGGGCGAGGCCGCCGCCGTAGAGGCGGACGCGGTTGGCGAGACCGGCGCAGTGCCGGCTGTCCCGTTGTCGTTGTTCGAAGCGCAGGCGCCGAGCGTCATGCCGGCAGCCAGCAATACGGCAGCGAATGCTGCGTAATGGCCTTTCATGCGAATCCTCCCTTTTCACAAGTCATAGTCGTAAACGTTTACAAAATCCATTCTAGCCCCGCCTCCGGGCCGTGGAAATTCGAAGATCTTTACATCGCGCGAACTATATTGACAACTTGCCGGCGACGCCTCAGATCGACAGCCGGTCCCGATATTCCTGCGGCGTCATGCTCACGGCCTTCTTGAACACCCTTCCGAAGTAAGCCGAAGAGTCGAAGCCGGTTCGCACGGCGACTTCCTGAATTTTCAGCCCGGGCGCCGCCAGCAGCTCCTTGGCCTTGGCGATCCGATATTGGGTGATGTAGTCGCTGAGCCCGGTTCCCGTCGCCTGCTTGTACAGCCGGCACAAGTACGAAGCGTTCAAATGCACGATCGAAGCGAGCCGCGACAAGGACAAGTCCTCGTCGTAATGCTCATGGATAAAAGCGTTCACCGCGGAGATGACGAAGCGGTTCAGATTTTCCTTCTCGTGCCGGCCGCATTCGAAGATAAAATCGACGGCTTGTTCAAAGAAGCTGCCGATCTCGAACCAGGAACCGAACTCTTCGATCCGAAGGAGTCTGTCGAAGCTGAAGCGCTCCGCGAACAAGTCGGACAAGCCGGAACGGTTCAGGTAAGACAAGAAGCGGAAGGACAGGCTCCCGAACGCCTCCTGCTTCAGGCTTGGCGGAAGCGCGGCGTTCTCGCAGCAGGCGGCGATCTCCCCGATCAGCTCCTTGCACTCCGCGGCCAGTCCGTTCTCGAGAAGCTGCTCCAACAGCTCGAGACGCGCCAGCAGCTTGCGGAAGCCGCGGCTGTCGCTGACCCCCGTTCGCTCCTCCTTGTCTCTCAAGATGACGCTGGCGGACGGCCCGATGCCTCGCAGCAGAAGGCTCCTTAGTCGTTGATAGCGGGCAGGCGCCTCATCCCAGCTCACGAAATCGTCGGATGCGAAAATCGACAGCGGCAGCTGAAGCAGCTCCTGGCAGGTCCGTTGCAACGAATGAAGCATGCCGTGAACGAACAGGCGGCACTTGTCCGGCTCCGCCGTCTGCCCTTCCGCCGGCTGAATGAGCCAGATGAGCTTCGAACGCTCGTAATGGACCGTCTGTACGCGCAGGGACGAGAAATATTCGCCCGCCATATTCTCGACGGAATACAGCATCAGCTGCTTGTCAGCCTCCGAAAGCTCCTGCCGCCAGACGTCGACTCGGCCGATGATCGGCATGACCTTCGCATCCGCGTCGAACGGCAGCTCCAGCAGGCGAAATCTCTCGGCGAGCGCCGCCTCTTCCGCCGCCCGGTTGTCCAGCAGCCCGATCAGGAATTCACGCCGCAGCGCCGGCAGCGCCAGGTTCATCCGCTGTCTGGCCCGCGCGATCGTGCTTTCCTTGCGGATCTGCTCGGATAATTCCAGAAGCGCCTTGCGCAGCGCCTGTTCCACGACCTCGAAGCTTTCCGTCTTCAGAATGTAATCCGCGCCGTTGTTCCGGATCGCCGTTTGAATGTACGTAAAATCGTTGTATCCCGTCAGAAAGACGACTTTGCAGAACGGCCACTGGGCGGCGATCCGCCGCTGCAGCTCCATGCCGTCCATGCCCGGCATCCGAATATCCGTAAAGACGACATCCATATGGGTCGTATAGACCGTCTCCAGCGCCTCGTCCGCGGAATAGGCTTTATGAAGCTGAAGATCGAAATCGTCGATATTCAGGAACAGGTCGTATACGCCTTCCACGATCGCCGGCTCGTCGTCGACAATCATCACGTTGTACATTAGCGTTCACTCCTTCGGCTGCAAGGGCAGCGACATGACGATTTTGAGCCCTCCGAGCGCACCGCGTTCGAACCGCAGACCGGCCGAACCCCCGTACCGGATTTTGAGGCGTCTGTGCACATTGATCAGGCCCGTCGTTTCCGTATCCGCGGCGGACGCCTTCATCAGCATGTTCAAACGTTCGAGCAGTTCGTCGGCCGCGCGGTCTCCGTTGTCTTCCACCGTGATCGTCAGATCGGAGCCTTCGGGGAGAAACCGGATTTCCAGCAAGCCGCCCTGCTTCTTGTGCTCCAGACCGTATTTGAATGCGTTTTCAACAAGCGGCTGCAAAATGAGGCGGGGAACCGCCGCGTCCGCGAATGATGCCGGAATCTCTTCGATGCTGCACTCGATGCGGTCGCGGAAGCGCATTTTTTGAATGGACGCATAAATGCTGACGTGACGGACCTCGTCCTTCAGCGGGACCTCGGTCTGGCCGCTTCGCGTCACGTACTGAAAGTATTCTCCAAGAAATCGGGTGTATTGGCCGATGCCGTCGACGTCCCCGATACGAGCCATCGCCTGGATGTTGAAGAACGAGTTGTACAGAAAATGCGGGTTGATCTGCGACTGCAGCTGGCGCAGCTCGGACAGCTGCATGCGGTACTTGTGCTCGTACACTTCCTCGATCAGCACGTTCAGCCTGCTGACCGTCCGGTTGAACTGATGATATAAATAATGGAACTCGTCCCGGCTGCCATGAACCGCGACGATGCTCAAATCGCCCGTCTCCAGCTTGCGGAAGGCCCGCACCAGCTTGCGGATCGGCTGCCGGATCATCCGGTTGGTCCATCCGGCGAAGATCAGGATGGCGACGACCGTCAGCGCCGACAATCCCCAGTACCAGGCGTGGTAGCGCTCCAGCTTCCCCGTGATCTCCCGCTCCCTCACATACATGAACACGTTCATGTCGTAGCGGCCCAGCTTCTCGCCGTAGACGCGATAGCTTTCATTCTGCCAATAGACCGGATGGCCTGAAAGCGTCTCGAGCTGCTTCCGAGCCATGACGGACGTCGCCTGCTCCGCGTGATCCGGGTCGGAGGCGAACGACCATTCGCTCTCCTCCTGGCTCAGGATTCCGCCCCCCGTTCCGTTGACGGACAGGGCGGACAGCGAGCCTTCCAGCAATGGCACGGACAGTTCGACCGCAAGCAAATAAACGGGCGGCTTACGATCCAGATTCGACCAGCCCGGATTCGGGAGAACGATAAACAGTTGGCCCTTCCAGTAGACAAACGGACTCGTCGATTTCGATTTCAATTGCCGAAGCGCATGGAATTGTTCTTCCGGAAGCCGGTCATACAGCTTGTTGGCCGAAATCACATACGCAAGCGACGGAATGTAGGCGACGGCATCCTGAATATAGCTGCTGGAATACTTCAGCTGCAGCAGCCGTTTCTGCAGCCTGAGCATGGCGAACGTCTTCTCCGGGTCGGTCATGATCTCGGACTTGCCGCTGAGCTCGATCAGATCGTCGTCGTTGACGAATTCGTTCTGAAAGCGGATGATCTTCTCGAATTCCAGCTCCATCTGATTCGCATAATATTGCAGCCGCGAGGTCATCGTCTGCGAGATTTCCGACCGGACGCTCGCCGTACCTCTCTCGTTGAGCGAAATTCCGATCAAATAAAAGGGCGACATCACCAATACGAACAACAGCAACACCTTTGGAAATATCGGCCAACTCCAGAACGCAAGCCTTCTAATGGACATCCTCCCCTTCGTGCGGCTTCGCTGCGGGAGACTATGACGGGAGCGGCCCGCATCCTCTTACTATTGTTCGATTGCGGCAGTTCGAATCCTACCGAAAATATTTACGTTTATCGGACTTTGTTTACATGCTGGCTATGGAAAAAAAGACAAAGGCCGCCTTCTCCGCCAATTGCGGGAGCGAGGCAGCCTTCGTATCTCTGAGGCAGCTCCGAGGTTAACGTTCAATGCGGCGTCCTATTTCCGGAAGGACCGCCCCCGGCGACTTGCGATTCGTTACAGCTCCGCCGTCATGCCGCCGTCGGCGACCAGCGTCGCCCCGGTCATGAACGAGTTCGCCGGACTGGCGGCAAACAGGACGACGGAGGCGATCTCCTCCGGGCGGCCGACCCTGCCGACCGGCTGGGATTCGTCCCATTCCTTCATGATCTGTTCGCGCGGCGTATCCAGGTTGCGAACGCTGCTCTCGAGCATCGGCGTATGGACCGCTCCCGGCAGCACGGTGTTCGCGCGAATGTTCAGCTTCGCGTAATCGAGCGCAATCGCCCGTGTAAGTCCGGCGATGCCGGCCTTTGAGGCGGCGTACGCGGCGTAGCCCTCGAGCGTTGCCAAAGCGTGGACGGAGCTGACGTTCACGATCGCGCCGCCGCCGCCCTCGATCATGACCGGGACGGCCTCCCGGCAGAACAGGAAGACCGACGTCAAGTTGTTCGTGATAACGCCGTTCCACTCGTCCAGACTTGTCTCCGTCAACCGCGCCTGCGGACATACCGCCGCGTTGTTGACCATGATGTCGATGCGGCCGAACCGCTCCTTCGTCTCCCGCACGACCCGCCGCACGTCCGGCTCGGACGATACGTCGGCAGCCATGCCGACCGCCCGGCCGCCCTTGGCGGCAATGTCCGCGGCCACGGCGTCCACCTTGCTCCCCGTTCGGCCTACCACGACGACCTGCGCGCCTCCGTCCGCGAACGCATGCGCCACCGCCCGGCCGATGCCTCCTCCGCCGCCGGTGACGATCGCGACTTTGCCGCCCCAACTCATCCTGCCGCCTCCATGTCGCCCGATATCTCATCCCGTTCCGCGACAAACGTATTCGTCAGCGTGCCGATGCCTTCAATCTCCGCTTCCACGACATCGCCCGGCCGCAGCCATACCTGCGGCGTTCTGCCCATGCCGACACCCGGCGGCGTGCCGGTGCTGATGATGTCTCCCGGGCGCAGCGTCATCGTGTTCGAGAGGAACGAGATCAGATAAGGCACGTCAAAGATCAGCTCGCTCGTGCTCGATTGCTGCATGATCTCGCCGTTCAGCTTCAGCGAGATCGCCAGCTTGCCCGGCTCGGGGAGTTCGTCCGCCGTGACGATCCACGGACCCGCCGGCGCGAAGCCGTCGATCGCCTTGCCGCGCGTCCATTGCGGTTCATTCAGTTGAATGTCCCGCGCGCTGACATCGTTGACCACCGTATACCCGAACACATAGTCCATCGCCGACTCGCGCGGAACGCGCTTCGCCGTCTTGCCGACGACGACCGCCAGCTCCGCCTCGTAGTCGCACTGCGACACTTCGCGCGGAATGACGATAGCGTCCCCGTGACCTGCCAGACAGTTGTTGTATTTCGGGAAAAGCACCGGAACCTTCGGCATCGGCATGTTCGACTCGATGACGTGATCGCGGTAGTTGAGTCCGATGCAGACGATCTTCTCCGGATCGGTAAGCGGCGGCAGCAGCTTCACCTCGTCCAGGCTGTACGATCTTCCTCGCCGGATCGCGCTTGGCGGCAGCCCCGACCCGATGACGCCGCGAACCGTTTCGGCCGTCTCCAACGCGGCGACAGCGCCGCCCTCCAGCACGCCGACCCGCAGCTTCCGTTCCGGGTCCTGCCGGTCATAGAATTGCAGCAGCTTCATTGCCATTGCTCCTCCTCTCTATTCCTTCAGGATAGTTTCAGAAAAATTTTGGCCACCTTGCCCGGTCCCGACACCAGCTTCTCGAAGCAGGCGCTTCCCTCGGCGAGGGGAGCGGTCAGCGACCAGGACAGCAGATTCGCCCGGCCTTCGGCCAGCCAACGCAGCGCCGTCTCGAAATCCTCGCGCGAATACGCGAAGGCGCCTCTCGTCACGGTCTCGCTGCGAATCATGTCGTTCACCGGCAGCCGGCTGTCCGCCTCGTGCAAGCCTGTGAAGACGACCGTCCCGCCGGGGCGGACCTGCGCGATACCTAGCTGCCGCGTCGCCTGCGCGCCGACCGCGTCGACGGCGGCGTCAAAGCCGCCTTCCGGCACCGCGGCCGCTCCGGCGAGCTCCGCTGACGCGACGGCGCCGAGCTCGCGGGCGATGTCCAGCCGCTCCTCGTTCAGATCGAGCACGACAATGTCCCGCAACCCGTAAATTTGCGCGGCTTGCAGCACAAGCAAGCCGATCGGCCCCGCTCCGCAGATCAACAGCCGATCCGCCGGCTTCAGCGCGAGCAGCCGGCAGACGTGCGCCGCGCATGCATATGGCTCCGCCAACGCCCCTTCCTCGAACGACAGCTTGTCGTCCAGCCGGTAGACGTTTTCGGCCGGCACGGCGACATATTCGGCGAACGCTCCCGGCCGGTGCGCGCCGAGCAGCTGCCGGCTCGGGCACAATTGCGTCTCCCCGCTTCGGCAATACCTGCACTTCCCGCACGTCGCGAGCGGGTTCGCCGTCACGCGGTCGCCGACGCGCAGCCCCGCGCCTTCCGCCTGTGTGCCAAGCTTCGCCACGACGCCGGAAAATTCATGTCCCATAATGAGCGGCGGCTTGCGCAGCGAATTATGGCCCAGATAACCGCCCAATTCCGAGCCGCAAATGCCTGCCCGCGCCACGCGAATGAGCGCCTCGTCCGACCGCGGCTCCGGCACCGGCACCTCTCGCACGATCATCGTCCGCGGACCCTCGTACACCAACGCTTGCATTCCCATCGCCAAGCCAAGCCTCCTATTCGACGCGCTCTCTTTTCTCCCAGCCCTGCCGAAACAGCGGCAGCCAATGGCCCGGATGATACGGGTGCTTCGCCGCCTCCTCCAGATTCAGCTCGACGCCCAGTCCGGGACGCTCCGGCGGCTGCAGGTAACCGTTTGCAACCTTGAACGGCGGCGAGAAGATCGTCTGCGCCCACGAATGGTTGAAGTCGTCGAAAATCTCGTGCAGAAAAAAGTTCGGCGTCGCCATGTTCAAATGCGCGCACACGATCGAGCAGATCGGTCCCTGAGCGCTGTGCGGCGCCGTTACGCCGTTGTGGGCGTGGACCATGCCGCAAATTTGCTTGGAGGCGCCAAGGCCGAGGAACTGCGGCTCCAGCTGGATAATGTGTACCGCATCGTGCCGAAGCAGCTCTGCGAATTGCTCGCGGCTGTAATAATCTTCCCCGCATGCGATCGGCACGGGGCTGCGCCGGGCCACCTCGACGACCGAGGATACGCGCAGCGGCGGCACCGGCGCTTCGAACCAGGTCGGCTGGTACGGGGCCATCGCCTCCGCGAACTGCAGCGCCGTGTGAACGCTGAACCGGTTGTGCCCTTCGATCAGAATGTCGATGTCCGGCCCGACCGCCTCGCGCACCGCCGCGATGTTGCGGAGCGCCGCGGCGAAGTCCGCGCGTTCGACCGTCCGCCAGGCCGAGCCGAACGGATCGAACTTGAGCGCGGTGTAGCCTTGGGCCGCGACCTCCTTCGCCTGCTCGTAGAAGCTCTTCTCGTCGGCGCCGCCGCGATACCAGCCGTTGGCATAGCAGCGCAGTTTGTCATGGCACTTGCCGCCGAGAAGTTTGTACAGCGGCTGGCTCGTCGCCTTGCCCATAATGTCCCAGCACGCCGTCTCGACGGCCGCCAGCGCCGAGCCCTGGATTTGACCGCCGTCGGAGTAGACGTCTCGGATCATCTTGAGAGCGATCGTCTCGACGTCGAACGGGTCCATGCCAAGCACCAGATGCTTCAATTCGTGGACCGCCGCCTCGACCGTCTTCGCGAAGCCGTTCAGCGTGCCTTCCCCGAGCCCGGTCAGCCCTTCGTCGGTGTCGACTTGGACGAACAGCCAATTTTTCCACGGATTTCCTACGATATAGGTACGTATGTCCGTGATCTTCATCTTCGTCAACCTCCGCTAATTCGGAATCGTTCTGCCGCTTTAACGTAGCATGGCGGACGAAGACGCTCAAGATGTCAAACTTGTATACAACAGCGACATCATTCAGCCCGGCCTGTCAGAGCATCACCTGCTCGACGAATTGAATGTGCTGCCGCACGAGCTCTTCCGCGGCGGAGGGATCGTTGCCCGCCAACGCGTCGCGGATGAGCCGGTGCTCGTCCAGGCTGCTCCGCAGGCGCAGCTTGTTCCGGTAAAACGTTGTCCGCACCGCCATCAGAAACTTGTCCTGGATGCGGGACATCGCGCCGGCGTACTCCTCGTTGTCCAGGCCGGCGACAATCGCCTCGTGGAAACGGCGGTCCAGCTCGACGTATCGTGGAATCGCTCCTGCCTCCACAGCCTCTTCCTGCCGCTGAATGATCACGTCCAGTCCGGCAAAAAAAGCGGCGTCCATCTTCCCCGTAAGTTGGCGGGCCGCATAAGTCTCCAACGACAATCGGAGCTCATAAATGTCCATGATCTGCTTCAACGAGATCTCCTGCACGACGAAGCCTTGATTCGGCACCAGCCTCACCAGCCCCATCGCTTCCAGCCGGTCGAGCGCCGAGCGAATCGGCGTCTGGCTCATGCCCAGCTGCTCGCCGAGGCTTCTCTCCGACAGGAAGGCCCCGCCCGGCCAGTCGCCGCCCACGATTCCGGCCTTGATCGCCTGATACGCCCGCTCCCGAAGCGTCATTGGCTTGTTCCCGGTCACGCGAAATCATCTTCCCTTCCGTCTATACTTGGTCTATGATAATCATACTCGAAACTTCGAAAGAGAAGGAAGCGGTCGGAAGATGGGAGACCCCTCTTTGCGCCAGCTCGCTTACGAGAGCATTCATCGATGGATCGAGAACGGGCATTTTCCCGGCGGGACGGCGACCTCGGAAATTCAGCTAAGCCGGATGCTCGACATGAGCCGAACCCCGGTGCGGTCGGCGCTGCAGCAGCTGGAGCTGGAAGGTTACGTGCGCATCGCGCCCAAGCAGGGCATCGTCATTCTCGGTCCCTCTTCCCAGCGGATCGGCGAGCTGTTGGAGCTGGCCGCATCGTTCGCCCTGTTCTCGGCAAGCGCTTCCAAGCTGGCGAAGCGCGAGGAGCTCGCAGAGCTCGTCGATTCGCTTGCAGCGCAATATCGGAAATTGGCGGCCGATTCAAGCGGCAAGAAATCGGGTGGGAAGCCTCCGCTCGAATACGCGGCGGGCGACAAATCCGCCGCCCCGGACGAAGCCGGGGCGTGGATTCGGTTTGAGGCGGAATTGCTGACCGGGCTCGTCGCGCTCTCCGGCAACGGCGAGATGTCCCGGCTGTTGACGACCACGATGTCCCGACTGCGTTGGAAGAACAATGCCAGGCGATGGCACGCGCCGCATGCTGTCGAAGCTGCCGCCCGCGTGGAGGAATTGATCGTCTCCCTCGCGCCGTCCGAACCTTTCGAAGCTTGCCGTCGTTCGCTGCAGCGTTACGTGCAGTTGCTCAAGCGCACTTGGAATTAGGCCTTTGCCGCCGAATACGGCTGCAGGCTCGAATACGAAAACCATAGAAACGGGGTATCGTTATGTCAAGACGGCTGAAGGAGCTGGAAGTTGAACTCGTATGCGACGCGCAATCCGTTCTAGGAGAAGGACCGCTTTGGGACACCAGCTCAGACCGGCTCTATTGGGTCGATATTTACAGCCACCGTATACATGGCTATGATCCCGGGCGGCCGGGCCAATTCGAGACGATGTCCGCCGGACCGTTCGTCAGCTCTATCGTTCCCAGGCTATCCGGGGGATTCGCGATTACGCAAGAGGATGGATTTTACAGGTATGACCCGGCTTCCGGCGCGTCGGCGCCGCTTGCTCTCGTCGAGACCGAATTGCCCGGCAACCGGTTCAATGACGGCAAGTGCGACCCGGCGGGCCGGTATGTGGCGGGTACGATGTCCCGGATCGACGAGCCCGGCCGCGGCAGCCTATATTCGTTAGGCAGCGACGGCACGGTACGGCGGCTGCTGGACGGCGTCGGCACCTCGAACGGACTGGCCTGGTCCGACGATGGCCGAACGATGTATTACGTAGACTCGCAGCTGCAGGAGATCGCTGCGTTCGATTACGATCCGGCGACCGGCCGGATCGCGCACCGGCGCGTCGTCGCCGTCATCCCCGCGGAAGACGGTACTCCCGACGGCATGACGATCGACGCAGAAGGCATGCTCTGGCTGGCGCATTGGAACGGGTGGCAGGTAAGCCGCTGGGATCCGGTCTCCGGCGAGCGGATCGCCGACGTTTCGGTGCCCGTCGCGAAGGTCACCTCGGTCGCGTTCGGCGGGGAGCGGCTTGACGAGCTGTATATTACGACTGCGCGCGTCGGCGTCACGCCCGAGCTAGTAAACGATCAACCTCATGCAGGAGGAGTGTTCCGCGCAAAACCCGGCGTTCGGGGGACCCTTCCCTTCGCGTACCGAGGCTAGAATTGTTCTACCGCCGCTTCCGCCGATAGGAACGATCATGCCTACATCCACTCCTGCAATAACGAGCGATTACAGGCAAAATAAAACGGCCTCAGTCCCATGGAATACAGGATTAAGGCCGTCTATTGCTTTTACTGCACGTCTCTTTTATCGATTGCGGGAATCCAGCATCCGCACGATGACGACCGTCGCCTCCGCCCTCGTCGTCCGGCGGTTCGGCGCGAACGCGTTGCCGTCCGCGCCGGTTACGATGCCCGCCTGACGAGCGGCCGCGGCGGCGTCCCTCGCCCAGGCCGGCACCTGGCTCCAGTCGGAGAACGGCGCCTCGCCCGGCGATGGCGTCGGCAAGCCGAGCGCACGCGCCGCGATCGCCGCCATCTCCGCGCGGGTCAGTGGCTCGCCCGGCCGGAACGTTCCGTCGGCATAGCCGCCGATCCATCCCGCCTCCGCCGCAGCGGACACCGGCGCTTGCGCCCAGGCGGGGATTCGGCCCGAATCGGCGAACGATGGCGCGTCTCGGACAACGTCCTCCGCCCCCAGCGCCCGCACCAGCATCGCCGCGAATTCCGCGCGGGTGATCGCCCGATCGGGAAGGAACAGCCCCTTCTCATTCCCTTGGACCCAACCAAGCGCGGCCGCCGAGCGAATCGAATCTTCCGCCCAATGCCCGGCCGCATCCGCGAACGGATGAACCGGAACCGGCGGTTCGTCCGGCAGATTTTGTACCGAGAAGACCGCGAACTTCGTAAAATGGTTCACCTGCGCCGTGAAGACGCCGTCCCCGATGCGCCCCGGAACCTCGACCCAGCCGCCTCTCTCTTCATCAAAGTAGGACAAAGCGGCATGCCGTCCTTCGCCGACCTCGTCCGCCCGGAACTTGAACCTCAACGTTACCGGCCGGGCGAACGTCACCGAGAAGCTCTTCAGCAGCTCGTAAACGGAGCTCAGCGGCTTCCAGCCGGCCGGCACGTTCGCCGGATCCGAATCCAGCTTGCGGATCGTCAGCGTAAAAGGTCCGTCCGCCGCGCCGTCGGGGATGTCGATGCTTATTTCGTCCCCGAGGCCGGCCGTGCATCCGCCCGTCGGGCAAGCAACCGTCACCGTATCTTGGTCGGACGGATCCGGCAGAGCCGGCGGCGGCGGGTACGCGCTCGCTTGCCCCTGAACCGTGACTCGGATCGCCGCCTTGAGACCATCCGGATTCGTCACGCCGTCCGGCAGCGTCAGCGTTCCGACGAACTCATAGGTTCCGGCCTGCGTGCCGTCGTAGGCCGGCGTGCCTCCGTCCCACGTTACGCTAACCGTCGCGTTATTCCCATCGCTCCGTTTCACGGCGACTTTCGCCGGCAGTCCCGCCTCCGACAGCTGCGTTCCGTACCGCACCTCCAGATCGGCAAGCGACGGTACCTCCGTCACCGTCACCGAGGCCGGAGGCTCTTCCGGTTTCGGCGCCACGATGACGTTCGCCTTCGCCGCGAGACCGTCCGGGTTCGTCACGCCGTCCGGCAGCGCCAGCGTTCCGACGAACGCGTACGTTCCGGCCTGCGTGCCTTCATACGCCGGCGTGCCTCCGTCCCACGTAACGCTTACCGTCACGCTAACCCCGTTGCTCAGCTTAACAGACGCTTGCGTCGGTAAGCCCGCCTCTTCAAGAGCCGTGCCGTTCGCCACGCGAAGATCGCTGACCCCGCTCACCTCGGCGACGGTGACAGGCTCGGCCGGCGGCTCGCCGACGGTGACGTTCACCTTTGCCTCGAGACCATCCGGATTCGTCATGCCGCCCGGCAGCGTCAGCGTTCCGACGAACTCATAGATGCCCGGCGTCCGATCGTCGTAGTTCGAAGCGTCACGGTTCCAGTCGATCGCCGCCGATACCTTCGTTCCGTCGCTCAGCGTCGCTTCCGCCCGCTCCGGCAGAGGGACGTCGTTCAGCGCCGTTCCGTAAGGAACCTGGACGTCGTCCAGCTTGCCTACCGCCGTAATCGATTTGGCGATAAAAGTCAACCTGGCGGGGAAGACGAGATCGTATCCGGCCGCCCCCTCCTCGGAATACGCGACGTAAACGGTCTCTGTCCCATCGAAAACAGGTTCCTCGTCGGGGTCGTAGGGGATATACGAACTTCCGCCGTTCGTGGAATAAACCATCGTCTCGTCCAGCCCGATCAACCGGTTGGTTACATAGTCGACGGATACGCGCTTGACCCGCAAAAGCCCGGCGCCGTATGTGCCGCCTGCCGCCAAGTAACTCCCGTCCGTCAGCGGCTTTACGAACGACAGATTGCCGTAGTGGGTTTGAGAAAACCACTTGTACCATTGCAGCTCGCCGGATGCGTCCGTTTTGAGCAGCAGGCTGTTACGTTGGTTGTTCCCTCCCGCGGCGATGAAGCCTCCGTCGCTCGCGAGCGCAGCGGTCAGAAGCAGCGAAGAATCTCCCGTCGCGTAGCTTTTTTCCCAGATCGGATCGCCGTTCTCCCCGTCGATCAGCGTCATCGCGCCGTTTTGCCCGGACCCGCTCAGCGTATTGCCGGTCAACAGATACTGGTTCTGATCCGGAATGGCGCTAATGCTCTGGAATACGTTCGAGTCGTTCCAAGGGTATAGCCGTTCCCATGCGACCTCGCCTAACGACGAGATCCGGACTTCCGCGACGTAACCGGCCGTTTGGCCGCCCGGCGTCTTCGCGCTACCGGCGACGAGCACATTTCCGCCGTCGGTCGTTACGGCGGCATAAACCGTTAAATCCGCACCGGAAGGACTTGCGATAGAAGACTCATGAAGAACGGCGCCGCCGGCGTCCGTTTGAACCATATAACCGCCGGCACCCGAATTGCCGACCGCGATGTACCCGCCGTCCCCCGTCTCCAGAACGGCCTCCGCATCGCCGGCGATGTCCGTGCCGTTCGTTCCCGCGTCCCAATTGAGGGTCCGGCCGTCCTTGCTCGCCTCGCCGAAAGCCCAATGGGGCTGGAACGAGCCGTCCATGTCCGATCCGGCATATACATAGCCGCCTGCCGTCTCGCGAACGCCGCGAATCGTCGAGTTCACTCCGGACGCGACGGGCAGGCTCCAGTCCACCGTGCCGTTCTTATCAAGCTTAAGCAGGTAGCGTCCGGCTCCCGCAATGTATCCCCCGTCCGAAGTCGGAGAGAATGCCCGGATCGTTCCGTAATCGATGTACGTCTTATACATCCATACGAAAGGATCGTCGGCCGATCCGTCTCCAGACGCGAAAGCTTTCGAATTCGCAAAAAAGGGTGCCGGAACGAGGCCGACGAACAGAAGCAGTGCCGTAAACACGATGAATAAACGCCTCATTCTTCTCTTCCTCTTCTCCTTCTTTGAAAGTATTCTATTTTCAATATAATCGATTTCCGCAGCGAAAAAATCTAACTTCCGGTTATAGAGCCGGTTATAGGAGCACGGCAAAATAGCCCCACAAAGTGGGGCTTAGCTTCGAAGCTTGCTCAGGTACTTTGCGAGGACCTCGGGGAACTTGATGAAAAAAAAGACCTGCCGTCCGGCAAGTCCTCGAAAGTTTACTCTTGCATGCCTTTGCCTTGTCTGATCGCCTCCACGCGGCTCGTCGCGTGCAGCTTGCCGTAAATATGGTTGATATGCGCCTTCAGGGTGCCCATGCCGATGCCGAGCGTCTGCGCGATCTCCCCGTTGTCCAGCCCTTGCTCCATAAGCCGGAAAACCTCGTATTCCCGAGGAGTCAGCACCGTCCGAAGCGCGGCCGAAGGACGCCGGGGCGCGTCCGTCTCTCCGCCGAAGCCCGAGAGGATTCTGCGAACGTAAGCCAGCGGCGGCGCCTGCTTGTCCCGGATGTTGCCCTTCTGACGCTGATGGACGTACGCCGCGAGCAGCTCCGCGACCGGCCGGCCCTTATCGATGAAAATTCGGGTGTAGTCGTCGGGCTGCGCGTACTTGAGAGCTTCTTCAAGCCTCAGCAGCGCCTGCTCCGGCTTGCCCGTCCGCTGAAGCATCACCGCCTGGAGGATCTGAAGATCCAGCGCTTCCATGGGACGATGCCCTTTCACCGCGATCGGGTACAGCTTCTCCGACAGACGCTGCGCCTGCCCGAGGCCGCCGGTCTCCATCAACGTGCGAACGAGGAAAATATAATGGAAAAGCTGATAGACGGACACCGGATCTTCGGGCGAAAGGCGGTAGCGTTCCCGCCATTCGGCCGCCGCCGAGGAATCGCCCGTCCGGAGCCGCTGCCCCGCCTTTTCCGCTTCGATCAGAATGAACGCCGCTTCGGCGCCGTCCTCCTCGGCCCTCTCAGCCGCCTCCTCCAGCCATTTCCGGGCCTGCGGGGGATCGTTCCTGGCCATGGCGATGCGCGAAAGAAAAAGATAGGCGGGCACATAAACTTTCTCCGGCTGATAATGCGCCTGGCTTTGCCCCTGAAGTCCCAGCTTCAGGCAGTGCTCCGCCTCCTCCAGTTCGCCCCGCTCGTACAGCAGCTCCCCGTAGCAAACAAGCACCGAGTCGTGCAGTCCCATCTGCTTCATGAATTCGATCATGCTTCGGAAAAACGCGTCCGCCAGCCCCCGCGGCAAATGCTTGCCTCGCTTGCCGTTGTAGGAGCGGTAAATGGACGGAGTAAGCGGCATTTGAGGGGAGGCGAAGATCAGATCCGTTCCTCCCGGGCTGTGCTGCAGCGAAAGACGGATATATTCCAGCCCTTTTCCCATATCCATGTCATGCTGGGTCGCTTTGAAGTTGCGGACGTAGTACAAATATCCCAAGTAGCGGTCGCGCTCCTCCGGGGACCACCCTTCCGCCGCCTCTTCGTAATGACGTTCTGCCAGCTGCAGATGCCGTTCCGCCGGATCGGGATCGTTCGCCCACAGCAAGGAATAAATGTAAGAGAAGTAGAGGAAAGGATGCCGCAGCAGCAAGGGCTCGGGAATAGCCGACAACCAGGCCCGCAGCGTCGAAAATTCCCCGCGGATGAGCACGCTCCGCATCTCTTCCAGCAGGCGAAGGGCTTCCTCATGGCAATCTCCGGCCATATAGTAATCGACCGCTTCTTCGCGCAATCCGTGCGATTCGCACCACGCCGCCGCTTTCCGATACAGCGCGTTTTTCTCGCCCGGACCGCCGGCTGCCAGCCGCTTCTGCAGAAACTCGCCGAACAGATGATGCAAACGGTACCAGATCCTGTCTTCCTCCAGCGGGACGAGGAACAGGTTCAGCCGCGCCGCTTCGTCCAGCCTCTTCGCCCCGCCTTCTCCGGCCACCGCTTCGCACAGCGGGCCGTTCATGCGGCGAAGGACGGAGACGCTCTTCAGAAATTGCCGCAACGGCTCGTCCAACGAATCATAAACTTCCTCAAGCAAATACTGCTCGACCTGGACGCCTCCGGAACGGACCCGGCTCAAGCGAACCGCATGCCCGCCCTCTCGGAGAGACAGCGAAACCAGCTTCAGCCCCGTCACCCAGCCTTCGGTCTGGAAGAGGATCCGTTCGAGCTGTTCCCTCTCGAGCTCCAGCTCCGCGCACAGCCGAAAGAACTCCTCCGCTTCCCGCGAATCGAAGCGCAGTTGCCGGTCGCCAAGCTCCTGAATCCATTCCCGGCTGACCCATCTCGCTTTCGTGAATCCGGCGTCCTTGCGGCTGAGGAAGCAAAGATGCGCGCCGCCGGGCAAATATTCCAGCAAATAGGAGACGGATTCGATGACATCCGCCGATTCGACGACATGCCAATCGTCCAGCACGATTGCAACCGGCTCCCGCAGGCCGCACCATTCATTCAGCAGCGCCACGAGAAACGGCTCGTGCCGGCCGGGGCTTAGCGTAGAGGCGGCGATTCGGAGGCTGTCGGACAGGCTTCCGGCCGCTTGCTCGATAGCTGCGGCGAAATAGCTCCAGAACCGGTTCAGGTCGTTGTCCTTCTCGTCCAGCGACAACCATCCGACGGCGATGTCCGCCTGCCTCGCCCATTCGCTTGCGAGCGTCGTCTTGCCGTAACCGGCCGGAGCGACGACGAAAGACGCCTTGCGTTCGAGCCCCGCGTTCAATCTCTCGATCAGCTGCGGGCGAGGCACGGACCTGGCGTACGGCTTCGGAATCGTCAATTTGGATAAAAGCAGGGAACGGTCTTCCTGCGTCGCGTCGATAACGAGCGCCTCCTTCCCGAGTGCCGTTCGCTTAGAGAAGCGATCGCCCCTTTTCAGATTACCGCAGATCGGGCCATTTTGCACCAAAACCGCCAGGGGAAATCCCCTGGCGGTTCCGAAGGCAATCTTCTTATTGCGGCAGCTCGATCGACACTTCGCGGCGCAGGTCAGCGGACCGCAGCACGCCGTCGATGATCGCTTGCTGGATGAGGATCTGCTCGCCGGGAATCGGCGCCGGGCGTCCGTCGCGTACCGCTTCCGCGAAGTCGCGAACCTTCTCGTCGAACAGGTTGAGCTTATGGCCGATCAGCGGCACCGCCGTGGACGTATGACCGCCGAACTCGTCGTGGAACATCGTCATCGAGCCGATGGCGCCGTCCCATACGCCGGACCAAGGACCGGAACCTGCCGGCGTCACCTTCAGGCCGGCGTCGGTTCCGAGGAACAGCGTCGCGCCCAGCGAATCCATGTGCATCGCCCAGGAGATTTTGAACTGGAGCACCAGATCGTTCTCGAAGCGGACCATCGCCACGCCGAAGTCTTCAACCTCGAACTTGGACGCTTCCGGATGATACAGCGGATTCGTTCCGAAGTGGTTCGACGTGAAGGCCGATACCGATACCGGACGCGGATAGCCCAGCGTGTTCAGCGCCATGTCGAGCGAATAGCAGCCGATGTCCGCCATCGCGCCGGCTCCGGCCAGCGCCTTGCTGATGAACGTTCCGCCCGGCATGCCGCGGCGGCGTCCGCCTCCCGTCTCCACATAGTAGACGTTGCCCAGACGGCCGGACTGCACGATATCCTGCAGCAGCTTCATGTTCGGATCGTAGCGCGGCTGGAAGCCGATGGACAGCATCTTGCCGGATTCGCGGGAGGCTTGCGCCATCTCGACCGCTTCCGCCAGCGTTACCGACATCGGCTTCTCGACCAGCACGTTCTTGCCGGCGCGAAGCGCGTCGACCGATACCCGGTGGTGAGAGACGTTCGGCGTACAGATGCTGACCCCGTCCAAGTCGGCCTTCAGCAATTCGGTATGGCTGTCGTACGCAGCCGCTTCCGTCAAACCTTCCCGTTCCTTGAACTCGGCCGACTTGCCGGGAATGGCGTCCGCTACCGCTACGATCTCCACGAACGGAAGCTTGCGGTAAGCGGATACGTGCGCGCGGGCAATGCCGCCCGTGCCGATAATGCCGATTTTGATCTTTTCGCTCATCTGATCTGGTTCCTCCTGTAGGCATTCGCCCGCTCAGCGGCCCCCGTGCATCCGGCGGTAAGCCGTCGGCGTGATGCCGAATTTAT
Organism: Cohnella zeiphila; assembly: GCF_014212055.1. GTDB lineage: Bacteria > Bacillota > Bacilli > Paenibacillales > Paenibacillaceae > Cohnella > Cohnella zeiphila. The sequence goes on along the minus strand of NZ_JACJVO010000009.1, from coordinate 94,151 downwards.
GTTTGAAAACCGGGTACAAATAGTTCGGGTTGGCATAGCCGTGCTCCAGCGCGATTTCCTCGATCGGCCGGTCCGTCTGCAGCAGCTCCGCGCAGATCCGTTGCAGCCGCACGTGCTCGACCCAGTCTCGGAACGTCGTACGTCCTTCGCTCTTGAAGATGCGCTGCAGCTGGCGCGGGCTCACATGAACCCGCTCCGCGACGTCCTCAAGCGTGATCGGCCGCGATTCGTTGTCCTCGATGAACTGGGCGGCGAGCCGGAACCGGTGGTCGTTCATGTCCCGCTCGGGAATCGGCACGCCCGACTTCGGCGAAGCGTGAACCCGCGCGGCCCGGAGCAGAATCTGGATGACCAGCTGCTTCATCGTGGTATAGAAGCCGACGGATTGCTCCTCCCACGCCCGATACGCTTCCAGGAAGCAGGCCATCGCCTGGTACCGGTCCAGGGTCGGGACCGCCGGCATCTTCTGCAGCAAGCGGACGCATTCCTCCGCCTCCCGCTCCTCCAGCGCATCGTCCCAGCCGCTATCGCCGGCGGCTTTGCCCCCGTCCAACGGTTTGATCTCGCAGTGCAGGCAAAGCTCGTGCATCGGATCGTTCTTGTCCGAATGCTGCTCGTGAACGACGTCGGGCCCGGTCAAGTAAAACAGCCCTTCCCGCAGGTCGTAAGCGTTATCGCCAATGACGACGCGTCCCTTGCCTTTGGGAATGAAGTGGAATTCGAACTCGGAATGCTTGTGGGAAGCGATCACATGTCCCGGCGCGAACGAAGCCAGATGGCAGTGAAGAACGCGGACGCCGAAGCGCCCCCAGCGGAACCTCAGATCGAGACGGTCCAGCGCGTCCTTCTTCCTCTCCATCCTGGCGAACGGGAAAGGGAGAGAAACCGTTTTGCGCTCCGTCGAATCGTGCCGATAGTCGCCCGTTCTCACGGCGTTCATCCCCTCTCTTCGCTTGGCGTCCGGCCGGGACTGCCGCCCGAACGTTATTCCGCCAGTTCGTCCAGCCGAACCGACCGGCCTTCCGCGACGGAACGGTTGGCCGCTTCCATCAGACGCGTCAAGTCCGCCGCGAACGCCACGTTCTCGCTTGCTTCCGTGCCGTTCTTCACATGGTCGACCCATTGGTCGAAAGCGAACGGGAGACGGTCGCCGATCGGAACTTCCTTCCTTCCGCCCTCCAGCTTGCCGCTGAGGACGACGATCTTCTCTTCCGGGAAGCCGTAAAGAAGCGTTCCTTCCGTTCCGTGAAGCTCGATCGAGAACGGAGAGTTGCTGTTCACGAAGCCCGCTTCCGCGATGCCGATCGCGCCGCCTTCGTACGACATAACCGACACGGCGTTGTCTTCGACTTCCCGTCCGGTTACGTAGCCGTACGTCGCGCTTACGCTCGTCGGAAGTCCGAGGAACAGCCGCACCAGGTAAACGGGGTGGCAGCCGAGATCGATCAGGGCGCCGCCGCCGCATTGCTCCTTCGAATAGAAATGCTCGGGCAGCCAGTTCGCGGTGGAGCCGTTATGCGACAGCCGAACCCGGGCCAACGTCAGCTTGCCGAGCGTGCCTTCTTCGATTACGCCGCGAATCGCCTGCGTGTAGTTGTCGTACAGACGGGGCAACGATACGGCCAGCTTCACGCCGGCTTCGCGCACCTCGGCGAGAATCTCGTTCACTTCGCGGATCGTGGGGGCGACCACTTTCTCCGTGAAAATATGCTTGCCCGCGCGGGCGGCCTTCACCATCACGTCCCGGTGAATGTTCGTCGGGGCGTCCACCACCACGGCGTCGATGTCGCTTCTGGACAACAGTTCGTCCAAAGATTCGATGAAGGGAACGCCGTACTTCTCCGCTTTCTCCCGGCCGCGTTCCGGCAGCTCGTCCCAGATCGCGGCAATCTTCGTCTCCGAATTCCCCAGCACTTGGCGGGTATAGTCTTCGGCATGCACATGCCAGTAACTGATCATGCCAATCCGTATCACTCGCGTTCGCTCCTCACTTTAAATATACGACACATCGCAAACATATCATAGATCATTTTGCCGCAATAATTAAATTAGGTGTCAATCTCACTATAAATTCGCGACATGCATGAGCCGAATTCCCGCGCAGCGCCTCCCGGACCAAAAGCGGAAGGACCCGCAGCCCGCATCTTTTTGAACCTTTGTGCCGTTTTCCGCCCATACGCACTCTAGAAATCTCCTTTTATTTCCGATAAATAAAAATGGACATAGAGGCCGAAAAAAACGGCATCAGGAATCTATGCATACCGGACAAGGGGTGTAAGTTTGTGTACATGTCAATCCAGCTAAGACTTCGATTGCTCTTTTTCGTCCCGCTCATCCTGTTTGTCGCGACGGCCGTGTACTTGCTCAGTCAGAACTCGTCCAACGTGAACGGCCTGAGCAAATCCTTGTACGAGGTGTCCTACAAGGCCAGCACGCAAATCCTAAGCGCCAGCAGGGACATGTATCAAGCGAACAACGACTACGGCCTGCTGCGGCTCGCAGATCTGCCCAAGGACGTTCACGACAAGCTCGCCGCCGATTTCAACGTCCGGCTGCGGCAGATCGGCGACAAAATCGCGTCCGCTTCCGACATCATGCAGAAAAACGGATTGAACGGCCTCGCCGATCCTGACTCCAAGAAAAGCGTGAAGGATTTGCTGGACGGCTTCCAGACCAGCTTCGAAGCCTGGAGCAAGCAAGCCGCCGCCAATCTCCAGGAGGCTCCGGCCCACGATAGCGCCAAGGAAGCGGAATTGGCCCAGGTTTACGACAGCGGTTCGGCCAATATCGATGCGATCGGCGGCGTGCTGGACCGGTACGCCCAGACTCAAACCGCCGACGCCAAGAAAAAGTCCCATACGACCGCCGTCAGCGTATATACTTCCGTCATTATTGAATGGATCATCATTTTGCTGGTCGGCGTCATGTTCCTGTTCAGCTTGAATCGCAGCTTGAAGCAGGCGATCAACAAGACCAAGACCGTCGCCGGAGGCAACCTGCAATATATTCCGCAAAGCCGTTACCGCAAAGACGAGCTGGGCCAGTTGAATCAGTCGCTCGATACGATGATCGAGAAGATCCGAAGTCTGGTCCGCAACATCTCCGACAATACCCATACCGTGTCCGCCTCGGCCGTGGAACTGTCGGTCAGCGCCAAGGAGTCGGCAGAGGCCTCGACGCATGTCGCCGGGAACATCCAGGAAGTGACGACCCAGATGGAGCAGCAAGCCGTCATCGCCGACGAGACGAGCCGGGCCGTCGAAGAGATGGCGACAGGCGTTCAGCGCATCGCGGAAAATACCGGCTCCATCTCGGATCTGTCGGCCTCCGCTTCCGGACAGGTCGAACAGGGCAACGTTCGCGTCCAGCATTTGCGCCGGCAATTCGAAGATATTCTCGGCTCGATCCAGGCTCTGTCCGGCATCGTCGCCAAGCTGACCGAGAAATCCGAGAAGATCGGCCAAATTACCGAAGATATTACGAGCTTCGCGAACCAGACCAACATCTTGTCTCTGAACGCTTCGATCGAAGCCGCCAGAGCCGGCGAGCACGGCAAAGGGTTCGCCGTCGTCGCCCACGAAATCCGCAACCTGGCCGCCGGTTCGATCGAGTCCGCCGAGACGATCAGCGGGCTGATCGCCGAAACCCGCGACGAGATCGAACGCGTCTCCAATTATATGGAGACGACGCTCACGCAATCCCGTGCGGGACAGGAGCACATGGTCGGCGTCGAGGAGACGTTCGCTTCCATTCTTCAAGCCGTCAAGCAGGTGGCCGAGCAAGTGCATGAGACGTCCGCCATTACGGAACAGATGTCCGCCAGCTCCGAGGAAGTCTCGGCCAGCATGGACCAGGCTTCCGGCACCGCGCGCGATGTCGCCGGCAAGGCCCAGTCGGTCGCCGCCGCGACGGAAGAGCAGTCCGCGCTTGTCGAGAACATCTCCCATGCATCCGAGCAGCTTCAAAGCATCGTGCGCAACCTGAAGGAGTCCGTCAGCCAATTCCGGCTCTAACGCCAGAAAATCCCTTTCGTTTCGAATCGGCAATCCGGCCATGTGTCCGGGGGCCGATTCTTTTTTTACCCCTCTCGCAAAAAGGTATTGTATAGTGTGTATTAAGTGATATAATACACTTAATACTTGAGACGGGAAAGGAAGATCCATCATGAATTCTTCTTCGGCCATCAGCTATGGCTTTATTATTGTCATTGTATTGCTCGTCTTCTTGATTAGAAGCCGCAGAAGCGCGAAATCTCGCCCCATAAGACGCAACGGATACGGAATGCTCGTTCCTGTCGTCATTCTGCTGATCGCGTTCTCGCTGAGCGCGTTTTCGCTGGCGAACGTCCCCGATCATCCGTTCCATCTGCCTGCCGTGTGGGAAATCTTATGCGCGTGCTTGCTCGGGGTCGTTCTCGGGTTCGTTATGCTGTATCACACCGGGTATGAAAAACGGGAAGACGGACTCGTCTACTCAACGCCAAACAAAAATTTCAAGTATGTTCTGCTGGCCATCATCGTGATCCGCCTTGGCTTGTCCGAGTATTTGAAAAGCCTGGACTATACCGAGTTTACGCTTCTCACCATGATTATGGCGTTCTTGTACGTCGGCGTATGGCGCATCGGCAGCTTCCTGAAGTATCGCCGGGTTCTCGCCGGGTGACAACTCAGTCCTTTCCCGGCTTATGTCTCCGTCCTTTTCCCGATTTCGCCGCAGTCCGGTCCTCCCCGCTGATTCTGCGGCTTGGTTCGGCGCTCTTCTTCCCGGTCTTGCTTTCGAAATCCCCTTCGCTCAGGAAACTTTCCAAGGCCAAACTTCTTATTTCGCCTTTTAGTCGCTATCCCTCTCGCTCAGGCTACACTGCCTTTCTCTCTGGTTAGAGGTAGAGCATTGGCTCTCGCGCGCTTCTGAGCGAATGGGATTCCGGCGAAAAGGACAGAAATTGAGGGGTGGCCTGCAGAGTTCCTGAGCGAATGGGATTTCGACGGAAAGGGCAGAAACTGAGAGGTTACCTGCAACGCTCCTGAGCGAATGGGATTTCGGCGGTAAGGACAGAAATTGAGGGGTGGCCTGCAGAGCTCCTGAGCGAATGGGATATCGACGAGAAAGCGCAGAGTCAGAGCAGTGGCCCGAGCGCTTGTGAGTGATGGGGATATCGGCGGAAAGCGCAGAGGAAGTCTACAACGGCTGGAATGCAAAAAGCTCCCCTCGGGGAGCTTTTTTGTGCTTGGCTTGGGATGAGCGGCGGATTAGAATCCGCCCATGCCGCCCATATCGCCCATGCCGCCCGGCATGCCGCCGGCAGGAGCTTTATCCTTCTCCGGCTTGTCGGCGATGACCGCTTCGGTCGTCAGGAACATAGCCGCTACGGAAGCTGCGTTTTGCAGAGCGGAGCGGGTTACCTTCACCGGATCGATGATGCCGGCTTCGAACATGTCGACCCATTCACCGGAAGCCGCGTTGTAGCCTACGCCGACTTTTTCCTTCTTCAGGCGTTCGACGATGACGGAACCTTCTTCTCCGGCGTTCGCGGCGATCGTGCGGATCGGCTCTTCGAGCGCGCGCAGAATGATGTTCACGCCGGTCTTCTCGTCGCCTTGGGCCTGGATGGAAGCGACCGCGTTGTATACGTTCACCAGAGCCGTACCGCCGCCGGAGACGATGCCTTCTTCAACCGCAGCGCGGGTTGCGTTCAGCGCGTCTTCGATGCGCAGTTTGCGCTCTTTCAATTCCGTTTCGGTAGCGGCGCCGACTTTGATAACCGCTACGCCGCCGGCCAGCTTGGCCAGACGCTCTTGCAGCTTCTCGCGGTCGAAATCGGAAGTGGTCTCTTCGATAGCCGCTTTGATTTGGGTTACGCGGGCGTTGATGTCGTTCTTGTCGCCGGCGCCGTCCACGATGATCGTGTTTTCCTTGTTGATGCGAACTTGGCGAGCAGAACCGAGTTGGTCGACCGTCGTCGATTTGAGTTCCAGGCCGAGTTCTTCGGTGATGACTTGGCCGCCCGTCAGAGCCGCGATATCCTGCAGCATCGCTTTGCGGCGATCGCCGAAGCCCGGAGCTTTGACGCCGACGCAGGTGAACGTGCCGCGCAGGCGGTTAACGATCAAGGTCGTCAGCGCTTCGCCTTCGATATCTTCCGCGATGATCAGCAGCTGCTTGCCGGATTGAACGACTTTCTCCAGGACCGGCAGAATTTCTTGGATGTTGGAGAGCTTCTTATCCGTGATCAGGATGTAAGGGTTGTCGAGGACCGCTTCCATCTTGTCGGTGTCGGTAATCATATAAGCGGAGACGTAACCGCGGTCGAACTGCATGCCTTCGACGACTTCCAGTTCGGTTTGAATCCCTTTGGATTCTTCGACGGTGATAACGCCGTCCTTGCCGACCTTCTCCATCGCGTCCGCGATCAGTTGGCCGACTTCATCGTCCGCAGCCGAGATGGCGGCGACTTGAGCGATGTCGCTGCTGCCGTTCACTTGCTTGGAGATCGACTTCAGCTCTTCGACCGCCGTTTTGACGGCTTTGTCGATCCCTTTGCGTACGACCATCGGGTTTGCGCCGGCCGTTACGTTCTTCAGACCTTCGCGAATCATCGCTTGAGCCAGAACGGTAGCGGTCGTCGTTCCGTCGCCGGCAACGTCGTTCGTCTTCGTAGCGACTTCCTTAACCAGTTGAGCGCCCATGTTCTCGAACGCGTCTTCGAGCTCGATTTCCTTGGCGATCGTGACGCCGTCGTTCGTGATCAGCGGAGAACCGAATTTCTTCTCGAGCACGACGTTGCGGCCCTTCGGACCGAGCGTTACTTTAACGGCGTTTGCCAGCGCGTCTACACCGCGGAGCATCGAGCGGCGCGCGTCTTCGCTAAACTTGATTTCCTTAGCCATTCTTAAATAACCCTCCTCGAATGATTTTCGTTGTTACGTATATGGTTGCTGCAAGCTTGCTTATGTCGTTCCGGCAGCCGCGGCGAGATCAGCCGACGATTGCGTGGATATCGCTTTCCTTCATAATCAAGTACTCTTTGCCTTCGTACTTGATTTCCGTGCCGGCGTACTTGGAGAACAACACACGGTCGCCCACTTTGACTTCAAGCGCAACACGGGCGCCATCCTTGTTCAGGCTTCCGCTTCCCACCGCCACGATGGTTCCTTCTTGCGGCTTCTCCTTCGCCGTATCCGGCAGGACGATTCCGCTAGCGGTCTTTTCTTCTTTGGCACTCGCTTCGACAAGCACGCGATCACCCAAAGGTTTGATCATGAAAATAGCCTCCTTTGTAGATAGGTTGAGATGGATTGGGTTTTCCGCCCACATTATTAGCACTCGATAGTGGATAGTGCTAATAACCATCTCTTATGATACTGATTTTGCCGTAGCTTTTCAAGCCCTTTTTCCCAACTATAATGGAGAAGATGGACAAACCCGGCCCGTACAAAGAAAAACGCAGACCCGTCAGGATCCGCGGGTCTGCGCCTGTATGTCCGTATTCCATTCTTGCCGGATCGGGACGGATTATTCACGTCCGATAGTGGCCGGCCATCGCCTTGAGCCGCGAGGCCATCTCGCTCAGGCGGTCTGCCGTCAGCGCCATCTCTCCGGTAGATTTCTTCTGCTGCTGGGTCATCGAAGAGACTTGTTCCGTGAACGAAGCCGTCTCTTCCGTTACTCGGGAGATCTCCTGAATCGAGTGGGCGACCGATTCGCTTCCGGCCGTCATCTGCTGAATGGCCGCCGCCGCTTCCACGATGTTGCCGCTCAGCGTGCCGACCTGTCCGGCGATCTCGATGAACGACTCTTCCGCGCGGCGCATGCCGGATACCGCTCCGAACACTTGCTCCGCGCTTTGTTCGAACATCGCCGCCGCTTCTCCGATATCCTGAGACATCGACTGCAGCGTGTCGCCGATCTGCACGGCGGACTGCTGCGTCTGGTCGGCCAGCTTGCGAATCTCGCCGGCCACGACGGCGAATCCCCGGCCGTGCTCGCCTGCCCGTGCCGCCTCGATCGCCGCATTGAGCGCGAGGAGATGCGTCTGGTTCGAAACTTCCGATATGTATCCGATAATTTCAAGAACCTGGTTCGACTTGTGGGTCAGCCCGCGAACCGACTCCTGCAGGGACCGGAACGATTCTTCCACCTGCACGACGTCCCGGCTCGCGGTCTGCAATACGGAAGAACCGTCTTCCGCGCGAGCGCGCGTGGATTGGGCCGCATCCGAAGCTCCCGTCGTCGTCGTCGCCACTTGGCTCAGCCCTTCCAGCGTCTCCTGCATAACGGCCGAAATCTGCTGCGATCTGGCCACTTGCGTCACGGCGCCCGACGCGACCCTCTCGACCGCCTTGGAGACGTCGCCGCTGACGCGGGCGTTCTCGTCGGCTCCTTGCTTCAATTGAATGGCGGAGGCGGCCAGTTCCGCCGTGCTGTCCCGAAGCTCCCGCATCATCTTCTGCAGGGCATCCAGCATCGTGTTCGCGGCCTGCGCCAGATCGCCGACCTCGTCGCTCGTCTGGACGACGACCCGGCGGGTCAGGTCGCCTCCGGAAGAAGCGATATTTTTCAAGGCGGCGGTAACGCTCCCGATCGATCCGAGCACCGAGCGGTTAAACCGGGCGATTCCGCCCGCGGCCACCGCTAGCGTCAACACGGCGATGACAATCGTCTCGATCGCGGCCATCGTGTCGGCGCTGATCAGCATCAGTACGACGCCCGCGACCTGCAGGAGGGCGATCCCCCCCAACCCGATCATCGCCTTGGTCCCAAGTCCCATTCCTTTGTTCCCCATTGGCAGTCCCTCTTTCGCATATTAATCGTCGATTTCGGTAAAAATTACCCATTGTAATCGCTTGCATGATTGAATATTTTCTAGTTTAACACAAATATTGGTTGGCGAATATCGAAAAATGACGATATCGGCCGAAAAAAAGAGGACGTTCTCCCTAGGAAAAACGCCTCTTCTTTAGGCCGATTCTTCCGCGTCGTAAGCGTCCAGCCTCGCCTGACGCTTCTTGAACGCCCTGACCGACAAATAAACGCTGAATTCATACAAGGCGACAAGCGGTGCCGCCACGAGCAAGTCGGAGACGACGTCCGGCGGGGTAATGACCGTTCCGACCACCACCATGACGAACCAGGCAATGCGCCTCAACTTTTTGAGAACGATCGGGTTGAGAATGCCGATTCTCGTTAGGAACAGGATGACCACCGGCAGCTCGAACAGCACGGCGAGGGGCACGACGATGTTGAACATGAAGGAAAAATACTGCCCGGCCCCGTACAGCTGATGCAGCCCCATGCTGCTTGTCACGTTCTCCGTAAAATGGTAAGCCATCGGAAATACGATAAAATAAGCGAAGGCCAGTCCCGCCAGGAACATGAACAGCGCTCCCGGAATGTACCTCAGCGTCGCGCGCTGCTCCCTTCGGCCCAACGCGGGCTGCACGAACGCCCAGAGCTGGTACAACGTGAACGGAATCGCGACGACGAAGGAGATCACGAAAGCGAACTTCATATAGAGACCGATTCCGTCCCAGGGCGAGAAAGCGCTCAGCTCGATCCGGCCGGCCGGCGTCCGCTTCACGAGGAAGTCGAACAACGGTCCCGCGCCGAACAAGCCTCCGACCAGTCCGAGAACGAGCACGATCAGACTGTACACGAGCCTTCTCCTTAACTCGCCGATATGCTCCAGCAAAGGCATCCAGCCTTCGAGAGCTTGAGAATTGGCCGGTTGAGGACGATCCGCCATGCTTAACCTCCACTGAACAAGCAATCGGGGCGGCTTCTTAAGGCAAGCCGCCCCTCCGCTAGATCCGATTCAATTATACCAACCGGAAACGACGTTATTCCGGAAGGCGACGTTCGGCCGCTTGCGGCTCCGCCGCAACGTTCGCCGTGCCGGCCGTGCTTACTTCCACTCGGCGGGACTGCGAATCCTGCTGCTCTTCCAGCATGCCGTTCGCGCCGCGTTTGAATTCCCGCAGCGTCTTGCCAAAAGCCTTGCCCAGTTCGGGAAGCTTGTTCGGACCGAACAGCAGCAGAGCGACGATGATCAGCAAAATAAACCCGGTAGCACCGATTCCTGACATGATAGCGCCTCCTAATTCAGGGTTGAATGGTTTCTCCGAAATGGCTTCTTCGCATTCGAAGCTCTTTTTATCCGCAATGATTAGCGATGCAAGCCTCCGTACCCCATGGCGGAGATCTCTTCGCGCCGAATCGTGTCTCCCGCCAGTACCCGCGGCAGCAGCACGTCGAATGAGGTATAAGGGTCATGCATCACGCAGCCGGGCAACCCGAAAATCGGAATTCCCCGCAAGTAGCCGAACAGCAGCATCGATCCCGGCAGCATCGGCGTACCGTAGCTGACGATCTCGCATCCTGCGTCCGCAATCGCCCCCGGCGTTCGATCGTCGGGGTCGACGGACATTCCGCCCGACACGAGTATCATATCATACCCTTGCTCCAGGAAATATAAAATTTCTTTGACAATTGTTTGTCTGTCGTCCGGCGCGAATCGCTGTTCGGCCAGCTCCGATCCAAGCTCCCTCAATTTCAGTTCGACCGCGGGGCCGAACTTGTCGGCGATGCGCCCGGTGAACACCTCGGTTCCCGTCGTCAGCAGGCCTGCACGCATCTTTCGAAGCGGCCGCACGGACAGCGGCGCACGGCCTTCCCGCGCCCGGTACTCTGCGGCGATCCATTCCGCCTCGGCCACTTTGCCTTCCGGCACGATGAGCGGAATCGCCCGGGTGGCGGCGATGCTTTCCCCTTCGCGCGCGACCCGGTCGTTCATTACCGTGGCGAGAGCGATGTCGCCGATCGCGTTGATCCCGTCCACGACCGGCTTCGCCACCGAAGCCAATCCCGTAATGGAGGCTTTCAGCGTCACCTTGCCCTCGTGAGGCTCGCCCATGGTCAAATGATCTCCAAGAAGAGCGGCGGCCAAACGGAGGGCGGCATCGTCTTCGTGCAAGTCTCCCGGAGCGAGTTCCATCACGTACAGATGCTCTTTGCCGATATCCTTCAGCTTCGGAATGTCTTCGGCCGCGACACGGTGGCCTTTGCGGAACAGGCGGCCCTTGAACGAGCCGGGAACGATCTGCGTCAAATCGTGAGCCAGCACCATGCCGATCGCTTCGTCTACCTTGATTTCCCGGAGAATGGAATCTCCGATTCGCTTAATGCCGGAACCTGAAGAGGACGAGGCGCTCATGCGTCGATCTCCCTTCCGAGTCCCTTCACTTGAAGCAGCGCGGCCGGGAGCACGTCCATGACCGCCATAAGCAGCTCGTGAACGCTCTTCGGATCGCCGGGCAGGTTGATGATCAGCGTCCGCCCCCGAATCGCGCAGACGCCGCGAAACAGCATCGCCCTTCGGGTCCGGTTCATCGCCGCGGTCCGCATCGCTTCCGCCATGCCGGGGACCGTCCGGTCCGCGACCATCAGCGTCGCCTCCGGCGTGACGTCCCGCAAGCCGAGCCCCGTTCCGCCGGTCGTCAGGATGAGATCGGCCTGGAAATAATCCGCCATCTCGATAAGAGCCGCACGGATCTCGTCCTGTTCGTCCGGTACGATCCGGTAATCGACGATCTCGCCCTCGAGCTCTTCTTCCATCAGTTCCCGAATGACTTGAGCGCTCGTGTCCTCGCGCTCTCCGCGTGAGCCTTTGTCGCTGGCCGACAGCAAAGCCACCTTCCAGAGCATGCCCATTCCCCCGTTCCCCCATCGATTGCGCGATTGTCTCTTTTTTATCGTTCGCGTCCGGCTCCCTCTTCTGCCTCATAATCGCCGCTCTTGCCGCCTGTCTTCGCAAGCAGCCGGGTCGGACCGATCTCCATGTCCTTCTGCAGCGCCTTGCACATGTCATAAACGGTCAGAGCGGCTGCGGACACGGCGGTCAGCGCCTCCATCTCCACGCCCGTCTTCCCCGTCGTCTTCACTTCGGCTTCGATGACGAGCGTATCCGCTCCGTTGTCGCTGAAGCGGATATTGACGCCGGTCAGCGGCAGCGGGTGGCACAGCGGAATCCAGTCCGATGTCCGCTTGGCCGCCTGAATGCCGGCCACTTGGGCGATCGCCAGGACGTCGCCCTTGGCGATCCCGCCTTCCCGGATTTGCCTCAACGTATCCGGCCTCATCGTCACTTGCGTCTGCGCGACCGCGGTCCGGGCCGTGACCGCCTTGTCCGAGACGTCCACCATGACGGCGCGTCCCTGCTCGTTAAAATGAGTCAGGCGGTCTCGCGCCTCTCCCGATTCCATAAATGTCCCTCCCGTCAGCCATTGGACGCCGTCTTCCGTCGCCAACCCGTTTAGCGCCAGGTCGTGCGCCTCCCGAGGCAGCCTGTCCGCCACCTTCTGGAGGGCGTACGCGAATCCGAGCCAGATCGTCGGTTCGAAGCCTTCTCCGGATTCGGCCTGACGCTCGGCTTCCGCGGTCTTCCGCTCGGCATACAGCCGGTCGTAAAAGCCTCCGCCGTATCCGATCCTTCCGCCCGCCGAATCGAAAGCGAGCCCGGGAACGAGAACGACGTCCAGATCCCCGCGAACCGGATAAAGGACGGTGCTCGCCGGATCCGGCTCCGGCACGCCCCATCGGCCCGGCCGCCAATCCTCCGGCGACGCGACGATCCGAAGCTCCATCCCGCTTCCGGCTTCGCGCACGCGCGGGGCGACCACGCGGTGCCCCCGCTCCCGGCACCACTCCGCCAATGCCGAAGGATCGGCTTCCGAGCGGAACGCGCCGTAGACGCATACCGTGAGCGGCCTCCCCAGCCTCTCCGCCAGCGGAGCGAGCGCCTGCGCCGCCGTGGCGGCACATAGCTGCGCGGACAGCTCCGCGGTACGGCCGCCGGCGAGCCGGTCCCGTTCGGCCGCCAGCTCGCGCCGGCGTTCGCGCTTGAGAGCGCCGGCTTCAGGCGCTTCCACACGCAGCACCTCCGTCCGAACTTGCCAAATTCAGTTCCAGTTTATCACTTTTCCCTCCGTTTCGCCAAGAACGGAACGTCCGGACGCCGTCCGCGCTTGGACGAACGCCGGCTTTTGGGTTACACTTGGAAAAGCCGGACCACGCACTACTTTAATAGAAGAAGTCGGAGGGATTCCTCTTGCTTTTGCAAGCATCGGGCATTGTCAAACATTATGGAGTGACCCCCGTCCTGAACGGGGTAGCGATTCAGATCAACGAACGCGACCGGATCGGACTGGTCGGCGTCAACGGAGCGGGCAAATCGACGTTCCTGCGGATTCTGGCCGGCGAGCTGCCTTCGGACCAGGGCTCGGTGTCCAAACCGCGCGAGCTGCGGATCGGGTACCTGGCCCAGAACAGCAGCTTCGACGGCCGTCTGACGCTGCATCAAGTGATGACGGACGCTTTTGGCCCCTTAGTGGAAAAAGAAGACGAACTGCGGCGGTTGGAGCAGCGGATGGCCGATCCCGAGGAGCAGAAAGACGCCTCGCGGTACGAAGCGCTGCTTACGACGTACGCCAACCGGAACGACGAGTTCCGGGAAGCCGGCGGCTTCGAGATGAACAACCGTATCCGCAGCGTTCTCCACGGAATGGGCTTCGGCGATTTCCCGCCGGACACGACCGTGGACAGCCTGAGCGGCGGCCAGCGGACGCGCCTGGCGCTCGCGCGGCTGCTCGTCGTGCAGCCGGAGCTGCTGCTGCTGGACGAACCGACCAACCATCTCGACATCGCCACGCTGACCTGGCTGGAACAATATTTGCGGACTTACTCCGGCGCGATGGTCATCGTCTCCCATGACCGCTATTTTCTCGATGCCACCGTTACGTCGATCGTCGAGATCGAGCGGCACGCCGCCACCCGCTACACCGGCAATTATTCGCGCTTTATGGACTTGAAGGCGGCGGCGTTCGACCAGAACATGAAGCTGTACGAGCAGCAGCGCAAGGAAATCGCGAAAATGGAAGATTTTATCCAGCGCAATATCGCCAGGGCGACGACGACCCGGAGGGCCCAAAGCCGGCGCAACGCGCTGGAACGAATCGAGCGCTTGGAGAAGCCCGGCACGCTGAAGCAGGCCAGTTTCTCGTTCGAGACCGAGCGCAAGACCGGCAAGGACGTGCTGCAAGTGTCGGAAGCTTCCGCCGCACCGGCGGATGAGCTAAGCCCGCTGTTCCGCAACGTCTCGTTCGAGGTCAAACGCGGCGAGCGGATCGCCATCCTCGGGCCGAACGGCATCGGGAAGACGACGCTGCTTCGCGCTCTCGTCGGCACGCTGGAGCTTCGCGCCGGCACCGTCCGGTGGGGAACGGGCGTCAAGCTCGGCTACTACGATCAGGAGCAGCGCGGGCTGAATCCGGCGAATACCGTGCTGGAGGAAGTGTGGAGCGAATACTCGCTGCTTCCCGAAGCGGAAATCCGAACGGTGCTCGGCAATTTCCTGTTCAGCGGCGACGACGTCAAGAAGACGGTCGGATCCTTAAGCGGCGGGGAGAAGGCGCGGGTCGCGCTCTCCAAGCTGATGCTGCGCAAGGCGAACGTGCTCGTGCTGGACGAGCCGACCAACCATCTGGACCTGTGGAGCCGCGAAGTGCTCGAAGCCTCGCTGGAAGAATATGAAGGCACGCTGCTGTTCGTCTCTCACGACCGCTACTTCCTGAACCGGCTGGCCGACCGCATCGTCGAGCTTCACCCGGACGGGACTCGGCATTTCCTGGGAAATTACGACGATATGATCGGCAAAAAGCAGGAGATGGAGCAGTGGGAATCGGGATCTCAGACCCAAAGCGCCGTCAAAGAGTCGGCCGCTCCGGCCCAGGACTACGAGGCCGAGAAGCAGGCCAAGCGCGAAGAGCGGGCGCGGCAGCGCAAGAAGGAACAGGCCGAGGCCGACATCGCGCGGCTGGAAGATGAGATCGTCGCTCTCGAGGCGGAGATGGCGACCGAGGAAGTGTTCACCGATTACGTGAAGCTGCGGGAAAAGCAAAGCGAAGTGGACGCCCGCAAGAAAGCGCTGGACGAAGCATATGCGCTTTGGGAGACGCTGATCGATTAGCCGAAGCGGCGCTCGCACGATTTGTCCACCGCTTTATCCACAACTTGAGCCCGGCATTTTTCCTCGACCCTGCGCGAACTCTGTCGGGAAAACCGCCGGGCTCAAGCGTTTTGTTAGCACAGTGTAAATTTTTCTAAGTTCTCCACCGTTTTATCCACATTATCCACAGATTTGACCGTCCGAACTGTGAAAAACATATCCCGGTTTCAAGGGTCACCCTCGCTGTACTCCCCCAACGCTTTTCGCCCTTTGTTCACATTATCCACACTCCTTGTGGATAACATTGTCCACATTTATTGCCGGCCGTTTTCGAATAGCTGCTTGCTCTCCGCATGAATCAGCCTAAGCAGGCTCGTCAAGTTCTCCAGCCTCCTGACCGGCGAGAGGTACTCTCTCTCAGGCTCCCGCCGTTTAATGGCAATGGCTTCTCTGATCAAGCCATGCCATCTCTCGGGGAGACAGGCGAGATCGTTCGATCCGGACGTCATTGAACGAAAGACGACGAGAGAACATCTGCTGTGCATCCTGTCGGAAAAACCGGCGCCGAACGCCTTTCTTCCCTCCGTGCGCGGAGTAACGTTCAATTCGCAAGGCTGGGTCAACCTGCGGACGATCCGGTTTCCGCCGCACCGGTAACTTTTCGCCCGGCAATCTCCGCACGGTACGCCGCAAAAGGAAAAAGACCCTCCGCTCAAGTGGCGGAGGGCCAAAGTCACAATATCCGTTGGAGTCCCCATCAGCGCTCGCAGAAAACGAGCCGGTTGTTGAACGGGTCGATCACGCACGCCTCGCGGCCTCCCGGGCCGTCTTCGATGCCGGGGCGCATATATTTATAGGCTTTAGCCGCAAGCCTCCGGTGCAGTTCGTCCAATCCGTCGGTGCCGATTCTCACGATGGTGCCGGGCGTCCCGTCTCCGTGATGCTCGGAGAGATGAAGGACGCAATCGCCGGACGAGATCTGCGCGTAAAGCGGGGCGTCGGGGTCGAAGCGGTGCTCCCAATCCAAGCGGAAATCCAGGTAGTCCAAGTAAAACTCCTTCGCCTTGTCCACGTCGAAGATTCGAAGAATCGGAACGGGCGCATGAAACGTAACGGGAACATGCCCATCGAAACGTTCGCTCACTTGGTTCATCCTCCGGTTTGCGAGATATGCCGGCTCAAATGCCGACCGACCACGCTTCCAGCGACAGCTGCGGCTCGGCCTTCATGTCGAGCGGCGTAAATTCGCCGCGCCGCCATTTCAGATCGGCCGCCGCGGCGATCATCGCCGCGTTGTCGGTGCACAGCCGAAGCGGCGGCACGAGCAGCGGCAGCCCCGCCTCGGCGCACATCGCGGCGAGCCGCTCGCGCAGCCCGCGGTTGGCGGCCACCCCGCCGCACAAGAGAAGCTGGCGGACGCCGAATTCGGCGGCGGCGCGCAGCGCCTTGGTCGTCACGACGTCGATGACCGACATCTGGAAGCCGCGCGCCAGCGCCTTCGCCCGGATCGGCTCGCCTTTCATGTTGGCGCGGTTGATCTCGGCCAGCACGGCCGATTTCAGGCCGCTGAAGCTGAAATCGTAGCTGTCCGGCTCCAGCCAGGCGCGGGGAAGCTCGATCTCCTCGTCCGCTTCATGGGCGAGCCGGTCGATATGCGGCCCTCCAGGGTACGGCAGCGACAATGCCCGAGCCACTTTATCGTACGCTTCGCCGACCGCATCGTCCCGCGTGCGGCCGACGATCTCGAAGCGGCCTTCCTCGCGAAGCAGCACCAGCTCGGTATGCCCGCCCGACACGACGAGCGCCAGCGCCGGATATTCGATCGTGCCGATCAGGCGGTTCGCGTAGATATGCCCGGCGATATGATGCGTCCCGATCAGCGGAACGTTCAACGCCAGCGCGAGGCTCTTGGCGGCGACGACGCCGACCAGCAGCGCTCCGACGAGGCCGGGGCCTTCGGTCACCGCCACCGCGTCGATCTCTTCCAGCGTAACGCCGGCTTCCCGGATCGCCTCTTCGAGGATGACGGTGATGCTCTCCACGTGCTTGCGCGACGCGATCTCCGGCACGACGCCGCCGAAGCGGCGGTGGGTGTCGATCTGGCTGGAGACGACGTTCGACAGCACGTCCGACCCGTCTCGCACGACGGCGACCGACGTCTCGTCGCAGCTCGTCTCGATCGCGAGCAGATGGTACGGCCGGCTCATAAGACCTCTCCTTCCGAGGAGCCGTACCCGTCTGCCGACCAGACTTTGGGCCGCAGCTCGGCCCACATGATGAGCGCGTCTTCGGCGTTGTCCGAATAGTACCCGGGACGAACGCCGGACGGCTCGAAGCCGAACTTGCGGTACAGCCGCTGCGCCCGCTCGTTGGATACCCGGACTTCCAGCGTCATGCGGCGAGCGCCGAACCAATGCGCGGTACGCATCAGCTCGGCCATCAGCTTCTTGCCGAGCCCTTGACCCTGATACGGCTCCCGAACGGCGATGTTGGTGACGTGCGCTTCGTCCACGATCAGCCACATGCCGCCGTAGCCGAGGATGACGCCCTCCCGCTCCATGACCATGTATTTCGCGAACATATTTTGCTTCAGCTCGTTATGGAACGCCTCGGCCGTCCACGGGGCGGCGAAAGCCTCCCGCTCGATCGCGACGATCGTCTCGATGTCGTCCAGGGTCATGGCCCGGAACGTCAGGCTGCCAGGTTCCGTCTTTTTACGTTTGTTCATGTCGCGCTCTCCGTCCGGCTCTTCGCGAGATTGACTTCCGCTTCGGTCAACTGGGTGTAGTTCGGAACGAACCCGTGCACGTCGTCCCGTTCGCCCCGCATATACCTTTGCTCGGCGAGCAGGCCGACCGCGCCGGCTTCCAGCGCCATCGGCCGCGTTCGAAACGGAACGCCGCAGACCGAAGCCGTCTCCGGGTCCCACTTGCCTTCCAAGGAGGCGAGCTCCCCTGTGAATACGATCGCGGCGGGCGCCGTTCGATCGGACCGCTCCTTCGCCTCGCGGTTCAAAGACGCGAGCCAATCCGCCAGAAGGCGGATGCCGTCTTCCTCCGCCCGCCTCCACTCGCCGCCGGACGCGACGAATCGGGCGGTATACACTTGCCCTCTTCTGGCGTCGACAAGCGGCACGAACCAGACGTCGCCGTCCGGCTCGCGCTCGCCGCTCTCCTTCCGCCAAGCCCCGAACGCCATCGCCTCGAGGCTCGATACGCCGAGCAGCGGCTTGCCCCAGGTCCAGGCGAGCGTCTTGGCCGCGGTCACCGCGATCCGGACTCCCGTGTAGGAGCCGGGGCCTTGTCCGACGGCGATGAAGTCGACGTCCCGGGCCTGCAAGCCGTTGCGCCTCAGCAGCTCCTGCAAGTCGGGCACGACCCGAACCGAATGGTTGCGTTCCGTGAACGACTGGGAACTGTCCGCCACATGGCCTCCACGAGTAATCGCCGCCGCCAGCACGGAAGAGGACGTGTCGAAGGCGAGAGCGGTCGGACCGGAGCCGCCCGCGCCGCTCGCCGATCCGTCCGCTTCCTTGTCCCGTCCGAAGCCCATGGTCTCGTTCATGCTTCCTCCTCTGCCGCCGGCTCCATCCCAAGCTCCCGGCACCAACTCTCATACTTCTCCCCGACCGGCATACAATCGAACCGCCGGGATACCGGACCGGTCGTCGCAATCCGGATCCGCAGGCGCTCCTCCGGGAGCAGCGGCTCGATTAGCGAAGCCCATTCCACGAGCGAAACGCCGTCGCCTTCAAAATATTCCTCCAGCCCAAGCTCGTCCGCTTCTTCCGTCGACAGCCGGTAGACGTCCATATGATAGAAGGGCAGCCTGCCCGTCTCGTATTCCTTGATGATCGTAAAGGTCGGGCTGTTCACGACCTCGGATACCCCGAGCCCCGCTGCGAACGCTTGCGCAAACCTCGTCTTGCCCGCGCCGAGATCTCCGTCGAGCGCCAGCACCGTTCCCGGCCCGGCAAGCGCAGCCAAACGCCCGGCGAACTGCGCGGTCTCCTGCTCGGAACGCGCATTCCAGCGATACGCTTGCCCCATGGCGCCGTCTTCCCCGCGGTTCATGCCTGTCCCATCCTTCCCCGCCCTCCGGCGGACGTGCGTAAAACGCGCCGTTCCGCGCGCGGACAGCCAGGGCTCCCGGCGCGAACCGGCGCGTTCGCGTGCGGATGCGCGGCGCTTCAAGCCGCCGCCATCCTATTGCTCTTATTATATCGGCCGTCGTACGAACTTGCAAAAAGAACGTCGCGAGCCCCCGGTTCAGGCGGACGGCGGTTCCATCGCCGGGAGCCGGGCGGCAGGCAGCTCCGGAACGGGGCGGCCGACCGGCACGTATTCGAGTCCGGCGAGCCTGGCTTCGCGCGGATCGAACAGATTGCGGCCGTCGATCAGCAGCGGCCGATCCAGCGCCGCGCGAATCTCGGCCAGCGGAATATCGGCGAAGGCCGGCCATTCGGTCAACAGGCAGAGGGCATCGCTGCCTCGCGCGGCTTCCAGGGCCGATTCGCACCATACGGCGAAAGGATGGTCGAATACCTCGCGAAAACGGCGTTGGGCCGCCGGATCGTACAGGCGAAGCTCCGCTCCCAGCTCGGCGAGTCGCTCGGCGATCGCCAGCGCGGGCGCTTCGCGCACGTCGTCGGTGTTAGGTTTGAACGATAAGCCCCAGATGCCGATCCGTCTCCCTCGGAGCGAGCCGAGCGCGTTCTGCAGCTTGTCGACGACGACGAGGCGCTGCTCCCGGTTCACTTCGATAACCGCCTTCAGAAGCCGGAAGTCGTATTCGACGCTGCCGGCCAGTTGAACGAGCGCGTTCGTATCCTTGGGGAAACACGAACCGCCATACCCGATGCCCGCCCGCAAAAAGGAGGAACCGATCCGCCGATCCAGACCCATCCCTCTCGCGACTTCGGCAACGTCCGCTCCGACCTTCTCGCACAGGTTGGCGATCTCGTTGATGAAAGTAATTTTCGTGGCCAGAAACGCATTGGATGCGTACTTGGTCATCTCGGCGCTGCGGGCGTCCGTCACGCACAACGGCGCGGCCAGCGGCTCGTGCAGGGCGGCCAATTCCGCCGCCGCTCTCTCGGACGAAGTGCCGATGACGATGCGGTCGGGGCGAAGCGCGTCGGCCACCGCGGATCCCTCCCGCAGAAATTCCGGCAGAGAGACGACGTCGAAGCCGCCCGCGTACCGTTCCGCGATCCACCGCTCCACCTTCTCCGCCGTCCCGACGGGTACCGTGCTTTTGATGCACACGATCTTGTACCCGTTCATGGATGCGCCGATCTCGCGCGCCGTCTTCTCGATCGAGCGAAGGTCCGCTTCGCCGGACGGAAGCGGCGGGGTTCCGACGGCGATGACGACGATGTCCGCTTTCTCCACCGCGGGACCGGCCGCTGCGGCGAACGCCAGCCGGCCGGCTTCCGCGTTGCGCGCAATAAGCTGAGGGAGGTCCGGCTCATAGATCGGAACCTCCCCCCTCCGCAGCCTCGCGATCTTCTCCTCGTCGCTGTCCACGCAAACGACGCGGTTTCCCAACTCTGCATAGCAGGCCCCGGCAACCAGACCGACGTATCCGGCACCGATGATCGCCATATCCCTCACGGGCATCCCTCCATTCGATCGAACGCGGCAAGCGGAACCTCTACTCCAACCATACGCGCGGGGGAAGCTTTTCTTGCCTGCCGTTCGTCCGAGGATGTTTCCGTTTCGCGGAATGGCGAGAAATTTTTCCTTCATCACAATAAAAGCCGTCCGGAGGACGAATCCTCCGAACGGCCGATGATACCCTTTTCGACCTTATCCGTTCTTTAACATATCGTGATCGACGTACCGCTCTCCGTTCAGCTCGCTGACGACGTTGATCGCCACTTTGGCGCCGTCCCCGGCGGTAATGATCGTGTGCATGCTGACGCCGGCTACCGTGCCCGCGGCCCAGACGTTCGCCAAGTTCGTTTTTCCTTCCGGCGTCGCGTCGATGATCGTCTTGATTCGGGGCTCCGTACCCGGTTTCGTGCGAATGCCGCTCGCTTCCGCGCAGTCAACGAACAGACCCGTTGCCACGATGACATGCCGCGCTTCGTAAGATCCCTCTTCCGCCTCGACGGTTACGGAGCTTTCGCCGGCTGTCAGCTTAACCGCTTTGGCTGCGACGAATTCGGCGCCGAACTTCTCGGCCTGCTTTCGTCCGGTATCGACCAGATCGGGCCCGGAAATCTCAGGCGCACCGTAGTGGTTCTCGATCCACGCCCTGCGCGTGACGCTCTGGTTGTTGTCGATGACCACCGTCTTCTTGCCGGCCTTGGCCGTGAACAACGCGGCGCTCGCTCCCGCCGGGCCTCCTCCGATAATCGCTACATCGTACATGCGGCATTCTCCCTTCAATAATGGAAATGATCATGTCTTTTCCATTATACGCCAAGCCTGCACCGCTTACAAAACAAGCCCGGTCGCAGCGGCGGTTATGCCGGTCCCGAATCCGCAACGTTGCAAGCTCGCCGAAGCAAGGCTACGAATTATTGACGAAAGCCGCCTTCACGGCCTCCAGATAACCGTACCCGTTAAGATCGTCCGGCTGCAGATAACTGGTCTCCGTCCATTCGTTCCAGCTGTTGATCGTGATCAGCGGCGGTTGCCCGGGATGGGCATCGGCATAGTTTCGCGCCATCTCCAGCGCCCGCTTCACCATCTCGGGCGTATTGCCCTTTACGATGCCGGGCCGAAACGCTTGAAAGCGCGGATTGTTGTCCCAGCCGATCGATACATGCGGGAAATAAGGAATGTGAAACGTTCGGTCGATGCGCTCCCATTCCCGCTCGACATCCGGCAGAATCTCGCCGTAATCCCTGTCGATATCGACGAAGTGAACGAACTGATAATGCGTCAGGCTGTCGAATCCAAGGAGATGGGCCAGTTCGCTTGTCGTGGCGGTCTTCTCCCCATCCACTCCGCTCAGGTTGAAGCTGGTCTCCTTCCACATCGTCAGCTGCAGGTGGAGCCCGGGCAACCCTGCGGATACGGCACGGCCGCGGAACCATTCGAACGCCTCCCGGGTCGCCTCCGCGCCGCCGAGCCCTTTCATCAGAGTCGCCAAGTCGTAGATCATGAACACCGGCTTCCCGCCGATCTTATAGTAGGAAGGATGCTGAAAATACCGCTCGATCAACCGGTCGGCGACGTTCTCGAACTCCGTACGATCGACGGCGGCGTCCCAGATCAGATTTTCCTGATCGTGCGACAGCCGGATGTCCCAGGTGTTGTTGACCGGATGGTTGGCCCACATCAAATAAAATTTGACCTTGTCGTTGTTCCGGGCTTTCAAATAACCGTTGTTCAGGCATTGCTCGAGAAACGGCCGCCTATCGTACCAGTACCAGTCGTAAATGAATACGTTGACGCCGTGATCGGCAGCCGCCTGAATTTGCATCTCCATCACGTACGGGTCCGCTTCGTTCACATATCCCCAGAGCGGTTTGCGCGGCCAGTCGTGTTCGGGAAATTTTCGAACCGCGTTTTTGACCGACTGCCATTCCCCGATCCCTTCCGGCCAAAACATGCGGGTTCTGGGTTCGTCCCCGGTATAAGCCGGCCACACGTATGCGGCGACATCGTACCGTTCGTTCATCCTCATCCCTCCGATTGTCGTGCTTGGCGGGCAAGCTCTTCAGCCCTTCACGCTGCCCATGACAATGCCTTTCATAAAATATTTCTGCAGAAACGGATAAATTGCCAGTATCGGGGCGGCCGCGATAAAGATTTGCGCCGATTTGAGCGTCCGGTCCGAAATCTGCGACAACAGCTTCAGATCTTCCTGCGAGGCCGACACGAACAACGACATGTCGCGGTTTGCGATGATCGTCTGCAGATAGGTCTGCAGCGGATAATGCGCCGGCGAGCTCATCAGAATGAGTCCGTCGAACCAGGAGTTCCAATGCCCGACGCAAGTGAACAGCACCAGCGTGGCGATCGCGGGCGTGGACAGCGGCAAATAAATCCGGCTCAATACCGTCCAATGGCCGGCGCCGTCGATAAAAGCCGATTCGCCGATCTCCTTCGGCACCTGCCGGAAGAAGTTGAGCAGAATGATGACGTTGAACACCGGAACGGCCCCGGGCAGAATGAGCGCCCAGATCGAATCGATCATACCGAACTGCTTGATGGTCATATACCAAGGAATCAGTCCGCCGCTGAAAATGATGGTGACGAACAAGTACCAGGAATAGACATTCCGCCCGTACAACTCCCCGCGTTCCTTGGACAGCGGATAAGCGGCGAAAATCGTCATCAGCATGTTGACGGCCAATCCCAGAGCGACGCGTTCAAGCGTGACAAGAAAAGATGTCAGAAATTGCGGCTTGGTTATGGCGTATCGATAAGAGCCCAGATTGAAGTCGACGGGCCAAAGCGTCACTTCTCCGGCCGAGGCGGCCGTACTGGAGCTGAAGGACACGGCCAGCACGTGAATGATCGGGAAAATGCAAAGCAGCGCGGCAAAGCCCAGAAAAGCGTAATTCCCGATCTCGAACAGCCTGCCGCCGAACGTTCGCCGTCGGTACACGCCTGCACCTCCTCTCTCAAAAAACGCGATAGCCCGCGAACTTGGCGGCAAGCTTGTATCCGGTTGCGATAAACAGGAACGAAACGACCGATTTGAACAAGCCGACAGCAGTGGCTACGCCGTATTGGCTGTTCTGCAATCCGATGCGGTAGACGAACGTGTCGAGGATATCGCCGGTCTTGTACACGACCGGACTGTACAGGTTGAACACCTGTTCGAAACCCGCGTTCAGCACGTTGCCTAAGCTAAGCGTTGCCATCAGCACGACGATCGGCAGGATGCCCGGGAGCGTCACGTGGAGCACCTGCCGGAATCGGTTGGCGCCGTCCATGACGGCCGCCTCGTAAAGCGAAGTGTCGATCGCCGTAATGGCGGCCAAATAGATGATCGTGCCGTACCCGAACTCCTTCCATACATCGGAGAATACCAACAGATAGGGAAATACTCGTTCGTTCGCAAGGAAAAATACGGGCTCCATTCCGAGCCGCTTCAGCAGCTCGTTGACGATGCCTTCATTCGGCGACAGGATGTCGATCAGGATCCCGGACAGGATGACCCAGGACAGAAAATGCGGAATATAGATCAATGTTTGAACCGTCCGCTGGAATACCTTTCGCCGGATAAGATCAAGCAGAATGGCGAACGTGACGGGGACGATCAGTCCGAGCACGATTTTGAGAAACGCGATAAAGACCGTGTTCCAGAGCACCTGAAGCGTATCCGGCATCTCGTACATGTACCGGAAGTTGTCCAGGCCCACGAATTTCGAATGGAAGAAGCCTTGGGTCGGATTGTAATTTTGAAAAGCGATCAGAATCCCGACCATCGGATAATAGCCGAAGGCGGCCACCAGCAGAACGCAAGGCAACAGCATGAGATGCAAGGAGCGCTGCTGCTTGAATCGGGCGGCCCATCGTTCGGATTTGGCGCCGACGGCGGTCCGGACAGCGGTCTCGGGTGCGGCCAATCTGTCATCCTCCTCTCTGTCTGCAGGACCGGCTTGCTATTTGGCGGCGTTGATTTCCTTCGTAATGTCGTCTCCGCCGAGCTTTCTCCACTTTTCCACGTAGGAATCGAACTCGTCGATCGGAGCCGCCCCGATGATGATCTTCGTGAATGTCTCGCTCCGCATTTGGTTCAGCGTCGCCCCCTTCAGCGTCATCGATTCGGTATCCCCTTTGATATAGCCGTTGCGAAGGAACCGGTCGTCCCGGTTATATTGGTCGATCACGCTGAAGGCGCTGTTGTCCGGACCCGCCCAGGCATAGGAACTCCAAAGCTTGTCGTCGCCCGCCTTGTATTTCTCGATGTTGCCCACGTTGTCTTTCACCCAGTAATTGTCCAGCACGGACGAATCGTTGTCTTTGAAATACTTGTCGACGTTCTGATTGATGAACAGGTTCTGCTGGGGATAGAACGACGTCATGACGGCCAGCTGATAGAATTGGTCCGGGTGGGTATCGAGTTGGCTGTCCTGTCCGTGATAAGCGGGATCGAAGTCGGGGCTGAGCGCCGGGTCCTTCGCGTAGAAATAGTTGTACAGCTTGATTGCCGCCTCCGGGTTCTTCATTTTTTTGTTGACCACGTAGAACGTGCCGGACGATCCGTTAATCATGGGCTTGGCCGGCTGGTCGTCGGCGGAGACGATCGGGAACGCCTGCCAGTCGGCGTTCGCATCCTTGTTCTTGGCGTCCTGCAGCGGCCAGAACGGAACGTAATGCTGGCCGAAGAACATGCCGACCTTGCCGGACGTCACGGATTCGGCGACTTTCGCGGTATCTTTGACGGAAAATTCCTTATCGATATACCCGTTCTTGTACATGTCCGCCAATTTCCCCAGAGCTGTCTTGATGGCGGGTTGAATGCCGCCGTAGGCGAGATTTCCGCTTCCGTCGTCGATCCAGCCGTTGGCATAGCCGTGATAGCCTTCGAAAAATCCGTCCAGCACCGCGAAGCCTCCGAGCAAGTCTTTGTTGAGTCCAAGACCGTAGGTATCGTCCTTGCCGTTCTGGTCCGGGTCGTTCTTGGTGAACGCTTCCGCGATTTTCAGCACATCGTCCATCGTCCGGGGCGGTTCCATATTCAGATTTTTCAACCAATCCGCGCGAATCCAGATCATCGAAGCGCCGTCGATGGCCCCGTTGATGGCCGGAAGAGCCATCAGCTTCCCGTTCACGGTAGCTTGATCCATGCCGATCCGTTGGTCCGCGTCCATCATCTGCTTCGTGAAATCGGACGCATATTGATCGAACAGCTGCGTGATGTCCATGGCAACGCCCGTATCCACCAGCATCTTCAGTTGCCGCGAGTTGACAGGGATGATGTCGGGAAGATCGTTGGACGAGATCGATACGTTCATTTTCTGTTCCATCTGCGCCGACGGGACGGTCCACAGGTAATGAATCTTGATGCCCAGATCCTTCTCGTAGCCGCGGGTCCAGATGTTGTCGGTGATGACATCCGGCTTGATCGATACGGATTTTTGCACCTGATCGCTAAGTCCCATCACCGCGGTTACGGTGATCGGGCTTTCGTATTTCGCAGCAGGATCCGCGGATGGCCCCGTGCCGGTTGCTGCGGCCTTCGTTCCGCCGGCGGAAGGAACGCCGCTCGCGGAAGCGTCGCCGCCTCCATCGTTCGAATGGCTGCTGCAAGCCGCGGCCGACCATGCCGTTAATCCCAATACCGCGGCAAGAAGCATTTTTTTCAGCGGATTCGTTTGCATGCCGATTCCCCTTTTTCGATAACTAAATTACAGCGGCCGACTGTATTTTTATTATAAAAACAAGGGAAACGCTTTCATATCTTCAATCCTTTACAGTTCATTCATTTGTTTACCTGATTGCGGTTTCCCTGAATTCCTGCGGCGTCGATCCCGTCAACCGCTTGAACAAGCGGGTAAAGTTGGACGCAGAGCCGTATCCGAGCGCTTCGGCGATATCGTTGACGCGAATATCAGGATCGGCCAGCATCCGTTTGGCCCGCTCTACCTTCACGCTCTGCACGAACTCGGACAGATTGAGGCCGGTCTGCTGCTTGAAGTAGCGGGATAAATAACTCGGATTGAAATGAACGACGTCGGCAAGCGCAACGAGCGAAATATCCCGGTGAAGGTGGTTCTCGATATAATCTTTCAACTTGGCAATGATATCTGCGGTACGTCTGTCCTGCCGATCCTCCCGGAGCATCTCGCGAACCGGCGTCCCGCTGCGGGCATCCGGTTCGCGATCCGCTTCGGGAACAGGCTTGGCGGCCAGCCGCGACTGCTCGAGATCCGCTGCCGCCTGTTTGACGGTATCGATCACTTTGTCATACCCTTCCGTCTTGAGCACATAGCGAACGGCGCCATACTCCAAGGCGCTATAGGCGTAGTCGAATTCTTTATAGCCGCTCAGCAGGATGACGCGGCAGGACGGCCATCTGCTCCTGACCTGCTTCAGCAGCTCGATTCCATCCACTCCGGGCATGCGGATGTCCGAAATGAGAATATCGACCTTCATATGCTCGATTCGCTCCAACGCTTCTTTGCCGGAATAAGCCCGGTAGACGTCAAGGTCCCATTCTCGGCTATCCTGAAACTCCTCGTACAGCCCGTCCGCGATCATGGGCTCGTCATCGACGATCAGCAGCGTAAACATAAACCTCTTGCCCCCCCTCATCTTCGAACTCCAGTTGGATGGCGACGACGACCTGCTCCGGGCCGTTATCGACGCGGATTCCGCTTCCTTCGCCGAAACGCAGCCGGATTCTCCGGTGAATATTAAGCATCCCCGTCACTTCCCTCTGTGCGGAGTTCGACGTCACGCCCGATTCCAACGACCGAAGCGCTTCTTCGCTCATCGGCGCGCCGTTATTGGCCACCTCAATGCGCAGCCCGCCCTTCTCCGGGATGAAGCGAACCTGCAGCAGTCCGTTCTCTTCCAACAACTCCAATCCATGCTGGAAAGCGTTCTCGACTATCGGCTGCAGAATCAGCCTCGGCACGCTAAGATCGGCATACTCGGCAGGAAGCTCGCCGAATTCGACGCGGATCCGGTTCGAGAACCGCAGGGCCTGGATCTCGCAGTAAGCCCGCGCATGACTGACTTCCCGTTCCAGCGTCACCTCGTCCGCGTCATTGCGGGTAAGAAACCGGAAATATTCGCCCAGCTGCAGTTGAAACTTCATTAATTCCTCGTATTTGCCGCGCCTTGTCATCGTATACAAAAGAAAGAAGCTGTTATAGAGAAAATGAGGGTTGATTTGCGCTTGCAATTGCTTCAGTTCCGCCCGTTGAACCATGATCGTCTGATTGTAATTTTGGTCGATCAACGCGCGCAAGCGCACAAGCATCGAGTTGAAGCGTTGGTACAACACGCCGAACTCGTCGTCGAACGGGTGACCGATGGTGAAGTCCATATCTCCGGTTTCCAGCCGTTTAAACCCTTTAATCAGCTTGTGCAGAGGGGCCCGTAGAAAACGGATGATGGCCAGCGAGAACAAGATGACGATAAACGCGGCGGCGGCGGTCAGAACCCAGAACCAAATTTTATATTTGCTTAGCCCCGCGAAGAAAGCGTTCTCGGGAATATAACTGACGACGGTAAGCCCAAGATAAGGCGAAGCGCGGTATATGTACATGTACGGCTTGCCTTCGATCTTGACCGATCCGCTCCCGCTCTCCTCGTTGCCGATCCGTTCCCGAATGAGCTCCTGCGCCGATGTCTCGCCCGTATTGGACACGATCGGCCGTCTGTTCGCATCCATCAGAAACGAGCCGCTTTTTTCGTTCAGGCCGAATTGGCTCAGCGAATTTTTGAGCTGCGCCGACGAGAGCTTCACGAGAACCGAATACAGGGGCTGCGAGCTGTTTTTAATGTAATTGGGCGGAAAAAAAGCGTTGAGGAACAAATGATCGTCCGCGTAGATCAATTGGGAAGGCGATGAATCGTCATACATCTTCATTCGCTGAAGATCGGACGGCTTCAGCTCGCTTATGCTCCCCTCGGCGGGGATCATCCGGCGAACGGACGGTATGTACGCCATGACATTTTCTACGTAAACGCTTCCGTTTTTGATCGCGCTCAGCCGCTGCTGCAGCTTGTTCATGTAATAGCCCCGTTCATAATTGTTCATATACGGTTCGCCGTTGGCGAGCATATTGATGTCGTCGTTGTAGAGAGTATCGGACTGAACCAGCTTCAAGCCTTGAATCTCTTTGGAGATTTTGTCCAAATAATAAGCAACCTGAGCTTCTTGCGCGCTGGAGATTTCCTTTTTGATCGCTTCGATGCCCCAGAAGTACATGCTGATGCCGATGCCATATAGCGGCACCATAATAATCATAAAGGTGAGGATGAGCCTTACTAGTATCGACCTGCGCCAAAGCCCGAACATTCTCACCGGCGGACGGCTCCTCCCATGCGCGATATGGATGCATATGCCAATTGTATCAAATAAATAAAATAAGAAAACCGCTCGATTGACGAGCGGTTCGAATATACAAGGCCTTTATTGAACTTCTTCCAAGCGCTCGACGGATACCGTCTTGGTCTGAATCGGCTTCTGCCCGATCTGGACCGTCGCCATTCCGTTGGCGGCATCGACGTTCTCGATCCAGACGGGCTGATCGTCCAGGTGCACCGAGATCATGTCCTTGGAGTCGTAAATTTCCTGGGCTCTTCGAACGTTCACTCTTCGTCGCCCTCCTTCATCGTATCGGTCGTCGTCTCTTCGATAAGGCCGTTGTGCATCGTGACCTGGCCGCCCCCAAGACCTTCGTTGATCATCCGGTCGACATCCATGTCGTAATCTTCCCTGCCTTCGTGTATCAGGTCGGTGTCGCTCGGATTGTCCATCGCGCCGGTCTCCTTCCTTATCGAGATCGGGAGCCGTGAAAGCCTCCCCCGACAATATTCCCTGAGCGCGTGAGAACCATTCGTTTGGGGTACGCTAATAAGCGCAAGTTCCGGACAGCGATCGTCCGCATTCGCCAGCAAAGGAGCGCAACCCTATGCATACGGTCTGGAAAGGGGCGATCAGCTTCGGGCTCGTCCACGTTCCCGTCAAGATGTTCACGGCCACGGAAGACAAAGACGTTCATCTAAGGTATATCCATAAAGTGTGCGGCACGCCGATCTCCTATGTCCGCAGCTGTCCGCACTGCGACAAGGCGGTCGAATGGGACGAAATCACGAAAGGCTACGAGTTCGAAAAGGGACGGTTCGTTCTGTTCGACGAAGAGGAGCTGCAGGCGATCAAGCCGGAGACCCAGCGGACGATTCAAATCCTGGATTTCGTCGCGCTGGAAGAGATCGATCCGCTTTATTTTCAGAAGACGTACTACCTGTCGCCGGATCAAGCGGGAGGAGGAGCTTACAACCTGCTTCTTGAAGCGATGCGGCAGTCGGGAAAGATCGGCATCGCCAAAGTGGCGATCCGCAGCAAGAGCAGCCTGGCGGCCATACGGGTGCTGGACAACTGCATCTGCATGGAGACGATGTTCTATCCGGACGAGATCCGGTCGCTGGAGGGCGTGCCGAATCTTCCGAAGGAGATCAAGGTCGAAGAGCGCGAACTCGGCATGGCCAAGCTGCTCATCGATCAGTTGACGTCCCCGTTCGATCCGGAGAAATATACCGACGACTACCGTGTCGCGCTTCTCGAGGCGATCGAGCGAAAAGTCGCCGGAGAGAGCACCGACCTTGTCGCCGCGCCAACGGCGGAGCGCACGAACGTCATCGATCTGATGGCGGCGCTGCAAGCCAGTCTCGAAGCTGTCAAGCCCGGGGCCGGAGCGCAGGAGGAAGATACCGGGAAAAGGCGGACGACGGCACGGGGCGCCTCGAAGGCCAAAGCGGCAGCCGGAGCGGAGCCTTCCGCGGCCCCCGGAAGCAAGAGCGACAAGGGGTCCGGCGCGGCCAAGGGCGGAGGCTCCCGCTCCCGAGCCGCAAAAGAGACGAAACCGTGATGTCCCACCATTTACCTTAGTTAAAGTTTTTCTAATGAACAACCGAGTCGATTGCTGTTAGAATGTGAAGCATCCGAGCCTAAGCCCGTCAGGGCGCGGGGGACCCAAGTTGTTTGGGGGTGAAGCTGCGCGGCAAACGCGCGGCCGGGAGAACTCTCTTTGATCCCGAACCCGACAGCTAACCTCGTAGGCTTACCAAAGGGAGGAACCTTCATGTTCAAGCAACACAATCGTCTCGGCAAGTTGGTCCTGTCCGGTTCTCTTGTCCTGGCTTTATCCGTCCCGGTTGCGGGAATGGCGTCGGCGCAAACGACCTCCGCGCCGCAAAATAGTCAATCCGCTGGTTCTCAGCTTTCCTATAACGATCTTTCCCAACTGGCCGGCCAATACGGCATCGACCTTCAGTCCGTGCTGAAGCAGGTTCAAGGTCAAGCGGGAACCGGAACGGGCTCGAACGCCGGCAGCGGATTCGATCTGGGCAGCATCCTCGGTTCCGGCAACGGCAGCGGGCTTGATCTCGGAAGCCTTCTTGGCTCCGGAAGCGGCAAGAACCTTGATCTCGGAAGCCTTCTCGGCGGCTCCGGCGGCAAAGGCCTCGATCTCGGCAGCATCCTTGGCTCCGGGTCGGGATACGGCTATGGTTCGGGCTACGGCTCCGGATCCCATGCAGGCTCCGGATCCAACACAGGCTCCGGGTCCAACGCGGGCACCGGTTCCGATCAAAGCGGATCGGGGAACTCGGGCAGCTATGACAACGGCTCGGGCTCCGGCAGCAGCTCTTCGGGCGGAAGCTCCTCGGATTCCGGCAAGACAAGCTCCGGCTCCGGCAGCACGAGCGGCAATACGTCCGGCTCGGCATCGGGTTCGAATTCCGGCGTGACCCAATCGGATTACGCTTCGCAAGTCGTGACCCTGGTCAACCAGGAACGCGCCAAACAAGGCTTGTCCGCGCTCAAGACCGATTCCAAGCTGACTTCCGTGGCATTGGCGAAAGCGAAGGACATGTACAACAACAACTACTTCGATCATAATTCGCCGACGTACGGCTCTCCGTTCGACATGATGAAGCAGTTCGGCGTCAGCTACAGCTATGCCGGCGAGAACATCGCCAAAGGCCAACGCGATCCGCAGGAAGTCATGACGGCTTGGATGAACAGCGCCGGCCACAAAGCGAACATCCTGAACGTGAACTACAAATCCATCGGCGTCGCTTATTACAACGGCGAATGGGTGCAAGAGTTCACGGGCTGATCATAACCCCGGAATTTATAGATTCTTTAATGATAAGCAAAGCAGCGGCCTTTCCTCGGCGAGGAGAGGCCGCTGCTTTTTACATGGCAATCAGCTCTTCCTAACGGCTCGCCGTTACCCGCATCGGCAAGCTGGTCAACGTCTGTCCGGCCGCGGACGGCGTAAGATGATCCTCCAGTCGGAAGCCGGGAACCGGTTCGATTCGGGAATAGCGGTCCATGAACAGGCCGATTCCGATATTCGCTTCGAGCCGGGCCAACGGCGCGCCCAAGCAGAAGTGCGGACCGTTGCCGAACGTCAAATGCTTCTTGTTGTTCGGGCGGCGGATGTTCAAGGTGAACGGATCTTCGAACATCGCTTCGTCCATGTTGGCCGCGCTCATCCAGGCGACGACGACGTCGCCTTTTTTGAGATCGACGCCCAGCAAGTCGTTATCCTGCTTTACGGTCCGGTCCATCTTCGCGATATGGAAGCGATAGCGGAGCATTTCCTCCACCGTATTCGGAAGCAGCTCCCGGTCGGCGCGCACCTCTCCGTAAATCCGATCGTCGTCGTACAGGAACGAATAGAACGTGCATGCCAGCAGATGGCTTGTCGTTTCGACGCCGGCGCCGAGAATGAACATCGTGGTCCGAACGATCTCGTCGTCCGACAGCCTCTCTCCGTCCACCTCGGCCCGAATCAGGTCCGAGATGATGTCTTCGGCCGGTGCGGATCTTTTCCCCACGATAATCGGGTACAGATAGTTGTAATATTGTTTGGCGGCCTGGCGCTTCAATTCCTGAACGTCCTCCGCCCGTTCTTTGGGAATGGGGAGGAACAGATGGTCGACCCATTCCTTGAACAACAGCCGGTCTCCGGAAGGAACGCCAAGCAAATCCGCGATGACGATGGCGGGAAGCGCGTTGGTGAAATCCTGAACGACGTCGATCTCAAGAGCGTCTCCGATCCCGTCCAGCAGTTGGCGAACGACCTCGTGAATGCGCGGCTCCCACAGCTTCAAGCTTCTCGGCGTGAACGCTTTGGCGAGGAGGGCGCGGTTTTTCTGATGCTCGGGAGGGTCCAAACTCAGATCGACCTTGCTCATGCGCTGGCCTTCCTCGTTGTCGGCTCCGACGCTGATCGTCGTGCGGGGGCGCACGCTGGAGAAATAGTCGTAATCGCTGAGCACTCTGCGAACGTCTTCATATCGGAACACGTTCCAGGTATCGGTCGCTTCGTTATAGCTGACGGGCTCGTTTCGCAATTTGTTCTTGTACCACTCGTAGGGGTTGAATTCCTCGGACGGCGTTTGGAACCCCGTGATTTCGGCCAGCGAGATGATCTCCTTCTGCATACCTGTTCCCTCCCGAAGTTAAGATACTTTATCATATGTTAAATTAACATATCACTTAAAGGGAAACTACTGTCCTGCGGCCCATGCCGCAAGGTGCGATTTCCGTTTTCTTCCTGTGGGGAATTGGTTGTAGGCTCGGTCTTGAGTTGGTATGCTGGAAGGGCACTAGACGAAGCGAATCGCCAAATTCGATGAGAGGGCAATCATTCATGTATATCGACCTGCTGATTTTAATCCAGATCGAGAAATCCCCCAAGCACGGATATGAGATCAAAAAAGAAATCCAGAAGGATCTCGGCCATTTGGTGGACGTAAATCACAATTTATTGTACCCGGCGCTGCGCCGGTTTACGAATGAGGGAGTCATCGTTCGAAATCGGAACGAGCAGGAAAGCAGGCCTAACCAGTACATATATGAGCTGACGAATGCCGGAAAGGCGAAAATTGTCGAATTGATCAACGCGTTTACCGAGAAGGACGCGCGGCACGACATTGAATTCATGATTCGAGTCTCTCTGTTCCACCGGATCTCCCGGGAGAATCGGCTGCGAATCTTGAATCGGAGAAAAAAAGACCTGGAGTCGCTGCTGGCCAATATCGAGCGGCGACAATTCGGCGACGAAGAGGGGACCGGGAAACGAAGGACGTTCCGGGCCGAGGTTCTTCGATATTCGGCTTCCCGGACGAAGTCGGAAATCCGGTGGATCGATGAGCTCATCCGTCAGGCGGAGTCGGATGAGGACGACTTTGACGCTTGACCATGAATTCTCGACGTTTCGGCAGGCGCCGGCCTCTTAGGGGCGGCGCCTGCTTGAGCTGCGCCGGTTCAGGCTCCCAGCAGCTTCTTTTTGAGCCCTTCTACCTGCTCGGGCGCCAAGCCGATCGACATCAGATACTCCTCCGCTCCGTCATACCTGCCGGCGAGATGAGCCAGCATCTTCTCCATCTCCTCCGGTTCCGCGCCCAGGAATCGCTCGTACAGCTCGGCAGACACCGATTCCGGACGCGTCCGGCGAAGCTCTTCCATCAGCGGCGTCAGGCAAGCCGCGGTCATGGCGTAGTCGGCGACGATCACTTCATGCGCAACGCCGGCCAGTTCCAGAAGCAAGGCGGCGATGACGCCCGTCCGGTCTTTGCCGGCCGCGCAGTGGAACAAGACCGCTTCGCGCGGGTCGGCCGAGAGCAGCTCGAACACGCGCAGCAGCGGCTGGCGGCGGTTCTCCAGCATATCGACGTAAAGATCGCCCAGCCTGCCGAGATCCGTCGTCGCCGTGTCGGCCGGGTTGAACAGGCTCACGTTATGATAGGCGAGCCGCCCCGACGAAGCGAATACGTTCTCCGATTCCTGCAATTCCCGGGCATGCCGGAGATCGATGACCGAGCGGACGCCTCGGCCGACCAGCTCTTCCTGGTCCCGTTCGGTCAGCCGATGCAGACTGTCGGCACGGAAGAATACGCCGCGCCGGACGTGCCGGCCGAACGACGTCGGGTAGCCGCCGAGATCTCGGACATTGGAGGCGCCCTCCATTCGAATTCGCCGTTCTTGATACAGAGGAAGCAATGTCATTAACAGACCGCCTTTCATAAAGGAATCGATAAAACGTCTTGTCAGGGATGGCGCGGCGGATAATCGGCCGGCTCGGTTATGCCGTCCAGATGAACGACGCGGATAGAAGGAACGCCCGACCGCATCGATACCCACAGCAACAGGTTTTGGTCGCCTTTCCCTTCTCCGTGGGAGGCGGCGCCGGTGCGGCCCAATTGAATTTGACAAGCCTCGTTCGTCCGGGAATATTCGAGTGAATGGAAGTGGCCCGCGAAGATCGTATGCGGACGGCTCCCGATCATCTCGCGCAGCCTGGCGAATGACGAACTGTCCGATTTCCAGCCTGGCTTGTGCATGCTGACGAACGTGTACTTCGCGTCCGCATTGCTGGCCAGCACATTTTCGAAAAAAGCAAGCTGCTCGTCTCCCAAGCCGACTCGTGCCTTTCCCACGTCTTGCAGTTGATCCGGCGACATGCTTGCGACGACCTCATCGTCGAAAGCTTTCACATATTCGCTCGCACGCTCCGGATCTCGCCGGATATTCGCAGCGGCGAGCTTCACCCTCGCGATGAGTTCGTCCGACAGTTCCTCGAACGGGTCTTCGGTATTGAGGATCAGGAAGAGAACGTCCCCCACCCGGAATGCGTAATACTCGATGCCTTTGCGCTCTCGCCAAACGTCGACCAACGTCTGCGTGCCGAAGTCGTGATTGCCGATCGTCTGGAAGAAAGGAAGTCCCGTCGCGGCGATTTGAGCGTCGATGTATTCCCACTCGTTGCGCGCTTCCTCCGAATCCATCCCGTAACCTTCGACCAGGTCGCCGACGAACAGCACGAAATCCGGCTTCAAATCCTGCAGGATCGCAAGCCCTTTCTCAAAAACGCCCGGCAGGGCCATCCCGCAGCGATCGCCCATGACCGCGAATGTAAAGTTCTTTCCTATTCTTTCCGGCAGCTGCCCGAACCAGGGGCGCCTGTCTGTGGCGAAACGCCTCTCGTCCACAAACATCTCGCTTCCCTTGCGCTCCATCTTGAGCGACATCACGCTGGCTCCTTTCGGATCTGAAGTGGGTGCAAGATCAGCTTGAAGGTTGTATGTACACCGGATGTTAACGCAGCCTGCCGCTTTTGTAAAAAATAAACACCCTGCCGAAATCGCCTCAAAAGCGTTTCGGCAGGGATGCTTGCGTTGTCACGATAATTCTCCCGATTCTTAACAAAAAAAGCCCTCGAATGAGGGCTCAGACAAACGTGACTCGTGACGTTTCGTACTCAGCACTGCTCCGGCGCCGGCTTGCCCGCGTCGGTCGCGGTGCGGAAGCTCGACCCGCAGCCGCAGGTGGCGATGGCGTTCGGGTTATGAATGGTGAAGCCGCCGCCCATGGCCGATTCCTTGAAGTCGATCTCCAGGCCGCGCAGGTACTTCACGCTCTCGGAATCGACGACAACCTTCAAGCCTTGAACGTCCAGCACCTGATCGTCCTCGTGCTGCTCGTCGTCAAATCCCATTCCGTATGAAAAACCGCTGCAGCCGCCTTCCTGCACTCCGATTCGGAGAAACAGATTCGGCGTCTCCTCGGCGGCAAGCATCTCCTGGATCTTGCTGCCGGCCGTTTCGCTGATCGCTATCATGTCCGGTCCCTCCTTCATGCCTTGCCGATGGCATGCCATCGTTATCTTCAGTATACTCCTCGCACCGCCAAGCCTCAAGAGCCGTTCACATACGATAACCCCACAAGGCGGGGCTTATTTTTGAAGCTTACTCAGGTCCTTTGCGGGGACCCCGATAAAAAAGAACCCGGGCCGTCAGGCGCCGGGCTCTTCTTCTTTCCATTCTTCGCTTGCCGCCTGTTGCGGCAGCGCCTTCAGCTCGATCCGGCAGCGGAAGTGTCCTGTCTCGTTCATCAGGAAATCGGCCAGGCGCCGGAACACATGGGCGAGCTCGGGCCCCGTCGAGTCCGTGTCGAGTCCGTAGCGGAACTGATCTGCGGGAAGTCCCCGGACCGGCGCTCTCTCTTCGTCCCGGCTATCCGTGTCCCTCATCCGTCTCCACTCCTTGGACGGCTCGAACTTGTCGGAGCGGCGAACCAATTGCTCGTAAATATTTTGTTTCTTCAGCCACATGTAATATTGAATCGGATTCGTCAGCCCCCAGGCTTGGCTTAAATCTTTGATGGTATGGGCGGCGCGGTATTTTTGCAGCGTGGCGACTTTCTCGGCTTTGTCCATGCGTTCCAGCTCGGACAACGGAAGCACTTCGATCAACGGTAACACCATCCTTTTCCCAATTAAAGGTATTTCGATTTGGCTTAATATCCAAGTTGATTCCCTTTTTTTATCGAAAATATACGTGCTATGCGCGAAGATTTCGGAACGAAACAGCGCAATAGAGCAGGTGTAACGAGTTGGGTGTTGCCGGAAAAGCGGGTGAAAGCTTATAATATGTACAGTTGGGGTCTCGGAACGTGCGAGGTTTTCTTTTGAGGCCACTTATGTTACTTTTTTCACAATCTTATTTGACGGAGAAGGAGGCCGATCCCCTATGACGCTTATCACCGCCACCTCCGACAGGAGAATGGCCGAGATCGCGGACAAAGTCGAGCGCGGCGAACGGCTTACGTTCGAAGACGGCGTATACCTCTATCGATCGGACGATCTGATGACGATCGGACAGCTGGCCAATCAAGTCAATCTTCGGAAGAACGGCAAGAAAGTTTATTTCACCGAGACGATGAGTCTCTACTTCACCAACGTTTGCGAATCCCACTGCGCGTTCTGCAGCTTCCGCAAAGACGAAGGGGAAGAGGGCGCTTATACGCTGACGCCGGAGCAAATGTTCGCTTACGTCGACCAGCACATCACGCCGACGGCCCGCGAATTCCACATCGTCGGCGGCCATAACCCCCACGTTCCGTTCGAATACTACGTCGAATCGATCCGCTCCCTGAAGGAACGGTATCCGCAGGTGACGATCAAAGCCTACACCGCGGCGGAGATCGATTTCTATTCCCGGATCTCCGGGCTCGGCTACAAGGAAGTGCTGGAACGGCTCATGGCCGTCGGCTTGGAGTCGCTGACAGGCGGCGGAGCGGAAATTTTGTCGGATCAATACCGGGAGAAAATGCGGGTGGAGAAAGCGGGCATCGCGCAGTATTTGGAGGTGCACCGGACGGCCCACCGCCTCGGCATGAAGACGCCGACGACGATGCTGTACGGGCCGGTCGAATCGATCGAGGAGCGCGTCCAGCACATCCTTCAGCTTCGCGAGCTGCAGGACGAGACGGGCGGCTTCCAGGTGTTCATTCCGCTGTCGATGCAGCCGACGAGCCCGAAAGCCGGCATCCGGCGGCGCAACTCCGCCTTCGACGATCTGAAGGCGATCTCGATCGGCCGCCTGCTGCTCGACAACTTCCAGCACGTGAAGGCTTACTTCATCAACATCGGAACCCAGCTTACTCAAGTAGCTTTGACGATGGGCGCTTCGGACGCCCATGGAACGATCGTGCAGGAGCGCATCAGCCATGCGGCGGGCGCGTTGACGCCGGCCGGCATCAGCCGGGAAGACCTGGTCTGGCTGATCAAGGGCGCCGGGCGGATCCCGGTCGAACGCGATACGCTGTACAACGAAGTCAAAGTGTACGAATGAGATTCGTTTGACGAAGAAGCGGCAACGTTTGCCGCTTTTTTGCCTGCCTTTACAAGCATGACTTCACTTTTGGGGGGGTTCTTACCGGGGGCTCCCCCAAAAGGATTCGGAATTCGTCTGTTGGGGGATTTGTTCCCTGCGTGGCGTTTTTGCCAGACGTTCATACTAAAGACAGAAGCTTGAGACCGAAGGAGAAGAGTACTGTGAGCAATGTTGTGATTTTGGGCGGAGGGTACGGCGGACTAACCGTCGTGCACGAACTGCTTGAGGATATTCCGTCCGACGTTCGCGTGACGCTTGTCGACCGAATGCCGTTCGGGAGCCTGAAAACCGAATTTTACTCGCTGGCGGCGGGCACCGCGTCCGAGCTGGAAATCCGGGTTGCCTTCCCGTCCCATCCGCAGCTCGATATCGTGTACGGCAACGTGGAGAATGTCGATCTGGAGCGCAAACTCGTCGTATTCGGCAGCGAGGAACGGGATCCGCTTCCGTTCGACTCTCTCGTCATCGCCCTCGGCTGCACCGACAATTACCATTCGATCCCCGGAGCGGCCGAGTTCTCGGTCGGCGTTCAGTCGTTGTCGGCCACGCGCAGAACGTACCAAATGTTGAATGACATCCGTCCTTACGGCCAAGTGTCCATTGTCGGCGGCGGGCTCAGCGGCGTCGAAGTCGCTTCCGAGCTGCGGGAGAGCCGCCCCGACCTGAACATCCGGATCCTGGACCGCAGCAGCGTGCTGTCCGCATTCCCGGGCAGGCTGCAGCACTTCGTCTCTTCCTGGTTCAACGAGCATCATGTGGAACTGCGGAAGCAGATTCAGATCGCCCGTCTGGAAGACGGCGTCATCTACAACGGAGGCGAAGAGATTCGGACCGACGCCACCGTGTGGACCGCCGGCATTCAGCCGGTCGAACTCGTGCAGAGGATGACCTTTGCGAAGGACAAGCAAGGCCGGCTGATCGTGAACGAGTTCCATGAGCTTCCGGATGCCCGGGGCGTCTTCGTGATCGGGGACTGCTCCAGCCAGCCCTATTCCCCAAGCGGCCAGCTGGCCCAAGCCCAGGGAAGCCAGGTCGCACAGGTTCTGCTGGCGCGCTGGCAGGGCAAGGAGCCTCGGCTGTCCCGCATTCGGCTCAAAGGAACGCTCGGCTCGCTCGGCCGCAAATCCGGCTTCGGCCTGATGGGCTCGACGCCGATTATGGGACGGGTGCCGCGCCTGCTCAAGAGCGGCGTGCTCTGGAAAAGCCGCCGTCATTTCGGCTAAACGTTAAAGATCGTCGAGCAGCTTGTCGAGCGCGGACTTCTCCGCCTCCTGCTCCCGGATCGATGCCAGGACGAGGTCGTACAGCGCTTCGGCGTTCTCGGCGACGATCGATTCTCCGTTGACGAGCACGTACGGGGACAGATAGCATTCGCCGCAGTTGCCCAGACAGCCGTATTCGACCACCTCCACGTCCGGCAGTTCCTCTTCAAGCCGGCGCAGAACCGCTTCGGTGCCGTGGTGCAGGTTGCTGACGCAATATTCGATGACATGCATGATGGCATTCGTCCTTTCTTTGCCGGACGTCCGTTTTCATTCATCCGAAATTGTACTATAATAATGTTAGGAAAGGAGGGGATGGCGATGAGTGAAGCGGCACAAGACACGATGTACGATGAAGTGCTTGAGGTGCTTGACAAGCTTCGTCCGTTCCTGCAGCGTGATGGCGGAGACGTCGAACTGGTTGACGTCGAAGACGGCATCGTTAAGCTTCGATTGATGGGTGCCTGCGGCAGTTGCCCGAGTTCCACGATCACGCTTAAAGCCGGCATCGAACGCGCGCTGCTGGAAGAAGTCGAGGGAATCGAGGATGTCGTGCAAGTATTCTAATCCCGAATGACCGTTATCCGTTCGTCCCGGCCGCCGAAGCGGCCGGTCTGGAAGGTCCCGTCCCGCGGTTTGCCGGGGGCGGGACCTTTTGTGTCCGCGCGAGCGGTATAACCTTGACCCCCGCCCCGTAGGCCCGGGTCATCGTCCACTGCGCGTCACGAACGTTTGACATTGCTGACGATCGGGTCGAACCCTCCCGATACCTCGATGGCGTTCCCGGTGACGAAGTCGGATTCCGGCAGGCACAGAAACCCGATGACGCGGGCGACGTCCTCGCCCGTTCCGGGCCGGCCGCGCGGCGACTCTTCGTCGGCCAGGCCTTCCACATCGCGGATCCCTTTCTCCTTGAACTCCCCGCGAATGTCGCCGGGGCAGAGCATGTTCACCGTAATGCCGTTCGGCGCCTCTTCGGCGGCCAGCGTCCGGGTGAACGAGACGAGGCCGACCTTGGCCGCGGCGTAAACCGCCCGGTGCGGCCACGAGCGGGCTTCGGCCGCATGACCGAAGCCGAAGTGGATGATCCGCCCCCACTGCCTCGCCCGCATTCCCGGCAGCACGCGGTGATCCAGCAGCATCGTGCCGACCAGGTTGCCGTTCATCATCTCGTGAATCTCCGCCGCGGAGTAATCCGCGAACAGCTTCCGTTCGCGAATAAACGGTCCGGCGCTGTTTACCAGAATATCGACGCCGCCCAGCTTCTCCACGGTCTGGTCCACCAGTCCGCGCGCCTCCTCCTCGATCGCGATATTCGCTTGGATGGCGACCGCCCGGCGTCCGAGCGCTTCGATCTGCGCCGCCGCTTCCTCCGCTTCCGCCTTGCTCGCGACGTAGTTCAGCGCCACGTCGCAGCCGAGCGCGGCCAGCTCCAGTGCCGCCCTTCTTCCCAGTCCTTTCGCGCTTCCGGTGATGAGCGCCGTTCTCCCCGCCAGCCTCAAATCCGTTTCCCTCTCCTTCCGTTAGCCGCGGCCGCCGCTTATGCGGCCCCGCTTCAACAGTTCGCGGAACGACAGGTCCAACGTCCGGCATACCATTTCCCAGCCTTCGTCCAGATCGCCCATGTTCGCCCCGATATTCTCCAGATGCGCCGCTCCGGCGCCCGGCTGCAAGACGTGCAGCAGGTCGTCCTGAAGCTCCGCGTTCATATGATGAATCTCCATATTGCGTCGTCGTCTTAGCCGGTTCAACGCCCCTTGGTGCTTCTCCTTCAGTGCGTTCATCCGCTCCGACAGCTCGGCGCAATCGGTTCGGGAACGCATTCGGCGCAGCATGGTAAAAAACGAAAACCGCGCTTTGATTTTCTCTGTCTGCAAATCCAGCATCTCGTTGAGCAGCATGCCGAGCTTGTCCAGGATCGAGAAGATCCGGATGTACGCGTTCTTGTCGAAGTACACGTGCCGATCGTAGTCGCGCCGCTGCTCGGCGGACATCTCGTCGACGGACGGCGCTTTGATCCGCCCTGCATATTTCTTGGCGGCGTAGCAGCTCTGCTCCAACTCGTCCATCGAACGCAGCAGCCCTTCGGACCAAATGGCGTATTTGCGGCATCTGACCGCACCCGGCCGGTCCCCGCTTCCCTGGTCCTCCATGAGACGGACGAAGCGTTCGATCTTCCCGACCGTTTCTTGCTCCGCCTCGTTCCATTCCCTGGGCGGCTCGCCGAACATCGCTCGCAACATACTCGTTCCCCCCGGAAGAATGGCCTTTCTCTCCATTGTAACGCATATCGGCCGGCCCCCTCAACCGGAGCGAATCGACGGGAAGCCGAACTTCGTTTCCCTGATTTTGCAACTTTACCTTTTCCAAGGCGTCTAAATTGCAAACGGAAGAGGAGGTTCACGATGATGGCGTTACATAAAAAAAGCAAACGGCCCATCGGTCCGGCCATTCGCGTCTCGCTGGCCGCAGCCGCGCTGGCGGCCGGAGTCGGACAAGCGGCAATCGCGGGTCCGCAAGCCGCGGCAGCGGGGCTATCGGCGGACGACGTTTATTACTCGTTTACGGATGCGCGAACCGGGGAATCGTTTTACAACATCTCCAGACCCTTGAGCGACAATGCGCGGGACGATCGCGTACTCATGCTCGGCGCCGACGGAGCCTGGGAGCTGCTGCCCGAATCCATCCAAGCCGTCTGGCAGGCGAATCGCTTCGACTATGCGTCCGTATACCTGAAGCCCGGCGCGCTGAAAACGTTCGACGGCGCCTACTACGACACGGCTTCCGACGAACTCGTGGACGGCAATCTGTACGAAAATTCCCCGAACGGGAAATGGGGATTCAAGTACATTATTCATTACGGGATGTTTGCGAACCCTCAGATACACGGCTGGTATTACTCCAAGCGGATCGCCGTCCTGCTCAAAAGCAACCTGAACGGCGTCGTCCGCCAAATCGGCGATTACCCCTCCCAGCCCGAATACTTCTGGCTGCCGGACGGCACGATCCTGGAGCAGCGTTACAGCGAACAGGACAGCCAGAACGAGGTCGTCCGCATCGACCCGGCGAGCGGGCAGGCGAAGCGGCTCGTTCTCGGCTCGTTAAGGGCGTACGAGAACGGCCAGAATACGTTCGTATTCGCGCGCAACGAGCCGACGCGCACTCCGTTTCTTTACGATGTCGGAACCGGCCGGATTCAGGCCGCGGACAAGAAGGAAGCGGCAGCGAGAATCGAGAAATTCAGGCACCGGGGAAGCGGCGCCAGCAACCCGAATCAAGCCGAGCCGCCGAAGGTCCCGGCCGATCTCGATCTGGATTCGCTGCCGGTCGCCCCAATGACTCAGCGTCAGCAGACGGAAGGCACGGTG
Source organism: Cohnella zeiphila (assembly GCF_014212055.1). Taxonomy (GTDB): domain Bacteria; phylum Bacillota; class Bacilli; order Paenibacillales; family Paenibacillaceae; genus Cohnella; species Cohnella zeiphila. The sequence continues at coordinate 51,184 of NZ_JACJVO010000009.1, read as the reverse complement.
ATCGCGGACGGGCAACGAATTCAGGTTCCGTATCTGTTTTTCGGTCTCGATCGCGAGCTGTACGTGCCCGTTCTTCCTCTGGTCGACTCCCTTGGCTGGCAAACGGAGAAGACCTCCGATTCCAATTCCGGAGAGGGCTACAGCTTTACGATCAAAACCGCCCGGCATGACATAATCGCAAACAAAGAAAACAGCCAGGTCCTGGACGGACGGCTGTTCGTGAGACTGAAGGATATTCAAGCGGCCGGCTACGCGAATTTCGGCATCGAATGGACGCCGCCCGCGGCTTCGCATTAGGGTTACAATTTACTTGGCGCCGCGCATCGTTCCTCTTCTTCAAGGGGATCGATGCGCGGCGCTTTTTCATTTGTTCGGAAAATATTCCTTCCACCGGCGGTCAACCAGCTCCACGATGTCCTCCCGCGGGAACAGTTCGTCCGGGTAGCCCGGCTTCATTCTCGCGTCGATGACGATCGGCAATCCGTATCCGATATGATGGCGGGTCGTCCGGCTGGCCGCATAAATGTCGTGAGCCGGATTGAACCGGGTGAACGTCGTCCAGAGGAACGCCGTCTGGCCGGCGGCGATGTCGGCGTCGTCGGCCAGCACGACGAGCGGCCATTCCGTTCCGCGCTCCGTCAGCGCCGCCGACAGCCGCTCCGCCAGCTCGGGGTCCCGCTCGTAAGGCGCGCCCTGGACGACGAGGCAGCCGCGGCAGTACGGCCGGATCTTGTCCACGCCGGCGATGTCGCCTTCCTTGTATTCGGAAGGAAGCGAACGAACCGGTTCGCCGACGCCGAGCAGAACCGCCTTGCTCCCGTGGTTCAACCGCTTGCCGGTATAATCGAGCGTATCGTGAGACGTATGGTCGAAAATGAACAAGTCGCGCTGAGGGTCGAAGCGCTCCAGCACCGTCTCCATCAGCGAAGGGAAATGCTCCAATTCCACGTAGCGGTCGGTCAGCATGAGGAACTTCGTCAGGCTGAGCTGGCCTTGGCCGAGAATGCTGAACGCGGTGCCGAGCGCTTCCCGGGAGTAGCTCTCGCGCACGACCGCCGCGGACAGCGCGTGAAAGCCCGTCTCGGCATACGTCCACAGGCTGCGGACGCCGGGCAGCGCCATCGGGAACGCCGGCGACAGCAGCCGCTGCAGGAACTCGCCCAGGTAGTAATCTTCCTGCCGGGGCTTGCCGACGATCGTCGCCGGGTAGATGGCGTCCTTGCGGTGCCAGACGTGGTCCACGTTGAACACCGGAAAATCATGCTGCAGCGAGTAATATCCGTAATGATCGCCGAACGGGCCTTCCGGCCGGCGAAGGTGCGGCGGCACCCGGCCGGCGATGGCGAATTCCGCCTCGGCCGGAATGCGGTGGCCGCCGAGCGGGTCTTCCGCCATCGGCAGCTTGCCGCCCAGGATGAGCGAAGCGAGCAGCAGCTCCGGGATGTTCTCCGGAACCGGCGCGATCGCGGAGGCGATCAAGGCCGGCGGGCCGCCCAGGAAAACGGTGACCGGAAGCGCCTCGTTCCGTTTCTCCGCCTCATGATAGTGGAAGCCGCCGCCCTTGTGGATCTGCCAGTGCATGCCGGTCGTGCTGTCATCGAAGATCTGCATCCGGTACATGCCGAGGTTATGGCGCTTTCCGTGCCCGGGCTGCTCCGTATAGACGAGCGGCAGCGTCACGAACGGGCCTCCGTCTTCCTGCCAGCTCGTCAGCGCCGGAATGCCGGCAAGCGGCCGCTCGCGCCGCGAGACGCCGAGCACGGGGGCCGATTCGGCGGACGCCTTTTTGAGGCCGACCTTCAGCAAGTCGAACAGCATGTCTTTCTCCCGCCACAGAGCGGCCGGCGTCGGCGGCAGCAGCGTATCCATGGCGCCGATCAGCCGGTTCACGAGCTGTTCCGGACGCGGGCCGAACGCCAGATCGACCCGGCGGCTCGTGCCGAACAGATTCGTGACGACGGGGAACGAGCCCCCTTTGACGTTCGTAAACAGCAAAGCCGGGCCCTCTTCGTCGATGACCCGGCGGTGAATTTCGGTGATCTCCAAATTCGGATCGACCGGCGCGTCGATGACGGCCAGGTCGTTCTCCTTGCGCAGCGTGTCCAGAAACGGACGCAGCGATGCGAAGCTCATGTTCCAACCTCCCGAGTGACGATGCGGCAAGCCAAAGATTGAAGCGGGCTCAGCGTCTGGACAATTGCCAGGACCTTATGGCAAGCAGGCACAGGACGCTGAACATCGCGGTAAGAATCAACGTATGAAGCAGGCTCGTAAATACGTAGGCGTCTTCGTTGTCCAGCGTCTCCGTCACCAGCCAGCCGCTCAATACCTGGGCCGCGACGAGAACGAACGAGGAGAACGCCATCTTGCTAAGCTCTCTCCGACCGGATGCGCGGCGATTCACGTACAGCGCCAGCACGAGCATGAAGACGAACAGCAGCGCCGCCGCGACCCGGTGCGCGAATACGATGCCCGTCGCTCCGCTCAGGTCGGGCACGACCTCGCCGTTGCACAGCGGCCAGCCGATGCAGCCGCCCGAGGAATCGGTGTGACGGACGTAAGCGCCCAGGTAAACGACGCCATAGCAGTAGACGAGCACGGCAACGACCGCCCGGAAGATGCCGGCGGGCACGGAACCGGCGGCCGATGCCGCGGCTGCCTTGCCCGGCATTTCCCCTGCCGCCGCCATTCTTCGCGACCAAGAGTACAGCAGCCAAGTAAACGTAAAAGCGATCATCGAGATGCCGAAATGGATTGCCAGCACCGCGTCCGACGTCGGCCAGATCACCGCCATCATCCCCAGAATGGCTTGCGCCGCGGTAAACGCCAAGGAGCCGCTGGCGTAGAAAATCGCTTCGCCGCTTCGCGGCTTCCGCAGCAGCGTCACGACGAACACCGCCGCTACCAGCAGCCCTTCCAGCCCGCTTACCGCGCGGTGAGAATATTCGATCAACGATTCCAGCGTATAAGCCGGCACGAACTTGCCGTTGCACAGCGGCCAATCCGTCCCGCACCCGCGGCCGGAATCCGTATTCGTGACGACGACGCCGGCGATCAGCACGATGAACATGCCGAGGCAGGTCCAGAAGTTGAGCAGGCGATATCTCTTCGCGGTCATGCTTATCCCCGGTTTCTATTGTGAAATTAGGCTCAAAATGGCCACCCTCATTATACCGAACCGGGAAACACAAAACCATGTTCAAACTGTGACGGTTTGCCCTTGTTTGTGACGATCCGTTCCTGCTGCAAAAAGAAACAGACCGCTCCCGATCTCAGGTGCGGTCAGCTTCCGTTGCGATAACTTCAATCCTCGCTCACGCTTGCGGAGCGACGGCTTGCGAGACGGCGACCGCGCGGTCCAGGAACTGCTCGATCTCGTCGCGCGTCTTGCGCAGCTTGCTGACGAAGCGGACGAGCTCCTTGCCTTCGCGGAACGCGATAAAGCTCGGAATGCCCAGGATGTTCAGCTCCGAGCACAGATCGGGCAGCTCGTCGCGGTCGATCTCGATCAGCGTCAGCCGGTCCGCGTAGGCGGCTTCCACTTCCGGCATGAACGGGTCGATGAAGCGGCAATCTCCGCACCATTCCGCCTTGAACACCGCCACCGTCAAGCCGCTGTCTCCGACCTTGGCGCGGAATGCGGCTTCGTCCCGAATTTTCTCCATTCGAACCATCCTCCTTGGGCCGGTCCGGTCTCGCGGCCCCGCCTTATTTTGCGCTCATTATACGCCTTCCCCGTCCGCCGCACAAGAGACGTTCCCCCGAAGCAGATTCCGTTTGCTAGGCCCGCTGCCTGCCGCGCTGAAGCCGAGCGAACGGGCGAAGCAGCTTGCGAAGACGGGCCGGATAGCTCTCGATGTCTTCGCTTCGAATGACCCGAAGGAGGAACAGCAGCACCGGGTAAGCGATGCACACGAACAAGCCAAGCAGGATAGTCGTAGCCAAGTAACGCCATCTCAGGCCGAGCGCGTCGAACCAGTCCGGTCCGTAGTAGGCAAGGGCTCCGCCAATCGCGACGACGATCAGCACCGCGGCGATAAAGCCGGCCCAGCGGTTTCCGAGCACGCGAATGCCGGTCAGTCCGCGGATCGTCGCCATATTCCAGGCGGTGACGAAGATGAAGCAGACGCTCGTCGCCGCGATCAAGCCGTATACGCCGAAGAACGGCGTCAACGCGAAGCTGAGAACAAGCTTGATCCCGATGCCCGTCAGTGTGTGTACCATCGCAACGCGCTGGCGGTTCAACCCGTTCAGAATCGAGTTCGACGTCATCATCGTAATCTGGAAAATCGTTCCCGCGGTCAGCATGCCGACGATGGCGCTTCCGACCGGCAGCGAATATCCTTCCGGAGGATTGAACAGCAGCCCGTTCACCGGATTCGCGCCGACGGCCAGCACAAGCACGACGGGCATGCCCGTAAATACGGCGATGCGCATCGCGAGCATCCCCTGACGCCGGACGCGCTCCTTGTCCCCGGCGGCGAAAGCCGCCGATACGACGGGCAGAATGGACGTGCTGAGCGCGATCGCCAGCACCGGCGGGATCCCGGCGACGGACTGGGCGTTGTTCGTCATAACGGCATGCCAGATATCGACTTCTTCAGCGGAAAATTTCCACTCGGACAGCGGCACCAGCAGAGAAGAATCGATCGTGTAAATGAGCTGAACGGTCATCGCCGTCAGCAGGATCGGGATCGAGATGCGGAAGATGGCCGCGTAGATCTCGCGGGTCCGCTTGAGCACCGGCGGTCCGGAAAAGCCTTCCGTCGCGACCGCCTCCGCGGTCGCTGCCGTCATGGCCGGAACGAGCCGGTCGGCCTTGCGCAGCTTGAACGCGTACCAGAGCATGATCGCGAAGGCGGCGACGCTGCCGAGCACGCTGCCGAAGGCGCCGCCCGCCGCTACCTTCGTATCGCTATACCCCCAGCCGAGCAGCAAGTAGGCGAGGCCGACTGCGGTCACGACGCGCGCGATCTGCTCCACGATTTGCGAGACGCCGCCGGCAATCATGAACTGCCGTCCCTGGAAATACCCGCGCATCATCGCGATGACCGGGAACAGAAGCAGCGACGGCGCAATGGCGCGAATCGCCAGCGTAGACGTCGGAACACCGCTCAGGCGAGCGTATAGCGGCGCGAACAACAGCAGCAGAACGGTCATGACGATGCCCGCGACGACGCCGAACCGGATCGCCGCCCGATAGATCCGGTTTACTTCTTCGTGGCGCCCAAGCTCCAGCCGTTCCGACACCATCTTGGAGACGGCGCTCGGAATGCCGGCCGTCGCGAAGACGAGCAGCAGCAAGTAAACGTTGTTGGCCTGACCGAAGTCGCTATTGCCTTCCAATCCCATCGCATGCTGAAGCGGAACCCGCTGGAAAATGCCGAGCACCCGGGCGACCAGCGCCGCGGCTGCCAAGATGATCGTGCCTTTGATCAAAGAGTCTTTCTTAACCATATCTTTTCCTCATCCCAACGGTTCAAAGAATCCAAATGAAAAACAACACGACCATCGCCACTTGCAGCAGCACCTTGACGACCGTGCTGGCGAACAGGCCGAGCATCGAGCCCCAGCCGACCTTCCACGCCTGCGCCATCGACGAGCCGTGCACCAGTTCGCCCAGCACCGCGCCCGCGAGCGGGCCGATGATCAGGCCGAACGCCGGTATGACGAACGGGCCGATCATGATGCCGATCGTGCTTCCGACGACGGACGCTTTGGACCCTCCGTATTTTTTGACGCCCCAGGCGCTCACCGCGTAATCCGCCACGAACAGCACGATCACGATCAGCGTCTGAATCGTCCAGAACCAGAAGCCGAACTTGCTGAACGTGAAGAACAGCCCGTACGCGAAGAAAGCTGCGTAGATCGCCAGCGCGCCGGGCAGAATCGGGAAGATCGCTCCCGCGAGGCCCAGACCGATCAGTCCGATGACGACTATCCAGCCGATAATATCCATTCCATCACGCCTTTAACAAGTAATGTCGAATGACTTGGGCGACCCCGTCCTCCAGGTTGCTCGCGGTTACGACGTCGGCCGCTTCCTTGACCGCATCCTGGGCGTTGCCCATCGCCACGCCGAGCCCGGCCGACCGAATCGCGGCCAAGTCGTTCAGGCTGTCGCCCACCGCGACCGCCTCCGTAAGGTCGCAGCCGATCATGCGGCACACTTCGGCGATCGCTTCCGCCTTCGATACGCCGACCGAGTTGATCTCGATATTGTTCGGCGAAGAATTGCTCAGCTCCAGCCCTTCCCATCCGGAGATCTCGTCCAGAATCGCTTGCAGATCCTTCAAATCTTCCGTGTAGTACCCGAATTTGAGCCACTCGTGCGCATAGGTGTCGTCGGTCCATCGCTCTTTGTTATAGATGCCTTCCGTGGAGTACGCCCAGAACCAGGCGTCGGGATGCGCCTCGGCTACCCGGTGCAGCTTCATGACCATCCCGCCGTCCAGCGTCGTCCGCCGATGCAGCTCGTGCGGCTTGCGCCAGATCTCCCCGCCGTTGGCCGTGATCATCGGCGCGTCCGGGCTGATCTGCTCCGCGAACGGCAGCGCTCCTTGAAATCCGCGTCCCGTCGACACGCATACGGTAATTCCGGCTTCCTGCGCTTTATGTATCCATTCCAGATTCCCCTCGCTGATCTCGCTTCGGTCGTTCAACAGCGTGCCGTCCAAATCCAGTGCCAGAAGACGATAAGTACCCAATCCGCCGCCCACTCCTTCTTTCAGATTCCGCTGACAATACAACGAACATTTTAACACAAAAGCGTGGGGAACACGATGACGGCGCGAACGGCAAACAACCCGGACGCCCATCCGTTCCGGGTTGTTTGCCGCCGGCTTCAAGCGTAATGGCAGGAGGCCCGATGGCCCGGGCGCACTTCCCGAAGCACGGGCTCTTCCTCCGAGCATCGAACCGTCGCGGCGGGGCAGCGGGTCCGAAAAGGGCAGCCGCTGGGAGGATGGATCGGGCTGGGCAGCTCGCCTTTCAAAATCATCCGTTCCTTCCGCGCTTCCAGGTCGGGATCCGGTACGGGAATGGCCGACAGCAGCGCCTGCGTATAGGGATGCCGCGGATCGGCATACAGATCCTCGCTGCGCGCCAGCTCGACGATTTTGCCCAAGTACATGACGGCAACCCGGTCGCTCATGTATTTCACCATCGAGAGATCGTGGGCGACGAACAAATACGTAAGCCCCATCTTCTTCTGCAGCTCGATCAGCAAATTGACGATTTGCGCCTGGATCGACACGTCCAGCGCGGAGATCGGCTCGTCGCAGACGACAAACGCCGGCTCGACGGCGAGGGCCCGCGTAATGCCGATCCGCTGCCGCTGCCCGCCCGAGAATTCGTGCGGATACCGCGAAGCGTGCTCGGCGTTCAGACCGACCGCCTCCAGCAGCCGCTCCACCCGCCGTTTCCGTTCCGCCCGACTGCCCGCGAGCCCATGAATGTCAAGCGCTTCTCCGACGATGTCCAGAACGGTCAGGCGCGGATTCAACGACGCGTACGGGTCCTGGAAAATCATCTGCATTTTGCGCCGGTACGCCTTGAACTTGGATTTCGGCAGCTTCGTCACGTCCGTTCCGTCGAACGCGACGCTCCCCGCCGTCGGCTCATACAGCCGGATCATCGTGCGTCCGGCCGTCGATTTGCCGCAGCCGGATTCGCCGACCAAGCCTAGCGTTTCTCCCTTGGCGATCGTAAAGCTGATATCTTGAACCGCCTTCAACACGCGGTTGCGGCCAACGTGAAAAAACTTGCGGAGCCCGCCGACTTCGATGAGCGGTTCGCTCATGCGCTCGCCCCCTTGCCGCCGCATTCTTCGGGCCTGGCTTGCGGATGCTGCAGCCAACAGCGGACCGATTGAGTCTCGCTTAAACGCGTAAATGCCGGAACGTCGGTCTCGCAGATTTGCATCGCCTCTTCGCATCGGCTGCAAAAAGGGCATCCTGGCGGCGGCATGATCAGATCGGGCGGCGTTCCGTAGATCGGAACGAGCGGTTCGTCTTTCGCTTGGTTCAACCGGGGGAGCGAGCGGAGCAGCCCCTTCGTATAAGGGTGCTGCGGATTGCGGAAGATTTCCCGCTTCGTTCCGGTCTCCACGATTTGCCCGGCGTACATCACGATGACGCGGTCGCACAGATCGGCGACGATGCCGAGATCGTGCGTGATCAGAATGATCGAAGAGCGGGTTTGCCGCTGTAGTTCCTTCATTAAACGAAGAATTTGCGCTTGAATCGTCACGTCGAGCGCGGTCGTCGGTTCGTCGGCAATAAGCAGGGCCGGGCTGCACGCCAATGCGATGGCGATCATCGCGCGCTGGCGCATCCCGCCGGAGAAGTGATGCGGATACTGCGAGATTCGCGACTCCGCATGGGGAATCCCGACCGTGGCGAGCAGTTCGATCGCCCGCTTCTTGGCCGCAGCTCGGCTCATCCGCCGGTGCCGCACCAGCCCTTCCATGATTTGCGCCCCGACCGTCATGGTCGGATTGAGAGAAGTCATCGGATCTTGAAAAATCATGCCGATTTGCCGGCCGCGCACCTTCTGCATTTCTTTCTCCGGCAGCGCGAGCAAATCTTGCCCGGCGAACGTGATCGAGCCGCCGCGAATCTTGCCCGGCGGCACGGCGAGGAGGCGCATGATCGCCTGTGCCGTCACGCTCTTGCCGGAGCCGGATTCGCCGACGATCGCGACGGCTTCCCCTTCCGTCACGGCGAAGCTGATGCCGCGCACCGCCTGCACCTCGCCGCCGTAAACACCGAAAGACACGCTCAAGTCCTTCACGTCCAATAACGTTTTCATGCCGGAACGACCTCCTTTTCCGAATATTCCGTCATTTCTTGAGCTTCGGATCGAACGCGTCCCGGAGCCCGTCGCCGAACACGTTGAAGGCGAACATCGTCAAACTGAGCAGCAGGGCGGGGAACAGGAGCCGCCAAGGGTAAACTGTCATCGCCTTCACGCCGTCGTTGATCATCGTTCCCCAGGAAGCGATAGGGGACTGGACGCCGAGCCCGAGAAAGCTGAGGAACGCTTCGGTAAACATGGCGCCGGGCACGGTCAGCGTAAGGGTCACCAGGATCGGCCCCATCGCGTTCGGAATCAGATGGCGGAATAGAATCCGGAACGGGCCGGCTCCGAGCGCTCTGGAGGCAAGCGCGTACTCCTCGTTTTTGAGCTGCATGATTTGGCCTCGCACGATCCAGGCCATGTTGATCCAGCCGGTAATCGACATCGCCACGATGATGGTCGTCAGACTCGGCGGCATGACGACAAGGAGCAGGATCACGACGAGCAGATAAGGAATCGCATAGAGAACTTCCGCGATCCGATTCATGATCTCGTCCGTTTTTCCTCCGAAATACCCCATGATCCCCCCGTAAACGATGCCGATGGCCAGATCGATCAAGGCGGCCACGACGCCGACGAACAGCGAGATTTGAGCGCCTTTCCACGTTCGGACATACATATCGCGTCCGAGATCGTCGGTTCCGAACCAATGCCGAAAGCCCGGCGCCTGATTCGTTCGGTCCAGATCGTTCGAGAAATAATTATAGTGCGAGAAGAGCGGAGCGAAAATCGCAAACAGCACGACGGCGACCATCAGATACATCCCGAACAGGGCCAGCTTGTTGGCGAACAGACGGTAACGAATGTCCTGCCAGGCGGACAGGCTCTTGCGCGCGATCCGTTCGGCACGCTTCGGATCCCGGCCGATCTTCCGGAATCGGTCGGGCGACGCATCGGAATCCGCATTCAGATTGAGTTCGGACGGCATGGCTCATCCCCCCATCCTTCCGGCGGAAATTCGAATGCGCGGATCTACGAACAAATAGGCGATATCGGCCAGGAATCTGGATGCGAGAAGCAGAATGGCATAAAAGATCGTCGTCCCCATAATAAGCGGATAATCCCGATCGATGACGCATTGCACGAAAAACTTTCCCATGCCCGGAATGGCGAAAATCTGCTCGATAATGACCGAGCCGGTGATGACGTTGGCCGTCAGATAGCCCAAGTACGTCACGACGGGGAGCATCGAGTTGCGGAGCGCGTGCCGCCATACGATCAGATGGCCGGGAAGCCCCTTGGCTTTGGCCGTCTTGATAAAGTCGGCGCTTAGCACCTCGATCATGGTCGAGCGGATCAATCTGGCGATGAAGGCGATCGAGACCGAAGACAGCGCTATTGCCGGAAGCACGTAATCGAGCGGTCCATGAAGCCCCGTAACGGGAAACGCCCTGATCTTGACGGCGAACAAATATTGCAGAAGAGGGGCCATGACCATGCTGGGAACGGCCAGGCCGGCGACCGCGAGGATCATGGCGAGATTGTCCAGCAGCTTGCGGTGGCGCATCGCGGCGATAATGCCGAGCGCGCACCCGGCCAGCACGGACGTAATCATCGATACGATGCCAAGGCGAAGCGAATAGCCGAACGATTGGGCGATCGTCTGATTGACCGACCGGAACCGCTGCTTCATCGAGATGCCGAGGTCGAAATGAGCGAGCTTCTCCAAGTAAACCCCGTACTGCTGAACCAGCGGTTTGTCCAGACCGTAATACGCTTCCATGTTTTTCTGAATCTGCGCGGTCGTCGCCTTCTCTTCCCTCAAGGGGCTTCCCGGCACCGCGTTCATCAGCACGAAGGTGGCCGTAACGAGCGCAAAAAGCGAGATCAGCATAAAGATGAATTTGTTCAGGACATAGCGAATCATCGTTCTCACCGTCCTTTCATCTTCTTCGAGAAGAAAAGGGTATATATAGGAGGCTATATATACCCTTCCCGGACTATTGCTTGTCGCCGTACACCCAATCGATATTGCCTTGGTAGTCCGAGCTGACGCCGGTAAAGCCGGGCTTCAGCATCGTGACGGTCGTGTAGTAATAAATCGGCAATTCGGCCATATCGTCCGCCATCGCCGTCTTTTCCGCCTGCGCGATTTTGTCCAGGCGCGCCTTGTCGTCCGTCGTCGTCAGCGAATCGTCCAGCAGCTTGTCGACCTCGGGATTGCTGTACTTCCCGTCGTTGTTGCCGGACTTGGAATGGATCAGGTCGTAAGTAAAGTTGATCGCATCGTTGAAGTCGGCTCCCCAGCCGGAACGGGCAATGTCGAATTGCTGCGCCGTCCGCGTGTTGAGGAACGTCTCCCATTCCTGATTCGTGACCTTCACCTCAACGCCCAAATTTTTGCGCCACATATCCGCAATCGCTTCCGCGATCGCCTTGTGGCCCTGATCGGTGTTGTAAAGAAGCGTGACGGCGGGCAGCTTGGAGAGCTTCTCTTCCTGCAGGCCTTGAGCCAGCAGCTTCTTCGCCTCGTCTACGTTCTCGGTAAAATAATCGTCCGGGTAAAGCTCGCGGAACTTCTTGCCGCCCGTGCCGGCGATGCTCGGCGGAACGAGGCCGAATGCCGGCGTCTGGTTCGCTTTCGTGACGTTGTCGATAACGGCCTGGCGATCGATCGCCATCGAGAACGCTTTGCGGATGTCGGCGTTGTCGAACGGCTTCTTCGTCGTATTGAATTCGTAATAATAAGTACCGGCGACCGGCTGGACTTTGGCGGTGCCGTCCGCGATCACCTTCTGCACCTGATCGGTCGGCACCGATCCCGCTTGCGCGCCGATCCAATCGATTTTATCCGTCTGGAACATGTTGAAGACGGTGGACGCTTCCTCGACCATCGTAATCGTCACTTGGTCGAAGTGGATGTTGTCCTTGTCGAAATAATCCGGATTCTTCGTCATGACGAGCTGGCTGTTGTGCTCCCAATCCTTCAGGAGGAACGGTCCGTTCGTGACGATCGTGGACGCTTCGGACGCCCAATCCGGCTTCGCGTCGACGACTTTCTGATCCTCGGGCCAATAGGAGTTGTGAGCGACCAGGCTCAGAAAATAAGGAGTCGCGTTATTGAGTTTGGCTTCCAGCGTGTAATCGTCCAGCGCTTTGACGCCGACATCGTCCGCGGAAGCTTCTCCGGCGTTGTACTTCTCGCCGTTCACCAGATAGAACAGGAAGTAGGCGTAGGGGGAGGCGGTCTCCTGCGAGAGCGTCCGTTTCCACGCGAATTCGAAATCGTGCGCGGTGACCGGGTCGCCGTTGCTCCATTTCATATCGTTGCGAAGATGGAACGTATACGTCTTGCCGTCGTCCGAGACGTCCCAGTCCGTGGCCACGGCGGGCTCGGGTTCGCCGGCGTTGTTGAGTCTGGTCAAGCCTTCGAACAGGCCTTTGCCGACGATGACGGACTGGGCGTCCTTGAGGAGGGAAGGATCGAGGCTGGGCGGTTCGACCAGCGTAAAGCGGAATTCCTTCGGCGTTCCCGCGCTTGTCGGGCTCGCGCCGGCACTTCCGCCAGGGCTTGCGCTCGGACTGGCGCTCGCGCTCGGCGAGCTGCCGCTGGGGGAACCGGAACCGCCGTTATTGTTTTTGTCGCTGCTGCAGGCGGCGAGGGAAAGTCCGAGCAGCGCGATCGCCATGACCGTAGAAACGTTTCTTCTCAGTTTCATCCTTTCTAACCCCTTCCTTGTCCCGTTTGTAAGCTGGAGATCTGCAAGCCGCAAGCACGCTTCCATGCCCGACACTTCCGTCTCTTACTCTCATTCCAGGCGAAAGGTTTATGTTAGGTTTAAGAACATATTATTTGTTTTTCGAATCACCACCTTTTATCGAGTCATATTTCATTCCATAAATGTTCTTTATTTCGTCTTTACGCCTCCTTTGCCCAAAGACTTATGAGTCCCACAGATGAACGTATAGAGCGTTGCATATGTGTTCCTCATTTGGTGAAATTATACTTCACTATATTGCCTAAATCTATGATTTTTTTCTCCCATTCCAAACTTGCAGCTTCACCGCAGGCTCGGATTACATCATTAATGCGGCAATGCGCTATTGAATGAAAATAACTATGAACTGGATTGATATTCGGGATATTTCAACGGTGTTTCGCTTGTCTTTTTTAGATTGTTTTCATCATGTTTCAGCTGTTAAACTATTTTTCTTTTGGCAAAATATGTTTCCCTTCCGACAATTTTGAATGCCCGCGCTTGCCGGGAAATCCTGCATGATTATGTAACTGTCCGGGGATCCGACAATAAAGAAATCCGCAATTTTATTCGTTTAAATGTATATTGTATTCATTTATCTTTACACGGGCGTAAAGTCGGCTCTTGACAAAAACAGTTCGATATACGATAGAAAATATGACATAATTAAAATGGAAATTAAAGCATTTTCAAAACAACACAAAAAGACGCGCGCCGCCCGTCAAGGCTTGCGCGCGTCTTCCGCAAACCGGTCAAACTATCGTTCGAGGCGCATCACGAAGCTTGCTTCTCCGTTTCGGTCAGCTTCTTGGGAACGCCGGTCAGGCCGATCTCGCGATCGTACGCGTCGAAGATTCGGCGCGCGATCGGCGCCGCTCCCCAGCCGCCGAATTCGCCTTCCGGCACGACGACGGCGACGGCCAGCACCGGGTCCTCGGCCGGAGCATAAGCGATAAACACCGCGTTGTCCACGTTGTGTCCTCCCACGTCCTGCTCGGACGTCCCCGTCTTCCGGTTGAAGTTGTAGGGGAAGTCTTCGAAGCCGTGCACGTTCACCTGCGACATCCCCTCCTCGATCGTATCCCAATACGCCGACGGGAAGCTGACCGTGCTTAGAACTTCCTTTTGATAGGACTGCACGACATTGCCTTCGTTGTCCGTGATATGATCGACGAACTGCGGCTTCAGCCGGGTGCCCCGGCTGGCGAGCATCGTCGCGTACTGCGCCAGCTGCAGGGTCGTATAACGGCCTTGCTGGCCGAAGGAGGCATAGATCAGAGCGGACTGCGCGCTTCCCCTCTTGACTTCGGTAAAGTAGTTGATGTAGCCTTTCGATTCGCCGGGCAGACCGCTCTCCGGCGAGACCCCGAGGCCGAACATCTTCATGTATTTGTCCCAGACGTCGACCCCCTTGGTGCCGTCGCGCAAATAGAGCGCGTTGCCGACCATCTTGGACATGAACGCATTGGACGATTTAGCGATCGCCTTCGCCGGCGTCAACGTGCCGTTCGCTTCGCCGCCCGCGTTCTTGACCCTTACTTCGTATTTCGTGCCTTTTTTGCCGAACGAGAAATAACCGGGATCGGGCCACGTCGTCGCCGGCGTAATGAGATGCTCGTTCAAGCCGAGCAGAATGGTGAGCGGCTTCTGCGTCGACCCGAGGTTGACGAGCGATGACGGATGCTTCAGCCGCTCCTTGCCGTCGGCGTATGGGGCCTGAACCTCGCGAATCGCGCCGTTGCCGATGTAGTACTGGACCTGGTCCAGGTCCTTCTGGCTGATGCCGCCCTGCCACAGGTTCGGATCGTAGTCCGGCATGCTCGCCATCGCCACGACCTTGCCGGTCTTGACCTCCATGGCCACCGCGTAGCCGGTCCTGGCGTTCGGAGCGTACTCGGCCTTGTTCGTCGACGTGCGGATCTTCTGCAGTTGGTTCATGATGGCATTCTGAGTCGCAAGCTGCACGTTCTTGTTAATTGTCAGGTACAGGTTATTGCCAACGACCGGCTTCGTCAGCTGCATCGGCCCGACGATGCGGCCCTGGCTGTTCACCGGATACGTCTTCAGCCCGTTGCGGCCGCGCAGCTCGTTCTGGTACATCAGCTCCAGCCCGTCGAAGCCGACCTCCTCCGAATCCAGATACTTGAGCGTCGGATCGTTCTGCCCTTCGTTGATGTCTTTGTACTTGTCGAGCGCCGTCGCGCCGGACAGCTTCTTCATGTAGCCGACGAGCTGCACCGCCACCTGGTCCGGGCTGTACTGCCGAATGCTCTCCTCGGTGATATCGATGCCCTTGAATTCGTCGCGATGCTCGCTGAAATAGGCGATCTCCTTATCCGTCAAGCCGCTCTTGAGGCGGCGCGGCTGGGTCGAAGGCTGCACCTTGCCGCCGAAGTCCATATCTTCGAAGACGTCTTCCGCGGTCAGCGGCTTCTTCGTCTTGTCGCCGTACTTGTCGAAGACTTCGACGAGCCGTCCGGCCAGTTCCCGGCCCTCTTCCTTCTTCGTGCCCGGCTGAATCGTGTAGTACAGGGATTGCGTCGAAGTCGAATAAGCGATCGGCTGGCCCGTCGAGTCGTAGATGTTGCCCCGGATCGGCGGAATGGGAACTTTCGATGTCGTCATCTGATGCTCCCTCTCCTGAAGGGACGGTCCTTGCACGAATTGAAGGTAGGCCAGCTTGACGATCAGCATCGAGAAAGCGAAGAACGTAACGAAAAAGAACAGGTTCAGGCGAAAACTGAAGTTGCGGCGGTTGCGGATTTCTCTTTTCTGGGCTTCCTCCGTGCGGGGATCCGGGCTCACCGATACGACCTCCTAGGCTTGTATCCTATCCTGGCAATGACATGGGATAGACGATCCGCAAGCCTCTGGGGTTGTAGGATTCGGAAAATTTTTCCTCCCGACGAGAGCGTGCCTTCTTCATTCCTCCTTCGACAGAAGGGATACGGCCATTTCGCAAGTCAGGCGGCCCGTCTCTCCCGGCCGAAGCTCTTGCAGCCCGGTAGCGGCCGGTTCCAGAGGCAAATTGAACGCATTGGTCGCGCACGTGTAAGGCTCCGGACAAAGATAACGTCCCCGGCCGTCCCCGTTGTGCAGCACCCAATGCCGGAACGACTCGTCCGCGCGGTACGTCAGCCGGATGCCGGCTTCGCGGTCCGTCAGCACCGCCTCGTTCGGCCCCCCTTCTCTCGCCTCGAACAAATCGTCCAGCAAGACGCCGTCCATCGGCATTCCTAACCGCAGCGGCTCGCTCCTTGCATCGTCCACCAGTTCCCCGGTAGGAAGCATCCGTCCGTTCAGCTCCCATTTGCGGCCGACGGGCGCCTGAAGCGAGCACGACCGCAGCTCCGAGCGCTCGCCGAACGGAAACCGAAACGCGGTATGGTAGCCAAGCCCCCATGGAAAAGCCGCGTCGCTCTCGTTGCGGATTTCCAATTGCTGCAACAGAACGGCCCCCTTCAGTTCGAGCTTCATGACGAGACGGAACGGGTGCGGGAATTGCGCCATCACTTCCGGATGCCGCACGGAGACGAACTCCGTGATCAGCGACGCGACGTCTCCTTCCCGTCTAAGCGATACGATCTCCCAGCGATTATCGTGAACGAGGCCGTGAGCATGATTGCCGGTCGCCAGATCGTTGACGGCGAATCGGTAGGCTCGGCCATTGTAGGAAAAGATGCCGTCCTCGATCCGGTTCGGCGGGAACAAAACGGGAACTCCGTACAGCAGCGGAGTCCGCCAATATTCGCCAAGAGAAGCGGGAGCCCTCAATAGCTCCGCCCCCGCTTCCCGGCTCCGCAACGAGACGATCCGGCTCCCCCAGTCGGGAACGATCGTAGCGGCCAACGCCTCGTTCTCCAGCCGCACGGCCGGCACGCCCAGGAACTCGGTCCGCCCGACATTCGGCGCGTTCTCCCGGATCATGCGCTCAGATTTTCTCCGCGTGGCCGCTTGCGGCCGAACGGTGAATGGCGTCGACCAGCTTGGTGTTGAGCAAGCCGGCGTCGGCTCCCGCTTCCGGAGCCGTATCCAGGCGGACGTGGTTGACGAACGCATTCAGCATGCAGCTCGGAGCCGACGTCAACTGCCCGTTGATCGGCGTTCCGAGCGTGTGCACATGGCGGTAAACGCCGCCGGCCTGGCGAACCATCTGGTCGGCCAGATCCACGTATAACGCTCCGCTGTCGCCGATGATTTCGTATTTGAAGTCGTAAATAAGCGGCATCGACTCGGGAAGCACCCAGCTGGTCGTGAACGCGGCGTGCGTGCCGTCGTCGAAACTGACGACCGACTGGATCGAATCGTAGGTGTCGATGCCCATGCCGGCCAGCTTCTTCTTCGTTCCGACCGCGTACACGCGGACGGGCGAAGCCTCCGGCTTGAGCCACAGCGCAATGTCGGTCGCGTGCGGCAGCAGGAACCAGCCGGGCGACGATCCGGTAGACCACTTGAGCATCTTGGTCGGGACATAGATCGTGTCGTTCAGCCTGGCGTTGATCGTCAGGATGTCGCCGATCTCGCCTCCGCTCACCGCCTCTTTCACGGCGACGAAGGGCGAATTCCACCGGTTTTCGAAAGCGACCATGCATTTAATGCCGGCGCGGTTGACCGCCTCGCGCATCTCCTCCGCTTCCTCCACGCTGGTGGAGAACGGCTTCTCGACCATGAAGTGCACCCCGCGTTCGGCCGCCAGCAGCACCGGCTCGCGGTGCAGGAAATCGGGAGTCGCAATGACGAGCGCGTCCAGCCGCTCCTTGTCGAGCATCTCCTTCACGTCGGCATAGCCGGGCACGCCGTACTTCTCCCTGCTGCGCTCTAACGCCGCCGGGAAAGCGTCGCTGACGGCAGCCAATTCCGCATGCGGATTTTGCCGCAGCGTATCGGCGAACAGATTCCCGCGAAGGCCCATCCCGACAATCCCGAATTTGATCAAGTTCATTTGAGGTCAGCTCCTTTTTTCGTGTCGATAGGCCCCAAGCCGGCGGGCCGGCGTCATTTGACGGCGCCGGCAGTCATGCCGCTGACGAGATGCTTCTGCAGCAGCCAGAACGCGAGCACGATCGGAATCGTCGTCAGAACCGAGCCGGCCATCAAGTAGTCCCAGTTGACGACATATTGGCCCTGGAAGCTGGCGATTCCGACCGATAGCGTCCATTTGTCGTAGTCGCTGAGGAAAGTCTGGGCGAACATGAATTCGTTCCAACTGGTCAGAAAAGAGAACACGGCCGTCACGACGAGCCCGGGCAGCGTGAGCGGAAGGACGACGCGGGCGAAGATCGTCCAGCGGCCGGCGCCGTCGATGCTCGCCGCTTCGTCGATCGCGGGCGAGATGCTGTCGAAGTAGCCTTTGAGCATCCACGTGCAGAACGGAACCGCCACGGTAGCATAGGCGATGACGAGTCCCAGGTAGGAATTCAGCAGGTGATACTCTTTCATGATCAGATAAAGCGGAATAATCAGCAGCGACCCGGGCAGCATCTGCGTCAGCAGGATGACGTAGCCGACCGACATCCGTCCGCGGAAGCGGAACCGGGACATCGCATAGCCTCCGAGAGCCGAGACGGCAAGCGACAGCACCGTCGTCAGCACGGATACGATCGCCGTGTTTTTGAACCAGACCATGAAGTTGGCGCTCGGATCGGCCTTCGGGTCGAGCATGTCCTGATAGCCCGACAGATGGATCCGCGAAGGCAGGTATGCCAGCGGCTTGCTGTAAATTTCCGCCTGCGGCTTCAAGGAAGTCAGAATCATCCATAGAAAAGGCGCAACGGCGAACAGCGAGACGAGAACGGCGGCGGCGTAGACGAGAACGCGGTTCGGCTTTCTCATACCGAATCACCCGCCTTCGTCGCCTTCATATACAGCACGGTGAAAGCGACCGACACGATCAGCAGGAACATGCCCGCCGCGGCCGCCAGGCCGAAGTCGAACGATTTGAAGCCCGCGCGGTAGATGAAGATCGTCAGAACCTCCGTCACGCGGCTCGGTCCGCCTCCCGTCAGCACGTACACGATGCCGAAATCCTTGATCGTCCAGATGACGAGCAGCAGGAACACGATGACCGACACCGGCTTCAGCGAAGGCATCGTCACGTGACGGAACTGCTTCCAGGCGGACGCTCCGTCGATGCTCGCGGCTTCGTACAGCGACTTCGGAATGCCCTGCAAGCCGGCGAGCAGCATGATGGCGGCGAACGGGAACCCTTTCCACACATTGACGAACATCGCCGCCCACAGGGCGGTATCCGAATTGCCCAGGAAGGCTACCGGACTTGACAACAAGTTCATTTTCATCAGCACATCGTTGATGACGCCGTACTGGTAGTCGTACATAAGAATGAAGACAAGGCAGGTCACCACCTCCGGCACGGCCCACGGGATGATGACGAGGGCTCGAACGAGCCCGCGTCCTTTGAACGGGGTGTTGAGCAATACCGCCGTTCCGATTCCCAGAACGAACCGCAGCACGACCGTCACCAAAATATAAACGAACGTAATGCCGAGCGATTTCGCAAAATAACCGGACCGAAGCACCTCCGCATAGTTGTCGAAGCCGACGAATGGATGCCCTGCGGCGATCGGCCGGGCGACCTTCCAGTATTGAAAGCTCATGAGAGCGGCCTTCAAGATGGGATACATGAGAATCAGGCCGACTACAAGCGCCAACGGCGCGATAAACAGATACGCCGCCCGATTCGCCTTCAGCCTGCGCAGCTCCGCGCGCCAGAAGCCCGTTCGGCCGACAGGCTTCGCCTCGGCCAAGGAAGGTTCCTTCAAGTGCGCCCCGTTGTTCATTCCCTTCCTCCTCTCGCAACCGATCGTCAGCCGGAGGCTGATGGATCGGTCGGCGGGTCCTTTCGTCGATCCGGCAGCCGCTACCGGCAGCCTCCCGGCTTTCTCGGCCGCCGGATCGAGCCCGTCTTAGTTCATCGCCTTCTTCATTTCGGCGGCCGCTTTGTCAAGCGTCTTCCGGGCATCCTGCTTGGCGACGAACATATCCTGCGCCGCGTTGACCAGCGTCTGGCTGAGCGTGCCGAGCTCCGGAATCGGCGGATCCATGACCGGCGGCGCGTACAGCTTGTCCTGGAAGTCGAAAAATTGCGCCGCCAGCGGATTGGCCGACGCGTAAGCTTCCGTTCCGGCATACGCTTTGCTGCTCGGGATCATGCCCGAGCCCGCGATGATCTCCTGCGCTTCCGGCGAAGCCATCCACTCCATGAATTTCCACGCTTCGTCCTTATGCTTGCTGTTCTGCGAAATCATCGAGACGAGCGGATAGTTGTGCGGGTTGGGCTTGTACGTCTTGCCTTCGTAGACGACGTCCGGCTGCGGGATCAGGCCGAGGTCGTCCATCAGCTTCGCATCGCGCTCCTTCGTCATGCCGATGAACCAGGGGCCGTCCATGATCATGGCGGCCTGGCCGTTCCAGAACATCTCGCGGCTCACCTTCTTGTCGCGCGTTCCCGGAGGGGTCGCCTGCGGATTGCTCATGAGATCCTGCCACCACTTGGCCGCCCACACGTTGGCCGGAGAATTGACGTTGATCCGGTCTGCCGTGTACGGCCCGGCTTCGCCGTCGCCGAAGAACACGCCGCCCGACACCGGGCGGGCGACCAGACGATACCATTCGGAGGCGACGAACGGATGAGAGCCGACCACGCTGGAGAAGCCGTATTGGTCGATCGTGCCGTCGCCGTTCGCGTCGACGCCCAACTTGATCGCGGCCGCCTTGAAGTCGTCCAGCGTCTTGATCGAGGCCGGGTCGATGCCCGCCTTTTCGAATAGCGATTTGCGGTAAAAGATGCCCGTCGTACCCCAAGCATAATTCGACAGGGCGTAGTAGGAACCGTTCACTCTGCTTAGCTCCTGGCCGACGAGATCGGTCTCCAGGTCCGTTCCCTTGATGCGGTCGTCCAGGTTGACGAACGCGCCGCTGTCACCCTGAAGCGCGTTGTACGTCGCGATATTCTCCGGATACACCTGCACGATGTCCCCTTGCGTTCCCGCGATGATCTCCGTCGTCAGCTTGTCCCAGAAGTTCTCGTAATCGGTACCGTGGACCGTGATCTCGACGTTGGGATTCATCTCGTTGTACTTCTGGATCAGGGCGTCGATCGCTTTCTTGTGCGGCGCTTCCGCATAAACGGACGTTTCGAACGACAATTGCACTTTCTCGCCGCCGGACGACGATCCGGCCGACGCCGACGCGCCCGATGCGCCCGTCGCGTTCGAACCGTTCGACCCGCCTGAGCATCCGGCCAAGGCCGATGCGCCGAGCACGCCGGTCGCGGCGAGCAGAAGCGAGCGTTTCCATCTTGTCTTTGCCATGGGACAGACTCTCCTTTTCATCTTTGGTTTCCGTGAGACGGACCGGCCGGACAGCCGACCGAGCCACGCCCTAATTAAACCGTCGCCTCCCGCTTCGGGACAACAAACACTTTTCTACCGCCCAAACTTAAGGGAGCATCGGTGTCAGCGTAAGCGTTATTTCGCCGTTACGATCCCTGACATTTTCCCGAACCGCCCGCTTCCCGAATGCCAACTTTTCTCTACCGTCCAAACTTTTTTCGCCTGCCCGGCATGCCCGGCCGAATCCGCGTCCGACGCCGTTCCCCGGCGTCAGACGAACAACCCGACCATGCGGAAGCGGCCGCGCGATCGGGTTGCTTGTTGAACCGTTTAGGAAGATTGCGTCTCTCTCCGGTAATCGCCCGGAGGAAGGCCGACGATCTTCTTGAAAGTGCGGGCGAACGAAATCGGACTGCTGTAGCCGAGCCGCTCGGCGATCTCCTGCACGGAATCGTTCGTCTCGGACAGCAGCTTGCGCGCCTGGCGAATGCGCTGGTCGATCAGAAAATCGACGAATTTGAGCCCGAACTCCTCCTTGAACAACCGGCTCAAATATTTGCCGCTGATGCCGAACTTCTCGCTCAGATAGTCGAGGGACAGCGCGGGATTCGCGTAATCGCTCTCGATATAGGATTTGATCTCCTTGATCAGGTTCCCCTGGCTCCGGGAGTCCCTCGAGCGTTCCTTCGCTTCCTCGAACCTCTCCAGCGTCTCGAAGAAGACGCGGGAAATCTCGCTCAGCAACTCCGCTTCGTCCAGCGCCTTATGCAGAACGGGCATCCATTCCGCAAGCCACTGCCTTTTGAACTCTTCCCCCATGCCGTCGATCGCTTTGTTCAAGTTGAAGATAAGATAATTCATCGCATGGTCGATCTCGTCGCGGGGCGAACGGTCCTGCTCCAGCTGCCGGAACAGCGCCCGCAGCTCGGTCCGCCATTTCCCGTCGGACAGCCGCAGCCGGTCGACGATGGTCTCGATTCGCTTTAAATGCCCGAACGGGTGCTCCCCGTCCGGATTGGACGCCCGATAGGCCAACAATCGGTCGCCGCCCTCCACGGCCTTGTATTGGAGAGCTTCGAGCGCTTCCTGATAAGCGTCGTGAATGTTGTCGGGGTGCTCGACGGGCTCGCCGAGGCCGATCGACACCGGGAACGGAACCTCTTCCCGGATACGCCCGTGCCATCCCCGGATAACGGCCAGCATGTCCTCATCCGCAAGCCCGCTTGGGCTCATCAAAATGACGGCCAACTGGTGGAATCCCGTCCACAGCTGCCATACGCGGTCTCGTCCGGACTCCTCCGCCCGCCGGGCCACGATCGCCTCGATCGCCTGCTTCCACTCGTCCTGTTCGTCCGGCGCATACGTCCGGCGCCAAGCGGCGGCGCCGTCGATCTCCAGCACGGCGATCCGCGCCTTGCCGAACGTCCGCGGCCATCCGTGCCGGGCGGCCGCCTCCTCCCATTCTTCCATGCGGATTTGCCGCATGCCCTCCAACAGCTCGTACATAAAAAAATTGCGCTTCACCTTCAAATCTTCCTGAAGCTGGAGCTGAAAGCGGTTGTTCTGATGAAACATCTGTTCCACCGCGGAATTGATGAATTGGAATTCGCCGGCGAAGCCGATCTTCCCGTCCGGCCGGCCTTCCGGCTTTCCGTCGGCGGAATAGCTTCTCAGCTGCGTCACCAGCGTGCGGATCGGCCGGTAATTCTGGCGGGTCATCCACACGATCCACCCCAGCGCGATGGCGCAGACGACGAGCCCCGATACGAACCAGACGTCGAACGTCGAGAGCAGCCATTGAATCATGCGAGCGTTCTTGAGCTCGCTGACAAGGTGCCATCCCGTATAGTCGGATACCGACTCCGAAGCCATTGCCCCGCTTTCGGCGGGTGCCGGCGGCGAGTCGCCCGAAGCGGCGAACAGGTCGTTGCCCTTGTTGTCGTACAAGCGCAGTCGGGTCGCCGCCGGATCGTACATCTCCCGGACGAGCGCCTGAAGGGCGGCCGCGTTCACGTTCACCACGATGAGTCCGTACTTCCCCGAGAAAATCGACACCCTCCGGGTCAGCGTCACGACCGGCGTTCCCTTTTCCGAAGGAAGCTCCTTGTAGGTGCGAATGTCGGACCACTTCCCGTTCGGCGAACGCATCGCGGATTCGATGAACGGAGCGTCGGAATACTGGTCGAGCGGGTAAGTCGTGCTCAGGTTCAGCACGGTGCGGTCGCTGGTGCGGACCATATAAACGGAATGGATCAGGGGATTGGCGATTTTCCATTCGGACAGCTCGTTCATCACGCCGACTTGGAGGGTCAAGTCGTTCACGGAAGGCTCCGTAAAATACTGCAGCACCGTCCGGTTGCGCAGCATCTCCAGCGTTATCTTCTGGTCGATCGCCGCCAGGGAAGAATCGATGACCAATTGCGCCTGCCTGGCCACGAAATCGTTCGATTTACGGGCGGCCGCGGCGTTGCTGTCGCTTAGCATTTTGAAAAAAATGAAAAACAAAAAGGCGGTCAAAATAAAAAAAGCAGGCACGTAGGACAACAGCATCCTCGTAAACCATGTCCGATTCAAGCGCCTCATCTCCCCCGGTGTCTATCGCTCCATGTAACCTCTCCGTAAGAATGAGAGCGTTCTCTATCACTCATATTGACACATTGTCAGTAAAGTTGACAAGTATTTTCGGCAGCCAAAAAAAGAAGACCGCCAAGGACTGCAGTCCCCGGCGATCCCTAAACATCGTCAAAATCGATAGCACTCTCTGTCTAGCCGATAAGCTGCCGGTAGGTCGCCTCGTCGGCGATGATGTAGAGCCGCGCGTCGGACGGAATCGGCACGGACAGCTTGCGGTTGATGCCCAGATCCCCGCGGTCGGAGATGAGCGTCGCCCCCCGTTCGAGCAGCTCCCGGAACGCATCGCCGTACGTTCGCCACCCGGGCTGCACGGCAATCTCGTAGATGTCGTCGCCGTGCCGGCGGCTGAGCAGCTGGTTGAAAATTTCCGAGTTGCCTTCCTGCAGCGCCGCCCGGACGGCCAGGCGGGAGATGGCGTCGTGGGAGAGAACGAATTCGTTTACGTTTGCGTAGCGGAAATTTTGGACGTTCTTCTCTTGAACGATTTCGACCGTCGTGTGCACGTTCGGCGCGATCCGCTCGATGCTCGAAACGATCAGCAGCGACTTCCCGTCGGCCAGCGCCGCCTCGTCGATGCGCGAATCCGCGAACACGATCGCCGAGCGCGCCTTGCTTATCTCGGCTTGCTCCAGCACGTCGTCGGCCGCAGGATCGCCGCTGATAAAATGAACGTTGCCGCGGTGGTGCAGCGGATGGCGGTCGCTTTCGTCGATGATGACGATCTCCGCTTCCGGCCGATAGGACAATATTTCCTCTACGGCATAAAACGCCTTGCGGCTCCAATTGACGATGATGATGTGATCTTCGCCCTGAAAGCTCAACCTTCCGGCCTCCCTTTGCCGCTGGATGCCCGCCACGCCGTCGATCACCTTGCCGATCAGAAGGCTGAGCAGCCCGATTCCGAAAATGTACAAAAACAACGTCAGCAGTTTGCCCGCCACCGTCTTGGCGAAGAAATCGCCGTAGCCGACCGTCGACATCGTCGTCATCACCCAGTAAAGAGCGTTGAACCAGGTGTGGAACGTCTTCGGCTCGAGCCCGTAAGCGATGGACGCGCTAACGACGATAAACGCCAGGACGGTCGTGAGGACCGACATATTTTTAAAGCGCATCGTCTTCAGAAGCAGTCTTACGAAAAAATACATGCCGATCCCTCACCCTCAGATGATCAGGCTGCTCACGGCGAAGCCGATCCCGAGGAAGACGAAGCAAAGCAGCGCGCCGACCGCGACGTTGCCCTGCTGCAGATGCTCGGACACCTTGAGCTTCGGCGTAACCAGCTCGAACAGCCAATAGGCGGCGATAAGGCAAGCGTATCCGACCGCAAACCACAGCATCATAAACCAGATCGAATCGTTCGTATAGGCAGCCACGCCGAGAATGATGGCCGTCCCGAGAAATTTGCCCCCGAGCGCCAGCGCTGCGGCCATGTTGCCCTTGCGCAGCTCCTCCATGTCCCGATACGGGGTCATCCAGCTGAAAATGACCATGCCCAGGTACTGCAGCAAAAAGATGACGACGACGCTAACGACAATATTGATCACGATGGTCATCAGACCCACCCCCGAAATTTGGCATAGGCCATGTCATAATCGCTGTAATCGTGGACTTCTTCCACCTTGATCATCACTTTCTGGACGTCTTTGAGCTTCTTGTAGCGCTCGTCGTCGATCGGCTGCTTGATCTGATTGCCCGAAGGAAGGGTCAGAACGGCGAAATTTCTCGTCTTGCCCTGATACTCCGTCTTGTAAACCCCGACCAGAGGAACGCTCGTCTGCAGCGACACCTTCAGGTTCGACAGGTCCGCCTTCGCCTTGGCTTCATCCTTGTACGACTTGATCGTCGTCCAGGACGACAGCTGAATCTCGCTGTTGCCGCTCTCGTTCGACCCCATGTCGGCCGTCATGTATTGCAGCGTCCAGATTTTGTCGCCGGTGGCGTAGTTGTCGTCGTTGGGCAGCAGCGCGTTGTCGGGCAGAACGGTCATGTCGCTGCCGACCAGATCGCCGACGGTGCCCTCGACCATGCGGTAATCCCACGGAATCCGCTCCGTCCCGGCGACGGTTGCGCTGTTGTTCGTGGTGCTGAAGACGGAAGGCTGATCCGTCGAGCACGAGCCGAGCAGCGCCGCCAGCAGCAGCAGCGTCAACAGGACGCCGCTTTTGGCAAGCCGGCCGGACCGGGAAGCGATTGACAGATTGGATTTCATTCTCGTTCCTTCACTCCTATGGGAATAAAATGGCTCGTATTGCCGGTAATCAGCCCGCCGGCCCGGCCGAGCAGCCCGCACGGCTCTCCGTTCAGCACGAACATCCCCGTCAGCAGATGCAGCTCGCCGGCCGATGTGTCGATGCGGGCCAGCTCCGCCCGCTTCTGGTACACGACGGGGAACAGCTCGCTTGCGTCGTAGCCGTCCTCGTCCTCAAGCTCCAATTCGCCCTGCGGATCGAATAGCCGGACGGAGCCGCCTTCGCGCCCGAACATCGACTTGGACACGAAGTCGCCCTCGAATACAGGCTTGTTGTAGGTCGGCAGCATGTAGCGGCCGATGGCTTCCCGCTCCTGCGCGTCGTACAGCAGGCCCAATTCGTAAAGGCCCCAAACCGCGGCCTGCAGCCCCTTGGACTGAAGAATGACGCTGTGCGGCGGATTGAACAGCGTCAGGTTCCCGCTCTCGATCGCATACGCGAGCGCCTCGCCGCCGTCGTCCACCCCCATCCATTCCTTCGGGTACAGCGCGAACATCCGGCGAACGGGAGCGCCGTCGCGGTCCTTCAGCACCCCTTCGTCCACCCACAGATCCAGGCAGTCCGCGCAGCGCGCGTCCAATCCGCTGTGCCGGACGAGCGCCTCGATCGTTCCCGAATCCTCCAGATGCGTTCCGTAGTGAACGCATGCCGCAACCTCGGGCCGTTCCTCGCCCCAGGCCGCCGCGACGCGCGACGCCATCCGCTCGTTCGGCGAGGCAAGGCCAGCCTCCCGGCACAGCCACGGGGTCGCAATCGCGGCTTCGACATAGCCGGTCGGCGTATCGGCGTTCAGCTCCAGCAGCTTGATCGCCCCGTCCCCGGAAATGGCAAAGTCAAAACGGGCGTACCGGCTGATCAGCCCTTCGGGCGGCAGCGGCAGCAGGTCGAGCATGTCCCACAGCACCTCGGGAATGCCGAGCAGTCCGTACAGCTCCCGCTTGCCGGCCACGTAGCGGACGGCTTTGTCGAGAATGCCCCACAGCTTCGCGGACGCCGCCTCGAGCTCGGCGTAGAGTTCCGCCGGCATCGCGACAATCTGATCCAGCCAATAGGCTTCGTCCTCCAGATCCGCCCAACCGAAGCCAAGCTCTTTCAGGAGCGCCGCCCGGGCTTCCCGATCCGGATCGGGCGAGCCCCGCACCTCGAACACGCCCGGCATCAGCCGCCGAACCCTCCGGAGGAATGCGAGACGCTCGACTTCGAAGAGGAGGAGCGCGAGCTCGAGGAGGAGCTCAGCGTGCTGGACTTGCCGCCGATTCCGCCGGGATTGGAGGTGCTCGATTTCGAGGAACGCCGGGTGACCGATCCGGTTTTGCTCGTCGTCTTGGGCCGCACCGCCGAGCCGGCCACCGGCTTGTTCTGGAACGAGTCGCTCGTGAAAGACTTTTCTTTATAAGGCCTTGTAGTTCCGCCGTAGTAAGTCGTATGCGAATTCGTCCAGGAAGACGACGAGTACGCGGAACCACGATTGAACAGCAGATGATACAAAAGAAGATCGTCCCAGCCGAAGCCGGAATAGCCGTTGTTAACCACGATCGTGCTGCTCTGGCTTCCCGTGCCGCCGGAGGTCGTTGTCGTGACGGCGGCGCTTCCCTCGCCTTCCCCGTCCTGCATTTCGTCCAGATCGGGCAAGCCCCAATCGACAGCCGGATCGAAATAGGCTTTCACCGCTTCCGTCGACCACTCGACCAGCTTCGGCTGATCGCCGCCGGGATCCCCCGCGTCCCCCTCCGCCGCGAAGGACACGGAGCCCAGCGCCGCGTTGGCGAGAAGCGCGATGCCGAGCGAGGTGGATAGAATCCGCAGCGGCTTGCCGTCCTTCGTAAAAAATTTGAATTTGGCCGGCTCGTCCGGCCTTTCCTCCCATTTCAACCGCAGTTCCCCCTGTCGCTTGCGATCCTATTCGTTCCGGACCGGAACGACCAGGATTTCCAATTTGCCCTTGTCCAGATTCAATCTGCCTTCCAGCGTCTCGTATTCGCTTCCGCCGACGGTGATATAGTTGACATGCTCCAGCGACGTCACCATGCCGGGCGTCCAGATCCGCTCATCGATCTGCCGCAGATCGCCTTCGGGCAGCTTTTCAAGCAAAATAACCGCGATGTCGTTGTTCAAACGCCGAACATCCCTTCTTTTAGGATAGATTCCTAACTTACAGTAAATGAACAAAGAAACTTTTGTCAATAATTGTTGTTTCATGTAATGCGTTCCGTTTAAAAAATGGAAGTCGCGAAAAAACTAAAGCGGCATCATCGACTAACAAAGTTCGCGGAACATGCATGCCCATTCACAGGGCTTGCCTGGCAGCAGGTGCGATAACGATGCAAATCATCGTATCAAGAGCCCATTTGCCAGACTTCGATGGCGAGGCGATGCGTTTGCGGTACAATATCGAGCCATTTATTGTTCGTTCATTATGCCGTCGTAGAAAAAAAGAGACTCCCCTCGGAGTCTCCGCCTCTTTGAACGCGTGTCGCTTGTCTTCCGGCCTGTCTATTGCGCCGTGCCGGCAGTGCCGTCGGTCGTCGTATCGGCGGATTTGCGCGGACCCGCTGCCGTCAATCCGATCTCCTTGTCGTAGGCGTCGAAAATTTGGCGGGCGATCGGAGCCGCGCCCCAGCCGCCGAAGCCGCCTTCCGGCACGACGACCGCTACGGCCAGCACCGGATCTTCGGCCGGCGCATAGGCGATGAACACCGCGTTGTCGACGATCTTGCCGCCCACTTCCTGCTCGGACGTTCCCGTCTTCCGGTTGTAATGGTACGGAAATCCGTCGAAGCCCTGTACTTTAACCTGCGACATCCCCTGCTCGATCGTATCCCAATATACCGACGGGAAGCTGACCGTGCTGAGCACGTCCTTCTGGTACGACTGGACGACATTGCCTTCGCTGTCCGTAATATGATCGACGAACTGCGGCTTCAACCGGGTGCCCCGGCTGGCGAGCATCGTCGCATACTGCGCCAGCTGCAGGACGGTATAGCGGCCCTGCTGCCCGAAGGACGAGTAGATCAGAGCGGACTGCGGGCTTCCCCGCTTGGCTTCGGTGAAGTAGTTGATGTAGCCTTTCGATTCGCCCGGCAGGCCGCTGCCCGTCGTGACGCCGAGTCCGAATTCCTTCATGTATTTATCCCATATATCGACGCCTTTGCTGCCGTCGCGCAAGTAAAGCGCGTTGCCGACCATCTTGGACATGAACGCGTTGGACGATTTGGCGATCGCTCTCGACGGCGTCAACAGGCCGTTCGCTTCGCTGCCCGAGTTCCGGACCCTCACCTCGTGGCCCTTGGCCCCGAAGGAGAAATACCCGGGGTCGTTCCAGGTGGAACTAGGCGTAATGAGATGCTCGTTCAAGCCGAGCAGAATGGTGAGCGGCTTCTGCGTCGACCCGAGATTGACGAGCGAAGACGGATGCTTCAGCCGTTCCTTGTCGTCCGCGTAAGGCGCCTGAACCTCGCGGATCGCGCCGTTGCCCATGTAATATTTGACCGCGTCGTAATCCTTGGAGCTGATGCCGCCCTGCCACAGGTTCGGATCGTAATCCGGCATGCTCGCCATCGCCACGACCTTGCCGGTCTTGACCTCCATGGCCACCGCGTAGCCGGTCCTGGCGTTCGGAGCCCGTTCGGCCGAATTCGTCGAGGTGCGAAGCTTTTGCAGCTGATTCATGATCGCATTCTGCGTCGCGAGCTGCAGGTTTTTGTTGATCGTCAGGTACAGGTTGTCGCCCTTGACGGGCTTCGTCAGCTGCATCGGCCCGACGATGCGGCTCTCGCTGTTGACCGGATACGTCTTCAGCCCGTTGCGGCCGCGCAGTTCGTCCTGGTACATCAGCTCCAGACCGTCGAAGCCGACTTCCTCCGAATCCAGGTATTCAAGCGTCGGATCGGTCTGATTCTCGTTGATGTTCTTGTACTTGTCGAGCGCCGTCGCGCCGGACAGCTTCTTCATATAACCGACGAGCTGGACCGCCACCTGGTCCTGGCTGTACTGCCGAATGCTCTCTTCGACGATGTCGATGCCCTTGAACTCGTCGCGGTGCTCGCTGAAATAGGCGATCTCCTTATCCGTCAAGCCGCTCTTGATGCGGCGCTGCTGGTAGGAGTAGTACACTTTGTTGTCGAAGTCCATGTCGTCGAACACTTCGTCCGCCGTGAGCGGCTTCTGCGAAGCGTCGCCGTACTTGTTGAACACCTCGACAAGCCGTTGGGCCAGCTCCTGGCCCTGCTCTTTTTTGGTCCCCGGTTGGATCGTGTAGTAAAGCGACTGCGTCGAGGTCGAATAGGCGATGGGCTGCCCGGTCGCATCGTAGATATTGCCGCGAATCGGCGGAATCGAGACGTTCCGGGTCGAGATCTGGTGCTCCTTCTCCTTCAGCGACGGTCCCTGCACGAACTGTAGATAGGCCAGCTTGACGATAAGCAACGAGAAAGCGAAGAAGGTGACGAAGAAGAATAAGTTCAGACGAAAGCTGAAGTTGCGCCGGATGCGGATTTCTCTTTTCTGAGCCTCTTCCGTGCGGTGGTCTTGACTCACGTTCGGTACCTCCTGTTGCTTCATTTCATGCCATTGCCTTCCTTGAGGCAAGACGGCGGAACGGGTTATGCCGACGCAATGTGCGTATCCCGGAA
This sequence comes from Cohnella zeiphila, assembly GCF_014212055.1. Lineage (GTDB taxonomy): Bacteria > Bacillota > Bacilli > Paenibacillales > Paenibacillaceae > Cohnella > Cohnella zeiphila. The sequence continues at coordinate 20,762 of NZ_JACJVO010000009.1, read as the reverse complement.
GTTCGGCGGATCAAACCAGTCTCCCGCATGCGCCCAGGTGGCATCGAGAGGAATCCAGCGTTTTTGCTCGCTCAGATACACTTCGTTCCAGGCATGCGCGCCGTAGCCGCCCAGGCCGTCATAGCCGAGTCCGGTAATGACGCGGACTTCCAGGCCGACGGAACGTGCCATCGCCGCGAACAGTCTGGCGTAATCGATGCACACGCCCTTGTGCGTGTCGTATGTCATCGCCGGCGTCTGCTCGTGCCACTCGCCCTTCTCCTCGTAGTCGGTCACCTTATCGTTATCGTATTCGATATGGCTTCCCACCCAGTCGTATAACGCCCGGGCTTTCTCCTCGTCGGTCTTCTTCCCCTCGGTCGCCTGCTGCGCGGTCTGCACGATCTCGGGCGGCAGGTCCGCGTCGATCACGTCGTAGCGCTTCTGCCAGATCTGATCCAGCTCGCCCTGCATCTGCTTCGCGAAGACGGGCAGCCGCTCTTCGAACAGGCTTCCCGCGGCCGGGCGGATAATCTGCGCCGCCGCTTCGCGGTAAAGGCCGGACTGGGAGACGTAATCGACATAAGGGCCTTGCGGGAACAGGGAGCAATAGGCGAACAAGGCGGCCGTCAGCAGCAGGGCCCGGCCGCAGCCGAGCGCCGCGCCGATCAGGCCGCCGAACGCGCGGCTGACCGGCCCGCCGGACGGAACGATTCCCATCGGCACGGCGCCGACGCGGATCAGCAGCGATCCGATCGTCCCCAGCACGAGCCGAATCGCCAGATAGGCGATCAAAAACAAAAAAGCGAACCGGAGCAGCGGAAGGTCGCGGACGCTTGCGAATAGCGTATAGCCGAACTGGGACCAGCCCGAAGCGTCCGGCTTCGGCTGGGTCCAATGGCGCCGGTCGAGCCAATCGCGAAAAGGAGCGGAAGCGGCCGATGCCGCCCACGCCGCCAGCACGACGGACGCGAGCGTAACCGCAGCCCCTCCGACGAAGAGAAACAGCCGCTTCGCCGAGCTGCCCGCCCCCCGGAAGATCCCTTGCAGCAAGGACACCGCCACGACGGCCAGCAGCGCCGCGGTGACCAGGTTGGCGTCCAGCGATTTCATTGCGAGGCTTCCCTGGCCTGCGCGACGAGTTCGCGAACCGCTCCGTCCATCGACCACGATCCCAGGGAGACGCCGCGGAACTTCACATTGACTTTGCCGGAATTCGGAACGCCGCTAAGCTCAAGATTCGGCGTCGTCACCGTAAAGGTGCCGTCGCCGTTCAGCTTGTACGTCGCCTGCGAAGCTTCGCCGGCCATCGCTTTGACCGCTTCGTCCTTCAGATCGGCCGTGACCTTGCTGCCGACTTCCTTGAGATCGTTCACGCTGTATCCGCCATAAACCGCCAGACCGACAACGATCGCGGCGACGAGCACCCATTTGAGCAGCGTCTTGACGACGTTGATAACGACGATCAGGACAATGACCGCCACGACGATCAAGACCCAATGATCGGTTGCGAACTGTTTCCAGGCATCAAGATCGAGACTCATCCCATCTCCCCCATCCGCTATCCTCACATCCTACTCTATTATACCGGCCTGCCGCCCCGGAGTAAAACGGCCCGAGGTCGGGCGGCAAAGCCGGCCGAAGGCTCGGGCGCGGAAGCGGCGGCGCCGCCGGATTCTCAGACAAGCGGCCGTCCCCGGCTTCGTCCGGCTCCTCGCAGACGCTGCGCGGCGTCCTGGGTGTTCGTCAGGTACAGATGAAGCCACTTGGCGCCCAGCGCGAGCCCCGCTCCGCCAAGCGCGAGGGCGGCCGCCGCGACGATGGCGGCCGTTCGCCATTGCTCCGGCCCGACCTCGCCGGCCAGAACGCGTTCCGTCACCAGCCAGCGGCTTGCAAATATCGGGGCGATGGCCGCGCCGGAGGTGACCGGCAAAATCAGCCAGGCGGTCCACGCGTTGCGATAGGCGGCCGGATAAGCGAGCGTGATTCCGCTAAGCAGCAGCCCCATCGCAAGGAGAGAGACCGCGACGTATAGAGCCGTATGGCCGTCGCGATTCCACAAGACCGGAACGCTCCCTCCGATCCCCCAGCGGACGGCGGCTCCCGCGATCATAGCGGCCAGAAGCCCCGCCGCCCCTTTCAGAACGGTCGCCCATACGGCCGTCCACCTGGCCAGCAGCAGCGTGCGGCGGCGAAACGGCAGCGCGATCCACCAGACGAGCCGGCGGCGGTTCGCGTCCGTCTGGGTGACGAGCGACAAAACGATGCTCGGCGCCCATGCCGTCGCCATCGTCAGCCCCATGATCAGATTGAGGATTCCTTGAGGTTGAGCCACGGCGAAGCAGCCGCCCGCCGCCGCCGCGAGTACGAGCATCACGTAAAGGACGCGGGCCGGCGAGGACGAGGAGAAATGCCTGTAGCGCGAGCGCTCGAATCCGAACAGGGCGCGAAAGCCCGTTCCGTTCGCCTTGAACCGCGCTTGCGACACCGTCTCTTTACGCTTGCGGGTCAACAAGCCGTTCGAACGATGCCGCGCCAACTCCGGCATGCCGTACCCCGCGACGAAGCGAACGACGCCCTTGCAGAGCGGCGCGGCGACGAGCAGGGCAGCGCAGGCGCCGTAGAAGAACGCCTCCGCCGACACCGCTCTCTGGACGGCGGCGTTCGGGCTCAGAACGGCCGAGATCATTCCGTAGAGAGGGAGAAACAGCGCGGCGAGCGGCAGGAGCAGCCATCTCCGGTAGCCGGAATACATGCCGAGCAGGGAGAGACCCAGGCTGGCGCAGATCGGCGCTTCCGCGGCATACGCGAGCGCATAGGCGAGCATGTCGCCCGGCAAGCGGCCGGCGGTGCCGGGGTCGGTCCAGTAGACGCCGCTCTGCGCGCGAACGGCGGCGATCAGGACGCAGGCGAGCCAGATTCCGGCGGCGAAGCTGCCGACCGTCAGGATCATGGCGAGCAGCTTCGCCCGAACCAGCGCTTCCCGCGAATGGGGCATCGTTAGCCACCAGTCCTTCCAGGGATTCTCCCGCTGCGTGAGCGCGCTTCCCAGCCCGATGCTGAAGCCGATGATGGCGATCATCGCCGCGCCGCACGCGAACAGCGATTCCGGCGTTATGTCATCCGGCAGGAAAAGGCCGACGCCGATGACGACGATCGCCAGGAAAGCCGCCCAGACGGCGGCATTCCGGACCGAGAACGGAAGGAAGAGGCGGGACGAGCTCCACTCCAGCGCGAACAACGGATCTTCGGTCAGCTTTTTCATGCGAACACTTCCCTGTAGCAAGATTCGACGGAACGCCCGCTTTCGCGCAAGGCTTCCACTTCGTAGGCCGCCTTGACCGTGCCGTCCCCGAGCAGAACGATGGAATCGAACAGATGCTCCATCTCCCGAATGTCGTGGGTGGCGATCAGGAACGTCCTCTCCCCGTCGGCCATTTCCCCGACGACGGCCGAAGCGATCCGTTCCCGCGAGAGCAGGTCGACGCCGGTGAACGGCTCGTCGAGGATGAGCAGCGGCGCTTCCCGAGACAGGCAGGTAAGCAGCTGCAGCCGGGCTTCTTCGCCCCGCGACATGGAGCCGATCCGCCGAGCCGGATCGACCTCCAGCTTCGCCGTCAGCTCCCGCTCCCGCGCCCGGCTCCAGTCCGGATACAGCCGGGCGGCAAAACCGAGCCATTCGCCGGCCGAGAGATAAACGGGAAGCTGGCCGCGGTCGGGCAGGAACGACACTTCGGCCAGACGATCGGGGCCGGCCGGGGCGCCGAACAGCTCGACCGAACCGCTGTCGGGCGGGAGCAGGCCGGTCAGCAGACGCAGCAGCGTCGATTTGCCCGCTCCGTTCGGGCCGAGCAGTCCGGCCAGGCAGCCCGCTCCCACCTCGAACGCGACTTGATTCAACACTTTTTTCTTCTTGATCGACACTTCGACTTTATCGCAGCGAATCGCCGGCGCTCCCGCGCGGCCAAGCTTGGTCATCCCCACTACGGTCACTCCTCCAGGGCCAAAGCCCATAATTGTTCCGGCGTCAGTCCGAGCGACTTCGCCGTCTCCTTCAGCTGGTTCACCGCCGTCCTGGCCAGCTCCTTCCGGGATCGGTCGATCGCGGCTTCCTCCCGGGTGACGAACGTTCCCTGCCCCCGGTAGGTAACCAGAAGCGCCTGCCGTTCCAGCTCCTGATACGTCTTCATGACGGTCGTCGGATTGACGCGCAGGCTCGAAGCCGTCTCTCGAACGGACGGAAGCCTCGTTCCCGGCTCCAGTTCCCCTTTGGCGATCATCGTTCGGATCTGTTCGGTGAATTGTTCATAGAGCGGACGAGAAGGATCCAGACGGAAGTCCTCCATCGTCCAGTTTTTTCCCGGCGGCATCCGTCACCCCGCCTTTCTCTTTTGTACCCAGTGTGTGGCTACACGCCATACAGTTAGATTGAACAAAGTGTACCACGTATCGCCACACACTTCAACCCCCTGCGGGAGCTTGGGCATAACCGGGGCTCGTTCGACGTACAAGTAAGATAGACCGAATTCGGGCGCCAGCCCGCTTCACAAGGGCGCTCCCCATCCCGGAGGTGCAAAAGGCCGATGAGAACGGCGATTTGGCTTTACCTGTTTTTGTTCGTCGCATTTTTCGATCTCCATGCCCAGTATCCGATGCTGACTCCGTTCGCCGTATCCCTGGGCGCCGCCCCGTCCTTTATCGGCCTCGTCATGGGAATGTATTCGCTCACGCATCTTCCCGGCAACCTGATCGCGGGCTTCGCCGTCGACCGTTTCGGCAGCCGTCTGTTCATCGCCGCCAGCTTGTCGGGTGCGGGCGTTCTGCTGCTGCTTCAATCGCAAGTGAGCGATCCTTGGCACTTGCTGTACATTCGGTCGGCCAGCGGCTTCGTGCTCGCCTTCCTGTCCCCGGCCTGTCTGACTCTGCTCGCCCGGCTCGCCAAGAATCATATCCATCAGGGCAAGCTGATGGCCGGCAACGGGCTCGTCCATACCATCGCGTCCGTCGTCTCGCCCGCCGCAGGCGCCTGGCTGGCGGCGGAGCTCGGATTCACCCAGTCGTTCGCCGTCCTCGGATGGATTCTGCTGATCACCGGAATCGGCTCGCTTTGGTTCGTACGGGAGCCGGTTGCTCCCCTTCTGGCCGACTCGCCCGCCGCTTCCCGCAAAGCCGACTCTCCGGCGGAAGCGCAAGCGCTGCAGGAGGCCGCCCCGGGCCGCGTCCCATGGGCGGTCTTCCTGCTGCCGGTCGCGATCTCGTGCGCGCAGGGCGTCCTGGCCTTCGAGCTCCCGCTGCAAGCCAAAAGCTCGGACGAACTGCTCACGACCGGGCTGCTGTTCTCCATCGTCAGCCTCGGTTCGCTGTCGACGCTGGCCATGCTGTTCCTTCAGAAGTACCTGCCTTATGCGAGATGCATCGCGGCGTTGGCGCTGATGGCGCTCGGCTATTACGCGCTGGCCATCGGCTGGCCGCTGCCGCTGTCGGTCATGCTGTTCGCGGTCGGGATGTCCAAGGGCATCATGTTCCCGGCCATGACCTCCTTCCTGCTCCAGCTCAGCGGGCCCTCGCGTTTCGGGCGAACCTTCTCCTACATGTCGATCGCCCTGTCGATCGGCTCGTTCCTCGGCCCGGTCGCGGCCGGAGCGGTACGCGAGCATATGTCGCCGTTCTTCGTCTCGTTCGCCGTCCTGATGCTGGCGCTCGCCGTTCTCATGCCGCGGGCGGTTTACGTTCAAGGCTGGAATCCCGGAGCGGAGCCTCCTCCGGTCGCCGGTCACTGAGGGTTCTCCCGTCTGACGAGGAAGATCGAATCTGTCCGAATTCGATTCCGGGCAGGCATGGACGAGATCGCTTGCATACGATAAAGGCGAGGCCCCTACCCCACGCTCCGGAAAAGGGCGAAACCGGGTTTCCAGGAAGAGGTGAAGCCCATGTCGCGGGCCGTTCCCGGTTACGGCGCTTCGACCGCCCTCATCGTCCTTCTGTTTATTCTCTTCATTCTGCTGGTTATCGTTCTTATGATCTGGTAACCGCCGCCCGCCGGCCGGGCGGGCGCACGCAGCCTGCGCGAATGCGCAGGACCGCATTTTCTCCTCGCTGTGGTAAAATAACAGACAGATACGGCGAGGGCGGACACGAGTGCTTGCGCTCGCCGGCCGGGAGGAATGCGCCAATGGACCCGAACATCGCGATCATCGTAGAGGGCAAAAACGACAAAAGCCGGCTCTCCCGCGTGCTCTCGGCCGACATCCCCATCCACTGCACGTTCGGCACGCTCGGGACGGAGAAGATCGAATCGCTCCGCAAAGCGGTCGGCAACCGCCAGGTTTATTTGTTCACCGACCCGGACGCCTCCGGGCGCCGGATTCGCGGCGTGCTGCGCGACGTCTTTCCCGACGCCGAACATATCTACACGAGGCGGGGCTACAACGGCGTCGAGGGGACGCCGGAAGAGTATTTGATCCAGCAGCTGGAGAAAGCCGGGCTGGAGGAACACATTATTTATCCCTCTCCTTTGCCGGCCTGGCCGGAATAATCCTTCGCCGCAAGGCAAACGACGGCGCGAAATGAAAGAAGGCGAAACAGCCGCGGCGGCTGCTTCGCCTTCTTTCATTTCATAACCCGAACCTTCATTATAGAAGCGTTTTGATCTCCTTCGTCAGCTCGTCGGCCGTCACGTCGGTCGGATCCCCGTTCGCTTGCGGGGAAATATAATCGCGGATATGACCCTTCTTGTCCACGAGCACGATCAGGTTCATATGGCCGAAGTTGCCGTCGTCGCCCTTGCTGACGAGCAGGTTGTACTTCTTCGCCAGATCGGCCGTCGCCTGTTCGTCCCCGCGCAGGAACTTCCACCCCGTATAGTCCGCGTTGAACTTGTCGCCGAACGTCTTGAGCGCCTCGGGCGTATCTCGGGTCGGATCGATCGTGATCGACAGGAATTCGACCTGGCTGCCGAATTTGCCTTCCGCTTTCAGTTGATCCTGAACCTGCGACATCATGAAGGTCGTCGGCGGGCAGACGTCCGGGCAATTCGAATAGAAGAAATACACGAGCCGGACTTTGCCGTTCTCTTCGCTCATCGTCACTTGCTTGCCGTCGATGTCGGAATAAGTAAAGTCGGCCGCCGCTCCCTGATCGGCCAGCTTCGTGCCGCCGCCGGACAGCGAATTATAGAGCAGGTAGGCGCCCAGAATGACGCACAGTCCAAACAGCACGAGCGGAAAGGCGTACCTGCGGGCGAATGAGCGCTTGGCGGCCGGCTTGGCCGGCGTCTCGGGAGCGCTGCCCGTGTTTTGCGGTTCGGTTTGATCGTTCACGCGTTACACTCCATTCGTATCCAAGATCATGGCGATGAACATTATCATCAAATAATTGACGGAGAACAGGAAATCCGTCTTCGCCCATTTCTCCGTATTGCTCGTCCGGAAGCCGGACAGGGCGTGAAGCAGCCAGAGGGCCAGAACGACGATCGACAGAATCAGAAAGACGACCCCTACATAATGGTACGTGTAAAGCAAGATCGAAGCGACCAGCAGGAGCGCGATATACGGCACCATCTGGATCTTCGTCCGCAGGATCCCCTTCACGACCGGCAGCACCGGATAGCCCGCGGACCGGTACTCTTCCACCCTGCGAATCGCCAGCGACCAGAAATGCGGCGGCTGCCAGAAGAACAGCAGCGCGAACAGGATCCACGCTCCCTCGTCGACGCGTCCGGTTACCGCGCAATATCCGATGACGGGAGGCATCGCGCCGGACACGCCGCCGACCGAGGTGCTCCAGGTGGAGTTGCGCTTCAGCCACAATGTGTAGACGACGACGTAGACGAACATGCCCAGAAGACCCAACCAGCCGCACAGGACGTTAACGGCAAGAAACAGCGTGAGGATGCCCGCCGCGCCGAGCACGATCGCGTACCCGAGAACGAACGCCGGATTCAGCCGGCCCATCGGCAGCGCCCGGTTCTGCGTCCGCGCCATCTTCGTATCGAAGTCCCGGTCCAGGTAATTATTGAAGACGCACGACGAGGCCATCGTCAGCGTCGATCCGACCAGCATCCAGATCAGACGCGACCAGTCGGCCCAATCGAAATCCCAGCGGGAAGCGACCCAGAACCCGCCGAAAGCCGCGAACAGATTCAAGCGGATAATGCCGGGCTTGGTCAGGGCCACTAAATCTTTAAACACGGTGTTCCTCCTTCGAAAGACCGGTGAAGAGGGTGCGACCAGCGAGCGGCACCGTTCTTCCGATTGCAGTCGCTTTCAATGATACCCCAAATCTTTGGCTATTGACAATGTTCGCGCGATGGTGTTCATCAAATCGCCACCGGACGCGGCATTCGCAGATCTTGCGTCGAACTTAGCGAGGGCAGGCACCAAATCCGGGCGCAGGCAATAGACTGTATGGTGACAATCGCCCAGCACCGTCCGGAACGTTCCGGGCGGAAGCGGTGAACTGACCCCGCGTTTATTAACAGGGCTAACGCCTATTTAAAAGGAGGATTCACCTTGTACAATCAATCCCCTTGGTCGGGAATGCCGACCGCCTCGAACATGCCGAATGCCGTCATGCCGGCCGCTGCGAACAACGCTCCGTTCACCCCCAGCGCCGTCAGTCCCGCTGCCGGAATGGCCGCGAAGCCGAACGCGACGGCCGGTGCCTCATACCCCGGACTGAGCGGTAACGCAACCGGCATGGCGCCGGGCATGGTTGCCGGGACGGCGACCGGGACGATGCCCCCGCTAACGATGAACAATTCGGTCATCACGCCGACCGGCGCGACGTTCCCGCCGCTTGCGACGCAGGAATCGTATGTCGAAAACATCCTGCGGATGAATCTCGGCAAAGTCGGCACGTTCTACATGACGTACGAGAACAACAGCGAATGGAACGCCAAAATTTTCAAAGGCGTGGTCGAAGCGGCCGGACGGGACCACATCATCATCAGCGACCCCGTCACGGGCAAGCGCTATCTGCTGCTGATGCTGAACCTTGACTACATCACGTTCGACGAGCCGCTCAACTACAACCTTCCGTTCGGATCCGCGGGCCAGGCAGGGCTCTCTACTCGCTTCCGGTAACGACGGGACGAAACATCCAGACGCGCACGCCCGTACGTCCTCCCTTCACCCAGCGCTCCATCTCCTCCCAAGAACGTCCTTCGCGGCGTTCTTTTTCCATTCGTGCCGCCTCTTCCTCGTTCAAAGCCCGGCGCAGTTCCACGAAGACGCCGGGCTGAACCGTATTCTCCGCAAGCTCGACTCCGCTCCATCGTTCCGGGCAAGCCCTGACCCAGCCCAAATAAGCCTCCCGGTTCTCTTCCGTCACCCGGTATTCGCAGAAAACGATCATGCGCCCGCCACCCTTTTTCTCATAAATTCCGGTCCCCCGGCTCATACTGAACCCTATCGCGACAACGCAGCGAAAGGGGATTATTTCCGCATGGACTCCGGCACTCACCTGGTGTTCGGGCTCGGCCTTGGCGGTCTTGCGCTCACCGATCCCGTCATCTCCTCGCATCCGTACGGACCGCTCGCCGTTCTGATCGGCACCGTACTCGGCTCGCAGGCTCCGGACGCCGACACCGTCCTTCGGTTCAAAAGCAATGCCGATTATATCAAAAACCACCGGGGCTTGTCCCACTCCCTTCCGGCGCTGGCCGGCTGGACGGCGCTGCTGACGGTGATCCTGTCCCTGTCGTTCCGCACCGTTCCGTGGACGCATCTTATGCTGTGGATTCTTCTGGCGGTGCTCGTCCACGTCGCCACCGATTTGTTCAACTCGTACGGGACGCAAGCTTTCCGGCCGTTCACGAGCAAGTGGATCGCCTGGAACATCATCCACATCTTCGATCCGGTCATCTTCCTGTCTCACATCGCCGCGATCCTGCTGTGGATGACCGGCTGGGCCGAGCCTCGGGTGATCTTTCCCGTTCTCTACTCGCTCCTGGCGCTGTACTACGGCTGGCGAACGCTCGTTCATCGCCGCCTGGCCGCGAAGCTGCCGGGAACCGATCCCGACCGCCGGGAAGGCGATCGCTATACGCTGCTGCCGACGCTTTCCCTGTCCAGATGGAACGTCGTTCGGCAGTCGAGCGACTGCCGTTACGGCATCGGAGAATGGGATAGCGGCAAGCTCGTCTGGCTGGAGACGACGAAGTGCGACGACGATCCCGCGGTGGACGCGTCCAAGCGGACGAAGGAAGTTCAGGCGTTTCTGAACGTGACCCCGTTCCCATGCGCGCAGGTCAAACCGAAATCGTGGGGATACGAGGTCCGATGGGTGGACATTCGTTACCGCCACCGGCGCCAATATCCGTTCGTCGCCGTCGTCATGATGGACGCGAACCTCGCGCCGCTTCAATCTTATGTAGGATGGCTGAGCGACGATCGGTTGGAGAAAAGATTGCGGATGAACACGTACTGAGCCGGCCGGCCTTCGGCCGGCTTCGTTCTTTCTATTGACTCCGGCCGGCGGTTGCAGGAAAATAAATAAAAGTCCCCAAACGCATGATAAAAGCCCGAGGGGTAACCTCGGGCTTTCGGCCGGGACCGTGAAGTCCTTAACGGCTGCCGGAAAGTTGTTGCTCGGCGATGCGAACCAGGTTCTTGGTGATGTAGCCGCCAAGGGAACCGGCGTCGCGGGAAGTTACATTGCCGTAGTAGCCGTCTTGCGGGATTTGGACGCCCAGGGATTGAGCGGCTTCCATCTTCATGTTTTCCAGAGCGTTCTTGGCTTCGCGCACAAGTACCCGGTTACGAGAAGAAGAAGTGTTCATGTTGTTTGCTGCCATGCTTGAATGCTCCTTTCGCCTTGCTGATGTGGTTTGCAAGCTTGCTTTCCTAGTATGCAAAAGCGAAAGAAAAATATGCTTAAGGAGATCAAAGAATGAACAAATCGCTCGGATTATTGTTTGCCGTCACTTCCATGGCCTGGTTGACCGCCACCGCCATCTCGATCGCGTACAACGGATGGCTGGCGGCGCTGTTCTTCGTGCTGGGAATGTGCAACATCGGCTTCGGCTTCGCCGTCAAAGCCAGGGTGACCCGCAAAGCGCGTACCTGACCGCGGATCGCCGCCCTTGAAAGGCGGCGCACCCGCCCTTCGATTATCGCCGGGGAGCCAGAAATCCCATCGCTTCCTTTACCTGGCGCAGCGTCGTCTCCGCGACGGCCTGCGCTTTTTGCGCGCCTTCGCGGAGAATGTCGTGAATTTCCCCGGACGCGCGAATTTCTTTGTACTTGCCCTGAAGCGGCTCCAGCAGGGCCACGACTTGCTCCGCAAGGTCTTTTTTGAACGCGCCGTAGCCTTGGCCTTCGTATCGGGCCGCGACTTCCTCCAGCGAAATTCCCGCGCAGTTCGCGTAGATCGTCATCAGGTTGCTGATCTCCGGCTTTTCCGCCGGATCGAAGACGACTTCCTTGCCCAGGTCCGTTTTGGCCCGGGAAATTTTTTTGCGGATGACGTCCGGCTCGTCGAGCAGGGTGATGTGGCTGCCCGGGTTCGGGTTGCTTTTGCTCATCTTTTTCGAAGCGTCGTCCAGCGACATGATGCGCGCTCCCACCTTCGGGATGTACGGCTCCGGAATCGTCAGCGTATCGCCGAACCGGTAGTTGAAGCGGCCCGCCAGATCGCGCGTCAGCTCCAAGTGTTGCTTCTGGTCGTCGCCGACCGGCACCAGGTTCGCTTGATACAGCAAAATGTCGGCGGCCATGAGCGACGGATACACGAACAGGCCGGCTCCTACCGCCTCCTTGCCCGCCGACTTGTCCTTGAACTGCGTCATCCGCTCTAGCTCGCCCATATACGACAGCGTCGTCATCAGCCAGCCGAGCTCCGCGTGCTGGGGCACGTGGGACTGCACGAACACGGCCGCTTGGCGCGGATCGATGCCGGCGGCGATGAACAGCGCGGCAACCGCCTCCGTCTGCTCCCGCAGGTTTGCCGGCTCCTGCGGCACGGTGACCGCGTGAAGATCGACGATCATAAAGAAGCAATCGTATTCGTTTTGGAGGGCGACGAAATTTTTCATCGCTCCGATGTAATTGCCGAGGGTCAATTGGCCGCTCGGCTGGATGCCGGACAGGACTCGCAAGGGTGCGGTCATTCTTGAATTCCACCTTTCTGAATGGTCGAAATAATCGAATCGCGACGGGATACTCCGGTAACGACAAAAAGACCTCCCGTCCGCAAGGGACGAAGAGGTCGTGGTGCCACCCTTATTCGCTTCAATAGAACTGTGCCGGTCGCGTCGGGCAACGGGCAGGGATTGAAGCCTTTCGTTCCGGTAACGGGGAACCGTCGGGGAACCTCGGAACGAATCGCACGGATCCGCCGCCTCCAGCTCCCGGCTCCGAGTTCCATTCGGCCTTCGGGCGGGTACCGGCTCGCAGCGATCGCCGGCTCTCTGGGACCGTCCCCGAAGACGTACTTGTTCTCATCAACGCCGAATTCGAATATTACCCTACATTATAAAGCTCTCCCCGATCCGTTGCAATCAAATACGCGTTCTTCCTCGCCCAAGCCAAGCATACGTTAGGAAAAGCTACCGCAAACTCCATTCCCCGGCGAAGCGGACGGCTTGGCGAAACGCCGGAGGGCGATTCGATCGCGGTTCCGCAGCCGGTACGATAAGGAAGTGAAAATGGATATGGCGACGATTGTCCGGCTTCGGATCCTGACCGCGGCTTCGGGCGTCTTCCTGCTCTTCCTGGTTTGGCGCCGCCATGCCGATTATTTCAGCCCGCTGTTTCGCACGTTCGCGGGCATTCTGCTGGATGCGCTGCCTTACCTGGCGCTTGGATCGCTCGTCTCCTCCGTGATTGAAGCGTTCGTCTCGGATCGTCACATCCGCCGCCTCGCTCCAAAAAATAAGGTGTACGGCGTCCTGTTCGGCAGCCTGCTCGGCATGGCGATGCCGCTGTGCGAATGCGGAATGGTGCCCATCGTCCGGCGGCTCATCCGCAAAGGCGTTCCCGCCTATATCGGCCTGGTCTACCTGGCGGCCGGTCCGATCTTGAATCCGATCGTCATCGCCTCGACCTTCGCCGCTTTCCGCTCCGATCCGCGGCTCGCTTACTCGCGGTTCGGCCTTGCGTTCGCCGTGGCCGCATCGCTCGGCCTGCTGCTCGCAGCCACACTCAAACGCAACCCGCTGCGCGAAGACCGGACGGCCGGGAGCGGCCACGGGCATCACGGCCACTCTCATGGACATTCGCATCATGACCATCACGATCATGAGCATTATGACCGCCATGACCATGAGCATCATGTGCAGGATCACCACGGCCACAGCCATCATCATGACGTGCGTCCCGGCACTCCCCGCTCCCGCTGGGCGGCCGGCTTCCATGAAATTTCGCATCACGCGCTGCAAGACTTTTGGGATATGGGCAAATACCTGCTGGCGGGCTCCCTGATCGCGGCCGCCGTTCAGACGTCCGTGTCTCCCGAGACCATCTCGCGGCTCGCCGGACACGACTGGTTCTCCCATCTGTTCATGATGGCATTCGCCTTTTTCCTTTCGCTTTGCTCGACGGCGGACGCCTTCGTGGCCGCTCCGCTGGCTCCATTCGTCCCGCACGGAGCGCTTCTGTCCTTTCTCGTTCTCGGACCGATGCTGGACCTGAAGGGCGTTCTCCTGATGCTGTCCGTCTTCCGCAAAACATTCGTGCTCCGCTTCGCCTTCGCCACTTTTTGCCTCGTGCTGATCGGCTCCCACCTGTTCGAACGATGGGGCTGGGTCTAAGCGGAAAGGCGCAGATCAGACAACAAACCGGCCCCCGATGAGAAGGCCGGTTTTTCTATGCCAAGGAGCTACTCGTTGGATACTTCCCTCCGATCTCTCCGCTTGGAGAGGCGGAACATGAGATTGGCCATGTTGTAGTTGGACTCGAATTGGACGCTTAAGGAAATTTTGCCTTGTCGAAGCACGAAATCGTATGTAATTTCTCCATGAGTCCAACTGCGCTTATGTTCCAACGCTTCCAGCGCCATCTTCCGAAGAGTCGCCACTTGATCGGCCGTCAATCCCGAACGGGGCGTGCGGGAGTACGGTTCTCGCTCTTCGTAGTCCAGCGGCAAGTGGCGGACTCCGAATTTGCCGATCATATCGTTGCGAATCTGCATGACGATCGTACCGGCCGACAACCCCTTCAGTTCTTCCTCCATCTGCCGCAAAGCGACATCCACTTGTCTGGCCAATGGCATCATTTCGGCTTCCATCATTATCCTCCCTCTCCCTCTCTCTCGGGGAACATCCTAATATATTCCTTATGCAACTTCAGACTCATTATATGAGAATATTTAGAATTTTACAATCGAATTGTCTAATTTTGTCGTCAATCTTTTTTCCGCCTTTTTGGAAAATCGGACCGAAAAACCGCTTCTTAAGTCTTATTTTTGCAGGGACTTCGGGAACAATTCGACATAAAAAAGGAGGGAGCCTTTAGGCTCCCTCGGAAGAGATTCCCGGCAGCGGCGATCAATGCGCTCCGCCGGCAAGGCTGACGAACCGGTCCACGTCGGCAACGGCGCGGCGAACGGCGGACTCCCAGAAGTCTCCCCGGCTCAAATCGACCCCAAGATGCTTGGACGCCAGCTGTTCCACCGTCATCAAGGCGGTATCCTCCAGCAGACGGTCGTATCTTTTGCCGAACGAAGGTCCTTCGGCTTCGCCGACGGCGGCCAGACCGGTACTGAACAGGTAGCCGAACGTATACGGGAAATTGTAAAAAGGCACGTCGGTCAAGTAAAAGTGCAGCTTCGACGCCCAAAAGTGCGGATGCCAGGAACCGAGCGCATCTCCGAACGCTTCCTTCTGCGCCGCCGTCATCAGCTCGTTCAGCTGCCCCGCTTCGAGCATCCCTTCCTTCCGGCCCGCGTAGAATCGCGTCTCGAACAGGAAGCGCGCGCGGATGTTCATGAAGAACGATACCGCGTTCTGCAGCCGCTCGTCGAGCAGTCCCAGCAGCGCCTCGCCGCTGGCGGTCCGCTTCAGCAGCGCGTCGCTGACGAGTCCTTCCGCGAACGTCGAAGCCGTCTCCGCCACGTTCATGGCGTAGTCCTGCGCGAACGGCTGCAGCCCGTCCACCAAAGAGCTGTGGTAAGCGTGGCCCAGCTCGTGAGCAAGCGTCGAGACGTTGCCCGGCGTGCCGGAATACGTCATGAAAATGCGGGTCTGCCGGCTGACCGGGAAGTCGGTGCAGAAGCCTCCCGGCCGCTTGCCGGGCCGGTCTTCCGCTTCGATCCAGCGCTCGGCGAACGCCCGGTCGGCCAGCTTCGCCATGCCTGGGGAGAACGGCTCGAACGCTTCGCGGATGAGCTTCGCCGCCTCGTCGTACCCGATTTTCTCCCCATCTTCTCCGATCGGGGCGTAGACGTCGTGCCAGTCCGGCTTCATCTTGCCGAAACGGCGCGCCTTCGCGGCCAGATACCGCTTCAATGGCTCGATTCCGGCCTCGACCGCCTGCCACATCGCATCCAGCGTATCGCGGCTCATCCGGTTCATCTTGAGCGGCTCATGAAGCGGATCGTCCCATCCGCGGCGGGCGTACAGCTTCAGGCGGAAGCCGGCCAGCCGGTTGAGCGTGTCCGCGCACAGGTCGGACTCGGAGGCCCACGCTTCCTCCCAGAGCTTGCCCATCTCGTCCCGGACTTGCGGATTCGGGCTTTCCAGCCGATTCGCCGCCTGTCCGGCCGACAGCTGCTTCTGCTGGCCGTTCTCCTCCCACGGGATCGAGATGCGCCCGACGATCGTCTGGTAATGCTCTCCCCAGCCCTGGTAGCCGTCGATGGCCAGCTCCGAAGCAAGCGCCTCCTGCTCCGGGGGCAGCTTCTCGCGGATCGCGTCGCGGCGCTCCCGCAGCGGAAACGCCACCGGAGACTGAGCTGTCTCCCGCGCCCACCGCTCGAACCGGTCCTCCGGCAGCTCCGCCAGCTTCACGTCGAACCGGTCGGACGCTTGGCGGAATTTCGCGGACAGCGTCTGAACCTTTTCCGTCAGGGCGACCGCCTTCCGGTCGTCCATCCGCTGCGCGGACAGACAGCCGACGAAGGAGTCCGCCTGCCGAATCCGCGACTGCGCCTGCTGCAGCCGCTCCGTCCATCCCGTCAGCGCGGCTTCGTCCGCTTGCCCGCCGCCCGTCAGCTCCCCCAGCAAGCCGGCGACGAGCGCATCCGTCTCGGCCAGAAACGAAGCGAAGGCCGGCGACTCGGAGCCTCCCGCGAAAATCGCGTCCAAATCCCACGTTTGCGACAGCGCCTGACTCATCGATCGCTCATCCTCTCATGTACCTTTTTTTACCCATGCTACCTTATTGCGCTTCCGGGAACAACTGTTGTATCGTTAGGGACAACCAAGCAGAGCGAACGGAGGTGCGTCAATCGTGATTCCCTTTGAAAACAGTCTTCCCTACGACATCCAGATGAACGAGGTTTATGCCTCGGAATGCCCTTTCTGCGGCAAGCGGGACGTGCGGCTGCCGATCAAGCCGAAGGACGTCGCGGACCTGAGCGGCGGACACAAAAAGCTGTCGGTGCTGTTCAACTGCTGCCATACGAGGCTGCAGTTGATCGACGCCGACAGCGATTATCTGCTCGCGGACCGCGCCGTCCGTTCCTAGCGCGGCCGCAAGCCTCAAGCTTACTTGTAAATCGTAAAGATCAAATCCCGGCCCCCGCCGCTTTCCGCGCCCCAGGTGGCGCCCCCGTCGAAGGAGATCTTCTCCTCCCCGTTCGGGTAAGGATTGTCGTCGCTGTACGCGAACCCGTACTTGTTGTTGGTGGAGCCGTCGTCCAGCGCATTCGGCGAACGCAGCACGATCGCGTATTTCTTCGTCGTATCCAGTCCGGTCAGCTTCGGATAGATGGAATACGGCGTCGGCGAGCCCGGAATGTTGTTCGAAGCGAGCGACGCCGTGAACAGCGTCTCCGCCGGAATGCCGTCGTCGTCCAGTTGGACGATGTCGAGATAATAGCTGTCCTTCGGAACGTCGTTGACGTAGCTCTCGTACAGGTAGAAGTCGAGCTTCGGCAAGCTGGGCGACGTCAGCGAGAACGTCTGCATCCGCTCGATGTTCGCGCGAATGTCCGAGTAAGCCGAATAGGCGGCGGCGCTGTCGTCCTGATCGATGATGGAGCCGGTGTTGCCGCTGACGTCGTAGGCTTCGAATTCGACGATCGACGGAATGAAGCGTCCTTTGTTGACGTACAGCCGCAGCTTCGTCGTCGAGACGGTCGGGAAGTCGAGGATCCGTTTGTCGCCGATCGTAAATCCTTTGGTCAGATCGGTATAGCCCGTGCCGTTCCAATATTGCAGCGCGTACGTATCGATCTGGAACGATTGGTTGCCGCCGTTGTATTCCCTCAATACGACGCGGTTGACGTCGGTGGCGGCGCCCAAGTTCACTTCGATCCATTGGTTGTTGAACTGCCCGTCCTCCGCGCTCCAGCGGGTGCCGGCATCGCCGTCCGTCGCCTTGGACGCGTCGTAGCCCGTCTGCGCCGACCAGGTGGACGAAGCCGTCGCCGGCTTGCCGGCCGCGAGATTGACCGGAGGCGCCGGCCAATCGGAGGCCGTGCTCGAAATCCGTAAAATGACGGACTCGCCCGGCTGCTGCGTGCGCGTGTAGCTGCCGCTGAACGTGCCGAGCTTCGTCCGGCCGTACAGCTCCGTCACGGTATAGGAAGCGGTCGGGCTGAGACCGAGATCGGCGAACGACACGGTCTGCGTCGCGGTCCCGTTCAGGTTCCAGTTGGACATGCCGACGACCTTGTCTCCGTTCGCCAAAGTGGAGTAAACGATCGGCGGCGAGTGCTCGAGCTTGTGATAGAAGTTCGTCATCGACACCGGCCGCGCCGCTTTCCCTTCGGCCGCGATGCCGATCAGCGACGGATCGAGGAACGGGGCCAGCCGGTCCTCCGAGATGAACGGAACGTTGTCGCCGATCAGCAGATGACCCCCTTCCAGCAGGTCCACCGTCGTCAGCAGCCGGCTCTCGTTCAGCGTCGTTTTGTCGAAGCCGTTCGCGATATTTTCCGGCAGCGCCATATCCGGATCGTTATACTCGTAAAGCGTGCCGTTCGTCCACCAGGAGGCCGCCGCGTTCATCGCCTGGCGCTCGATGCCGGACATCAAGTTGCCCTGCAGCGGAATCGTCGTGTCGACGCCGGACCGTCTGCCGTGCGCGTAGCCGGACGGAAGCAGCGGGGCGATCGACTCGTCGATGAAAATGTCCCGCGAAGCCGACTGCAGCTCGTCGCGCACGATCTGCATGCCGATCCGGTAGGCCTGGATGCCGTTTTTGGTCGGATCGTAGTGCTTTCCTTCGAACATGCCGAAGTCGAGAAAATCCAGCTTCACGTAGTCGAAGCCGGTATCGACGAAATAATAGTCCATCAAGTGCTTCAGATAGGCTTGTCCGCCGGGATGGGTGGCGTCGACGATGTACGTGCCCAGATACGTGCGGATCGGCTGGCCGTTGTCGTCCTTGAGCGCGATGTCTTGGAACGTGTACTGCGGCGCTCCGGGAACGGGATCGGACAGATCGTAGAAAATGCCGAACGGAACCTCGTAGCCCCCCGCTTTCATCCCCTTGCCGTGCACGTAATCCGCATAAGCCGCGAAGTCGGTGTCAAGCCCCTGGCCGGAGGCCCCCTTGTAGCAGCAATCCAGGTTCAAGTACGTATAGCCAAGCGGCTTCAAATGGTCGGCGTAGTAGTCGACCATCGCCTTCATCGACTCGCCGGTCGGCAGGCCGTAGAACGTGTAGTAGCTGTTGTAGCCCATCGGTACGCCGCCCGTCCAGGGAAGCTTCGGGTCTCCGACGGCGTACGTTCGGCCGAACTCTTCGAGCCCGTCGCGGTAGTCTGAATAGTAGCCCAGGAAAAACAAATCCGATGCGACAATCGTTCCGCTCTGCGTGCCGCCGGCGTTGTAGACGGAGAAGCCGGTAAGCGGACCGTTCGCGGTTGCCGCTTGGCGCAGGAACTGCATGCTTTTCCACTTGAACGTAGTGGCCGCGCCGGCAATGAACCCGTTCTTGTTCGCATTGTCGAACATCGCCGCCACCCAGTAGCTGGTGCCGTCGAACGGCGACCACGTCACGTTCGTGCCTTCCGGCCGGTCGCTCCCGTTCTCGCTGTTGCCGAAATCGTTCACCGGCGCGACGCCGAAGTCGGTGTTGTTGTTGTAGGGCGCCGTATAGATTCGCTTGTCCGAGCCGGCGCCGATGTCCAGGTTGTCCGCCGCGATCGGCTCCAGGAAATCGATCGTGAGCGGCGTGCTCTTGCTGACCGACATGCTCGCGAGCACGTACGGCTTGCCCTCGTACAGCGTCAGGTTCAGCGCGATCGTCGAGCCGGACGTCAGGACGCTTGCGATCGTCAGCTTCTTGCCGCCGGAGCCGTAGCCGTCCGTGCCGACGGACGTCCAGTTCGCCGTCCTCGTCCCGGCATCGGAGGAGCTGATGCGCGTTGAACTCCCTGCCACGCCGTAGTCCGAATAAAAATCGTGCATGAGGCTCGTTGTGCCGGCACTTAGATCGCCCTTGCCGGTCGACAGGTCGTATTCGACCGTCACCAATCCGTTCGTAGCCGTCACGACATGGCCGGTCTGCGAAATGTCGACCGATGCGCCGGCCTCGCCATGCCCGTTCGAGCGGCCTGCGCTCGCGCCGCTTCCGTTCCCGTGCGACCCGCCTTGACGGTCCGCGCCGTCCGCGCCGTCCGCGCCGCCGTCAGCCTGCGGCATGCCGCTGACCGCGACGACATGGTGCGCCGGTTGGCCGCCGGCTGACGCCGCAGCGCCGTTCATGGCGCCGAGCGGCGTCAGCGCAGCCAGCAGCGCCGCGCCGACGGCGACGGCGAAACCCCTGATTCGTTTCTTCATCATGATTCTCCCTCCAGCCTTCAATGTGAGAGCGTTTGCAGTGCTTGCTCTTCGCGTTCATTGTAGCTGTAAGGAAAAATCCGGAATATCCAATTTTTTGTGTTTCCGATGTCCGAATTTTTGCGGGGAACGAAGCGGAAGGTATTGGCGAAATCGTATGCCGCCTCCCGCCTCCGCCTGCCGCACGGCATAGCGGCATCGCATGCCACTGTCGGCTGCCGGCCGTGCGGGCCGAAACGGGCAAGCGAACGAAAACCCATCGGCCACCCCCGGCGGCTTTCCTCCGTCCGCCTTTCCGTCACACCGCTTGCTCGCCTTTTGTCCGAAATCCCGCTTGCTCAGGTTAAGCTCCCGCCCCCGCCCGGCATACGGCTCGAAGTGGCCTTTTTTCTTCTTATACTCGAAATCCCGCTCGCTCAGGACATGTCCATTGCGATTGCTTAATGCGGATATCCCCTTCGCTCAGACCTCGAACAGTCTTTGTTGCCATTCCATGAAGTCCGCCGAAACGTTCGATCGCAAGTACGTTTCAGATATCAATGACATCAGCAAGGCAGCGCTTGATTGCCGAAATATAGTTCCGGTGTAATGCAGACTCTGTAAGCCGTCCGTGCCCTGAGCGAGCGGGATTTCGATGAAAAGGGGGCGAAAGCGAAGGTGTCGTCCATCCTCTGCCTGAGCGAGCGGGGTTTCGATGAAAAGGGACGAAAGCGAAGCTGTTGACCGGCCTCGCCCTGAGCGAACGGAATTTCGATGAAAAGGGGCGAAAGCGAAGTGTCGACCGGCCTTGCCCTGAGCGAACGGAATTTCGATGAAAAGGGGTGAAAGCGAAAGTGTCATCCATCTTCTTCCTGAGCGAGCGGGATTTCGAAGCAAAAACCAGCTAATGTTT
>NZ_JACJVO010000089.1 GCF_014212055.1 Cohnella zeiphila | reverse complement strand
CGCCGGACCGGACCGTTCAAACGGGCCGTCGTCGCCGTCTGGATGCTCTGGGAGAAGCTGTTCCATCTTATGTTCCGCGTTCGGCCGATCGGCAGCGGGGAATTTATGCACTATCGCGTCATCCGTTACTCCGGGCCCGAGCTGCGGCTTCAGGGCGGCCGGCGTCTGCGCCGGGGCGACCGCCTCATGGAAATGCACTTCGACAACGAGAAGATGTACGAGATCGGCATGGAATCCAAGTCGCCCGTTCATATTGCGATCCGGATTATTCGGGAGGCGGAGAAGGTGCTTCCCGACGTGGCCCGCGAATTCGCGACGCTGCCCGACCACGACGGAATTTGGGGCATCTACGGAATTTCGATGATCAACCGGGGCGGGGAAAGTCTCGGCTTCGAGACGAGTTCGCTGCCGAAGGGACTGTTCTCCGTCTCGACGAACTGGTATTTGCGGCTGCTGCTTCGCATCATTCATCCGGAAGGCAACCGGAAGATCCGCAACCACGGAGAGAAGCTCGAGCCGCGGGTGATCGTCATGCCGAAGGAGACGCTGCTGCTGTGGGGGGACGCGAAATCGTCGGCCGAAGCCCGCCGGCTCATCAAGCAGCGGGAGAGTGTCGCCGCTGCTGCGGATCGTCAGGAGATCTCGGTTTACGAAGAAGACGACGCCGCCAGTGAAGAAGCCGCTCCGGGAGCGGTGACGTAAAGCTAAAGCTAGCGGTGGAAGCCCGTCTCGCCGGAAACGGCGATGGCGGGCTTTTCCTTCTTTCGGGTCTTTCGCGGCCGCGACCCGTATCGATCGTGCGCCTTCTTTCTTGAAAAAAAGCACATTTGCTTATTCACAAAATGGCTGCGCCCGGATATACTCCTTATATCGATAATGATTATCAATATCATATATGGGGGTTGCAGCATGATTCGGGCAGCAAGCGGAAAACGGATTTTCATCGGACTGGCGCTCTCGCTAGCCTTGGGGTTAGCCGGGTGCGGCGCAAATGGCGGACAAGAGCAGTCGTCGGCCTCGGCCTCGCCGGCAAGCGATGCGGGCGGTTCGTCGCCGGCTGCGGCAGCGGCAGACTCGGGTTCGACGGGGACGCGGACGGTTACGGATGCGGCGGGACACGAGGTGGAAGCGCCGGCGAATCCGCAGCGCATCCTCGCGCCGTTTCTGGAAGACGCATTGACGGCGCTTGGCGTGAAACCGGTCGCGCAGTGGTCGGCCGGCGGGGTGCCGCAGCAATATTTGCAGGACAAGCTGAGCGGCGTTCCGCTGCTCAATATGATGAACGGGCTCGTCCCCGAAGAGGCGTTCAGCCACCAGCCGGATCTGATCGTCCTGCCTTCGTCGGATTATTTGAAGGCGGCGACCTACGAAGACTTCAGCAAAGCGGCGCCGACTTACATCCTGTCTCAGGATACGAACGATTGGCGCGGCAACCTGACGAAGCTGGGCGATTTGCTCGGCAAGAGCGACGAAGCGAAGGAAGCGCTCGACGCTTACGACAAGAAGCTGGAGGACGCGAAGACGAGCCTGCAAAAGGCGGTTGGCGAGAAGACGGCGGTGCTGCTGCAGCCGAACGGCGACAAAGACTTCAAGCTGTTCGGAGCGCATTTTTACAGCGGCGCGCTGTTGTATGACGGTCTCG
>NZ_JACJVO010000088.1 GCF_014212055.1 Cohnella zeiphila | reverse complement strand
GTCGCACAATAGCGATAGTCAGACATTTCCAAGGAGGTCAACCGCATGAAGGACTTAGCCCTCAGGACGATCAGTCCGCCATTCCCCCTCGCCGCCATGGAGAACGACGATATGATCGTCACCTTGTTCCTGGCTTCGTTCCAGGACCGATCTCCGCACACGCTTCGCAATTATCGTCTGGGGATTCAACGCTTTCGAGCGTTTCTGTACCCCCGCCGGTTGAAGGAAGCCTCGTGGATGGACATCGAGCATTTCAAGAATGATTTGCTTGGTCGCACTTCCGCTTCAAGCTCCAGGCTCTCGCCGGCTTCGACAGCGGTGCAGCTCGCGGCGCTTCGCTCTCTTTACCGATGGGCCAACGATCCGAACATCGCCCTTCTGCCCCGCAATCCGACCACTTCGGTGCGGTTGCCCAAGAGCGAAATCACCTCCCGCAATCGATACCTCACCAAGAAAGAATTGGGGCAACTGATCGATGTTCTCCGGACGCAAGGGGCCCGAAACTATTCTCTCGGATTGATGCTCGCGTTGACCGGCCTGCGCGTATCCGAAGTAACAGGCGTAAAGTGGGGGGATTTTTATGAAGACATCAACGGAGAAGGAGTCTGGCTGCTCATTCGCAACGGCAAAGGGGGGAAAGAACGGAGCGTCAAAATCCCCGACTCGTTATGGGGCATCTTGAAAAGTTACCGTTCGAGCCTGACGGAACGGGACTTCCACCCACAGTCCAGATTATTTCCGATTACGTCCAGACAAGTGGCCCGCATCATGGAAGCGGCCCGGGCCAGATGCGGCTTCGACAAGGCGGTCACCGCCCACTGGCTGCGGCATACGAACGCCACGCTGGCCTTGCTGGGCGGCGCGACGCTTCAGCAGGTACAAGAGTCGCTTGGCCATACGCAGATCACCACGACCCAACGTTACCTTCACACGGTCGATCAAATGAAAAAATCCGCCCCCGATTACGTGGCGGATAGTTTAATCGAGCTGTTCCCCAGCTATTCGAAAGTCACGTAAAACTTTGAAACGGGCCTCTCCGAACCGGGTGACACGATTACCAGCATATGTTAGAATAAGAGACAAAAATGTCCGACTATCGCTATTGTGCGAC
>NZ_JACJVO010000087.1 GCF_014212055.1 Cohnella zeiphila | reverse complement strand
CGCCGAGCAGCCGCGCGCGGTCGTCGGTCTGATCGAAGCGGCCCGGCGGGAAGCCGGGGACGATATGGAGCTGATGGTGGACGGCTTGTGGTCGGCCGACGTCAAGCTGGCGATCGGTCTCGTTCGCGAGCTGGAGCGCTTCGGCGTCTTCTTCGTCGAGGAACCGCTCGTCTCCGACAACCTGCCGGCCTACCGGCGATTGTCCCGGTCCGTGAACGCGCGGATCGCCTGCGGCGAGCAGCTCGCGGGGCTGTTCGAGTTCGAGCAGCTGATCCGGGAAGGCGATGTCGATATCGTTCAGCCGGATTTGTCCAGGGCCGGCGGACTTACGGAGGCGAGGAAGCTGGTGACGTTGGTCGAACAGGCGGGCAAGCTGCTCATACCGCACGCCTGGACGTCGGATCTGCTGACGGCCGCATCGCTGCATCTGAACGCCTATCAGAATCATCCGGTGTTCCAGGAATTCTGTACGAACGATTCGCCGCTCAGCCGGGAGCTGGCCGTTAATCCGCTGCGATTGGACGGCGACGGCTATTTGACGGTCCCGCACGGGCCGGGGCTCGGCATCGAGGT
>NZ_JACJVO010000086.1 GCF_014212055.1 Cohnella zeiphila | reverse complement strand
GCCGCGGCGTTCGCTCTCGTTCTCGCCCGGCTGGCCTGGATGCAGCTCGGGCCCGGGCGGGCGGACCGGAGCGCCTCGGCGATCGGCCGGAGCGCGGCCTTGCAGCGTTCCGACAGCTTGATGCTGGACAGCGGCCGGGGGCAGTTCACCGATCGCGGCGGGAAGCTGTTGACCGGGGAAACGGTCCGGGCGCTGGCCGCGTTCCCCGAAGCGGGAATGCCCCGGGGAACCGATGAGACGCTGGGCCGTCTGGCCGCGATTCTGGGCACGGACAAAGCCAGGCTGACGGCATGGCTGAACGGATTGAAGACGGCCGAAGTGTGGCGGGAAGGCGACTCCCCTGAGGCGCACGGACTGTCGGAGGAAGAGGAAGAAGCCGTCCGCAAGCTCGACTTGATCGGCGTGGCGGTGCTGCCGTACCGCAACCGGTATCCGGAGGACAGCCCGGTCTCGCCTCTTCACGCGATCGGGTACGTATCGCAAAATCCCCAACGGATGAAAGACGTTTACGGGCAGAAACTGGCCGATCGCGAACTGCGTTCGACGGACCGGATC
>NZ_JACJVO010000085.1 GCF_014212055.1 Cohnella zeiphila | reverse complement strand
CTTCCCGCCACGACGAAGAAGGCTTCCTGCATGTGCTCCTTCACCGATTCCGCTTCCATCCCTTCCAGCTCCGCGAATAAAGCGTCCATCTTCCGCTCGATCTCCGCCCATTTCCCCACTTCGAGCAGCTGCATAAGATGAGGCGGCTCATACAAGCTGCGAATGAACCGGACGGGGCCGCCCGGTTGAGACGCGGGCAACCGGATGCCCGGGTTGTCCGCAGCATCGCTGATATAATTCCGGAACGCGGCCAGGCTCTCCAAGTACGCTCCCCGGATATCGGCNNAGCCGGCCGGCGGCCTCTTCCAGCCGATCGGGCGCGACCCCGTTTGGCGCTTGAACGAGGCAAACCAGGTAGCCGAACGAATCTTTGCCATGCCACACCTCGAACTCGTTCTGCCAATGTTCCTCTGCGATATTGCCGATCGCATATTCGTATAGCGGCAGGCTGTCTTCGATGTCGCGCCCATAGACATCCTGTTCGATTCGGAAGAGCAGCAAGGAGAACGGTCTGTCCGCCCGGAACGTCATATCGAACGTCTGAAGCTTTTGCGCCAGCGCCTCTTGCCCCATCCGCTTGCCTTTGAGCAAATCTCGCAGCAGCTCGGCGCGAAGCAAAGGCAGATGCTCCCGCATCGTCGAGACCGCGAGCCGATACGCCTCGGCATCCCGCGATTCTCTCTCCACCCTATCTGCCGCGCGGCGAACCGCCCGCATCAGCTCGTCCTCCTCGACCGGCTTCAACAAGTATTCGACCGCNNATTGAAGGGCTTCCAACGCATCGTCGGCGGTATAGGCTTTATGCACTTTCTCGATCCCCAGATCCTGCCACGGGATCATTCTCGACAAGCTCTCGACCAAGTGCACGTGGTCGTCGACAAGAAGCAGCTGAAGCATCGGGTTCCCCTCCTATCGATTCTCTTCTTCCGAGATCCAGCGCAGCTCGGCCCGCAGCCCTCCGGATTCGGCCCGGGACAGAAGCAGTCCCGAACCCGGCCCGAAGCGGTGCGCCAGACGCTGGTGCACATTCCAGACCCCGCAGCCCATGTGCTCGTCCATCGGCTCCAGAAGCTTGCGGTTCAAGCTCTGCAGCGCATCCGGCTCCATCCCTTCGCCGGTGTCCTCGACGACGAGCCGGTTCATCCTTCCTTCCTGCCAGCCCTTAACGACGATCGTTCCCGGTCCCTTCTTCGGCTCGATCCCGTGCTTGATCGCATTCTCTACGATAGGCTGAACGATCAGCTTCGGCACCGGCTGCGACATCATCGCCTCCGGAATGTCGACCGAATACCGGATCCGGTTCGTCTGCAGGCTCTGAATGTTCAAATAATGGACGACCAGGTCCATCTCGGAGGAGAGCTTCGTAAGCTGCTGCTCCGCCCGAGTCGTGTAACGGTAATATTTGCTCAGGCTGGTTACCATGTCGATCACGGCCTCCTTGTTGTCGAGCTGCGTCATGCTCTTGATATAGGCCAGGCTGTTGTACAGAAAATGAGGGTNNTCCGGTTGAACCGGTCGAACAAATAGCTGAACTCGTTCCCGCGCTTCGACCGGATCCGGACCGAGAAGTCGCCTGCCTCCATCTTCCGGACGGCATGCACCAGCTTGCTGATCGGCAATTGCACGTACCGGTAGAGGAGCAAGGACGCGAGCGCGCCCATCAGCAGCAGAAGCCCGATGCACGCGTAGAACAGGTCCCGGACCGACAGGATCGGCGCGACAATCCGGTCGAGCGGAACGTAGTCGATCAACTGCCAGTCAAGGGACGACACCCGGACGACGTTGACCAGATACGGGTTGCCTTCAAGACGGACGATCGAGCTCCCGCCGTCGGAGGACGCGTCTTCGAGATTGGCAAGCAGTTCTCCGATTCGGGACTTATCGGCGGAACGGTTCGTCACCGGAGCTTCATTCGCGCGAAAGAGAAACGGGTCTCCGTCCCCCCCAAGCTTGAACTGGTCGAGCATGTCGGCCAGATTGTCGGCGGAGAAGCTGACCTCCTGGATCATAATGGCCTGATCGATCTTCTTGTAGGCGAAGTAAGGAGTCGTGAGAAAACGGGCAAACTTCGCTTCCTGCCCGTCCGCGCCGGGCACGTATGTCCACTTGGGCGAAGTGTACCGCTGCAAATACGGCAGGCTGAAATTGACATGCGGATCGCTGGACAGCACGGATCGCGTCTCCGGAGCGTAAACGGTCAACTGGTTTTTCCAATTGGAAGACAGGCTTTGGAAGCGGAGCTTGTCCTCGATGCTTTTTTTCGTCTCCGCCAGATTGTAATAGTCGTTCAGGAAGGAATTGTTCTGAAGGGCCAAGCCGATCAGGCTCTTGTCCGCATTCAAAATGTTGAGAATCGTGGAGAGTTGGTCGACGGCCGCGTCGATCTGGGAAGCGAAGAACGTCAAGCGGTTCAGGTTGGACCGCTGGACCTCCTCGCGGATCACCCGCGTCGTCTTGTGGTTGGAGTAGGAGTAGAGCACGATGATCGGGATCAGGAGCAGGAGAACCAGAATGATCATTCGTCCGAAAATATTGATCCTGTTTATACGCATCGGCAGCACCTCGTCTCATTGTACCAATTTTCCGGGCACGGCGGCATGATCGTTTCATCAGTTCGATAGTACAATCTTTTGCACTTCGGCCGCCATGACAAATTCCGAGCGGAGGACTATAATAACGACAGAGGTGTTGGCATTGACCTATATTGTTTACGATCTGGAAATGACGGTCCGCCGCAAAAAAGGCCAGATCGCCGAAATTATCGAGATCGGAGCCGCCAAAGTGCAGGCCGAGGACGGTACGCCGGTCATTGCGGATTCGTTCCAGACGTTCGTGAAGCCGTCCGTCGTTCCCCGGTTAAGCGAAGACACGATCTCCTTCACGAGCATATCCCAGGACGACGTCGACGGAGCTCCGCCGCTGCCGGAGGCGCTCCGCCGCTTTACGGAATGGATCGGACCGCAGCCGTATTATTTATGCGCCTGGGGCCCCGACGATCATCGC
>NZ_JACJVO010000084.1 GCF_014212055.1 Cohnella zeiphila | reverse complement strand
CGTCTCCGTTATGTCGAACAAAACGAAGAGCGTAGCCGCCGATCTCATGGTCTCGGGCCAAGTCGATCCGAACGACAAGGCGAAAGTGTTCGATATTACGCAGCATGCGACCGTATCGGGCATTAATCAAGCATTCCTGTATGCGTTCTGGCTGACGATCGCCGCACTGGCGCTGTCCTTCTTCATTCAGAAGACAAAACCGCAGCGCGATTTTGCGGCCACAAGCGCCACGGCGGCGGAAAATCCGACGCCGCAGGCCAATTCCTGATCGCGAACGTTTATAATCCGCTCCCGCCTGCCCAGGCGCGGAGCGGTTTTTTCATGGCAGGCAGCCGAAGCCCCGACGACGGCGGTTTGTTCCGCGCCGCCCGCATCCGTTACAATAGAATAGAAAAGATGTCCCGATAAAAGGAGAGATTCGTGCATGAGGCTGGGAGGAGCGTCTTTCGCGGAATCCAAGGATCCGGAGGAGTGGGCGTACGGGTTGAAGCGGGCCGGCTACCGGGCCGGCATTTGCCCGATCGGGAACGATGCCGACGATGCGACGGTCGAAACGGTCCGGCGGGCGGCGGATAAGCACGACATTCTGATCGCCGAGGTAGGAGCCTGGAGCAGTCCGATCAGTCCGGATCCGGCCGTGCGGCAAGCCGCGCTGGAGCATTGCAAGAACCAGCTCGCCCTTGCCGATCGCATCGGGGCGCGCTGCTGCGTCAACATTTCCGGCTCGCTCGGCGAGCAGTGGGACGGGCCCCATTCCGACCACTTCAAGCCGGAGACGTTCGAGCGGATCGTGGACACGGTGCGGGAAATTATCGACGCGGTGAAACCGACCCGCACCCATTATTCGCTGGAGACGATGCCATGGGCGCTGCCGGATTCCGCGGATTCTTACGCGGAGTTGATCCGGGCAATCGATCGCGATCGGCTCGGCGTGCATTTCGATCCGGTGAACATGGTGACGAGCCCGCGCCTTTATTACGACAACGGCGCCATGATCCGCGACTTTTTCCGCAAGCTGGGTCCAAGGATATTGAACTGCCATGCCAAGGACATCCGCTTGGCCGGGCAGCTGACGGTCCGCCTCGAAGAAGTGGTTCCGGGGGCGGGAGCGCTCGATTACCGCACATTCCTGAGCGAGCTCGACAAGCTGGATCCGGATACCCCGCTGATCATAGAGCATTTGCGGACCGAGGAGCAGTATGGCGCCGCGGCCGCGCACATTCGGCGGACTGCGGAAGAACTCGGCATTTCCGTATGATCTCTTCGAAATGCTGTTAAGGGAATCACCTTGACATTTGGGCCGGAATCCCGTATGATGAGGAACGTGTTTCAAGTGTAAAGTGGTTTTCCTTGACATCGGCGAAGGGGTGAACCTTTGTGCACGGGGAGAACGCGCTGCAGAAGACGAACCGAATCAACGTGCTTTTCGATTTTTACGGGCCTCTGCTGACGGAGAAGCAGCAGACGTTCCTGAAGTGCTATTATCACGACGATTACTCCCTGGGAGAGATTGCCGACGATTTCGCGATCAGCCGGCAAGCGGTGTACGAACACCTGAAACGATCCGAACAGGCATTGGAAGAATACGAGAAGAAGCTGCGTCTCGCCGCCCGGCATCAGCGGTTGGAGGCGGGGCTTGCGCAGCTGGAGGAACTGATCGGCGAGCTGCCTCCGCCTTGGCGGGAGCCGCTCGGCCAAGCGGCCAAGCGGCTTCGGCGGGCAGAGAACGAAGCATCGGCCGATACGGAAACGCCGGCGCTCGGATAGCGTCGTGTAAGAAAGGAGGGACGATGAAATGGCGTTCGAAGGATTGACGACTCGGCTGCAGAGCGTGTTCGGCAAGCTGAGAGGCAAAGGCAAGCTGTCGGAGGACGACGTCAACGAGGCGATGCGCGAAGTAAGGCTGGCGCTGCTGGAGGCGGACGTCAACTTTAAAGTCGTCAAAGATTTTATCGCCAAGGTGAAGGAGAAGGCGGTCGGCGCGGAGGTGCAGGAAAGCTTCACCCCGGGGATGGTCGTCGTCGACATCGTCCATAAAGAGCTGATCGAGCTGATGGGCGGCACGCAGGTGAAGCTCGCGAAGTCCAACCGGCCGCCGACGATCGTGCTGATGGCCGGCTTGCAGGGCGCGGGCAAGACGACGCTGACCGGCAAATTGGCGAAGATGCTGCAATCGCAAAACCACAAGCCGCTGCTCATCGCGGGCGACATTTACCGTCCGGCGGCCATCAAGCAGCTGGAAGTGCTCGGGGGGCAGATCGGCGTTCCGGTCTTTACGCTCGGGGACAAGGTCAGCCCGGTCGAGATCGCGCGGCGCGGCGTGGAGCACGCGAAGGAGCAGGGCAACGATTACGTGCTGATCGACACTGCCGGCCGTCTGCAGATCGACGAAGCGCTGATGGAAGAGATCAAGCATATTCACGAGGCGGTCAAGCCCGATGAGGTGCTGCTCGTCGTCGACGCGATGACCGGGCAGGAAGCCGTCAACGTCGCGAAGAGCTTCCATGAGCAGCTTGCCCTGACCGGCGTCGTGCTGACGAAGCTCGACGGCGACACCCGGGGCGGCGCCGCGCTCTCCGTCAAGGCGGTGACCGGCTGCCCGATCAAGTTCGCCTCGACCGGCGAGAAGATCGATCAGCTCGAAGCGTTCCATCCCGACCGGATGGCTTCGCGGATTCTCGGCATGGGAGACATGCTGTCGCTGATCGAGAAGGCGCAGTCGAACATCGACGCCGACAAGGCCAAGGAACTGGAGCGCAAGATGCGCACGGCCGAGTTCACGTTCGACGACTTCCTGGAGCAGATGGAGCAGGTTCGCAAGCTCGGTCCTCTGGATCAACTGCTGGACATGATGCCGGGCATGAACAAGCTGAAGGGCAACCCGAACTTCAAGATCGACGAGAAGCAGATCTCTCGCACCGAGGCGATCGCGAAGTCGATGACGAAGGCCGAGAAGCAGAAGCCCGATATCATCAACTACAGCCGGCGCAAGCGGATCGCCGCGGGAAGCGGCACGACGCTGGCCGACGTCAACCGGCTGCTCAAGCAGTTCGAGGACATGAAGAAGATGATGAAGCAGTTCTCCGGCATGATGGGACCGAAAGGCCCGAAGGGCGGCATGAAGGCGCTCAAAGGCATGCTCGGCGGCAAAGGCAAAAACATGAAATTTCCGTTTTAAAGGAACTCCCAAAAGTAATCGGAATCCGAAGCTTCGCGTCGCTTTTGGGGGTTCTTACTTTGTCAAGGAGGTGAGATAACAAAATGGCAGTTCGTATTCGTCTGAAACGAATGGGCGCCCACAAGGCCCCTTACTATCGCGTGGTCGTATCCGATTCCCGTTCTCCGCGCGACGGCCGCTTCATCGAGGAGATCGGAACGTACAATCCGGTCGCCAAGCCGGCCCAAGTTCAAATCAACGAAGAAAAAGCTTTGAAATGGCTGCAGAACGGCGCGCAAGCGTCCGATACGGTCCGCAATCTTCTGAGCGATGCAGGCGTCCTCAAGAAGTTCCACGAATCCAAGCTCCAGAAGTAACGTCCCACAACCGGAGGGATAAGCCATGGAACAATTGATTCGGGTCATTGCCCGGGCATTGGTAGATCATCCGGAAGACGTGCAGATTCAGGTCAGGGAAGACGCGCGCGGCCTGGTGTACGAGCTTTCCGTTCATCCCCACGATGTCGGCAAAGTTATCGGCAAGCAGGGGCGCATCGCCAAGGCGCTGCGCACCGTCGTCGCTTCCGCCTCCGTCAAGGAGAGGAAACGCGTCATCGTGGACATCGTGTCAGAGTAACGCCAAGGCGAAGGGCCGGAAATGCCGCGAGGCATCGCCGGCCCTTCGCTGCCGTCGGGCCGCTTTCGCGAACCGGGCCGCAGACGGCGCCGTTTTAAAGAGCGGCAACCCTGCGTAAATGCAGTTTTTTCTCGGCCGATTCGCGAAGCGAGGAAAAAGTTGCACTTGCGCAGGAACGCGGTCCAGGCAGACGTTAGGGAACGCGCAGTACATATTCGAAAGGGGGCTTTCCCATGACGGAAGAACGAATGCTCAACATCGGAAAAGTGGTGAATACCCACGGCATCCGCGGCGAGCTCAAAGTATGGCCGCAAACCGATTTTCCCGAGATCCGCTTTAAGAAAGGCAGCCGGCTTCGGCTCTGTTCCCCCGAGACGGGAGAGATGCTCGACGTCGTCGTGGAAGGCGCTCGCGAGCAGAAGTCGATGTTCGTGCTCAAGCTCAAAGGCTGCGACAATATCAACCAAGTCGAGAAGTACAAAGGCTGGGAGCTGAAGGTCGGGGCGGAGGAAAGAGTTCCTCTGCAGGAAGGCGAGTACTACGTGCGGGACATCGTCGGCTGCTCGGTCGTGAGCGAGGATGGAGAAGCGTTGGGCACGATCGTCGATATTTTGACGCCGGGCGCCAACGACGTGTGGGTCGTCAAGCGGCCGAAGGGCAAGGAGCTGCTGCTGCCGGTGATCGACGAGGTCGTGCTCGCCGTCGACGTGCCGGGCCGGACCGTCAAAGTCCGTTTGATGGAAGGGCTGCTCTAAGATGCGGGTAGACGTGCTCACATTGTTCCCGGAAATGTTTGGCGGGGTGTTCGGCAGCAGCATTCTGGGCAAGGCGCGGGAAAAAGGGATCGTCTCCTTGTCGACGGTCAATTTCCGCGATTATTCGACGAACAAGCACCATACGGTGGACGATACGCCATACGGGGGCGGAGGAGGGATGGTTCTCAAGCCCGAGCCGATCTTCGCGGCGGTCGAGGACGTCGTCAGCCGGGCCGAGAGCGAGGGAGGGGCGGGCGGCCCTCCCCGCGTCATTCTGATGTGCCCGCAAGGCAGGACGTTCAACCAGTCGATCGCCCGGGAACTGTCCCAAGAACGTCACCTGGTGTTCATCTGCGGGCATTACGAAGGTTATGACGAGCGAATTCGCGAGCATCTCGTCACGGACGAGCTCTCGATCGGCGATTACGTGCTGACGGGCGGGGAACTCCCCGCGATGGTCGTCATCGACGCCGTCGCCCGGCTTCTCCCGGGCGTTCTCGGCAACGAGCAATCGGCGGAGAGCGATTCGTTCGGCGACGGCTTGCTCGAATATCCTCATTACACGCGGCCGCCGGTTTTTCGGGACTTGCCCGTGCCGGACGTGCTGCTCTCCGGCAATCATGCCGAGATCGACAAGTGGCGCCGCCGGCAGTCGATCCTCCGCACGCTGGCCAGACGTCCCGAGCTGCTCGCGGAGGCGGAGCTGACGGAGAAGGAGCGGCTGTGGCTGGAGCAGATGCGGGCGGAGCGGAGCGAGGCTGAATCGGGCGTGCGGCATGCCGCGGATTTTTCCTGTAACGGGTAGTTGATTGGCCATGCGAAATGTGGTAAAATTTCAAATGTTGTTTGTGCCGACTCGTCTAACGGGCGGCCTGATAGTCGGACGGTCCTCTGCACGCCAAGAAGCGGATCATCGGATCCGTGGAGCGGGGTACGAACGTCTGTGATGAGAGGAGTGGATACTCATGAATTTGATCCAAGCGATTACGCAAGAGCAACTGCGCAAAGACATCCCGAACTTCCGTCCCGGCGACACGCTGAAGGTATACGTGAAGGTTGTCGAGGGATCGCGCGAGCGCGTTCAGTTGTTCGAAGGCGTTGTGATCAAACGTCGCGGCGGCGGAATCAGCGAAACGTTTACCGTTCGCAAAATTTCGTACGGCGTCGGCGTCGAGCGCGCTTTTCCGGTTCATTCGCCGCGTATCGAGAAGATCGAAGTGGCACGCCGCGGCAAAGTTCGTCGCGCGAAGCTGTACTACCTGCGCGGTCTGCGCGGCAAAGCGGCACGCATCAAAGAAATTCGATAACGCAGCATGAAGCGACAAAGGGGGGCTTGGCGCAGTTCAAGTCCTCCTTTTTGCATTTTTTGTTTCCCCGTCGGAAAGGACAGGCCGGCATTTTGTCCTTTTCCGGCCGAAATTTCGGTTTGGATCGTCTTCGTTAAATCCAACGGCCGTTCTCGGACGTAGAGATTGGGGGGGACATCTTGGGCCAACCGAATCCGAACGCATAAGCAGAAATGAGGCGAATCGACATGGACCAATCGCATGATTGGAAAAGCGGAGAACCGGCCGAAGCGGACGAATCCGCGAAAACCGACGGCACCGCCGCGCTGGAGACGACGTCCGGCACGGGCGCCGAACCGCCGTCAGGCCCCGCGGATCGCTCCGGCCAACCGCCGAAGAAGCCTTCGAAGAAGTCAAGCAACGAGTTGATGGAATGGATCAAAGCGCTTGTCATCGCTGGCATTTTGGTCTTTGTCATCCGCTGGCTGCTGATCTCCCCGTTTATCGTGGACGGCGAATCGATGGAGCCGAATTTTCAGAATCGGGAACGCATTATCGTAAACAAAGTGCTTTACGACATTCGCAAGCCGAAGCCGGGCGAAGTCATCGTCTTCCACGTACCCGACGAGCAGCGCGATTTCATTAAGCGCGTTATCGCCGTCGGGGGCGACACGGTGAAGGTACAGGGCGATACCGTCTACGTCAACGGCAAGCCGATCGACGAGCCGTATTTGAAGCAAGCGATCGACCAGGCGCATGCGGCAGGGCACAATTATAACAACGGAGATTTCCCGAACGACCAGTTCCCCGACGGCAAAGTTCCCGACGGAGAGTTGTTCGTCATGGGTGATAACCGTCCGAACAGCAAGGACAGCCGCATGATCGGCTATGTCCCGCTTGACCGGGTGGTCGGCCGGGCGGAGCTAATCTTCTGGCCGTTCGACGACATCAAGTACATCGGACGCGGGAAGTAATGATCGTGCAGTCAGGACTCCCGGGTTCAAGAGGACAAAGGGGTACGTCATGACGATACAATGGTTCCCGGGTCATATGACGCGGGCCAAACGGCAAATCCAAGACAAGCTGAAACTGATCGACGTCGTATTTGAACTGATCGACGCACGGCTGCCGCAGTCGAGCCGCAACCCGATGATCGACGAGATCGTCGGTCCCAAACCGAGGCTGGTGCTGCTGAACAAGGCGGATCTGGCCGACCCGGAGGCGAACGCCAAGTGGCTCGGCTGGTTCCGCTCGTTCGGGCTCGAAGCGCTGGCGATCGACGCGAACAGCGGCTCGGGGGTTAAAGAAATCCCGGGGCGTACAAAGGCGCTGCTCAGCGACAAGATCGAGCGTCAGATCGCCAAAGGAATGAAGCCTCGCGCTCCCCGCGTGCTTATCGTCGGCATTCCGAACGTCGGCAAGTCGACGTTGATCAACAAGCTGGCAGGGCGGAGTGCAGCCATAACCGGAGATCGCCCCGGCGTGACGAAAGGTCAGCAATGGATTCGCGCCGGCGGCGATTTGGAGCTTCTCGACACGCCGGGGATTCTATGGCCGAAATTCGAAGACCTTGAAGTCGGCTTTAAGTTGGCCGCTACCGGAGCGATTAAGGAGCAAGTGCTCCCGATCGAGGAAGTGGCGTGCCATACGCTTCGCTGGCTTGCAGCCGAATATGGCGGCGCGCTCAGCGAGCGGTACGGGCTGTCCGACATCCCTCCGTCTCTCCCCGACGTGGCCGCGGCCGCGGCGGTGCTGGAAGAGATCGGCCGCAAGCGCGGCTGTCTCGCCGGCGGAGGCCATATCGATTACGAGAAGGCGGCCGGCGTGCTGCTGCGCGATTTGCGAAGCGGCAAGCTGGGACGCATTACGCTGGAATCGCCTATCGTCTAGAAGTGAACGGCCGGCTCCCCATTCTCCGGCGCCGACGGATCGACTCCCGATCCGTCGGCGCCTTTTTTTGTTGTTTAGGAAATTATGCGATTAAATTTCCTGCGGATAACCGGGGGCTCCCCCAAAAGGAATCGGATTTAACTTCAGAGCATCACTTCACTTTTGGGGGATTTGTTCCGCGCTTTGTGCCGACATCCCGCTCGTTCGGAGGAGCGCATCGTCGGTGTTCCTGAGCGAATGGGATTTTGAAAGAAAGGGAAAAAAATCTGCTTATCCCGACGGAAAGATAAGGAAGAGGGAATGGAAGGAGCGTCAAATATTTGGCTTTCGGCCATTTTTGTTGCGAAAATGGTTGCTTCCCGGGTATGGTTTGTCGGAAAATGAAAGAACAAGTCGGATAACCGTGACAGGCGGTACGGGAAAGGCGGATGGGCGTGGAGCGCGAGGAAACGGAAGATCGCTTGTATTTCGAGAAAGAGAGATGGTCGCAGGGACTGACGGTCGTAGCAGGCTTGGACGAGGTCGGGCGAGGCTGCCTGTTCGGCGACGTCGTCGCCGCGGCGGTGGTGCTGCCGCCGGGGCTTGTCATCGAGGAAATCGACGATTCCAAAAAATTGAGCGAGAAAAAAAGGGAGCGGCTGTACGACGTCATCATAGAGCAGGCGGTCGACTGGTCGGTCGCCCGGGTCGATGCGGAGACGATCGACCGGATCAACATCCGGCAGGCGTCGCGGCTGGCCATGAAGACGGCGGTCGAAGCGCTGAAGATTCGGCCGGAGCACTTGCTCGTCGATGCGGAGACGGTAGCGGTAGATTTGCCGCAGACTCCCATTATCAAAGGAGATGCCCGCAGCCAGACGATCGGCGCGGCATCGATCTTGGCGAAGGTAACGCGAGACCGACTTTGCAAAGAAGTATGGGACGCGCTTTATCCCGGGTACGGGCTCGCGGAGAATAAGGGCTACGCTACGAAAGAGCATCGCGAAGCGCTGCTCGCTCTCGGACCGACGCCGCTGCACCGCCGGTCGTTCCTGGGCAAGCTGGTGGCGGAGCAGCAGGAATTGTTCTGAACGACAGGCCTGAAAACGGGCTTGGTCGCAGCCGATACATAAAGTAAGACCGCTAAAGGGAGGAACGCTCATGAGCCTGAACGTCGGATCGATGATGCGCGCGCTGCTCGGCGACGGTCAGCCTGCGGATGGCCGTTCGCTCGAGCTGAAGATCGGCCAGATCGTCAGGGGCGTTCTGCTCGGCATGCTCGAGAACAACGAGGCGTTGTTCCAGATCGGGGGCGTGCAAGTGCGGGCGAAGGTGGAAACCGAGCTCCCGGTCGGCAAGGGAACGCTGCTTCAGGTGCAGCCGGAGTCGAAAGCCGGACTGATCGTGCTGAAGCCGCTTGCCGACGCGACCGATCCGCCTTCCGGAGAGGCGCTGGCGGATTTGGCCAAATCGTTCGGGATGCCGGACCAGAAGTGGAGCCTGGAGCTGCTCAGAGGACTGAAAAGAGACGGCTACCCGATCGACAAGGCGACGGCCGACTGGTTTAAACAGGCGGCCGAAGCAAAACCGGACGGCGCGGATGCGCAGGAGTGGATGAGTGCGGCCAGCGTCGCTTTTCGCAGGGGGCTGGCCCCTACGGAAACGACGGTGGCCTCGCTAAGGCAGGCGCTATACGGACCGCCGCTGACGGATCAGCTTCGGCAGCTGCAGACGCTGCTGGCGGACTATTCGGAGCCAGCGCAGCCGGACTCGGCATCGGCGGCGCTGGCGCGGCGGGCCGGAGAGTTGTTGGCGCAAGGCGACGCGCTGCTGTCGCAGGCCGGGGAACTGCTGGCCTCTCCGCCGGAAGAAGGCGGAGCGACGGCAGGGCAGCCCCGGACAGCGGCGGCCTCATCCGCGGCCGCCGAGACGGGGCTGCCGGGGCGGCCGGAAGAAGCGGCCGCCCGGACGAACGGCGGCGAGGCCGGCCCGGCCGCGCCCGCCGCCAACGGAGGCGCCGCCCCAAGAGGCGGCGGCGCCTTGAATGCTCCGGCGCTGCCGCTGCGGGCGCCGGCGGATGCCGCGGCGCGGGCCGCTT
>NZ_JACJVO010000083.1 GCF_014212055.1 Cohnella zeiphila | reverse complement strand
GGGTACTTAGATGTTTCAGTTCCCCTGGTGTGCCTCCTCATGAGCTATGGATTCACTCATGGGTGACTGGACATGACTCCAGCCGGGTTTCCCCATTCGGACATCCCCGGATCAAAGCCCGCTTACGGCTCCCCGAGGCAATTTCGCTGTTCGCCGCGTCCTTCTTCGGCTCCTGGCGCCTAGGCATCCTCCGTGCGCCCTTAGTAGCTTAACCTAATCTCCAGATGGAGCTTAGATCTCTTTCTAAGGCTCGTTGACTCTCGCCAACGTTGGATGATGTTTATCGCTTGTTTCGTATCCAGTTGTCAAGGTGCAATCGAGCGACCGTAAGGTCGTCTCGGCGTCCGCAAGAGGCAACGTTTCGCGAGAAACGCGTTCGTGCGGGACGTATGTTGAAGAACTTGCGTCCTTCAAAACTGAACTCGAGCGTAAATTGGAGGGTATTTCTCATAATGCCCCGAAGGGCTCCTTAGAAAGGAGGTGATCCAGCCGCACCTTCCGATACGGCTACCTTGTTACGACTTCACCCCAATCATCTACCCCACCTTCGACGGCTGGCCCCTTGCGGTTACCCCACCGGC
>NZ_JACJVO010000082.1 GCF_014212055.1 Cohnella zeiphila | reverse complement strand
GAGCGTCCGCCGGTGGCGCAGGAGCTGCGCCACCGGCGGACGCTCGGCTATCCGCCTTACGGGCGGCTGATCGCGCTCACGCTGTCGCATGAGCAAGCGGCGCTGCTGCAGTCGCTCGGGCAGTCGTTCGCCGCGAGCATCCGCGGGATGGCGGCGGCGGCCGGGCTCCCGGACACCTTCGCCGGGGGCGCTCCGAACGCCCTGGAAGTGCTCGGTCCGGTCCCTTCGCCGATTCCGAGACTAAAGGATCGCTACCGTTTTCAATGTATGGTAAAATATCGGGGAGACGTCGACGCGCTGGGCTGGACTTCGCGGGCGCTGCGGGAGCTGTCGGAGACGGCGAAGCGGTCCGGGGTGCAGATCGGAGTGGACGTCGACCCTCAGATGATGCTGTAAGAAGGCAGCTTGCGACTATCCCGGCAAAGGATGATGAACCGTGTCCATTCGATTAATCGTGAAGCACCCGGATGACGTCCTGCGGGAACGGGCTCAAGAAGTGACCAAATTCAACGCCAATTTGCATAAGCTGCTCGACGACCTGGCCGACACGATGTACGACGCCGACGGCGTCGGACTGGCCGCGCCGCAGGTCGGCATCGCCAAGCGGGTGTTCGTCGTCGACGCTGACGAGGAGCACGGGCTGGTCGAGCTCGTCAATCCGGAGATCGTATCGAGGGAAGGCGAGCAGCTCGGCCCGGAAGGCTGCCTGAGCATACCCGGGCTGCAGGGCGACGTTCGCCGCGCCCAGAAAGTGACCGTCCGCGGCCAGGACCGCAATGGGAACCCGGTCGAATATACCGGGACGGATCTGTTCGCCCGCGCGATCCAGCACGAGCTCGATCATCTGAACGGCGTGCTGTTCATCGATCTGGCGGAATCCGTCTACGAGCGCAAGGCGATTCCGGAGCAGGACGGGGATGGGGACGGCGAATAAGATGCGGATCGTATTCATGGGAACGCCGGAATTCGCCGTTCCTTCCTTGAAGCTGCTTTTGGAGAAAGGCTACGACGTCGCCGCCGTCGTCACCCAGCCGGATCGGCCCAAAGGGCGCAAGCGCGAGCTGACGCCGCCTCCGGTCAAGGCGTTCGCTCTCGAGAAGGGGCTGCCGGTGCTGCAGCCGGAACGGATGCGGTCGCCGGCAGCGGTCGAGTCGGTCGCCGCCTGGAAGCCGGATTTGATCGTGACGGCCGCGTACGGGCAAATCTTGCCCAAGGCGGTGCTGGAGCTGCCGCGCCTCGGCTGCGTCAACGTGCACGGCTCGCTGCTTCCGCGCTACCGGGGCGGCGCTCCGATCCAGCGCTCGATCATGGAAGGCGAGCGGGAGACGGGCGTAACGATCATGTATATGGCCGAGGGGCTCGACACGGGGGACATGATCGCCAGCGTGACCGTGCCGATCGGCGACGAGGATACGGCAGGGACGATGTTCGAGAAGCTCAGCCTGGCGGGCGCGGATTTGCTCATGGAGACGCTGCCGAAGCTGGCGGACGGCACCGCGCCGCGCGTGCCGCAGGACGATTCGCTGGCGACGTACGCGCCGAACTTGACGCGGGAAGACGAGCGTCTGCGCTGGGAGCGGACATCCCGGGAGCTGTTCGACCAGACGCGCGGGTTGAATCCGATGGCGGGAGCGTTCACGTTTCTCGACGGGGAAGTGTTCAAGGTGTGGGGCTGCCGCGCGCCTGAGGAGTCGGACGCGAAGCTTGGGGCGGAGGCGCTTGCCGCGGCACCGGGGACGGTGCTGGAAGCGGGAGCGGACGGCATCCGCGTGCGGACCGGCGACGGCAGCCTGGTGCTGACGCAGGTGCAGCCGGCGGGCAAGAAGGCGCTGCCCGCGGCGGATTATGCGAGGGGGGCGAGGCTTGCCCCGGGGACGGTGCTCGGTTAGCCGGGCGCCGTTTTTTGCTGCGGGCGCGGGAGCTGCGCCGTGCGGATGCGATGTTAAACGTCGCAAGGAACGATGGACGAGGCTGACAGGCGACCGTTGCGATGAATAACATCGTAACGCTGGCGTTTTTGCGGCGCACCGGCCGTGTGAGAGTGCGGATGCGATGTTAAACATCGCAACGAGCGGTCGGACGAGGCTGACAGGCGACCGTTGCGATGAATAACATCGTAACGCTGGCGTTTTTGCGGCGCACCGGCCGTGTGGGAATGCGGATGCGATGTTAAACATTGCAACGAGCGGTCGGACGAGACGGACAGGCGGCTGATGCGATGTTAATCATTGTAACAAGCAGCCGACTGGACCTGACGCTCTTCTGAAAACGGCATGGTTTCGAAAGGTACGAGCGAGTGGTTGCGTTTGGGCAACAATGAGAGATAGGGAGACGTTGCTGCTTAAAAGCAAACACTCGCTCGCGCCTCGGTCTTCGCGAAGAAAAAGTGTAGGCCAATGCGGGTTTCGGTGCTCTAGCTTCGGAATGAAGGGAACGGAGAGTGAAACGGATTTGAACGAAAGAGAGAATACCGGGAAGGCAGCCGGCAGGGAGCGTCCCGGCAGAAGCGGAAAGCCCGCTACTGCGCGCGAGGCGGCGCTCCGGGTGCTGGAGCGCGTCGAGCGCGAAGGGGCTTACAGCGGGCTGGAGCTGAACCGCGTGCTGACGGAAGCGGGGCTGAAGCCGCAGGATGCGGCGCTGGCGACGGAGCTCGTCTACGGCACGATCCAGCGGCTCGGCACAATCGACGACGTATTGGCCGCAAGAGTCAAAGGCTGGCCGCGCAAAATCGAGCCGTGGGTGCGCTGCCTGCTCCGCATGAGCTATTATCAGCTCCGCTGGCTCGACCGCGTGCCTGCGCACGCCGTCACCGACGAGGCCGTCCGCCTCGCCAAAAAACGCGGACACGCCGGCATCGCCGGGCTCGTCAACGGCGTCCTTCGCGGCATCCTCCGCGAAGGGGTCGTCCCGCCGCCGCCCGCCGGGCTGGACGCGGCGGAAAGCATCGCGCTCGAGCACAGCCATCCGCGCTGGCTCGTCGCGCGCTTTATCGCCGCCTACGGCGAAGCGGCGGCGGAGGCGATCTGCGCGGCGAACAACGAGCCGCCGCGCGCTTCGGTCCGCGTCAATCCGCTGCGCGCGGACCGGGACGAGCTTCTGGCGGCGATGGCCGCCGAAGGCATCGATGCCGCGCCCTCCCGGCTCGCGCCGGCGGGCATCGTCGCTTCCCGCGCGGGCAGCCTCGCGGCCACGCCGTGGTACCGGGACGGGCTGTTCACCGTCCAGGACGAAAGCTCGATGCTGGTCGCCGCCGTCGCGGCTCCCCCGCCCGGCGGCCGCGCGCTCGACTGCTGCGCCGCGCCGGGCGGCAAGACGACTCACTTGGCGGAGCTGATGGAGGGCCGCGGCGAGGTGATCGCCAACGATATCCATCCGCACAAGGAAGAGCTGATCGCTAGGCAGGCGGAACGGCTCGGGCTGACGAACGTCCGCACGACGGTCGGAGACGCTGCGGAGCTGGCGGGCAAGTTCCCGGCCGGCTCGATGGACGTCGTGCTGCTGGATGCGCCTTGCTCGGGCTTCGGCGTCATCCGGCGCAAGCCCGAGATCAAGTGGAACAAGACCGAGGCGGATATCGCCGCGTTGTCCGAGCTCCAGCGTTCCCTGCTGGAGAAAGCAAGCGGGCTCGTTCGCCCGGGAGGCGTTCTCGTCTACAGCACCTGCACGATCGCGCCGGAAGAAAACGAGGAGACGGTACGCCATTTTCTCGCGGCGAATCCGGACTTCTCGCTGTCCGGCGATTGGCCGGAAACGATCGTCGCTGCGCTGCGTGGAGCGGAGGTGCTTCCCGAGCCGTTCGAAGGCATGGTCCAACTGCTGCCGCAGACGTTCGGAAGCGACGGCTTCTTCATCGCCCGAATGCGGCGCCGCGAGGCTTAAACGCTCCATCGCACATGAAGATCGTCTGATAACCGACCAACTTCCGCGCGTGGTGCCTGAACGGCCGCAAGTTCGTCTGATATCCGACTAAATCCCGCGCATGGTGCCAGAACCGCCGAAAGTTAATCTGATATC
>NZ_JACJVO010000081.1 GCF_014212055.1 Cohnella zeiphila | reverse complement strand
TGCTGGCGGGCATGGACGGGCAGAGGGCCGCCGCTTCGGCCGACGACCCCGACCTGCGCGCGGCCGCGTCCGTTCAGACCAACGGCGTCCGGACGATGATCGTCAACTACCATGCCGGCGCTTCCCGCGACGTCATCGCGGACATCGAGTTCAGCGGCTTGCGGCCGGGGAAAAAGCGGCTCGCCTGCTACCGGATCGACGGCGGCTCCCGGCGGGAAGGCCCGCCGCCGGCGCTGCAGCCTGTGGAGGTCCGCACGGTGGACACGGCCGATACGTTCCGCATGCACGGGTACTGCCCGGCCAATAGCGTCATCTGGATCTGCCTCGAGGACGTGCATGCGGAGGAGGCGGATTCGAAGCGATGACGTGCAAATTCGCCATTATCGGCACGGGCATGATCAGCCGGGTCCATGCGGAGGAGATCCGTTCGCTGCCCGGCGCCGAGCTGACCTACGTGCTCAGCCGCGACGAACTGAGCGGGAGAGAATTCGCCGATCTATACGGGTGCCGATACACGACCGATCCCCGGGAGCTGTGGGCGTCGAAGGAAGTGAACGCCGTCTCCGTATGCACGCCCAGCGGTACGCATGCGCAGTGGGCCGTGCTTGCGGCTCGCCACGGCAAGCATGTCATGGTCGAGAAGCCGCTGGATATTTCGCTGGCTGCGGCGGACGAAGCGATTCGCATCTGCCGGGACAGCGGCGTGAAGCTGGGCGTCATCTTCCAGCTTCGCTTTATGGAAGAGCTTCGCCGCGCGAAGCGGCTGCTGGACGACGGCGTTCTCGGCCGGCTGCTTGCGGCGGACGCCGACATGAAATTTTACCGCCCGCCATCCTACTACGGGAACAGCGCCTGGAAGGGTACGTCCGCCCTGGATGGCGGAGGGGCGCTGATCAATCAGGGGATCCACGGCGTCGATCTGCTGCTGTGGCTGGCCGGCGGCGTAAGCGAAGTCGTCGCCGAGACCCGCACCCTGCTTCACGGCATCGAAGTCGAGGATATGGCGACGGCCGTCGTCCGGTTCCGCAGCGGGGCGAGCGGCGTCATCCGCAGC
Organism: Cohnella zeiphila; assembly: GCF_014212055.1. Lineage (GTDB taxonomy): Bacteria > Bacillota > Bacilli > Paenibacillales > Paenibacillaceae > Cohnella > Cohnella zeiphila. The sequence continues at coordinate 535 of NZ_JACJVO010000081.1, read as the reverse complement.
GCGACGTGCATCTATCCGGACCATCCTCAGCGGCTGTTGCTGCACGGGACGAGAGGAACGATGGAGATCGTCGGAACGGAAGCTCCCTATATCCGCCGGCTGGAGGTTCCGGATCGCCCGGAGCTTGCGATAGCGGATGCCGGCGCGCCGGAGGATCGGCTGGGCGAGGCGCATCGCCGGCAGTTCGCCGATTTCGTCGAATCGATTGCGGAGGACCGGGAGCCGCTCGTGAACGGGGAAGAGGGGCGCAAGTCGCTGGTGCTGGTCGATGCCATCTATCGATCGAGCCGGGAATCAAGAAGAATGGTTCTGCCAAAGGAGAGTGCACAAGGTTGAAAATATCGTTTAGCACATTGGCTTGCCCCGACTGGAGCTGGGAGCGGGTGCTCGCGGAAGCATCCCGGCTCGGATACGACGGCATCGAGCTGCGGATCGTCGACGGAGAGCTGGATTTGCCGTCCAGCCCCCGCTTTCGGCCGGAACGGATCGGGGAGACGTTGGAGCAGCTTGAGGCGGCGGGACTCGTCGTCTGTTG
>NZ_JACJVO010000080.1 GCF_014212055.1 Cohnella zeiphila | reverse complement strand
CAGGTAGTTCACATAGTTTTCCGTATCGGTTTGAATGGCGCCGCCAAGCACATAGACGAACAGCAGCATCAGCGCAATCGGCGTGATGCAGACCGTGATGATGGTGTCCATGCTGCGGAAAATATGGCGCATGGAGCGCCCCAGCATCACGCCCATATCGCTAAAAAAGTGATTCTTTACCGTCTCCATTTACATGGCCTCCTTTTTGCCGACGATCGAGAGGAAGATCTCCTCTAACGACGGCTGTTTTTCCACATACTCCACCTTCGCCGGCGGAAACAGCTTTTTGAGCTCCGAGAGCGTGCCGTTCGCGATAATCCTGCCTTCGTGGAGAATGGCGATTCGGTCGGCAAGCTGCTCCGCCTCATCCAAATACTGCGTGGTTAGAAAGATCGTCGTGCCGCCGTCCGACAGCTCCTTGACGGTCTTCCAAACCTCGATGCGAGCCTCGGGGTCAAGCCCGGTCGTCGGCTCGTCGAGGAAAATGATCTGCGGATTTCCCACGAGGCTCAAGGCGATGTCGAGCCTGCGGCGCATCCCGCCCGAATAGGTAGATGCCTTGCGGTCCGCGGCGTCTGTCAGGCCGAAGCGTCTCAGCATGCGATCCGCCACCTGACGCGGATCTTTCAGATGCCGCAGTCTGGCGATCAAAATCAGGTTCTCCCGCCCGGTCAAAATCTCGTCAACCGCGGCGAATTGCCCGGTCAAGCTGATCGACTGCCGCACATGGTCCGGCTTTGACGCCACATCGAATCCGCCCACGGTAGCGATTCCCTCGTCATGCCCCAGCAGCGTGGTGAGGATTTTGACAATCGTTGTCTTGCCCGCCCCGTTGGAGCCGAGCAGGGCGAAAATACTGCCCTTTTCCACCTCGAAATTCACGCCCTTTAGAACCTGAAGCTGTTTGTAGGCCTTTTGCAGCCCTTTTACTTGAATGGCTTTTTCCATCCGGGTGTCCCTCCTTTTACTTTTTTTTGTCCGTAGCTTTTTTCATCGCCTTGTTCATTTCTTGGTTAACCGATTCTTGGTAGATGTCGGCGTACGTTTTGGAATCTTTGATGAGATCGTCGCAAAAAGCCGCTACGTCCCTGCCCGTCACGTCGAGCACGCCTTTCCCCACGGCCGCGCCCTCTTCAAAAAGATCGACAATCCCCGAGAGCAAACCCGTACCTTCGGTCAGTTCA
>NZ_JACJVO010000008.1 GCF_014212055.1 Cohnella zeiphila | reverse complement strand
GTGCTTGGCTGGGCACGCGAAAACAAAAAGACGCCCCTCGTCCGAATTGGGACGAGGAGCGTCAGCTCGCGGTGCCACCCAACTTGACCGAGCCGCGCGATAGCGGCTCGATCCTCTTGGTTCCGCGGTAACGGGCGGGGCCGGTAAGCTTAGGATACAGCCCTTCGCGCGGGCTGCTCTTGACGAGAACGCCTCCGAGTTGGAATCTCTTCATCGGCATGATCCGAATTTGGAATTGTTCGATTATTCTATCTCCTTCGAAAAGCGGTGTCAAGAGCGCAATTGGCGAAGGAAGCCTCTAAGGCGGTTACAGCGGGCGATCGCGGCGGTCAGCAAGAAAGAATGGTTATAGCCGGCTGTTCCAACAACATTTCGCTGCTTGCCCTGTATAATCGATCTGCAAGGATGAATTTCCCGGCTGTAAAAGGAGGCAAGGCCATGTCCATCAAGCTGAGGCCGTTACGGCTTCCGGACGATTATGCGCCATTGGCGAAGCCGCTGAACACGCATGGGTCGGAACCGGCCACGGCGGAGCGGCTGCAAGAGGATGATACGAAGCTGTATGAGTTCGGACACACATATATGGATGAGAACGGCCGGCTTGCGGGATACGACCGCACCCGTTATGCGGCGGTGAACGAAAGGGACGAGATCGTCGGCTACGTATGGTCGTGGCGGGCGCCCTGGACGGAGCCGGGCTGCCTGAACCATACGCTTGTCGTGGCGGAGCCGTACCGCAAGCGCGGGGTCGGTCGGCTTCTGGCGCGGCACCTGGCGGAATGGGGATCCGGACTCGGCGCCGATACCGCGGTCGTGGAAATTTGGGACGACCAGCCGGAAGCGCTTCGTTTCGCCGGGCGATTTGGGCTGGCGATTGAACGGCACGCTTTTCAGTCGGTGCTGGATTTGACGAGACCGAGCGCGGAACCTGCCGGTACGGAAGATCTCCTGCAAGAGCTGGAACGGGACGGCATTCGGTTCTCGACGCTGGCGGATGTACCCGGCGAGGACAGCGAGAACAAGCTGTATGAACTGTACAAGCTGACTTTGGTCGATATTCCGGGCTTTACCGGTCAAGTTCCGCCCGTCGACGAATGGCGGAAATGGCATCTGCAGGCGGACGGATGGGCTCCCGAACGGGTCCTGCTCGCTGTTCATGACAGCCGGTTCGTCGGCGTCTCCAACGTGCTGCACCATTAGCAGACGAACGGAATGTACCACGAATTTACCGGCGTAAGCCCCGCCTACCGGGGCCGCCGGATCGCGACGGCCCTCAAGCTGTTGGCCATTCGAATGGCCAAGCGGCATGGCGCGGATTATCTCCGCACGGACAACGATTCCGCGAACGAGCCGATTCTGCGCCTCAATCGTTCCCTGGGCTACAAGCCGCTGCGCGGAACCTACCGAATGTCCGGAAACCTGCGGGAAATTGAGCGTTGTCTTCGGTCGGCCGAGAAGAACTGAAGCTCCGGCCGGTCCGGTACAGCGACACTTTTGCTCGGTCCGTGCGTTGATGCTACTGGTCGGTGACGTTGCGGCGTTGCTTCTGCTCAGTGCCGGTGCGGTGATACTACTGGTCGGTGACGATGCGGTGACGCTTCTGCTCAGTGCCGGTGCGGTGAAGCCTCTGTTCGACGCGGATACGGTGTTGCTCCTGCCCGGCGCCCCGGACCTTTCGTCCGCCCCAGAGCGCTAACGAAACTCAGAATCGCTATTTGGCGATAGAGAGGCTGCTGAAAATTCTAACGAAACGAGATGATCTTATTCGAGACCAAACCGACGCTTCAGACGGGAAAAACGGCGAATAAGGTCACGTAGATTCGTTAGCGGAAAAAAAACGCTCAAAACGGGCAAATAGCGTCGGCTGGTTTCGTTACGGCTCCTCTAGAGATACGTTACGCCTCCTCTAGACTCGCTACGGTTCCTCTAGGGCTCCTCTAGATTCATTATAGCTCCTCTGGATTAGAGCGGCTCCTCCATAGATTCGTTACGACTCGAAACGGGCGGGAGGCGATTCCTCCTCCAGAATCGTATCCGTCGTCACATAAGCGACGCCGGCCTCGATAAAAGGCAGCGCCTCGCCGCGGGAATTGACGGTCCAGATGGAGACGTCGACGCCCGCAGCCGTCAGCTCCCGGACGTCTTCCGGCGTCAGACGCCGGTAGTCATAGTCCAGAAACGCCGGCTGGAGTTCTTCCATCAACGCCAGGTCGGCCTCCCGCGACGGCTCGGCGCTCAAAAAGCCGAGCGGAACGCGCCGGTCGAGCGCCCGCACCTTCTTCAGATCGTCGGCGTTGAAGGCGATGAAGCTGCATTGCCCCAGCATGCCGCGCTCTCCGACCAGCCGAACGAGCTCCTCGAGATCGGCGTCGCGATGATACTCCTCGATCTCGATAAAGGCGTGCATACCATGAGCGCGGCAAATCTCCAGCACTTCCTCCAGCGTCGGAATCCGCAGGCCGGGATATTCTTCGATACGGTACCCCGACACGATGTTCAGCCGGCGGATATCCTCGAAAGCGAAGTCTTTGACTTTTCCCGTGCCGTCCGTCATGCGGTCGACGGTCCGGTCATGGTGAACGACCCAGCGGCCGTCCGTCGTGCAGTACGTGTCGCATTCGATCCCCCAGAAGCCCGTGCGCCCCGCCAGCTCGAAGGAAGCCGTCGTATTCTCGGGCGCCTGCATGCTGAAGCCCCGGTGGGCGATAAACTTCGTTGCTTTCATGTCGAAAACCTCCCGGTCCGCGCGTCAGCCTTTGACCGATCCGAGCAGAACGCCTTTGTTGAAGTGTTTTTGCAGAAAAGGATATACGATCAGCAGCGGCATGGCCGTAATGATGATCGCCGCCATCTTGGCCGCGGGCGTGTAGTGGTATTCGACGCTTGACGCGTTCGAGATGGAAGGATCGTCCTCGATCAGCATCTGCCTCAGAAATACTTGCAGCGGCATCAAGCGGTTATCGTTCAAGTAGAGAATCGCCGAGAAGTACGTGTTCCAATTATAAACCAGATAAAATAAAGTGAACGTGGCGACCGCGGGCAGCGACAACGGCAGAATGATGGTCGTCAGCAGACGCCACTCTCCGCTGCCGTCCATCCGGGCCGATTCCTCCAGCTCGATCGGGATGGTGCGAAAAAAGCCTCTCATCACGACCAGGTTGAACGCGGTAATCGCCGAGCTGAGCCAGAGCGACCAGAAAGTGTCGATCAGCCCGAGCGCGTTGACGACCAGATAGGTCGGGATCATGCCGCCGGAGAACAGCATCGTGAAGACGACCAGAAAATTGATTGTTCCTCTTCCTTTGAGCCACGGCTTGGACAGGCCGTAAGCCATTAACGTCGTGAATGCCATGTTGATTACGGTCCCGACTACGCTGATGACGACCGCGTTGCGGAAGGCGCTCCGAAAGCCGGGATGCGCCATCAGATACAAATAGCCGTCCAGCGTAAACTTTTTCGGGATGAGATAAAAGCCACGCGTCAAATATTCTTTCTCCGTGGAGAACGAAATGGAGAGCACGTAGAAAAGCGGCAGAAGCGCCGCTATGGCAGCGAGGATCAGGAGGACGACGACCGCGAGGCCGAACGCCCGGTCCGTGCCGGTCGCGCGCTTCATCAGAAGACCCCCTCCTGCCCCAGCCTCTTGGCCAGCTTGTTGACGGTCAGCACCATCACGAGTCCGATGACCGACTTGAACAAGCCGACCGCGGTCGAATAGCTGTAATCTCCCTGGTTCAGGCCGATCTTGTAAATGAACGTCTCGAACACCTCGGAAACGTTCTGGTTCATCGGGTTTTGCAGCAGGAAGATGTGCTCGAAGCCGAGATCCATGATGTGGCCCATCCGCAGAATGAACAGGATGACGATCGCACCGCTTAAAGCGGGCAGCGTAATGTGCCGCAGTTGGCGCAGACGGCTAGCGCCGTCCATCTCGGCCGCTTCGTACAGCGCCGGATCGACGGCGGACAAGGCGGCCAGAAAAATAATGGCGCCCCAGCCCGAGCCCTGCCAGATGTTCTGAAGCAGCCACACCCAGCGGAAGTAATGCGGGTCCGTCATCAGCTCGATGCGGTCGTACCCCCAGCTCTCCAGCAAGTTGTTGATCGCTCCCGAGCCGGTGGCGAACAGCTGGAGGGTAATCCCGACAATGACGACCCAGGAGATGAAGTTGGGAGCGTACAAAATCGTTTGTACGGCTCCCTTGAACCACTTCACTCTTGCTTCGTTCAGCAGCAGGGCAACGAGAATCGGCGCCGGGAAGAAGATCAGCGCGTCCAGCAGGTTCAGCACCAGCGTGTTGCGAAGCAGCAGCCAGAAATCTCCTTCGGAGAACAGGCGGCGGAATTGGTCCCATCCGATCCACTCGCTGCCGCCGATCCCCTTGAACGGGCTGTAATCCATGAACGCGATCGAGACGCCGAACATCGGGATATACTTGAAAACGATGAAGTACAATAGACCCGGCAAAATCATCAAGTAAACCGGAAGCGCCCTGCGCCAATAACCGTGCGTCATCATACCGTCGACCTACTTGCCGGCTTGGTAAGCGGCATTGACTTCCTCGATGATTTTGTCGCCTCCGTTTTGCTTCCACTCCGCAATCGCGTCGTTGATGCTGGAGACAGGCTTCTTGCCGGAGATGATCTGGAGCACGGTTTGCAGGAATTTCTCGTCCAGCTCAGCTCCCTTATCCGTATAGGTCTGAGAAGCGCTGAGATAGCCGTCCGAGGCGTTCTTCCAAGGATACTTCTGGGCGTTCACGATCGATTGCTCCATGCCTTTCGCCCATTCGGGAGCGCTCCACTTATAAATGTTGAACGTATTCGTGTTGCCGCGCAGCACCCAGTTCCACAGAAGGCTCTGGCGCCCTTCTCCCTCCGCCTTGAGCGCATCCGTCATCTGGTAGGAGCCGTCGGCCGCCTTCTCGTACTGAACGCCTTCGATCCCGTTCTTGATGATGTCCTCTCCTTCCGGAGACACCCACCAATCGAACATTTTCAGAATCCGGTCGCGCTTCTCGTCATCCATGTCCTTGCTCAAGACGACCTTCGTCATGCCGCTTGTCGGCGTCCTCGTTCCTCTCTCGCCGTTCGCGCCGGCGGGAGGCGACAGCTCGACGAACTTGCCGCCGGGAGCGACCGCCTGCAGCTGAGCGTTCGTCGTCTGGCTGAACTGATAATGCATGTCGAGAGCGAAGCCGACCTTGCCCTGGGCGTACTTTTCGTTGAAGTTCGCATTCGTGATAAAATCCTTGTCCAGCACGCCTTCCTTGTAAGCCTTATTCATGAAAGTGAGGAACGAGGTCCATTCGGCCGCTTGCGTCTCTACCGGAACAAGCTTGCCGTTCTCTTCCTTCCAGCCGTTGGCGAGGCCGAACGCCGCGATTAGCTGCGGATCGCCCAACTGCAGCGAATTCCCGAGCGCCGAGAAGCCGAACGTGTCCTGCTTGCCGTCCCCGTCCGGGTCTTGCGTCGTGAAGGCTTTCGCGATTTCGTAAAATTTATCGATCGTAAATTCATCCGGGGAGGGCATCGGAATGCCAAGCTTGTCCATCCAGTCGGAACGGACGTAGGTGTTGTTTTGCGGCGTTTCGTAGATGGGAATGGCGTAGGTTTTGCCTTCCGGGTTCAGCAGCGCCCAGGATTCCGGCGTGGCGACGTTCTTCAACGTCGGGTAATCGGACAAATAAGGCTGAAGATCGAGGAAGACGCCCTGGCCCACCCACTTCTGGAACATCGTCGGATCGAGACGAATGACATCGGGCATTTTGCCTGACGCGGATACGACGTTCATTTTCTCCACGAAGTTGGCGTTCGGCACCCACTGGATTTGCAGATCGACGTTGAACTTCTTGTCGATATACTGAATGATCGGATGATTGTTGTCCGGCCAGCCACCGCCCGTCCACGATGCCGCCATGATCTCGATCTTGATCTTGTCCGACATGTCGTCGGCCTTGCTTCCAGCCGGCGCAGCGGAACTCGCTTCGCCCGCATTGCTGCCAGTCGGCGCAGCGGAACTCGCCTCGCCTGCATGGCTCCCGTTGTTGCCGTTGCTGCCGCAGCCCGCCATTGTCAATACGGCCAAGCTGAGCGCAATCGCTCCTGCAACCGCCTTCTTCACGGTTGTCGACCTCCCCGATTCGATTATCGTCATTCGGCTGACAGTGCCATTATATCGTCCCGGGCCGAGCCGTTTTTTCCGCATCTTACGATCTTTTTATCCGAATTTACGGACTGTCGTTTGTCTTTTTCGGGAATCGCAGGGAGACGGCGCTGCCGATGCCCGGGAGGGATCGAATGGTTACGCCGTACGGCGCCCCGTAGTTCAGCGTCATTCTGGCATGGACGTTGAGAATGCCGACCGACTCCTCCTCGGCGAACCGTCCGGCCTGCCCGTCCGCCAATCGCAGCCGCTCGTTCATCTCGTGCAGCGTATCTTCGGCGAACCCGTCGCCGTTGTCGGCCACTTCGACGATCAGATCGCCGTTCTCCTCGAACGCGCGGATCCGGATCGCGACGCTGCCGTTCTTCGGCTCGACCGCATACTTGACGCTGTTCTCCACAAGCGGCTGAATCGAGAGCTTGATGATACGGCAGTCCATGTACCTGTCGTCCACCTCGATCTCGCTCTTGAATTTGGGCGCAAAGCGGATGTGAACGATCTCCAGGTAGCTTCGGAGATTGCGCAGCTCGTCCCGCAGCGGAACTTCCATTCCGGGCATCTTGGACGTGTACCGGTAGACGCCGGCCAGATTGGCCGCCATCTTCTCGATGGCGGGAACTCTCTCGATGAACGCGATGCTTTTGATGATTTCCAGCGTGTTGTAAAGCAAGTGGGGGTTGATCTGATTCTGCAGCGCCTGAATGACCGCTTCCTTCTGCCTCAGCTGCAGCTGCATTTCCTTCATCTCGAGGTCATGAACCGTATGAATCAGCTCGTTCAGCCTCGCGGTCATCCGGTTGAAGCTGCCGTTCAGCTGCTGGATCTCGTCTCTTCCGGGAATGACCTCCGCGCTTACGGCGACGTCCCCCGTCTCGACCAGCTTCATCAGATTGCGCAGGCGCAGGATCGGGCGGACGAGCCGGCCGACGAGCCGCGGGATGAAGAAAGACGACAGAACGATCATGCCGGCCATGATGAGCCAGGTGGAGTTGCGGGCGACGTGAAGTCCGGTCGCCATCTCGTTCATGGGCACGTAGGCCACGACGTTCCAGCCCGTCGCGCCCGAATGATTGCCGGTCAAGAGAATCGTCTTGCCGTTCCGCTTCATCGTATCGTCGCCCTCGGTCAGCCGAATGCCTCTGAGCGAGGTGTTGTCCACGTACTGGCCGGCCAGCTCGAGGTCGGGATGATAAATGATCCTTCGATCGGAATCGACGATGAAAAAATAGCCCGTTTGCCCCAAACGCGCTTGTCCGAGAATATTGGCCACCTCGGAGATCGACAAGGCGATATCCAGATTGCCGACCATCTTCACCGTGTCCGGGTCGAAAACGGGAATGATTAACGTGATGAAAGGATAAGTCGTCGCCGTCGTGCTTCCGCGGTCGAAGTAGGACGGGACGACCCGGAGACGGTCGGACAGAGGAGCGGTCACCCACGGCGCCGTCTTGCTTCCGGCCAGATTGTTGTCCTGGGAGAAGGCGAGCCGGTTGTCCAAGGATCGCAGGACGATGCCGAGAATGTTCGAGTCGTTGATGGCGATGTACCGCGTCAGAATGCCTTCGACCAGCGAGAGCTGCGCCTGCGTAAACCGGCTGCCGGATTTGAGCCAGTTCTGCAGCATCCCGCTCTCCGGGTTGTCGCCGAGAAGCGGGTTGGTCGGCAGCGGCCCGGCAATCGAAGCGTACGTCGACTGCGCGATCTGATTGAAGTAGCGGTCGAGCTGGTGATTGATTCTGGAGGTCGAATCCTGGGCGATCAGGTAAAAATCCTTTTTAGCCGAAGCGGTATAATAGGCCGACGTAAAAGCGGCCATCAGGACGATCGAGACAAAGCTGACGGAGAGAACCAGCGCCAGGATTTTGGTTTTGATGGAGAAACGGTAAAGCCAGTTCATGAACCCATCCTCTTCCTGTACTCGAGAGGCGAGAGACCTACCGTCGACTTGAATACCCTGGAAAAATAAGGCGTCGTCGAAAAACCGGCCATTTCCGTGATATCGGATACGGAATAAGCGGTAGAGCGGAGCAGCTTCTTCGCCTCGTCGACCTTCAAGCCGTTCACGTAGTTAACGAAAGAGCTTCCGGTATGCTTTTTGAACAGCGTACTGAAGTGGGAGACGCTGAAGTTGGTCCGTTCGGCCATCTCGGACAACGTCAGTTCCTCCTTGAAGTGGTCTTTGATATACCGGCACGACTGTTCGATCGCATCCGGGACGGCCGATTGGGCCAGCGTCGCGCCCGCGAGGTACCACTTCTCCAGCAGGTCCGAGTAGTAGCGCAGGATGGCCGGGTCGTCGTCGGAGTTGTACAGGGCGGGCTTCTGATAAACGATGCCGCTATCGTCCAGCAGCATGCCGAGCTTGTTGTCGAAGATTCGCAGCAGGTGAGCGCGCGCGCTGCGGCTCGTATGCTTCATTCGGAGCACCGACTGCAGAAGATCGGCTTGCTTCAGCAGCGCCTGCTTGGGCGGCAGCGCCTGCCGATTGTCGAGCAGCGTCTGGAATTTCAGAACGTATTCGTGGAGATCCTTCAGCGATTCGAGCTTGGATTTGGAACGGTTCAAGGCTTCCGCCAGGACGTCGAATTCGACCGGCTTCAGCAGATACTCGGAAACCCCGTAGGTGATGGCCTTCTGGGCGTATTGAAAGTTGTCGTAGCCGCTGATGATGATGGACACGAGAGACGTGCCCTGCTCGGCCAGCCGCTTGACCAGCGACAAGCCGTCCAGCCGCGGCATCATGATGTCGGTGATCAGCAGCATGGGCCACGATTCGTGAATCATGCTCCATGCCTCTTCCCCGTTGCCGCAGGCGCCGACGACCTCGAATTCGTCCCCGACCGCCCCGACCATGTCGACGATGCCCCGCAATACCCAGGGCTCGTTCTCGGCGACCAATACGGAATACATCAGATTTCACGGCCTCCCCGCCTTGAAGCTTTGTCGGATATCGCTTTCGACGCTTGTAGCTTACCACCGGGGGACAAGCATCGTCTAGCGGCAACCATGGGGCGGCGGACAATTTTAACGCCTGCATGACAAATGCAAAAAAACGGAAGCGGAAACCCGCCCCCGTGAACTCCCTATTTTCTCCAATCAATCGATAAGCCTGTGCTTATACCACTTCTGTCCGTAAAAGCGCCGGAGGAAGAGCAGCCCGCGAACGCCCCATTCGGTGTTCATGGCCGCCCAGACGCCGACGATGCCGAAGTCGAGCACGATCCCCAGAATGTAGCCGAGCACGATCCGGAACAGCCACATCGACAGCATGGAGACGACGGACGTATACTTTGAATCCCCTGCCGCCCTTAAGGCCGAAGGCGTCAGAAAGCTGATCGCCCAGAGCGGAATTTGCGCGAGAGCGTTGATCAGCGTGATCAGGAAAATATCGTCCACGATCTCGGCAGGAGGGTGGAACAAGCTGACCAGCGGGTGGAACAGCGACAACAGCAAGATCGCCATTACCGCCAGAAACAGCGAGGACATCATCAGGAAAGATTTGGTGAACTTGCGGGCGTCGGCGATGTTTTGCCGGCCCATGCACTGCCCGACGACCGTAACCGTCGTCAACGCGAGCGCGTTGGCCGGAATTTGGGTCACGCCGGCGAACGAGGAGCAGATGGCGTTCGTCGCGATCGCGTACGTGCCCATGCTGACGATGAACACCTGGGTCAGCATTTTCCCACCGTTGAAGAACATCTGCTCCGCCGCGAACGGAATGCCGATGAACAGGATCTTGCGCAGCATCGCCAGGTTCACATGAACCATATCCCGGATTCGCAGACGCAGGTTGGGGTCTTTCTTGACCATGTAGTAGATCGCGTAAGCGGCGGCCGAATACCGGGCCACGTTGATCGCGATCGACATGCCGAGCACGCCCATGTGCAGCAGGTTGATCATCACGAAGTTCAGCACGACATAAGTCAGGTTCATGATCAGGGAGAGCATCAGAGACGTCCGGGTGCGGCCGATTCCCCGGAGCGCCCCGCACACCGCTTCGACGATCGCGATTCCGAAGAACGAGATGCCGCTCCCGATCATATACGTATGCGCGTTGGAAGCGACGTCCGGTTCGGCTTGCCCGAACAGGATGTGCAGAAGCGGCTTGGCGAACAGCGTCATGATCAGGCCGATGGCCACCGCCAGCAGCGAGACCGTCGAGACGGCGCTGGCCGCCGAGCGCGACACCATCTCGTTGTTGCCGTTGCCCTTGTATTGGGCGACGACGACCGTTCCCCCCGTCGAGACGGCGACGAATACGCTGATCATAAAGAAGTTCAGCGAATCCACCATGTTCACGGCGCTGACCGCCGCCACGCCCGACGAGCTGATCATCGCGGTATTGACCAGACCGAGGCTTACGATGAACGCCTGATCGATCAGAATCGGAATGAAGAGTGCAATAATCTGCCGGTAATCGATCGATTCGCCGGTGAGATGCTTTTCCAGATAGGCCTGTACCCGGATGCCTATGCCTCGCCCAGTCACGTCATCACATTCTCTTCTTGTCAAATTTAAAAAACTCTTCTATCAGAAGAGCTTTGCCCGCGGTTTGCTATAAATGGAAAAATGCGGCCGGACAGCCTGGCTTCCGGAAGAAAAAAGCCGCCGGATTCAAGTCCCGTCCGTTACTCCGCTTGATCGTATCACCGCCCCCCGGGTCTGTCAACGGCACTGAAGCCCCTTCCTGCGCGCCAAATCCCGCCATTTGATTGGGAAACCCCCGATTTGCTCGCTCCTCTTCCGGTTTCGCCTTACCGCTTGCCCGGCACGGCTTTTCGCGTTTTCGCGCAAATGGCGAGCGGCGCTCTTCTGCTGGGACGCCGAACGTACGAGGGGTTCGCCGAAGCCTGGCCTTCCCGAACCGACGAGGACGGCTTCGCGGACCGGATGAACGGCCTTCCGAAGTTCGTCGTGTCCCTGGTCGACGAGCTTAGATTGAGGATTCATCCGGTCGTTCCGGAATGCGGAAAGCGCCTGTTCGAAGACGTCGATCGGATGGCGCTGAAGCTTGCGGAGACCCGAACGCTGAACGCGGGCGTCGTTATTCCGCTTGTCGGCAAGCGATCTAACCTTCGATAGGCCGGCCCGGGAGGCCGGCCTATCATCGGTTTGGATTAATCGTCCAGGAGGACGACCGTCAGGCTCTCCAGCCGAACGTCTCCCTGCCCGCCGGTCAAGCGGACGACGTTGTCCGTCCCCGGCTGCAAGCGTACCGTGACGCTGGCCCGGCCGGAGAAGTCGGACGCGCCCCCGCCGGACGGAAAATTGAGCAGCGATTCGTCGGCGCCGTTGACGGTCAGCCTCAGCTTGCCCAGCCGCTCATCCGTCGCGTAGCGAATGTATAGCGCCGCTCGGCCTCCCCGTCCTCCGTCGATCCGTTCGAACTGAGCGTAAGCTCCGGCTTCGGCCAGCCCGCCGGCGGAGCTGCCGGATACGGGCGCATACGTGACCGCGTCCGCTGCGGGGACCGGCGCGCTTCCCGTCGACCGGACTCCTTCCTTGGTCTGCACGACCGTACGGATGCTGCCGTCGTCCTCGAAATGCAGCTCGTCGACGCACATGCTCCGAAGGTTGCCTTGGCCGGATATGTCCTGGTTGTGATAAAACAAGTACCACCGGCCCTTGAACTCCGCGACCGAACCGTGGGTAGTCGAACAGCCGGTCGGCTCGAGGAAGATCCCTTTGTAGTCCCACGGACCGAGCGGATGGCGGCTGACGGCGTACCTCATGCGGTTGTTGTTGTCCAAGTTATCCGCGTAGGTCAAGTAGTACAGGCCGTTCCGCTTGAAGATCCACGCCGCTTCGTGAAAGTCCTCCAGCCCTTCCATCGGCCTCATCCCGCCCCGGATGGACATCATGTCGTCGCCCAGCTCGCCGCCTTCGCACTTGCCGCCTCCGCCGTAGTACATATAGGCGCGTCCGTCCTCGTCCACGAACACGCACGGATCGATCATCGCGAATCCGCCAAGCCCCTCGATAAAACCCTTGTCGACGAATCCGGTCGCCGGATGACGGCTGGTCGCCACCCCGATTTTCCACGAATCGTTCCAGTTCGATCCGCTCGGGTGCGGATAGTAGAAATAATACGTCCCGTTCTTGTACGCGCAATCCGGCGCCCACATGAAGCCGCCCTCCGGGCGACCCCAGCTTACGTCGTCCGAACGAAGAATCTCCCCTTCGTCCACCCAGTTCGCCATATCCTCCGAGGAGTAGACGTGATAGCGGTCCATCAGATCGCAGCCTCGGGCCGGATCCATGTCGCGGGAAGCGTAAATATAAACTTTGCCGTCCTCCCAGACGTGGGCCGACGGATCCGCCGCGAACAGCGTCGTCACGATGGGATTGCTGGAAGCCGACTTGATAAAGTCCGCGGGAATGCCTGAATTTCTCATCTGTAGGGGCCTCCTGCCGGTAAGAAAGAATAGGGAGCGAATCGCCCCGATTCCAGCATATCCGACCGGCCCGCCAGCCGCCATGAGGCGATCTTAAACATTGCAGGGAATCCATTGCGCGATCCGCGAGCTTACCCGGATTCGGGCAGGGCGAAAGGGCGTTGAGCCGCCGCTAGGCTTCCAAACCGACCTGACCCAATAGATGATTCAGGCAAGCTTTCGTCTTTCTGCCCGCGACCAGGCGGCCGTCCGCGACGTAGCCTTCCTCGCGTCCGTCCAGCTCGCGGATCAGCCGGCCGCGCCATCCGGAGACGCGTTCCGCCTGGCTTGGATCGCGAGCCAGATTGACCGATTCCGTCGGATCGGCGGCCAGATCGAAAAATTGCTCTTCGCCCGTCTGCGAATACCAGATGTACTTCTCCCGTCCGTCCGTCACGTAATGGTTGGAGCGCGCCCCGTAGGTGTGCTCGCCGTGAACGTACGCCCGCCATTCCGGCCGCTCCCCTCTGCAGAGAGCCAGCAAGCTCGCTCCTTCCGCCGTCTCCGGAATCGGCGCGCCCGCGGCGTCGAGCAGCGTCGGCATGATATCCCGCAGCTCGATCGTATGGCCGACGCGGCTTCCCGCCGCGAGGCCGAGCTTTCCGCCCGGGTCGCACACCAGAAACGGCACTTTCGCGCTTCCTTCGTAAGGAAGCGACTTGCGAAAGGCATGATGGTCTCCCATCATCTCGCCGTGATCCGACGTGAACACGATGAGCGTGTCCCGCAGAACGCCGTATTCCTGCAGCGCGTTGATCAGCCGCCCGATCTGATCGTCCAGGTGCGTGATCAATGCGTAGTAGGCGGCCCGCGCCCGGTCGAGCCTGCGCTTGGGCAGACGGCCGAACGACGTCGTCGGGTCGCTCGCTCCCGCCAGTGCGGCCTCTTCGTCCACCCAGTCGCCGACCGGCGGCTCCGGCATGTCGAGATCCTTGTACATGTCGAAGTAAGCCTGCGGCGGATCCAGAGGAGAATGGGGCCGGACGAAGGACGACCAGAGGAAAAACGGCTTGCCCGGGTCCCGGCGGCGCAGGAAGTCGATCGACTCCGTCACGCACCAGTTCGTCGGATGAAGAGCCTCCGGCAGATGCCAGGGCCGCCCGACCGTCGACGCGTTGCAGTCGAGTCCCAGGTCCGTGATGTCAAGCGTTGCGCCGGCCGTGCGCCGAAGCCACGTCAAGTAATCGTCTGCCTGATCGAAATGCTCCCGGTAAGCGTTCTCATCTTTAAAGCGATTATGATGCAGGTAGCCGTCGTGAAGCACCACGTTATGAAATCCGCACAGGTTGCGCGCCGGGTAAACGTGCATTTTGCCGACGCATTGCGTATGGTAGCCGGCCTTCGCCAATTCCCCTGCGATCGTATGCTCGTAGGTCCAGGGTACTTTGTCGCGGTAGCCTACCCTTCCGTGCGAGCGCTGGCTCATCCCGGTCATAATGGCCGCCCGGGCCGGGATGCAGCTCGGAGTGGCCGAGTAGGCGCTCGTAAAGGCGACTCCCTTGGCCGCGAGCGCATCCAAGTTCGGCGTCTCGACGATAGGATGTCCCATCGCGCTCAGGCAATCGTAGCGCATCTGATCCACCGTGATCAGCAGCAAGTTCGGTCGGTTCATGGAGAGGTCATGCTCCCTTCCGCCAAAAGTTTGCGCACGAACGGAACGTCCGCCGGCGCCCATTCGTACTGATCCAGCTCCCGCTTCGCTGCCCATCGATACTCGTCATGGTCGCTCAGCCGGACTTCCCCGCCTGCGAACGCCGCCCGGTATGCGATCAGCCGGATTCGGAACGTTCCGTAGTCATGCTCGTTGACGCCGAACCATTCCGTCGGCTCGATCTCGATGGCCATCTCCTCCGCCAATTCCCGCCGCAGACAGTCCGCGGCGGACTCGCCGGCCTCCAGCTTGCCGCCGGGAAATTCCCACAGCCTCGCTTGCGGCTTGCCGGGTCCGCGTCGGGCAATCAGAATTTTCCCTTGATCGTTCTCGATTATCGCCGCGGCGACTTCAATCATGCCGTATCCTTCTTTCTAAGAGCGTGTAACATGATGTGCGTTCGGTTTGCCGGATTACATAATTTTACTATAGTTAGGCCCCCTCCTCCAGAGCTTGCATAAGAACAAATTCGGAACGACGAGGGAGGAATCTCATGGTTCGCGATGAAATGTATATATAGTTTAAGTCCTGAACGGAGCTGCCGCACGGCGGGAGGCGGCCGCACTCCGCTCGTCTAATCGCAAAGAATCGATCATATTGTGAATGGGAGGGATTGCAGTGAAAATCACGAATATGACGACCTATCTTTTACCCTGGGGCAGTCTGTTTATCAAGCTGGAGACGGATGAGGGAATCAGCGGCTGGGGAGAATGTTCGCCAATGGGCGGACACGTGCTTCAAGCGATGGCAGCGCATACATTGAAGCCGCTCGCGATCGGCGGGAATCCGTTCGACGTTGAGGTGCTGTGGCAGAAAATGCTTCTCTCGCCTTATAAACTCGGTCCGTCCGGCGCACAATCGGAAGCGATCTCGGGCGTCGATCTTGCGATGTGGGACATTATCGGCAAAGCGACGAACAAACCGGTTCATCAGCTGCAAGGGGGGTGTTTCCGGGATCGGGTCCCTATTTATTACAGCTACGGATGGGACGGCAAAGCGACGGTCGATGACGTTGTCCGCATCATGAGCTCGCAAGTTGATCAGGGGTTCACCGTCCTTAAATTGCGCATGAATTACGGGCCTTTAAGAGGAGAAATCGCCAATGATCCGGCTATTCCGATGATGAAAGCGATTCGAGCCGCCGTAGGCGATGAGGTAAAGATCGGTTTTGACGCGAACAACGGGTATACGGCGCATAAAGCCATCCAGGTCGGGCGATATCTGGAGGAGCACGTCGGTCTTGCCTGGTTCGAGGAGCCGACGCCTCAATACGATTATCTTGCTATGGCGCAGGTTGCCGATGCGCTGGATACGCCGGTCAGTGCCGGGGAACATGAATATACGCTTTGGCAATTCCGGGATTTGCTTTTGCATGGCCGTCCGGATATCCTGCAGCCGGATCTCGTAAAATGCGGCGGCTTCACGGAAGCGAAGAAAATCGCGGCATTGTGCGAGGCGTGGAGCAAGCCGATCGTCGTTCACAACACCCAGCCGACCCTTGGAACGGCCGCGAGCCTGCATTTTTGCGCTTCGGTCTCCGGCGCCATGTACCATCAGGAGTTTACCGGACATAGAGCCGAGCTGTCGGCGTTATTTCACAATCAATTGGAGTTTAAAGACGGCTATTTGTACGTGCCGCAAGGTCCGGGGCTGGGTCTTGAGGTAAACGAGGAAAAAGTGAAGGAAACGGCGGTTTCCGTCATCTAAAATAAATGACTCGGGAGGAGATTCGATGGATCCATCCTGTCTGAAGTACGCTCTGACGGAAGAAGAGCGCGCGGCATTCAATGAAACGGGCTATCTGATCGTCGAGAACGCTTTGTCGCAGGAGCAGGTTGCGGCGTTGACCGAGGAGACCGACCGGATTTACGAACGCAAGGTCCAGGAAGGACACGATTCGAAAACGGCCCTGTTTCATCCGAACTTTATTCCCGATCACGACATATTCCTCAATCTGGTCGACTATGAAAAAGTATTGCCGAAAGTTTGGGGCATTCTCGGCTGGAACATTTATTTGTACCATGCCCACATGATCGTAACGCCTCCGTCCCTGCAGCCTAAAAGCGATAAAACATTCGGCTGGCATCAGGACAGCGGGCGGGTGAACGTAGAAATGGAAACGCATCCGCGCCCGCGCTTGTCCCTTAAAGTCGCTTATTTCTTGTCGGACTTATCCGTACCGGACCGCGGCAACTTCTGGATCGTTCCCGGCAGCCACTTGAATGACAGCCTCCCAATGCCCGCAGACCGCCAAGGCCAGCCTGAAGGAGCGACTCCGGTCTGCGTCAAACCCGGCACGGCGGTCTTTTTTGACAGGCGTCTTTGGCACACCGCCTCTCCGAACTGGTCCGACATTACGCGCAAGGTGCTGTTCTACGGCTACGGATACCGCTGGATCCGCACGAAGGACGATATGACCGTGCAATCGTTATGGAACCGGTGCGATCCGATCCGCAAGCAAATGCTTGGAGCCGGCGTGAACTGCAACGGCTATTACTCTCCGACGGACGCCGATGTGCCTTTGCGTGTCTGGCTGAACGAACATCAGAAGTAATCGGCCGTATAAATTAGCATATCGGGAAAAATCGGTCCATTACGTATTTCCTAAGTTTTAATTGAAAGAAAGACGAGGGGCCCCGGGCGACGTCCCGAGGCTCTTTTTCTTTACAACCGGCAACTTAAAGCTTGACCCGATATCCATAGGAATAAGAGGCTCGGTATCCCAACTTCACATAGAGCCGGGTAGCCGGCGGGTTGTCCTGCAGCACCGCCAGGCAGCTGCGGGAAGCGCCGCGCTCTCCGCCCCACTTCAGGATGTGGCGGAGCAACTGCTCTCCCCAGCCGCGATTGCGATGTTCGGGATGGGCAACGATGTCGAACAGTCCGACGTAGGTTCCATCCGCAACTCCGATGCCGCAAGCGACGGCGTTATCCTGGTCATAGAGCGTAAAGAACCCCGTCGGAAGCAGCGGCCGTTCGAACAGCCTCATCGTCGTATTCCCGCTGCCGGCGGACATGCCGTTCATCGCCGTCAGCCGCTCGACCCATTCTTCCGACACGGTGCCGTCGATGCGAATCACGCCATCCGACGAAGGCTCCGGAACGACGGACAAGCCGCCCAGTTCCATGACGAGCGAAGGCTCGACGTACCGGTACCCTCTCGCTTCCAGCATCCCGTCCAACCCGGAAGGAACGAACGGCGTCATCTTGAAAATAACGGGCTGGCCCGCCTGACGATAGATGCTCTCGCACCTCTCGATTTTGGCTACCATATCTTGCTCGCCCTCGTCATGGAGAGCGCTGATCGAGTTCGAACGCTTCGTGTACCCGTCGGCGAACCGCAGCAGCCAGCCGTCCAGTTCGACCGTGCGCAGCGCGGGCCAGGCGCTCAGGGAGAACTCTTCTAGGCTTCGTTTTGCGAACCCTTCTTCGCCGTTACTATACCTTCGAATATCCATGCCGGACGCCTCCCCGTGTCGGTCATTATGCAGACATTATAACGCGGGGAGGCGAATCCGTCCTTACCTTGTAACCTCCACATTGTCGAAATGGACCGTCCCGGGGTACCACAGGTTGGTCCCGAACTGAATTTGCGCGACATTGCTCGCGGCGCTCAGCAGCGGCTTGTTGGACAGAACGGTCGACCCGTCGATCGAGATATCGTACGTGCCGGCGGTCAGATCGACGATTGCCCGTACGTCGTACCACTGGTTTGCCGAGTAGGACGTCACGGTGTCGACCCAGCCCAGGGACGGATCGACATACCCGAACTTCCCGGACGACATAAAGCCGAATTGCGCAATCGCCGTTCCACCGCTATCCATTAAAGTGAAATCGGACAGCGCGTTCGCCTGATCCGCCCTCATGCGGACTTGAATGTTTGCCGTTCCCGTCACGGAGGAGAACGTCGTCGCGGCGCTGTCTTCCGCTGTGCCGTAGCTCGATTGCGTCAGCGACAACGCATGGTTCGCCGTATTCCCGCCGTCCGCGACCTGCTGCACGGACACCGTGCCGCCGGACGCGTCCGTCGTCCATCCGGCCGGCATGGAGCCGGCCGCCGTGCTTTCGAAGTCTTCCGCATAAATGTCGGCGGCGGCAATTTGCACGTTGTCGAAATGAACCGTCCCGAGGTACCACTGGTTGGTGCCGAACTGGATTTGCGATACGTCGCTCGCGGCGCTCAGCAGCGGCTTGTTGGACAGAACGGTCGTCCCGTCGATCGAGACGTCGTACGTGCCCGCGGTCAGATCGACGGTAACCCGAACATCGTACCACTGGTTGGCCATGTAAGACGTCGTCGTGTCGACCCAGCCCAGGGTCGGATCGACATACCCGAACTTTCCGGAAGATAGGAAGCCAAATTGCGCTACCGACGATCCGCTGCCGTCCATTAAAATGAAATCGGACAGCGCATTCGTCTGATCCGCCCTCGCGCGAACCTGGATCACCGCCGTTCCCGTGACGGGGGAGAATGTTGCCGCGGCGCTGTCTCCCGCCGTGCCGTAGCTCGATTGCGTCAGCGTCAATGCATGATTCGCCGTATTCCCGCCGTCCGCGACCTGCTGCACGGATACCGTGCCGCCGGACGCGTCCGTCGTCCATCCGCCCGGCATGGCGCCGACCGCCGTGCTCTCGAAGTCTTCCGCCATGCCGCTCGGCGTTTGCGGATTTCCCTGTGCGCCCGTGGCGACAACCGAGACGTCGTCGACGAAGGCATATCCTCCCGTGGAAGGTTTATAACCGTAAACAGTCGCGCTCGTACTCGACGCTCCCGTCGTGAAGGTGAACTTCTCTTCCGTCCACGAGGTGGAGGCCGCTTCCTGATAAGAATCCGCGCCCCCGTAATCCTTGACGCCCAATCGGACGGATTGACCCGAAGAGCCGGCCCTCAGGAAGCCCCTCACCTCGTACGTCGTATTCGGCTGCAGCCCGGCAATCGTCTGCTCGATGCCGTCCGCTCCCGACCCCAGGCTGATCCCGGTCTCATACGGGAAATGGCTCGATACTCTTCCACCGGAATAATCGTAAGCGGGCTGGGCCGTCATGGAATTCGTCTTCGTCCATCCGTACAAGCTGTCCATGCTCGGCAGCAGGATTCGATTGAGAGCCAGCCTGCCGTTGACGAGCAGATTTTTATAGTCCGTGTCCACAAGCCGATAGGTCGGTAGCGTTGCAGGCGGATGGGCCAAATCGGCGCCTGCCGTCCAGTCGGTTCCCCCGTATTCGTAGGCCCCCGCATCGGGTGCGGTTCCGGTGTAGCCATCCGTGATTCCCCGAATCGGCGTTCCGATATCGATGGCGCCCGAACCGGCCTGCAGATGGAAGTCCGCGCCCGACGGATCGGCGTAACTCGGGGTTCCCGAAGTCATGTTGTGATCGAACTGCGCTCCATAGGCCGAAGCGCCGGTGTTGAAGCCGTCCAGCGAAATATTGTTGGCCGCGCGGATCCCGTAAGCCTCTTCGTCCGGATTGTACAAGTTGATGGCAACGGTGGAATGGTCGTACGTCGTATTGTTGTAGACCAGGATATTGTCGGCCAAATGATTGACGATGACGCCGTTCCACGGAAGGTTCCAGGTCACGTTGTCGTAGACGAGGGCGTCGGACGAATGCTCGTCAAGGTAGATGCCCGCGTCCCAATCGCCCTGTACGCCGTTGGCGCCGTTATAGCGATAGCCGCTGCCGTGCCAGTCATTGTGGTGAATCTCCGAATTGCCCAACCCGTTATGCGCCACATACAGCAAGCCGGTGTCCGTCGCGAAGTAGTTGCCGTCGTGAAAATCGTTGTACTGAATGACGACGCCGTAGAAGTCTCCTCCGATCAGAGATCGCCCGGAATGGTAAACTTCATTGTGACTGATCAGGTGTCCGGAGCCGAAAATATTGACTGCGGAAATAAACGTGTTCGGTCCGTAGGTTCCGTCGTGGATTTTGTTATTGATCAGCTTGTTGTCCGTGCCTTTGACCGTGACCAATTCTCCCGACGAATATTCCAGCTCGCTGTTCATGACCGTGTCGTTCGTCCCGCACAGGCAGAGACCCGTATTGTAAGAGACGGCCTTGTTGAATTCGGACAGGTACTTGGCGTGAATGCCGTCGATCACGTCGTTCTCGCCGCCCGTCATGTCGATCGTCGCCGCGAACAGATTGATCCCCTTGATCGTGACATTGGACCGGTCCGTCAAGTCGAAGGCCAGATTTCTCGCCTTCGCCTCCACCGTGTGGTTGGACGGACTGTCGCTGGACGTCGTCCGCAGATAGAGAGTCGTCGTCGCGCGGTCGTAATACCACTCTCCGGGGTAATCAAGGGCGGCGAGACTGCCCATGATGTAGTACTCGGGATTGCCCATGTTGAGCGAATTAGGGTTCAAGTAGTAATCGTTGTACGAAATATCGAGCACGTTGCGCGCCGCCTCCTCCTTCCGGAACTGCAGATAAACGTTGCCTCCGGAGGCGCTCGTCAGCTTCACGTCCGCCGAATACGTGAAGTCTTTGGCCGTCGTGTTCGAGTAATACCAAGTGTCCGTCGTCGACATCGACGGCTGGGTATAGCCGGTCAACGTCGTCCCGTCCGCCGACCAATAGCCCGGTTCTTCGCCGTGTCCCCAGCCTTTGAGATTGCTCGCAAAGTCAGGGTCCAGCCGTCCGGTCGGCTGGTTCGGATTCTGGCTCGCGATCGTCGCGTTGACGTTGGCGAATTGCGCCGTCGCCGCAATTGCGGAGCTGTTCGATTCTACGCCCAATCCGAACGAGCCCTCCGTCAGCGCGCTGTCCGTTGACGAGATGACGGGACTGGTCCCGTTATTCAGATAGACGTCGAGATGGCTGCCAGAGGCCGTCACTTTCAGGTTATAAGTCGCATTCGGCTGAACCGTTACGCTGTAGCTGCCCAGCACGGCACCGCCCGGACCGATCAGCTTCAGCGCGTTGTCGTAGGAGGACAACTCCAGGTTGTAGGCATTCTGCCCCGTTTTCAGATTCAAATGTCCCTGGGTGTAGGCGGTGCCGAGAGCGCCGCCGAAGTTCCAGGCGTACGTATCCCGGATAAATACGGCCGCGTTATCCCACGTACCGTCAGGCTGGGTTAAATTCGCGCTATCCACAAGGACGCTGTTGGTGGTGTCCGGGTACTCCACCTTATACGTGTAAGGATCGTACAGGTTGCCCACCGGCGTGTTCGGCGAACGGGCCAGGAAGTTGGCGACGCCGTCGACATACACCGAATCGAGAAAATCCCCCATGTTCAATGGCGCGGTCGTCTTGTATACATTGCCGGAATGCACCGACCAGGGACCGGAGATCAGATCCGCCCCGCTTACGGTCACGTTCGCGCCGGTATCCGGCTGGAACGTGATCGGATTGCCTGCCGTGCCGGAATGAGCGGGCCTGACCGTCTCTCGGTAAGTCCCCGAACGAATCTTCACGGTGTCCCCCGCCGCTGCCGCGTCCGCAGCCTTGCCGATCGTTTTCCACGGGCTGCCTGAGCTTCCGTTGCCGGACGTATCGCTGCCGTTCACCGCATCGACATAATAGGTATTTCCGGCAGCCGATGCCTGCCGCGGCGGAACGGACGCAAACCCGGCGAGCGACAGCGTTGCGGCCGCCAATAAACATGCGAACTTTTTCCCAACCATCTTCATCCACATCCTTTCTCCGTTTTGAAATCGCATTCATTTCGGCTAAAGCCAAAGCCTCCCGACCGATTCACCGCCTTGCGGATCCCATTCGTGATTGCAACTTTATTATGAATCTTGGAAAAAAGACAATAAAATGCACGATTCTATGATTTTTGGACTGGAGCCGGCAGAAAGAATGGGATTGCCTTAGAGGCCGAGGAGAAACGAAAAAGGCTCCGCCGCCCGGCGAGGAACCGAGGGGCAGAGCCTTTGCTCAAGGAAGCAGACCGTTCGGATAAACGACGACTTTTAGGCTGCCGCTCTTATTGGTGCGGGCCCGCTCCAACGCTTCCTTGGTCCGGTCGAGCGAATAGCGATCGGTGATCAGCGGCCGAACGTCCGCGATGCCGGCTGCAAGAAACGAGATTCCTTGCGGATACGTGTTCGCGTAGCGGAAGACGCCGAAGATGTCCAGTTCGTTGTCCGCGATCCAAGGAACGTTGAGCGGTATTTCGTCCTGCGGAGGAAGGCCGACGATCGCCAGCTTGCCTCCCCGGCGGGCCGCATACAGCGCCGATTGGAGCGCTTTCGGATTGCCCGCCGTCTCGAACGCGACATCGGCTCCGAGCCCGCCCGTCGCTTGGCGAACCGCCTGCACCGGGTCGGAGTCGCGGATGTTGACCGCCTGCGTCGCACCCAGCTTCAAAGCAGCCTCCAGACGGATAGGCTCCAGATCGGCGACGATAATCTTCTCCGCTCCAGACGCCTTGGCCGCGACGACCGCCATCAAGCCGACCGGCCCCATGCCCATGATGGCGACGGACTGGCCGGGCTTCAGTCCCGCCCGCTTGGCGGCATGGATGCCGACGGAGAAGGGCTCGTTCAAAGCGGCCGCTTCGTAGGACAGGCGGTCCGGAATCGGGTACAGAAAGTCTTCCCGGTGCGCGATATATTGGACGAACGCCCCATCTACGGGAGGCGTCGCCAGAAACTGTACGTCCGGACACAGGTTATAGCGGCCCTCCTTGCAGAAAGCGCACCTTCCGCACGTAACGCCCGGTTCGACCGCCACCCGGTCGCCCGGCTTGAACCTCGTGACGCCGGAGCCGACCGCCTTCACCATGCCGGCACACTCGTGACCGAGGATAATCGGCTTCTCCACGACGAACCGGCCGATGCGGCCGTGCTCGTAATAGTGCAGGTCCGATCCACAGATACCGACCGCCATCACCTTCACCAGCACTTCGTCCTCCCGAAGATCGGGAAGCGGCAAATCGACGATCTCGATCTCGAACGGAGCGTTCATGATCGCCGCCTTCATCGTTCCAGCCATTTCTCCTGTCGCTCCTTCCGCACAATCTCGCCCCGGCGTCTTCGGCCGGGGCGGATCTCATTATTTAATCTTCTTATTCCCAAGGCTTCAGCATGATCTTGGCGCATTGCTGGGATACCGAGGTTTCCAAGGCTTCCTGAATCCGGCTCATCGGAAAAACGTGCGTCACGAACGGTTCCGTCAGCGGCGAACGGCGGATAACGTTCATCAGCTTCGGGTAGTCGTTCAGGTTGTAATGCCAGGATCCGATGAGATGAATGCCCTTGCGGATCAAATCCCGGCTGACCACGATCGGCGTCTCGGTATGGGATTCGCCGACGAAAGCGACCTTCCCTTTCCGCTTCACGGCATCGATGCAGAGCCGATGGGCGGCCGGGACGCCCGAGCAGTCCACCGCGCAATCCGGCCCCGTACCGCCCGTCATCTCCTTGATCTGCCGGGCGGCTTCGGGATCCCGCGGGTCGATGACGGCATCGATTCCCAAACGGCGAGCGACCTCGATCCGGTACGGATTGGATTCTACCCCGATGACCCTCGCGCCGCAAAACTTGGCGTTGATCACGGCGCCGAGGCCGACCGGGCCCAAGCCGGTGACGAGCAGGGTATCGTAAGCGGACACGCCCAGCTTCCGAATGGCGCCGAACGAAGCGCCCAATCCGCAGCAAGCCAGGGCCGCCTGTTCGTAAGCGATATCGTCGGGAATTTTCCGAAGGCTGACGGCCGGCTTCACGATATACTGCGCCATCGCCGAATCCTGCATCGGATTGTTCAAGCAGTGAATGAAATCTCCCGCCAGACAGAGCTCGCATTCGCCGCAGCCGGACAGCGGCATGGCGACGACGCGGTCGCCCGGCCGGAAAATCCCTCCCGGCGGCGCCTCGATTACTTCGCCGACCGCTTCGTGCCCCAGGCAATCGTGCGGCTTCCCTTCCAGGAACGCCTTGTATTCCGTGCACATCGGAGCGACGTGCACCTTGATCAGCACCTCGCCGGCCTTCGGCTTCGGAATCGGCCGCTCTACCAGCTCCGCCTTGCGTTCTCCTACAATGGCCGCTTTCTTCATCATAGATAACCCTCCAATACCCGATCGAGCGCTTTTTTCGTACGGACGGCCGCTTCCCGCGAGCCCAGCAGGGGCAGAGAGTCGCTGAACGTCTCGACGGATACGAAGCTGTCGTAGCCGATCTCCTTCAGGGCCGACAGCATTCCGTGCAGATCAATGATTCCTTCCCCGGGAAGTAGGCGTTGGCCGTCGATCTGCTCGTCGGCCGGCTTGTCCGGCGCGTCGTTGAGATGAACCAGCACGATCTGCTCCGGCTTCAAAGCCAGAATGTCTTGGCGCGTCGCTCCCGACGTGAACCAATGGAAGCTGTCGAACAGCACGCCGACGCCCGGCACGTCGATCGCGTCGATCATCTCCAGCACCCCGGGCAGCGTATGAATGAAGTCGTGCTTCAAGGTTCTCAGCGTCTTCGGTCCGACCCACTCGATGCCGAAGCGGATTCCGCTTGCCTCCAATACTTTGGCGCATTCCCGCAGACGGCGGATGAACCGGCTCGTATATTCCGCGACCGATTCGTCCGTCGCCGGGTACAGCCACGTGCAGCAGCGCGTCGCGCCGAGTTCGGCCGCGAAGCGGGCGATGTCGGGCAGCGCCGCCAGTTCCTTCCGGAAGAGAGCTTCATCCTTGCGGAATTCGACCGGCAAGCCGAAAGATCCCAAGATCAGGCCTCTCTTCTCGAGCATCTCCCGGGCAGCAGCGAACGACTGCTCCCGGTATGCCCGATAGAATGGCAGAATGGTATAATCCACTGCCGGAAATCCCGCATTCGACGCCGCATCCAGAAACTCTTCCGGCGCCGCGTCCCTTCCGGTCGTGACCGGATTAAGCGTTGGTATCATGGTAACACCCCGATTGAGCGATTTTTGAAGAGACGCTTCAGCCCTTTACCGCCCCGGCAACCATCCCTTGAATGATCCGTTTGTACAGGCAGAGGTAGACGACGATCACAGGGACGATGGAGACGTTGATGCCCGCCATGAGCTGAGGGTAATTGATCGTGTACTGCCCGACGAAGTTGGTCAAGCCGACCGGAATCGTCTTCAAATCTTGCGAGTTGATCAGGACCAGCGCGAACGGAAACTCGTTCCAGACGTTCAGGAAGCTGATGATCATACAAGTGGACAGAACCGGCCTGCACATCGGAAATACGATACGGAACAAGGTGGAAGCAAGGTTGGCTCCGTCCACGTAAGCCGCTTCTTCCATCTCGATCGGAACGCTTCTGATGAAGCTCTCGATCAGAAAGATCACGAGCGGAAGCGCGAACGTGACTTCCGGAAGGACGAGAAACAACCGATGGTCCAGCAAATGCAGGTTGCGGTACTCGATGAATAAAGGAACGAGCAGTCCGTACACGGGGACGAGCATCCCGAACAGGAACATCGCGTACAGAACGTTCCGGCCCTTGAACGAGAACCGCGACAGGAAGTAGCCGGTCACAAAACCGATCAGGATGGTCAATCCGACGGAGATGACGGATACGAATGCGCTGTTTCCTAAATAACGGTAGAGCTCGCCGTCCCAGAAAGCCTTCACGTAATTGTCGAAGTGCAGGCTGGAGGGCAGCGATAATATATTGACGCTGAACTCCTGCTGGTTCTTCAAGGAAGAGTACAGGACCCACAGGATCGGAAAAATGCTGACGACGGAGAATGCGGCAAGCAGAACGTTGGAGACGGCTTTGACGCTTGCTATCGCCCCTTTACGATTCAACGGTACGCCCCCCCATCAACCTTCGGCTGAGCAGAATCAAGCCGAGACTAAGGATGATCATGCCGATCGAAATCGCGCTGCCGTACCCCAGTTGAAATTTGCCGAACGAGGTATTGTAGGCATACTGCGCCATGACGGTAGAGCTGTTGCCGGGTCCTCCCCCCGTCATGACGAAGATGTTGTCGAAGATCTTCATATTGCCGGAAATGCACAGCATGATCGCGACTCTCAAGGTGTCGTACATCATCGGAAGCGTAATGTAGACGACCTTCTTGAATCCGGTTGCCCCGTCGATCTCCGCGCCTTCGTAGACTTCGGCGGGGATGCTCTGGATGGAGGCCATGAAGATAATGAGATACAATCCGATCCACTGCCAGACGATCGGGACCGTGACGGAATAGATGACGATCTTCGGGTCGTCCAGCCAGGGGCGGATCCAGGACTGCAAATGCAGTCCCTTCAAGACGCCGTTCAGGATTCCGTAATCCTGGCTGTAGATCAAGTTCCAGATAAAGCCGACGACAACGGCGGGAAGCACGACGGGAAGGAAAAGCACGGTGCGGTGAAATTCCCGAAATTTGACCCATTTGGCCTGCAAGATGACGGCCAGGACAAAGGCGATCCCCAGTTGTCCGATAATGCTCAGCACGGTAACGATCATGTTGTTGCGGAACGAAAACCAAAACTTCGCGTCCCGGATCAACTGGCTGTAATTATGCAGCCCGATGAAATCCTTGGACAGGCCGCCGGACCATTTGTAGAAGCTGAAATGAATCGACAAAGCGAGCGGAATCATCACGATGAACAGATAGATGACGATTCCGGGAAACAGAAAACCGTAAATCGTTATCCATTTAGGGTTCGGCAGTTTTTTCCCCAAACGAATCCCCTCCTGCCTTACGTTCCTTCGTAGGTGCTCTGGATGTCTTTGGCCAGTTGCTCCGGAGTGACGCGTTGGATCAGCAGATCCTGCAAGCCGTTATTCATCGTCTCGATAATCGCCGGCGACAGCTGGCCGTCGTAGATCGGCGACAGCTCCAGGCTCTTGAACATCTCCAGATACTCGTTGAACAGAGGCACGACCTTGCTCTTGTCGTAGTCGGTCGGAACCGTCGCGGCTACGGCGTTGTTTTCGGCCGCTACGTTGGCTTCTTCCTCGCCGGTCAGCTTCTTGACCAGGTCGATCGCGGCTTGCAGCTTGTCGCCTTTCAGATTGGCGTTGATGGCGAACGCCCACGCCGCTCCGCCGGACACGACGTTGGCCTTGCCGGCTCCGCCGTCCGCCGTCGGCAGAATGGCCAGATGCGTCTGGTCTTTAATCTCCTGCGGAGCCTCGCTGGACAGGGAGGAAATCGCCCAGTCTCCCTCGAAGAACATCGCCGCTTTGCCGTTGTAGTAGGAAGCTCTTTGCTGATTGTTGTCGATG
Organism: Cohnella zeiphila; assembly: GCF_014212055.1. Lineage (GTDB taxonomy): Bacteria > Bacillota > Bacilli > Paenibacillales > Paenibacillaceae > Cohnella > Cohnella zeiphila. The sequence continues at coordinate 158,521 of NZ_JACJVO010000008.1, read as the reverse complement.
CTGTTCATGTCGGCGTTGAACGCCCCGATCTTGCTCAGCTCCTGCAGCGCCGCGAGAGAATCGACGAAAGGCCGGTCGGTAAATTTGGCGCCTTTGCGGTCCTTGATACTGTCGAACCAATCCGTTCCGGTGAAGCGATCTCCCAATTCGCTTAAGATGCACGATTCGGCTACCCATTTGTCCTTGTTGCCCAGCGAGATGGGAATGTAGCCTTTCGCTTTCAACGTTTGAATCGCATCGGTGAACTCTTTCCACGTCTTGGGGAATTCGGCAATCCCCGCTTTGTCGAAGATATCCTTGTTGTAGAAAATAAGGGAAGTCGAGAGCATCTGCATCGGCGCTCCCACCAGCTTCCCGTCCACGGTAAAATCGTTCAGCGTGCTCGGGATAAAGCCTTTCTTCCAATCCGGGGCCTGGTTCATGATGTCGTCAAGCGGCAGAATCAGCTTGTTGTCCGAGAACATCTTCGCGTCGGAGCCGAGCAGTTCGAACACGTCCGGCAGGTCGTTCCCGGCCGCAAGCGTCTTGATTTTCGTCTTGTACGTGGCGTCCTGCAGCGACTCCTCGGAAATCTCGACGTTCGGGTTCTCCTTCTTGAATTCGTCGATCATTTGCCGATGGGCGATGACGGAGCCGTCCGTGGACGTCTCCAGAAGCCGGTCCTCCAAGGTCAGCTTGACGGCCGGCTTGGAGGAAGCCTGGCCGGAATCAGAGCCGCCGCCCTGCGACGCGTTCCCATCGCTTCCGGCTCCGCAGCCGGAAAGCGCCAGCATGGCCGCCGAAGCGCCAAGCGCCAGCATCGTTGCCTTTTTCATAGGAATCCCCCTCGTATCGGTGTGGTATGGGTTCTGTTCAACATTGTATAAGGATTCATCCGAAAAAAAGGGCTGCGTTTTTACGAAAACATCCACAAAATTATGCTCTTACCGATTGCGGTAATCCCGAGGCGACACGCCCGTATATTTTCGGAAAGTGTTGGAAAAGTATTTGTAATCGTAATATCCGACCTTCTCGGCGATTTCGTACGTCTTCAGGCTCGTTTCCTTCAACAGCGCTTTCGCTTTCTCCACCCGCAGCCGGTTCAGCCATTTCACGAACGTGATTCCCATCTCTTCCTTGAACAGCTTGCTGAAATAGGCGGGCGTCACATTCACGTGATCCGATACTTCCGTCAGGCTGATCGGTTGATCGTAATGGCCCTCCATATACCGGATGGCCTCTTTGACCGTTCTCTTGAACGTGTTGCGGTGATTCTCTTCGATATGACGGACGAGCTTCGCCGCCATCCGCGCCAGCCATGCCTCCAGATCGGCCACGACTTCGAACCTTTCGATCGCGACATGGGGAATGAACTGGGGACCGAAGACCACATCCTTCGGGGAGCCGATCTCCTCCAGCTCTTGAATGAACAGAAAGACCAGCCTTACGCAGGCGTGCTTCACTTCGACGAACGGGATGTTCTCGGAAGCGAACCGCAAGAAATATTGACGGATCGACTGAAGAAGCTCCTTCTCGTCCATCAGCTTTAAATGCCGGACCATCGTCTTCTCTTCCGCCGTGAACGGGGCCGAGCGTTCTCCGTCGAAGACGTCCTGCCTTTGATTCGCGGCAAACAGGAACACTTGGCCTTTGCCCCGGTAGACTTTCTCTTTGAGCGCCTGAACCGCTTCCTGATACGACCGGCGGATATCCGCCAGGCTTGAGCACGACTGTCCGATCCCGATCGTAACCGACAGCTTCAAATGGCGTTTGACGTTCGCTTGAATCTCCTGGCAGACGGCCAGAAGAGAATGGATCTTATGGCTCGAGACCAGCGCGACCAACCGGTTCAACTCACCGTAACAGACGAAGCCGGAGAAGTAGGACAGCAGCGTTTCCTCGGCGATATTGAACACGGCGAACGTAAAAGCTTCGTTTTGTTTCTGGGACTGCTTCTCCGAGAAAAGCCAAAAATCGTCGATATCGAGCAAAAGGATATGGTATTCCGGTCCCTGCAGATCGATTTGCAGGGTGCGCGATTTTTCCTCGATCTCCGCCGCGCCGAGCTCCCCCTTCAGAAGACTGCTCATGAGCTTGTATTTCAAAAAGGGCAAATTCTCGTTGAAAATGCGGGTCCGGCTCATTTCCTGTTTGAGGCTCTGCCGCTCCTGCCGCTTCTTGTCCCGGATTTCGACGATGACGGAGATCAGCTTCTCCGCGCTCGCCGGTTTTAACAGGTAATTCTGAATGCCGATCTGCAGCGCGGCCTTCGCGTAGCCGAAATCCTCGTACCCGCTCAGCAGAACGATCGCGGTATCGGGATAGCGCTCCTTGATCTGCTCGGACATTTCGATCCCCGTCATGACCGGCATGCGAATATCGGCCAGCACCAGGTCGACCGGCAAGCTCTGGAGCCTCTGCAGGGCATCCTTGCCGTTTCCCGCCTCCGCAACGATCTCGATTCCGTGCTCTTGCCAATCGATCGACGTCGCGATTCCTTTGCGTACCAGCGGTTCATCGTCCACGATCATCATTCTGAACATCCTCGTCGCTCCCCTTCACGAATGGTTGTCTCACGGTCACCTTGGTGCCTTGCCCGGGAACGCTGTCGATCCGGAGGCCGTAAGCGCTCCCGAAGCTGAGCTTGATCCGGTCGTGAATATTCCGAAGGCCTACGCCTTGCCGTTGACGGTCGGTCTGGCCTTGCAGCCGATCGATGACGGCGGGTTCGATCCCGACTCCGTCATCGATAACTTCATAGACGACATCGTCCGCCTCCTTGTAGATGCGCAGATCGATGTGCCCGAATCCTCCCTTTTGCTCGATGCCGTGCGTGATCGCGTTCTCGATCAGCGGCTGCAGGATCAGCTTGATCACCTTGCCGTCCAGCGTCTCCGGATCCACGGTCGCTTGGAAGGTAATCGCATTGTCGTAGCGCTTTTTCTGGATCAGCATATAATTCTCGATATACTCCAGCTCTTTGCGAACCAGCGTATAGCCGTTGCCTTTGTTGAGTCCGATCCGGAACAGCTGCGACAATGTCTGAATCAAGGAGGCGGTTTCGAACGCCTTCTCCATTCGTCCGACCCAGTAGATCAAATCCAGCGTGTTGTACAGAAAATGCGGATTGATCTGCTCCTCGAGCGCCTTGATCTCCGCTTCCTTCTGCTTGATCTTGACCACGTGAACTTCATTGATGAGCTCGTCCAACCGCCGGGACATTTTGTTGAAGCTGCCGGCCAGCAAGGCGATCTCGTCGTTGCCCTGCACGCTCATGTTGACGTTGAAATTCTCCTTCTCGAGGTTTCCCATCAATCTTCTGATCTGCCTGAGCGGCTTCAGCACCTTGATCAGGAAGAACGCAAGGAATAAAAAACAGATCGTCAAGCTGAGACATACGGACAGGAAGGTCACTTGCTTGATCCGCTCGCCGGGCTTGGTGATGGAGCTCAGCGGAACGTAATTGATCAGCTTCCAGCCCGTCGGGTCGATCGTATAGAACTCGACCAAATAGCGGTTGCCGTTGATCTTCGCGTCGTAGTAGCCTTCGCTGTGCTCGAAAACCTGCGGTCGAACGTACCGCTCGTCCAGCTTCCGGCCGACCGTTTGATCCGAATAAGTGGATAAGATCGTCTCCTGGGGATCGATCATAAAAAAGAGCCCATGCTCGCCCGCGACTTGCTTGTCGTAAATGCTGCGAATTTGCGATTGGGACAGATTGATCTTCAGGTATCCGAGAACTTGATTAATGTTGTTAATATCCCGGATCTCCCGCGACAAGGCGATGACGTTCAAATCCGAATTCCCCACGTAAACGTCGCTCAATGACCATGTTTCCTTGCCGTTCAGCCGCTGCAGCAAGTTCAGACGCTCTCCGTCCATGACGTTGCGGGCCCCTTGCGTATCCATCCCCCCGCCGTTCAAGTCTTGAATATAAATGGAATACACGTATTTTTTAGTCAAAATGTACTCCCCGAGCAGCGTCTGAATGGCGGGGTCGTCGTAGACCATCTCATTGGCGTTGAGAGACTTCAGGTACCGGTTCAGCTTCTGATTGTTAATCATGTTAATCGAGATTCCCCGTACGTCGTTCAGGATGAATTCGATATTGTTGGCAATCTGTTTAAGCGTTTCCATATTTAATTTGCTCGCTTGGTCTCTTACGATGTTCGTCGATCTGACATAGGAGAAGCTGCCGATAATCATGACGGGAACCAGCGTCATGAGCAAAGAGAAAATCAAAATTTTATACCGTAAACTGAACATCCTTTTGGCGCCCATACGTTCCTCCCCCCTATACGACCCGAAGCCGGTCTTCCTTGTTCATCATAGAAGCCTCTATCGGGTAGATCAACACCGAATCTAGAAATTCCCGAGCGCGAAGAAACCGCGAATGAACGGGAAGGTTCATTCGCGGTTATCTTCGCGCCGCCTACAGACGATATTCCATACGGGTCAAGCTGTCGCTTCTCAGCACTTCCCTGCCATCCGCGTACAACCGATAGCCGTCGTTCTCCGCCGGTGCCCCGGGGTCCGGCCGGCGATAAGAGACGCGAACGTTCCTGCCGGCGATCCGGACGTTGTCCAGATCGAAATGGCGCAGGCCGATGTCGACCGGATCGAGAACGATCCGATCCGCTTCCGCGTTCAGTCCGGCGATGTGACGGACGACCAGATCGATGTAGTAAGAGTGGTTGTAGTCCGCCTCGTCGCTGATCGCCTCGCCCGTCCGGCTGTTGTAATGCTCGACCAGATACGGCCGGCCGAGATCCCGGGACGAGTAATGAAGCAGCGAAAATTCGCGGAACCATCGGCCGAACGCTTCGTCGTACCGATGCCCGCCGCGCTTGCTCTCGCCCGCCAAGGCGTCCAGAACGACGCTGTTCGTATACGGCCAGGTCGGACCGTCCCAGACGCAGCCGTTCCTTCCTTTGAGGAAGAGGCCTTGCCAGCCGCCTTCGGCCGTATAAACCGGGCAATCCGCGGATACGGACGGGAACGGGCATGGCGTCGCGAACTCCTCCGTTCTGAACAGACGGTTCAAGCCTTCGGCGTGGCCGGCGTCCGTCACCCCGGCCCAGTAGGGGTAGAAGCCGACGATGTTCTTGACCATCGCCTTGCGGTCGGTCTCGTGGTGCAGATCGTAGAAGAAACGGCTCGGCTCGTCCCACATCTTGTCCAGCACGTCGTCGCGAACGCGGTCGGCCCAGCCGGCGAAGCGCTCGGCGTCCGGGTCGTCCAGCAGCCGGCACAGCTCCGCCGCGCCGCGGCAGTTCAAGTAATGGTAAATCGAACGGTCCACTCGCTTCAGCGGCGTATACGCGCTTGGGTCTTTAGGATCCTTCGGATAATCGTGAAAATACCAGTAGCTCGGCTGGTACTCCTTCCCCGTATGCTGGTGGACATACTCGATGATCAGCGTATCGGCGGAATTGCCCAGCTTCGCGGCCTCCCCCTCGATCTGCTTCTTCAGAGAAGGCAGCAGCTCCCGGACCAGCTCCCGATCCCGGTGCACCAGATAAAATTGATAGACGGCCCAACCGAAAAAGTTGGCGTAGGAGTGCAGCGTCTTGTTCACGAACGTCGCGGGATAGAAGCCGTCCTCGCCCTGATTCGCAAGCATGTTCCGAATGCTTCCTTCGCCGTATTCGGCATCATGGTGCCATCTCGATTCCAGCAGGTGCATCGGCACGGTCAGCGGGATCATCTTGCTGAACTCCCAGCCCTCCGGAGCGTAAGGACGCTTCGTCATCTTATGGGATCTGCCTTCGTAAAAAAGCGGGTGCCGAAGGTTGCCGATCCCGGGATGAGCCAGATTGTGACGAAGCACGTACCAGCGGTACTGCCAGGTTTTGTCGAGCAGCGGCTCGTTGCTGACGAACGAAGGAGCCCGGTCGAACCAGCTCTGGTATGCCCGTTGATGACGCGGCGCGATGTCGTCGAACGGGACGCGGCCACCCGTAAACGGGCCGATCCGTTCCCTCAGCCGCTCCGCCGGGTCCGTCTCCTCCAGCCCGAGCGCGGCGGCGACGACGAACCGAATCCGCTCTCCCGGCTGGAGCACGATACCGTCCGCCAGTCCGGAAGCGTCGGTTCCGAGAGCGGCGGTCATCCGAAATCCATGCTCGGGAAACGCCAGGCTGCCGGCAAACCCGTCCCCGCTGCGCTCGCCGAACAGCTTCCCGTTCACCCGCAGCTTTAGCGCGAGCGGCTCGCTCCCGATGTTCTCCCACGTCTGGCAGGAGACGGCGCAATCGTCCCAGGTCACGAACTTCTTCTCCGAGAAGCGAACGTCTTCGTTGCGGTAAGTCAGGGACAAATGGCTGGGACGCCACTCGATGCCGCAAGGCTCATAGACGTCCGTCCCCGTGCATTCGACCGTAAACAACAGCGGAATGTTCAGCTTGTGGATGAAATCGATCGCACCGGCGAAGCCCGGCTGCGGCAGCACGTAATCCGCCCACAGCCTGGCCCCGGTCGGTCCGAGCAAGAGGGCTTGAGGGATCGTGCGCAAGCTGCGCTTGCCGCCCGCCAGCGCCTCGTCGATGCTCGCGCGTCCGGTCAAAGGCTTCGACCTTCCTTCTCCTTCCGCAAGCCGATCACCCAATCCTCGGTAAACAAGACGTGCTTGATGCCCACGCGGCCGGCGAACGAATAAACCGCGTGCAGCAGACCCTCTCGGTCCTGCAAGATCCATGGATATTCGTACTTGCGGTTAAGGCCGCGGTTCGCCTCCCCGTCGAATCCGTCGCCGGCATCCACATGCCTGCGGTAAGGCCAAGTAACACCGCCGTCTTCGGACAGGGCGACGGTCACCGGGTACCGCTCCTTCGGCCACAGCGTCGCCGCCGGATCGTCGCCCCCGCGGCAATGGTTGTAGATCATCGCGATTCTGCCCGACTTCAGACGGATCGCCCGGATCGACGCGTTGTTGTTCGGCAGCGAGGTGCGGACCGGCTCCGTCCAAGTGCGTCCGTAGTCCTCGGAATAGCCGACATAGATGTTGTCGGCGGAGCGGCTGCGGAAGAAGGCGGTCAGCTTGCCTCCGCCGTCCTCGATCAGGGAGGCGTGCACCCGGCCGCGGCTTCCCGGGATCGGATATTCGGTCCAGGACTGACCCTTGTCCGTCGAGATCCGCACGACCGAATAATCGCTGCCGTAAGCCGTCACGCCGTCAGCCAAGCTGTACCACATCGGAAAGATCCAGTCTCCGTTGTCCAGCACCACGATCGGCGTGCGGCAGAACGAGCCCGGATTTTCCGAGAAGACGCCGACAGGTCCCCACGTATAGCCGTTGTCTTCCGAGATCCGCAGCCGGATGACGGCCGTCTCCTGCCTCGTGTACGCCCCGCCGGGATGAAGCTTCCCGTACTCTTCCCGGCTCATGGTCTGCGCATCCTGAGCCGTATACATCAGCCACAGCTTGCCGTCCGGCGCCTCGAACAGCACCGGGTTCTGCTCCGAGCGGACGGGATCGCCGGACACCTCCACCGGCTCCGTCCAGCGGTCCGAATCCCGGTTCAAGCGGGACTGCACGATCCGGATGCCGGCCTTGCCTTCCTCCACGTCGCCGGCGAACCAGACGGCCAGAATGTCCCCGTTGCTCAGCTCCGCCAGGCTCGCGGCGTGATTCTCAAGGTAGCGGGTCGGAATGTAGGCGACGGCCCGATGGCCGTATTCCAGCGAGATCTGTCCCGTTTTCTCCACGGCGGATTGCAGCAGTTCAGTTCGAGTACGAATGGCGAACATCTCCTTTTCTTCTTCTGAGTGCCCATCCGGCAAGCATGACGCCGAGCCCGCAAGCTCCGGCGATCGCAATCCCGATCCAGCGTTCGTCTGCGGGCATCAGCTTGCGGACGAGATCGTCCTTCGCCAGCATCTCGCCGGCGGTGTAGCCCAAGATTCCCGCGCCGATGTACACCAGCGCCGGGAGAGCGTTCAGCACCTTCGCGATCCACTGGCTGCACCAGATGATCAGCGGGATGCTGAGCGCGATGCCGACGGCCATCAGCCCGTAGTTGCCCCGGGCGATGGAAGCGACGGCGACCACATTGTCCAGGCTCATGATCAGATCGGCCGTCAAGATCACGGCGACCGCCTTGAACACGGAGGCGGCGCCTTTCGTCCCGGCGGCGGAATTGTCGTCGGTCAGCAAGCGAACGGCCACATACAAGAGCAGAAGCGCCCCCGCGATCTCCACGAATGGGATTCTGAGCAAAAAGACCGCGACGACCGTCAGCGCGATCCGCAGCGCCACGGCGCCCAACGTTCCCCAGTAGACGGCTTTTTTCCTCTGGGGGACGGGCAGGTTGCGGCTCGCCATGGCGATCACGACCGCATTGTCGCCGCTGAGCACGATGTTGATCAGCATAATCTCCAACAAGAGCAAGGCGTTCTGTTCCATGATGGCTGCTTATCCTTCCGCGACGATTCCCTCGTCGATGTAGTGCCGCACCACCTTCTTCAGCTCCCGCTCCGCCTCCGGCGATAGCGGAGCGACGGGCGGCCTGGCCGGCCCCGCCGGAACGCCCGCCAGATTCAGAGCCGCCTTGAGCGCGGACGGCAGGGTGCCCAGCTTGAACGCGCCGCGCAGCTCCTTCAGCTTCATCTGCTCCTCTTGCGCTTCCGCGAGTTCTCCTTTTTTCCACTTCTCATAAATCGCGACGACGGTCTGCGGCATGAAGTTGGCCGTCGCCGCGATGCCCCCGTGTCCTCCCGCCATCAGCGTCGCCAGAATGAGCGAATCCGTACCGGCCAGAACCGAGAAGCCCGGTTCCGACTCTTCGATATATTGAAGAATGTTGTCCAGGCTGCCGCTGCTGTCCTTGACCGCGACGATGTTATCGATGCGGGACAGCTCCGCCACCGTCTTGGGCAGCAGCGAGTTGCCCGTCAGATTCGGGATGTTGTACAGCAAGATCGGCAGCGTAGTCGCGTCGGCCAGCCGCTTGTAGTGTTCCGCCAGCTCCCGCTGGGTCAGCTTGAGAAAATAAGGCGTAATGACGGAGACCGCCGACACGCCGATCCGCTCGAACTCCCTCGTCAATCCGATCGTTTCCTGCGTGCTGATGCCTCCGCTGCCGAAGTAGACGGGCACTCGGCCGCCGACCTCGTCCACGACGACCTCCGCCAGCCGGAGCTTTTCCTCCCGCGTCAGCGAGAAAAACTCGCCGTTGCTCCCCAGGCAGAACAAGCCGTGCGCGCCGGCTTCAAGCAGCCGCCGGACGAGGCTCCGGACTGCGGTCTCGTTCACGGAATAGTCGTCGGCAAACGGCGTCACCATCGCCGGGATGATTCCTTCCGGCTTCAACATTCTCATCGCTCCATTCTTTTCGCGAATTCGCTTCGCACTTTCGAATCTCGTCCTCACGATACGATGTTTTACATCGTATTCACTGATGAACCGGCACCCGCGCGGGCTTATTGCGATGTTTTACATCGCAAGCCCCAACGAGTCGACGCCCGAGCGGGCATGTTGCCGATGTCCTGCGTCGCAAACACCCGGCCCGGTCCGGGCGTCGCCGAAGCTCTCCCGTCAGTAATCCTTGGGAGCCAGTTCGACCGCCATGCGGATCGCTTCCTTGAGGGAGCGGTCGTCCGCGAGGTTCTTGCCGGCGATGTCGAACGCCGTGCCGTGGTCGACCGACGTGCGGACGATGCCGCCGTTCAGGCCGACCGTGATGTTGACCCCGGCTTCCAGTCCCAGCACCTTGATCGGTCCGTGGCCCTGGTCGTGGTAGCAGGCGACGACGATGTCGAAGTCGCCGCGGACGGCGCGGAAAAACAGCGTATCGGCCGGGTATGGCCCCGTCGCGTCGATGCCTTCCGCCTGGGCCCGCTCGATGCCGGGCACCAGCTTCTCTTCTTCCTCGCCGTTGCCGAACAGCCCGTTCTCGCCGGCGTGGGGATTGATGCCGCAGACGGCGATGGACGGCCGCTCGATGCCGGCCCGGCGCAGCGTGTCGTGCGCCAGCTTCACGACGCGGTACGTCCGCTCCGGCGTAATGCTCTCGATCGCCCGGATCAACCCGACGTGCGTTGTCAGATGGATCACCTTCAGCTTGGGGGCCGAGAGCATCATCGAGTAATCTTCCGTTCCCGTCAGCGTCGCCAGAATCTCCGTGTGGCCCGGATAATGGTGTCCGCCGAGCTGCAGAGCCGCCTTGTTGAGCGGAGCCGTGCAGATGGCATGAATCCGCCGTTCCTGCGCCAAGCGGATCGCTTTCTCCACATAGTGAAACGCGGCGTTGCCCGCGATGCCGGAGACTTGTCCGTATGGCAGCCCCTCCGGCAGCAGGTCGAGGTCGACGCAGTCGATCGTCCCGTGGACGTAGTCGCCTTCCGCCGGCTCTACCGCCGTTTGAAGCTTCGGGAACCATCCCCGCACCTTGGCTGCTCTCGCGAGCATTTTCAAATCCCCGATGACCAGGGGACGGCATAACTCGTAAATTCGCGGATCCCGCAGCGCGCTGACGACGATCTCCGGCCCGACGCCCGCCGCGTCCCCCATCGTGATTCCTATGATTGGGCGCATGTCGTTTCCTCCCCTTGCAAAATCTTGATCGCCTCCGCCAGAACGTTCTCGGAGCCGAAGCCGCCGGCCTTCGTCACGCCGTAGATCGGCCTCTCTCCGTGCAGGATGCCGACCGGCACGCCCGTCTCCACCTCGTCGATCAGCTCGAACGTATGAACGTTCAGGCAGTTGCTTACCTGCTTGGCCGTATCTCCTCCGGTCAGAACGAGCCGATTGACGGGGAAATCGCGAAGCAGCCGGGCGGTCGCGAGCCCGAGCGCCAGCGAGATGCAGTTGCTCACCTCGACCGGCGTCAGCCCCTGAACGCCGCCGACCTTCTGCGCCAGTTCGATCTCCTCCGGGCTCCCGGAGGAATAGAGGATGACGGAGAAGCCGCTTCTTAAGCTCTCTCCCGCCTCCCGGCAGATCCGCTCCAGTTCCTCCTCCCATTCAACTTCTCCCGCGACGGCCAGGTGCGACAGCAGCTTCACTCCCCGCACGTCCGGCAAAGACAACGCCGTCTCCATTTGCCGACGGGTGCGGATATGGACGCTGCCCACTATTGTAAGCACGGGGTGCCAGGTTTTCGGCAGGGCCGCCTTCCCCGCCTCGACGCCGCCCGCCAAGTAAGGTGCCAATCCGGCGCAGCCGGACCAAGCGACCCGATAAGGCAGCGAGTCGAATAGATGGACGATCCGCTTCAGATCGTCCTCGCCGGCGGAGTCGAATGCCAGGTACGCAACGCCTTCCCGGCGGAACTGTTCCAGCTTGGCCGCCAGCGCCGAATCGTCCGAGGCCAGATCGTCTTCCGTTACCAGCCCGACCTTCCGGACCGATTGCAGCCCGATCAGCCGCGGGACGGACGAGTCGGCGATCGGCGTTTTCGGATCGTGGGCAAATTCCGTCTCGTGCAGCGGCTTGCCGTCGACATGCATGTGGCCGTGCCGAACGACGCGGCCGTATTGCGGGTAGGCGGGGGCGAACACGACGAAATCCGGTTGAAAGGCGTCGTACACCGCGTCGAGCTCGGCCCCGATATTTCCCCTCAGCGTCGAATCGATCTTTTTGAAGACGACCTCCGCACCGCAGATCTTCACGTATTCCGCCGCTTTCCGCACCTTCGCGTACGCTTCTTCCGCGGACAACGACCTGCTATCTGTATCCAAGATAAGGACATCGGCATCCGGCGTCCGGTCCGGATTCGACCGGAGAAGGACGAGAGTCTTCATGCCGCCTCTGGCGAACTGGACTCCCGTATCGCCGGCACCCGTCAAATCGTCGGCAATAATTGCAATTTTCAAGTCATCACCCCGGTTTGCCTCTATGCGCAAAAATCCTTATTGTCATGAAAAGCTATCCTTTGATCGACCCCAGAAGCATCCCTTGGGTGAAATATTTCTGCGTGAAGGGATAGATGAACAGGATCGGCAGAATCGCCAGGAAAATCGCCGCGGCCTGCAAATTCTGAGGCAGCAGCTGCACGCCGTTCACCACGATATTCTCGAAGGACGTGCCGCCTTTGCTGGAATTGATGATCAGATTGTAGAGCACGACGGTAATCGGCTGAAGCTTGGAGTCCTGCAGGTAAATCATCGGAATCAAGAACTGATTCCAGATGAGCACGGCATTGAAAATGGCGATGGTCGCGATGATCGGCTTGCTGACGGGAAAGAACACCTTCCACATGATGGTCCAATCGTTCGCGCCGTCAATGAACGCCGCTTCCTCCAGCTCGCCCGGCAAGCTGTCCAGGAACGACTTCGTAATAATCAGCAGGAAAGTGCTGATCGCCGTCGGCAGAATCATAACCAGCCGCGAGTTCACCAAACCGAGCGCATGATAAATGATATAGTTCGGGACGATGCCCGCTTCGAACACCCAGGTAAACAGGAAAAGCATCATGATGACGTTGCGGCCCTTCAGCCGTTTCTTCGACAGCGAATAAGCGGTCATGTAGGTGACGGTTACGGCCACAAGGCCGCCGACGACCGTATAGAACAGCGAATTCATCATCCCGGACGCGACGCCCAGGCGGGGATTGTTCAGAATGTACTTATAGGTTTCGATGTTCAACCCTTTGGGCCACAGATAAATCTGACCGGAAGCCGCCGCGGCCCCGTCGCTGACCGAGGTGGAGAGCATCAGCACGAACGGGTAAACGCAGGCGAGCACGACCAGGACCAGGATCGAACCGTTCGTCATATCGAAAACCGGGAGCCTTTTGCGCAATTTCGCCGCCTCCTAGAACAAGCTGGACTCGGTAAATTTTTTCGAGAATCGGTTCGCCCCCATGACCAGAACAAAAGCGAGCACGGACTGCATGAGGCCGACGGCGGCGCCGAAGCTGTAATTCGGAAACCCTCCGCTGGCGAACGCTTGCCGGTACACGTAGCTTTGAATGACGTCCGCGGTATCGTACACGCTGGGATTGTACATCAGCAGGATCTTGTCGAGGTCCACCGTCAAGATTTGTCCGATCGCCAGGATGAACATGACGACGATCGTTCCCCGTATCGAAGGAAGGGTGACCCTGAATATCCGCTGCCAACGGCTCGCGCCGTCCATCTCCGCCGCCTCGTACAGGTTCGGGTCGATGCTCGTCATGGCGGCCAAATAAATAATGGCGTTATACCCGAACAGCTGCCATACGTTGAGCGCCACATATAACGGGCGGAACCAGTTCGGATCGGCCATGAAAAACACGGATTGGATGCCGAACGAATTCAGAACCTCGTTGACCAGCCCGCCCTGGGGCGACAGCAGCCGGTACAGGATGCTGACCATGACGGCCGACGAAATGAAATAAGGAAAGAAGCTCAGCGTCTGCACGAACCGTTTGACGGCCCGGACGCGAATCTCGTTCAGGAACAAAGCGAAAATGACCGGGATCGGGAACACGAACAAGAGATTGAACAGAGCGAGCAAAAGCGTATTGCGAACCAGCCTCCAGAAGTAGTCGTCGTGCAGGAAGGCGGCGAAGTTCTTGAACCCTACCCAATCGCTATGCAAAATTCCGTTGAACACGCTGTAATCCTGAAAGGCGATCACGAGTCCGAACAGCGGCAGCAGCTTGAAAAGCAGCATCTGGATCAGACCCGGGAGCAAAATCAGATAGAGGATCTTCAGTCCCCAGATTTGCTTCAGCCAGCTTTTTCTTGGCCTGCTCCCGTCCTTCATCCGGACGACGGAGGTTGCTCTGGATTGTGCGCTCATCATCATCCACCCTTTGAGCCGGATTTAGCATCTCCTCCCCATCCGCTGCGGGATGAGAGGAGATGCCGCCGCTTATTGCTGCTTCATCGCGTCGTAAGCCGCTTGATCGATGTCCACGATCTGCTTGTAGCCGGCTTGCTCCATTTCGCTTAAGAACGAGTCCCATTCGGACATGCTGCGCGCGCCGGTGACGAACTTGACGATGTTCGAGTCGAGAGCCGGCTGCACCTTGGCCAGCAGATTCGTTCTTTCCTTCAATTGGTCCGCGTCGTACTTCAGGGTCGGGAACACTTGGGCATAGTTGTCGAAGTAATTTTTCGCGTACGATTTGGTCAGTTTGTCAAGGAAATCGTAGTAAGCGTCGTTGTCCACCGGCGCGGGGAACGTCAGGCGGTCCTGATATACCCCGTTGTTGGTCGTGCCGAGCGGCTTCGCGGCTTCTACGGAGAAGTCGGTGATGAACGTCTTTTTGCCGTTCTCGTCTTTAGAAGTCGTTCCTTCGACGCCGTAGTCCATCAGCTGGCGGCCTTTCTCGGAGAAGACGTAGTCCATGAACTTGATGATGCCGTCCGCCTTGGCCTTCGATTTCGGATTGATGACGATGACGCGGTCCGTGCGAAGCGTCGGGTAAACGGGACGCTTGCTTTGCTGCCCGTCCTGGGTTTTGAACGGAAGCATGACCTGAATGTCGTAGTTCGGATCGTTCTTCGGCCCGCCGTTGCTCATGAGCCAAGCCGGACGCGTGAAGAAGTCGTCGGACACCGCGCCCTTGCCGGTCAGCATCTTCGTCTGCCAGGAATCCTCGGTCTGCGTGCCGGCCACCCATTCCGGATCGATCAGCTTATCTTTGTAGAGCGAAATGTACCATTCGATCAGCTGCTTGAAGCCCGGGCTGTAGAGATCGTAGCCGGCACCGAGGTTGTAGATGCCGTGAACCTTCCCGTCCGCGTCGATCTTGTCGCCCGCGTCAAACGCTTCCGTATACCGGATGAAGCCGTCGCGGCCGGTGAACGGATAGAAGTTTTGGGTGCTCTTGTACGCTTCCTGCAGCTTCTTCAGATCGTCCGTGAACTCCTGGATCGTCGTCGGGTTCTGCGTAATGCCGGCCTTCTTGAACATGTCCGAACGGTAGAGCGTGACGCTCGAGATCGTCGGATACTCCTGCATCAAGCCGTAAATGTGGCCGTCCTTGTCGGTAACCAGGTTGGCGTAGTCCGGATTCTGTTCCAGGAACGCCTTAATATTCGGCGCTTCCTTGTCGATCAGCGGTTTCAAATCCATAAATGCGCCCTGCTTGCCGTACACTTCCGCTTGACTGAGCGATACGATTCCCGCGTCCGGGAACTCGCCGGAGCCGATCTTCAGATCGAGGTTCTTGCTGTAGTCGGCGTCGTCCTGGCCGCCGTCGACCAGATTCACCTGGGTGTTGGTCTCCTTGAGCAGCTCCGGGTACCAAGCCAGATCCTTGAGCCAGTTGTTGTACTTGGCGGCCATCATGTAGGAGAACGAGAAGCTGCCGCCGGACGAGGCCGAACCGCTTGCCGCGCCGCTCGAGGAAGGAGATGCGGTCGAGCCCGAGTTCCCCCCGCTCCCGCTGCAAGCGGACAAAGCGACGGCCAAAGCGAGAACGGGCGTGCCCTTCATAACCGGTTTCCAATTCATGAATCGTTTTCCCCCTAGTGACTCGTAATGTAGGTTAAAACGCTTACATAAGACGTGATAAAAATCGGCTTACAGGGATGTTCTGCCTAAAAATTCAACTCATTCCTCCTGAATGCTTGTTGTTTGGAGAAATGCGTATCGCTTACATTTAGAATCTACAACACATCATATCAAAAAGCAACAGTATTTTTATAATTTGGGGAGGTTATTTGGTTTTCCACAATTTAATGTTTAATTTTTAAACATTATTTCCGCACAAATTCGTCTATTCATACGTCTTTCGCGCTTCGAACGCCGATCTGCCGGGAATGGCAGCGGGTTTCGGACCGAATTGCGGACACGATGAACCCGGGCCTCCGGCGTGAGTGTCCGGTGAAGGCGCGGCTAACGAATCCACGCGACCTTATTCCGGCAATATCGAAGGATAGCCGGACGTAACGAATCGTATAAACCCTAAGCGGCGAAAAGCCGCTGCGATTCATGCCCTAAAGGGCAAATAAGGTTTCTTCGATTCGTTAAAATCCCAAACGATGTCTGCGGAGAGGAATAAGGATTTTTAGATTTGTTAGAAAACCGCAATAACCGAGCGAGCGGTCGGTCGATCACAGTGGGGGTCCTGCCCCCAGAAAAAAAGCGCAGCCCCGAGGGGCTGCGCCGCGCTTCTTCCTTGCGTTACTTCTCTTCCTTCAGCTTCCGCCAAAGCGTGGCGCGGTTGATCTTGAGCCGCTTCGCCGCCTTGGACTGGTTCATGTTCTCCTCTTCCATCACCATCCGGATAATATCCCGCTCGATCTCCTCCAGCGGCTGATGGATGTTGATCCGCTTCGTGTCCGCCGGCCCTTCGGACCAGCCGACGACGGAGGAATTCCCCAGAATGCCGAGCGCATCCTCCTCGATGTATTCTCCCGTGGCGCTGCGGACGAATTGCTCGGTCATTTCCTTGAGCTCGATGAAATTCCCCCTCCACGGGTGGGAGCGCAAAGCGTCCAGCACCTTCGGCCGCACGCCGACCACCTGCTTGCCGTACTTCTCGTTGTATTGGACGATAAACGTGCGGACGAGCTCCTCGAAATAGCGGACGTTCTCGCGCAGCGGGGAGAGGAACACGATGTCTTCGGCCAGCAGGTCGTACATTTTCGCGTCCAGCAGCAGTTCGTCCTTGAGCCGCTTCGGATC
Source organism: Cohnella zeiphila (assembly GCF_014212055.1). Classification (GTDB taxonomy): domain Bacteria; phylum Bacillota; class Bacilli; order Paenibacillales; family Paenibacillaceae; genus Cohnella; species Cohnella zeiphila. The sequence goes on along the minus strand of NZ_JACJVO010000008.1, from coordinate 141,978 downwards.
CTGGACGAACGAGAAGACGAGCCTGCCCCTCGCCTTCTTGATGAGCGGGATCAGCTTGCGCTGCATCGGGACGGGAACCTTCTCCAGTCCGCGAATATACGCCAGCGCCCCCGGCCGAACGCTCTGCAGCAGGCGCTGCAGATAGCCGCACGTCTCCTCGCCGCCGCCCTGGATGACGATCTCGGCCAGACTTCCGTCCGGATAGCGCTCCGATTGGTAGAGCATATGCATGAAGAGCATTTTGCCGCTGCCCATTTCGCCGTAAACGGCGACGGGCAGCCCCGCTTCGAACCGCCTCTCCGCCGTTAGGCGCGCATCCCGGAACGCTTCTCCGGTCATAATGATTTGGGGAAAGGAATGATGGCTGCTTTTCTTATGATAAATGACATAAATCTCGCCGGAGACGCTCTTGAACTCCTGCAGCTTGATCAGATGGCATCCCGGCAGCGATTCGACCTCCGACGCGGCGACAGCCAGCTTGCGCTCGGTCTCGTACAGAACGGGAATCGCCGGAGCCGGACGTTCTTGGGTGAAGCGAACGAATTCCCGAAAAAAAGGATGGGCCGCAAATATCGAATTCACCTCGATTTCCGTCTCCGGAAGTTGGAGCAGCTTCTTGAAAGCCCGATTGGCGTAGGTCAAGCCGCCGTCCTCGTCCACCATGGCGAAGCCCTCTTCCACCTGGTCCAGCAGCGTTCCGTACACCGAATTGCGAATCTTCGCCGCGCGAAGCACCTTGCACAATTGCTTGGCCGTGCGGAACGCATCCATTACCGATTCGCGGCCGGACGTGATAAGCACGCCCTGCATCCCCCATTCGTTGGCAAGGCGGGCGGTGACGTTGTCGCCGACGACGACGATGACCCCTTCCTCCTTGGCCCTCTTCACGATCGCTTCCACTTCATCCTCGTGGTGGATTTCCGCGTACGGAATTTCCACGTTCATAAGGCTGGACACCGCCGCGAAGCCTTGAATGACGTTCGGGAACCCGATCATCTTGATCTTCGACCGGTAGCCCTTCAGCAGCGTCAGCATGCGCAAAATATCGAACCCGGACACCTGGATGTCCACGACGGGAGCCGAGATGTGCTCGCGCAGCAGAGCCGCCGTGCCGCCCCGGCTGATGACCACGTCGAATTCCTTATGAACGTAACGCTCCTTGAACACGTGAAGCCCTTCGGACAGATCCCCCAGAACCGACGTGATCTCGAATTCCGGCAGCTCGGAAGAGAGTTGGTTGATCAGCTCGATCAACCCTTCGTAGGGCGCGACGACCAGTGCTTTGATTTTCATCTCGACACCTTCTGTTGCAATTTTACACAGATCATAGCCGATGTCGGACCAAAATGCAATCGTCATGCGAGCAGCTTCCGGTACAGAGCTTCGATCTGGGGGATATCGAGCGGCTTCGGATTGTTATCCAGCAGCCGGGTCACTTTGGAGGCGGCGACGGCCAGCTCCGGGACATGCTCCTCCCGTACGCCGAACGCGGCAAGCTGCTGCGGAATGTCCAACGTTTTGGTCCATTCGGCGATCTTCTCGATGACCGCTTCGGCCGCCGCCGTCCGGGAAGCGCCGCGGCCCTCCCGCAGTCCCATGACAGTCGCCGCCTCCGCCAGCCTCTCCTCGATGGCGTCATAATTAAACGCCATCACATGAGGCAGCAGCATGGAGTTCGCCACCCCGTGCGGAATGTGGAACTTGCCTCCCAGCGGATAGGCCAACGCATGCACGGCGGCGGTTCCCGAACCGGTCAGCGCCATGCCGCCGTACATGGAGCCGATCAGCATATCCTCCCGCGCCTTCAAGGATCGGCCTTCGCGGTAAGCCGTCTCGATGCTTCCCGAAATTTTGCGCATCGCCTCCAGCGCGAACATGTCGCTGATCGGATTCGCCTTGTTGGAGATGAACGATTCCAACGCGTGCGTGAACGCGTCCATGCCGGTCGCCGCGGTCACCGGCCCCGGCAGCTCCAGCGTCAGCTCCGGATCGAGCAGGGCGACGGCCGGCAGCAAATGACGGCTGACGGCGCCGATCTTCAGCTCCTCCTCCGGGAAGGTGACGATCGCGTTCGGCGTTACCTCGGACCCCGTGCCGGACGTCGTCGGGATGAGAACCGTCGGAACGCCCGGCTTCCTCACCCGATCCGTCCCGACCATCTCCTCCACGCGTTCCTTATTCGTCCGGAGCACGGACAAGATCTTCGCCGCATCCAGCACGCTGCCTCCTCCGATGGCGATATACACGTCGAACGGCGTCTCCTTGATTCGGGCATGCAGCTCTCCGATATGGTCCGCCGTCGGCTCGTTCATCATGCCGGTCAGCCGTTCGGATGCGATTCCCGCCTGCCTCAACTGCGCTTCGATCCGCTCGGCGAACCCGAGCCGAACCGCGGAATTTTGCGCGATGACGAGCGCCCTCTTCACTTCGCCGCATCCTTGAACCAGATCCGCAAGCCGATCAAGCGAGCCGTTGCCGGCGACGATGCGCGCGGCGGTTTGGAACGAATAAGGAAGATTAGACATCATGACGCCTCCTGAAGTTGGATTGGTGGAGATGTTTAATTTTAGGACATCATTTCTGTTGACTCTCTAATTGACGAATGATAAATTGAATTTGAGATTAAAAATGCAACAAATTTGTTGATATTCGTCATTATAATAATTCCTGTTGTTTTATTCAACAATCATTTGAGTTCCCCATTTTCGCAGAAAGAGGTCGAATCGCTCATGGATCAAACCGCGATTATCAATCTGCAAGCTTTTCTGACCGACGGACGCTGCTGCCTGGATCCCGAATCCGACCGGATCGAAGCGCGCCTTCCGACCGATTGCCCGACCAATCACGCCCCGGCGTTGGCGGAGCTGGCGAACGGCGACCTCGTCTGCGCCTGGTTCGGCGGGTCGGACGAAGGGGCCGGAGACATTAAAATTTACATGTCCCGGCTGGCCGCCGAGTCGGCGCAATGGAGCCGGCCCGTTCGGCTGTCGGACGATTACTCCCGAGCCGACCAGAATCCGTCCCTGTTCGTCGCCCCCAACGGGGATCTGTGGCTGATGCACACTTCCATGGAGACAAGAGGGTGCACTCTGCCGGAGTGGCAAGAGAAACTCCGAAAAGGGGAGGCCGAGGGGCCGTTCGCCATGCAGCACACATCGGTTGTCCGCTGCCGCATCTCAAGGGACGGCGGGCATTCGTGGGACGAGCCGTTCACCTTGTTCGACCGCCCCGGGACGTTCGCGCGCCATCCGATCACGGTGCTCTCCGACGGAAGCTGGCTGTTCCCCGTCTGGTACAGCAGCCTCGACGAGACCGGCCAGTTCGGTCGCGATTACAGCGCCGTCCGGCGATCGACGGATGAAGGCCGGACGTGGCGGGAGACCGTCATTCCCGGCAGTCGCGGAAGGGTGCATGCCTCGATCGTCGAGCGGGGAAAAGGCCGGCTGTCGGCGTTCTTCCGCAGCCGCAGCGCGGACCGCATCTATGTCGGCCAATCGGCCGACTACGGCCGGAGCTGGTCCGAGCCCGTGTGCACGACGCTGCCCAACAACAATGCGTCCCTTCGCGCCATTCGATTGCAAAGCGGAGCGATCGCGATCGTCTTCAATCATTGCAGCGCGAACGAGGATCCGTCCGTCACCTTGTGGCCGTACGAGCGGGTTCCGGTCACGATCGCCCTGTCCGATGACGGCGGAGAGACGTGGCCGTACATGCGGCACTTGGAGACCGGCGACGATTACTGCGGCGAAGCGAACCGGAAGTTCAACCGCCGCTACGAATATCCGACGCTGATTCAATCGCGGGACGGCATGATCCATGTCGCCTACGCATACGGCAACCGCACTCATATTCAATACGCCTGCTTCCCGGAGGATTCGATTCGAGGCCAACAGAGAAACAAGTGGCCCTGGGAGAACTTCCCGATGAAGTAAACCGATCCGCAAGGCCGTCCGTTTTTGATATACTGCAACTATGGAAAAGACGATGGACACCCCAAACCAAGAGCACCGGTTAACCCGGAAGGGAAAAGAGACGCGCGCGCGCATCGTCGCCGCCGCGGCCCGGTTGATGTTCGAACGCGGCGTCGCCGGAACGAGCGTGGAGGATGTGCAGCGGGAAGCCAAAGTGAGCGCCTCCCAGCTGTACCACTACTTCAAGGAGAAGCGCGAGCTCGTTTTGGCGGTCGTTCGCCTTCAGTGCGAGCAGGTGCTCGGCGCCCAGGAACCGCTGCTGAGCCATCTGGACAGCATGGAGGCGCTCCGGACGTGGCGCGATGCGATCGTTCAGCTTCAGATCGAGCGGCAATTCGTAGGCGGTTGTCCGATCGGCTCGCTGGCCAGCGAGCTGGCGGACGCGGAGCCCGACGCCCGTCTCGAGCTGGCCGAAGGCTTTGAGCTGTGGGAGCTCGCGATCCGCAAAGGGCTGCGGGCGATGTACGACCGCGGCGAGATGCGGCCGGACGCCGATCCGGACCGTCTCGCGCTGGCGCTGCTGGCCGGCCTTCAAGGCGGCCTGCTTCTGGCGCAAGTCCGCAAGGAAGCCGGCCCGCTCGAAGCCGGATTGGACGCCATGCTCGCACACATCCGGTCGTTTCTCGTTTGACCGGATCGCAAGTCCCATATTGGAGCCGGAAGGAGGACACTTCCCGCAGGTATCGCCCCCGAGAGCGGCCGTTCGCCGGTTTTAGGGGCTTTTATTGTTTTTAGTTTTTGGAGTTGACAATCCAAAATCGATCCATTACGATAAGGCGCAGATACGAAAATGGAGTACTTACTCCAAAAAAACCGGAAGAAGAACCAAATTTAAGGAGGAGAACCGTTCATGACGTTAAACCAAGCTCTCGAAGAGGCGAAGCAACAGTTTATCGCCCATACGCCCGCCGAGGTTCAGGCCGCCATGTTCCGTCAGATCCGGGAGCAGCAGGAGTCGGGAATACTGTACGGCTTGCAGGAAGGGCAGAAAGCCAAAGATTTTACCTTGAACAATTCGGCGGGCGTTCCCGTCCGCCTGTATGACGAGCTGGCCAAAGGCCCCGTCGTGCTCACCTTTTATCGCGGCGGCTGGTGTCCGTACTGCAGCCTGCAGCTCCAGGCGTACCAGAAGGCGCTGCCGGAGATCGAAGCGCTGGGCGCCCAATTGATCGCCGTCAGCCCGCAAAGCCCGGACAACACGCTCTCCCAGCAGGAGAAGCAAGAGCTTCGTTTCCAGGTGCTTAGCGACACGAATGGGCTCGTGGCCGCCATTTATAATATTTTGTACGAGGTGCCTCCTTACGTTCAGGAAGTCATGACGAACCAGTTCAAGATGAGCCTGGCCGAATACAACGCGACCGACCGCTGGATCCTCCCCGTTCCGTCCACGTTCATGATCGACGAGACCGGCATCATCCGTTCCGCTTACGTCAACCCGGACTTCATGCAGCGTCCGGCTCCCGAGGACATTCTGGATCAGTTGAGGAAGCTGTAACTCCTCCAGGCAAAAGGCCCGCGCACCTTCGCGCGGGCCTGACTTTCGGTTACGGTCCGATCAACCGACGGTCCTCGTCGCCTTCCCGGCGGATGACGAGCTCGACGGGAACGGTGCTCGCGGCCGTAACCGATGCGGGCGCGCCGGCGGACGATATCGACTACCTGCGAAACCGCGGCGTCTCCGTCACCCTGGTGTGAATCGAACGACAAACAAGGAGCTGTCCCGAACGGAGGGACAGCTCCTTTACTGGTTATAGAATGCATGGAGTCGCGATCGCGGCTCTTATCCCGCCTCGCTCCTCATGACGTTCGTCAGCGAGCCCAGCTTCTCGATCTCCACCGTGACCGCGTCGCCGTCGCGCAGATAAACCTGGCGTTCTGGCGGGTAGCCCATGACGACGCCTTCCGGCGTGCCGGTCAGAATGACGTCGCCGGGCTCCAGCGTCATGTGCTGCGACAGGTAGCTGACGATCTCGTCGCAGGCGAAGATCATGTCCGACGTGTTCGAATCCTGGCGGACTTCTCCGTTCACCTCGCAGCGGATCCGAAGGTCGTTCGGGTTGCCGACTTCGTCCGCCGTGACGAGATAAGGGCCGAGAGGAGCGAAGCCGTCGCAGCACTTGCCGAGCGCCCATTGCGACGTTCGCATCTGCAGGTCGCGCGCGGACAAGTCGTTGGCGCAGCAGTATCCGAAGACGGAGTCAAGCGCCCGCTCCTTCGCCGCATCCTTGATCCTCCGGCCGATGACGATGGCGAGCTCCGCCTCGTAGTCGACCTTGACGCTCGTCCGGGGGAGATACACGTCGGCTTGATGGGCGGTCAGGGCATTGTTGAATTTGTGGAAAACGATCGGAGAAGACGGGATCGGAGAATTCGTCTCCTCCGCATGCCGGCGGTAGTTGAGCCCGATGCAGACGATTTTGTTCGGGCGGGCGAGACATGGCGCCCAAGCCAGCCCGCTCTCGGGCAGCAGCACCCGTTCCGGCGCTTCGGACGCCGCCGCGGCTTCCGCCAGGCGGCGAAGCGTCCGAAGCGCGGCTTCTCCCCCGGCAATCGCTTCCTCGGCGTCCCGGGGAACGGTTCCTCCGGCTGCGCCGAACTCCGCAGCGGCAGCTTCGACGTCCAGCACGCCGCTCTCCGTCCACACGCCCAGCTTCGTTTTTCCGTCCGCGATAAAATGCAGCAGTTTCATCTGGTTCTCTTCCCTTCTTGCTTGATTCCGGCGACATTCCCTTCCCGGTCGACGGAGGACACGCCGTCCAGCCCCTCGAATACAGCAGCCACGATCTCGCATTCGAAGGGAACGCCCGGCTTCAGTACGGCATGCGTCCCTTGGCGGACGCCGTCGTTCACGCCGGCGGGATAGCCCGTACAAGGCTCGAGCACGACGGTATTCAGCCCGCGCCAGCCGCCATAGGAGGCGAACAGCCAGCAATGCGGCAGCCGCCGCTTGTCGTACGCAAGCGCGAAACCGATCTTTTCCTTCGCATGCGTGATCGCGCACCAGCCTTCCTTCATGCCGATGGCGTACTGAAACTCGCCGACGCCGGCCGAATCCGGCAGCGCCTTCCTCATATCGCGGCGGACTCCCTCTTCGTCGGTCGCATAAGGCCAGCGGTAGGTCACCCCGGTCTGACCGATGCGGGGTTTTCCGAACTCCTCGACGTAGACGTTCTCGGCAGGCAGATCGATCCGCGCGTCTCCGTCGACCGCCATCGCCGCGTGGAGCTTCCATAAATACGGCAAGTCCTCGCGGCCGTTGTTCGCGATGAAGTGGCGGAACCGAAGCTTCGCCTCTCCCGCCCGCAGCGTGATCGTCTTCTCCACCCGGCAATTGCTGATCGGCGTCTCCGTCCACAAGCGGACCGAGGCTTCCTGCGGGCCGGTCTGCCAGACCGCGAACTGCCAGGGAAGCGTCCAGAGCTCCCCGTGGTCCGGGTACGCTTCCTCCCCGATCGTCTCCGGCATGTCGTTCGGGAACAGTTCGTCCCATCCCCCGAAGAACTGATCGTCGTAGACGGCGTGAAAAGGAAGCGGCCGCGGCTTCAGGCGCGGATGCTGCCAGAGCAGATCCTTGCCGCGGGGCTTGTAGGTGATCTGCCAGATTTTCGCGCCCAATTCCGGCATGATGACGACCTTAAGCCGGTCGTTCTCCAGGATCACCGTCCGAAGATCCCGATAGGTCCAATCCGTATCGACCCGCACGGTCACGACAACTTCTCCTTTCGGTTTAACGGCCTTCGACCGACGCCAGCAAATCGTCGCGCAGAGGCGAGAAGATCTCGAGCACCGAGGAAGCCTTCAGCGCTTCCGCGGAATGAACGGCTCCTCCCGGCACGAATAGCTGCTCGCCGGGCCCGAGCTCGTGCGACGCGCCGTCCACCGTCAGCCGCAGCCGCCCTTCGATCACGTGCGTAATCTGCTCGTGCGGATGCGAGTGGGCGGCTCCTCTGGCGCCGGCTTCGAACTCGATCGCCATGCTCATGATGCTGTTTCCCGGCGGATAAATCTTGCGTCGGATGCCTTCGCCCGCCGGCCGCCATTCTCCGTAACCGTTCATTCCCCGTCCGCTCCCTGCGGCCTCAACAGCACTTTGGATACGTTGCCCGGATTCCGGATCAGCTTATCGAACCATGCCGCGCCTTCCTCCAGCGGCGCCTCCACGACGCCTTCCGGGAGACCGATCCTTCCTTCGGCCAGCCATCGCAGGGCGGTGCGGAAGTTCGTCTCGGAATAGGCGAACGAGCCCGCCAGCCGGACTTCGCTGCGGATGATCAAGTTCACCGGCAGCGGCGACTCTTCCTCGTGCAGGCCGGTCAGGACGACGCGTCCGCCCGGCCTGCAGGCCTGCACGCACTGCCGGCGGGTGACCGCGGCGCCGACCGCGTCGACGGCGACGTCGACGCCGCGCCCCCCGGTCAGGCCCCGAAGGGCCGCCAGAAGGTCGCCATCCTCCGGGCAGCACACGTCGGACGCGCCGAGCCGGGCGGCCAGCGCCAGCCGGTCGCGGTTCCGGTCGACCGCGACGATCCGCCGCACTCCGTACTGCGCCAGCGCCTGCAGGATCAGCAGCCCGATCGGCCCCATGCCGACGACCAGCGCCGTATCCGTCGGCTCCGCCTCCGCAAGCTCGGCGGCCCGGACGGCGCATGCCGCCGGTTCGGTCAGCGCGGCTTCGCGCAGCGACAGGCCGTCCGGAATCCGGTGGACGAACGAGGCCGGAATTTTCACGTATTCCGCGTTGCTGCCCGGCAGCGCGGCGGACAGCAGCTTGCGCTCCGCGCACAGCTGCTGGCGGCCCTTCAGGCAGTTCTCGCAGCGCCCGCAGGTCACGAGCGGATTGGCTGTCACCCGGTCCCCGACGGCCCAAGCCCCGGACCCGGACCCGTCCGCCGCCCGGCTGCCAATGGCGGCGACCGTACCGGCGAATTCATGGCCGAAGATCATCGGGGGCTTGCGCAAAGAATTTTGCCCCAGGAACCCGCTCAGCTCGGACCCGCATATTCCGGAATAGGCGACCCGAATCAACAGTTCGTCCTCGCCCGGAACCGGGGTCTCGACTTCGCGGACGTTCATGACCGACGGGCCTTCGTAGACGAGCGCTCTCACTTGCATAGCCTCCTTAGAACGTAATGGACAAGCCGCCGTCCACCGGGACGACCGCCCCGCAAAGATACGAGGCGTCGTCGGAGGCGAGGAACGCGATCGCCCCGGCCGCTTCCTCCGGCTTTCCCGTGCGCTGCTGCGGAATTTTCTTGCGGGCGACGTAGATGTCGCGGAACCAGTCCGTCTCGTGCTCCTTGACTCCGTCCACCACCGACATCGGCGTGTCGATAAAGCCCAGCGCGACGCCGTTGACGCGGATGCCGCGGCCGATCAGCTCCAGCGCCGTGTTGCGGGTCAACTGGTCGAGCGCGCCCTTGGCCGCGTTGTAATGCGAAGATTCCTCCAGCGCGCGCGTGGAGTTGATCGACGAGACGTTGACGATCCGCCCTTTCGCGCCTTGCGCAATCATCAGGCGCGCGGCTTCCTTCGTGCAGAAGTACGCGCCGCTGACGATAACGTCGAACACCCGGCGCCATTCCGGCCAAGGCGTCTCCATGAATCCTCCCGGCGAGAACGTAGCCGCGTTGTTCACCAGCACGTCGAGGCTCCCGTATCGCCGGACCGCCTCGTCCATCAGCAGGCGGACCTGCACCTCGTCGGCCACGTCCGCCGCCACGAAGGCGGCTTCCAGGCCCGCCGCGCGCAAAGCTTCTTCCGCCTGCAGCCCGACGTCCGCGCGGCGGCCGCCGATGACGACGCGGGCGCCCTCTTCCGCCAGCCGTCGGGCGGTTGCGAACCCCACGCCCGTAGCGCCGCCCGTAATGACGGCGGTCTTTCCTTCGAATCGGCGCAATCCCCGTTCCATCGCCGTCCTCCTTTTCCCTGCATCGATCCTAACGGCCGAAGTCCCGCTAACGCAGTCCCAAACGCATAGCTACAGCACCCGATACCTCTCGATGACCGACTCGTCCACCGTAACCCCCAGCCCCGGGCGGTTCGGGACGTGCACATAGCCGTCCTTGAACTCGATCGGCTCCGGGACGAGATCCCGGGTCAGCGGAGACGCGGACACGGTGTGCTCGATGAGGAACCCCTCGGGAATGGACGCCGCGAAGTGGGTGCTGGCGGCGACGAGGACGCCCGTCTTGAAGGCGTGCGGCACGACTTTCTTGTGCCGGTCGTGCGCGAGGCGCGCGATCCGGCGTCCTTCCGACAGCCCGCCGCAGCGGCCGAGGTCCGGCTGGATGATGTCCAGCCGCCCTTCGTCCAGCAGGCGGCGGAACGCCGCGCTGCCGCTCTCCTGTTCGCCGCCGGCGATGTACAGGCTGGTCCGGCCGGCCAGCTCGCGGTACCCGTCGAGGTTATCCGGGTGCAGCGGCTCCTCCAGCCAGAACACGCCGTACTTCTCGTACACCTCCGCCATGCGCAGCGCGCCCTTCAGGTCCCAAGCCAGGCCGGCGTCGATCATGACGTCGATGTCCGGACCGACCGCCTCGCGGATCGCCCGAATCTGCTCCTCGTCGAACCAAGCGTTCCGGCCGATCGGCCCCCAGCCGAATTTCATCGCCTTGTAGCCTTGCCCGGCGTAGCGCTCCGCCAGCGCCGCGGCCTCCGCGACGGTGTCCGGCATCAGCGAGCTGGCGTACGCCTTCAGCTTGCGATGGAACGCGCCGCCCAGCGCTTCCGAGACCGGAACCTTGGCATGCTGGCCGACGATGTCCCAGAGCGCCATGTCGATGCCGCTGATCGCGTGCACGGCGGGGCCCGAACGGCCGAAGTAGATCGTCCCTTCGTACATCTTCTCCCAGAGCCGCTCGACTTCCAGCGGGTTCTCCCCGAGGAGCAGGCTGCGCAGCCCCGTCGCGATCGAATGGGAGGCCGGCGCGTCGATCGCCGCCTTGGCGACGAGCGGAACCGAATCGACCTCGCCGACGCCGATGATTCCTTCGTCCGTGCGGATCCGGATCAGCAGCGTATCCTGGGTGCCGTCGCATTTGGTCGCGTCCAGATCGGGTATTTTCAAATAGATGGCTTCCACTTCCGTGATCTTCATGCGGTCTCTCTCCCCTGCCCGTTGTCCATTGCCCGTGCGACCTATCAGGCCTTCTTCCGAAGCAGCAGCACTTCCGACGCCTCTTCCTCCAGGCCGGAGAGCAGCAGCCCTTCTTCGATCAGCGCCGCGCCGCTCTCCTCCTGCGTCCAACCGCCGTCCGCCGCGCGAATCTCGTATGCCGCCGACGGGTCCAGGCCGACCAGGCGGAGCCGCCGCTCCGGCTCCGAATCGGCCAGCCGGAACGCGCACAGCATCGCTTCTTCGGCGCCGTCCATGACGTACAGGAACGCGTTCCACGAATCGCCCCGGCCATCCCGGATCGTCTGCCCGGTCAGCCGATGCATGTCCGCTTCCCCGACGAAGCGCCTCATCGTCTCTTTGTAGAACCCGATCAGCTCGCGAAGCCTCCGGGCAGCCCAGTCCGGCAGCTCGGGCAGCCGGTACGAGATGCCGAAGCCGTTCAGCATGTTGGCGCGGATAAGGTAATCGAATTTGTGCCTCGGCATGCCGGGCTTGATCGGATCTTTGTCGAGGTTGCTGTCGTAATGCACGATCGTCTGCGACCAGGTGAAGTGGAAGCAGGCCGACGGATGCAGCATGAGCGAAGCTCCCCAGAACAGCTGCAGATGATGCCGGGTAAAATCCGGGTCGCTCAGGAAAGCTCCGTGCGTATGCCGGGCCAGGCCGAGGTCGATGCGCAGGCCGCCGGACGAGCAGTTCTCCAGATAGACGTCCGGGTATTTCGCCCGCACCCTCTCCAGCAGCTCGTAATAGCCGAGATAGTGTTCGTACAGGCCGTCGCCTGCCCCGTGCCCGTGATCCGTCCGGTTGCAGCCGGCTCGCGGGTCGAGGTTGAAGTCGAGCTTGATCCAGTCCGCCTTGTATTCGACGATCAGCCTCTCCAGCACGCCGAACGCCCAGTCCCGGGCGTCCGGATTGCCGAGGCACACGTAGCCGAGCGAAGTACCGTCCCGGAACGCGGGAAGCTCCGGCCGTTCGACATAGACGTCGGACTTGACGCCGAGCGCCTCGATCTCGCACCAGATGCCGAATTTCATTCCCTTCGCATGCACATAGTCGGATAAGGATCGAATGCCGGACGGAAAACGAAGCGTGTTGATCTTGTGCCAATCCCCGCGCTTCAGCACCCAGTCCACGTTCTCGCTCCACCCCAGGTGGTCGTTGCAGTGCGGGTCCGGCTCGCCGAACCAGCCGGCGTCCAGCGTGCACACCTCGACGCCGAGCTCCGCCGCCTTGTCGACGTTGGCGCGGAACACTTCCTCGTTGATCGCCGAATCCTCGTAGGGCCACCAATGGTTCCAAGCGACGGGCACGCGGCGGGACATCTCGTTCCGCGGATACCAGAACCGCAAGCCCCAGCGGCCGAATTCGACCGAGACCGCGTCCGGGCCGCCTTCCGGCAATGCCGCGTACAGGACCGGGACGCTCTCCATCGTCTCGCCCGGCCGAAGCTCCTTGGCGAACGCCCAATCGCTCATGCCGCCGGTTACCCGGTATGCGCCGCCGTCCAGCGGCTCGAAGCGGAAGATCCAGTTGCCCGACCAGGCGACGGCCGCGGCGAGCGCGCCTCCATGGACGTCGCTCAGCGCGAACCAAGGGTGCATTCCCTTGGATGACCGCCCCGCCGTCGTCTCCAGCACCTTCGTTCCCGCCAGCGGCACCGACTTCGGCGAGAACTCCTGCCCGTTGGTCGATTCGAAATAATCGAGCGTGTACTCCATCTTCGGCAGCACGCCGCACAACGGGTCCAGCCTCGTAACGCGAACGGTGCGCGCCGACCGGTTCGTCACCCGAATCCTTCGCTGGATGACGGCGGAGTCCGGGTACGTCGCCGTTACGGAGTCTACGCTCAAAGCGCCGTCGTCCGACGCGAAGCTTTCCGTGCGGACCGACGATCCGTCCGCCTGCTCTTGAATCGACGCAGGCTGCCGCTTCGAGAAGCCGTCTTCGTTCGAACGGCATTTGCCGTCGTACGTCACGACGAATCCATTCATCTCTTCCACCCCCTATCCGTCCGATTCATTCCTTGACCGAGCCGAGCGTCATCCCCGTGACGAAATACCGCTGCAAGAACGGGTACACGATCAGAATCGGCACGAGGCTGACCAGGATCTTCGCCGAATTGACCGTCCGGTCCGACAGCTGGGAGAGCTGCTTGATCTGGTCCGGCGTCAGATGCGACTGCGGCTGGGAAGCCTGGACGATGATCTGGTTCAAATACGTCTGCAGCGGGTACTTGTCGGGGCTGTTCATGAGCAGCATCCCGTCGAAAAACGCGTTCCAATGCCCGACGACGCTGAACAGCGTGACCGTCGCGATCGACGGCAGCGACAGCGGCACATACAGGGAGACCATCCGGTACCAAGGCCCGGCTCCGTCGATCAGGGCCGCCTCGTCCAGCTCTTTGGGCAAGCTCTTGAAAAAATTCATCAGCACGACCACGTTGAACACCGGAACGGCGGTGGGCAGCACAAGGGCCGCCATCGTGTCCAGCAGGTGCAGGTCGCGAATCGTCAGGTAGAACGGGATCATCCCGCCGCTGAAAATCATCGTGAACACGAGTATCCACATATACGCGTTGCGCGACCGGAATTCCGAAGTCGGCCGGGACAAGGCGTAGGCCGTCAGAATCGTGAACGCGAACTGCAAGCCGCCTCCGAGCAGCACCCGTTCGACCGAGACGAGGAACGCCCGGAAGAAGGCGTGGTCCGACATGACGGCGCGATAGGCGACGAGCGTGAAATGCCGCGGGTAGAACGTGACCAGGCCGCCCGCGACCGCCGCTTTGTCGCTGAACGATTCGGCCACGATGTGGACGAGCGGCAGCAAGGTGCTCAAGGAGAGGAGGGTGAGGACGGCCACGATGATGACGTCGAAGACGCGGTCGGTTGTCCGGAAGCTTTTGACCATTGCCGCTCGCTCCTCCTTAGAAAATGCGGTAATTGGCGAACTTGGACGCCAGGAAATAAGAGATGGCGATCAGGACGAAGCTGACGGCCGATTTCAACAAGCCTACGGCCGTTCCGAGCTCGTACTGGAATTCCCGAAGGCCGGCGCGGTACACGTACGTGTCGATAATGTCGCCCGACTGGTACACCATCGGGTTGTACAGGTTCAGAATCTGCTCGAACCCGGCGTTGAGCACGTTCTGCAAGTCCAGCGTCAGGAGCAGAATGATGGTGGCCGTAATGCCGGGCAGGCTGATATGAAGCAGCCGCTTGAAGCGTCCGGCGCCGTCGATGGCCGCCGCTTCGTACAAGCTCGGGTTGATGCCGGTCAGCGCGGCCAGGTAGACGATGGCGGAGAAGCCGAATTCCTGCCAGACGTGCGTTCCGACCATCACGCCGGGGAACCAGTGGTTGCTGCCCAGGAAGAAGATCGGCGGAATCCCGATCGCCTGCAGCGCCTCGTTCACGATGCCGTCCAGCGACAGCACGTTGATGATGATGCCGCCCAGGAGCACCCAGGAGATAAAGTGGGGCAGGTAGACGATCGTTTGGACCGTTTTTTTGAAAAGCAGGTTCTTCACTTCATTGAGCAGCAAAGCGAACACGATCGCGAACAGCTGCGTGAAGACGATTTTCATGATGGCGATCGAAACGGTGTTGTAGAAAATCTGCTTGATGTCCGGCAGCATGAACACGTACTGAAAATTTTCCCAGCCGACGAACGGAGAATGCCAGATGCCCCGGCCCGGCTTGAAGTCCTCGAACGCGATCATCAGCCCGAAGAGCGGATAGATGCTGAACAGGCCCAGAATGACGATCGCGGGGATGAGCATGACGTGGTAGTGTATCGCCAGTTTGTTTCTCATGATCGGCCCTCTTTCGGAAGCCTAGGGAATAGATTAGCCCGGCAACTCTTTTGGTTTGACGAAAGCGCGGCGCATGACGCGCAGCGCTCTCGTCCGCTTGCCCCTTTATGTCGGTGCGGCAGGCTTCACTTCTCCAGCGCTTCGTTGACTTCCTTGGTGATCTGGTCGCCGCCGAGCTTCTTCCACTGGGAGACGAACTCGTCGAAGTAGTCGAGCGGCTTCTCGCCCGTGATGATCTTGATGAACGAATCGATCTCCAGCTTGTCGAGGTTGGTCATCTTCTGCTCCATCGTATGGGTGACGCCGTAATATTCGCTGTAGACCGGCTCGGTATCGTTCTCGACGATCGGGTCCACGCCGTACACCCGCGAGAGCGGTTCGCCGTAGGAGTCCGGGTTCTGGCGCAACCAGTCGAGGCCCTTGCTCCAGTAGCCGCCTTGGGTCTTGTAGTTCTGGAGCGTCGCCGCCCCGACCTTCGGCAGCTCTTCTCCCTTGGAGGCGGCCACGACGCCGGTATGGTCCAGGATGACGGAGTCGGCGCGCCACAGCGCGAGCGGCACCGGAAGCGTCTGCCAGTTCGGCATCGTCAGTCCCTGATAAGGATCGCCGCCGGCCACCGCCGGATCGTCGAGCTGCACCTGGTAGCCGTAGTTGACCATCTTGATCATCGCTTCCGGGTACTTGAAGCCCTTCTTTACGACGGCGATGGAGCCGATCGGCGTCTCCTGCAGCGATCTCGACTTGCCGTCCGTATCGAGCAGGGAGTAAGCCCGCCAGTCTGCCTTCGGATCGTTCTTGATCGCGGAAGTCAGCGGATCCCAGCCGGCCCACCACGGACCGAAGAAGGCGCCGGCCGTGTTGGACGCGACTTTCTCCGAGGCCTGCTCGTTCTTCATGATGGCGAAATCCTTCGGGATGACGCCCGCCTGGTACATCTCGTTCAGCTTGGCCAGCGCGTCCTTCGTCTGCGGCTGGATGGAGCCGTACTGGACGGTGCCGTCCGAGCCCTTGACCCAAGTGCCGGTGTACGCCTTGAACGCGCTGAAGATCGCGTCGTAGCCGTAGAAGGCGGGGGCGCCGTCGGCCGAGGTCTTCGCGAATTTGTCCACGCCCGGCAGGCCGATCGTGTCCGCCTTGCCGTCGCCGTCCGGGTCCTGGTCCTTGAACGCCTTCAGAATGGCGACCAGGTCGTCCACCGTCTTCGGAGGCTGCAGGCCGAGCTTGTCGAGCCAGTCCTTGCGCAGCCAGATCAGCGGGTCGGAATTGTGAACCGTGCCCATTGTCGGAATGCCGTACAGCTTGCCGTCGACGGTCGCCAGCTCGAGCGCCTTGCCGCCGTCCGTCTGCAGAACCTCCTTCATCTGCGGAGAAGCGTAGTCGTTGTATGATTGCGTCAGATCGGCCAGCATGCCGTTATCGATCATCTGCAAGTATTGGTTGTAGCCGACGATCATGACGTCGGTGATGTCGTTGCTGGCGATCATCAGGTTGCCCTTCTCCTCGCCGGCCGCCCCGCCTTTCACGTCGATCGGGAATTTGACGTCGAGGTTGAACTTCTCGTCGATGGCCTTGATATAACGGTTATTCGTAATCGTCTCGCCTTCCGGCAGAGCGAGGAAGTCCGGGCCTCCGTCGGGCTCCACTTTGAAAATATTGACGGTCGTCTTCTCCGGAAGCGGTCCCCATGGATCCTTGGCCGGCGAAGCGGAAGCGCTTGCGGAGGCGCTTGCAGATTCCGCTGCGGAAGGGCTGGCGGACGGCGAAGCGGAATTCGAATCGGACGAGCCGCCGCTCGAGCAGGCGGCCAAGGCGAGCAGCATCGCCGGCATCGCCAGCAGGACGGGCTTCCTCCAACTAGTCTTTGGCAATACGAACAACCCCTTCGATGACTGTATTTTTGTTGAAACCCCTTACAGCCTTATTCTACGGGAAGGCTTCCGAAGGTTATAGGCAAGGGAGCGTTCGATTCGTGCGGTTTTTGTAACCGGTTGCGGGAACGCCGTTCACACCGGCGGGCACCGGATTCACACTTCGGGACGCCCGTCCCCCGCGCCGGCTTTGCGATAATCGGTCGGCAGCTTGCCGGTATAATCGCGGAACACGCGGCTGAAATGACGGTAATCGCTGAAGCCGCACAGCTCCGCCACGCGGGTGATCGGCTCGTCCGTGCGCAGAAGCATCTCCTTGGCCCGCTCCAGCTTGACGAGCCGGACGTATTCGCCGTAGGATCGGCCGGTTACTTTCTTGAACGACTTGCTGAAGTAGCCCCGGCTCATGTTCGCGGCTCTGGCCATCTCCTCCTCGCTGATCTCCAGATCGCCCCCCGTCCGGATTCGCTCGGCGGCCTGCAGGATCGCGTCCGCGATCTGCCGGGTCGCGTTCCGTCCGGCGGCGCGGCGGATCGCGGCGCGGAAGTCCCGCAGCCAGGCCTCCCATTCCGCCCAATAGAGTCCCGCATCCGCCAAGCCGAGAAATCCCTTGAGAACCCCGGCGTTCAACAGGCGTTCCCATTCCAGCGCGACCGGATAGAACAGGCTGCGCAGCTCTTCCGCGTCCAAGCCGGCTTCGGCCGTGCGGCGAAGCTGCCGCTCGAACAGCTCCTCGTCATGTACCCAGTCCGAGCGGTTCCAAACGGTCCGAAGGCGGGCTGCCGCTTCGCCGTCCTCCTCTCCCGCCTCTCCAGCCTCGGGAAGATCGCGCCACGCGATCGTTCCGGCCGCTCGATCCGGGCGGTAGAACAGCGCGCGGCGGCGGAACCGCCTCAGCTTGGCCGCCGCGTCGCGATCGTCCTCCCCGTCGATGCCGGTCAGCCGGACGCAGATCCATCCGCCTTCCTCCAGCGCGGGCGCAAGCTTGGCCATCCAGCGGTCGGCCTCGGCGCCGGTCGTCCGGAGCAGCCACGTCGCCGCATCCACTTCCGCCAGCTGGCCGGCCCATCCTTCCCGGTCTCCCGGCGCCAGCAGATCCGCCGGCATGCTCGACCGGGCCGGACCGCAGAGCAGAAGCCCTTCGCGGGCAGGTTCCCCGGGCGCCGGACCTTGCGGCGCTCCCCCGTCCGCCGATTGCTCTCCGTTCAGCTTGCCGGCGATCCGCATGAGCGTCTCGTCCACCACTTCGTCTTCGATCTCCGTTTTGACGATATAATCGAGCACCCCGAGGCGCATCGCTTCCTGAATGTAGCGGAAGTTGTCGTGACAGGTCAGCACGACGACCGGCAAGTCGCGGCGCAGCTGCCGCGCCCGCTTGATCAGCTCCAGGCCCGACATTCCATTCATCGCCAGGTCGGTCACCAGCAGGTCGACTTCCTCCCGTTCGAGCAGTTCCAGCGCCTGTTCGCCGCTGCCCGCGCTGCAGGCCACCTCGAAGCCGTGCTTGCCCCAAGGAAAAGTCGTCATGATACCCTGACGGACGAGCTTCTCGTCGTCAACGATCAGCACTTTGTTCATCGGCTTCCGCCTCCCCGTGGAAATTCAGCGAACGGATGTACGCCGTCACGCCTTCGATATTCATGGCGCTCTCCCAAGGCCGGGCGCGGCAGCAATCCGCCGGCCGGTCATCGTCGTAATATTCCGCCCACGCGCCCGTCGGATCAAGCAGGCCGAGCGCCTTGTCCAGCAAGCGATCCCGAATCGGGTCGCCAAGCGCGACGGCGTTGTACAGCATCAGGCCGCAGTCATAGCCGAGCGCGCGAGTGCCGCCGATATCGGACGGAATGACGCCGGTCGCGGCGAACCGGCCGATGCCCCGCCTCGCCACGGCGGCCGCTTCCTCCGGCGCGAGCAGATCGCTGCCGAAGTAGAGCGGCAGCAGGTTGACGGAATTCAGCTCGTAGAGCCTTCCCTCGTCGACTTCCGGTTCCGGCATCGCCCTTCCCTTGCACTCCGCGCACAGGTAATACCCTTGCTCCTGCCGCTCGATCCAGCGGTTGACCAGCTTTCCGTCCAGCCGGCCGTGGGCGTCGCAGAACCCGAACTGGTACCGGGGCTTGCCGGCCAGCTCCACCCGCTTCGGCTGGTTGGCGCAGAGCGTGCCGTCCGGCATAAAATTCGCCTTGAACAGCCGTTCGGCCTCCCCCAGCTTCTCCCGGTACCGTTCCCGTTTCCCGCCGGCCAGCAGCCCGCGCTTCTCCGCCCAGCCGAGCAGCTGGGCCCCGCCCGTCGCGAACAGCAGCGTCGCTTCGGCGGAGCCCTGAAACATCAGGTGCCGGGGAATGATGCCGCCGGCCATGTACGTCTCGTCGCTGCTGAATTCGAGCATGCCGCCGGCCAGATGGCCGAGCTGGACCGAGAACGCCCAGTCCATCATCGGCCACAGGTCCTCCAGCAGCGATTCGTCCTTCGTCTGCCGGGCGTATTCGAAGGCGCACAGAATCAGCAGCGCCGGCACTTCCACCTCGTTGTTGCCGCCGCTGAGCCGGACCGAATCGTCGCCCATCCCTTCGGCGTTCTCGAGGTTCCCGAACCGTTCCCACTTCCGCTGCCAGAATCGCAGAATCGACTCGGCTTCCTCACGGTACCCGAGCGCCAGATAGCCGCGCAGCACGCCGGCCATGTCCCGGACGTACGCCATCGGGCTATACCGGTGGCCGGGAACGACGCCGCCGGACGAGGAATGCTGGCACTTCAGCAGCACGGACACGCTGTCGATCGCTTCCAGCATCGCCGCCCTCTGCGGGTGGCCGGCCGGAATCAGCGCGGCGAAGTCCGTCCGCCTCCCGGCGTATCTCCGCCAGTACGCTTTCGTCCGCGTCAGATAAGTACCGTCCGAATCGGCCAGAACCCGCTCCGTGTCCCGCAGCAGATCCGGATACCGGGTCCCCGCGGCGAACGCGATCCGGCTCTTCCCCGGACGCAGCCGGACGACCGGACCTCCGTCCCCCGCGTCCTCCCACGATCCGCTTCCGTCTACCGTTACGAGCAGATCGACTTCCTCCGTCACCGGATCGTAGGCTAGAAACGCGAGGCCTTTCGTATAGCTAAACAGATAGGAGGACGCGTCCGGAACCTTCTCCTCTCCGTCGAGAACGCGGCCGACGGCAACCGGACGTACGCCCGGCAGCGGAACGGCGCGGAATCGAAGCTCGGCGTCCGCTTCGACCTCTCTCACCAGAATATTCCGGTCCGGCAGCAGGTAATCCGTGATCGCGGCGACAGGCGCCCCGTCCTCTCGCCGGATGCGGTGCTTCCAGATCGCCGTTCCGAAGACGCGTTCGGATTCGCATTCGAGCCCGAAGCCGTCTTCCCGGGCGGCCAAGCCGATCATCGGGGGGCTGCTGTAGGGAGGCGCGTACACATACTCGATATTCGGGCCGATGCCGTAGACGAGCATCTCTCCGTTGCCGATCGCATGCCGGCTTCCTTCGTCGGTTCCTCTGCTGCTCCACTTTCTCATGCGTCATCTGCCTTCCGGTTGGGAATGGTAAAACGGTAAGACGTGCCGGTCTCCGGAGAGCTGTCGATGGACAGCGTGCATCCTTCTCCATAATGGACCTCCAGCATCTTGTTCACGTAGCTAAGCCCGATGCCGAGGCCGTTGCCGGCGAGCCCGTTCGGGCCTTGCTCGAGAATCGCGAGCCGCTGCTCCACCGTCAGGCCCGCCCCGTCATCCGCGACCTCGACCGTCACATGGCTCGGGCCGTTCTTCGCCACTTTGACCCCGATCGTGCCTTGTCCGTCGGTCAGGCCATGGGTGATGGCATTCTCCACGAGCGGCTGCAAAATAAACCGCGGAATCGCGACGTCCTTGGCCTCTTCGTCCACGTCGTACCGCACCTCGAACTGGTGATCGTTGCGCACCAGCTGCAGGGAGACGTAGTCCTTCAAAGCGGACACCTCCCGGTCGACCGTGACGACGGAGCCTTCCTTGCCGAGATTGTACCGCAGCAGCCGGGTGAGCTCCGCCACGAGCTTGACGATCGTCCGCTGCCCTTCCGCCTTCGCGATCCATTGCACCGTGTTCAGGGTGTTGTACAGAAAATGCGGATTGATCTGGGAGAGCAGCTTGTCGACTTCGAGCTGCCGCTTGTCGTTCTCCTTCTGCTTCACCTCGACGAGCAGCGATTGAATCCGCTCCTTCATCAAGTGGAACTCCTTCAGCACCTTGTCGAATTCGGCCACGTTCGTGCGCTCCGAGCTCCCGGTGTCGAACGGGCTGGACGCGAGCGTGCCGATCTCCCGTTTGAAAAGCCGGATCGGCACGTAAACCGCCCGCCAGACCAAGTAGCCGAGCAGGAGGCTGACGAGCATCAGCGCGATGCCGAGCAGCGCCATCCGGACCGCCCAGTCCCGAATCTCCCGGTTGAAGGCGCCTTTGTCGAAGGCGGCCAGCAGCTTCCACCCGTAGCGGCTCTCGCTCCCGAAAAGGTAGGAGTCTGCCGCTTTCTTGATTTTGCCGTCGTAGATCGACCCGGTCGGATAAGCGTTCGGAAGCTCGCTGTACACCACCTGCCCGCCGTCGCTTACCAGCGCGTAGCTCACCCGCATGCCGAGCTGCTCCGTTTTCAGAATCCGCGGCAGCACCGCCGTATTGGACTCCAGGTACAGCTTCAGGTTGATGTCGCTCCCGATCTGGACCGGGCGGGACATCGACAGGACCAGGTCGCCCGCTCCTCCGGCGAACGAAGGGTGGGGACCGTAGAAGGCGAAGAACGTTTGCTCCGTGAGCAGAGGCAGGCCGTCCAGGTTGAAGTCCCGGCTCAGGCTGCCGTTCCCGAACAGAATATCCTTGGAGTCGGACCGGTAGTAAAAATGGAATCCCGCCGTCGGGTTCGTGTAGTCGATCAAGTTCAAATAGGAGTTGATGTTGTCGTAGTGGGTCCGCTTGCTGGAGTAGCTGTCCGTGGACAGGAAGTTCGCCAGGTCGTTCGAGACGATCCCGCCGTAGCTCAGCTGGTTGGACACGGACAGCAGGTTGTCCATGGCCGAGTCGGTGTCCTTGGATACCTGGTCCAGGGTGAGCTGGATGTTCTTCTCGATCTTGTTGTACAGAATCGAGTAGATCGTGTAATACGAGGCAGCGCTTACAAGGGTGAACGTGATCAGCGTGCTGAGGAGGAAGACGGCCGTCACCCTGTTCTTCAACGAGTAAAAAAGCTTGTTCCGCAGCATCGCCGTCCGAACCGCGGAGACCAGTCGTGCCCTTCGTTTCATCTCGGTTGCCCCTTCTCGGTCCCGGTATCGTAGAATTAAATCTATCACAACCCGACGCTCTTGAGAATCCGTAAATCATGGCACGGGAACGAGCAAGCGGCTTTCCGGGGGAAGAGGCGGCAAGGGGGCGAAGGACAGAATCCGATAACAATTGGACCTGATCGGCAATCGATGCATCCCGCCCCTTTTATATTAGAATAGGGATAGATCCGTTAAAACGAGGAGAGCGATTCACGATGTTAAAAGTAGGAGTTATCGGTACGGGCGGCATCTTCAAGTTCGCCCATCTACCGGGCTGGCTGTCCCACAAGGAAGTCGAGATCGTCGCGTTCTGCGACGCCTTCCGCGCGTCGGCGGAAGCGGCGGCCAAGGATTTTCCGGATGCGAAAGTCTACGAGGATTATCACGATCTGATCGCGGATCCTTCGATCGATATCGTCGGCATCAGCACGCCGAACCTGTACCATTCGGAGATTGCGATCGCGGCTCTGCAGAAGGGCAAGCACGTATTCTGCGAGAAGCCGGACGCGATCAATCCGATCGAGGCGCAGAAGATGGCGGACGCGGCCAAGGCGTCGGGCAAGCTGCTCATGACGATGCGCAACAACCGGTTCAGCGAGGAAGCGCAGTTCATCAAGCGGGCGATCGGACAAGGCAAGCTCGGCGAGCTGTACACGGGACGCTGCGGCTGGCTGCGCCGCCGGGGCATCCCGGGGCGCGGCGGCTGGTTCACGACCAAGAAGCTGTCCGGCGGCGGACCGCTGATCGACCTTGGCGTTCACATGATCGACCTGGCGATGTGGCTGAACGGCAATCCGAAGCCGGTTACAGTGTCCGGCTCGACGTACCGCAAGTTCGCCGATCGTCCCGACGCATCGGGCAAAATTCCGGAAGGAACGTTCGACGTCGAGGACCTGGCGGCCGGATTCATCCGCTTCGACAACGGCTCTTCGCTGCAGATCGAGTTCAGCTGGGCGTCCAACGTCGAAGAGGAGCAGAAATTCCTGGAGTGGAGAGGCACCGAAGGCGGCTTCAGTCTGATCAACGACAAGCTCCGCATCTTCACGGAAGCGGACGGCGCGCTGATCGACCAGCAGCCGAAGTTCCCGGGAGCGAACGTTCCCCAGCATACGGCGAACATCCGCCACTTCGTGGAATGCGTGCTCGGCCGGGAGACTCCGACCATTACGCCGGATCAAGGGGTCGACATGATCAAGATTCTGTCCGCGATCTACGAATCGGCCGAGACCGGACACGAGATCAGACTCTGATCGCCGTTTCCTGACAAAACAAATCGGCGGCAGCTCGGAGACGACTACGATCGTCCCGGGCTGCCGCTCTTTTTCGAGGATTCCGAACGCGCCGTTTACGGCTAGCCGTAAATGGACAGCTCCGGCGCGTAATCCGTGAACCGGTACAGCTGCGCCGGACGCTGGGAGTACCGGTTCGACACCGCGGGCCGACCGTCGGAGTCAAGGACCTCCTCCAGAATGCCTTTGCGGCTCTGGGTGGACGTGACTTTCCGAAGGAAGTTCCGCTCCTCGAACGCGGGCGCCACCGTCCGGATGACCTGATAAAGCTCGCTGATCGTGAACTGTTCGGGCAGAAATTCCTTGGCGATCGTCGTCGTCAGCATTTGATGGCGAATCCGTTCCAACGCATCCCTCAAGATAACGGCGTGATCAAACGCCAGTTCCATCTCGAGCGCCTCCTCCACCGGAAACAGAACGACTTCCGCCGCTTCGTCCGAAGGGCTCCGGCCGGCGAGACAGCCCTCGCGGACCAGCGCGAAGAACGCGTGGGAGATCATCCATCCGCGCGGGTCCCGGCCGGGAGCGCTGTAAACGTTGAAGTATTCCAGGAGGACGCCGGAGACGCCCGTCTCCTCTTCCAGCTCTCTGCGGGCGCATTCGTGCACCGTCTCCGTATCTCTCGTAAACCCGCCCGGCAGTGCCCACTTTCCTTCGAACGGCCACATCTTGCGTTGAATCAGCATGACCTGCAGCTCCCGGATCGGGAGCGCCTTCTTGGCTCCCTCCTTCTCCCTGGAAGCGATGGTGAACACCACGATGTCCGTCGGCACCCCGTCGGGCGTTCGATAGGAGGAGGGCTTGAATGAATCGGGCTTCTCATTACGTTCGTTCATGACAACGGCTCCTCGCAATCGGTTGGTCTACAGGTTGGCCAGCAATTCCGCCCGAACTTCGCCGAGCGTCTGCTCGCGGACCAGCTTGCCGTCCACGAATACGTCCTCCAACAGATCGGCATCGTCATAATGGCCATATTGTTCCCTGTTCAGGTTGTCGATATATTCCATGCCGTCTTCCGCGGCGACGACCCGGACCAGGCCGGTCTGCGATTTCTTGAACTTGTTGCTGTCCGTCTTCGGATCCTTGTAAATTTTGCGTTCCTCGCCGTTCACCACCGTGTACGTCGACTTCAGCGCAAAGCCGAACGTATCGCGCGTGTTGTATTGGTACGTGAACGAGCCGATGCCGTACACCATGTTCGTCGATGCGAACCCTTTGGCCTTCAGCCTCTCGCAAATTTCGCGGCAGCGGTCCAGCGTGATGGCGTCCCCGTAGATGGCCCCGATATGGCTGTCCAGCTGCTTGTACCCGCGTTCGGTGATCGTACCGCCGAAAATGTCCCACAACACCTCGATCACGCCCTTGCGCCCGAACTCGTTGTCCGACTGAGGATCGCCGCAAACGATCAGGACGGGGTCGCCGCTGTCCGGACGGATGACGACCCGGCCGTCCCGGCTCATAATGTCGTCCTTGAGCCCGCGAATGACGACGTCCAGCACGCTCCACAGGTCCCACGTGTCCGATACGATCGAGACGAAGCCGCTAGGATACACTTCCTTGATCAAGTAACGGTACGAGGCCATCTCGTCGCGGCCGTGCGCGCACATGACGCTGTGCTCGGTCGCGGGGATCGAAGTGCCGACCAGCTCCTTCTCCATATCCGCCTTGTAGCGGTCTTCCAGGTAAAGAATCGCCGGGATCGAATCCGTCCCCGCGAACGAGAGCAGATGTCCGGCCCCGCTGCCCTTGGCCGCTTCCAGCGAGCTCATCCCGCGCATCGAGAAGTCGTGTCCCTGGAACGGGACGGCCGAGACGTCTCCATTGGTGCGGCGGGCGTACTCTTCGAGGATCTTGCGATACTCGAACGCCAGCGTGGCGCTCGTGGCTGGCATCCACAGCTGGCACGACATCAGCGTCTCCAGGTAGTTCGTCAGCCAGAAAAATTCGGGCTTCGTGTTCTCGATGGTCAGCATCGGGACTTTGATCGGAACGAGGGCGCCTTCCTTGATCGCCTTGATGCGGATCGGCAGATAGCCCAGGTCGTGCAGCTGCCCGATATGCTCGGCATCCGGTTCGGGAACGCCGAGAGCGAGGCGGATGACCCGCCTGTACTCGTTCACGACCTCCTCCTTCGTTCTCCCGAAGAAATGCTCGTCGAAATACTCCATCAGGTATTCCTTAATAAAAGCCTGGAAGCCGAAAGCGACGACGCGATCCACGCCGGCCAGGCGGCTGGTGCGAGCCGTCCAGGTCGAATAGACGAGCTCGGTCCCTTTCGGATACTGATTCTTGTGGCTGACTTTGTAGAAATCGCACAGCAGCGTGGCCGGGTAAACGAATTTGGTTGTCATGTCAAAACCCTCCGATGGGATAAATATGAATGAGATCCGTATCCGACGGGTCCAGCATCGTGTCCGTCGTGTAAATCCGATCGATTGCGTTCGACTGCGGAATCCGGCCTTGGCGGATCGAATTCTCGCAGTGGCTCACCAGCAGATACACTTCCGCCGCGCCGATCTCGCGGAGCTTTTCCGCGCTGAGAAGGAACGTGCCTCCGTAGGAGCATAAGTCGTCCACGATAATGGCTTTGAATCCCGGCTTATCGACGGAGCCGACGATGTCCAGCCTGCGGATCTCCCCGCTCCGGAAATCTCTCTCCTTGAATCCGACCAGCTGCCTGAACCCTTTCACCTTGCCGTAGCGCTTCTGCGCTCCCGCGTCCGGGAAAAACAAGTAGTCCTTCTCCGGGTCGAAGCCGGTGTCCCTCACCACTTGATCCAGCAGCTCGACCGTCGGATATTTCGCGGAGCTTCGATCGATCAGAGCCGGCGTAACGTCCGAATGAGGCTCGACGACCGTTACTTGTTCGAAGTTAAGCCCGTTAAGGAAATTCGCCGCATATTTCAGCGTGAACACCGATGCGCCTTCGACCCGGTCCATTCGGCTGTAAGGCATATAGTAAACATAGAGAGACGCCGGGTATCGATGATCGTCCAGAAATCTTTTGACGAACATCAGCTTGATCAAATCTCCGTCGTTCTCGTATTTGAGAACGAGGCGGTTGCTCTCGCCGGCCAGGTCCAGGATCCGTTCGCCGTCCACCCGCGTTTCGCCGTTGGGGTACGTTTCGAACGCCAGCTTTTCACCGTTTAGCATAATCATTCCGTTCACGCTCCTTGCTTGATCAGGCTCAGCACCGATGTCTTTAATAAATTCATTTTTATATTATCATAGTGACAATATTAAAAACCGTCAAGAGATTTTTGTCGAAAAAACAGAATTTCCGCTGCCCCCTATTCAAAGAACGGTCTTGCGCCATGAGAGGGGCGTGTTAAAATGAACGAAGCGAACGGTACGGGGAGAGAGAAACCATGCAGCTAGACGGACTGGATATCGTCATCGGCATCGCTACCGGACTTATGATCGGATTTTCCAAGACGGGCGTCCCGAGCTCGGGCATCTTTGCCGTCACGCTGATGGCCATGATTTTTCCCGCCAAGGATTCGGTAGGCATCATTCTGCCCATGCTCATTACCGGCGACATCATCGCCGTTGCGTATTACCGCCGCAAGGTGATCTGGAAATACTTGATCGTGCTCATTCCGTGGGTTCTGATCGGGGTCGTGGCCGGTTATTTCTTCCTGGAAGTCGTCAACGACCGGCAATTGAAGCTGACCATCGGGTGCCTCGTGCTGGCGTTGATCGTGCTGCACCTGGTCCGGGAACGCTTCGGCGCCAAGCTCGGCGTTCCGTCTTGGCTGGCCCGGTGGCTGAATCCGTTTCTGGGCGCGCTCGCCGGATTCGCCACGATGATCGGCAACGCCGCGGGAGGCGTCATGTCGATCTATCTGCTGGGCAAGAAGCTGCCCAAGGAAGTGTTCGTCGGGACCGGAGCCTGGTTTTTCTTCCTCATCAACCTGCTGAAGGTTCCGTTCTCCGTTCAACTGGGCATGATCACCCGGGATTCGCTGATCTTTAACGCGTGGATGATCGTTCCGATTGCGGCCGGTTCCTGGATCGGCATTCGCGTGCTGGCGAAGCTGTCCGACCGATGGTTCCAGTATTCCGTGCTCGCTTTGTCTGCCGCGGGTTCCATTAAGCTGATTTTTTTCTAGATTGCCCTCCAAGCCGTTTTTCCATTCGTTTGACCTTCCGCTAACAGTTCCCAGCCCGGTTTTATCGTCCATTAACGATTCGAAGATATACTGTATGGTGAACACCATTTCACCATGCAGAAAGGAATTCCGCATATGGGCATTCACACGTATTTTCAGTCGCTGACCGATTTGGAGCGGATCATTCGCTGCCCGGGCAAATTCAAATTTCAGGATCACAGCGTTGCGGAGCATTCGTGGAAGGTCGTGCAGTATGCCAAGACGCTGGCGGACATCGAGGAAAGCAACGGAGTCGCCGTCGATTGGAAAAAGCTGTACGAAATTACGAGCAGCCACGATTACGGCGAAATTTTCATCGGGGATATCAAGACGCCCGTAAAGCACTTCTCGCTGGAGCTCCGGTCCATGCTGCAGCAGGTCGAGGAAGGCATGGTCGACCACTTCATCGACGAGCACATCCCCGAGGAAATGAAGCCGATCTTCCGCAGGCAGCTGCGCGAGGGCAAAGACGATTCGGTGGAAGGACAAATTCTCGAGGTCGCCGATAAAATGGACCAGGTCTACGAAGCGTTCGCCGAGCTGCAGCGCGGAAATACCGAGAAGGAATTCGTCGTGATGTACCGGAACGCCTTGATCAAGATCAAAGAAATCGAGCTTCACTGCGTGAAATATTTCCTCGATCACATTCTCCCCGACTTGGTCCGCGAAGGATCCCGCTCCCCGATCGATATCGCCCGGATTACCGACGAAGCGTTAGCGATGTAAGTCCCCTTTCTTTTTTCCAAAACACGAACGGCCCGCCGCCGGTTCGCTTAAGCGAAACCCGGAGGCGGGCCGTTGCCGTCAGAAGGAAAGATTCGTCGTTCCCGACATCAGCTCCTTCAGCGCGTTCTGAATCGTCGCCGACGAAATCGCGAAGCCGATTCCTTGAGCTTCCGCATTGACCGCCGTGTTCATCCCGATGACCTCGCCCTGGGCGTTCAGAAGCGGACCGCCGGAATTGCCGGGATTGATCGCGGCGTCGGTCTGGAGCAGATGCTCGTACGGATGCTCCGTCCCGTCGTCTTCCTGTATCGTGATCGGACGTTCCTTGGCGCTCAGAATGCCGATGGTCATGGTGTGATCCAGCCCGTACGGATTGCCGATCGCGATGACCTCATCCCCGACCTTCGTCTGGTCGGAATCGCCGAGCGTCAGCGCCGGAAAATCCTTGCCGTCCGGGCTCTCCACCTTCAGCACCGCCAGATCCAGCTGTTCGTCCGCGTTGACCACTTTCGCCGTAAGCTTCCCGTCGTAGCCGGGAACGGTCACCTTCAGCTCCGTCGCGTCCGCGATCACGTGCTGGTTCGTCAAAATATAGCCGCTCTTATCGATGAAAAATCCGGTTCCCGTGCCCACCAGCTCGGGCTCGCTGCTCTGCTGCTGCTGTTGCAGCTGCTGACGGCCCATCCATCCGCCGCGCCCGCCGAAGAGGTTGGCGCCGTACTGGTCGCTCGGGTTCCCGTAATTTTCGATCTCCACCACCGCCGGATTCGCTTGATCGAATACCGACGCGTTGTTCTCGCCGGAGGAGAGGGAGGCCGTGGTCAGGCCCAACGCGGCCGAATACGAATTGCCGCCCGACTCGATGGCGGACGACGCACCGCCCGTGAACAGGTTCATCCGATCCGACATAAAGGACAATCCGCCGACGACCAGGGCGCCGACCAGGAAGGAAGCGAGCATCGTCTTGAGCGGCATCCCTCCCGGACGCTTGCCGCGGTTCCCGCGGTTCGGGCCGTCCGCCGCCCGGTCTGCGGAAGCCAATTCTTCCTCGTACGCCGAACGTACGTTCATCAGCTTGTTCGAAGAATCGTACCGATAGACCGTCATCGGCTCGTCGCGTTCATCGCGGTTATCGCGGTTATTCGTCTCGATAGGGTTTTTATCTTGATTATATTGTTCCATTCGGATCGCCTCCTGGGTCTCGCTTGCTATGACTCTATCATGAAGGCCGATCCTAAAAGAGAGATTAAAAGGAACTAAAGGGTTCATAAGAATTTGAACCGGCAATTTGCCGCCTCAAAAGGATTGACGAACCGAAATAAATCGGCTATTGTGGATACGCAAAGTCCTTTATTGGATTTTTTTGTTCAAATAATAGATATAAAGTGTCCATAAAGTATGTAATTGTGGAGGAGGAGACGTAAATGACCAACGATCCCAGGAAGCGCCCGCTGCCGCAATCGCGTGCAGCCTTCACCGTTTTGGCCCTCGTGCAGGCGACCCTGATTTTTACGATCGCCCTGATTATCGTGCCGTTGCCCAAGATCGCCCATGAGTTCTCGCTAAACCCGGCGGATCTGCTGCTTTTGCAGGTCGCCTATGGACTGCCCTTCAGCGGTCTGCTGTTGTTTGGCGGACGGCTCACGGACCGCCACAACGGACGGCGGATGTTGGAGATAGGGCTGATCGTCTTCGGCGCGAGCTCCGTCATGGCCGCATTTGCCCCAGATTTCGAAATTCTTGTCGGCTCGCGCTTTTTGCAAGGCGTCGGAGCGGCGATTGCGGCGCCGGCCCTCATGGCGGTGCTGCGCACGCTCTTTCCCGACCCTGCTGATTTCGGGAGGGCCATGGCGGTCTGGGGAGGGGTGCCGTTTCTTGGCGCGATCTTAGGATTCATTTTGTCGGGGATCGTAACAAACTGGATTTCGTGGCGGTGGATGTTCGTCGTTCCGGTCCTGGTCACGGCCTTTGCCCTCGCGAAGTCGCGGTCGCTGCTGCCGGCAGGCGAAATCGGGAGTTTCGCCAACCGGCCAGGGCTCGATCCGCTCGGAGCGATACTCGTCACCTTGGGCATATCGCTGACCAGTTACGGTTTGATCGCAAGCGGAGACTACTCTTGGTCTTCTCCTGTGGTCTACGGACCGTTTCTTGTCGGCCTTGCGCTGCTGATCGTCTTCCTGGGCGCGGAACGCAAGGCGCGCAACCCGCTGCTTCCGCTCGGATTCATTCTGGACCCTCGCCGGATGATAGGGCTGGCCGGCATGTTCCTGGCCGCGGCCGCTTCCATGGCGATCGAATACGTGCTCACCCTCTACCTGCAGCAGATTCGCGGATGGTCGTCGCTGGCAACGGCTGTTTCGTTTATGCCTTTCTCGGTCACCATGATGGTCGCGAACCGGGTTTCAGCCCCTTTAATCGCCCGATTCGGTATCGCACGCGCCATGACCTCGGGAGGGCTTATCTCGGCCTTAGGATTGGGGTTGCTTGCCTGGGTCGGTCGAGACACGGCGTATGCCGCCATCCTATTGCCCGGTCAGATCATTCTCGCAGCGGGGATCTCGCTTGTCCTTTCCGGAGCGGCGGTCCAGTCGACGGCGAACGTAGAGCAGCATCAGGCAGGGCTTGCCGGCGGCGTGATGAACACCGCCATGGAGTTGGGGCCGACCGTGGGGCTTACGGTACTGATGGCGGTGGCGGCCGCCCAAGCCGATGCCGTGCAGGGCTATGCTTGGGCGTTCGGAACCGCGGGCGCCGTATTCGTGCTGCTTGCAGTCGCGGCAGGCTTGCTGCTGCCCCGAAAGTCTAACTGAGCTTCTCCCAAGCCCGCTAATTACGCTCTGCCGGTTCGCTCGTCTAAGCCGAACGGGATGTTCCATCACTCGCAGGCAGGTTATCCTATGCAAAAAGGGCGGGAAGCCCGGATTCCCGGTCGTCCCGCCCGCTCTATCTCTCGTCAAACGGCCGCCCCCGCCGGCTTGAAGAACTTGACGTTCTGCGCGGCGAGCGAATCGTGAAGCTTGGCGATCGGCACGTCCTTGCAGGCGCAGCCCTCGTCGATCGCGATGGCCGCCGCCGCTCCGGCCGCCTGACCCAGCGCGTAGCAGGTCGCCTGAACGCGCATGGACGACATCGCCACGTGGGTGGCGGAGATCGCCCGGCCCGCGACGAGCAGATTGCCGAGCGATTCCGGGATCATGCAGCGGTACGGAATGTCGTAGCCGTCCACCTTGCGCTCGTCCGTCGTTTTCTGGCCGTCCGGACTGTGGATGTCGATCTCGTAATTCGTCTGGGCGACGACGTCGGCGAACCGCCGCCCTTCCACGATATCCTGCTCCGTCAGGGTGTACAGTCCCTCGATCTGGTTCGTCTCGCGGACGCCGGTCTGCGGCGCGACGTGCGACAGAATGTAATTCTCGAACCCGTTGCGCTGCAAGTAATCGACGACCCCGAACACCTGCCGCAGCGCTTCCGTCTCGACCCGGTTCACCTCTTCGACCTTGGCCCCGTTGCCTTTGACGCGGGTCATGTTGACGAGCAGCGTTCCGTCGTCGTTCTGCTCCCAATACAACCGCCTGCCTTGGGGAAGATCCGCTACCGTCTCATAAACGGGGCAGCCTTCGGGAAGCGACCGGCGCACCGGCTTGCCCGTATTCTGCATCATGAACATCAGCGTCATCGGCTGGGTCAAGCCGTCTTCCGGCCGGCCGGACGCGTAAGGAACGCCGGCGTCGATGGCGACACGCGCGTCTCCCGTACAGTCGATAAACTGCTTGGCCTCGAAGGTGAGCAGCCCTTCGCGCGTCGATACCGCCACCGCCTTCATCTGCCCGTCTGCCGCGATCGAGCCGACGAACTCGGCGTGGTAATATACCGCGACCCCTTCGCGGCGCATTTTCTCGTTGAGATAATGGCGCAGCACGAACGGGGAATACTGCGGAGCGATCGATTTGTCATGCTCGGAGGGCAAGCTGTCCGCGAGCACTTCGGCGATCAACTCCCGATAAAATCCCGTCACGTTGCCGATCGGCATAAAGACGCTTACATTGCCAAGCGTGCCCATTCCTCCGAGCTGCGCCGACTTCTCCAGCAGAATGACCTTTTTCCCGCTGCGCGCCGCGCTGACCGCCGCCGCCGTACCGGCCGGACCGCCTCCGATCACGACGACGTCCGCCGCCGCCTGAACCTTGATCTCCCTCTGAAAGCCATAGGTTGTCAATGTCCTCGACTCCTCTCCTGTTCTCGCACCCCCATTATAAAACCGCTTCTCCGTACCCATGAAGTTTCATTTTTGTTACACTTAGAGCATAAGTGGAGGTTGAGACAGGTGAAAAGAAGAAAAGAAGTGACGCTCCGCGACATCGCCGATGAGCTTCAATTGACGGTTCATACGGTATCCAAAGCGCTGCGGGGGCTGCCCGGCATGTCGGAGCGAACCCGCGCGGACATCTTCGAGACGGCGCGCCGGATGGGGTACCGGACCAAGGAGCAGGAGCTGAGCCTGTGGTACGAGCGGATTCCGAAGCTGACGACGGCGAGCCGGAGGTTCGTTTTTTTGCTGACCGAAAATACGCCGTTCTACCGCCTCCAGATGGACGGGCTTCAGGACCGGCTTCAGGAGCTCGGGCACTCGGTCTCGACGTCGTTTCTCTCTTCCCGCATTACCGGGCGCGGCGAGCTGGAGGATTGGATCGCGAATTCCGATTTGCTGTATGCGGACGGCGTGGTCATTCCGCCCGCGATCCCGGACGAGATCGAATCCCTGCTGCTGGACATCCCGCTCCCGAAGGTGTTGATCAATTATCCGCCGCCGCTCGCCCATGTGGACAGCGTGATCTGGGACGTCGAGCAGGCGATCCATCAATCGGTGCGGCACTTCGTCTCCATGGGCCATAAGCGAATTCTGTATATCGGGGATACGGACACGTTCCGGGGATTTCGCCTGCGGTGGTCGGCGTTCTGCGCCGCGATGCGGGGAGCCGGGCTGACGGTCGATCCGGAGGAGCATCTGACCTCCCCTGCCCAGTCCTCTTCCGAATGGGAGCGGCAGCTTACGGAGCGGCTGCTCGAATCCGACCGGACGGCCATCCTGTGCGCCGTCGACAGCTATTTAAACCCATTAATCTATTTCCTGCAGGCACGGGGGAAAAGCATCCCGAACGACTATTCTCTGATCGGACTGGAGAACATGGCTTCTCCGTTGTTCCCCCACATCTCGCGGCCTTCCCTGCTGGTTCGGGAAGCGGGCCGCAAAGCGGCCGAGCGCCTGCTCTGGCGAATCGCCAATCCCGACGAGCCGTTCGAGCATATCCGGCTGTCCGGCGGATTTCTCGAAGGGAATTCCGTCCGCCGGCTGGTTTAGGCAAGGGAAGTCGAACCTACCAACGGATTTGCCGAATCAGCGCCGTCCATTCGGACAGCTCTTCGGCCCCAATGGGCCAATCGCGAATCTCGTCCAGGATTCTCTCCAGGCTCGTGAAGCCCTTGGCCAAGCCGTTCAGCCGAGCCGCCAAAGTCGCGTTGGTCAGCTCCTCCTCGGTTGGGTACAGCGCGCCGAGCTTGGCGATCGCGTCCGGGTACCGTTTCAGATAATACTTCTGGTGCCGCGGCTCGGCCAAGTGGAAGGCCCGGAAAGGAGCGACCTCCGTTTCCAGCAGCATGCCCTTATCCGACTCGATGCGGCTCTTGATGCGTCGGATGGCTTGCTCTTGATTCGCATCCCGATACAGCAGCAGCGACTGGTACTGCCTGCCCTTGTAACCGTTGATGTTGACGGGGCTGTGATGGCCCCAGAACGTCTCCAACAAGCGGTCGTAAGAGATCCGTTCCGCATCGAAGTCGAGCTCGACCGTCTCCGAATGATCCCCCATCTCTCGGTAATCGGGCTGCGGAGCCGTGCCTCCGGCATACCCGACGCGCGTTCGGATGACGCCCGGCAGGGAGCCGAACAAGGCGTCCGGGCTCCAGAAGCAGCCCATCCCGAGCGTCAGCGTGTGCAGATTAAATTCTACCGATTGCTTATCCATTGGGACCTCCACCTTCGTTCGTTTCCTTTCAGCCAATACTAGCGTCATGATTCAACGCTTTCACCCTCTTCAAACCTAAATCAAATCATTGTCTTTGGAAAACAATAAAACACCGCGCGCAGAAAAAAAATTTTCTGCAGACGCGGTGTCTCCAGTCTGTTCGAATAGGTAACGTCTAGCTGATTACTGTACCTGCTCCATGACCAACTGGGCGCCAACCGCCGGCGCCAACGCCATGTTTAGAGGGACAGCAGAGTTGTTGCGAAGCGTAATGACGTCGCCTGCCGCCAAATTTAACAGCGCAATGCCGCTGACTTCGCCGGTCGCAGTCAATGCGGAGATTTGGGTACTTGAATCGACTGTTCCGTTTACGGCAACGGCAATTGCCGAACCGATGCCGGCTGTGAGGCTCACGGTATAACTCAACTTATAAATCCCGGCGGCCGGAACGGTAAAGGTCGTCGTTCCCGGCGTATGAGACGCAGATCCGAAAGTCGGTCCGATATTGGAGAAAGGAATGTCGGCCCCGCCGATAACCGTGGCGTCTGCAACCGTAGCCAGTTGATAACTATAAATACCGGTCAATAGGCCGCTCGTTCCGGGATCGCCCTTGTCGCCCTTATCGCCCTTCGGTCCCGTCAGGCCGGTCGCGCCTGTTGGTCCCGTTGCGCCTGTATCGCCTTTGTCCCCCTTCGGTCCTGCCGGGCCGGTCGCGCCTGTATCGCCCTTCGGTCCCGTCAGGCCGGTCGCGCCTGCTGGTCCCGTTGCGCCCGTGTCACCCGTATCGCCTTTGTCTCCCTTCGGGCCTTGAGGTCCCGCCGGGCCGGTCGCGCCTGCTGGTCCCGTTGCTCCTGTATCGCCCGTATCGCCTTTGTCTCCCTTCGGTCCTGCCGGGCCTGCCGGGCCGGTCGCGCCCGCAGGCCCCGTTGCGCCTGTATCGCCTTTGTCGCCTTTGTCGCCTTTGTCGCCTTTGTCTCCCTTATCGCCCTTATCGCCCTTGTC
This sequence comes from Cohnella zeiphila, assembly GCF_014212055.1. Classification (GTDB taxonomy): domain Bacteria; phylum Bacillota; class Bacilli; order Paenibacillales; family Paenibacillaceae; genus Cohnella; species Cohnella zeiphila. The sequence goes on along the minus strand of NZ_JACJVO010000008.1, from coordinate 106,713 downwards.
GCCTTTTTGATCTTGCTGCGTTGCGGAATTCCCGTGATCAGCCGTCTTAATTTGAACTGTCTGACTCTTCTGATCCCAGTCGACTTGGGCTCCAAATTGATTCGATAAGAAGCGCATCGGAATCATCACTCTGTTATTGACTACCTTGCTCGGTTGATCCAGCTTGACCTGTGTCACGGAGGTACCGTTCCTTACCGTCGCGCTCGAATCTCCCACTTTTAGCGTGATCGTCAAGTCGCCTTTAACCGCGGTGACCGTCTGCGTCTCGTTGTTCCATTCCAGTTCGGCCCCCAACGAATTGAGGGCTCCTCTCATCGGTACCAATACCGTGCTATTCACAATGACCGGATCTGCATCCAGGCTCAAGTCCTTACCGTCCACGGTCAGAGACAACGCTGAAGCTTCTCCGATCGGAATCGAGATTAAGGATCCAGCCAGCATTAGTGACATCATCGTTTTTTTCCAAGTTCTCATTGCCGCGATCACTTCTCCTATTAGAACCAAATAATCTACTATATATCTCTTCTCAGTAAACACTTTAGTTCCTTCTTTTAGAGGGATCGGAATTGACAGAAATTATAAGAGGTGATACTTTGGCGTAATACCCATTTTTATGGGTCACATCATAAGGGGTTGTTTGGCATGCTCTTGCCGATACACGAAAAATTCATCGAACAGGCAATAAAAAAGCTTAGTCAGGATCGACGAATACGGGGCATCCTTGCCGGCGGTTCCATGATGACGAATACCATGGACGAGTTTAGCGATTTAGATCTTATCATCGTATACGACCCGACCTGCCAGGCGCAAATCATGAATGAACGACTTCATATTGCGGAAGGGCTAGGCAGGCTGCTCTCCGGATTTACAGGCGAACACGTGGGCGAACCTCGGTTGGTCATCTGCTTATACGGGCCTGATCCGCTGCATGTCGACCTTAAATTCATGACATTGAAGGAACTGGAGATACGTATGGAGAACCCGCTTATTTTATGGGAGAAAGATCGGGAAATCAGCAACGTTCTGGCAGCAACCTCCCCCCTGCACCCAAGCACGGACGCTCAATGGATAGAAGACAGATTTTGGGTCTGGGTCCATTACGGCGCCACGAAGCTCGGAAGAGGAGAATGGTTTGAATTCATCGACCTTCTCACCTATATTCGAGGGACTGTATTGGGGCCTTTGATATTGGTGCGCAATGACCAGCTCCCTCGTGGAGTACGGAGATTGGAACAGCTCGCAACCGGAGAAATAGAAGAGCTGAAACAGACCGTTCCTTTGCACAATCTCGAGAGTTGCTACCGTTCATTAATAAATACCATTCACACCTATCGACGTTTACGTGAGCATTTCGATGTAATCGTGAAGGACGAAGCGGAACGCGTCTCCATTGCTTATCTCGAGAAGGTGTACGCTTCGTTCATCCATTGAAATGCAACGGAGCGTGTACGCGAGGAGATTAGAGTTTTTTCCCGCGGCGCCGAGCTTCTGCTTCAAGTTTTGAAAGCCAAAAACCCCAAGCGGGGCTTAGCTTCGAGGCTTTCTTAGGTACTTTGCGGGGCCAAGGAAGGAAGAATTCACGAGTGTGCTGGCCGTATCCGTATCGGGCAGCGGGCTGAACGTGTAATGGAGAGTCGGCCTGGCAAAGGCTACGTTAGCCGATTTTTTCGGCTATCGGCATCCGTTCGGCCTGCCAGGGGACTGCAACAGCCACTTGGGAAGCTTTTATACTTTCATATCAAAAAAGCCTGAATTCCAAACCGCCGGAATCAGGCTTTTTGAAATGCCGCTTACACGCTCGCTCGTGCCTGATAGGCCAGCAGCTTGCCGAACAGGCCGTTCCGGTCGCCGGAAAGCTGCGTGTATCCGCCGCGCTGCACGATCGTTCCGTTGTCCAATACGACGATCTGGTCCGCGTCCCGGATCGTGGACAGGCGATGGGCGATCACAACGATCGTCATGCTTCCCCTCAGCCGCTCCAGCGCTTCCTGAATGCTGGCCTCGTGCTCGCTGTCCAGCGCGCTGGTGGCTTCGTCCAGAATGAGAAGGGACGGCCTGCGCAGGATGGCTCTCGCCAATACGATCCGCTGGCGTTCTCCTCCGGACAAGCGAACCCCCCGGTCTCCCAGCACCGTATCGAGTCCTTGCGGGAGCTTCCGGACGAACGAATCCGCCGCGGCAAAACGCAGCGCCTCCCACATGCTGTCTTCGCTTGCGTCCGGCGCGGCGATGGATAAATTGTCTCTGACGCTCTCATGGAACAAAAAGGGGTCTTGCGAGACATAGCTGACAGACCGCCTTAGCGCATAGGAATCGCCCGCGTCAAGCGGCTTGCCGTCTACGAGCACCTGCCCGCTCTCCGGCTGGATGAGTCCGATCAGCATATCGATCAGGGTGCTCTTCCCCGCGCCCGACCGGCCGACGACGGCCGTCATCCGGTTGGCCGGAATTCGCAAATTCACATCTTGAAGAGCATAAGAAGCGACCGTGCGGTCATAACGGTAGAAGACGTCCCGGAATTCGAAGCCCTGTACGACGCGAATCGCGCCTTTGCTCTCCGGAAGCCCGGACGGCTCGGGTTCCTGGGCGGCCTCCACCTCCTGCTGCAGCTCCCATAGATTGCGGAAGGCGGGAATCGTCTGGGCGATCTGTTCCACACTGGACTGCATCGCCGAGAATTTCGGCCACAATCGCGAGAAAATAAGGACGATAAACAGAAGGGTCTCGGCCTGCACATGAATGACTTCGAAGGAGAAATAGACGAAGAATGCGATGAGAAAGCTCGCGGCGGCATTGTAACGGAACGTGGACGCCGATTGCAATCTCGTAAACTGGACGGTATTGCGTTCCAGCCGATCGCACAGCACGCGAAACCAGGAGAGATGCTGCTTTTCCATCCGATTGCTCTTGATATCTTTAATGCCGTTAAAATGATCGGTCATTCCGCCTACGTAACGCTGCATCAGCTCGGTCGTATCCTGTCCGAGCCTCCTGGCTTTTCTCACCTTCGAACGGGAGTAGACGGCGAGAATCAAGCCGCACAGCAGGACCGCAAGCGTGAGCGGTGCCGACAGCCACAGCGCAAAGCCGATCTGGATCAGCGTGAAGAGGATCGTCGTAACCAGTTGCAGAAGCGTGAAAATCCCGAAGCTGACCCGGGGCAGCTCGGTCGTGGCATGATGGATGAAATCGGACTTCCTTTTTTTCAGGAAAAACGCCCAATTCGATTGCAATAAGCCCTTATACATGTCCAGCCTCAGACGACGGATAAAGCCTTGCTCCAATTCGGAATTCACGTTGGCCAATTGACGCTGCAGCAGCCCCTGCCCCAAGAGCAGGATGAGAAAACCGGCGAGCACAACGGGCAATTTCAGGTCGGACGGCAAGCGCTGAAGCGGCTCGGCCAAGGAAGAAAGAAACGGAATGCCTCCCGAGGACGAATCCATAAGCCCGATCAGACTCAGCATGGGAGCCAGGAGAAAGATTCCGAACCCTTGCAGCAGGCTGACGACCATGGTCCCGATCAGATTCCGGTACAGTTGTTGCCCGGCATACGCGTGGAGCTTCTTGAGATAGACAAGCACGGGCGCGACTTCCAGCCGTTCTCCGCCTTTCACCCTTGCATGACCTTCTCTCCTTCAAGTACGGCATGCAGCACCCGGTCGACCAGCTCGTGCGCCGAGAATCCGGCGGACGGCCTTTGCAGGCGATACATATCGACGCTGCTCGCCATGCCGACAATGGTTGAGAAGTGCCACTGCTCCCCGCCCAAATGCGGAATCAGAAAGTCGCGATACGTATGCATCCGAAGGATCGCCAGGCGTTCAAGGCCCTGAAAGCGAGAGAGCTTCACTTCTCTCCCCCTCGTCTTGGTCAGCTCGAATAGGCCGGCCAGGGGAAGCGCCTTCGCGGCAAACCCGTTCGTAACGGGGATGGCATACTTGGAAAGGTACAGATGGCGGTTGCGCCCCGATTGCATCCCGAGCCGATCGATGCTTTCCTGCCAGAGCTTCTGCTGCGGGTAAGCGGGGATGACGACCGGGGGGTTGCCGTCCTTGCCGGGCGATACCGCGATCACATCGTCCGTGAGGAGCCGATAGCCGCGTTTCAGGAATGTGGCGGCCAGCGTCGATTTACCCGCTCCGGATTCTCCGACGAACGCGTAAGCCTGTCCGTTAATGACGACGGCGCTTCCGTGAAGAGGCAGCGTTCTGCGCTGCATAAGGATCGCGCCCATGCAAGTACCGAGCAGGTAGATCCGAATGCTCTTGGCCTCCGCCCCGGGGAAGGGAGACACGACGATCTGCTTCCCGGCGCGAATGCAGTAGATCGCGACTTCGGGCACATAGAACAGAAATTGTCCGGCCGCGAACGCATAATAATCGTTTTGAACCCCGCTGGCTCTCCAGGCTTCCGACAAGTCTCCGATCATAATGTCGATGTCCGCCTCCTCGGCCTGCTGCGCGCTCTTCCGCGGCAGTTCCGGCAAAAGGAGCTCGCTTCGTATGCTCAGTCCGAAAGCGGTGTATAAGGTCGGTGCGATCGCGTCTGTCATCTTCCTTACACCTCCATGAATATGAAAAAGAAGGGCCCTATCCATAGAATAAGGCTGAGGACCCTTCCGTATTGCATAACCTATTGACTAGGAATCTTGCGGAGCATGAGGGCCGCCGTTGTTCGATCCTTTGCCGTTGCGGTCCGGGTACAGGCCGTTCGGTCCCCCGAACGTTTGGTTGACGTCAAGAACTTCCAGAGTCGGTTGGTTCCACTCTTTTTTCATCCGTTCTCACCTCCTTTCAAGCGGGAGCGTTAGGAGCACTGCCGGATAAACCGGTAAACGATCAAGCTTTGCATCAGTAATCTTGCATGCCGGTCAAAGGCTCGCTCGGGCTTGGGCGGATTGCCGATCGCCGCAAGCGACATTCGGATTTGCTCCACGTTCAAATATTGGGAAGCCCCGGGGTCGCGGCATAACCGGCGCAGTTCTTCCGCCATCGCGTTCCACGAGGGGCTTACGCGATGGATCCAGTCCGCGCCCTGCACGCCCCGAACGCGTTGATTCAATCGGACGGAGTCGGGCAAATAACGTTCGGTCGCCCTTCGAACGAGCGCGCGGTCCATGCCGTTCTGAACATACTGCTCGTCAGGCACGGATAAGCAGAATCGAACGACTCTCGGATCGGCGGTAGGATCCCTCTCTCTGACGGCATACCTTAGCGACAATTTGGTCGATGACGTCCCCTGGTGGTTCAAGATCGACAAGTTGTCGAACTGGTACGTTCTGGCCTCGAACTCGTTCATCCAGGTGTCGCTCAATCCGACGTCGTGACCCTTCAGCTTCTCGAATACGCCGGTGCGTCCGGCCAATTCCGGGTGAATCAGCTGCGGAATATCCGGAAGCGGCTTCGACGACCACGACGGAAAGGCAAAGGCCGATTTGCCGATGTAGGGAAGCAGCCGCGATCTCCCGATCCGCATCTGTCTGCCGTACAGCTTGAGTTCGCGGTAAAGGCGCACGAAGCGCAGCTTCCGCAACAGCCTGGCATAATAGTCCAACGCCGGCCCCCACGAGATGGAGTAATTCCCGTTGCCTCCGTTCAGCAAAATGCCGACGCCTTGCTTGCTGGCTTGCTCGAGAATGCCTCTTAACCAGTAAGAATTTTCAAAAAATTTATAGGGCGTCTCCATCCATTCGAGCAGATCGTCGATTTCTTCAAAAGAGTTCCGATCCGCGAAATCCATGTAGCGGTGCTCGATATTGCCTACATGGTCGACAATGGCCTGGATGTAAGGGCTCTCATCCGCCAACATGCCGCCGGGCGTCCAGTCCGTGAAGTCCGAACGAGGAATGTAGCTGTAGGTATGCAGCTTCTTGCCTTCCTCGCGCAGCGGGCCTGCCGCGAATCCGGCGACCGCTCCCGAATCGAGCCCGCCGCTCAAGCTCGCGCCGACATTCCGGCGTGTCCGAAGCTTCGAGACGACGGCTTCCCGGAACACCTCGCGAAACGCTTCTTCGTACTCGCCGTTCGATTTGAGCTTCAGCTTCGGCACATCGGCCGCCAACGTTCCGTAGCGCTCGACCTTCAAGCTTCCGTTCTCGAAAGTAAAGGAATGGGCCGGCGGAATTTGGCCGATCGGGCGGTATACCGTAGAGCGAACGTCGATCGTATCCAGAATGATCGGAATCGCGAGAAACTCGGCCAACCAATCCTCGTTCAGCTCTTTCCGGACGCCGGGCAGCGCAAACAGCGGATTCATCACCGTGCAGAAGGCAAACTGCCCCGGCCGCCGAACATAATACAGCGTGCGGCTCCCCGCCAGGTCGCGGGCTCCGAACAAGCGGCGCCGCCGCTCGTCCCAAATCGCGAAAGCGAAGTCGCCGATCAAATACTTCGGAGCGTCCTCTCCCCATTCGAGGTATGCCTCCGAGATTAACTCGCTGTCCGTCATTCTCTTCCGACGGGAGTGCTCGACCTGCAGCCGGCGAAACAGTTCCTCCCGATTGTCGATGATCGCGTCCGCGGCAATGACCAGCCCGGTCCGCTCGTCGCGGCGGGGCTGCCGCTCGTGCACCGATTCGGGGGTGAACCATTGCGCGAGGCAGCCCAGGAACGCAGACCGGCGATGCCAGGTTTGCACATGATCCGCAGGATATTTCTCCAACGATCTCATCATGTTTTCGATGATTTCAATCGATACGGGCTCGTTATCGTCAATGAATCCGGCTATGGCACTCATATCTTAATTATAACAAAATCGGTCATGATTCAAATTACGCATGAGGAGTAGTTGATAATAGTCGGAAGTAGTATACGCGAGGCATCATTCGGGTTTCCGCTGTTGCATTCGTTCCAGTTCTTTAAATATATGGGCAATCGCGCCGTCGAACCAAATCTTCCCGGGCGGAAACCGCTTGCGGGCAGCCTGTGCGAACCAGGCGATACCGGGCCTTGAATCGGCCTCTGCCAATCAAGGACCCGGTACCCTTCGGTTGTCGCAAGAACATTGTCGGCTTTAAGAGATTCAGCGTGGCTATCGAATCTGAAGAAATCCCGTCATTCGACCATCAGGGCGTCCAGGGTCTTCGCCGCTTCTTCCGGTCCGGTCACGGCCCGGAGATAGGCGTGCGGTCCGGCGGAATCGGCGTGCCATTCGCTTCTCCCCGTCTCCCCGTCAACGTCGATTCGGCCGTGCACGGTCTCCCAGAACGAAGACCCGCCGCGGGCCGCGAACAATACCGCGGTCAAATCCCAGCTGCTCCGGGTCTGGCCTTCTCCGGCAAACCGGGCATAGCATTGGCGGACCGGGTGGCCGGACGGCAGGTCGTCGTACAGCCGCTTGCCGGTCAGAATGTCGAGGCCGATCTCGAAGCCCGTGAAGGTGATGCCGGTCGGCCAACGATCCGTCACGAATCGGGCCGAAGCCGGATGCATCGCGAAGTTCCACTCTTCGCCCTCCGGGAATCGTCCCCCCATGACGACGAGATGCTTGACTTTGCGGGCTACCAGTTCCGCCCCGGACAGCGGCGATATTTCGTCGGGCGCCGATTGCAGCAGCTGCTGGAGGTTCAGCAAGGGACCGATCGCTACGACGACGGCTCCGAAGTTCTCGCCTTCCGCCAGAAGCTTACGGTACAGCCGGACCGCGTCCGGAGCCGGCTCGTTCCGATATCGATTGGGGAAGGTCTCCGCAATCACTTTGTTGTACTTCGCGTAGAGATTGTCGTCGTCAAGAAAACCTTTATCCCGAAGCGTGCCCACCGGAATGTCGCCACGGCCGTAAAAGCGATTGAGCGCATCCAGGCATCCCGCGCCCCACTTGCCGGACGTGCAGTGCATCATCCCCGCGATCCGGACTTCCCCTCGTTTTTCCAAGGCGTGCAGAACGGCTACGGCGCCCGCGTCGTCGCAGTCCGGGCCGATATCGGTATCCAGGATGATCCTCGCCGGTGTTGACGGTATGTATCGCCCATATTCATTCGTGCCCATGCTGCGAATCACCCCCGCCCCGCCGTAGCCGTAGCCTCATCCGCTGCGAACAGCTGGAACACGCTTGCCGGCCAAGTATGGAACTTGTCGCGATAGGCCTCTCCGGTGATCGGATCGTAATTCTCCGCCAGGCCGCTATGCGCGCATAAGCGCAGAAACCGCCGTCCGATCTCCCGGGCGAGCTCCCCTTCCCCCGCGTCCGCCAGCCCGGAAGCGGCGATATAGGTGACCGGCGCCCAGATCGGCCCGCGCCAATACCCATCCGTCTCGTAATATTCGCTCGCCGGCTGTTCGGTCGCCAACCCCCAATCGGTGAGGAAAGGCCCCTTCGGTCCGAGCATATGCGCCATTCGTTTCACGATCGGCTGCGGCAGCTTGGCGCCGAGGATGACCGGCATCCAATGCAGCAAGCTGGCCGTCCTCACGATTTCTCCCGTCCCGACCCTTCTGAAAACGAACATGTCGCCATCCCAAAAGCGCTCCAGCATGCGTGACAGATGCTCTTCCGAACGATTGCGCCAATTCGCCGCCTCATCCGCCCGGCCGAGCCGGTCCGCCGCTTCGGCCAGCGCATCCATTTGGATGATGAGGAAGGCGGACAAGTCCGGCGCCTCCAACGCGCCGGGTACGGCGAACACAGTGGCATTGTCCCAACCGCTGTCGTTGCCGTGATTGTACTGCGGGAAGCCGCTGCCGCCGTAATCCCGGTAACGGAACCACCAGTTCGTCCACGAGCTCAGCTTCGGATACAGCTCGGCAAGCCGGTCTAACCGATCCGTCTTGCGCAGCATGTGCCGCAGCGCCCAGCCGTGAACGGGCGGCTTCACGAAGTTCCAGACGATCTCGCGATTTTTGACGACATCCGGGATCGCACCGTATTCGTCCTGATGGTCGAACGGCGCGAGCAGCTGATCCCACGCCATATCCGGCTGCCAGCCGGCCAGCCCCATGGCGTTGAACGCATGGTCCCAGCTCCACACTCCGTTGAAGCCGGACGAGATGAGCAGGGTCTTCCGGCCCAGCAGTCCGTGCGGCGGAACGATCGGCGCATACAGCGCATAGGCCGATCTTGCGCGAGTCTCGGGGTAGCCTCCGTCCGGAGCCGGCGTCGCCTGCAGCCACCGTTCGAACGCCGACTCCGCCTCGGCTTTGCAGGCGGTAAAGCGATCCTCGTACGTGGAGGACATCTCCCAACTGGAATCAAAGGCTTCCATCGCGATCTCCGCGCTTCCGTCCGCCGACGGAGCGAAATCGAGCGCGATCGTCCGGCAAGTAACGCCGTCCCAAGGCGCATCGATCGCGTATTTGCCCTCGAGCACGGTAATCATATACTGCTTGGCGGACCGATAGGCGTTCACCTGGATGCGTCCTCCGCCGATCTCGAACGGATAGTCCGCTTGGTAACCCGCCTCTCTCGGCTCCGGACGGAACAAGCGGAAACCGACGCCTTCGGAACGGATGCGCGTCCTGCCCTCGCGATCAAACAGCAGCTCCACCGTTCCTTCCGCCGCGCGAAGCGTCGCGACCGCGGCCGTCGCCTCCGGCTCCGCAGCCAGCACGTCGCCCCGCTCGCCGAGCGGAAGCACGCGGAAAATTTCCCGCGGCCGCGCATCGCTCTGCAGCGTGCTCAAGTAGATGCCGAGTTCCCCGCCGGGCTCGCGGCGGCCAACGATCTCCAGCCATGTATTCGGACGGCTCAGCACCATCGTCGTCAAGTCGATTTTCATACTCGATTCATCCTCCTGTCGATTCGCCCGGACGGCAAAACCGGCAAACCCCGGTCAAAACCGGGGCCCGCCGGCTTCCGGCCGATGATCCGGCCGTTTCCTTTAAATTGTTTTCACGCCTGATAGCCGATCTGTATCTCGGTGGCCGAAGCCCGGCTCGACGCATCCGATTCGTTCTGTCCGGCGGTAAGCGCGACGAGCTTCACGTAGCGCGCGGTCACGGGACTGAAATTGGACTCGTACCATACGCCCGGCACATTGGGCCACTCGCCCTCGTCGACTTTGGTATAGGTCGCATTATCGGTGCTGACCCACACCTCGTACTGCTCGATGCGCGCGGTCCATTCGTAGGCGCTGAGGAAGTACTTCAGTTGCTTGACGTTGTTGTAGGTTTGCCCCAGGTCGATGGTGATCGATTGCGGCAGCCCCTGCGTCGTGCCGGAAGCCCACTTCGTGTACGGATTGCCGTCCAATACGTTGGCCGGCCCTTCGTTATAGCCTCCGCCCGTCTCGCTGGACGCCCATGCCGTGCTGTTCTCCCCCGGAACGTAGGTGATGTCGCCTCCGTCGTCACCGCCGCCTCCATTGCCGTTGCCGCCCTCATAAACCCGGACCCAGTCGACATACATGTTGTTCTCGTTGCCGTAACGAAGAAAATCGTCATCGTACGTATACGTGCCGTCCGAATTGAAATGAATGACGTGATCCGAGACGGCGCCGTTGATCAGGAAGTAGTTGCCCAGCTCATAGCTGAGCTGCAGCGTCGGATGAGAAGCGACCTCGACGTTGTCCAAGTAGTAATACGTCGTGTCCTCCGTGATGTACATGCCGAAGATGTGGAAGCCCATCGCCAGATTGATGTTGCCGAAGGTCGGCGTGTCGATCTGCGGCCAAGTCCCGCCCCCGAGAGCTGCCGACGGGTTGGGGGCGTTCGTGCCGCTCCACGGATGCCAGGCGATGGAATATTGATACGGCCACGCCATGTAGCCCTCGAGAGCGTCCAGCTCGTCGACCGCATAATTACCGTTCCCCAGCGGATTGTCGGCGTAATTGTTGGCGGTCAAGGTCCAGAACGCCGGCCACATGCCCGGTGTCGGAGGCGCGAAGATTCGGGCTTCGAAATACTGGTCCGTCCCGCCTTGCGTATGGAAGCCCGAGCCGTCCATCGCCTCCGAGGAGATCAGTCCGGTGGTCGCCTTTTGGTTCCAGCCGGCTCTCGGGCTTGTGTAACTGTCGCCGCGATACGTTGTCGTGATTTTCAGATATTCGTTATCGGCGATGCTGAACGGGTCGTACGCTCCCCCGCGATCCTCGAACGCGGCATAGCCGAACTGGCCGCCCGCCCGCGTATCCGGCTTCACCGATGCGTATGTCGTTCCTTCGCCGCTGAAGGAGATCGACGGCATCGTGTTGAAGTCGTCCGAGAAGGTCAGGTTCATTCCAGAGGTAACGGGATTGACCGGCGCATTCGCCAGCCCGGTTTTCCATGCCACGCCGCCGGTGTTGTACAGCTGCAGATAGGCATCGTCCAGATCGGCGCCGTTCTGCCACACCCGGATCCGCAGCGTGATCGGACCTGCGGGAAAGTCGTCGGCCGGGAACGTGACGGACCCGCGGCCGTCCGCGTCCAGCGTAAGGATGCCGCCGACGGCTACGCGGGTGCCGTTGGTGTTCACGCTGCCGTCTGCCGGCTGCTGCTGAACGTACAGAGCCGCGGTGGTGCCGCCCGGACAGATGAACTCGATCTCCGTATCGCCGTTAATATTCGAGCGATATGCCGGAGTGATGACCGTGGTCTTGCCCTCCACGACGCCGTCGGTCGCCCATGCGCTTGCGGGAAAAAGAGCTGCCAGCATCAATGCGATCAACAAGCCGCACAACGTGCTGTTCGCCTTTCTTCCAAACCTCTTCACGCCATTGATCTCTCCTTTCGTTTTTCGCCCTCGCTTCCGGGCACCTCCCATCGTAACTCCCGCTGCTCGTCGCTTACATAAGGCAATCATCCGGTCTTACCGGGTATTCATCAGGAGTTTCTGCCGCGCTGATTGTACTCCTTCGCGAACGGCCCTACCTGGTTCCAAGTCGAACCGTACGGCGTATCGCCTCCCCGATACGGCAACGTCACGACCCCGATATTGCAGCGGACGACGCCTTTGTTCGTGCCGCTGACCGTCAGCCCCGTGTCGTCGAACAGCGTATCGGCCATCTGGTACGAATCGCTGGCGCGGTAGGAGAAGACGATGCCCCTGCGCGGCTTGCCCGACAGATTCGCCGCCGATCCGTGAAGCGTCAACGCGTGGTGGATGCTGATGCCGCCGCACTTCGGCGTTACGTAAACGACATCCTCCGGATGAGCCGGGTTCTGCCAATAGCGGCTCTCCTGGCATTCCCCGGTGAAGTACCCGTTCTTCGCATGGTCGAGAAGGCCGAGCTTATGGCTGCCCTTAACCATCTGCATGCAGCCGTTCTCCGGCGTCGCGTCGTCCAGCATGACCATGACGGAGAGCAAGTCCGAATTGGTATGCGGATAGAACGCGAAGTCCTGGTGCCAGGGAAATACGCCGACGCCCTTCGCGGGCGGCTTCGTGGCCAGCTTCGAGTGCTCCAGCTCGATATTCTCCCCGAGCAGCGGCTTGATCTTCTCCACGATGGCCGGATGCAGGGCCAGCCGGAGGAACGACGGGTGCAGCGCCGTAATGCCGAGCGAATGCACCGTCTTCGTCTCGTAATCCTTCTGCGAGCGCAGCTGCACAATGTTCGGATGCTCGCAAGCCTGCCTCAGCTCCTCGACCTCCTGTTCGCCGATGACGTCGTCGAAGACGAGGAAGCCTTCCTCCTCATACCGCCGCACTTCATTTTCCGTCAAACCCAGATTCGTTCGAATGGACATGGCCGTCACTCCTAGCTTGAAATGGTTGCTTTCTGCCTCTAATCATAAGAGCGACAAAAAAACGAAGATATAATAAACTAGGGGAAAAAGTATCAGAAAACGGGGAAAGCGGGGACGATCGGTTGAGCGGGAAAATGGATTTTTTCTATTACCGGTCCCACGAAAGCGGCAGTTACGTGGACTTCCACCGGCACAGCTGCTATGAGCTCGTCTACTATGTAACGGGCACCGGCACGATGCAATTGGACGGGCGCCGGCTGTCGTACCGGCCGGGAACGCTGACGCTGACCCGCCCTCTTTACCCCCATGACGAACGACACGACGAATATACCGAAGTGATCTTCTTCGGCTTCGTCTACGACGATCATCCCGTCGCTCTTCCGAACGGCTTGTACCGGGATTCGGCGAACGGGGAAATTCTCGGCCTGATGTACAAAATCAAGCAAGAGCTGCTGGAACGGCAGCTCTATCACGAGAATCGCGTCAACTTGATGATGAACGAGATCATCCTGCTGCTGGGCAGGTCGGCCCACGCCGGCTCTCCGGTCAGACAGCCGGAGAAGCTTCTCTACGCCCGCCGCTACATGGACGAGAACTTCGTCCAGCCTCTCCATATTCGCACGCTCGCGGAAATATCCGGCTACAGCGAGGATCACTTCCGCCATCTGTTCAAGGAACAGACCGGCCTCTCTCCCGCGCAATACGTCATTCGGAAAAGACTCGAAGCCGCGAAGGAGAAGCTGCTGTCCACCTCGGCTTCCATTAGCGAGATCGGCCAGGACAGCGGCTTCTCGACGACTTCGCAATTTATCGAGCTGTTCAAGCGCGAATGGGGCGCGACTCCGCTGCAGTTCAGACGCCAGGCGGGCGGCGGTCCGCCCTGAAGCCATGCGCTCCGCAGGCCGATTAAGCCCGGGCAGGGCGCAAGGCATCGCGCAGTGCTCTTACCGCGTGCTCCAGCGCTTTTCTTCCTTGATCGTACCCGCCCGTTTGAAGAAGGAAACCGTGAACCATGCCGTCGTAACGCTTCGATTCCACCGGCACTCCGGCGTCTCTCAGCCTCTTCGCATAGTCCTCCCCTTCGTCGCGGAGGGGATCGAATTCGGCGGTGAGCACGAGGGCCGGCGGCAGACCGCTCAGATCGGCAGCCAGCAAGGGCGAAGCATACGGGTTCAGCCCATCCTGTTCATTCTCCAGATAGTGGCCCCAAAACCACCGCATCGCGTCCGCCGTCAGACCGTATCCTTCCGCATTCTCCCGGTAAGAATCGGTCTCGAACGAGTGTCGGGCAACCGGGTTGACCAACAACTGAAACTTGATAAAGGAGCGGCCTTTATCCCGAGCCATAAGGGACACGACCGCGGCCAGATTGCCGCCCGCGCTGTCTCCGCCGACCGCTACCCGCTCCGGATCGGCTCCAAGCGCGCCGGCGTTCCGGGCGACCCACTCCGCCGCCGCATAGGCGTCTTCGGCGGCCGCGGGGAATTTATGCTCCGGCGCCAAACGGTAGTCCACGGAGACCACGATGCTGCCCGTGCCGTTGGCCAATTGCCGGCAGAGAACGTCCGCCGCATCCAGGTCCCCGACGACCCATCCGCCTCCATGGTAATAGACAATGACCGGCAGCGGCGCTTCGCTTCGAGGCGAATAAATTCGAACCGGTATCGAACCCGCCGGTCCCGGTATGTTCCGATTCTCAACCCGCCATACTTCTTCCGGCGGTGCCGCCATCGGACTGAGATTGACTTTTCTGGCATCCTCCACGGATAACGCCTGAAGAGGCGGAACGTCCAGCTGCTTCATTTTTTCCAACACCACTTGAACTTGGGGATCGAGCGGCATGCGAATTCCTCCCTGCAGTCTTCTGTTTGTCATTCGGTTCTTCTTGAGATGTAGTATACTGACTGCAGGGGCGAATGCGTAAGTACGCACTTTCTCGTGACATAGTACCCCGTACGTAACTGCAAAAATAAGATGGAATGGGATTGGACGTGATCGAATGAGCGGTTGTCCCGTTGAGGCAACATTGTCCGTGGTCGGCGGCAAATGGAAAGTCATTATTCTTTGGCGTCTCGTTGGCGGCACCAAACGGTTTAACGAACTCCAGCGATCGATCTCCGCCATCACCCGCAAGATGTTGACGGAACAACTGAGAGAGCTGGAGAAAGACGGATTGATCGTCCGAACGGTTTATTCGGAAGTTCCTCCCAAAGTCGAATATTCGCTGAGCGACTACGGCAGGACGTTCCTCCCGGTCATGCAGGCGATGGCCCAATGGGGACTGGTCCACCAGGAACGGGAGGCCTGATAGCTAGCTGGCTCCAGGCGCCATTCTCGGGCTGCTTCGCTCCCTGCGCGGTCCTCATCAGGCGGGAATTCGTCCATCTTGAACGAAAACCCCGACCTCATGCGGTCGGGGTTTATATGGAAGTTTCAACCTGATTCTAGTGTACGACTGGATGTTCACTCCTTCAGCCCATCCAATCCCCAGCGCGGTGTCGGCCCCGGTACTCCGAGATCTTGTCCAACCGGTTCAGCCGAGACGTCGCGTGCGATTCGGGTGCCCCAATCGAAATAGTCCATCACCGCACGGCGCAATTGTTCGTTCTCCGGCAGTTCCTGAGCGACGGCGACAGCCATCAGTTCCATCCATCGGGTACGCTGCTCTTCTGTGATCGATAACCCAAGGTGGGACCTTAGCAGTGCCTGGTGTCCTCCGAGTTCAGCGGTGTACCGTGCAGGGCCTCCGAAGACCTCCGAAAGCCAGATCGAAATATGTTCGATATGGGCAGCGGTGAAGGCGGCGAAGACCGGCGCGAGCAAGGGATCTGCCAAGACGGCTTCGTAGAACGTATTGCTTAGGCGCCGTAGTCCATCGATTCCTCCGACAGACTCGTAGATTGTTTTGGCGTGCTCCGTCATGTGATCCTCGATTTCATTATTACCTTGCATCGATTCCGCACCTCCCAAAAAAGAACAAATGTAAGCAACACCTCATTATTCACCTTGCTAAAATATTATAGGGCGGTACCCCCACAGACAATACGGCACATTTTTGTTCGTAAAAACGTTATCATCGCCGTAGGCTGCGATCATCCTATTCCTTTACGGAACCCAGCATAATGCCGGATACGAAATACCTCTGCAGGAACGGATAAACGACCAGCATGGGCACCATGGCGATAAACACCTTGGCCGCGTTCAGCGTCCGGTTGGACAGCTCCGACAGCTTCTTGTATTGATCGGGCGTCAGGGAGGTGCCGGTCGGAATATTCACCACCAGCTGCTGGATGTAGGTCTGAAGCGGATATTTATCGGAGGTGTTCATCAGCACCAGACCGTTGAAGAACTCGTTCCAATGATACACGCTGATGAACAGCGCCACGGCCGCGAGCACGGGAATGGAGCAGGGAATGTAGATCCGGAACAAGATGGACCACGGATCGGCGCCATCCACGACGGCCGCTTCCTGGAGCTCCTTCGGCAGGTTGCGGAAGAAATTCATGATCAGGATGACGTTAAAGATCGGAACCCCGCCGCCCAGCACCAGCGCCCAAATGCTGTTGATCAGGTGATACTGCTGGATCGTGAGATACCAGGGAATGAGGCCTCCGTTGAAAAGCATGCAGAAGACGAGAATCCACATGAACGTATTGCGCAGTTTAAATTCCCTCCTGGGTCTGGCCAGCGGATAAGCCATCAGGACGGAGATCAGCATGGAGAATACGGTCCCGAGCACGGTACGCTCAATCGAGATCCAGAAGGCGTTAAAGAATAAGCCGTCGCCGATGATCTGCTTATACGGGGCAAGCGAGAAGCCGATCGGATAGATCGTCACCAGGCCGGCGTTCGCGGCCGATTTCTCGGAGATGGACACGCAGAAGGTGTACCAGATCGGGTACAGGCAGCTGACCATCAGCAGACCGAGGAGGGCGATATTGACAACGTCGAAAGCCCGCGAGCCGAAAGTCCGATTTCTGACCAAATCGCGTCCCTCCCCTAGAACACCGTGTAGTCGGCATACCGATAAGCCAGCCGATAGGAGATAAAGATCAGCACGAAGCTAATGACCGACTTGAACAACCCCGCGGCCGTTGCCAGCGAATATTGCAGATTCTGCAGGCCGAGCCGATAAACCCACGTATCCAGAATATCGCCCGTCGAGTAGACAAGCGGATTGTACAGGTTATAGATCTGATCGAATCCCGCATTCAGGACATTCCCGAGACTCAGAACGCCCAGCAGCACGACCGTTGTCGACAACGCCGGAAGCGTAACGTTCCGGATGATCTGCCAACGGTTGGCTCCGTCGATCGCGGCGGCTTCGTATAAGTTCTGGTTGACACCCGTCAGAGCCGCGAGATAAATGATGGCATTGTAGCCGAACTCCTTCCACACGTCGGTGCCGATGACCAATTGCCGGAAGATGCTCGCATCGGCCATAAACAGGTGAGGCTGACCCCCGAACGACTTGACGACCGTGTTCGCTACGCCGTAATAGCCGAAGATTCCGATGACGATCGTCGCCATAATGACCCAGGACAAAAAGTGCGGCAGATAAACGGCCGTTTGAACCAGCTTCTTGTAGCGCAGGTGGGTCAGCTCGTTCAGCAGGATCGCGAAGACCAGCGGAATCGCCAGGTTGAACACGATCTTGCCGATGGCGATGACCGTCGTGTTGATCAATACCGGCACGCTGTCGTTGAGCTGGAACATATATTTGAAGTTGCCCAGCCCGACCCATTCGGAATGGAACAGGCCCTGGCCCGGGTTATAATTTTCGAAGGCCATCACGATGCCGAACATCGGCACGATGCTGAACAGAACAAGCCAGACCATGCCCGGAAGCAGCATCAAATAATAATGCTTCAGAATGCCCATCCGCTTCATCCGGCCGATCCTCCCCTTTCCGATGCGTGATAGGAAAGCTTGCAAAAGGCCTGGGAACCGCGGCGCCTTTTGCAAGCTTTGACCGGTTACTCTTTCAGAAGCCCCGCTACTTCGGCCGTGATCTCATCCCCGCCCTGAGCCTTCCAATCCTTCACGAATTGATCGAAGGAATCGATCGGCGCCTGGCCCAGGATGATTTTCAGAACGGTCTCGTCCTCCAGCTTCTTCAGGTTCGCCCACTTGGTCTCCATCGTCGGAGTCTGGTTGTAGGTGACGCTGTACACTTTCTTGTCGATCGGGACGGTCGTATACGGGCGGTCGCCGATCATGATCGAATAGAGGCGCTGGAAGTCGCCGAAGTTGGACGTGTCGAAATTGCCGACGTTCAGGTTGTCGTACGGAGGCTTAATGACCTTCTGCACCTTCGTCGCGTCCGAATACATTAGCTTATACAGGCTGTTCGGCTTATTGTAGTCTTCGGGCTTCGTCTGCCCGTTCAGGATCTTCAGGAGCTCGGTGTACTCGTATTCCGTCTCGTTGGCCGCCGCCATGACGTTGCGCAGCGGATACCAGGCCACGGCGACGGATAAATCGAAGGTGGACTCGTCGCGGACCAGGGCGTTGTTCATGATGAGAATGGCTTTCACGACGTCCGGCTTGGCGTTCTTGCTGATCAGGGTATAGGTGCTTCCCGTGGTCTTCATATGAACGTTCCACTTGCCGTCGTCGGAATAGACGGGGTACGCCTGCCAGTTGGCCGTCGGATCGTTCTTGAAGGAGTCTCCGTTGCCGTACCCGCCGTTCCACCACGGGCCGAAGAAGATGCCCGCCTGATTGGCGTTGATCGGATCGCCGACATTGTCCCGGGTGCCGACCTCCGGATCGATGAGCCCTTTCTTGTACCAATCGGCCAGCAGAGCCAGCGTCTTCTTCGTATTGTCCGTAAGGGTGCCGTAAGTGACCGTGCCGTCTCCATTATCGAGCCAATAACCGGGATAGGCGTCCATGGCGCCGAAGATCGGATCGAAGCCGCCCATATTGTTGGACGACACGAGGAAGGTCGCGTACGGGAACGTATTCTTGGACGGGCCGGCGATCCCGATCGTATTGGGCCCTCCCAGCTTGTTGTCGATGAAGGCCTTGGCCGTCTTCTCGATGTCGGCCGTCGTCTTGGGGATCGGCAGGCTCAGTTTGTCGAGCCAGTCCTTCCGGATCCACATGACGTGGACGCCGTCGGTATCGACCGTAATGTTCGGGAGCGAGACCATCTTGCCTTTGTAGCTGGCGTTCTCCATCGCGCGTCCCTGCGTGCTGTCCATAATGTCTTTGACCTGGGTGGACTCATACTGCTTGAACAGATCGGTGATATCGTAGAGCAGTCCGGAACTGGCCGCTTTGGTCATGAAGGACCGGTCGTCGACGACCAAGCCGTCCGGAAGCTTGCCCGAGGCGATAGACAGACTGACCTTCTGTTTGAAGTCGTTGCCCGTTGCGGCCGTCCAGTCCACGATGACGTTGATGTTGTACTTGTCCTTCAGGTAGCGCGTGTACTGATTGTTGCCCGCGCTGTCGCCTTTGGGCAGCGTGGTGTCCGTCGGGTCCACGGGCATGCCGATATGCACGTCGACCGGCTTCGGGAACTTGTAGAAAGCCAACTCGTCTCCCGAAAGGTTCGAGGTGTCCGACGATGAAGACGCTTGCGAATCGTCGTTCGGCTTGCCGCCGGAGCAGGCCGTCAGGCTTAGGGCAAGCAATACCGCCAGCGTTACGCCGGCTATGCTTTTCCTCAACGCAATCCCTCCCCTTGTTTATTCGCTCCCATTGTATAGTGGATGCGCTTCCAAAAAGGCATAAGGATGATGCGCGTTTATCGATCATTTCAGCCGTGGGCAGACATTTGTTCGATATGCGGCGATCAACGATCCCCCTTGCGACGTTGGGCGCGGAATTCGGACGGCAGAAGCCGGGTCTGTTCATAGAAAAGCTGCGCGAAATACTTCGGATCGCCATACCCTACCGCGTTGGCGATCCAGGCGACCGGCTTCTCGGTCTCGCTCAAGAGCCTCTCCGCCGCCCGGATTCGCTCTTGCTTGAGATAATCGTTAAACGTCGTGCCAGTCAGCTTCTTGAAGATTTGGCTGAAATAGCTTCGGCTCATGCTCACATGCTCGGCCACGTCCTCGGCATGCAGAGGCTTGGCCGCTTCCTCGCGGATGAACGTCACGGCCTTGAGGATGCAGACGGCGTTCTTGGTCAAATCCGCCGAGCGTTCGATCTGAGCATAAATCTGCTCCCGATAACGGCGAATCCAGTCCAGCGCCGACCGGACGTCCTCCGCTTCCGACCAGAACTCCGTCCCCAGCCGGGCGGCGGCTTCGATCTGCGCGATCACGCGCATGAACAGCCCCTCCAGACGGCGAACGGGCGGATTCGATTCGATCGTCCGCTCGCACAAGCGCTGGAATATCGCTTCGTTATAAAGCCAGTATTGCGAGCGCCAGTCCTGCTCCAGCCTGCGCCATTGCTCTTCCTCCCGGGCATGGGCGTTCTTGTCTGCGGCCGCACGGGTCGGAGCACGCTGAACGAGCCGAGCAGGCTGATCTTGCCGATGGGGCTGCAGTTCTTCGTCCTTCAGCTGCCGCCGGATTCGCCCCAGAATCTGCTCGTTATCTTCCACATCCATCCGCGCTTTGGAGATATAATCGAGAACGCCCATCCGGTAAGCCGTCTGCACATGCTCGAATTCTTCATGAAAGGTAAGGACGACGGATCGCAGGTTCGGGTACCGCCGGCGCGCGGCCTGAATCAGTTCCAGTCCCGACATCACGGGCATGGAGAGATCGACGAACAAGAGATCCACCTCGTGCTCCTCCAGGAATTCCAGCGCCTTGGCGCCGTTGGCCGCTTCTCCGGCCACGACCATGCCATGGGCCGACCAAGGCATTATCGAGATCAGGCCTTTGCGCGCAAGCTTATCGTCATCGACGATCAAAACTCGGATCACGCGGCTCCTCCTTTCCAAAGGGAAGTTGCATCGTCACGGTCGTGCCGTGGCGCGGCTTGCTGTCGATCTGCAGACGAGCCTTGTCTCCATAGAAGGATTCCAGCATGCTTCGGACATAGCGCAGCCCGATCCCCCGGCCCATCTGCCGCGAATCCGCCGCTTCCGGCTGCAGCAGCGCCAGTGTCGCCGGGCTCAATCCCTTGCCGTCATCGCTGATCACGATGGTGACGGTCCGGGACGTCTCGTCGGGCGAGATGCCGATCTTCAGCTTTCCGTTCTCGTTCAGGCCGTGACAGACCGCATTCTCGACAATGGGCTGGAGAATGAACCGGGCGACGGGGCGATCCAGATAGCCGCCCTCCTCCACGTCCAGTTGGACCTCGAAGTCGTACCGCATCTGCTGAACATCCAGATAGGCGCGCATGACCTTCAGTTCCGTTCGTAGCGTAGCCGGCTCCTGCGATTTGCCTAAATTGTAGCTAAGCAAAAAGATAAAGGACGTGACGAGCTTGTCGATCTCCGTCTGCCGATTCAGGATCGCGAGCCAGCGCACCGAATTGAGCGCATTCATTAAGAAATGGGGGTTGATCTGATAAGCCAGCTTCTCGATCTCGAGCTGATGGCGCCGCTTTTCCTTGTCTTCCACATCGATCAGCAGCTGCTGAATCTGCTGCTTCATCTTATTAAATTGATCGAACAGCTTATCGAATTCCGATATGCCGGTCCGGTAGTGCATGGCGCCCAGGTGCCCTTTTCCGAGAGCCTCCATCTCCGCCTCGAAGACGTGAAGCGGCCGGTTGATCAGCCTCAGCAGCAGCAGAGCAATGGACAGCATCACGAGAAGAGCGATGCCCAGTATTAAAAACATATGATTTTTCCATGCGTAAAGTTCGTGATTGTAGCTGGAGACGGGAAGCAGGAGGATGGCGTCGTAATCGTAATCGCTCTTCATCCGGTTCCAGACGTATCCGCCGGTCGTACCCGAATTCCCGGTCAAGCTCAAATGCCGGCCGGCGGGATAAACGTTTGAATCGCTGCTGTAGGCAACCTTCCCCTCCGGATCGGCGAGAACCAGCACATACGGCATTCTCATGCTGGAGGACAAGGTATCCATGTCCGCCGCGATATCCGTCTTCGCCTCGACATAGATCACCTGCTCGGTTCCGTCCGAGAAAGCGATCGTGCGCGTCACCGAGACGACCTGGTCATCGCTGAACCTGCACATCGACAGGTGGGGCGCCTGATACTGGATGTCTCCGTTGCCGGCCAGATTGGGCAACGACGGCAAGGTGAAATTTTCACGCAGCGGCAGATTCGAGAAAGTAGGCCGTCCGTTCTGAGAGCTATAATACATCACAAGCTCGATGGCCGGGTTGGAGAACGTGATCATGCCGATCGTGGAGGAAATCTCGAGCGATAGGACATGCCGATCATAGACATCGCCGGCCGAGAAGTAGGCTTCCATCATGTTGCCGACGTTGCCTTGCGGCGCCAGCTGCTGCGTAACCTGAAGCAGATTGCCGTAGATTTGCGTAAGCGTCGTCGACTGCTGATAGAGATCGAAGGACATGGAGGATTTGATTTTGTTCTGCTGCATCGTATAAATGGCGTTATATGAGACCGTCGCCATGAGGATGGAGCACACCAGGAAACCGGCCGCCAGGAAAACCACGATTCTTTTCCGGAGAGAGGAAATACCGAACATGCGGAGCAGCATTCCCAAGAGACCCACGCTCGCCACCTCGCGGTTGGATAAGCTTATCGCAGTATCATCTTATGTTGCGCGGCCGAGAGTATTCGGTATGAGGGGGATCTTAAACGGTATGAATAAATCCGTAGCCGGTACGCACATTAATAACGCTACCTGAGGCAAGCGGAGGTGAGAAGATTTTGAGTTCAAGCCGGAATCATCAAGAGGCGCACGGCATCGGACAAATTGAAGAACAATTGAACCGACAGGCCGATGCGGCCGGGAACATTCAAGGCAAAAGCAAAATCGACCGGGATATCGCCGATGCGGCGAACCGCGAGGCTCATACCTCGCTGGACGAAGTAATCGTGAGGAACGAAGAATAACCCGCCTGATGAACAGAAAGCCGGCCGCGAACGGTCGGCTTTGCTATATCGGTTTTCGGGAAAAGTCGCCAATCCGGACCGGGCTTGCGAAACGTGCCGATTCGACAAAAAAAACACCGCTCGGAAAGGATCCGGCGGTGTTTTACTTTACTGCCCAAACGACTACGGCTACAATGCCTGCCCACATGACCAAACTCATCGGGAGGGCATAAAGGATGCCTTTATGCAATGGGTTATACAACTTCGGTTCGCCTACTTCCTTACCAATTTAATATAAATATATGTGTCCATCGTCATGATGTAAATAGGTAGAAAGACTCGTGTTTGAAAATAAGAAATCCGCGACCGAAGTTGCGGCATAAAAAAAACTCCGACCTCTCGCGGTCAGAGTTTTATGAAGGCGGGGAACCTGGCTCGCGCCCGCGCCGGTTTGCCGGTCAGCCTGCCTCGAATGGCTTATCGATAGACGATGAACCGGCTTCTAAACCGGAGTTTCGGCGTCCGGGCCAGAAACTCCACTTGCCCGCGATCAGCGTAATGGCCGGCACAAGGAGAGGACGCACAACAAAAGTATCGAGCAGAATCCCGAGCGCGGTAATGACTCCCATCTGCAGCATCAACTGAACCGGCATCGTGGTCAGTACGGCGAACGTCCCCGCAAGAATGAGGCCTGCCGACGTAATCACCGATCCCGTCTCCCCCACACCTTCCAAAACCGCTTGTTTCAACGGCATGCGCTTGCTCTTTTGCCATATGGAAGAGATAACGAAAATGTTGTAATCCTCGCCCAGCGCGATCAAAAATACAAACGAATATAGCGGTACCGTACCTTGAATCACGTCCTTGCCCAGGAAGTCGTGCAGGACGATCCACCCCAATCCCAAAGCCGACAAATACGAGAGCAGCACGGTTGCGATCAGGTAGGCCGCGGCGATCAAGGAGCGCAGATATACGACGAGGAGAAAGGCGATCACGAGAATGATCAGCGGCAGAATGATGCTCATATCCCGTATGTTGGTTTCTTTCGTGTCATATTGCTCCGCCGTCTCTCCGGAAATCCATACATGCTGGGCAGCGCTCGTGTCGCCGAATTGCTTCAGCTCATCCTCAACCGTCTGACGAAGCTTCGGAATGAGATTCATCGCTTCCATCGAATAAGGGTTTAGGTTAAGGGAGACGTCATACGCCAGCAGTCCCGGATTCGTTCGCCCGGCCGCCGGCTCGGATACTTCCGCCACGTAAGGAAGCGAGGCCAAAGCCTGTGCGACGTCCCGATCCTTGCCTCCGGTATCCACGAGCACTTTGACGGGAGCGAGTTCGCCCGGCGAGAACTGCTCGCCGATGATGTCGAATCCTTCCATGGATGCCATCGATTTGGGGAACATGGCCAGCTTATCGAACGTGAACTTGATCTGAGTCGCGAATGCGGCAAATAGGCCTAGCACCAGGCAGGTCAGGATCAAAATGGTCCAAGGCCGACGAACGACAAGAGAGCCGATAAATGGACGCGAAGGCTTGTTCGAAGTTTCGGCAAGATGTCCGTTCAGCTTGGTTCGTTCGGCCGGCATGCCCGGCGTCCTCGGAATGAACGGCCAGAAGGAAGCGCGCCCCATTATGGCGAGCAAAGCAGGTACGAGCGTCAAGCTGGCCAGTCCCATCATGAAGATGGAAATCCCAAACGGTGCGGCGAGCAGGCGGAACGAACCGTACTCCGCTACGATCATCGTAAAGAGCGAGAGAATGACGGTCAAACCGCTCATCGCGATCGCGCCCGACGATCCGGCAATGGCGCCGCGGAGCGCCTTGCCCTTGTCCGGTTCGGTCTTGAGCAGTTGACGGAACCGGTAAATGAGGAACAAGCAATAATCCGTACCGGCGCCGAACAACAATACCGTCATGATATTGGTTCCTTGCTTTTCCACCGTTATCATGCCGCTGTGCACCATCCAGCCCAAAATCGGACTGATGACGAAGTAGGCGGTGCCTACGGCAACCAGCGGGATCATCGCCAGAATCGGCGAGCGGTAAATGAGCAGCAGCAGCACGAGCACAAGAAGTACGGTACCGATGAGCAACGTTTTGTCGGCCTGCCCGAATACTCCGGCTGCATCGATCTGGATGCCGACCGGACCGGTAACTCTTGCGTTCAAGTCGGCCGGAGAATCGACGGCGACGGCGAACGGATCCGAACCGAACAAGCCGGCCGCCTCTTCTTTCGCTTGATCCACGCCTTGCTTCCACTCGTTCGATTGCGCGCTTTTACTGAAGAAAACCGGCGAGACGATGGCGCTGCCGTCCTCCGAAAGCTTCGCTTTCAAAGCCTGAAGCGGCATTTGATACAATGGCGTTACGGATGTCTGATACGGTACGGGATGCGTCGATAATCTTTCGGTAAATTGTTGGATGCGCTGCAGATCGGTATCGGTCAGTCCTCCTTGGCGGTGCCACACGAACAAGGCGGAAGCCTCTTCCGCGTTCGGATACTCTCTCGCAACCAATTCGCGCGCTTGCACGGATGGCCTGTCGTCGGCCAATGGGGGAGCATTATTCACGACTTCTTTGCCGATGGGAGGCGCCAGCGTGTTTAACAGCCATGCTGCGGCTATCCAGATAAGCAAAGTAACCCACCGGGTCGTTGGGCCTGCCACCCATTTCCCGATTCCAAATCGCTCTTTCATGCCGACTCTCCTTTTTTCCGTCATCTGCTTGAAGCCTCGAAGAGCTCGATAGGATTGCCTGCCGGGTCGTCCAGCAAGATCTGCTTCCCGCCGAATCCCGTGACGATCTCATTGCGGAAGCGCAGGCCAGCACTACGCAGGGTCTCGACAAAGCCGTCCAGGTCGTCGACCTCGATCTGAATCCGGTTCCAGCCGCCGGGCTCCGGCTTTTGCCCGTCGGGCATCGCCTGAGCGGCTCCGCCCGGACCGTTCTTGGCATTCACAAGAAGGTTCAAGCCTCCTCGCTGCAAAATAGCAAAACCGGGCGCCGGATGTGCTTTGACAATGAAATCAAGATGCTGCGTGTAAAATGCGATCGTCGCCTCTACATCGTCGACAATGTAACGTACTCGGATTGGGGCCATTCTTTCTCCTCCTTCTATTTTCTTGGAAAGATAATAACGAGAACCAGGATTCCGGACATTCCGTACAAAGCCACCACAACGAATCGAACCCAATGCGTTCTGTTCTCATAATCGCGCGCAACCAGATACAGCGAAACTCCGGAGGCGATAAGGAGCAGAAAGACCAGCAGAATGCGGTCAAAACTCAATTCGGCCCGCGCTGCGAATTCGAAGAGAAGGCGGCAATCGAGCGATGCCCCCTTCTTCGGGATCGCTGCGGTTTAAAGATAGGTTGCTCATCCTGGAATCCTCGCTTTCGTTAAAATAAGATTGATGCTTCTCGCGGCTGGCTCCCTCATTTCACAGTCAGTTTAAACAATAAATGTCGAGAACTTATGCAGGTCTTCCTCTTTTTGCGTGGACTTCTTCAAGAGTATATGAAGTCACGCTATAATTTGGGGAAGCGATGCCGGATTCTTGCACCGGAAGCAAACTAAACGGGAAAGATGTGAGGAGTTTGGAACCGAAATTGCTGCTTGTAGAGGACGAACCGGGCATGCTTGAGGAGATGCACGCTTTTCTGCAACGTGAAGGGTTTCGGGTGTTGACGGCCGTTACCGGCAAGGAGGCGCTCGCGATTGCCCGGTCCGAACGGCCCGATCTCGTCGTGCTTGATTGGATGCTCCCCGAGAAAAGCGGCATCGACGTTTGCCGCGAATTAAGGCAAACCTCGAATTGCGGCATTATTATGGTCACGGCCCGGTCGGATGAATCGGATAAAATCGTCGGTCTGGAGATCGGTGCGGACGATTATTTGACGAAGCCGTTCAGCTTGCGCGAGCTCGCTTCGCGCCTCCGGGCTTTGCTTCGCCGCCTGCGCGGGCCTGAAGACAGGCCGACGTTCCTGGAGAGAGACAACCTGATCATCTCCGAGGCCAAATGTCAGGTATGCAAGGACGGCCGGGAGATCCAACTGACGCCGACGGAATTCAAAATCTTGTACACGTTGGCTGCGCGTCCCGGTATGGTTTTTAGCCGCCTGCAATTATTAAAAGCCGCATTGGCGGACGAATACATGGGGTACGAAAGAACGATGGATTCCCACATCCGGAATCTTCGCCGCAAGCTGGGGGACGATCCGGCCAATCCCCGTTATATTCAGACGGTATACGGTTTCGGTTACCGGTTCGGTGAACAATCATGACGCTCACGGTAAGCCAAAAAGTATTTGTCTGGATGGGGCTGCTCGTCCTTCTGATCGGCGGCGCTCATGTCGTAACCAAACAGGTTTATATGGAATCTTTGTTCGATCAATTTCGTAAGGAAGAAGTCGGCGCATCTTATTTGAACGCATCGCCCGGGGAACAGATCGAGATCCTGAAATCTTACGTTTCGGTCAAAATGCAGAGATTTCTGCTGGGAAATTGGCTGTTTTTTATCGCAATCGGCCTGTTCTTCAGTTTATGGATTTCGGGGCTGCTCACGATCCCGCTTCGCAAGCTCGTTGCCGCTATCGAACGCGTCGCGCGGGGGGATCTGGACGTGAACGTCCCCGTACGGTCAAAAGACGAATACGGGATAGTCATCCGGACATTCAACGACATGACGCTTCGCCTCCGGGAAGCCGAGGACGCACGCAGGCGGTTGGTAGCCGATGTCGCTCACGAGCTTCGGACTCCGCTGTCCATCATGCAGCTGAGATTGGAAAATGCTCAACAGACCGGCCAGTACGTCCCTCCGGAAATGCTGCTTCGGCTCCATGACGAAGTGATCCGCTTAGGCCTGCTGGTGGAAGATCTTCATGTCTTATCTTTAGCCGAGGCAGGCCGGTTGGCCCTGGATTGCAAACCGCTCGATCTGTCGGCAAGGCTGGAACAAGTCGTCGAGGATGTGAGAATGGAGGCCGAGGAGAACGGACTGGAAATGAGCTTCCGGTCGAACGCGAGGCCGGTAACGGTGACGGCCGACGCAAGACGGATCACGCAGGTGTTCATCAATTTGCTGACGAATGCGATCCGCTACACGCCGAAGGGCGGAAAGATTTCGGTTGTCTTGGAAGAAAAGGTCCTGGAGCGGAACGCGCGCTATGCATGTTTCTCGGTGACGGACACCGGCATCGGTATTCCGGCTGAAGAGCTGACCCATCTTTTCGATCGTTTTTATCGCGTGGAGAAAGCTCGTTCGCGGCACTCAGGCGGAACCGGGCTCGGGTTATCGATCGCGCATCATTTTGTCAGAGCCCACGGCGGGTTCATTCGCGTCGCGAGCGAGCCTGACCGCGGTACGACGTTTACCGTTTATTTGCCGGTGCCTTCTTCCGATACTCTCGGTCCGAGTTGGAGCGGATGACAAAAACTCCGACCTGTGCACGGTCGGAGTTCAAGCTCGAATACGAGCGGGAAGAGGCGGCGTTTCCTCATTCCCCCAGCAGCTTGCGGCGAAGCGCATCTACGTGTTCCGGCGACAGGCCGATCGCGAGCAAATAACGCTCGGCGTCCCCGTGACGCTCCTGCAGGTGCATCAGCATCTGCTCCATATACCCGGGATCGCAGCCGAGGAATCGCTCGTACACGTCCGCCGGCACCTGCTCGGGACGGCCGGCCCGGAATTCATCCATAAGCGGCGCGATGCACTCGGCTGTCAGCACGTAGTCCTCGACGATCGTCTCGCGAGACACGCCGGCCAGCGACAACAGCAGGGCCGAGACGACACCGGTACGGTCTTTGCCTGCCGCGCAGTGGAACAATACCGGTTCCTCCGCATCCTCGGACAGCAGCTCGAACACGCGCAGGAGCGGCGCTTGCACGTTTTCCAGCATATCGACGTACATATCGCCCAGCGTGCGAATGTCGGATCGCGCCGTTGTCGCCGGGTTGACCAAGCTCACGTTGAGGTACGAGAGCCGGTCGGAATCCGCGAACACGTTCGGGCTATGCGACAGCTCATAGCCGTGGCGCAGATCGACGACCTTCCGCACGCCGCGAGCCAGAATCGCCTCCTGGTCGCGCTCGCTCAGCCGATGCAGGCCGTCGGCCCGATAGAAGCGCCCCCACTTGGTCGTGCGGCCGCCGGCGGCGGAATAGCCTCCGAGATCGCGGACATTGCGGGCGCCTTCCATGGGAACGATGCGTTCATACGAGAGAGAAGAAGAATTCATTAGCGCAGTCCGCCTTTCACGAAGGAATCGATGATTTGTCTTTGCAGAATCAAATAAATGACAAGCACGGGCAGGCTCGCGATCGTCGTCGCGGCCATCAGCGGTCCCCACAGATTCATCTCCGAGGACATGAACATCTGCAGCCCCTTCTGAATCGTCGAGTGCTCCATCTTCGTCGTCACGAGCAGCGGCCAGAAGTAATCGTTCCACGCCGTGATGAACAGCAGAATGCCGATCGAAGCGATCGCCGACCGCAAATTCGGGAAGATCGTGCGCCACAGCACCTTCCAGTCAGACGCTCCGTCCAGCCGGGCCGCTTCGATCAATGCCCTCGGGAAGGATTTAAACGTGTTAAACAATTGCAGGACGGCGAAGGCCGAGGCGATATTCGGCACGACGAGCCCCATCAGCGAATCGCGCCAGCCGAAGCTGCTGATCATGACATAGTTTGGGATCATGATAACCTGGAACGGCACCAGCCAGGTGAGGCCGATCAAGCCGTAGATCAAGCTGCTGCCCTTGAACGTCCAGCGGGTGAACGCGAAGGCGGCGAGAATGCTGGTAAAAAGCTGCGTCCCGGTCTGCAGCAAAGCCACGGCGAGCGAATTCGTCAGCATGCGCGCCATCGGCACGGAGTTCCATGCCGTCCTGTAATTGTCGAACGTCCAATGCCGCGGCAGCAGGCTCGAACTGAAGACCTCCGTATCGGGCTTGAAGGAGGTGTTGATCATCCAATAAAGCGGGAACACGGCCAGAAAGCCGAGCGCGATCAGCACGGCGTGCTTGCCGGCCGGCGCCGCGCGGAAGCCCCTCGTTCCATTGCCCACCTTAGATTCCTCCTCTCTAATCGTCGAAGAACGACAGCTTCCTCGTCAGCGCCATAAAGCCGACCGCGATCAGGCCGAAGCCCAGGAACAGCACGACCGCCGCGGCGGAGCTCCATCCGACCGAAAACGTCTGAAAGCCGTAAGTCCATAACAGGTAATAGATATTGGTCGTCGCGTTGACCGGCCCGCCCTGCGTCAGCACGTTAATATAGGTAAAGCTCCATTCGCTCGCGAACAGCGTGCTGAGCATCGCCATGAACAGAATCGTCGGCGACAGCAGCGGCAGGATCACGTAACGGATGATCTGCCAACGGTTCGCCCGGTCCATCCGCGCGGCTTCAAAGTATTCCTTGTTGATATTCGTCATGGCCGCCGAGAAGATCAGCGTGCTGAAGCCGATCAGCTTCCAGCCGGTGATGAACGTGATCGACCAGATCGCCCATTTGCCGTCGGTGAAAAATGGGATCGGCTCCTTCAAGCCAAATACCGACTGCAGCGTTTGGTTCAAAATCCCGTTGGTCGGATGCATGATCCAGCGCCAGACCGAAGAGACCGCGACGGGAGCCATGATCATCGGCAGGAAGATCAAGGCCCGGTAGACGTTCCGCGACCGCTTGCCGATGTTGTCCGTCGCGATCGCGATGGCGATCGGGACGATCAACGAGAACGGAATGACGCCGATCGTGTAGAACAGCGTGTTCCACAGCGCCTTGCTCATGGCGGGCAAGGTGAGCAGCTTCTCGAAATTACCCCAACCCACGAACGTCTTGGGCGACGTCGGCAGCAGATTCCATTGATAGAAGCTCAGCTGGAACGTCTGCGCGAGCGGCCGGTACACCCAGAAGGCGATCGACAGCACCGCCGGCAGCAGATAAATATACGGCCAGACGCCGCGAAGACGAACGGACAGCGCCTTCCGCTCTTTGGTCCGCGGCTCCGCTTGCGCATGGGAGAGCGATGCCGAGGCCGTGTCATAGCTCATGGTGTTTCCTGCCTCCTCCTGAACGATTATTGGACCAGGCTTTGAGCTTGCTTCTGGGCGTCCTGCATGATCGGCGTGATGTCGCCCGTCGACAGGATCGACTTCTGTACCGCGTCCAGCAGCGTCGTCTCGATCTGGTGCCAGTTCGGGCCCGGATAGGACACCCAGGGCTGAAGGCGATCCAATTGCTCCAGGTTCGGCTTGATCAGCGGGTTTTGCTCGACATAGTCCTTCAGGTATTGAGGGTCGTCGACGATCGCCGGACGCAGCGGCAAATAACCGATCTTCGAGGTGATGATCGTATAGCCGCGTTCGCTCGTAACGAAGTTCAGGAACTTCCACGCCGCTTCCTGCTTCGCTTTATCGTTCGACAGGATGAACAGCGCGCTGCCCGAATTGACCGGCGTCGTAGGTTTGCCGTCGAAGGAAGGCATCGCTGCCGCCTTCAGCTCCCAACCTCCCGCCTGGGCGGAGCTCACGAACATGCTCTGCAAGGCGCTCGTGAAGAGCAGCATGCCGACTTTGCCCTGGGCGAACGCTTCGATGACGTCGCCGTCGTTCAGCTTGTCATTGGCGCCGCTGGCGATCATGTCCTGCCACATCTGAATCGCGCCGATCGCTTCCGGGGAACCGAATTGGATTGTCTTGCGGTCGTCGGACAGCACCTTGCCGCCATTGCTTCCGATCAGCGCCTGAATAATCCAGTCGTTCCCCTGCGCGCCGCCGATGTGGACGCCGGAAACGCCCGTCTTCTGCGCGATCCGGAGCGCGTCCTGCTTGACTTCCGCCCATGTGGCCGGCGGAGTCTCCGGGTCGAGTCCCGCGTCCTTGAACAGCTTCGCGTTGTAGAACAGCACCGGGGTGCTGAACGTAAACGGCAGGCCGTAAGTTTTGCCGTTCAGTTGGCCCAGCTTCAATCCGTTCGGGGAGAAGCCTTCGAATGCCTTCGACAGCTCGTCCGCCGGCACGATGTCTTCCAGCGGCTTGGCGCCGAAATTATTGACGGCATAATCCAAGCCGTCGAAGACGAGCTGCGCGACGTCCGGAGGGGAGCCGGCGGCGATATCCGCCTGCACCTTCGCGTTGATGTCGGTCGAAGCGACCGGAATGCCGTCGATCTCAATGTCCGGATTCGCCTTTTCGAACTCGTCGATCAGCTGCTGCGTGCCTTCCTTCTGCCCGGCTGTGGCCAGATTGTAGCTGTAGAACGTCAGTTTGATCTTCTCGCCGGATGCGCCGGAGTCTGCCGTCTGCGATGCGCCGGCCGAAGCCGACGGGCTTCCTTCCGCCGCGGACGAACCGCCAGCCGCGTTCGAGGCCGAATTGTTCTCCGTCTTGCCGCACGCAAC
This sequence comes from Cohnella zeiphila, assembly GCF_014212055.1. GTDB lineage: Bacteria > Bacillota > Bacilli > Paenibacillales > Paenibacillaceae > Cohnella > Cohnella zeiphila. Next base: position 74,762 of record NZ_JACJVO010000008.1, on the reverse strand, counting down.
CGTCGTCAGCATCGCCAGCGTGAGCACCCCTGCCGCCAGTCCCCTCTTTGTCGCCAATGACATGTAGGATCCCTCTCCCTTTTCGCTCTAGGTTATTTAAGCATGGGCCGGCTGCTTGGCCGGATCCCATTCGTACAGCAAGCGCTGCTCGCCCGGCAGCATGCGGGGCTGAACCGCCATGTGCCCGCCGCTCACCGTCACGAGATTGTAGCCGCTATTGTCGAGGAAGCGCATCGTGTTCGGGGACGTCGAATCCAGGCCGAAAGCGACGCCCGTCGCCGCCGCGCAAGGAATTCCGACCAGGCTCCCGATGTTGTGGAAGTGAATATGGCCGGACAGCATGCCGATCACGCCTTGCCCGTGAACCGCATCCTTCAGATCGGCCGGATTCCGGAGCAGATGGCCGTCCATCATCGCATTCGGCGTCGCCGTCACCGGATGGTGCAGCACGACGATCGTTCCTTCCGGCGCCGGCTCGGAGAGCGTGTCCCGCAGCCAAGCCAGTTGCTTGGCGTCGATCTCACCGTCATGGCTTCCTTCGATTTGCGAATTGAGCATCACGACGCGCAGGCTCTTTTCCAAGAAGCTGTAGTAGTACGACTCTTCCGAAGGCTCTTCCCCGAGGTAGCCTTCGCGGAAAGCCGGGCGGGAATCGTGATTGCCCAGGCCGACATGCACGGGAACGCCGGTCCGTTCGGCTTCTTCGTCGATCAACCGGCGAAGATGGCGGTAATCGTCCGCGTCTCCGTCCTGCGTCAGGTCGCCGCTGATGAGAACGAACGCCGGTTTGGTGCGCATGCTGCGGATTTCGGCGAAGGCTGCGCGCAGTTTGGCCGACATGTCGACGCCGAACATCGGGTTGTTCTTTTCCGGGGCATTCACATGAATATCCGACAACTGTACGAAAAAGATCGGTTCCATCCGTTCGTCCTCCTCAATGATGAGCGTGTTCTTGCGGCGGATAAGCGCTGACGTCGGCCGTGCCGTCCAGGTGAATGACGCGGAAGTTCGGGACGCCGCCGCGGACCGTCACCCACAGAATCAAGTTCTCGTCGCCTTTGCCGTTACCGTGCGAGGCGGCTCCGGTTCGGCCCAATTGGATCAACCGGCGATCGTTCTCCTGCTTGTATTCCATGGAGTGGAAATGCCCGGCGAAGATCGTGTGCGGACGACCGTCGAGAAGCTGCAGCAGTCTCGCGAACTCGGGCGATTCCGCCTTCCAGCCCGGCTTGTGCATGCTGATGAACGTATGAGCCGCATCCGCGTTGTCCCGGATCACTTTCTCGAAGAAGGCCAGCTGGCGCTCCGAGATGCCGAGGTTCACTTTCCCCATTCCCTGCAGCTGCTCCGGCGGCAGTCCGGCGACGATCTTGTCGTAGAACGCTTTAAGGTGCTCGTTCGCGCGCTCGGGCTCCCGCTGCACGTTAGCCGTCGCTTCCTTGACGAGATCGATGAAGCCGTCCGACAGCGCCTCGTATGGATCCTCGGTGTTGAGCACCAGGAACAGCGCATCTCCGGTGCGGAAAGCGTAGTACTCCATCCCTTTGCGCTCCTGCCAGACGTCGACCATCGTCTGCGTGCCGTAATCGTGATTGCCGACCGTCTGGAAAAAAGGAAGGCCCGTCGCTTCGATCCGGGCGTCGATATATTCCCACTCTTCGCGAGCGTCCTTGGCATCCCTCCAGTATCCTTCGACCAGGTCTCCGACGAACAGGACGAATTCCGGCTTCAGATCCCGCACGAGCTCCAGCCCGCGCTCGAATACGCCTGCCGTCGCCATGCCGCAGCGGTCGCCCATCACGGCGAAGGAATAGTCTCCCGTCAGCTGCTCGGGCAAGCGTCCGAACCAAGGCCGACGGTCGGTGCGATAACGCTCCTCGTCGATAAACATTTCCGTTTTTACGCGATTGGTGATGATGGCCATCCAGGCTCTCTCCCTTCGAATCTATCTTCCACAAAAATCAGTATGCAAGTTGTATGTAAGTTGAATATTAAGACGGCTTGGTCGTTTTGTAAAAAATAAAAACGTTCACCGGAGGAGGTGAACGCTTCTTGAAAAGGGATCCTTCCACTGCTTGGGTTCGGTTAAATAAGTCCGCCCGTAATCAAAGACTCGTAGGTGTCGGTAAAGATCTTAAGCACCGCCGCCTTCGCGGCCTCCATGTCGCCGCGAACGAGCGCATCATAAGCCATGCGGTTCGCTTCCAGCGAATGATGGGGCGTGTGCTGCGGATACAATTTTCGAAAGGAAATCATTTTAAACAGGATCTTGCCGCGCAGCTGCTCCAGCACGTTCAACATGTGTTGATTGTGAAGCGTGCGAAGGATCGTCTCGATGAACAGCAGGAAGCTCTCGTAATAAACGGGAACGTTCCCTTCGTCGCGAGCTCGCGACTGCCGTTCCAACTGCTCGAGCAGCGCCGGCAGATTCGGCGCGATCCCTCTTCGTTCCGCCGTGTTGAGCACGTAGACCTGCATGGAGACAAGTACCTCGAGCATCTCCGCGTACTCGCGGAAGCTGATATCCTTCACCAGCACGCCTCGGCCCCGGAACGATTCGACATAGCCTTCGGTGACGAGCAGAGAGATCGCGGCGCGAATCGGAGTCCGGCTCATCTGCAATTGCTCGGCGAGATCGTTCTCCGACAGCAGCATCCCCGGCAAATATTCCGCAGAGATAATCCGGCGGCGAATCTCTTGGTAAGCCCTCGATTCCAATGATACAGCGGTCATGGGTCACTAGTTCCTTTGCTCGGTCGGTTTGTGTTTAATGTTAGCAAATCCGAATCGTTTTTGAAAATCCCCCTCCGCAAATAAAATGGCAAATCGCTCAAAACGTCATTAGGGATCTGATCGGATGTACAGTCGAGCGGAATCAAGAACAGTGCTCATGCGTTTAACCTCGTTTGCACGAAGCCTCCACCTTCTCCCGGTTACCGCCAACTTATGGGTCGTAGCATGTTGGCGGAAACTCTAGAACTTATTCGTTACCAGTGCGAGTTGCTCCGTTGTACCCCCCGACTTATTGTCTACCGTATCACGACCGACCGTATACGCGACTACATGAATGGTATCCCCTGCCTGAATGTCGCCGGTGCCGACCATTCCGAAGATATCGACGGTAGTTCCGTCATCGGTCTTTCCAACGATTTCTGAGAGAAGACCGGCCTTCCCCTTGTCGCTATCCGGCGGGTAATCCCGGACGATGCTGACAAAAACCGAATACGTGACGGGCTTGCCGTAATAATTCCGCGGAGCTTTGAAGACCGATCCCGCCCTTACTGCTTCTGGCGTAACAGGATCGTTTCCGATGGCTTTTATCATTTCCATCGCAAGCGGCAGATTCCCGTTCTTCTCAACATCCATTTCGGACATGTTCCAAACCGGATTCTTTGCGGCTTCTTTAGCTGCCTCCGCCGAAGTGACTCCGATTAGAATCAGGAAGACTACCATAGCTGCCGCAAGAATCCAACGTTTAAAATGGAATGCGATTTGGGCATGGCCCGCGTTTACGCTTGGTATGGTCACATACGCATAACGGATTCTGCTCGAATATTTCTCCCAAAAACTTATCAACATTATGGCTACTAACGCAATCTGCGGAGAGAAAGTTGGTTCATCCAAAATTCCTGTGAAAACGATTATTGGCAAACTAAACAAAAAGTAGTTTAACAGCCCTTTATTTCTCCGTTTGAGAAAAAACAAATTTGCACATTTATAAACGGTTATCGCAACCAGGAATAAAAAGGATACTCCGCCCAAAAGACCATATTCAGCGAAAAATCCGATAAAGATATCGTGAGCGTGCGGTACCTCTAGATGAAACAAACGATTATATTCTTGTGAGAATCCAAGTTGAGTGGTTCCGAACATTGGATGTCGGCTCCAAATTTGAATAGCGTTCCTCCAGATCTCTTCTCTTCCTAAATAGGAAGAATCAATCGACGTATTTCTTGGCATTAAATGATACAACGGTTTAATCAAACAAAGAAGAACAAGAGAACCTGTTACCAATAAAATTTTACTTAGCCGTATAAAGAACAGAGCATAAATGCATACCATCGTGATATAACCGGCTCGGGAGCCTGTCTCCAGCACGCCCAGGCTTAAAACAGGCGGCAAGAGAAGCAACAAACCAACGAATTGATATTGTCTCTTTTGGATGCGAATCAGCAGTTCGGCAAGAACAAATGCCAACGCCAATAAAATTAAAAACATCGTGAAATTAGGATTATAGTCGCTTCCGATTAAACGTTTGTAATTCGAGCCCGGCGAATCCCCGATCAATCCGGTTCCTGTCAAAAATCCAATGATGGGGTGGTGCATTGCCCATTTATTGACCGGATCCAGCAAGCAATTATAAAGACCCCCAAAAATGAGAATCCACCGGTAACGTTCAAACTTTACTGTCCCTCGGCTCGTAAAAATTTTTTGATAAATTCCCCAATAGACAAGAATCATCAAGCTCCCGACCGCGAGCATACCATTACGCATTTGAAATACGGAGCCAACGGTCGCTATAAAAAGACAAAGCAAGAAGATGGAGAACAAGGAGCGCTTAAACGGTTTCTTCGATTTTATCGTTTGATATATCGTAGAAAGGCTCAAGACGGTTAACACGAAAATCCCGATGGGAGGCAAAACAAGGCATAAGCCAACACTTATTTCAAATATATTTGTTGTCAAAGACTTTCGAATAGGTTTCATTTATATACCCCAGTTTCATCACAGATGACTAATTGAAAATTATACTATGGCCGCAATAAAATATCCAAAAAGCAAAACCCCGACCTCATGCGGTCGGGGTTTTACATGGTGGCGGCGAGGGGAGTATATGATTCCTTAGGCTTCTACGAGTGTAGTCGCGGATTTGATGTCACCTAGAGGCCTCCCGTGTAACCAACCTACACTAGTGGAGGCCGCCTCTTCCATGCCATTCACGGTTATTTTCATTCCAAGTCCAAGCGCGAGTCGGAACATTGTATCTAGCCGTGGAATAGAGCCCCCATTTTCAATACGTGCAATAGACTCTTGCCTTCATCGCCCAGCCAGGGAGCACCTCAAGATAATGTTCAATTCTTAGTCGTCGGCTTCGGCATTTTCGGTACCCATACTCGCTTATCACCGATAACAATAAATCGATATTTAGCTGTTCCTGATACCGCCACGTTAATTAGTCTGATACTGGAAGCTGCCTCATCAACTTCTTATCCAATGTTTGCAGCTCGTCCACCATCGCAACGCGGCGAGGATACTTCTCGATCAAGCGCTGAATCATTCCTCTTGCCTCTGCTTTGGCACCCGCTTGATCATAAGCTCTAATCAGCTTGCAAACTCCTTTATACTTTCTTCTATCGGTTGCTTCCGCCGCTTCGTTCAGGATATACGCTTCGAAAATTCGGTACGTCTCCGCAGGATACTCGCGCGCCAGCTGCATGCCGTAATGCTCAATGAGGATCGGACTTTTCTCAACGACATTAAGCAAACGCCCCGTCTCATTCTCCTCCGACAGAAGGGCAGCAAAGCTATGGGACATGTAGGCTTCGGACAGTTTTTGCAGAATGGGCTCTCTTTGCTGCTCCCACGTTCCCTCGGCTTGGAATAGAGCCTTTAACTTCGAATAGTAAGAACGATCGCCCTTCGTCAAAATAAGTTGAACGATCTCGATTTGCTTGTCCTTTTCACCTGTAAGGGCGTAGATCCGTTCAAGATCATAAGCCCACGCCGAAGGTTCCCAATGTCGAATAACCTGCGCTAATGCCTCGCGACTCAGCTTTTCGGCCAGCTCATACTGCCCGGCTTCTATCGCCTCTTCAACCACGAGTTTGCGAATCTCCGGAACATGAAGATGCTCCATCCGGTACTTTTCCGCCGCGGCCGCGCCCTCCAATCGCTCGATGATCCCTTGGGTAATGAGATAGCGGTCCGGATATTCCTTTCCCCCGTACATAGGCCCAAGAATCCGGAAAAGCTCGTAAACGGCTTCGGCCTGCTTCGAATCCTGAACGAGATGAACGGTGCTTCGCAGCAATCGATAGCCGTATTCCTCCCACTCTCCAAACGCTTTGTTCTTGGCCGCCTTGAGGATCGACTGGAGAGCCTTCTTGCTCTCTTCGGCCGAAACGGCTTTACAAAATTCGTCGATCCCGCCTAAGCAGTCGTCGATCACTTGACTGTGCAAGCCTGACGAGGCGTCTGCATGGGAGAAAAGCTTAACCATCTCGATCAGAAGGTAAAGACGAATGTTAAACGCCTCATTCCGGTCTTCCGATGCCTTGCTGTCGTCCAGCATCCGGAGCATGGCATGACAGACGTTGTTATACCCTCCATAAGGCAGAAATCCTCTGTCCGAGTTGGAGCGGATGATGCTTTTCAGTTCGTTCTTGATATCTGCAAGGGTTGCAGCTTTAGGCATTTCGCTCACTCCGTTTTGGGTTTGTGGAACTACATCACGCCTACGGCGACAAGCACCCAGCCGATTATGAAAGATAAACCGCCGAGCGGAGTAATCGGGCCAAGCAGCCGAATTCTCTTCATGCTCAACCCATAGAGGCTTCCCGAAAATAGAACAATCCCCGCCGCCATGAACCAGCCCGCGACCTTGATCATGCCGACTTCCGGATAATGGCTGACCAGCAACCCCACCGCAATCAAGCCAAGAGCGTGGATGATATGATACTGTACGCCTGTCTCGTATACTTTCAATTTGTCCGGTTCAAGCTTGCTCTTTAACGCATGCGCTCCGAATGCGCCCATCGCAACCGCGACAGCCATCAGAATGCTTCCAAGTACGATAAACGTTTGCACTCGAGTTCGTCTCCTTTTATTCTTTCTCTATACAATAACCTTATTCGCCGCCTGAATCATCCCCGGAGGGATATCGTGCGCGAGCCTCCACACGAAGCTTATCGGCTTGCTCCCCTCATGCTTCACATACTCCGCCTCCCCCAGGAATACAAATGGAGACGTAAAGTTGTGCTCCTCCTTGTACTCCCGCACGAACAAAGCGATCCGCGTCCCCATCTGCCGATGATGAATGTAGCGCCGGGCCGTCCTCGACTCCTCGGACGTTCGGCTCTGAGTCTGCCAGTGAAATAACCTCTCGTTTATCGCATAATCTTCATAGAGAGTCGATGGCGAGAAGTCTTTGTCGGACTTGTTTAACGTGATAAAGAAGATATCCGTCTGTTTATCCTCGAAATACTTTACGCCCTCGCGGAAGCTCGGCGCCTTCTCCTCGTTCCAATACCCGAATGCCGCGAGAATCTGGTCCATGGAATAGGTGCAATGGACATCGAGCGGGCATGCGTATGGAAAATCATTCGGCTTGTCCACGAAATCCAGGTGGGCCAGCTCGATCTTCAGAATCTGAACGACTTCTTCGCGGAAAGCCGGGTAAGCAAGAGCGGCTTGAATGGCTTCGTGCGCACTGGCATATCCATTCCGGGATGGCTCGGTTCGGTAAAAGGTGTAATAAAGCATGTTCATCATGAGCCGTTCTTCTTCCGAGCCGGGGAGCGTGCCTTCCTGAAGGTAAGTGAGCAGGAACTTGATCCATCTCCGCGAATTGATGTTCAGCAGCGCAGGAACTCTTTTCGCCACGATATTGGCATTCTCCCAAGTATACCCCGCCCTTGCTTCCGCGACTCCCGCTTCCTCCTGCAAGCCGGTAAACGTCCGGTTCCCCGTCCGGCCGCCATACAATTCGTACAAGCTCAACCCATGATAACCGATGAAGTTCTCAAGCGACAGCTGCAGCCTCGAATCCTCTTCAAAGTATTTCATTTTGTTAATTAAGCTTCTGCGGCTTATGACAGCTTGCTTCAAACTCCCGAGAATATAAGCCTTCGCTTGCTTCTCCAGTTGAATGAAGCTCCCCCGCGGCAAGCTCGAGAAGCCTTGCTCGACGTAATGCTGAACCGAGTGCTTCGTATGCCCGATCAGAGCCCGGAACTTATCTTGAAAATTGTACTCCTGGTGCGCCTGCCCGATAAAGTCCAGCACCGTTAGGCATTCTTTGCCTTCGGCAAGACGAAGACCGCGTCCCAACTGCTGTAGGAAAACGGTCAAGCTCTCCGTCGGACGAAGGAACAGAATCGTGTTAACGGCCGGAATGTCGACCCCTTCGTTGTACAGATCGACCACGAAGATCATCTTGATCTCGCCATTCGTAAGACGAGCCTTGGCCTGCTGCCTTTCCTCGTCGCCGGATCCGCCATGAAGCGCAATTGCCGAAATGCCTGCCTCTTCAAAAACCTTCGCCATATACTTGGCATGGTCCACGCCTGCGCAGAAGCCAAGCCCTTTGACCTGATCCATGTCCGTAACGTATTTTCTCATGCTGTTTAGAATCTGGACCGCCCGAATCTTGTTATTCGTATAGAGGCTCTCCAATTCGGCCAGATCGTACCCGCGCCTCGACCACTTCACTTGAGTCAGATCCACCTGGTCCGTTACGCCGAAATACTGGAACGGACTGAGAAGTTTCCGATCGATCGCATCAGTCAGTCGGATCTCAGCAGCAATCGTATTGTCGAAATAAGCGAGAATATCCTTGCCGTCCATTCTTTCCGGTGTCGCGGTCAATCCGAGCAAAATGTGCGGCTTATAGTAAGACAGCAGCTTCTGATAAGAAGGCGCCGCCGCATGGTGAAATTCATCCACGACGATATAATCGTAGAAGTCTGGCGTTGTATGCTCCGTCAACCTCATCGAATTAAAGCTCTGGATGCTGATGAACAAATGCTCCAACGTTTGCGCCTGGTTGCTGCCAACATGCAGCTCCCCGAAGTTTAGGTTCTTCACGATATAACGGAACGTATCCCTACTCTGCTTCAAAATCTCTTCCCTGTGTGCGACGAATAACAAGCGGGCCTCAGTCCGCTTTTCCGCAAAACGCTTGTAATCGAAAGCCGAAACGACCGTTTTCCCCACTCCGGTCGCCGCTACGACAAGGTTATAATGCCGATCGTATAACGTTCTCTGCGCTTCCAGCTTCTCGAGAATCTCCTTCTGATAATCATAGGGAGTAATCTCGAATGGAAAATAAACCGACGGATTCGACTCGGCAGTTTTGCTCTTGGAGAGGGCTTGGAAAAGGAGTTGTTCATGCGCTTTGTCATCCGGAACGAACGTCTTAAATTCCCTATCGTTCCAGTAGCTCTCGAAGGTCGCTTCGATCTTTTTCAAGACATCGTACGAGTCTTTCTCCGTAACCTTTACGTTCCACTCGAGGCCGCTTGTGAGCGCCGGATTAGAAAGATTGGAAGAGCCAACATATGCCGTCGTGAACCCAGTGTCCCGCTTAAATACATACGCCTTGGCGTGCAAACGCGTCCGATCCGTGTCGTAAGAGATCTTGATCTCCGTGTTCGGGAGCTTGCTCAGTTCCACGATCGCTTTGTAGTCGGTTGCCTCCATGTAGGTTGTCGTGATGACTCGGAGCTGACCGCCATTCGAGGTAAAGCTCTCAAGTTGCTCCATCAGAATGCGCAATCCGCTCCACTTGATGAACGACACGAGAAAGTCGATCCGGTCGGAGGTCACGATCTCGTGCTTCAACTCGTGCAGCATGTTCGGCTCGGAATGCGCGCCCGTGAATAAGGAGCTCTGCGACAGAGGCGTCGCCGGACGAATGATCTTCTCGTTTTTGAAGGATCGGATATGATTGATCTTGCTGTATATGTAAGTAAGGACTTCCCCTTGCTCGTCCAGCTTAAGCTGATCGCATTCCTCAGGCCCAAGGCTGCTCTTCAACGTCGCGATCATCTCGTTGCAGGTCTGAACCTGAGCAAGGATGAGCTCCTCCTCACTGTCCGCAGCCGTTTGCTCACGCACCATCTTCAAGGCCCTACGCGTCACGAGTGTGATGTAATTGGAGAGCAACTGCCGCGCTTCCTCGACGTCTAACTTTTCTTTGCCGATCTCGTAGGCGGAAAGGTCAAGATCAGACAGTCGGTTAGCTGTCAGTTGGTTGATGACTTGTTCATATAGGCCTTGGTTCATCATCTCTTACTCCTCAAAATGGCTCTTTATCCCATCATTCGTACAAATTTATTTTACTACTTGTTTTCTGTTAATCAATTCGAATTCGATTTAAGCCGGTTGGACTTTGCGCCGTAAACTAAATAAATGATTAATTGCATTAACCCCCCACTCGCAACCATGCAAAAACCCCGACCTCATGCGGTCGGGGTTTTACATGGTGGAGGCGAGGGGAGTCGAACCCCTGTCCGAAGACAACGCCACATAGGCTTCTACGGGTGTAGTCACGGATTTGATGTCATCTTGTGGGGCTTTTAGGACATCAAAAAATAGCGAACACTGAGCAGAACTACACTTGAGATAAGGCCTCGCGGCAAGTAGCACTTTGTGCTCCACTTAATCTCAACATGTTTGTCCTACTCAGTGCTGGTGTTGCATAAAATAAACTGACACACGTCGCAGCCATTCAGAGGAAGGCCGAGGCAAGTAGCACTTCGTGCTCCACTTCTCTCCGACATGTCTGCATTAATATAATATGCACTTGCGTTATTTATTATACTCCAGAAGAACGTTCTATTCAATAAGTCATAGAACACTTATCCCCTTCATACGATATAGTCGATGTGTTATTTTGGGCTTTAAGATTGAATAAAGTGCACAGTATTTTCTAACTTCAATCGGATTCTTTTTGGAGGCGAACTCCATAAGTTTATAATACTCAAGTATTAGATTTGCAACAAAGTCAACGGCTTGCAATAGCCGATTGTTTACTCCTGGATCGTATACGACTTTGAAATTATTCCAACTGTAACTGGTGTTCCAATCTGGATAATTAATTCGTACAGAAAGGTATTCGTGTAGGCGATTCACGGAATCTACTCGACTAGGTGAACCATCAATGATCAAATTTACATGCTTATCATTAGAATCATATGGAAAAGAAAGCCGTTTAACTACTTTACTTAGAAAATAATTTTCACTTTGCTCTTTGTCTTTAGAGACTGCTCCCTTCACAAATGTTTTTTGATTACTGGTAACCAAACTTTTATCAACAACAAGATATGAAATTCTAAGGGTGGAAAATCCCGTGAGGCACCGAAATACAGCCTCCATCTCCTTAAACGTAGCATCCATCCCTTTTTTCTCTCTGTAGCCTGGAGAATTATTAAAACCGCTAAATATTGGATCAAGTGCATTAGTTAGGCTTTTATCCTGATTATATAAGGATATGCCCGCCCAAACATATACTTTTCCTTGACCTTCAATATTACCCGAGTCATCCATGTAAATATGCATTATATGCTCCTTATTTTAACGTCTTTGCTCCATACTATCATCATAATTTATTTCGATTATTTTCGACCATTTTCCTTCTGGTTATTAGAATAAATGTATCTTAAGATCTGTTGACTTTTTCTCTTTGTCGTATTTCAACTAAGAGAATCCTGACATCTTCAAAACGCAGATACAAAGCCTTTCACGAAGATTAAAGTCCATTAAAGTTCTTTTCAACGAAGTGAAATTAATTGTTTCCTGAGCATTGGTCGTACCTTGTCTTCTTCGGATGCGGCTGTACCCCTCCTCTCACCCACAAAAAAACTCTGACCTCATGCGGTCAGAGTTTTTATGGTGGAGGCGAGGGGAGTATATGATTCCTGATTGAACTTGCTGACGAAGTCCATTCGACGAAGCAGAGCGCTTCGGTAGAATCAGATGCCGTGCTCGGTCTGCATTCGCAGACCTGCGCGCGGTCGAACCCCTGTCCTCCTTCGGATTCGGGGCGATGCCCCTCGCTCTACGCAAAAAAGCCAGCCTCGTGCGGCTGGCTTTCATGTTGGTGGAGGCGAGGGGAGTCGAACCCCTGTCCGAAGACAACGCCACATAGGCTTCTACGGGTGTAGTCACGGATTTGATGTCACCCTAGAGGCCCCCCGTAACCGGGTCCCCTTCGGGTCAGCCTGATTGTCTTCTTCCGTCAGCCCCAGGCGGAGACTAATCGGCGTATCCCACTAAAGTTGAGCCCCTATCCCGCCACATGGGCGATGGAAGGTAGGAGCCGCATCACAGGTTATTAAGCTGCGAGAGCGAGTTGTTGTTTTTGGTTGCCAGTTAATTGGCTTTCCGCGTTGATGAAGCGGACGCAGCCCCACTACCCGCTACCCATGCTCGAACTATCCCCGTCGAATCCATAAACGCCCCCAGATAGAAGGCCGCCATCACGGCGCTTAGCCGGATGGAACGGACGGTTGTCGTCGACACAATCGATCGATTCGATCGGCTTGCATGACGGCAGTTCTTGCATTGGTGCTTATCTAGTATACCACGGATCCCACCGAAAAACCGCATCTTCTTGCTGCCAGCGTTGGCGATTGCTGCTTGCCGGACCACAGAAGTGCTGCCACAATTAATGGCTGACTTTCTGCTTTTCGCGAAGGGCGCGCTGGATGTCCCGCTGCGCATCCTTTTTGGCGGCGGATTCGCGTTTGTCGTAATTCTTCTTGCCCTTGCCCAAGCCGATCAGGCATTTGGCAAAACCGTTGCGCACGTACACCTTCAGCGGAACGATGGTGTAGCCTTCCTGACGGGACAGGCCGTACAGCTTATTGATCTGCACTTTGTGCATAAGCAGTTTGCGCGCACGCGTCGGATCGGTCGGATTGTGCCGATTGCCCTGCTCGAAGGGACTGATATGCATATTGTGCAAGAACATCTCGCCGTTCCGGATCGTCGCGAACGCATCGCTCAGGTTGGCCCGGCCGCCGCGCAGCGACTTGATCTCCGTTCCCTTGAGCACCATGCCCGCTTCGAAGGTTTCCTCGATGAAGTAATCGTGGGAAGCTTTCTTGTTCTGGGCGAGCGGCTTGTCGAACTGATCTTTCTTGCCCATGATCTCCTCATCTCCTTCGGCGGGAATCTCCTTATCAAGGGCGGTGTATCATTATACCACGCGCCGTGGCAAGGGAACAACTTGATCTATCGTTTAAAGTCCGACGCCGCGAAGGCTTTTGTCGACCAAAGCCATGCGAATGTACAATCCGTTCTGCGCCTGGCGGAAATAAGCGGCCCGAGGGTCATCGTCGACCGCTTCGGCGATTTCGCCGGCCCGGGGCAGCGGATGGAGCACGATTGATTCTTTGCGCATATGGGTCAGCAGCTCTTCGTCGACAATGTATTGGCCCGACGCTTTCTCGTACTCCTCAACCGAGGGGAAGCGTTCCTTCTGGATCCGGGTCTGATACAGCACGTCGATCGAGCCGGCCACCGCATGGAGGTCGGTCGTCTCCTCGTAGCGAATCCCCTTCTCATCCATGTACTGCTTGACGGAGGCGGGAATGCGGACGTTCTCCGGAGAGATGTAGTAGATCATGACGTCTTGATAGTTGGCCAAAATATAGCTGAGCGAGTGGACCGTCCGTCCATAAGCAAGATCGCCGACCATGGCGATTTTCACGCCGTCGATGCGGCCGATTTCTTTCTGGATCGTATACGCATCCAGCAGCGCCTGGGTCGGATGCTCGCCCGCGCCGTCGCCAGCGTTGATGACCGGAACCGCTGCGACCGCCGCCGCCCGCTTCGCCGCTCCGATGTCGGTATGCCGCATGACGATAATGTCGCTGTACCCGCCGACGATCCGGATCGTATCCTCCAGCGTCTCGCCTTTGATCGCGGACGAGAATTGCGCCGCGTTTTCCGTTCCGATGACGTTGCCTCCCAGCCGCGTCATCGCCGACTCGAATGACAGCCGCGTCCGCGTGCTCGCTTCGAAAAACAGCGTCGTCATAATCCGTCCCTGGTGGCTCCGGTTGCCTCCCGCCCGAACGACGTCTTCCATCTCCCTGGCCGCATCGAACAGCTCGTCCAGCTCCGAACGGCCGAACTGCTTCGCGCCCAGCACGTGGTACAATTGTGGCTTCACCTGAATCATTCCCTTCTCCGCTCCCTTCCACACACCATTTAATATCCTATCGGATACGCCTGCAAAAGTAAAACAAAATCCGACATGTAAAAAGGAGCCATCCCGGATGAGCGGGCGACCCCTTCTTTCGTTACTTTTTGGGTTTCCTGCGCCGCGGCGGCTTCGCGCTGCCGGGCTCGGCGACCACGGACTGGCCGGCCGCTTTCTTCTTGCTTCCGCCGGCATGCTTCTTCCGGCCGCCCGGCGCTCCGCCGCGCCCGCGGCCGCCTTCGTCGTCCTCGCCGTAATTCCGGCGAGGCGAAGACGACACCGGCAGTCCCCACATATCCAGGGACACGCCCTTGCCCCGCTTCGCCGGGGGCGGAACGTAGTCGGCCGAATCCCGATTCGGCCCGCTTACGCCTACGCCACCGCCGCCGTCTCGCGACATCGGCGCCTTGGTCGGCCGCATCCGGCCTTCCCCGATAATCTCGCCCCCGCCGAACACCGGCGGCGGCTCCATCCGGCCGCGGTCCCCGCGGCCGCGCCCCGCGCCCGCGCTCGCGCCGCCGCCTCGCGCCCCGCGCTTGCCGCCGCTCGGGGCGCCGGAGCCCTTGCGCCCCGGCTTCGCCGCCGGGGCGCCTTCCCGCCCGGCCGCGCCGTCCGCGCCGGCCGGTACGAAAACGCGCTCGCCGCGGCCCTTCTTGCCGCGCCGCGAGCCCTCATCGCCGCCGCGCCGATTGCCGCCTCGTCCGGCTCCGTCCCTCTCGCCCGGACCGGCGAACACCGCCGCCGTGCCGCCGCGCTGCTTTTTCCGCCGTCCGGCGCCGCCGAACGCGCCCGCTCCGCGAGCGTCGATGAAGTTCACCCTGCCCGCCTGGCGCGGGCGCATGTCGACCATCTCGAAGTCGATCGCGTACTCGTCCATGTTGACCCGCGCCACGCGGATGCGAACCTCGTCGCCGATCCGGTACACCTTGGACGTGCGTTCGCCGATGAGCGCCATATGCAGCTCGTGGAAGTGGTAGTAGTCGTCCGACATGTCGCTGAGCCGGATCAAGCCCTCCACCGTGTTGTCCAATTCCACGAACATGCCGAAGCCTGTGACGCCGCTGATGATGCCGTCGAACTCCTCGCCGATCTTGTCGAGCATGAACTCGGCCTTCTTCAGCTTCTCCGTGTCCCGCTCCGCGTCGACGGCGACCCGTTCCCGCTCCGACGACTGCTGCGCGATGTCCGGCATGCGGACGCCGAGCGCTTCCATCCGCGCCTCCGGCAGCGTGCCGCCGTTCTCGAGCACCTCGCGGATGATGCGATGGATGACCAGGTCCGGATAGCGGCGGATCGGCGACGTGAAGTGCGTGTAGAATTCCGCCGCCAATCCGAAGTGGCCGAGGCTCTGCGCGTCGTACTTCGCCTGCTTCATCGAGCGCAGCATCATCGTGCTGAGCACCGTCTCTTCCTTCGTGCCGCGAATCTCTTCCAATAAAGTCTGCAGCGCCTGCGGATGCACCGAATTGCCTTTGCCTTTTACCGCGTAACCGAAGTTGGCCGCGAACTGAATGAACGTCAGCAGCTTCTCGCTGCTCGGCTCTTCGTGAATCCGATAAAGGAACGGCACCTTCAGCCAGTGAAAATGCTCCGCCACCGTCTCGTTCGCCGCCAGCATGAATTCCTCGATGATCTGCTCGGCGATCGAACGCTCTCTTTTGACGATATCGACCGGTTTCCCTTCGGGGTCCACGATTACTTTCGATTCCTGGAAGTCGAAGTCGATCGCTCCCCGGCGCATCCGCCGGCTGCGCAGCGCCATCGCCAGATCCCGCATCGTCCGGAACGTCTCGATGAGCGGCGCGTACCGCTCCAGCAGCTCCGGATCTTCGTCCACGAGAATTTTGCGGACGTTCGTGTAGGTCATGCGCTCGGTCGTCCGAATCACGCTCGTATAGATGTCGTGGCGGACGAGCCTCATCGTATCCGGATCGAACTCCATGTCGCACGACAGCGTCAGCCGGTCGACCTTCGGATTGAGCGAGCAAATGCCGTTGGACAGCCGGTGCGGCAGCATCGGAATAACGCGGTCGACGAGATAGACGCTCGTCCCGCGGCTGTAGGCTTCCTCGTCCAAACGGGATTTTTCGCGCACGTAGTAGCCGACGTCCGCAATATGAACGCCGAGCAGCAGATTGCCGTTCGGCAGCCGCTCCACGTTCACCGCGTCGTCCAGATCCTTCGCATCTTCGCCGTCGATCGTAACGATCGTCTTGCCGCGCAGGTCGCGCCGGCCTTGGGCGACGATCTCCTCCTCCGTGATGGAGTCCGGAGCCGCCTCCGCCTCGCGCATCGCTTCTTCCGGGAACTGCTCGGGCAGCCCGTGCTTGCGGATAATGCTCAGAATGTCGACCCCCGGATCGTCCTTGTGCCCGAGAATCTCGACAATCTCGCCCTCCGCCGCCGAGCGTCCTTCCGGATAATGAATAATGTTCGCGACGACCTTCTGACCGGTCACCGCGCCCATGAAAGCTTCGCTCCGGATAAAAACGTCCTTGTTGATCCGCTTGTCGTCCGGAATGACGAAGCCGTAGCTCTCATGGTTCTCGAACACGCCGACGATTTGCGTGACGGCGCGCTTGACGATGCGCACCACTTCGCCTTCCAGCCGGGTGCCGCCTTCGCTCTTGGACGTTACCCGTCCGAGGACGATGTCGCCGTTCATCGCGCTTTTCAAATCGTTCGCATGAATGTACAAGTCCGGATGATCCGGCTCGTCCGGCAGCAGGAAAGCGAAGCCTTTCGCATGCGCCTGCAGCCGGCCGCGGATCAGGTTCATCCGCTCCGGCACGCCGTAGCGTTCGGTGCGGGTCCGCATGATCTTCCCGTCTTGTTCCAGCGTCGTCAAAAGTCTCAGAAATTCTT
The DNA here is from genome assembly GCF_014212055.1 of Cohnella zeiphila. Lineage (GTDB taxonomy): Bacteria > Bacillota > Bacilli > Paenibacillales > Paenibacillaceae > Cohnella > Cohnella zeiphila. The sequence continues at coordinate 57,967 of NZ_JACJVO010000008.1, read as the reverse complement.
TGAATTCGGCGGCATCCTCGATGCCGAAATGTTTTTCCAGCTCCTGGTACGTCAACGGCTTGTACGCTTTCTCGCGCATATAGCCGAGCAGTTCCTGCTCCGTACACATTGGCAAACCGCATCACCTCATCCTGCTTCTAGTATATACGCTTTTCGCGGCCCGCAACCGGGCCCCCGTCCGATGGGGGCCTCCCCAATTCATCCCCCGTTTTCTTCCATCCCGAATCAATAGCCCCCGTTATGCACAAAAAAAGCGGGAAGCCCGTGCTTCCCGCTTGCGGTTGGTTCATCCTATTATGCTTTAACGTAATAAGCGACCAGAAGCGCCATGACGAAAAACCCGATCGCCAGCCCTACCGTCAGTCTCTGCAGGAACAGGTCCAGACCGCGCGCTTTCTGCTTGCCGAACAGGTGCTCCGCTCCGCCGGAGATGGCACCCGACAGACCCGCGCTCTTGCCGCGCTGCAGCAGGACGACGCCGATCAGGCCGAGCGAGAAAATGATCAAAACGATTTTCAAAGCGATTTCCATTGCTTCCACCCCCCAGCGGTACCTTGCATCCGAATGCATCTGCATAAACAGTATTCCTATTGTATCATATGCGCCTAAAGGTGACAACCGTTCTGCTCCGCCAGGTAGGACATTCCCAGCAGCACCGACGTCTCCGGGTCTTCCGCCACGACGAAGCGCGGGTGTCCCCACGACAACCAGGCCGAAGCCAGGATGCGCTCGGTCAGGCGCGGCAGCAGCGCGTCCGCGGATTTCATCAAGCCGCCGCTGAGCACGACGACTTCCGGATCGTACGCGTTCAGCAGATTGACGATGCCCGCGCTCCAGTGGACGATCAGGTCGCCGAGCAGCCGGTCCGCGAATTCATCGCCCGCCAGCGTGTCCTGCATAACTGCCTCGTAGCCCCAATCCGTACGCTGCGCCAGCCGGCTGGCGGCGAAGCCCGGCCGCTTGGCCGCCCGGATCGGCAGCGCCCAATGACTGGCCTGCGCCTCCAGGCACCCGGCATTGCCGCAGGCGCACGCCTGGCCGTAGACGTCCGTCGTCAGATGGCCGCCGAGAATGCCCGCCTGATCATGCCTTCCGCGAACGATTCGACCGTCCATCATGGCCGCCGTGCCGATGCCGGTCCCGAAAATGACGAGCACCGCATCCCGCTCGCCTTTCGCGGCCCCGTAAGCGACTTCCCCGAACAGCGCGGCGCGCGCGTCGTTCTCGACGACCGGCGGCAGGCCGAACGCCCTCTCCGTCCAGCCGGCAAAGTCGAACCCGAGCGCGTCGGTATACTTCTCCTTGATCGAGACGAGCGTCTTCCGGACCGGATCGACCACGCCCGGAAGCGCCAGACCGATCCCCTTGCACTGGGCAAGATCCGTTCCCGACGAACCCAGCAGCCCGCGCACGGCCTGCTCCGCTTCCGGCAGTCTGGCGAGCATGCCTTCTCCGGAATTCGCGGGGATGCTCGTCTTCGCGAACACCTCGCCGTCCCGGACGAGGCCGATCTTGATGTTCGTTCCGCCGAAATCGATGGTGACGTTCACGAGCGGCCCCTCCTAACGGACATACGCCTTGATCGTCGCCAACCGCCGGCCCGCGCTCCGCTCCGTCGGCCGGATCGTGTATTCGCCCACGGAAGCCGGCACGATGAACGTCTCCGCATACCGGATCGTGAACGGCTTGAAAGCGCCCGAAGGACTCTCCACTACCGCTTCGTCCCCTTCCACGAGGTTCAGCACCTGTACCCCGCCGTTCGTATGGTGCGGAACTCGGCCCTCGAACCAATGGCGCCGCGTCTCGATGAACTCCAACTCGTGCAGCCCGGTGCGCTCTTCCGTCCAGCCTTCGCCTTCCGCCACCTTCTCCACGCGACCGACCAGGTTCTTCTCCGTCCAGCCGGTGCGGCGCTCCCAGCGGATGTTGCGCTTGCCGTGCTCCAGATGCACCGGACGCGGCTTGCCGTCCAGGCCGAGCCGGTCCCAATCCCACAGCTTGAAGGTGAAAATATACGGCGTCGCGCTGATCTCCAGCACCATGGCGTCCGTGCCGGAGCAGTGAACCGTGCCCGCCGGAATCGGAAAATGGTCGTGCTTGCGCGCCGGGAACACGTTCACGTATTGGTCGGCCGGGAACGAAACCTCCCCGCGCTGCGCCCGTTCCAGGTCGGCGATCATCGCTTCGGGATCCGCCTCTTCCTTCAGGCCGAGATAGACGACCGCGCCTTCCTTGGCGTCCAGCATGTAGTAGCTCTCGTCCTGCGTGTATTTCATGCCGAACTTTTCCTGGATGTAATCGGTCAGCGGGTGAACTTGGAGGCTTAAGTTTTGGCCGCCGATCGTGTCCAGGAAGTCGAAGCGGATCGGGAATTCCGCGCCGAACCGCGCATATACCCGCTCGCCAAGCAGTGCTTCCGGCTGGAAAAACACGACGTTGATCGCCGGAAGCTCCACCCGAACGTCTCCGTACAGGAAATAGAGGCTGTTCTCCTCGGGCACTCCGTCGAAGCCCCAGGCGTAAGGATGCTCTCTCGGCTCCAGCCCGATCTTCTCCTCCAGCCAATGGCCGCCCCAGACGCCCGGATCGAAATACGGCACGAGGCGGAACGGACGCGCCGCCGTCTGCCGGATGCCGGAGAGCAGCGCTTTCCCCGTCACCATGCGGGGATCGTTCCTACGGTTCGTATCCAGATAGTAGTCTGCGCGCTCCAGCAGCGATCTTTTCAACCGGTCGGCCGTTCGCCATTCGACGAAGAACCCCCGCTTATACTTGCGGAGAATATCTTCGTCCTCGTTGCCCGCGCGCCAATTGCCCAGCTCCTTGCTCCTATAGCGGAGCTGAATCTCCCAGCGGGCCAGGTCGGCGTAAACCAGCACGTCATCTTCTTCCAGCAGCAAAGACGCGCCGAAGCCCGCCACCAGCACGACGCCCCGCTCCACCCCGCGAATGCGGGCGGCCAGTTCCTTCAGCTTCGCCGGATCGTACCACTCGTCAATCGCAAAAGGAGCCATATATCCAAAAACCCGGTCGTCCGTCAAATACCGGCCGAGCAGCCCATTCAGGGCATCCCGGTCCAGCGCGGCTTCCTCGGACTGCACGACCAGCGCCGGGCGGAGCGCCTGCAGCCCCCGGATCACTTCCTCGATCCGGACTCCGGGATAGCATTCGAGGACGATGACGTTCCGCTTGTTCGGATCGATCCGCTTGCCCAGTTGTTCGGAGATCGCCTCATATCCGGCCCACGCCCGGTCATCGCAGCCTTCGATTCGGATCACCGGCTCTTTTTCATAGAACGGCATGTTCCGATTCCTCCTCTCATTCTTCCTTTCATTATAGGAACCCGGTTTCGGCGAATCTTTGCATGAACGGGACGGCGATTTATAAAAAATGGACACGATCCGCCGATTCGTTGAAATCGCATTCCCTCTCCTTTATGATGGGTATATTCCGAGCGGGTGGTGTTCGTCGATGGAATTTACGCAGCAGGAATTGGACCACAGCAATGCCGTTCTGAACGATTACGCGGTCAGTTTGACGGGGTCGGAGCTATCGTTTTACGTCCACTATTGGGGCGGAGAAACGAGCCTTCCGACGAACCATGTCCATAAGCATTCTTTTTTCGAAATTTGTTACGTGGCGGATGGCGAAGGGTGGTACGAGGAAGGCGGGGAGCGGTGGGCTCTTCGCCCCGGCACGCTGTTCATGTCGCGCCCGCACCTGAAGCATCAGATTATTAGCCAAAAAGAACTTTATACCGTATTCGTCGCGTTCGAGCTGATCCCGGGAGAGTCTTCCGAGGAGGGAATCCGGCGATTCCGGAGCCTGGAGAAGTCGCACAACTTCGTTCTCCCGGAAGCCGGGAATCTGCCCGCCGTATGGATCTGGCTCGCCCTGCTCAAGCAGGTGTCCGCCAGCCGCCGATTCCTGGACGACGGAGTGCTCGGGCTCGCTTGCTCGCTATTGACGTCGTTCGAGAACGCTTTCGACGACCGGCGGGACGCGGTCAAGGCGCCGACCTTGCATCCGTCCGCCTCCACTCTCGTGCACCGGGCCAAGCTCTATATCCGCGACAACCTGGCTCAGGAACTGAAGCTCTCATCCGTGGCGGACTACCTGCACGTCTCCTCCCGCCACTTGTCGCGCTTATTCGCAGAAGAACTTGGACAATCCTATTCCGTCTACGTCCGCAAAGAGCGCATCCGGCACGCCGTCTCCCTCATGACCGGCACCGAGTGGTCGATCAAGCGCATCGCCGAGGAGTGCGGCTTCGACACCGTGCACTACTTCACCACGGTGTTCAAGTCGGAGATGGGCGAGCCCCCGGGCCAGTTCCTGAAGAAGCTGAAGAATTCGGAGACGTTCTGACGCGTGTCTGGGCCGGGCTCCCTTAGCGCGGATATCCCTTTGGCTCAGGCTCGGGTTTGGGTTCGGGTTTGGGTTCGGGTTTGGGTTCGGATTTGGGTTTGGTTTGGATTCGGGTTTGGTTTGGATTCGGGTTTGGTTTGGATTCGGGTTTGGTTTGGATTTGGGTTTGGTTCGGATTTGGGTTTGGTTCGGATTTGGGTTTGGTTCGCCTTAGGATCTCGCGTTCCGTGGCTCTAACGAAACTCAGCGCTCTTATTGGGCCGATTTTCGTGGATTTGAATATTTAACGAATCTGAGCGACCTTATCGGCACGTTATCGTCTGAAAAGCCGCGAGTTTCCTCCAAATAAGCGCTCTGAGATTCGTTACGTTTTGCGAACCCCTGAATTTGCCCGAATAGCGTCGCTTCGTTTCGTTAGAGATTCGGCGAAGACGTGTGCTCCGTTGACTCACGGCCTTACGTCCCCAAGGCTTAGCGTCTTCGCCTTCTCGTGGCTTCGCGTCTTCGCATTCTCACGGCTTCGCGGCCTCGCGACTTTACAGCTTCGCATCCTCACGGCCTCGCATCCCGCGCCTTTTAACGAAACTGAGAGTTCTTATGGGGCCGATTTTCGCGGATTTGAATTTTTAACGAATCTGAGCGACCTTATCGGCACGTTCTCGTCCGAAAAGCCGCGAGATTCCACCAAATAAGCGCTCTGAGATTCGTTACGTTCCGCGCCCCCCCGATTTGCCTCGAATAGCGTCGCTCCGTTTCGTTAGAGATTCGGCGAAGAGATTTGAATTTCTAACGAAACTGATCGACCCTATCGGTACGTTATCGTCCGAAAAGCCGCGAGATTCCACCAAATAAGCGCTCTGAGATTCGTTACGTTCCGGGAGCCCCTGATTTTGCCCGAATAGCGTCGCTCCGTTTCGTTAGAGATTCGGCGAAGAGATTTGAATTTTTAACGAATCTGAGCGACCCTATCGACACGCTCTCGTCCGAAAAGCCGCGAGATTCCACCAAATAAGCGCTCTGAGATTCGTTACGTTCCGGGAACCCCCGATTTTGTTCGAATAGCGTCTCTTAGTTTCGTTAGAGGAACGTTACAGCCAGCACAAGAAGCAAGAGGCATGAGATACGTTGTTTTGTATCGCATGCGTCGGTAAGCGGCCATGTTGCGCGGTCGTTACGATGTTTCATATCGTTAAACTTCCTCGTTATGCATCTATTCCGAGGCTTGGGGCGCGCGATACGATGTTTAGCATCGCATCCGTTGGCGAAGCAGCCTTCACCAGTGCCTGTTGCGATGTTTTGAATCGCAATCGGCCAGCACGAGTACCAATAAAAAACAGCGGCAGTCCAGGACCGTCGCTGTTCTTATTTAAGCACGTGAAAAGCAGATGCGAACCGTCGCCAAGCCGCCTGCTTCCAGCGTGCCCCGGGCAACGTCGCCCGACACGTCCAGCTCGGAGACATTCGACTCCAGCGCATTAGCGCGGAACGCGCGCTGGACCGAGGCGCCGGGTACCCGCACCGTGAAAGGCGCCGAAGGAGCGCCGTTCCGGCCCCGATGGAGCCGGACGATGATGCCGTCTCCGTCTTCGGCCGGCTTTACATACGTCGCCGTCACGCCTTCGCCCGTTACTTCGAGCAGGGTGCCGCCCGTCTCTTCCGCGCAACCAATCGCGGGGAACAGCTGCACCGGAAGCGACGCCTCGACGCCCCGGCGGACCATCTCCGCCGGCTCGAACCGCTCGAACGGGGTGATGACGTACTTGAACGAGAGCGGACCGGGCTGGCTGGCGCGGAAGTTGGTGTCCCAGTAGTTGTTGAGCGGCCAGGCCAGCAGCATCGGGTTCGCCTCCCGGGGGATGGCGGCGCTCTCGCGGCCGAAGTTGAAGCCGCCGATCTGCACGAGCGGCGCGTCCGGGCAAGCCAGCGTTACGCCGCGGCGGCCGTCGAACACCGACACCGCCCGGTCGACCGTCACCCAGTCCCGGCTGACGCCCGGCAATTGGTCGTCGTCCAGCCGGACGAGCGTCTCCGCCGAATCGAATACGGCATCCCAGCCCGCGTCCAGACGAAGCGGGAAAGCGAAGTAAATCGACTCCGGCTCCCGGTCGTCCGTCTTGTCGAGCTCCGCGCGGAGTTCGATCTCGGGACGATCGCGGAACAGCGTGATCCGCTGCTCCAGCCGCCGCACGCCGGGCGCCTCCCAGACGAGCGTCAGCGTCGCCCCGTCGTCGTGCTCGGCCGCCGAGCAGCTCAGCAGCCGCGTCGCTCCCCGGCGTTCGGCGACCCAGTCGCGGTTCCAGCAGCTGATGCTGTTGTTGCACTTGTCGACGTCGCGGTTGAACAGGGTGGTTCGCAGGCGCGGGTTCCGCAGCGGATCCGGCGTCTCGCGGACATATTGGAACCAGGTCCAATCGCTGCCCGGGTCGATCATCGGCCAGTTCGACGATCGCTCCGTAAGCCCGGTAATCCGTCCGGTGCCCGGGTCGTAGCTCAGAAGATAGTACGGAGTCTCGATTCGGCCTTCCGACAGCGAGATCGCTCCCCGCTCCTTGCCGATGCCGCCAAGCGACTTCAACGGGATTTTCCGCCAGCTGAAAGGAGGCAGAACCGCCGTACCCGCGACCGGAGCCGAGAAGTCGGCGCTATCGTTGTTGCGATGGTAGTGGAAACGCGCGCCCGCCGTATGCCGGCCTTCGTGATACCAGCCTCCCGGCAAGCGAACGTCAATCGTTTGCTCGAACGCTGTCGGATTCACGAGCAGCACGCCTTCCGGCGGCCCCGACTGCGGCGGATTGCCGGCGAAGCTTTCCATCTCGCGGTTGAGCAAATAGCCGGAGACGCTGTTCGCCTGGTGGGCGAAATGCGCCTTATGGCCCCACAGCACCTTCGTGTACGTCGTATCGGGACCGGTCACGGAGATATTGGCGCCCCACGTATGCTCGTCGTACAGCTTGACCTGATCCCAAGCTTCCCGGTACAGCGCGGTCTCCGACGCGCCTGTCGGCGCCTTCCGGAAAGCGGCGAGAAATTCCGCGCTTTGCAGAGCGGCTTTGGAGCGGCGGCTCAGCCGCGTCTCGTCCGCGGAGCTGGCGGCGCCGAAATTCCAGTAGTCGGTCCAATCCCCCGGATGGACCGGCACCTGCTCGCCCGGAAGCCGCTTCAGGCGGTCCAGCAGCATCTCCGGCGTCGCCATGCGGATGACCGGACCGAGCCCGGCTTCGTTCCAGCGGCGGATGATGGCCAGCAGCTCCTGATCGGGAGGCGTGTTGTCCAGCATCGGGATATTGGTGGCCGACAGATAGAGAAAATCGTGCGGGTAGCCTTCGCTCTCCAAACGGTTCATGTAGCGATCGAGGCCGGCCTTCATTTTCTCCAGATCGTTCTCCCACAGCTCGCCGAACTGCGTAAACAGCGAGTAATGCTCGCCATGGAACGTCAGCAGCTCCCTCCGATCCGGCGTCTCCCACCTGAAAACGCTCGGCCGGCTCAGCGGAATGCCGCCGAAGTGGATGTTGATTCCCGTCGTGTAAAGCTCGATGCCGGCGTCCGCCAGCACCTGCGAGAACGTCCAGGGCTGGCCGTTGACGTCGTGGTTGATGGCGGTGCGAATCGGCACCCCGAAGCGCTCTCGCAGCCGGCGGACCGGATACAGCGAACGCATCATTTCCTCGGCCGAAGCGAGCGGCGTGCTGTGAATGTCGTTGGCCGTCAGGCAAATTTGCCCGCTTTTCACGAACGCCTCGAAGCGTCGGATCTGACGCTCCTCCGCCGTCTCCAGCCAGCGAATGACCGGCGCGGTCGCCTCGCACGTCCAATAGAAACGCTCTTCGGCCGGTTCGTCCGCCGTTCGTTCGCACAGATCGATGGCCTGGTCGATGAACGTTTTCTGAAGCTCCCACAGCACCGGCTGCGGATGGGTGTACCCTACGTCCAAATGGCTGTGATGATAAACGAGAATTTCGCGGATTTTAGACATGATTCACCCTCATTTCCGTATGGCGTTCTTCTGTTCCCGAAGCAGCCGGGAGACCCCCGCGAACGCGCTGAGCGACGTCTCGTCGGACACCTCGAGCGCGACCGGAAAATCCCGCACCGCCTCCCGGACGCTGTCCAGGAACAGCTCCTGGCTTTTGACGATCTGGCCTCCGATGACTACCGCTTCCGGCCGGAACGACCGGAGAAACGGCAGCAGCATCTCGCCGATCATGCCGCCGAACCGGCGGAAAACGGCGGCGGCCCGCTCGTCTCCGGCTTTCGCCAGGTCGGCGGCGCTCTTGACGTCCGACACGTCGGCGTCGAGCCCGGCTTGCTGCATCAGCCGGAAGATGCCCCGCTTGGAGATATAGTCGTCCACGACCGAGTCCCGGAACGGCTGGTTGTAGATCCAGCCGTTCTCCGGCACGTCGGAACGGTTCTTGACCAACCTGCCCCGCTCCAGGAACGCCGAGCCGGCCCCTGTCCCGATCGTCAGACAGATCGACTTGGCGTAACGGGACGCTTTGCCGACCTCGTATTCGCCCAGCGCGAACAGATTGGCGTCGTTCTCGAACACGATTCGGAAATCGGGGGCGCGCTTGCCGGCGAACGCCCCCTCTTGCGCGAGCCGGTGAGTCAGCTCGTCGTGCAAGTTCACGCCATAGATCGCTTCGAATTTGTCCACGTCCCGGATATAGCTGATGCCTCTGTCGTAATCGAACGGCCCGGGAAAAGCGTACCCGATCCCCTCGATCCGGAACGCCTTCGCCAAAATCCGGTTCGTCTGCTGTTTGACCAGGTCGACGAAATGCCCGAGCAGCTCCTCCTTGCTCTCCTTCGACCGGGAAGGATAAATCATATAGGTGCCCGGAACGATCCGGCCCCGTTCATCCAGCACGCCGGCTTTGATGAACAGGCCGCCGACGTCGAAGACGATCGCGTATTTTCTCATTGTTGCAGCACTCCCATCCCCTAAACGATCTGTCGAATCCGGATGAACCTCGGACGGTAAATGCCGCCGTGCAGCCGGTGCGCTTCCCAGCTTGTCGTGTTGACGTTGTAGCTGGCCAGCAGTTCGCCCGGCCGCGACAAGTGCGGGTGCGCTTTGGCGTTGTAGGTGTAGATGCCGTTGCCCGCTTCCGGCTCGGAACAGTAGAACAGCGGGATGGCCGGCCCGAACGGACCGACGGGGCTTTCGCCGATCGACGCGGCCACCCGGTTGCCGTGAATCCCCCCTTGCTGAAAAACGAGCGCGAATTTCCCGTCCAGCCAACCGCCCGACAGCGGAGTTACGCTCAGCTCGGTCGACGTCTCCGGCGCGACCGGCTCGCATTCTTCTTTCCGCCCCGTCCATGCGCTGCCGTTCCAGAACGTCCAGCGGTCGGTCCGCTCCAGCTCGCCGGCGGGAACCCGCGCGACGACCAGCTTCGTTCCGCCATTCTGCTGAAGGCCGTAAATGTAGACGTAGCCGTCCGGGTTCGGCACCCCCGCCTCTTCCGTCAGCGGCAGAATCGCCGCGCCAAAGTATGTCGTATGGCCATTGGCGGAGCGGAAGTAGAGCGGCGTGTCCGCCTGCTCCTGCCGGGCCAGCTCAGGGCCGTCCTCGCCCATCGGCGCGGACACCATGGCGACTCCGTGCACCGTAAACTCGAAGCCTTCCGGCCCATCCGGGTTCGGCCCGACGATGAGCGGGAAGCAGTGGAATTTGCCGCCGACGGAAGTGCCGTCCTGCAGCCAATAGTAGGTGCCTTCATGCGATCGCGCGAGCGGCGTCGCCGGAAGGATGGCGCCGGCCGGCTTCCCGTCCCGTTCGCCCCATCGGAAGGAAATCCGTGCCGGATCCGGAAGGTCGCCGTCCAGCAGCGCCATTGAATTGTTAATCATCGCGTAGCCGACGCGCTCGTCCGTCTGCCTGTCCACCGAGCCGACGAACGTATCCCCGAACAGGAACAGCGTTCGGGAAGACGCCGCGCGGCCCGGCGCTTCCACGCCGTTCAGCGGAATCGAATAGATGCCGTCCGAGCCGGACCAGCCTTCCCGGCGGTGGAACAGCTGCGTCCACTCGTCGGCCGGCTCCGCCGCCAGTCCGGTCCCGGCCAAGAACGCCGGCTCCCGTTCCGCAGCGCCGGCTATTCGAACGTAGCGGATCGGCGAGCGGACTGCGCCCGCGCCGGAAACCTCCGCCGTCCAGGGAAGCCACGTCCTGCCGTCGAGCGAGCCCTCGATTCGCATACGGCCGCTCTCATCTTCCGTCGGCTCGAACTCCCATCGTACCGATTCGAGCGGATACGAAGCTCCGAAATCGTAAAAGTCCCAATCCCCTCCATCCGCTCCCCGCAGCCTTTGCGCGGGAAGCGGATCTCCCTTCCGAAGCGGCATCTGCAGCTTAGGGTCGTTCATCCTCTATGGCACCTCCTCGAAAGTCCGTTGAGTCGCGGGCCGACCCGCCCTTGCCTCGAAGTCGCTCCTCAGCTTCTATTTTCCCGGACCGCCCTTCACTTCCCCTCGCCGGACGGCGCGATCTCGCGAACGCGGATCCAGCGGGGGCGGTAAATATCGGCGTCCGCCATGTTGGCGGTCTGACTCGTCGAATTGACGTTGTACGTGACGAGCAGATCTCCGTTCGCGGACAGATGGGGGTGCGCCTTCGCGTTATAGGTCATAACGCCCTCTCCCCCATCCGATTCCGGCGTATGGTACAACGGGACAAGCGGTTCGAACGGACCGGCCGGCGAATCTCCGACCGAATAGGCCACGGTGCCGCCGACGGAGTCCTTCTCGCAGACGAGCAGGTACTTCCCGTTCCAGCGGCCGTCCTGCATCGGCGTCACGCTTAATTCGGGCGATACGCCGTCCAGCAGCGGCGCCGCATCCTCGATCCGCTCCGACCAATCCCGGCCATCCCAGAAGCGCCACGACGCGAAATCGTCGAACCGGTCGCCTTGGACCCTGGCGACGAGCAGCCTTTTCACGCCTGTCGTCTCGGTTTTGTAGCCGTACGTGTACAGATAACCGTCGGGAAAAGGAGCTCCCGCCTCGGCCGTGTTGTCCAGAATGCCTGCCCCGAACGCCATCTCGCCGCCGTCCGGCAGCTTCTTGTACAGCGGAGCGTCGACTTGCGTCTGGGCCGCGTAGTCCGGACCGTCCGCGCCGATCGGCACCTCGATTCGCGCCACGCCGCGGATCGCGAACTGAAAGCCCGGCGGCTGCGACGGATCCGCGGCCATGAGCAGCGGGAACAAAGTCAGCTTCCCGCTTCGGGCCACCCCGTCCTGCAGCCAGTACCAGCTTCCCGGCTCCTTCGCCGCATTCGGCGTATGCGGCGAGAACAGCGAGAGATCGGCCGTTTTCGGCGCCCAATCGAATCGGAGAGCGCCGGGATCCGGCTTGGCGCCGCCGAGCAGCGCGACGGAATTGCGCACGATCGCGCCTGTCTCCCGCGTCTTGGATACCGGATTCACATGGCCGACGAACGTATCTCCGAACAGGAACAGCGTCTTCGACGAGCCCGTGGCGGATCCCGGCCGATCCATTCCGTCCAGCGGAATCGAGAAAATGCCGTCCGCCCCCGTCCAGCCCTCGTAGCCGCTGAACAAGCCGGTCCATTCCGGCGCGGGCTCGGCGGCCACGCCGGAGCCGCAAGTAAAAGTCAACTCGCTGAGTCCGTACAGCGTCTGTCCGCCGTCCTCCGCTCCCCAATTCCCCTGTCCGGCTCCGCCGCGCGGGACAAGCTTTACGTAGCGGGCCGAAGCGCCGCCGAAGGCGATCGCCCCTTGTCCCCCGTCCCGGTTCGTCGCCGCAAGCCGCTTCGATCCGTCCGCCCGGGCCAGCCGGTACGGGTAACCCCGGCCCTTCAGCTCCGTCCATGCTTTTCCGTCCAGCGAATAATAGATGGCGACGTCCCGCAGCCCCCGATCGGTCTGCGACTGACCGTCCGAACCCGCGCCGTCGTAGTTCCAGACGCGCATCTCGTCCAGCGGATACGTGCCGCCCAGATCGACCGTCAGCCAGGATTCGGCAGTAGGGTCGGCGCGCAGAAGCCACATCGCTCGGGCATCGTTGTCATGGAGACCGCCGATGCCGTCCTCCCGGCCGAGCGGTTCCGTCATGCCATACCCGTTGACGGCGTTCTCCGGATGCGACACCGCCGCATCCCCGCCCGAATCCGTGGCGCCGATCGGATCGATCGCGCCCCCGTAGACGACTTCACGGGCATAGCGGTAGAAGCGCACCTCGCTCAGGCCGAAGACTCTTTCGCCTTGCCCGTTCGCCATCCAGTTGCCCTTGCCCGGCGCTTCCGCCGCAGTCAACCTCACGTATCGGGCAGACGCGCCCCCGAAGCGGACGGGACTTTGGCGCCCGTCATCCAGGTTCGTCGCCGCCAGCCGGTCCGAGCCGTCCGCCCGGGCGAACCGGAACGGGTAACCGTCGCCTTGCCATTCGGTCCATGCTTCTCCATCCGCCGACAGCTCGATCGAGACGTCTTTCAGTCCCCGGCCGGGCCCGCCGCCTTCCGGCGAATCCGAATCCGGTTCGTTGCCGTTCCAGATCCACATCTCCCCGAGCGGCTGGACGCTCCCAAGGTCAAATACGATGCTCGCCCGCTCGCCGTCTTTTGTCCGGACCGCCCATGCCGTGCCCGGCCCGTTGCCGTGCGTCTGCGACTTCGCTTCCGCTCCCGACATGCCCGAGCCATCGACGGCGTGACCGGCCGAACCGCCTTCCAGTTCTTCTCCCGCAACCGTCTGCGCCCGGACGTCCGCGATCCACGCTCCGTAGGCAGCCGCGGCTTCCGCATGCGCAGCCTTGCCGCCGCCCCATCCGCGCCCGAAGGCGGTCCAGCAGGCGACGGCGATCAGCAGCGCGGCCGCGAAGAGCGTTGCCGCGATCCGTCCGCGTTTGCCCATCCGCAAGTTCTCCGCCTCTCTTTTGGCCCTCGCGGGCTTTGGACCCGGACGCGCCGGCTTCATCGCTGGTCGGAGCCTTCGTAATACACCCATTTCGTACTTGTCTTGAAAATCACCAGCGTCAGCACCAGCGTAATGGCCAGCAGCACCCAAGCCATCGCGGAGGCGTAGCCCATCTGCAAATCTTTGAACGCTTTGTTATACAGATACAGCGCATAGAACATCGTCGAGTTGTTCGGTCCGCCGCCCGTCATGATGTAGGCTTGAATGAACACCTGGAAGCCGCCGAGCACGCCCATGATGACGTTGAAAAAAATCGTCGGCGTCAGCATCGGAAGCGTCACGTTCCAGAACTGCCGGATCCGTCCCGCCCCGTCCATCGTGGCCGCCTCGTACAAGCTTCTCGGCACGCCCTGCAGGCCGGCGAGGTAGACGATCATCGTGCCGCCGACCGCCCACAGGTTCATCAGCACCATGGACGGCTTCGACCACGCCTCATCGGTAAGCCAGCCCGGGCCGACGATGCCGAAGTGAGACAGGAATGTGTTCAGCAGGCCGAAGTTGCCGTCGAGAATCCACTGCCACAGCAGCGCGACGGCGACGCCGGAGACGACGCTGGGCAGGAAGAAGATCGTGCGGAACGCCCGAATGCCCCATACCTTCTGGTTCATCAGCAGCGCGACCAGGATGCCGAGCACCGTGCTCAGCGGAACGCTGAACGCCACGTAATAGAGCGTGTTGCCAAGACTTTTGAGGAACAGCGAATCCTGGGTGAACAGGATCTTGTAATTTAGCAGCCCGATCCATTTGGGGGCGCTGTAAATGTTGTAGGAAGTAAAGCTAAGGTAGAGCGAAAATGCGATCGGGAACCCCATAAACACGAGGAACCCGATCAGCCCCGGCGAGAAAAACAGATAGCCGTTCAGTGCCTCTCTCGTGCTGAGCTTCATCGGACGGCGGGCGCGCACGGCGATTCCTCCTTCTCCTTCGTCGTCATTCCTCGCCGTTCTTTAGAAAAGACGGCGAGATGCGGCGCCAAGAGCGCAATGGACCATCGGTGTCTAACGTGCTTGTCGGCGAACGGAGCCGGGAACTTCCGGGCGAACGGTCGCGAACCGGAAAATCTCCATCCCATCCGGCCTTCGGCTCCGATATTTGCGATTGGAAGGGAAAACCTCCCTATATTTTTGTTCATGGACGGTTATAGACGCGATTGGATCGAAATGAAGCGGAGGTTTTCCGGCTCACAAGGATCGGATGGTCTTGCCATGAGCGATATAGGGAGAATTTCCCGTTCAAATCCCTGAACCGAACGTCCTCACGCTTTTAGCTTTGCGTTTTCTTGAAGTTGGCGACGGCGTTCTCGGCGTCTTTCTGCGCTTGGTCGAGCACCTGCTGCGGGTCCTTGCCCGAGTTCAGCACCGCCTGCTCGACCGGGTCAAGGTTGCCGTGCCACGACGGCATCGCTTCTTCGTACTCGACGAACCGGGAGACGGACATCTGGTCGACGATCATTTTCCAATTCGGGTCTTCCATGAACTTCGGATCTTCCGCCGCCTTCCTATTGGACACCAGCGAGCCGGAGGCCTCATGAATCTTGACCTGCACTTCCGCGCTCGTTAAATACTTCATCAGCTCCCAAGCGGCGGCGGCGCGCTTGTCGTCCTTGTTGTTGACCAGCTCGAGGTCGAACCCGGCCGACCAGCTGGCCGGCGTCTTCGCATAAGGAACCGGGGCGACGCCGAAGTCGAGGTCCGGCGCTCTCGTCTTGATGTCTTGGTACAGATTGTTGACGTCGACGATCATGGCCGCTTTGCCGGCGATGAACGGGCTGTAGCCAAGCGCGTTCGCCTGCGAGTTGAAAGCGGACATCGCCTTGACGCCGTATTTGTCCTGGATCTTCTTCTCCCATTGGAGCGCTTGCACGTTCTCCGGCTTGTTGAACGTCGGGTTGCCCTGATCGTCCCAGAAGTCGCCGCCGTTCGTCCAGGCCAGCGTCCACAGGTGCAGGTTGCCGAGCGCCGGAGAGAAGCCGATGACGTCCAGCATTTTGTTCTTGTTCCACTTGGTCAGCTTATCCGCGTACTGCTCCAGTTCGTCCCAATTGGCCGGCGGCTTGCTCGGGTCGAGCCCCGCGTCCTGGAACATCTTCTTGTTGTAGTACAGGACGCGCACGTCCGTGTCGTTGGGCATGCCGTACATCTTGCCGTCGTACTTCATCCGGTCCACGAGCACGGGGAAGTAGTCGTCCAGGTTGACGCCGTTCCGCTTAATGAAGTCGTCCGTGCTCAGGATCGCGCCGGTCTTGGCGCGGGTCGGCACCGTGCTCGTGTCGTTAAGGGCCAGGTCCGGGCCGCTGCCCGCCGCCATGGCCGTGGACAGCTTCGTCCAATAGTCGAAAAAGTTAATGCCGAGCTGCTGCACGGTAATGTTCGGATGCTGGGCATGGAAGTCGGCCAGCAGCTGGTCCGTCAAATCCTTCATCGGACCGTCGGTATAAATGTGCCAGTAGGTAATCGTGACCGGCTCATCGTTCGCCGGAGCGGACGAACCGGCGCTCGGAGACGCCGGGGAAGAGCCGCTCGGCGAAGACGCGGGCGAGCTTGGGGCCGCCGAGGACGGGCTGGCGCCGCCGTTGTCGTTGTTGCCGCCGCAGGCCGACAGCGCGGCGATCGTCAATGCGGACGCAAGCATAAGGGCGAAACTCTTTTTCTGATTCATCGTTTCGTTGGACCTCCCACATTCGTATCGATTTTTTGAGTATCGGAACGCCACTTACCCTTTCACGCCCGTCAGCGTCACGCCTTCGATAAAGTAGCGCTGGAAGGAGAAGAACAGCGCCAGCGTCGGCAGCATGACGAGCAGAGCGGCGGCCATCATGACGTTCCAGCGGGTTCCGTACTGCTGCTGGAAGCCGCGAAGGCCGAGCATCAGCGTGAATTTGTGCGGATCGTTCAAATAAATCAGCGGTCCCTGAAAATCGTTCCAAACGAGCGTAAACGTGAAGATGCCGAGGGTGGCCAGAGCGGGCTGCGACAGCGGAATGAAGATCCGCCACCAGGCGTACACTTCCGAGCAGCCGTCGATCTTGGCCGCTTCGCTGAGCTCTTTCGGAATGGTCATGAAAAACTGCCGCATTAGGAAGATGTAAAAAGCGCTTCCGAAGAAAAACGGCACGATGAGCGGCAAGTACGTATTGACCCAGCCCAGCTCCTTGAACAGGATGAACAGCGGAATCATCGTCACCTGCGCCGGCAGCATCATCGTCGCCAGCAGGACCACGAACCAGATGTCCCGTCCCGGCCAGCGGAGCCTGGCGAAAGCATAAGCGACGAAGGACGAGGACAGCATGGCGCCGAGCATGCTCAGCAGGGTGATCAGCACCGTGTTCCACGTATAGCGCAGGAAAGGGAACGACTGAACCGCTTTCTTGTAGTTGTCCCAGTGAACCGGGTGCGGCACCCATTCCGGCGGAATGGCGAACAGATTGATATCCCCTTTGAGCGAGGTGGATAGCAGCCAGAGCAGCGGCAGGATAAACGCGGCGCTTCCGAGCAAAAGCAGAAGGTAGACGACGATCCGGTGGAGCAGCGCGTTCGATCTCAAAGTCATGTTTCGACTCTCCCATCTCCGTTGAATCCGTTTGCAACAGCTCCTTCATTGTACGTCCGGCCGAAGGCACCGTCTTTTGGATTAGGCGTCGGGTTTTTATAATTTGGCGACATCGCCTTCCTCCCTGCCCGCGCGCCGAGACCGGAACGATCCCGCCGGCAGCCCGTGCGCATTCGTCAGGTTGGCCTCCGTGTAATTGGCCCAGCCGTAGCGTACGAAGCGCGGCTCCGGAACGGCCGGGGACGTCAGGACGACGCGATCGCCCGCGATCTCCGCCCGCGCCGGGACGAAGACGCCGTCGGCTCCGGCGATCTCGAAGCCGGCCGGTTCCCGGCCGTCCGACGCGGCGAGGCCGGAACCTGCATGGTCGAACCGCAGCTCGGCCCGCCCGTCCCCGAGGCGAATGTCCGCGCAGACGGGGCCGTTGCCGGGAACGTCGAGTCCGTACACGCGGTTCATGGCAAGGCGGGCCAGCCGCTCTCCGACCGGCCGCTTGTGCCTCGGGTGGATGTCGTCCTTCTCTCCGCAATCGAGCACGACGGCCATGAACGCGTTCGGCACCCTCTCCGCAACCATCGCCTGCGATTCGCGCAGCAGCGCCCACGCTTCTCCGTCCGGATCGCCGTCGCAGCCGAACGCCGGCAGCTGCACGAACAGGAAGGGCAGCTCGGCTTGCCCCCAATCGGCCCGCCAATTCGCGATCAGCGCCTCCAGCAGCTTGTCGTACAGCAGCGGCTTATGGGCGTCTCCCTCCCCTTGATAGTAGAGGAAGCCCTTCAGCGCGAACGGCGCCGCCTTGCGGAGCATCGTTCCGTACAGGCCGTTCGGCCGCATGAAGCTGTGCGGGCTGATCGGCGGCGGCCACGGTACGAAACCCAGCTCGTCGCCGGTCATTCCGGCCGCCGCTCTCGCTTCGTACGCCGCGAAGTCGTCGTGAAACTTCTTCTCCGCCGCCGCATAAGCGTCCCAATCGAAATCCTTCACTTGCTCGCGGTATTCGTCCAAATAAACGCGAAGCTCTTTGTCTTCGGAGAGACGTTCCTCGGACATCCAACAGGAGGCCGAAGTCGCACCGAAATTGCAGCCGACGATGCCTATCGGAACGCCGATCTCGCGCTGCACTTGCTTAGCGAAGTGGTAGGCGACCGCCGAAAAGTCTCGCGCGTTTTCCGGGCTGCACGCCTTCCAAGCCCCGGCCGGGCGGGGTTCGGAGCCGTCCTCGTAGGCGATTCTGGGAACATCGTAATAGCGAATGTCCGGAAAATTCGCCAGCGGCAGTTCCTCGTCCGCCTCCGCCGACTCCTTCAGCGTCCACTGCATATTGGACTGGCCGCCCGCCAGCCAGACGTCGCCGAACAGCACGTCGCGGAATACGACCGCCTCCCGCTCCGTCCGGACGGTCAACTCATACGGCCCGCCCGCCGGCCGCGGCGGCAGCAGCGCCGTCCAGCGGCCATCCGCCGCTATGGCTTCCGCTCTCTCGCCCCTGCATTCCACCGCGATCCGTTCGCCATCCGGCGCCGTTCCCCAGACGGGCACCTGCGTCTCTCTCTGCAGCACCATATGATCGCCGAACATCGGGTCCACGGACCATTCTCCGCCCGCAGCCCGCTTCGCTTCCTTTTCGCTCACGTTCCGTCTCGCCCCCGATCTGCGTATTGTAATCGCTTTCAATTTATTTTAGTTTACCGCTTCGGGCGAACTTCGTATTTATAGCCATCCGACTTGTTTTTATAGAATGGGGACATTGGGAGGGGGATTATCTTACATCGCGAATAATGACAAGAGAAAGTAAAAACCCACCCCAAGGTTTGCGCCACAGGTGGGTTTTCTGTCCTCTAATCAACTTGAAGGGAAGCCCATCCAAGCCGATTGTATAGGCCGAGTGTGTCCGGCACTCGGTTTATGCACTGCCGTTCAACAAGGCAGACCCTATTCAACATCATAAACGATCGCCGACAAACAGTCTATATTTTCGGCTCGAATCGCGATACATTAAGACCGCCGGCCGGCAAACTTTCCGAACGAAGGAGTCTCATGCCAATGGAAGATGTCTGCCACCTGAAGCGGTCTGACTTGCAAGAGGAAATGAGGCGATTATTCGGTTCCGCCTGTCTGATCGCGCGGGTCGAGAGAATGAGCGGCGGCGCTCAAAAAGCGGTTTATAAGGTCGAATGCGCGGACGGATTCGCCTGCGTGCTGTACGTGTGGGATCTCGGCGTCAATTATTTTCGCGAGGATCTGCAGGTGATGGAGCCCGAGGCGTGGTCGTATGGCAGCGAGTTATTCGAGACGAACCATCACGAATTGACGAGGCTCGGCGTCCGCACGCCCGGCCTGTACTCGCTGAACAGGAAGAAAGATCGGTATCCGTTCGATTATGCGCTTGTCGAATATATCGACGGCCCCAAAGCCGAGACTTGTTTGAACGGCGGCGATGCCAAGGCGAAAGATCGCGTCATGCGGAAAATCGGCGAGATGGTGAGCACCATGCATGCAACCGAAAGAACTTTTTGGGGAAAAACCGGCGGCTCTGACGCCCCGGGAGGAACCGCCCTTCGCTCCTGCCACCTTGTGCAGCTCGAGAACGCCCGGAAGCAGCTCGCATACGCCGCCAACCACCTGGACAGCTTCCGGACGAACCGGAACCGGCTGCTGGACGCGCTGAACCGGCTGGAATCCCGAATCGAGCCGCGTCATCGCTACGGTTTGATTCATGGAGAGCTCGGCCCCGATCATGTGTTGGTCAATGGACAGCTTGAACCTTATTTGATCGATATCGAGGGAGCGGAGTATTTCGATATCGAGCACGAGCACAGTTTTCTGGAGTTCCGCTTCGGGGAGAGCTACCGATATTTCGCGAATCCCTCACTGGATCCCGACCGAATGCGGTTTTACCGTTATCACCACTTCCTGTCCCTGACGGCCGGAGGGCTTAAACTGCTGCATCGGGGATTCCCCGATCAAGCGTTCGCCCGCGGCCTTGCGGAAGCCCATTCCCGGAACGCGCTCCGAATGATGGAGGAGTGGGCGTAGTTTGCGCCGCCATTATTTTTGACTTCGTGGTCAAGAACTGTTATGATGCCCCTATGAGCAGACCAAGAGAGTTTGATGTCGATCAAGCGCTTCGCCAGTCCATGGAAGTGTTCTGGACGAAAGGCTTCAAGTCGACTTCCTATGAAGATTTGACCCGCACGACGCAGGTGAAGAAGCAAAGCTTGTACTGCGTATTCAAGGACAAGCGGGACTTGTTCCTCAAAGCGTTGGCGCTGTACCGCGAACAGAGCGTAGCGATGCTGGAAGAGCTGGCCTCCCGGGAGGTGTCGCCTTTGAAGAAGCTGGAGGCCGTCTGCGATTCCACGCTGTACCAGAACGAAGAAACGCTGCGCCGAGGCTGCCTGATGGTCAATTCCGCGCTGGAATTCGGAGAAGACGACCGGGAAGTCAACCGCGAGGTTACGCTGATGTTCGATCAGACCGAACGTATTCTCGAGAAGATCATTCGCGAAGGCCAGGAGCAAGAGCTCGTTACGAATCGCCGCAGCGGCAAGGAGCTTGCCGCTTACCTGAACAACGCACTCAGCGGGGCGAAGCTCATGGAGAAGTCCGGCGCTTCCCCGGAACAGATCGCGGCGGTGCTGCATACGTCCGTTGCGCTCATGGTGTCGGAGAACGCCCGTTAGAATCGGGCGTTCCCGCAGCCGGGATCTGCGGACGCGCGTTAAAGGAGGTGGGGCTTAGGGATTTTGCGGGCGCAGCCGGAGCACACAACCGCTTTTGCGGTGATTTTTTGCCTTTTTCTTGACTTCGTAGTCAAGTATAAACTTTCTGCAAAAATCAATCATAAACTTCAATTGGAGGTTGTCCATGACTAACTCTACATCCGTGCAAGCCTTGTTCCAACCGTTCTCTGTCGGAAATCTTACGCTGTCCAGCCGCATCGTCATGTCGCCGATGACCCGGCAATTTTCCCCCGAAGGCGTGCCAGGTCCGAATGTGGCCGCCTATTATCGCCGCAGAGCGGAGAACAACGTCGGACTGATCGTGACCGAAGGCACGATCGTCGATCATCCGGATGCGTCCAATCAACCGAACGTTCCGCACCTATACGGCGAAGCCGCATTAAACGGTTGGGCGAACGTGGTGGCCGAGGTGCATGAAGCGGGCGGACGGATCATCCCTCAGATTTGGCATATGGGAGCCCGCGGCCAAGTCGGCGATTATACGGAAGCGGAGATCGCCGCCATCGTTCAAGCATTCGCCCGGTCGGCAGCCGAAGCCAAGCGGCTCGGCTTCGACGGCATCGAGCTTCACGGCGCGCACGGATATTTGATCGACCAATTTTTCTGGGAGAAAACGAACCCGCGCACCGACCGATACGGCGGCGACATGCTGAAGCGCACCCGCTTTGCGGTGGAAGTGATCGAAGCTTGCCGCGAGGCGGTCGGACCGGACTTTCCGATCGTGCTTCGCTTCTCGCAATGGAAGTCGGCCGACTACGGGGCCAAATTGGCGGCGACGCCGGCTGAACTGGAGCAGTTCTTGAAGCCGTTAATCGAAGCGGGAGTCGATGTGTTTCACTGCTCCACCCGCCGTTTCTGGGAGCCCGAGTTCGAAGGCTCCGAGCTGAATCTGGCCGGCTGGGTGAAGAAGCTGACGGGGAAACCGACGATTACGGTCGGATCGGTCGGCCTGGACACGGAATTCACAAGCCTCTTTGCCGAAGGCAAAGGAGCGGGCATCGCAGGCATCGACGAGTTGATCGAGAGACTGGAGCGCGGAGAGTTCGATCTGGTCGCCGTAGGCCGAGCCTTGTTGATCGATCCCGCCTGGGCGAGCAAGATCCGCGACGGCCGGTGGGATGAGCTGGTCCCCTTTACGCGCGAAGCGCTGCAGACTCTGCATTAAGAATAACGTAAAGACACCGGAGTTTCCCCCGGTGTCTTTATGTTATCGGCGGCGGAAGCCGTCTCCCGGGCGATCCGGCCCTTATCCTCACCGGGATGTCGCCGGCTCGCTTCCTCCTCTGTACTTCGCGGACAAATCCGCCAGCTGCGTTCGAATCTCCTCCAGCAGCTCGGCCGGCTCGGAGACGATCGCGTTCTTGCCCATTCCAATGAAAAACTCCGCGAAGAAAGGAACGTCTCCCCGCGGCACGCTCCCTTCCAGCTCTCCGCTTCCGTCTTCGCCCACCCGAAGCATCGGCCCGAGCCACAGCTCGCCTTCGCAGCGCTGCACGCCGGACCGCGTCAGCGACGCCCGAAGCCGGACTGGCTCTCTCGGCGGGGTCGCGCCCTTGCGGCTCAAGCCGATATCGCCGAGGTCGAGCGGCTCCTGCCCGGAACCGTCGTGCGCCGCCTCCCGGATCCGGTCGCAGCGAAAGACGCGGAAGCCTTGCCGCAAGTAGCAGTAAGCCGTGCAGTACCAAAGGCCGTTGTTCGCGTAGATGCACACCGGCTGAATGCGGCGGGGCTGCGCGGCCCCCTCCTTCGACTCGTATTCGACGACGAGCACCTGCTGCCGCACGGCCGCGTCGAGCAAAACGGCCAAGCAGGGCGCGTCTCCCCGGCGGGTCGGCGTCACGAAGTCGACCCGGTCCTTCATTCGGTCGATCCGGTCGCGAACGTCCCCGGGCATATGAAGATAGAACTTGCTGAGCGCCGAAGCGGATTCCGCTTCGAACGGAAGCGAGGAATAATGACGCAGCGCGTGCACCGCGAAAAACATCGCCGCCGCCTCGCCCTCGGTGAACGCGATCGGAGGCAGCACCCGCTCCCGGACGACCTGGTAGCCCCCGTGCGGGCCCACCTCCGAATAAAGCGGCACCCCGAGCTCGCTCAGTTCCTGCAAATCCCTCAGAATCGTCCGCTTCGAGACCCCGAATTCGTCGGCCAGCTCCTGAACCTTGAACCTGCGCTTCCGGTTGACGGTCATCATCAGCTCCATCAGCCGTTTGGACTTGGGCATTCCGCTCCGCTCCTTTTTCTGAAAAGATGCGAATGGTTGTTGACATGTTTTGTCACCATTATGCCTTACGATAGGCACGGAGAGCAACCATCCCCTGAGGAGTGAGCGACAATGCCAAAATATACCGCCCTGTTCTTTCTGGTCATGTTCCTGATCGGAACCGACACGTTCCTGATCTCCCCGCTTCTTCCGACGCTGCAAAATCTGTTTCAAGTATCTACCGGGCGGGCCGGCTGGATGGTCGGCTCCTATACGCTCGGAGCCGCCGCGTTCGCGCTGATCGCCGGGCCGCTGTCGGACGGCTGGAACCGCCGGACGGTGCTGCTGTGCGGCCTTCTCGGCTTCTCTGCTTCGACGATCCTGTGCGGGTTCGCGCCCGACTTCTGGACGATGTGCCTGCTGCGGTTCCTCGCCGGCGTCAGCGCCGCGTTCGCGGCGCCGCAAGTATGGGCGTCCATCCCCGCGCTGTTTCCGCCCGCCCGCATCCCCAAAGCGCTCGGAGTCGTATTCGCGGGACTCGCCGCCGCTCAGGCGCTGGGGGTGCCGATCGGCAGCGGACTCGCGGCGCTTCATTGGTCCGTTCCGTTCTGGGCGATCGGGGGAGCCTCCCTGCCGGTCGCGGGTTTCGCGTTCCTTGCGATGCCCGATCTGAAGCCGGCCGCCGGGAGCCAAGCGGCGAAACGTTCCGTGCTCGGGCGGTACGTGCCGCTGCTCGCGAGCGGCAAGGCAAGAGGCGCTTTTCTGGCCTATCTCTTCATCCATCTCGGGAGCGGCGTTTCGTTTTCTTTTCTCGGCAAATGGCTATCCGACCGCTTCGATCTCTCCGTCGGCTCGATCGGCTACGTGATGATCTTCGTCGGGCTCGGCAATTTCGCGGGGAGTCTGGTCAGCGCCCGGATCTCCCAAGCGATCGGCCTTCGCGCCACATTCGCCGGCGCATTCGCCGCGCTGGTCGCCCTCTATCTGGCGATGCCGCATCTTCCGTCGGCCGCGGCCGTCGCAGGCGCCTACTTCTTCATCTTCACCGTTCTCGGCACGCTGTTCCCGCTGATCGTCGGGCTGCTCAATTCGCTGAACGCCCGGATCCGGGGCACGATCTCCAGCCTCTCGACCGCCACGATGAACGCCGCGACGACGCTCGGCGCTTCGATCTCCGGTCTGCTCTATGCCCGCTCCGACGGCTACGCCGCCATCGGCGCCGTCTCCGCCTGCTTCATGGCGCTGTCTCTGGCCTCGTTCCTTGCGAGCGGAATTTTGGAACGGAAGCAGGCATCGGCGGTTCTCGAACGGGAATCTTTATGATTTCTTCAGAAATTCCCTACCCGGTTCCTTATTTTTGGCGCTTAAAATGAGGGCCATGAACGAACCGGGGAGCGTGTCTGAAAATGCCCATCCTAAGCGAAGAAAGCCGGATTTTTTTCCGCAAATTCGTGCAAGACCCGAAGCAAGTCGGAAGCGTCGCGCCGAGCTCGCGGTTTCTCGCGGAAGCGATGACCCGCCCCATTCCATGGGAAAAGGCCGTCTCCGTGGCGGAGCTCGGAGCGGGCACCGGGGCCATTACCCGCGAGATCGCGAAGCGGGCGAGGCCAAGCACGAACGTTTATTTGTTCGAAAAGGACGCAAAGATGCGGCGAAGGCTCGCCGAAGCCTATCCCCAGTACGGTTGCTTCGCGAACGCCGAGAACGTGCTGGACGTTCTGGAGCGCGCCGGCTTGGAGCCTCTGGACGGCATCGTCAGCGGACTGCCGTTTTATAACTTTTCCGAGAGTCTCCGGTCCCGCCTGATCGGGCAGATCGAAGGCGCGCTCAAGCCGGACGGCCTGTTCGTCGCCTTCCAATATTCGCTGCAGATGAAGAAGCGGCTCGCGGCTGCGTTCGAGATCGAGCGGATCGGCTTCGTGGCGCTGAACCTCCCTCCGGCTTTCGTCTATGTCTGCCGGAAAAGGAGGGACTGACATGGCGCTCTACGATCAATGGGCGGTATGGGTCGGCCAATTCGGGTGCGCGGCGCTGTTCTTCTCGCTGTGGCTCGGCCTGATCGGGCTGCCGATTCCGAACGAGGTCGTCGTCGTTTCTGGCGGCGCCCTCTCCGGCTCCGGAGCGCTCCCCGGAGGATCGGCCTTTCTTGCGACGTACCTGGGAGTCGCGTGCGGCCTGACGTTCGGGTACGCGATGGGCCGAAAGCTCGGCCCCGGCCTGATCGACCGACTGAGCCGCCGCCGCGGCGTCGGAACGGCGCTGCGCCGGTCGGAGCGTCTGCTGGGCAAGCATAGCGATCTTGCACTCCTGTTCAGCTATTTTATCCCGGTCGTACGCCATCTCGTTCCTTATGGGGCAGGTGCCGGCCGTACCCGTTACGCCCGCTTCGCCCTGCTCGCCTATTCCTCCTCCTTGGTCTGGACGGCCGTATTTTTCTCGATCGGTCTCGCATTCGGTTCCCATGCCCGGGACATCGGCTATTCGCTTTACGAGCACGGGATTCGCGTTCTGTGGCTCGCCGCCGTGACCGCCGTCTGCTGGGCCATCCTCCGATCGCGGCGGAGACGCGCCGGATCCGACGGTCTGTTATAATCGAGTCATGCGTCGGATTATTCGAACAAGCGGGTGAGAAGCCGGCATGAAAACAACCATTCTCGTCGCGGATGACGATCCCGACATTCGCGAAGTCATTCATGTTTATCTGCGCAACGAAGGCTATCGGGTGTTCGAGGCGGCGGACGGCGCGGAAGCGCTGCGGATCGCCGGCGAGGAGTCCGTTCAGCTCGTCATCCTGGACGTCATGATGCCGGTCCTTGACGGGATCCGGGCATGCCTCCAAATTCGCAAAACCTCGCACGTTCCGATCATCATGCTCTCCGCCAAGGAAGAGGAGATCGACAAGATCACGGGGCTGTCGACCGGCGCCGACGATTACGTCGCCAAGCCGTTCAGCCCTTTGGAGCTGCTGGCCCGCGTGAAGGCGCAGCTGCGCCGGCAAAGCTACGGAGCGGCGGACGCCGAAGCCGAAACCGTCCTCCGCGTCCAGGATTTGACGATCGACCTCGCGCGCCACGAAGTGACCGTCCTCGGCCGCCCCGTCGCCCTCACGCCTCTGGAGTTCGCCATTCTCGAATTGCTTGCGTCCCACCGAGGACAGGTTTTTCACGCCGACCAGATCTACGAGAAGGTATGGAAGGAACGGGCGGGATACTCGGACAATACGGTCATGGTTCATATCCGCAACATTCGGGAGAAGCTGGAGCAGAATCCCCGCGAACCCCGGTATATCAAAACCGTATGGGGAGTGGGATACAAAGTTGAGCCCTAATCCGCTTGCCCGCCTGTCCGCCCGTAGAAGCATTCGGGCCCACATGCTGTGGTCGGTCGTCGCGAGCGTTCTGATCGCCGGCGTCGTCTCGACCGTCATTCCGAAGGTCCCCGAAGTTCCGCACCAGGCGGTTTATAACGTGATTTTGTCCCTGCTTACGTTCAGCTTTTTGTTTTTTCTGTGCTTTTTTCTGCTGACCCGCCGAACCGTCGCCTACCTGCTGAGCTTGGCCGACGGCCTTGAGGTTATCGCGGGCGGGGATCTGCGCTACCGGATTCCGGCGCCGAGAGCCGACGAGCTGGGCAAGATCGCCGAGAACATCAATTCGATGGCGGAGAAGCTGGAGCGGCAGATCGAGAAAGAGCGGCGGTCGGAGCAGGCGAAGATGGAGCTGATCACCGGCATCTCCCACGATTTGCGGACGCCGCTGACCAGCATCGTCGGCTATCTGGAGCTGCTGCGGAACAAGGCGTACCGGGACGATTCCGAGTACGAACGGTTCGTCGGCAACACGTACAACAGGGCGCTTCAGTTAAAGGCGCTGATCGACGACCTGTTCGAATACACGCGGCTGACGACGCGCGAAGCCCGGCTTCTCAAGCAGCGCGTCGATCTTCGGGAGCTGCTTCACCAGATCGAGTCCGAGTTCCATCCGCTTGCCAAGGAGAGCGGCATCTCCGTCGTTACGGCGCTGCCCCCGGCCCCGCTCTTCATGGAGCTCGATCCCGAGAAAATCCGCAGGGCGGTCGATAATCTGTTCATGAATGCCCTGAAGTTCTCCGTGAAGCCGGGGGTGATCCGGCTGTCGCTGGAAACCGCGGCGGTCGGATCGAAGAGACAGGCGGCGATCCGCGTGGAGAACGACGGCGAGCCGATCGGCCCGGAGCAGGAAGAGCGACTGTTCGAACGGTTCTACAAGACCGACGACTCGAGAGCGAAAGGGTCTGTGTTCGGCGGCGGATCGGGCCTTGGACTCTCGATCGCGAGAAGCATCGCGCGGCTTCACGGCGGAGACGTCCGCTTGATCCATTCGGACGGCCATTACGATTTCCGGATCGAGCTGCCTTTGGAGGCGCGGTGATCAAGGCCGCGATTTCCGGATCTTGCTTCCTTTGGAGGCACAGATCAACAAGGTTTTCAGCACTTGGCGAACGGCCCCGTGGGCGTTGACAAAGCGAGTTGGCGCTCGTATAAGCTGAGCGAGTCGGCAGTGTGGAGTTGGCGGTGCGAGTTGACAGAGCGCGAGTTGGCGGTGCGAGTTGGGGGTTCGTGTAAGCTAAGCGAGTTTGCGGTACATGTTCGCTGAGTGAGGAGTTGGTAGTTTGTGTTCGCTGAGTGAGGAGTTGGCGGTTTGTGTTCGCCGAGCGGGTTGGTAGCGCGAGTTGGGGGCGATGAAGGGCCGGCGGAGATGGAGACGATGTTCTCGGTGACGACGAGGCAGCCGCCTCTAACGAAACCAAGAAACGCTATTTCTTCAAAATCGGGGGTTAGCAGAACGTAACGAAACGAGCAGATCTTATGAGCCAGGGAATCGCCGTTTTCCGGTCAAGTCGGGGCAAATAAGATTGCTCAGATTCGTTAGAATTCAAAACTCCCTTTTTTGAGCCTCATAAGAACGTGTAGTTTCGTTAGATGCCGTGGAGTTCAGGGCTCTCATCCTTCGCCGCAAGCTCCAAGCCGCTTAACGCCCGCCGCAAAGGCTGTCGTTCAAACGCCCGACAAACGGGCCGCGCCCTAGCCTAGCTCCTGCTCGTAGACGACGCTTCCCTCTTTGTCGAGACCGCGAACCGCCTGCATCCTGCTGTCGTCATTCGCTTCCCACAGGAAGAGGAACATGCGGTCGGCCCCAATCTCTTCGCGCATCGGCGTCGACTTGCCCGTATTCCGATCCGTCAGGAGCAACTCGACGGCCGAGATGCGATCGTCGGTTACGTAACCGTAAAATTTGTACGCCATGAGGGAATCTTGAGTCGCGGAGCCCTCCCAACTGTAAGAGAAAGGCTTATCGCGATCGATCTCGACTCCCGCGACTCCTCCGTTCGGCCACCAGCCTCCCCTTTTCCGAACCACGGTGTCCGCGGAGAACCAAATCTTGTACGTTCCGAGGAAGACCACCCGATCCGGATCGAAAGGTGCCGCAACTTTGCGCACAACTTTGGAAGGACCGTAGTGGTAGCTGCTTTCCGAGAGCCGGTGCGCTTGCTCGGGCGTGGAGGATCCGTGCGGGAAGATGATGTCCGAGCGATAGAACAACCAGATCAGCAGCAGAACGGCGGCCCACTCGGCAATCGCGAATAGCGTTCTTTTGTTCAAGCGTCTTCACCCGCTTTCGCGAGCGGGAGCTCGATCTTGGCGAATCGGTCGTAGATGTCGTAGACGAGCGTCGCGCGATCCGCCGGTTGATTCGGCAGGCCGTAGAAAATGTATCCCCGCTCTCCCCAAGAAGTGCCATGGGAGCCCGAGCTGCGCCCATACAATTGTTGGCCGTCCGGCATGACGAGCTTGAGCGACGTCGCCGGAAAAGACCATCCGTGTTTCGCCTGTTTGATATGGTAAGTGTAGGTCACCATAATCTGCTTCTGCGTCACATATACGGCATCCGCGGTAAAGCGGTCCCGGTCGATAAGAACCGTCCGGCCGACCGGGATTTCCGTAACGGCTCCGTCCGCCTGCAGCTCTTTCATCGGGTCGTTGATTCCTCTATCCTGCCCCAGGTCTTGGGCCCATCGCTGAATATAGTGAGCCAACAGGATGGCAACGAGAACCACGAGGATCGTTCTTCGGACGACGGTCATAGCGAGGCCGATTCGGTTCATGATACTCTTCAACTCCTGATTTATCCCTTCGGATTTCTCACTCTATCCCAAAATACACATATATTTCATGACCGTAAACGGTTTTGCTGCAAAAATGCAAAATAACCCCACGAAGCGGGGCTTAGCCTCGAAGCTTTCTCAGATTCTTTGCGGAGACCCCGGGAACCTATCCGTTCTTTATGGACAAAGAAGCCCGCGGCGGTTCCCCGCCTGCGGGCTTCTTCCATGTCGCCAGAGACCGAACGAAATTCAGTTCCAGCCGCGATTTTTGAACCATTCGAGGTTGTTCTTCGCGCTTTGGAGCGAAGAAACCTCGTACTGCTCCTGCTCGATGATGACGTACTCGACGCCCACCTCTTCGACGGCGGCCAGAGCGGAGTCCCAATCGACGGAGCCTTTGCCGATCTCCGCGTCCGAACCGTCCGCCTTGAAGTCCTTGGCATGGACGACCGGCACGCGGCCTGCATACTTCTTCACGTAAGCAGCCGGATCTTCTCCGCCTACCTTGACCCAGCCGAGGTCGAATTCCGCGAACAGCAGCTTCGGGGACACGCGGGCCAGCAGCAGGTCGATAGCCGGCGTTCCGTTCACTTTCTTGAATTCGAACGCATGGTTATGGTAGCCGAACTCGAGTCCGCCTTCCGTGACGATCGCGGCCGCTTCTTCGAGAATGGACGCCATCTTGGCGACGTCGTCCTCGGTCGGGTTGTCGCCGAGAGGATAGTAAGGAACGATGTAACGCTTGAGCCCCAGCTCCAGGGCGTACTCCAGCTGCTTCTTCACTTGGTCCGCGATCGGCTGCTTGAGATCAAGACCGATGTGGGCCGAAGGAGCGTTCACTCCAACGTCGGCGAGAGTCGCCTTCAATTCGCTGGCGGAGACGCCGTAATAGCCTGCCAGCTCGATGTTGCGATAGCCGATACCGGCGATCTGCCGGATTGCGCCCAGGAAATCTTCGGCGCACATATCTCGAACCGAATACATTTGAATGCCTACTTGCGGTTTGGCCATAAACTCGAGCACCACCTTGTCCGATATGGCGCGCGGGATCGCCGGACTTTCGCGCCGGCGCGCTCCGCGCGCATGTGTACCTATTTATTATATCGGAAAAGCGTTCCGGACAGCGACTTCGAATTTTGCCCTGTTCTTATGGCATTTGGCAGAAGCGATGCGTATCCGGAGGGTTGAGCCGCCGGTGTCGGTCGCGATGCAAATCATCGCACGAATACTTCACTTCTTCGCAACCCGCTCCGCATAGGATGTTTCGTATCGTATCCGGTCATTGGCTCTCGCGAAAACCCCAGCAGAGGGTTGTCGATACGATGTTTTTCACCGCTTAGCTGATGGGGACGATGCGCTCATCCGCTCGTTCGGATGATCCTCATCGTATCCGCAGCCTTCTTCAATGAGCCGCCGACGCGATGCCTTATCGCTTCGCGCCGAGCGTGACGATCTCGCACGGGCCAACCGGAACGGCCACCTCGCCCGAGGCGTCTGCTGCCGCGATGGTGGGACCCGTCCGCTCGAGCACGTTGCTCTTGTACAGCGAGGCGGCATCCTTCACCCGCAGCGTCAGCTCCGACGCTTGCGGCCGCAGGTTGTACCAGCGAAGCATGAGGCTTCCGTCCTCCTCGCCGATCTTCATGGAGGAGAACGCGAGCCCTTCGCCTTCCCAGGTCAGAACCGACCGAACCGGCGCCAGTTCGCCTTCGTGTACGCCGGTCTGCGCCGCCGTCCACGGAACCTGGAAGGCATAAGCTTCCTCGTAAGCGCCGTTCGCGGCGCCGTCTCCAGCATGCGGAATGAGCATCAGCTCGGCCGTGTGCTCGCCGAGGCATTGCGCTTCCGGCGTCGGGAACACGCCCCAGTCGCCCAGCTCGGCGACGGAACGAAGCAGCGTGACGGCGATCGTATTGCGGCCGTCGCGCAGCACTTCGTATTCGTTCAGGCCGCGATTGGCGACGGTCAGCCCCGCGGCGGCTTCGCTGACGTCGACGAACGCTTGCTGGTGCTGGGCGTTGCTCGGATTCACCCATTCGGCCGCCGGCTCGTTCGGACGAACCGCCGCTTCGAAGATCGCGTCGGCCCGATGAACGGAAGCGGCCAGGTCGGTCGGGAACAGCGCGCGCACGCGATGGTCCTTGGCCTGGTTGTCGAAGCTGGTCTTCACGCCCACGCCGCGGCCGCCCCGCTCCAGGCTGACGATCGTCCGGATCGTGAGCGGGACGGTCTCGGCCACCCGCTGCGCCTTGCGCTCGGGGAAGTAGACCGCCTCCTGCTTCTCGGCCTCGAACAGCGCATCCGCGGAAGCCGGAACGGCCCAACGGTGCACGATCTCGACCGCCGCCCGGTACGGAGCATCCTCAACGACGCGGATTTCGGCGGCAAGGCCCTTCGTCGTGAGCGGCTTCTCGCCGTCCGGCTGCTTGTACATATACTCGTTGCCGATGTCGCCGGTGTCCTCATAGATCAGCAGATCGCGATACGTCCGGCCGCTCGCCTTGTCCGTTACCGTCAGCGTTCCGTCGTCCGCGACGTCGACGCGCAGCGCCGCGTTCTCCAGCGTGCGCTCGCCCTGAACGAGCGAGCCCGCTTCCGGCGCGGCGGCGGAACGAACCCACGCGTAGGCCTTTGAGCCGAGAGCCGGCACGTTCGCGGCCTCGAACGTCAGCCGGACGCGGCGGCACCAGTACGGCTGACGGAACTTGTCGTCCGGCAGGTCGTAGCCGAACTGCAGGCCGAGGTCCTCCACGCGGCAGATGACCGCTTGGCCTTCCGCGTCGACCAGCGCGCGCCGGCCGAGGTCGAGCTCCTTCATCCGCCGGATCATCTCGCCGGACGGCACGCCTTCCCGGAAGTAGATGCGCGCGGCATCGAGTTCCAGCTCCACCGTGCCCGTCCGCGAACGGCCGGTCGTGTTGAACGCGACGAGCGGCAGCGGATCCTCGCCATAGCGGGCAAAGACGGTCGTGTCGACCTTGTCCGCCAGCGCCTGCTTCGCCGCGTCCACGATCGTCTCGGCGACGTGCGCGCTCTTCGCGAACCGGGTCACCATCTCGCGGTGCACCTCGTCGACGCTGCAGCCGCAGATGCTGTCGTGCGGGTGATTTTGCATGAGCGTTTTCCAGGCATACGTAAGCAGCGGCTGCGGATAAGCTTCGCCTTGCAGATGCGCCATCGCCGCCAGCGGCTCGGCCACCTTTTCCAACAGCGTCTGGCCCCTCTGGTTCATCTGCTTCAGGTACACGCGCGCCGAAGCGGTATTCACGAGGGTCGACCAGCCGTCCGTCCGCTGGCTGCGCAACTCGCCCTTCACCACCGACAGCTCCCCCGACAGCGAATCCCGGACCGCCTTCAAGTAATCCTCGAAGTTCGAGTGGACGAACGCCGTGTCCGGATAAAGCTCCCTGGCGACGCGAATCGCCTCGGACAGGTCCGTCTGGATCGGCTGGTGGTCGCAGCCGTTCATATACAGCAGCTCGCCCGTGGACGCGTATTTGCCGGCGTCGGCCAGCTTGCGGTCCCAGTATTCCTTGGCTTCCGCCGGATCGGCCGGCACTTCGTTGCCGTTGCTGTACCAGTTCGCGAACAGAATGCCGAGCACCCGCGAGCCGTCCGGCCCCTCCCACAGCAGCTCGGAGTAAGAAGACTCGTAGTCCGAGTCGGCAACCGTGTTGTTGAACCCGGTCGGCTTCACCCCGCGGCCGAACACGGCGTTGTCGATGCCGGCCTGACGCAGGATTTGCGGAGCCTGTCCGATGTTCCCGAACGTGTCTGGGAAGTAGCCGATCTTCGAGATTTGCCCGTAGCGGCGGGCGTCCTGGTGTCCGATGAGCAGGTTGCGCAGGTTCGCTTCTCCGCTCGTCAGGAACGCGTCCTGAAGGATGTACCAGGGCCCGATGCGGATCCGGCCTTCGCGAATCCACTTCTCCAGCTCGGCCCGGCGGTCCGGCCGGACTTGAAGATAATCTTCCAGAATGATCGTCTGCCCGTCCAGGAAAAAGCTGCGGTATTCCGAATCCCGGGCCAGCGTGTCCATCAGCGTGTCGACCAGCTCGATCAGCCGGACATGGTGCTTCTCATACGGCAAATACCATTCGCGGTCCCAGTGGGAGTGCGAGATGATGTGGGCCGTTCGTTTCGGGTTGCTCATGGCTTACGCCCTCCCTTCCGTTTCCGTGCGGACTTCGACCTCTCCCGGCCGATAAACCGTAACCACTCGTCCTTCCGCATCGACGGAGAACAGCGCCGCGCGCTCCTTCTCCAGCGTGAACGAATAGACCGCTCCGGTCGCCGCGTCCCGAACCCGGATCGGCTCGTCATAAGCCGATTCCGAGACGAACACGAACAGCGCCCCGTCGCGGAACTTGAGCTTCCGGCCGTAAACGCCGGGCAGCTCGCCGCCTTCCAGCCATTCCAGCGCCGGACGATAGCCGGCGGCCTCGAGCGCGTAGCGGTACAGCGCCTCGATCGGCTCGTTCCGTCCGTTCAGCTCCACCGGCAGCGGACACCAGATGAGCCGGCCGCCTCCGTATGGAACGTCGAAGACCGCAGCGGCCGCCTCCGCTTGACCCGTCTGCGTCTCCTTGGCGACTTCGGCGATCCGCCGCGCGCCGTAAGAGACGGGA
Source organism: Cohnella zeiphila (assembly GCF_014212055.1). Taxonomy (GTDB): domain Bacteria; phylum Bacillota; class Bacilli; order Paenibacillales; family Paenibacillaceae; genus Cohnella; species Cohnella zeiphila. Next base: position 24,387 of record NZ_JACJVO010000008.1, on the reverse strand, counting down.
TACGTCCGGCCGCCGACGGCCAGCCGCTCCTCGCGCACGACGTTGCCGAGCGTGCGGACGCCGAGCGTATCCGTCAGGCGATCCGTATGGCGCCAGTAAGCGTCAAGGCCCGCCGGGCCGGTGAACAGCAGCGTCGCCCCCGTCCGGTCGACGATGGAGAGCAGTTCGGCCAGCGCCTCGTCGTCCACGTTATGCGCGGAAGGCAGGATTATCAGCTTCGCCGGATCTTTCGCAAGCGGCTGCAGATCGTATTCGGACACGCCGCGGAACGGCACGTTCAGCTCGTAAGCGAGCACGCGCGTCAGCCTCGCCGTCGCTTCGATCGCCAGCTTGCGGTTGGAGAAGTCGTTCGAGTAAGGGAACACGACGGCGACGTCCTCCAGCTCCCGGTCGCGGAACAGGTCCCGCGCCGCTTCCATGAACGCCCCGAACCGGTAGGACACATCCGCTTCCGGCTTCTCGGTTCCGTCCGCGCGCAGCGCTCCGATATGCGATTCGTTGGCGTTGTCCATATAGAAGTTCGTGTTCCAGATCCAATGAACCGCGCCCGCGCCGCCGGTCGCGAACGCATACGCGTACTTGCGCTCCAGCATCGCGCGAAGCTCTTCCTCGCTTCGCTTGGCCAGCCCTTCCGGCGTCTCGACGTACATGATGCCCGTCTCCTGCACGAGGTTCGGCTTGTCCGACGTCTTGGCGAAGATGCCGTCCCACAGCAGTTGGTCGTTCAGCCACCAGGAGTGGACCGTCGTATAGTCGACCGCCTCGCCATAGAAGAAAGGAGACGGCCGCTGAGCGCCGAGCGCCTCGTCCTGGCCGACGGTGACCATGTGATCCGGGCAGACGTCCTTGATCGCGTCATACAGCTGCTTCGCCCACCGGTTGTGCATGTCCATCGAGAACAGCACGCAGTCGAGCCAGCGCGTTCCCCGCTTGCCCTGATGCATGTCCTGCACGTCGAAGTTGATCTCGTCCGGCTCCGGCGGCTTCGCCGCGGCGAAGCTCGGAAGCTCGCCCGGCGTCATCCCCCAGCGCTCGCGCAGCGTCTCGATCCGCCCGTGCCGGCGCTCCAGCCACTCGGCGAACGCCGCCTGCTCGAACCGGTCCCGCGCGGAACGCGGGCCATCCGAGAAAATGCGCGCCGGATCGAACATCGACGGCTCGTTGATGAGATCCCAATCGACGTTCGCCGTCTTCGCATGGCGGCTCGCGATCGAGCGGACGAACCGCTTCTGGGCCTCGACGCTGCGGGGATCGAGGAACGGATTGACGCCCTCCCATGTCTCCGGCGTGAACGAGAAAAAGGTAAACGTTACTTGAAGCCCGTGCTTTTTCGCCGTCAGGAGGAACGCATCGACCGAGCGCAAAACCTCCTCGGAGGCGTGTCCGTCCACCTGCATCACGTTGCGGTAAGCGGTCCAGATGCCGGTGCGGATCCAGTTGATGCCCGCGCGCCGCATCTGCGCCATGTCCCGGTCCCATACCGCGACGTTCGGCAGGAACAGGAATTTGCGCGCCACGTCCGACGTCATGTACGTCATGCCGACGACCGGCAGCGGGCGGCCGTCCTTCTCGAAGTAGTCCCGGCCCGCGCGGACCGGCTCGCCCTCGGCCAGCAGCTCTGCATCGGCGCCCCAGAAGCCTTGGCGCAGCACGCGGATTTCCCCTTCCGCCGACTCGGCGCGGCACCATACGGCGTATTCGCCGGGCGTCACGTCGATCGGCACGGGAATGCGCCGCAGCTCCAGTTCGGCTCCCGCTTCGACGGTCAGCCGCTCCGAGTACACCGGCTCATTCGCATCGGCACGGCGGACTTCCAGCGAGAACGTCCAAGCCGTCCGGCCCGCCGCAGCCGACGCGCCGCGGCCCAGCTTCTGCGCCTGCAGCGTCAGCATCGGGCGCTCGTGCGGCTCATAGGAAGCGTAGCCGGGCTTCAGCCACAGCTCGGTGACGCCCCGGGCGCAGAAGCGCGCCCATGCGGCCAGCGCTTCCAGACCTCCGCGCTCTGCGAACCCGCTGCCGAGCGGTTGATTCACGAACAGCCAGCGCCCGCCGGCAAAATCGCCCTTCGTGTTCTCCCACAGCACGACCGGCGCCGCCACTTCGCGGTTTTCGGCCGAGACGCCCTTCAGCAGGGCGTGGATGTGCGCGTCCATCGGGCCCGCCGAGCCCATCTGATGCGGCAGGTCGCTCGCCTTCGTCACGTGCGGAACGAGGTTCCACGTTCCGGCGGCGTCGAGCAGCGCTTCCTGTCCCTGAAGCAAGGGGATCTCGGCGGAAGCCGCGAGCCGGACGATCGGATCCGGCTTCACCGCCAGCATCTCGTGAATGCGAAGCTGGCGATGGTAAGCCGTCTGTTCCGCGAGAACGCGCCACTGTCCGTCCTCCCGCGCGACCGGCCGGCGGAACGGGGCTCCGCCCGCGCTCAGCAGGCCGCGGCCTTTTTTCAGGAATAAGAGCAGCTCCTCCCAAGCCTCGACCGGAAAATACGGCGCATGCAGCGAAACGAAGCAATCGGCGTCGGTTAGCCGCAGCCGCTCCGCCAATTCGTCCGCGCGAACGACTTCGCCGAGACCGGCCAGCTTCCGGGCCTCCGCTTCCGCCCATTCGGGCGCGCCCGGGAACGCCGGGTCCAGCAAAATCAATACGTTAGCCATCGAGCAATCCATCCTTCATCGCTTGATAGACAAGTTGCGAGAACAGGCTGTTGGACCAAGCGAACCACTTCCGCGTAAAGACGGCCGGGTCGTCGACATGGAATCCTTCGTGCATGAACCCGGTGTCCGCGTCCGTCGCTTCCAGCATCGCAATCATCTCCAGCTTCTCTTTCGCCGTCGATGCCGTCAGCCCCTGCATGGAGAGCGCCATATGCCACACATAATCGGGCGGCGTATGCGGGCTGCCGATGCCCCGGGCCGCTTTGCCCTCGTAATAGAAAGGATTCTCCTTGCTCAGCGCGAAGCGCCGGGTATTGACGTAAATCGGATCCTCCGCCGACGTGTAGCCGAGATACGGAATCGACATCAAGCCCGGCGTTCCCGCGTCGTCCATCAGGCAATAGTTGCCGAACCCGTCCGTCTCGTAGGCATAGATCGGACCGAACTCGGGATGGCGGTAGATGCCGTACCGCTTGATGCCGGTGTCGATCTCGATCTCCAGCCGCTTCAGCTCGGCCAGCAGGTCCATGTCGCGGAACACCCATTCGGCGAACTCCTGCATGTGCCGCAGCGCGACGACCGCGAACATGTTGCCCGGGACGTTGTAGTGGAAGTCGCACGCGTCGTCGCTGGAGCGGAAGCCGGACCAGACCATGCCCGTGTAGTTGACCGGCATGCCGAGCCCGTCGTTCAGCAGCGTATCGTGCAAAATGCCGTTGTCGCGCGTGAACCGGTACGGGGAGCGCTCGAAGTGGCGCTGCTCGGTTTTGAACAGGTCGACGACCGTTCGGATCGCTTTTTTGAAGTCGGCATCGAACACGTCCGCCCGCCCGGTCTCCTTCCAATAGCGATAAGCCAGGCGCATCGAGAAGCACAGCGAGTCGATCTCGAACTTGCGCTCCCATACCCACGGGGACATCTCGGTTCCGTCGGTGGCGTTCCAGTGCCAATCGTTGGCCTTCTCGTTAAAAGCGTTCGCATACGGATCGACCAGGATGTAGGCGACATGCCGGCGAATAAGTCCGGAGATGATTCGCTGCAAATCCGCGTCTTCCTTGGCCAGCGGCACGTAGTGGATGACCTGCTCCACGGAATCGCGCAGCCAGGAGGCGGGAATGTCGCCGGTAATGACGAACGTCGTCCCGTCGTCCAGCAGCTTGGTCGTCGTCTCCAGCGTGTTGGGGAAACAGTTCTTGAACAGCCGAAGCAGCTTCGGCCGATGCTTCAGGCGCTCCTCGGCTTCCGCCAGCACGTTCTGGACGGCGGCGGGCAGCGGCAGCTTGGGCATCGGAATTTGGGGCAAGCGGAATTGTTCCACGGTCTTCAGTCGCTCCTTTGACAAAGGCTCGTATTCGTGGCGAAAGGCCCGCGCGGGGCGAGCCTATCGCGAATTATTCATGAGGCAAAAGTTTAATCGTCTTAATCTCGTACGGGGCGAATTTCAGTTGAATCCGCTCTCCGTCGCGTGCCAGCTCCTCGCCTTCGTCTTCGAGGGCGTTCGAGAGCACCGCCCGCCCATAAGGATGCGGCCAGCCGAACTCGGCCGTTCCCCGGCCTCCGGCCGACTCGTAGAAACGCAATACGATCCCGCTTCCGTCTTCCGCCGGCTTCACCGTATCCAGCACGATGTGCCCGCCCTCGAACGGCAGAAGCGAGCCTTCCGAAGGAAGCGAGCCCGGGTGCCGTCCGGTCTGCGTGAAGGCAGAGTCGGCGTTAAGCTCGGCCGCCCGGCGGGCCGTATGCGCGGCGCGCCAATCCCCGGCATGCGGATAAAGCGAGTAGGTAAACTCGTGGTCCCCGAGATCGGCGGTATCGTCCGGCCATTTCGGCGCGCGCAGCAGCGACAGCCGGATGGCGGAGCCCTGTATATCGTAGCCGTATTTGCAGTCGTTTAGCAGGCTGACGCCGTATCCGAATTCGGATACGTCCGCGAAGCGGTGGCCGCACACCTCGAACTGCGCTTGTTCCCAGCTCGTATTGCGATGGGTCGGGCGCTCCAGCGCGCCGAACGGAATCTCGTAGGTTGCCTTGTCCGCCACGACATCGATCGGAAAAGCCACTTTAAGCAGCTTGTGAGCCTCGTTCCAGCGAACGCGCGTCTTGAAGTCGATCCGACCGTCGGCGTGACGGAAGATCACGTCCTGCTCGATCTCGGAACGGCCGACTCGCCACCGGAATCGGAGCACATCGGCCGCCCGGCCGCGCCGGACGAGCGTCCGCTCCAGAAGCTCCGCCTCGCCGGCGGGCTGCTCCTCGTAGCGGTCGTCGATGTCCCATGCGTCCCACAGCGTCGGCCGGTCGTGGAAGAAGCAGAAGCGGTTCGCCGCTTCGCCCTGTAGAACGACTTCCCGTTCGGCGGCTTTGTCGTACAGACGGACGATCTCGCCCCGCTCGTTAAAGCGGACCGCATACGCCGCGGTCTCCCATACGCCGTCGGCCAGCCATTCGGCCTCGGCCCGGCGGGCGTCGTCGGAGAACTCCGCCGCCTTTTCCGCCGTCCGCAGCCAGATCGTCTTGTAGCCGAACGCCGGAACGGCCGGGACGAGTGTCAGAATGCCTGCGGCCTTCTTGCTCGCCGCGCCATCCGCGGTCGCAACGTTCCCTTTGGCCGCGTTGTCCGCTCCGGCCGCGAGATCCTCTTCGGCCCCGCACTCGTCTGCGGACAGCCTGCGGCCTTCCCCGTCGAATGCTTGAACGCAAGTCCCGGCTTCGACCGGAAGCTCGATCGTCAGATCCCGCTCCCAGCCGAGGCCGTTAAAGACGACGAACGGCGTTCCTTCCCCGGCCGACGTGTCGATCGATCCGGCGAGCGTCTCCAGCGCCGTTTGCAGATTCGAGCGGCCTGCGGCGAAAATCTCGCCGTACTCCTTCTCCGACGTCACGTAAGCCTCGGTAATCGCCGAGCCGGGAATGATGTCGTGGAACTGGTTGAGCAGCAGCAGCTTCCAGCCCTCGTTCAGACGGCTGCGCAGCTCTGCGTCCCGACTTTCTTCCAACAGCGGCCGCGCCAGCGAATGCCACAGCTCCGCCTCGCGGTACAGCGCTTCGGCCTTGCGGTTGTGCCGCTTGTTCCGGCCGTGCGTCGTGTACGTGCCCCGATGCAGCTCCAGGTAAAGATCTCCCTGCCACTTCGGCAGCTTCGGATCCCGCTTCCCGATGCCGGCGAAGAAATCCGCCGCCGTGCCGATCCGGCTGGCCGGCTGGCCGACCATCAGATCCGAGCGCGCGATTGTCTCCACCATCTCCCGGGTCACGCCTCCGCCCCCGTCGCCGTGGCCGTACAGCAGCATCTGCTCGGGGTGGACCGCCTTTTGCCGATACGACTGCCAATGTTCGTGAACGTCTTTGGTCCGCGTATGCTCGTTGACGCCGTGGTTTAGGTACGACAGCATGGATGTGCCGTCGATGCCGACCCAATGGAACAAGTCGTAAGGGAATACGTTCGTGTCGTTCCAGTTCAGCTTCGTCGTCATGAAGTAGCGGACGCCGCCGTGCTTCAGGATCTGGGGCAGGGAAGCGCAGTACCCGAACGTGTCGGGCAGCCATTCGATGTCCGACGTCCGGCCGAACTCCTCTCGGTAGAACCGCTGGCCGTACAGCATCTGCCGCATCAGCGACTCGCCGCTCGGAATGTTCAGGTCGGGCTCGACCCACATGCCGCCGACCAGCTCCCAGCGCCCTTCGGCAACGCGCTCCTTCACCCTCTCGAACAGCTCCGGATCGTTGTCCTTCAGGAAGGCGAACAGCTGAGGCTGGCTCTGCGCATACTTGAACTCCGGATATTCGCGCATCAGCGCGTCGACGGTCGAGAACGTCCGGCTCGTCTTGCGCACCGTCTCGCGAACCGGCCACAGCCAGGCGACGTCGATGTGCGACTGCCCGACCATCTGCAGCGTCCCCTCGGCATTGCCGCCGACGGCGCGGACGGCAGCCGTCAGCTCCGCCTCGATCGCCGCGACCGCCGAGCCTTCGCGCACCGACGCCTCGTCCAGATTCGTCCAGCCGTCCATCGCCCGGTACAGCGCCTCCAGCATGCGGGTGCGCCGCAGGTCCGACTCCGCCAGCAGCAGCGCCGAATCGCGCACGACCGCAGCGGCATACAGCAAGCTCTGCACGGAGCGGTTGGCCTTGACCAGCTCGCTGCGCACCGCGGCGATCGGCGGCTGAATGTTCGCCTGGCGATTGAGCGGATCGACCGGCTCCGGCACCGGATCGAACAGCTCGATCTCGACCTGCGGGGATGTTCCGACGCGGGCCGGGTCGAGCGGGGCGAACGTATGGTTGCGGTCCAGTCCTTGGGCGGAGACGCCGTTTACCCGCAGCAGCCCTTCGCCGCCCGATTCGAACAAGAGCCCGACGAGCGCCCCCGAAGAGAGCCATTCGCCGGGCAGCTCCAGCTTGCGCCGGAAGAAGTAAGTCGTTCCCTGCTTGCTGGGAAAAGGATCGAGCTCCCGCCCTTGCGGATACGGAGCCCGGCCGTCGTAACGGCCCGGCACCGCATAGTCGGCGCGTTCGATCTCCCAATCGCGAACGCTCTCCCGCTCCAGCCACTGCGCTTCCGACAGCTCGCGCAGGAATCGTTCCATTCGTTGTTCTACGCCTTTCATGGACTTTCCTCCTCCCGGACGAGCAATTCGGCGGACAAGATTTCCTCCTCCGCGTTCTTGCCGATGATGATGCGGAACAGCCCCGGCTCGACCGTCGGCTCCAGATCCCGGCCGATGTACGAGAGCTGCTCGCGCCCGACCGCGAAGCGTACCGTGCGCGTCTCGCCCGGCGCCAGCTCCAGCTTGCGGAAGCCCTTCAGTTCCTTTAGCGGCCGCGTATACAGGCTTGCCGCGTCGGAGACGTACAGCTGCACGACTTCCGAGCCGGAACGCGCGCCGACGTTCGTCACGTCCACGCTGACCGTCGCCGTTCCTTCCGCCGCCAGGACGGCCGGCTCGACCGACAGCCGCGAGTATTCGAATTCGGTATAACTCAGTCCGTAGCCGAACGGATAACGGGGACGCGAATCGTCTTCCAGGTACCGTTTGCCGCGGGAACGCTTGCCGTTGTAATACACCGGCAGCTGCCCGACGTGCTTCGGCACCGAGACGGTCAGCCTGCCGGACGGATTGACGTCGCCGAACAACACATCGGCGATCGCGTGTCCGCCTTCCTGTCCCGGGTACCAGGCTTCCACGATCGCGTCGGCCTGCTCGTCCACCCACGGCTCGACAATCGGACGGCCGTTGATGCAGACGACGATCAGCCGCTTGCCCAGCTTGCGAATCTCCTGGATCAGCTCCAGCTGCACGCCGGACAGGCCCAGAGACCAGCGGTCGATCCCTTCGCCGCAGTCCATGTCGTTCCAGGAATCGCCGGTCACTTTGGAAGCGCCGGTCTTCAGGTCGATCGTACCTTCGCCGAAGTCGCGGGCGCTCGAACCGCCGACGACCATGACGACCGTGTCGGCCGCTTCCGCTGCAGCCAGCGCCGCCGGGAAGCCCTCCCGGTCGTCGCCGCGGATCCGGCAGCCCGGCGCGTAAAGGACGCGCTCCGGCTCGTCCGCCAGCTTGGCGCGAATGCCGGCCAGCACCGTGGCGACCGCCCCGGGCGGCTGCGGCGACGTATAATCGCCGAGCTGGTTGTAGCCCTGGTCGGCGTTCGGGCCGATCACGGCGATCCTGCCGCAGCCGGCAGCGTCCAGCGGCAGCGCCCCGCCTTCGTTCTTCAGGAGCACGATGCCCTCGGCCGCCATCCGGCGGGCCAGCTCCGCGTGCCGTTCGCTGCCGATGACCGCCGCCGCGCGTTCCGGATCCGCATACGGCCGCTCGAACAGGCCGAGCTTGAACTTGAGCGCCAGCACCCGCCGCACGGCGCGATCCAGCGTCTCCTCGCTCAGCCGGCCTTCCCGCGCCGCTTCCGCCAGATGCTTGCCGAACATGACGCCCGACATCTCCATGTCGATGCCGGCTTCCAGCGCGGCGATCGCCGCTTCCCGGCCGTCCGCGGCCACGTCGTGGCCGCTCGCGAGCATCTCGATCGCGCCGCAATCGGTAATGATCATGCCGTCGAAGCCCCACTTGCCGCGCAGAACGCCGTCCAGCAGCTCGCCGTTCACCGTGCACGGCACGCCGTCGATCTCGTTGTACGCAGGCATGATCGAGGCCGCGCCCGCTTCCACCGCCAGGCGGAACGGATGCAGGTCGACCTCCAGCAGCTCGCGCCAGCCCATATGGACCGGCCCCGCGTTGCGGCCGCCCTCCGAGCTGCCGTAGCCGGCGAAGTGCTTCAGCGTGACGGCTACGGCGTTCTCGCCGTCCAGCCGCTCGCCCTGCAGGCCTTCCACGGCGGCGACCGCAAACTCCCCGATCAGGTGCGGGTCCTCGCCGAAGCATTCCTCCGTCCGTCCCCAGCGGGGATCGCGGACGACGTCCAGCACCGGCGAGTACGTGGCCGCCCCGCCTTGGGAGCGCGTCTCCGCGCCGACCGCGCGGCACATCTCGCGGTACAGCTCCGCGTTCCAGGAGCTGCCGATCGCCAGCGGCACCGGGAACACCGTCGCCCCGATCGCCATATGGCCGTGCGAGCATTCCTCGCCGATCAGAATCGGAATGCCGAGCCGGGAGTTCTCGATCGCGTACCGCTGAATGGCGTTGACGGCTTCGGCGCCTTGGGCGGGCGTCAGCCCCGTCTCTAGGGTGACGCCGGTCCACGGATCGGCGCGCAGCGTCCCGTAGAGCGAACCGACGCCGCCTTGCTCCACCTGCCGCCGGAACGCTTCCGTCAGCTCGATTTTCCCGTCTGTATGCTCATAGGCTTGCCAGCCGAACGGTTGAACCAGCTGGCCGGCCTTCTCTTCCAAAGTCATCTCGCGGAGCAGAAGCTCTACCCGCTCGCCAATCGGCTTGGCCGGGTCCCGATATCCCCGGTCGTCCTTCGGTCTCACCACGATCCATCCCCCGGCCTGAGATTATTCTTTGACCGATCCCACGGTCAAGCCCTGTACGAAGTACCTTTGGAAAAACGGATATGCGAAAATGATCGGAACCGTCGCCAGCACGACCATCGCCATGCGGGCCGTATCCTGCGGCAGCGACTGCAAGGCGGCGAGGCTGATCGAACTGTTCGCCGAGTTCTGCTGAATGAACTGGATGCTTGATTCAATGCGCATGAGCATCGATTGCAGCGGAACCTTATTCGGATCGTCGATATACAATAGCGCGTTGAACCAGTCGTTCCAATAGCCGAGCGTGCTGAACAGGCCGATGGTCGCCAGGCCCGGCAGCGACAACGGCAGCACGAGCCTCAAGAAAATGCGAAATTCGCCGGCGCCGTCGATTTTTCCGGACTCGATGATGGCGTCGGGAACGCTCGTCAGGTAGAACGTGCGGAGAATCATGATATAGAAGGCGTTCATAGCCAGCGGCAGAATGAGAGCCCAGACGCTGTCCTTCAGGTGAAGCAATTGCGTAACGACGATATAGGTCGGAATCATCCCGCCGCTGAACAGCATCGTGAACACCGCGAACAATGAGAAAAACCGACGGTACGCGAAGCTGCGGCGCGAGATGGCGTACGCATACAGCGAAATCATGATGAGACTGACGATCGTGCCGATGACCGTGACCAGAATGGTAACTCCGTAGGAACGCAGCAGCGTATCCCCGGTCTGGAACACGTATCGATACGCCTCGAGACTCCATTTTGCGGGGATGATCCGGTACCCGTCCGTCGCGAGCGTCTTCTCGTCCGTGAAGGAGATGATGACGACGAAAAGGAACGGGAACACGCACAGGAACGCGAAGATGCCCGCGATCAGGTTGAAGATGACGTTCCAGCCCTTCGTGATCTGCTGGAAGTTGCGTTTTTTCGTTTTCACGGCAACGCCGGATACTTGAACGTTAGACACGATGAACTCTCCTTTCTAACCGGCCCCCAAAAGTGACGCGACGCTCCGAGCTGAATCCGAGCACTGTAGAGGGAGCCCTGTAATTTTCTTAGAACAGCGCGCTGTCCTTGTCCATCTTGCGCACGACGAAGTTGGAGATCATGACCAGCGCGAAGCCGACAACGGATTGGTAAAGCCCGGCCGCCGTGCTCATGCCGATCTCGCCGGTCGTTTTCAGACCGCGATAAACGTACGTGTCGATAACGTTGGTCACCGAGTAGAGCGTTCCGGAGTCGCGAGGCACTTCATAGAACAAGCCGAAGTCCGCGTAGAAAATTTTGCCGACCGCCAGCAGCGTCATGATAATGATGATCGGCTTGAGCAACGGCAGCGTAATGCTGCGAATCTGCTGCCACTTGCTGGCTCCGTCGATCATGGCCGCTTCGTAGAGCGACCTGTCGATGCCCATGATGGAGGCCAGATAAACGACGCTGCTGTAGCCGACCGACTTCCACAGGTAGACGAGAACGAGAATGTACGGCCAATAGGTCGGGTCGGAGTACCATTGCAGCGACTTGCCGCCGAAGGAGCCGAGAATATGGTTGAGCAATCCGCGGTCCAGGCTGAGGAAGCTGAACGCGAAGTAGCCGACGATGACCCATGAGAGGAAATAAGGGAGGAACATGCCCGTCTGGTACAGCTTGGCCATCTTCTTGTTCACGAGCTCGGACAAGAGAATCGCCATGGCGACGGAGCAGACCAGTCCCAGGAAGATGAAGGCGATATTGTAGAAAAGCGTGTTGCGCGTAATGGTCCAGGCGGCGTCGGTGCTGAACAGGAACTTGAAGTTGTCCCAGCCGACGTTTTTGCTGTGGACCAGGCTGTACAGGAAGCCTTGACGGCTGAACCGGTACTGCTTGAAGGCCGCGATCGTCCCCACCAGAGGCAGGTAGGAGAAGCACAGAAACCAAAGCGCTCCCGGCAATACCATCAGAAGCATCGCCTTGTTGCGGTTCAGATTGCGGAAGAACGTTCCGCCCATGATGAATCCCTCCTAAATGAAAAAGGATCGGGCGAACCTCGCCCGCCCGATCCTGCCATCTTTTGCAGATGCGCTTCTATTACTTTTGTTGGTTCGCCGCCACCCAAGCGTCCAGTTGGGTTTGCGCTTCGGCGATGATCTTGTCGAGGCCGGCGTTCTTGAACTGCTGGATCGCCTTCGGCAGGTACGTAGCCGGATCGACCGTTCCGGTCATGAGCGAGGACCAGAACTGCTCCTTGACGTTCTGCACGGCGGTCAGCTCGGTCGCGACTTTCGTGGTGTCGAAGTTGAAACCGAGGATCGGGGACGGCACGCCGGAAGCGTTGAACTTCTTGAATTGCTCCCACTTGTCGTCCGGATCGTTCTCGTTCAGGTACAGCAGCATGTTGTTGCCGAGCGAATAGGACGGCATGTCGTAGTTTTTAGATTCCGGCAAGTTCTTCATCCGGTTGTCGCCGGTCTTCTCGTAGTGGACGCCCTCGATGCCGGAGTCGACCATGTTGCGGAGCACCGGGTCGGTGTTGAGCAGGTTCAGGAATTGCATCGCCTTCTCCGGATGCTCGGAGTTGGCCGAGATCGCCATGATCGATCCTTGAACCGACGTATTCGTGATGATCGGATCGCTGGCCGGCGTCGAGACGACCGGAAAACCGAAGCTTGCCGACCAAACGTTGTCGGCCAACGGCTGCGTTTGCGCCCGGTCGAGCAGCCATTTGCCCGTGCTCTCCAAGTCGGTCGTGGAACCCGTCGTCGCCGCTTCGGGAGCGACATAACCGGCCGTATAATACTTATGCATCGTTTCCAGCGCCTGCTTCATCTCGTCCGTCTCGAGGATGTCGACGACTTTGTGGTCCGGCGAGTCCAGTTTGACGGCCATCGGCAGGTTCGTGATCAGATAGTCGTACGGCACGTACGGCACGTAATCTTTCGTCATCACGAACGGCGTGAAGGTCGGCTCGTTTTCCTTAACTTTCTTGAGCAGCGGCTCTATGCTTTCGAGCGAGCGGACATTGGAGATGTCCAGATTATACTTGTCGACTACGTTCTTGTTAAAACGCCACACCTCTAGCTGCGGCAGCTCCTTGTTCGCCGGAATGCCGTAGTTGTGGCCGTCAACCTTGGTGCCGCTCAGGAAAGCGGGATCGATCGTGTCCTTGATGCCTTGTCCGTACTTGTCCAGCAAGTCGTCGATTTGCAGGAACGCGCCTTTCCGGGCGTTCTGCACGTAATCGAAGCCGCCGGCGGAAGTGAACATGATGTCCATCGGCTCGCCGGAAGCGACGAGCACCTGCATCTTCTGCTGGTAGTCGCCCCAGTCGATCATCTTCATGGTGACGGTGGCGTTGATCTTTTCTTTCGTGTATTTGCTGACTTCCGCCATGACCTTGTCCACGTCTTTTTGAGGCGTGCCGATCGTGTACCAGATTAGGTTCACCGGCTTCTCGGAGCTGGAGCTTCCGGAAGCGGAGCTTGCTGCGTTGTTGTTGCTGCCGCTGCTGCCGCACGCGCCGAGCACGAGCGACAAAGCCGTGACTGCGGTGAGCGTCGCGCCTAGCCGTTTCTTGTTGCTCATCTTTCTAATGCCCTCCTTGATAAGATCATCTACAAATCAATCGTAATTCATGAAAACCGTTTCAAATAGAACACAAACTTAATAAACCATGGTTCTAAATAAAGAAAAGACCGCCGCGAGGGCGGTCGAAGCTTCGCCGGGCCGGTTCGCCCCTGGCGGCTCGCGTTTTATAGGCCTTTGAATTCCGTCGGCGAGATGCCTACGTATTTCCTGAACTGCTTGTAGAAGTACCCGGTCTCCCAATAGCCGATCGCCCGCGCGATCTCGTGCACCTTCAGGCGGGAAGACTTCAGCAGCTCCTTGGCTTTGTCGATCCGGTAACGGTTGATGTACTCCGTAAAGTTCTCGCCGGTCTCCTTCTGGAACAGCTGCCCCAGGTAGACCGGATGAATATGGTACCGGGCGCCCAGCGCCTTCAGGGACAGTTCTTCCGCATAATGCTCCTGGATTTCGGCAAGCACCTGAAGGACGATCGGGCTCCTCGCGTCGCGTTCGAGGGAATCGATGCAGCGTTCGGCCGTCAGGCGGACCGCTTCGGCCAGGCCGGCGTAATCGGGCGCGGTCCGAACGCGCTCGAAGCCGAGCGAGAACAGCTCCGGCTCCTCCTCATGCTTGACCGCCTGCAATTCCATCTTGAAGCGGACGATCAGCTCCGCCGCAATCGCCTGCAGCCCGGCGGGCGTCATTCCTTCGCGGCGGCGAAGCTCCTCGAAATCGCCCGCGATCCGCCCGGACAGCCCTTCCCGGTCTTTGGCCAGCAGCCTTCTTGCATAGTCTTCCCAATCGATCGGGAAAGCCGTCAGCTCTTCGCGCTTCACCGCCGCGGTATCGCCGTAATCGACCCATTCCCATTCCGGGTACATCATGAAATATTCCTGCGCCTTCTTCGCTTCGCGGTAGCTCTCGGCAATTTGCCCCCGCAGCGGATAGACGCTTCCGAGCGACAGACGGACGGCGGCGACCGGCTCCAGCCGCTTGCGGAGCTTCGCCAACCGCTGCAGCAGCCTCGGCTTGTCTTCTTCGGGATCGCGAAGACCCGCGACGATGACGATGTCGTCGTTCATATCGCGGAACGCCACCTCGTCTTCGCCTTCCGCCGCCGCTTCGGCCGCCGTCCGGAACGCCCGCTCCGACGTCTCCGGGTCGGATGCGGCCGGCCGCAGGACCGCCGCCAAGCCGTACGGCTCGTTCATCCGGATGCCGAGCATAGCGGCCCGTTCGGCGAACTCGGCTTCGCTCATGCGCCCGTTGACCCACCGGAACATCGTGTTGTCCGTCATCATCTGAACGCTGTCTTCGCTCATCAGGGCGCCCGGCTTGAGGTTGTCCAACTTCTCTACCGTCGTGCGCAGCGTATCGTTCAGTTCCTTGACGTTGATCGGCTTGAGCAAGTAATTCTCGATGCCGAGCCGCATGCCTTCCTTCAAGTAATCGAACTCGTTGAAGCCGCTGAGGATGACGACCTTCAGCTCCGGCCGGAGTTCGCGGGCTCTGCGGATCAATTCCAGTCCGTTCATGTAAGGCATCGAGATGTCGGTGATGAGCAAATCGACCGGCGTCACGCGCATCAACGCCAGCGCCTCTTCCCCGTTCTCCGCGCTGCCCGCGACCTCCAGCCCGAATGCCGGCCAATCGACGGTATCGTACAGCCCTTCGAGGATGAACGGCTCGTCGTCCACCAGGAATACGTTATACATCTCCTTTGTCCGCTCCTTTCTCTCCGGCTTCTAAGGGGAAGCGCATCGTTACTTCCGTGCCGTCGTCCGCGCTCAAAAGCTCGACGCCGTATTCCGGCCCGTAGATCAGCTTCAGCCGGCTGTGGACGCTTCGCAAACCGAACGAGTCTCCTTCTTCCTCCGGATTGTTCAAGTCCGCCCGGATTTGCTCCAGCCGCTCGGTCTCGATCGGACGGCCGTTGTTCCGCACCCGGATCGCGACGAGACCGTCCGCGAGCGATGCGCCGATCTCGATGCGGTTGTCCGTGCGGCGGGGTTCCATCCCATGCACGATATAATTTTCCACGAGCGGCTGAAGCAGCATCTTCGGCACCGAGAGCGAAGCGAGCCGCGGATCGCAGTCGATTGTATAAGAGAACCTATCTTTATATCGGATTCGGAACAGCTCCAGATAAAGCCGGCACATCTCGAGCTCCTCGGCGAGCGAACATTCCGCGTTCGTGCGCACCGAATTGCGGAACAGCGTGGCCAAGCTGTAGATCATCTCCGCGACGTCGTCGGCCCCTCGGGACATGGCCCGCATCCGAATCACTTCCAGCGTGTTGTACAGGAAGTGGGGGTTGATTCTCGCCTGCAGGGCGGCCAGCTCGGTCCGCTTCAGCCGGATCTCCGCTTTGTATTCCCGGTCGATCATGCGGCCCAGCTCCTCGACCATGTCGTTGAAGCTTGACGAGATCTGCCCGAGCTCGTCGTCCCGGTCGTCGTGAAGCCGGGCGCCCAGGTCTCCGCCCTCCACCTTCCTCATGAACCGGACGATCTTGTTCGTTCGCCGGGCGATGCTGATGACGACCAGCGAAGGAATGACGATGGCGACCGCGATGCAGATCAAGCTGATCAGAACGATCGTCCGCCTTAGGGCCGCGGTCGCTTTGGTCAATTCCTTCTTGGGCATGACGCCGACGATCGTGTATCCGGCATCGCTCTGGGACAGCGTGGAGATGTAGGAGGGCTCCTCGAGCGTTCCCTCCTCCTTTAAAGAACTGATCCGGTTGAAGTAAGGATACTTCTGCCCATAGTATAAGCCCGATGTATCGAACATCACCTGGCCGTCCGGCGTCAGCACCAGAATCTGGCCTTTCGTTCCCGCAGAATTCTGCGGAAGGGCCTTGCGGATCAGCTCCGAATCGAAGTAGACGAGCAGCTGCCCGATGTTCTTGAGCGTATTCTTGTCGTTGATCCGCGCCCGCATGGAATACAGCCGGGTGTCCCACTGGTTGATCGTCTTGCGGATCCAGATGTTGGGGATGTTGGCGTTCGGGCCTTCCAGGGACATCATGTCGGGGATGTAGGAGTGGGTCAAGTCCGTCCTGTACAGCTTGGGGGTGACGGGCGAGCTGTAGACGTAGAGCTGCTGCACTTCCGAGCTGTAGACGATGACGTTGCGAACGTCCGGATCCGAATCGAAAATGGAACCGAAAAAATCGAGGGCGTTGGCCGCCCCTGCATTGCCGACCGAGGATTCGTTGAGCGTATATTGAATGTATTCCTGATAAGAATGCTTCAACAGGTAGGAGACATTGTTCGCGAGCACGCCGTTGCGGTAGATCTCCTGCACGTCCGCCTCGACGCCGGCGTACTTCTGCTCCAGGTAGCGGTTGACGCGATCCATCAGCTCCTTCTGCTCCTTGAGCTCGTTCTGCCGGACTTGCGCGGACATGAAGTTGAAGAGCAAGTAGGAGAGCGTGATGATCGTCGCCACGACGATCAAGGCGAAGACGAGAATGACCTTTACGAACAGGTTGTTCTGTATGTAATTGCGGTAAATTTTGCCGAGTCTCAACGGAATGCAGCCCCCGCGCGCATGGTGTCCCTCCATTATAGCATGTTCGCCATGCCGCCTTTTAACCGAAAATTAACTTCCCCTCGGGGAAGCCTATCGACTAATATAGGGAATAATCGAGCAGCGGAAAGGGGGAGGAGCAGGTGGCCAAACGGGTGCTGTACGTGGAAGACGACCGCGACATCGGGCGCTGGGTCAAGGAGGATCTGGAGCGCAGAGGCTACGTCGTGGACTGGCTGATCTCGGGAGACGGAGCGGTCGAGCGGGCGCGGGAAGCCGACCTGATCGTACTCGACGTCATGCTGCCCGGCTTGGACGGATTTACGGTCGGCAAGCGGCTGAAGAAGGAAGCGCCGAACGCGCCGATCCTGATGCTGTCGGCCAGAACGTCGATGGACGACAAGCTGCAGGGGCTCGGGTTCGCGGACGACTACCTGACGAAGCCGTTCCATCCGGACGAGCTGGCCGCAAGACTGGAAGTGCTGCTTCGGCGCCATGGCATGGCGGCCGACCGGCAGATCGAATGCGGCCACCTTCTGATCCGGCCCGAGCTGCAGACCGTTACCGACAGTCTGACGGGCGAAGAGATTCCGCTGACGGCGAAGCAGCTGCAGATCCTGATGTATTTTCTCCGCAATCGCGGGCTGATTCTGACCAAGGAACAAATTTACGAGGCGGTCTGGGGCGAGCCGTACCTGGAAGGGGACAAGACCGTCAACGTCCATATCCGTTACTTGCGGGAGAGAATCGAACGGGATCCGGGGAATCCGCAGATTATCGAGACGATTCGCGGCATCGGATACCGGGTGAGGTGAAGGCATGAACGCGGGAAGAGGAAGCGGCAAAAGGCGGTTCAGCCTCCGAAACTCCTTGATGACCAAGTACCTGCTGATCGTGCTGTCGGCGATGGTGCTGCTCCCGTTCGCCCTTGTGCTCGTCTCCGCCGCGACGGTGTTCCAGACCTGGACGGGCCACCGCGAGACGACGGAGCCTTACCGCAGCTCGTCTCACCTCGAAGAGATATGGCATCGGGAAGCCGCCAAGCTGGCGAACGCATCGCCCGGGCAGATCGATGCGGAATTGCGCCGTTTGAAGGACGCCTACCCGAAAGCATCCCTATTCTGGGTGGACGGCAGCGGAACGACGCGCCTTCAGCTTCCGGAAGGACAAGATCTCCCGGCGAACTGGACCGCTTCTTATACCGTCCAGTTCATGAAGAATTCCTCATACAGCCGTATCTATACCGTAGTGGCCTTTCTCGGCGACAAGCCGGGGAACGACCGCGGTTTTATGGTGTTCAAGGTGCCGCGGGAAGCGTTCGAATCGACCGCCGCCGCGATCGATGCCAGACAGGGTACGATCTTCGTCTCCGGAATCCTGCTCGTCCTCGGGCTGTTCCTGTTCGTCTCGCTGCTGTTCTTCTATCGCATTCGGCGGCGTCTCGTGCAGCTCCAGAATGCCATGACGGCTCCTTCGGAGACCGGCATCCCGGCCCCGGTCGAGACGGCCCGTTCGGACGAGATCGGCAGATTGGAGCAGTCTTTCAACGTCATGGTGCGCAAGCTGGAGCGAAGCCGGGAACGCGAGGCCGAGGAAGAAGCGCTGAGGCGCGACCTGATCGCCCGGCTGTCGCACGACCTGCGGACGCCGCTGACCGCGATTCGAGGGCATGCTTACGGCCTCGGAGAAGAAGCGATCAGCGACAAGGGGCGAGAGTCTCTCCGGCTGATCGACCGAAAGATCGAATTCCTGGGAACGCTGATCGACAATCTCCTCTCCTTCACGCTGTTGTCCTCGGGCAAATACCCGTACCACCCTCGCCGCATCGACATTGTCCGGATGGCCCGGACGCAGCTGGCCGGCTGGTATCCGGCGTTCGAGCAGGCCGGCTTCGAGATCGATTCCGACCTTCCGGAAGAGCCTGTCTATTGGGAAGCCGACCCGCAGTGGCTGGAACGGGTCGTCGACAATTACTTGCAGAACGTTCTGCGCCACGCGAAAGCCGGCCGCTACGTCGCTCTCAAAGTGTCGGCGGAAAACGGCGGCAGCATCGTGATCGAAGACCGCGGCCCGGGCATGACCGGGGAGTCGGAGGAAAAAGGCGCCGGCATCGGCCTGTCAATCGCTTCGCTCATGCTTAAGGACATGCGTCTGCGCAGCGAAGTCCGGACGGGACCGGAAGGAACGACCGTCGTCATTCGCCCGGCCTGAATCAAGCCCACAAGGTCGGATCCAGGCCGAACTCCTCGCGGAATGCCGTACGTCCCCGATCGGTCAACCTTACCGAGCGGGGAACAAGCCCCTTCTCGATCCACTCCAGCTCGAACAGTCTCCTCATCATGACAACCGCGAGCGGTCCCGCCAAATGATATTTGCGGACCGTCCAATCGATATGATGAGGCACCTCGTCCAGGTTCGCCTTTGGCGGCAGAGAACGGATGCCGAAACGCTGCAGCCAAATCTTGCCCCGATCGGTTACCCGATACCCGCCTTCTCTCTCGCAAAGATATTCCATTCGAAGCATCGCTTCCGTCAGCGCCACTCCCAATTCCCCGGCCAAATGGTCGTAGCATGTCCGAGCTCGTTCGAGCGCCTTACTGTGATTGGATTGACGCAAGGATCGCACCTGAGGCGGCGGCGATACCGCGGCGATGGCTTCGATCGCGCGGGCCACCTCGGGTCCGGCGAGCGTGTAATAACGGTGACGCCCCTGTTCCTCGCTGCGGATCAGCGCGCCCTCCGTCAGTTTTTTCAGATGCGCGCTTGCGGTCTGCGGAGATACGCCGGCCATCCTTGCGAGTTCCCCCGCCGTGAGGGCCCTTCCGTCTATCAGAGCGACCAAAATGGCCGTACGCGTCGGGTCGCCGATCAGCGAAGCCGATCTCGAGATCGGAGAAAACATCGTCATACCGCGCCGCTCCTTTCGATTTTCCCGAATGATCCTTCAAGTATACCATTTCGACATTTCGATGAAGCGTGAAATATCGGCATTCTATAATGGTGCCGGGAGGGATCGTTTCATGAATCAAGATCGGATGCAAGCAGGGCGTGCCGACCGTCTGGTCGTGCTTACCGCAGGCTGCGGCATGTTCCTGTCTTCTTTGGATACGGGAATCGTCAACATCGCGCTGCCGACATGGGTACGGACGTTTCATTCTTCCATCGCGACGATGACCTGGACCATTACCTTGTACACGCTGGCGCTTGTCGGGACGGTGATGATTTTCGGCAGGCTGGGGGACAGGTACGGGCGCGTGACCGTTTATGGAGCCGGACTGCTCGTGTTTCTCGCCGCCTCCGCGCTTTGCGGACTTTCCGGCTCGCCGGGAACGCTCATCGCCTTCCGCGCCCTGCAAGGAATTGGCGCCGCCATGCTTCAAGGAACCGCGACCGCCATTATCACGACCGCCATTCCCAAGGAGCGGCAGGGTCCGGCGTTCGGCCTGCTCGCCGTCCTCCTCGGCCTGGGTCCCGTCTTAGGGCCCGGCATCGGGGGATTGATCCTGTCCGCAGGCAGCTGGAGATGGCTGTTCTGGATCAACATTCCCGTTGCGGCGGCCGGTCTGTGGGGCTGTTCCTGCCTTCGCAAAAGCGTGAACGGACCGAAAAACGCCGTTCCGATGAACCTGCCCGGCCATCTCCTGCTGTCCGCCTCCGTCCTGTCGCTGCTGCAAGGACTGGCCATGGCGTCGAGATCGGGAATGTTGAGCACCGCGACGTGGGGTCCCCTCGTCCTGTTTGCCGTGTTATTCGCATTGTTCGTCTGCCGGGAGATGCGGACGAGTCGGCCGATCGTCGATTTAAAGCTGTTTCTGCGCATCGGCTTCACGGCACCTGTGCTCGGGATCTTCGTCCTTGGCGGAGCCACCTCGCTGGGATTCATCCTCCCTCCTTACTTCCTGGAGCAAGCGCGGCATCTCGACTCCTGGCAAGCCGGCCTGGTCAATCTGTCCGGCCCGTTAGGGCTTGTTCTCGTCGCCCGGAGCTCCGGAAGGCTCATGGAACGGGCGGGAACGGTTCGTCCCATGATGGCGGGCCTGGTCGCGATGGCGGCGGCTTACGGCGCTCTCGGCACCATGCAAGCGGACTGGCAGCCTTGGGGAATGGCCGCTCTTTTGGGGCTGTACGGCATTGGCGCGGGATTGTTTCTCCCGTCGAATACGGCTGCCATGATGAGCGCCGCCGGCCGGGACATCCAAGGAACGATGGGGGCGATCCAGCGGATGGTCCAAAATCTCGGCATCGCCTGCTACACGGCGATTGCCGCCGCGATTATCACGGCTCATTCCCGTTCCGGCATCGACACGTTCGTCGGCGGCCTGCGCGAAGCCTGGCTGTTTGCGGCCGCCACCATCGTGCTCAGCCTGACGGTATTCGTCGTAGCCTCAAGGCGCCGCCGGCCGGAAGGTTGACGCCGAAGCCCTTTTTTTAAACCGTTCTTAAACTCGGCCTTCCATATCTTTTAACCTGCGGCCCTTACAATGGGTTCAGAGGTGAAGAGAACATGGCCAGCGATACGATTCTCGAAACGAAAGACCTGACCAAGAGACTGGGCGGCAAAAAAGTGGTGGACGGCGTCAACCTGGCGATCGGACGAGGAGACATCTACGGGTTCCTCGGGCCGAACGGCGCGGGCAAAACGACGACGATCCGCATGCTGCTCGGCCTTGCCAAGCCGACGGACGGAAGCATCCGCGTGTTCGGCAAGGATATTCGCAAGGAGCGGATCGCCATCCTTCGCAAAGTAGGCTCCCTGGTCGAGTACCCTTCCTACTACGGCCACTTGACCGCGGTCGAAAATCTGGAAGCGATCCGGCGCCTGCTCGGCGTGCCGAAAGCGCGAATCGACGAGGTGTTGTCGATCGTGCGCTTGACGAAGGATGCGAACCGCGCGGTCAAAGGCTTCTCCCTCGGCATGAAGCAGCGGCTCGGCATCGCGACGGCGCTGCTCGGCGATCCGGAGCTGCTCGTGCTGGACGAGCCCACCAACGGTCTCGACCCGGCGGGCATCCAGGAGATCCGCGAGCTGATCAAGAGCTTGCCCGGCAAGAGCGGAGTGACCATTCTGATCTCCAGCCACCTTCTCTCCGAAGTGGAGCAGATGGCCACTCGCGTCGGCATTATTTCCAAAGGGAAGCTGATCTACGAGGACAGCATTCAGCGCCTGCGCGACCAGGCCAAAGGCCGTATCCGCCTCTCCGTCAGCGAACCCGAAGCCGCTTGGCGAACGCTGCTGTCGCACGGCCACTCGGTCGGCTGGGAGAACGGCGTACTGACCGCTTCACAGACCGATAATCGTACCGTGGCCGGTATCGTGGCGCAGCTGGTCAAAGCGGACTACGAGGTGTACCGGGTGGAAGAGGAATCCGCTTCGCTCGAGAGCATCTTCCTCGAGATGACGGGTACGGAAGGGAGCTTGTGACGATGCTGCTGCGCATTTTGTCCGCCGAATTCCTGAAGATCCGCCGGAAGTGGCTGTGGGTCCTCGTCGTCGCCGGCCCCCTCGGGGTCGTCGCTCTTCAGGGCGTTAACTTCGGCTTGCGCTACGACTATTTGGTGAGGGGCAAACAGCCCGGCGAAGTATGGGACGCGTTGATCGGCGACGTATCGATGCTGGCGATGCCTGCGCTGCTTATGGGCCTCGCTATCGTCGCCTCCATGTCGGCGGGCATCGAGCACCAGATGAACGCCTGGAAGCTGACGCTGGCGCTTCCGGTGTCCAAGCGGCAGGTGTTCGCCGGGAAATTCGTGCTGACCGCGCTCCTGCTGCTCGTCTCCAGCGCGCTGCTCGTGCCGTTGTCCGCCGCGTTCGGCTTGACGCTCGGCCTTGGCGGCGGATCGATCCCTTGGTCCGATCTGCTGACCGACGCTTTCTATCCTTATCTGGCCTCCATGCCTTTTATCGCGCTGCAGGCCTGGCTTTCCGTCACAATGGCCAATCAGGCGGTGCCGCTGACCGTCGGCATCATCGGCATGATTGTCTCCTTATTCGCCGGGGCCCGCTTCCCTGATTGGGTGCCCTACAAGTGGCCGCAGCTGGCCGTCTCCGCAAACGATCCCCTCTATGCGGTTGCCGCCGGGGTTGCATTCGGAATCGTCGTGTTTGCGGTCGGCCTGACCGAATTCGTACGAAAGGACGTGAAGTAACCGATGTGGCGAATGATGCGCTCGGAATGGATCAAGATCCGGCGTTCCGTCATCTGGCTGCTCGTTCTCGTCAGCCCGCTGATCGCCGCCTTGTTCGGCCTTTTCGCGGCCAACAAGGAAGGCGACTTCCCCTGGATCGAAGCCTTGTCGCTCATGTCCGTGCTGCACGCCATGCTGTTCCTGCCGCTGCTGACCGGCGTTTACGCCTCCCTCTTATGCCGTTACGAGCACGCGGGCGGCGGATGGAAATCGATGCTCGCCTCGCCGGTCTCGCGCACGCAGGTTTATGTCGTTAAATTTATTCTCGTCATGCTCATGCTCGCGGTCACGCAGCTGCTGCTTTTCGCCGCCTTGCTGCTTGTCGGCTTCGCCCACGGCTTCAACGGCCCGATCCCTTGGCGCGAGCTTACAACGTCGTTCGCCGGCGGCTGGGTCGCCTGCCTCCCGCTGGCGGCGCTCCAGTTGTTCGCTTCCGTTGCGCTGCAGAGCTTCGCCGCTCCGCTCGCGATCAACGTCGTGCTGACGCTGCCGAACATTCTCGTCGCCAACTCGGCGAGATTCGGCCCGTACGACCCGTGGACGCAGCCGATGCTCGCCATGCTTCCCCGCACGCAAGGGCAGGACTACGGTGCGTTCAACATCTCCATGGAGACGCTGCTCATCGTCGTCCTCGGCAGCTTCTGTCTCTTCTTCGCCGCCGGTTGGACTTACTTCGCCAAGAAAGCCGTATAAACGAAGGAGGCGGGCAGCCTCCTTCGTTTCTTTCTGCCGCTTGTTCCGAATCCGCGGTTTCCCGCCCCGAATCTTTCCGCCTGCTCCATCCTGCGCTCCCCTTCGTTCAGGTTGCTGCTGACGTGGCTGTTCTTTTGCTTTTCGCCGATATCCCTTTCGGTCAGGCTCCCGCTGGCGATGCCGGTTCTTTCCGCTTCCATCGTTGTCCCCTTCGCTCAGCCCCCCCTCCGACAGTTCCATTCTTTCGCTATCCCTCGAAATGCCCTTCGCTCAGGTCCCGCTGATGATGACGCTGCTCCCCCTTTCCATCGATATCCCATTTGCTCAGGCTTCTGGCATTCCGCAGCGTTCCCCCGCGTATCTCGATATCCCTTTCGTTCAGTCCCCCTTACAACGCTCCATCCCGTTTTTACGCAACGGCGCCCACGCGAATTCATGCAGTCAGCCTCCTTCTTCAGGATACCTCCCCGGGATCGAGAGTCCGCCCCGGCATCGATTAGGCTCACGATTCAGCCCATATCGCCGACCCTGAGCGAGCGGAATTTCGTTACTGGATTGTCAACACAAAACTGGACAACGATTATGAGGGCAACCGTCTGACTTCAGCGGGCGTTCGATAACCCAACGTCCCATGAATCCGATGCTCATTAAACCAGTGGACATAATCACGGAGCTCCACCGACAACTGCTTCAGGCTTTGGAACTGTCGTTGGTTGGCAAACTCCGTTTTGAAAATCTTGAACGTAGCCTCAGCGACTGCGTTATCATACGGACAGCCCTTCTTGCTCAGCGAACGCTGGATGCCGAAGGTAGCTAGCGCCTCCGAAATCAGGCGGTTGTCAAATTC
>NZ_JACJVO010000079.1 GCF_014212055.1 Cohnella zeiphila | reverse complement strand
AAAAACCAGCTAATGTTTGTCAAGCTTTGCCGCTTGGTCTGCCTGAGAAAAGTTGTTATAATTTCTGTACATGCCAAATAACCCCCGTTGCCGCGGAGGCTTTGGTTAAATATGGTTTACGCTTGGAAGGGCTGGCCTTTCTTCAAGATGGCGTAGATGTGATGCAATAGCTTGTTAGCACAAGCAATCACCGTCACCTTGTAGGGCTTGCCCTCTTGTCTTTTCTTATCGTAGTACGCCTTTAATCGCTCGTTCGTACTCCTCCTAATTCCGCACTGTACGGCCAAATACAGCGCTCTTCGTAATCGTTTAGAGCCGCGTTTGGTGATACGCATGCTGGACGCTACGAATTGTCCAGAGCTGTACACGCTCGGGTCTAACCCTGCGTAAGCGACAAGCTGCTTGGGATTCTCGAATTGACTCGCGTCGCCAATCTCAGCAATTAAGGTCGCCGCCAGCTTATCTCCAATGCCTGGGATGCTCCTTAGCAGCCCTACTTCTGAAATTTCCATGGCCGCCTCTTCGATTTTTATTTCTAAATGGCGTAGTTGCTCTTGCTGGGCAAGCAGAATCTCCACCATACACAACAGTGCCGTCCGTTGAGCTGCGCTCTGCTTTTCAGGCACTGGCATGGCGTGAACGCGTTCCACCTTTTCCTGGATCCATGCCTTTCCGTGAGAAGAGCCCGCTGTTTCCCGTATCACCTCTTCGGTTACGTTTTCTTCCAGCAGTACATATCGCAGCACGTGCAACGCCGTTTTGGCATACATATCTCGAAACACGCTTTCGAATGCCGGGCAGACTTGATCCAGCAACGCCCTTGCGTTCAGCTTCGTCTGCACGAATTGAGACGTCATAAACT
>NZ_JACJVO010000078.1:903-2823 GCF_014212055.1 Cohnella zeiphila | reverse complement strand
GCAGCTTCTGTTCGACGTCGCCAAGCTGACGCCCGCGCACACGATGGCCATCTTGGTCGTGGCGGGAGCCGTCGTCGACGGACTCGGCTGGTACGAGCCGCTGATCAAGTTCGCGGGGGCGGGCGCCACCGTGCCGATTACGAGCTTCGGCAACGCGCTGGTGCACGGGGCGCTGTTCGAGCTGAAGCGGGACGGCTGGATCGGCGTCATCACCGGCATCTTCGAGGTGACGAGCGCCGGCATCTCGGCCGCGATCATCTTCTCGTTCCTCGCCGCGCTGGTCGTGAAGCCCAAAGGATGAGCCTTCCGTACCGGCCGGCTTGCCGTCCATAACTTACCGTTTCTCCCCAAAAGCCTGCCGCGCCGCGGTTTGGCTTTTTTTCTAGCTAAGTTTGGAGTTTTGCAAAATTTACGGTCGCCTCCAATATCAGGTATAATAAAAGAAACGCCATCTTATTTTCTTTTGTTAGAACCCGAGATTCCATAGGAGGAGACAAACACATGGAACAACAGCAAGCCATGCAATTGTTGGAACTCATTCGAAACAATATGGAATCTTGCATATTTGGTAAAAAAGAGGAAGTAACATGGATTCTGACTGCGCTTGTCGCCGGAGGACACGTTCTGATCGAGGACGTGCCCGGCACCGGCAAAACGCAGCTCGTCAAGGCGCTCGCCCGTTCGATCGGCGGCACGTTTCACCGTATTCAGTGCAATCCGGATCTCCTTCCTACCGATATAACCGGCGTCTCGATTTACCATCCGAAAGAAGAGCAGTTCCTGTTCCGGCCGGGCCCGATCATGGCGAACATCCTGCTTGCCGACGAGATCAACCGCGCGACGACGAAATCGCAATCCGCGCTGCTGGAAGCGATGGAGGAGCGCCACGTGTCCGTAGACGGAGTCACATACTCGCTGCCGAAGCCGTTCGCATTATTCGCGACGCAGAACCCGATCGAATTCGAAGGGACGTACAGCCTGCCCGAGGCGCAGCTTGACCGCTTCCTGATGAAGATCTCCATCGGCTACCCGGACGAGGCTTCCGAACGAAAGCTTATTCTGGAGAAAGCGGCCGCCCGTTCCGCCGATTCGCTCTCCGCCGTGGCCGACATCGAAGACGTGCTCGCCATTCAGCAGCTGGCGGAATCCGTTCATCTGGACGGCAGCGTGGCCGATTACCTGCTCGCCTTGATCCGCGGCACGCGCCGGCATCCCGCCGTTCTGCTCGGCGCCAGCCCGCGCGCGGGCGTGGCTCTGGCTTCGTGCGCCCGCGCCTACGCGCTGCTGCAGCGCCGCCTGTTCGTTCTGCCGGACGATGTAAAGGCGGTTGCCCCGCTCGTTCTCGGACACCGGCTGCACCTGCGCTCGGAAGCCCGCATGCACGGCGCCGCCGCCGCGACGGTGCTTCAGGAAGTGCTGCGCCAGATCCAGGTGCCGGTCGGAATGGAGCGGTAGGATGGGCAAGATTTGGTTTACCCGGGTCGGCTGGTGGAGTGCCGCGCTCTATTTGATGTCTTTGTTTTTCGTCGTATTCCAAGGCGGCAAGACGTCGCTTATGCTGTTCGTCATGCTGAACGCGCTCGGCCTTTATTTGCTGCTCGGCCGCTGGAGCGGAATCGGGAACGTGCAGGGCGTAAGAACGCTGGAAGACATGGCGCTGGTCGCGTCCTCCATTCCCGCCGGCTCGCGGCTGCGGGTGAAGCTGAGCGTCCAGATTCCCGGCTATTGGCCGCTGCCCTATATTATCGTCCGGGAGAGACTGGTTCGGGTATCCGGATCGGATTCGCAAGATTACGAGCTTTCCATCGTGCCGGACTACCGGCGGAAGGGGGCGGTCGAATACGAGACCGCGCCCCTGCGCAGGGGACGCTACCGGTTCCAGAAGACGAACTGCTCCACGCGGGACATCTTCGGCCTGTT
>NZ_JACJVO010000078.1:0-878 GCF_014212055.1 Cohnella zeiphila | reverse complement strand
GCGACCGGCTGTCCCGCATTCATTGGAACGCGACGGCCCGCACGGGCGAGTGGAAGTCCAAGGAGTACGAGCGGGAAGCGCTGCCCCGCTTCGTGCTCGTGCTTGACCGGAGGACCGCCTCCTACTCGTCCGGGGAGCAGTTCGAGCTGGCCGTCTCGGCGGCGGCTTCGCTGCTCGATCTCGCGGTGCGGCTGAACATGCCGGTCGGCTTCGTGTCGGCCGGCAAGCAGCGGCACTTGTTCGGCGCCGGCAGAGCGGGAGGGACCCGCGAGGAAGTGATGGAGCATCTCGTCGACGCGGAAGCGGACGGGGACGGATCGCTGGCCGAAGCGTTGAGCGAGGCGTCTTCGCGATTCGAGCCGGGAGCCTATCTGATTCTGGTCAGTCCCCTGGCGGAAGAGGACGTCGCCGGCACGTTCCAGGCGCTTGAGGCGCGGCGCCAGACCGCCAGCCACGTGCATATTGCCGGCCGCTCGCCGGAATCCGCCGAAGCGGCCGGCCTGGAGGGCTGGCGCATGATGCTGCGGGCCAGGGGCTGGGAGATGTGCACGATCGCCCGTCTCGAGGATCTTCGGCAAGCGACGGAGGTGGGAACCGCATGAGCGAGCCCGCGTTCGCCTTGCTCCGCCGCAAGCGCGATTCCGCGCTCTGGCGGAGAATCGTGCTGGAGCGGATGCACCGCATCCTGGCCATGATTCTGATGCTTCAAGTGATCCGGATCTTCCAAGGCTTCTGGTGGCCGGAAACGTTCCATATCGTTTATGTTTCGCTGGGCGTTTACGCCGTGACCGAGCTTCTTTTCTCCCGCGCGTGGGCGGCGCGTCTTCTGCTGCAGGCCGCGGGAATTATCGCATCGACGGCGGCGATCGCTCCGGTCC
>NZ_JACJVO010000077.1 GCF_014212055.1 Cohnella zeiphila | reverse complement strand
TCGTAGACCAACTCAGCTGTCTTTCTCTGGCCGCAACTATAACCGACCATCTCGCGGTTAAAGAGATCGACAAATAAGCAGACGTAGTTCCACTTGCCGTCCACGCGTACGTACGTTAGATCGCTGACGACTACGGCGTAAGGCTCGTCCTGGCTAAACTTGCGCTGCAGTTGGTTGGTCGTCTTCGATTCGTTCGGCGCGGCCTTGTAAGGCCTGTACTGAGCCACCGTGTAGGAGGAGACCAAGCCATGCCTCTTCATGATCTTGCCGATTTTACGGCGCGAAGCTTGGATGGATCGTTTCGTGAGTTCCACCCTGATCTTACGGGTGCCGTAGTTGTTGCGGCTGTCTCGGAAGATCTGAATGACTGCGTCTTCCAGCTTCTGCTCGCCCGGATTCAAGGCTGGTTTTGGCTTGTAGTAGTACGTGCTCTTGGGGAGTTGTAGGACGCTACACATTGCTGATACCGAGTATTTGTGGGCATTGCTGCGAATCACATTTACTTTCGTCCCATGATCAGCGCGGCTTGCTTTAAAATGTCGTTTTCCATCCGCAGACGCTGAACTTCCTTGCGCAGTGACAGCAGTTCATTTTCTTCCGGTGTGCGATTATCCTTAGCCGAAAAGGATCCTGTCTGCTGGCTTTGGCTAATCCACCTGTCCAGGGCGGAGGCCGTTAAA
>NZ_JACJVO010000076.1 GCF_014212055.1 Cohnella zeiphila | reverse complement strand
TGGGATTGGAGTCATCGTGGGAGCGCCGGCGAGTTTGTCATCAGGAGGAGAGGATATTGGAACCGGTAATTGGATTAGATGTAGCCAAGGGGAAGAGCGTTATTCAAGCGTTTCTGAAGCGAAATGAGGCTTACGGCAAATCAGAAACCATCACACACACGGAAGAAGGATTTAGACGTCTAAGTAACGTCGTACAAGAACTGTACAAGCGAACTGGAGTAGAGCCCGTTGTAATCTTGGAAGCAACAGGGCATTATCATCGAGCGGTTGAGGTTTTCTTATCAGCTAGTAAGATTCCGCATTTCATCATGAATCCGTTGGTGTCCAAACGCTCAAAAAGCGCCCAATTGCGAAAAGTAAAAACCGACGCGGTAGATGCCCGGCACTTGGCGGAAATGTATTACCGCGGAGACGTTAAGCCGCACCGCAGCTGGGAGACCTGCTATTCAGAACTTCAGCATGTGACGAGACAGTATGAGTTTGTAAGCTCACTATATGTTCAAGCGAGGCTCAATACACGAGCCCTGTTGGACCAGGTGTTTCCAGCCTACGAGGGGATATTCAGCGACCTCTTTTCTCCAACGGCACTGAAGACACTTCAAACCTGCTTGTCCAGGGAAACGGAAGATTGGACAGAAGTGATTCGCCCGTTTACGGGGAAGTCTCATTCGGAGAAATGGATTCGTGCGAAAGCAAAACATGTCGAAGTCATTCATCAACAATGGGTAGGGTCGCAGAGAAGCCTGTCGCAGACGTTAATGCTGCAAAGTATGATCTCGCTTCTGCTGTCCATGCAAGAACAACTTCAAGGGATTGAGGAGCAGATGAGGCGGTTAGCGGAGGAGATGCCGGAGGTAGAACTCATCAAGAGTATTCCGGGATTAGGGGATAAACTTGCGGCAGCCATTGTATCCGAGATCGGGAATGCCAAGCAGTTCGAAGAACCAAAGCAACTCGTGGCGTTTGCAGGGCTTGATCCTAGCGTGCACAGTTCAGGACAATTCACCGCTTCGCGCAATCGGATATCAAAGCGGGGTTCCAAACGCTTGCGAAGAGCTTTATTCTTGGCTGTACAATGCGGATTACGGCGAAGCTGCAATACAAGGCTAAAAGCTTACTACGATAAGAAAAGACAAGAGGGCAAGCCCTACAAGGTGACGGTGATTGCTTGCGCCAACAAGCTATTGCATCACATTTACGCCATCCTAAAGAAAGGCCAGCCCTACCAAGCATAAACCATATTTAACCAACACCCTCCACGGCAATGGAGGTTATTTGGTGTGTATTAAAAAGTATATCAGTATCCCTGCATTAAGCCAAGGCATTGAGGGTTGACATGTATTAGCTGGTTTTTTTGT
>NZ_JACJVO010000075.1:5877-6597 GCF_014212055.1 Cohnella zeiphila | reverse complement strand
CTTCTTCGTCGTGGCGGGAAGCTACTCCTATGCGGCGCACAAAAGAGGCTTCTCGACAGGCGAGGCGTTCGGCCGTTACGAGGGTCAGCTTGCGGAGGTCGATCCCTTCCGCTCGCTGCGGAAGTTCAAGGATTGGGCGGCAGGCATGCTGGAATCGTTCCGNNTTATCGAAGCCCATCTGCGCGACGGCGTGTCCTTGCAGGCGATAGCCGATCACGTCTATTTGAATCCGAATTACTTGTCAAGCATCTACAAGATTCAGACCGGAGAGGCGATCAGCGAATATATTTACCGGGTCCGAATGGAAAAGGCCGTCCATCTGCTGCGGAACACGAACGATAAAATTTACGCGATCAGCTCCAAGCTCGGTTTTCAAAACCCGAATTACTTCATCCGGATCTTCAAGAGATATTTCGATCTCACGCCCCAGGAGTATCGGGAGAAGCTTGGCTCGCCGGCGTTGGAAACGCCCGGCGGACCAAAAGGCTTAATATTGTAGCATGAATCTACGAATCGTTCTCTGTAAGATGTCTCCCGATTGGGATAGATTGGATGTAGACCGCAGAAAGGAGGAAAATACTGAATTCGGCTCGCTTGGTTCCATAGCAACTGAACTTATCTCACGCTAAGGGAGGAACGAAGTCAATGAAACCAATAAGAGCAGCGAGATTTACCGCAGCGGCCTTATGGTCCGCCCTGCTTGCGTTCAGCTTCGCCGGA
>NZ_JACJVO010000075.1:4712-5813 GCF_014212055.1 Cohnella zeiphila | reverse complement strand
GGCGACGGGAGAGTCCGGCGACCATGTCGTACGCTTCTGGAACGACGTCACCGGTACGCTGGCCGGCGGCCCTTTTACCTTCCATTATACCGGCAGCGACAGCTGGGAGACGCTTACGCTTCCCTCGCCCGTCTATATCAACGCGAATGTGGAATATACGGTATCCGTCTCGACCGGTACGGATTCGCAGAAATACTACGCATACAAGCCCGCCGATCTGACGAATGCGGGTTCGAACGGAGGCCATCTGTCCTGGCCGGCCAACGCCGGCGTTTACTCGACATCGCTCGGGTCCCGCCCGACCGGCAGCTACAACGGGAACAACTACTTGCGCGATGTGGTGTTTGACGCCGACGCGGCGCCGACCCCCATCTCGCCTGCGGATTGGCCGAACGCATCGAACACGGGCGTGCCTGCCGGCACGTCGCTGACGACCCATACCGGAGTCATCAGCATCTATGACGATAATACGGTCATCGACGGCTGGGAGGTCAACGGCGCGATCGACGTCTACGCGAACAACGTCACGATCCGTAATACGAAGATCAACAGCGACAGCTGGTGGGGCATCAACCTGAGGGACGGAGCGAGCAATCTGACCGTGGAGAACTGCACGATCACCGGCGTGGCGGGAGCCGGGCCGGACAACGGCGGCGAAGATTACGGCATCGCCTTCGGCGGCACGGGCACGTTCGAGGCGGCCTACAACGATATTTCCGGCTTCGCCAACGGCATCGCCGCCGGACACGGTTATATTCACGACAATTATATTCACGATCTGGCGGCGTTCGTAAACCTGGGCAACGAATACGCCCATACGCAGGCGATCTATTACGGCGGAACGGATGCAACGGGCCTCGTGATCGACCATAATACCCTGCTGAATCCGAATCAGCCTGCCGAAGGAGCGACGGCCGCCATCGGCTTGTTCGCGGACTTCGGCGCTTCGCACAGCATCACGGTCAACGACAACTGGATGGCCGGCGGCACTTACACGTTATATGCCGGCGCGAGCGGCTCGGATCATATCGTGATTACGAACAACGTGTTCTCGCAGCAATATTGGGCTTCTTCCGGTTATTACGGGCCGTATGCCTATTG
>NZ_JACJVO010000075.1:0-4635 GCF_014212055.1 Cohnella zeiphila | reverse complement strand
TGCTGCTGCTTGCGGCCGTCGGCCTGCCGTTCCGGGCTTCGGCTACGCCGGTCTACGATCCGGAGAATCTGTTCGGGGACATGCCGGTTTCCATCGGCAACGACAGCCAGAACTATGAGCTCGGCATGGTGTTCCAGGCGGCTGTCGACGGCACGATCACCGGGATCCGGGTTTACGGCGTAACCGGCGATTCGGGCGCGCACCGCGTCACGATCTGGGATTCGGCCGGAACCGCGGTTTATTCCGCAACCGATTTCACCTATACGGGGCAGAACGCCTGGGTCGATTATTCTTTGACGACGCCGTTATCGATCCAGGCGAACGAGCCGTATACGTATTCCGTGTCTACGGGCGATACCGGCAAGGCGTATCCCTACGTCGCGAACGGCTTGTCGCAAGCGGGGGGCAACGGCAACAGCCTTAACTGGCTGGCGAACGCGGGACGGCTTTATATCGGGCTGGGGACCGAGCCGAACGTTGCGGTCGGAAGCAACTACATGCGGGATCTCGTCTTCGTTCCGAACGAAGCGCCTCCCGCCCTTACGCGCGTGAACGATGCGGCGGACGCGGCGCAGATGCGAACCGCGCTGGAAGCCCCAGGGTTGAAGCTGGATTTGACCGATTACGGCCAATTGACCGACAGCGGGAAGACCTCTGCGGCCGAAGCGCTGCTGGCGGACAAACCGTTCGCGGATCGGGCGGCGATCCAATCCGCGCTGGACCCCGTCGTGCAGGACGAGCTCGCTGCGCAGCATCAGCAAGCGGTCGCAGCAGTAAATGCCGCCCAATCGGCGGAGGATCTGGGAACGGCGCTGGCCGATGCGGGCCTGGGACTGAACTTGACCCGGTTCGACGCGTTGGACGCGGCCAGGCAGATCGCCGTTCTGCAGGGGATGCTTGCCGGCCGGCCGAGCGGAGGATTCGCGGATGCGGCGGCCGTGCAATCGGCGCTCGATCAGGGTGTCATAGATGTGTCCTACGACGAAGAGAGCTTGTTCGGGAATGCTGCGGCGAGCGGTAATTGGGACGGCGTTCCGTTCGAGCTGGGCGTGCGGTTCAGCGTTCGGGTGGCCGGACAGATTACGGGCGTCCGGGTGTTCGGCGTAACCGGCGAATCCGGCGATCATACGATTCGCCTGTGGGACGACAGCGACGGCTCGCTGATCGGCGGACCGTACACGTTCTCGTTCACGGGCGGCAACGCTTGGGTCGTTTATGATTTGCCGACTCCGCTGGCCGTGGCGACAGGCAAGGAATATACCGTATCGGTGTCCACTGGGACGGAGACGCGCCATTACTATCCGGTTCTGGCCAATGCGTTCGGAAGCGCGGGCNNGCGACCGCGGTCAAGACGAACTATTTGCGCGATATCGTCGTCGTTCCCGATGCGGCGCCGCCCGCTCTGCAAGCGGTGAACGACGCCGGGACCGCCGCGGATATGCAGACGGCGCTCGAGGCGATGCAGTTGAACGTGCCGGATTACGGCGCGCTCGGTTCCTCCGATAAGCTAGCCGCGGCGCAGCAGGTGCTGGACGCCCGTCCGGCGAACGGCTTCTTCCACCGTTCGGACGTCGAGTCGGCCTTCGCGGCGGCTGTGCGGCAATTGCGTTCGCAGAGGCAGGCCGAGGCGGTCCAGGCGGTCAATGACGCTTCGGACGCCGCCATGTTCCGGACCGCGATCGAAGCAGCGCCGTTGGCGCTGGATCTGACGGCGTACAACGCGCTGTCGGAAGCGGGCAAGACTGAAGCTGTCGCAGCGATGCTCGCGGCAAGGCCGTCCGGCGGATACGCCGATGCGGCCGCCATCCAGAACGCCTTGGACGGCGCGGTTGCCGATGTGGCGTCCGGACATTTGAACGCCGCCGTTCAGGCGGTGAACGCGGCAAGCGACAGCGCGGCGATGCGGCAAGCGCTCGAAGCGGCCGACCTGGGGCTGGACCTGTCCCGCTACGGCGTCTTGACNNCGCATTTTCGGCGATATTCAGAATCATTGGGCCCAGTCTCAGCTCCAGAGCTGGATCGACAGCGGCATCTTGACCGGCGACGACGACGCCTTGATCCATCCCGACGGCGCTTTAACCCGTTCCCGGTTCATGGGTTTGCTTAATCTGGCGATAGGATCCGGGGGAGATGCGGGATTGAAGTTCGCCGATCTGCTGCCCGAAGCGGCGGATGGTTCGGATTGGCATCCGGATCGGAATATTACGCGGGAAGAGGCGCTTGCTCTGGTCGCGAAGCTGGACGAACTGGACCCGAACGCGACGGACTCGCTCGGCGCCTTCAGCGACAGAGCCGACGTGGACGCCAATCTCGAGCCATACGTCAACGCGGCGATCGCGCGCCATTTGCTGCCGCATTACGAGGAGAGCGATCAGCTTCTGCCGGATGCGGCGGCAACGCTCGCCGAGTCCGTCGTGCTGCTGCAGAACGGCCTGGCGAATTCGTCGAAGTATTTCTTCCCCATCGGGGTGTGGCTGCAGAGCACGCAGAACGCCGCCGCTTATAAGGCGATCGGCGTCAATCTGTACGTCAATCTGTTCGATCCGATGACGAACCAGGATCTGACCAATTTGCAGAATGCGGGAATGAAAGTCATCACCGATCTTGATCGCGACTCCGCATTCGCCGGGGAGAATGTCATTTACGCCGATTATCTGCCTCCCGACGAGCCGGACAACGCGCAGCCGGACGGCAGCGGCGGCTACGGGCCGCCGGTCGCTCCCCAGACGCTGATCGACGAGTACGCCCGGCGGAAGCAGGAACGCCCGAACACCCCGATCTATCTGGGGCTGGGGCAGGGCGTCGCCTGGCCGGAATGGTACGGACGCGGCGCCGACACGGGCAATACGGCCGTGTACAGCCAATACGCCCAAGCGGGAGACGTCCTCGGCTTCGACGTCTATCCCGTCAATTCCACCGACGAGGCGAATGGCGGACCGGCAGGCAAGCTGTGGTACGTGGCTCAGGGAGTGGACAATCTGACCGGGTATTCGAACGGCCAGAAGCCGGTGTGGGCGGATATCGAGACGACCAACTACGAGAGCAATCCCGGGCATACGCCGACGGCAGCCGATGTCAAGGCGGAGGTGTGGATGGCGCTCGTGCACGGCGCCAAAGGGATCACCTACTTCGCGCACGTGCTCAGCCCGTTCCAGGAAGCCGGTCTACTGGCGGACAACGCCATGAGCACGGCGGTGAGCGCCATCAACCGGCAGGTTCAGCAGCTCGCCCCCGTTTTGAACAGTCCGACCGTGAACGGCGAGGTGGCCGTGCTGTCCGGCAACAAGGACGTGCAGGTCGACACGATGGTGAAGCACGAAGGCGGCGCGACGTATGTGTTCGCGGTAGGCATGCGGGACGGCGGCACGACGGCGAAGTTCTTCGGGCTTGCCGGCTCGGAGGCGGAAGTGATCGGAGAAGGGCGGACGATCCCGATCGTGAACGGCCAGTTCTCCGACGACTTCGCGCCCTATGGCGTTCACCTGTATCGAATTCCCGACAGTCAGGCCGGCGGCTTGAGCTCGCTGCAGATCGACGGGGCGGCGGTAACCGAATGGACGTCCGGCGTGCAGTTCAAGCAGATCGAGATGCCCTACTCGACCGACAGCGTCACGATTACGGCGGATGCGGCGGACCCGCAGGCCGAAGTGAGCGGAACGGGCGAGAAGCCGCTCCAGGTGGGAGACAATGTCTTCATCGTCACGGTCGCGACCGACAGCGGCACCGCGACCTATGTGCTGAACGTGCGGCGGCAGAGCGACGCGGAGCCGGCCGGCGAAGGCTGAGGAGCGGCGTAGAGGATGGAGGCAGCCGGGACCGGGGAGGCCATTCCCGGTTCCGGGGAATCCGGACGGTCGTCCTCGCGGACAGGGCGGAAGATGAGCCCAAGGAGCTAAATATAGTTGCATGAACCTCACAACCCTACCATTTCTCCCCGTGTCGCCGCCAGCTATGATCAACTTAGAGCCAAATCATGATTCCTTGGGAGGTCATGCAATGCGCAAGAAGACAGGCAGAGCTTTGGTATCCGCTTTAAGCTTGACGCTGGTTGCCGCCAGTTTGGCGGCGTGCAGCGGCAATGACAGCAAGGACAGCGGAACGGCAGGCGCCTCGCCGTCCGCCGGTTCGCCCTCCGGGTCGGCATCCGGCACGGCTGCAAGCTCGCCGAGCGCCGGCGACGCGGCCAAGTCGCCCAAGACGGGCGGCAAATTCGATCCGCCGGTCACGATCACGACGGCGATGCCGGTCGGCGACGACGTCAAATTCCGCGACGGCGAGACGATCAACGACAACGTCATGATGAAGTGGTTCCGCGACAACATGGGCATCGACATCAAGGTGCTGTGGACGACGAAGACGGTGGACGACTACCAGAACAAGCAGAAGCTGATGTTCGCCAGCAATCAGGACATCCCCGACGTCATGATCGTCAACGACCCGTCCATTCTCGCCAACTTTATCGAAGCCGGCCAACTCAAGGATATCTCGGCGGATTTCGCCCAATACGCCTCCAAGCGCTTCCAAGACTCCTATGCCACGCAGCCCTCCATCTGGAACAGCGTGCTGCGCGGGGACAAGAAATACGGCCTGCCGCTGCCCGGAGACGGCATGGCCAAGGGAGCTCTGTTCTTCCGC
>NZ_JACJVO010000074.1 GCF_014212055.1 Cohnella zeiphila | reverse complement strand
CTGCGGCGTATACAGCGGATCCGGCCCGTCGTCGAAAGTCAGGGCGATCTCCCGCTTCACGCGGCCGCGACGGAAAACGCGGAAGCCGAATACGCGGCTTAGAAAACCCGGAATAAATGCGTAAATCGTCAAAAAATAAAAAATCCACCAAAGGATCCCGCTCATGCCTCTCCCCACCAATGCCTCAATCTGTATGTTTTTGAATCACGGTTTCCGTTCTTCCTATTTTATCATACGTCCCGCAAAAATAGGCGTTCATAAGGCATTCTTTTTCGGAATCGTGTACAATGAAGGAAGATTTATGGCACGATCAATCTTGGCGCCGGGGTGACGTCCATTCATGTTCTCGTTGTATCAGAAATATTGGCGAACGGCCTTCGACATCGGCATCATCGTGTTGACCGTCTGGCTCGTCATGTTCGTTCTCAGCTATCTGTACGGCATCGCCACGCCGGTCTTTCTGTCTTTTCTCATCTACTTGTGCATCGAACCGGTAGCCAAGCGGCTGAACCGGATCGGAATGCGCAAGGCGATCGCTTCGGGCATTGCCGTCCTTCTGTTCATCCTCGTCGTGCTGGGCGTACTGGCCGGCCTCGGGTACGTGTTCTACAACGAAATCATCCAATTAAACGACAAGTTGCCTTATTATCAGCAATTGCTGTCGAAACAAATCGTTTCGATCACCGCCGAGCTTAAGAACCATTCGGACAAGCTTCCCCCCGATTGGACCGAGAGAGCCAACGCTACGATCAATTCGATCACCGATTTCGGGACCAAGCTCGCCCGCACTTTTCTGAACAAGCTGATTACTTGGCTGACTTCGTTCTCTTCGTTCGTGTTCAACTTCAGCATCGCGCTCATTCTGGCCTACTTCCTGAGCGTAGAGATCGACACGTGGCGCAAGTTCGGCCGCGAGCGGTCGCCGAAGACGCTCAAAGCGGCTTTCGACTTCCTGAGAACCAACGTATTCAAAGGCATCGGCGCTTATGTCAAAGCGCAGGCCAAGCTGGTATCCGTCACGTTCCTGGTCATCTTTATCGCTCTCTTGGCGCTCGGCGTGAACAACGCGTTCGCCGTCGCCCTGCTGGCCGGCGTCTTCGACGTGCTGCCCTTGCTGGGCGTGAGTACCTTGTTCATTCCGTGGATCATCTACCTGTTCATCGTGGGGGATACGACGCTCGCCCTCTGCCTGACCGGCCTGCTCGTCCTCGTGACCGTGACGCGCCAGTTCCTGGAGCCGCGCATTACCGGCCAGACGGTAGGCGTCTCGGCTTTCACGATGCTCGCGTTCATGATGATTTCCATGTCGCTGTTCGGCGTTGCGGGGCTCATTCTGGCGCCGATTCTGATGATACTGCTGAAGGCGCTGTACGACCAAGGGTATTTGCAAAAATGGATCCGGCTGCCGAAGGAGGAGTTCACCGTCTCGCCCCTGGCTCCGCAAGGAGCGGCGGACGATCCGGATCTGTTCGCCAGGACGCCGGCAACGCCGGAGACGCCGTCGCCATCGGCTCCGGACAAATTCCGGAGCCTGTAATCACGCGGCGCGGCATCCCTTAAAACGCAAAACAAGCCCCGTCCTCCCGGTTACTTCCGGGAGACGGGGCTTGTTTGGTCTTGCGCCTGCGCTTCCGTCCGCCTAAGCGCCTCCATGACGTCGCCGAAAATGGAAGCGGCCCGGTTGCGCGAGCCTGCGGGCACGTTCTCGATCAGCACCGCGACCGCATATCGGGCCTGGTGTTCGGCCGGTCCGTAGCCGACGAACCAATGGTCGTTGCGCTTCGGACCCGCGCCCGCGAGCTCCGCCGTGCCGGATTTGCCGGCCAGCGGCCACTTCGCGCCGCGCAGCACTCGTTCCGCCGTCCCTTCCAGCACCACCGCCCGCATCGCGCGGCGCAGAGCCGCCGCCGTCGAAGGCCGGATGCTGCCGTAGATAGACGGCGACGCCTGGGATGCCAGCTTCGCGAGCGGCCCTCCGTCGGCATAGCGGATCTCGCTGACGATGCGCGGGGAGAGCACTTGCCCGTCGTGCAGCAGCGTCACCGCGAGATTCGCCGCCTGCAGCGGCGTCATGCGCACGTCCCGCTGGCCGATGCCGGCGCCGGTGCGCACGCCTCCGTCCTTCGCCGCGTTCAAGTCAAGAAACACGGAGCCCGACTGTTCCTCCGGCAGCAGCCGCAGCGGCTTTCCGTCCACGAAGCGGTCGACGTACCAGCCGACCTGGCGCCCGATCCCCATGCGATCGGCAGTCTTCTGCAGCATCGCGGGATTCAGCCGCTCCGCGAGCGCCGCGAACACGACGTTGCACGATTCCGCGTACGCTTCCTCCAACGACAGCTCGCCGTGCCCCTCCGTCCGCCAGCACATCAATCCGTAGCGGCCGTAATGGCCCCCGCACCGGAATTTCTCCCGGAAGCTGGTCACGCCGGCTTCCAGCGCGGCCGCCAGCGTCACCGTCTTGAACACGGAGCCCGGGGGTACGGCGATAAGCGCGTGGTTGCGCTCATCCGCTCCGGGAAGACCGATGCGATCGGGATCGAACGCC
>NZ_JACJVO010000073.1 GCF_014212055.1 Cohnella zeiphila | reverse complement strand
TGAATCTCATAATCTGTAACAATCTTTCCATCGTACTGAATAATTTGTCCATTTTGATTCTGACCAGACAGAATAATGTCGGTACTCAACTGCCCAGCGGCTTCGGGAGACTTGACGAATCCGCCGTGCGCACCAGCTTCCATACCGTTCAAGTCGGTTGCGACAGCGCCAGGCATGATGCCGAAAATCTGGCGATGGCTGCCCATTTTTTCAAACTCGTAAGCGTAAGTCAGTGTCATCACGTTGAGTGCTGCTTTGCTCGTAATATAAGCGAGCGGGTGCCAAAAGTCGGTCGGCGAAATCGGAACGGTGATGTTGACGATTTTCGCGTTGTCTGTCAGAGATGACAGCAGACTTTTGATGAGTTCATGTGTGCCGAGAAAATTCGTTTCCATCGTCGTGCGCAGATCCTCAGTTGTATAGTCAAATGTGTGCTTGGCCATGTCGAGCGCCGCGCGCCCAGGCTTGACACTATCAGGAATTCCAGCATTATTGACCAAAATATCGAGCGAATTTACCATTTTAGCCGCTGCGTGCAAGCTGTCAAGATTATTCAAATCAATCTTGATGAACG
>NZ_JACJVO010000072.1 GCF_014212055.1 Cohnella zeiphila | reverse complement strand
AGCGGCAGCTGGCCGTAGATAATCTTCGTAAACGTCTCGGATTCCATCTTGTCGAGCAGATCCTTGCGCGTCTGCATCGTCGCCGTGGGCGGTCCGGTATATTCGTCGCGGATTGCGTACGGGGCTTCCTGCTNNTCAGGTTGGAATTGGCCGGCAGCAGCTCGACCCGGTTCCAGGTCAGCAGGTACTTCTGCGGGTCCACCTTGCCGCCGGGGATATCGGCGTCGTTAAAGTCGACTTTGCCGTCCTTCGTCACGTAGTCGTAACCTTCGAAGTAGCCGTTCTTGAACGGAGAATCGTCGCCGTACGGCATCATCGCCTTGTCGAGATAGTCGAAGATGGCGTCCATATGATCGAAGTCCTTGCGGAACACCATGACCCAGCCGTTCGCATAGCTGCTGCCCATCGTCGCTTTATGGCCGTCCGGTCCGGCCGGAACGGGATATGCCTTAACGTTGACGTCCGGGTTCGTCTTCTTCATCTCATAGTCCGCGATCGGCCAGTAGGGAAGATAGTCTGGCCCTTCCGCAATGCCGGACTTGTTCTGCGCGAAGCTCTCCATCGCCTTGTCTTCGGCCATGCTGCCGATTTCCTTGTCCAGATAGCCTTTCTTGAACCAATCCGCCAGCTTGCCGAGCGCTTGC
>NZ_JACJVO010000071.1:3613-3846 GCF_014212055.1 Cohnella zeiphila | reverse complement strand
CCGACGAATACGTGGCGGCCTATGTGAGCCGTCATCCGTCCAAGCTGTTCGGATTCGCCAGCGTCGATCCGCACGATCCGGACGCGCCGCGCAAGCTGGAGCGCAGCGTTCGGGAGCTTGGGCTGGTCGGGCTGAAGCTGGCTCCGATCTACCAGAACTTTTATCCGGACGACCAGCCGTACTTTCCGCTCTATGCGAAGGCGGCGGAGCTGGGCATTCCGATTCTGTGGCAC
>NZ_JACJVO010000071.1:0-3582 GCF_014212055.1 Cohnella zeiphila | reverse complement strand
ATGCGTCTCGCTGATCCGCAAAAACAAAAACGTGTTCGCGGACCTGTCCGCGCTCGTCCCCCGCCCGTGGCAGTTTTACAACGCCATGTTGAACGTCGCGGAGTACGGGGTGCCGCACAAAGTGCTGTTCGGAACGGACTTTCCTTTCTTTACGGTCGAGCGGACGGTCGCGGCATTCCGAGGCATCAACGACCTGGCGAAGGGCACGGCGCTTCCCCGCATCCCGGACGAGGTCATCGAATCGATTATCGCCAGGGACGCCGCGGAGGCGCTGGGCTTGCGGGCGGCGGCGGGAGGCCGGGCATGAAGGCGCTTCTGTGGGAATCGGGCGGAAGCGTGAGACTGACGGAAAAGGTGCCGGAGCCGGCGCTGCGAGAGGATGAAATTGTGGTTCGCGTCCTGGCGGAAGGGGTGTGCACGACGGATCTTCACATGCTGCGCGGCCGGCTTCGCTTCGCCGAGCCGCCGTGGATTCTCGGGCATGAGATGGCGGGCGTCGTGCACCGCGTCGGGAAGCTGGCGAGAGGCTGGCGCGTCGGCGACCGGGTGGCGGTGGATCCGGTCGTCGGCTGCGGGAGCTGCCGGCATTGTCAGTCGGGGCGCAAGCATCTGTGCCCGGAAGGCGGCGAGCTNNGATGATGGAGCCGCTCAACTGCACGCTCGGAGCCGTGGAACGGGTGCGCGGCATGGCGGGCGCTCGGGTCGTCGTATTCGGCTCCGGCCCGGCCGGCTTGCTTTTCGTTCAGCTCGCCAAGGCGTACGGAGCCGCAGCGGTCACCCTTGTCGGAACGAACGAGCCGTCGCTCGCGCTGGGCAGCCGGCTGGGAGCGGATCTGACGTTGAACGTACATTCGCGTCCGCTGCCGGAGCCGCTCGAGCCGGATTCGTTCGACGTCGCGATCGAAGCCGCCGGCAGCGCGGATGCGGTGCGGGATTGCCTGCGCTCCGTCGCGGGAGGCGGAACGGTCGTGCTGTACGGGTTGAACGGCGAGGGGAATCCGACGATCGATTCCGACCGGATTGTCGGCAAGGATTTAACGGTCGTCACCTGCATCTCCGCTCCCTTGCTGTGGGGCAAGTGCATCGAATTGGTCCGCTTCGGGAAAGTCAACGTCAAAGACATCGTAACGGAGAAGGCGTCTTTGGAGGATGGAGCGGCACTGGTCAACGCGATGGCGGAAGGAACGTGGGGAACGGTGAAGCTGATGCTGCTTCACGATTCGTGACAACGGTAACTCTTCCAGAATCAAAACAGGGCTTCCGATGCGATTCCAAACCTCGCATCGGAAGCCCTGCTTGTCTCGGTATAACAGCCGTTCTAAGCGTTGCGGGTCTGTCCGCTCGCCCGGACGCCCGGCGCTCCGCCCGCGGTTCCCGGAGCGCGGCTGCGCAGGAAGAATGCCACGGGAAGGCCGACAAGGCCGATCAGGGCGGCGATCAGGAACACGTCGTTGATGCCCATCGTCTCGGCCGCCAGCTGCTTGGCCGGATCGGCCGCCGCCGCGGCGCCGCCGGTCAGGACGCCGAGATGCGCGCCGGAGCGGGTGGCGAGCAGCCCGGTAAAGAACGCGACGGAGAACGAGCCCGCCACGTTGCGGATCCAGTTGCTCATCGAGGAGCCGTGCCCGGCCAGCTCCTTCGGGATGGATTGCATGCCCGCGTTGCTGGAAGGCATCATCGTCAGCGCGAAACCGATGTTGCGCACCGTCATCCAGCAGGCGATGTAGACCGGCGAGACGTCCACGCTCAGCCAGCCGAGCGCGAGCGTGCCGAGCGAGATCATCGTAACGCCGCAGCAGATCAGCCAGAACGGACCGAACTTCACGTACAGCTTCCCGACGACGGGCATCGCGAGCGCCATGACGAGCGACGCCGGCAGCAGGATGAGGCCGGTCTGCAGCGGAGAACGGTGTTCCACGTTCTGCAGGAACAAGGATGTCAGCAGCGTGCCCGAGTACAGGCTGACGGTGATGATCGTCGCGATGACGAGCGTCAGCGTATAGCGGCGGTACCGGAACACGCCGACGTTCAGAAGCGGCGCCGCCGCGCGGCGTTCGCGGATGATGAACAGGACGATCAGCGCGACTCCGACCGCCAGCAGCGACAGCGTCTTCGCGGAGAGCCAACCCCAGCTGTTCGCTTCGCTGAAGGCGACCAGCAGGGAGAGGCTGCCGATCAGGACGGAGCCCAGCCCCGCGGCGTCGAACGACCGGCCGACGATCGGCTTGCTCTTCGGGATCCACAGAATGGACGCGAGAATGGCGACGATGCCGAGCGGCACGTTGATCCAGAACAGCCACGTCCATTCCAGGTGCTGAAGAATCCAGCCGCTCATCGTCGGCCCGATNNGGTCGGTCCGACGAGTCCGGTGAACGCGCCTTGGAAAATGCGGAAAACGATCAGAAGAAGCGGCGTGGTCGCGGTTGCGCACAGCAGAGAGAAAAGCGT
The DNA here is from genome assembly GCF_014212055.1 of Cohnella zeiphila. Classification (GTDB taxonomy): domain Bacteria; phylum Bacillota; class Bacilli; order Paenibacillales; family Paenibacillaceae; genus Cohnella; species Cohnella zeiphila. The sequence goes on along the minus strand of NZ_JACJVO010000071.1, from coordinate 1,134 downwards.
GAAGCCCGCAAGCGAGGCGATGAACACTTTCTTGGTGCTGAAGCGTTCGCCGGCATAGCCGGCAAGAGGAGCGGTAATGCCCATGGCGAGCATAAAGCCGGTGATCGTCCATTGGATCAGGCTGAGCTCGGTATGGAAGTGATCCATGAGGGCGGGGATGGCGACGTTGATGCTGCTGATGTTCAAGATGGTCAGGAAAGAGCCGGCGATAATGGCGGTAAGCACGGGCCAAATTCGCTGACCTTCGGGATCCTCGGTAGGCAACGGTTTCTTCCTCCAGTTCGAATAATTCTCTCTAATGAAGAGTCGAAGCTCGCTCGTCAAGGCTGGGAAAAGGTTCCAGTCGCGCGTTCGCGAGCGACGCTCTCCATTATACCAGAGGAATTCCGATCGGGGAACTCCGGCCGGAGACGATTCCGGGGCGATTTAGCGGCCGTCTTGCGTCCCCGGCGCCGGAGCGGCGGCCTGCGGCCGGACCCGATTCGACCCGGCGCCGAAGCGGGAACGGTACAGCAGGAACAAGCCGGCGTGCGCGGCGGCCAAGAGCAAGTAAACGTTGCCGAACACATCCGCGCCCGCGTTCGTCTGCAGCGGATTCCAACTGACGGCGGCGCCCCCGTCCACGGCCCGTCCGTACAAGCTGGAGGCGACGGCGCCGGACAGGAAGTTGAGCATGGACAGCAAGCCCAAGCCGACGCCGGCTTGCTCCTTCGGCAGCGTGGCGGACACCGTCTTGGTCAGGGCGATCTGCATAAACATCTGGCCGACGTTGCCGAACACGAGAAGGAGAGCGACGGCCGCGGGCGGGGCACCCGCGAACGTCGAGAGAAGCAGGAAGCCGAGCGTAAGCAGAGCGGAAGCGAGCCCGAACAAGAACGGCGCCCCCCGCGAGTCGGCCAGCTTCCCGGCCTTGCGCCCGAGCAAGGCGGAAGCCGCCGCGGCCGGCACCATCGCCGCGCCGACCCACTCCGCCTTGAGCCCTTGAACGCCGGCCAGCAGCTGCGGCGACAGGAACGGGAGCGAGTACCCGATGCCCATGACGAGGACGGCGATCACCAGCCCCAGCGAATAGCTTCCGTTGCGGAACAGCCCGGGCTGCACGAACGGCTCCCGCGCGGAGCGGATCCGGGCAAG
>NZ_JACJVO010000070.1 GCF_014212055.1 Cohnella zeiphila | reverse complement strand
GCGCATGCGATTTACAATAGCGTTTTGAGTCCATGCATTTGGCTTAGCCTTTTAACTTCGCTTCCGGAACCGCGCCAGCGATCTCGTTGGCACTTCTTTGCGTACCACTTCGTCAGCCTTTGCCGAATGTACCAGTCCAACTTGGCCATCCACTTCGTGCTGTACGGCGTCGCATAATAGTTCTTCCAGCCTTGAATTCTCAAATTGAGCCATTTCACGTGTTCCTCGAACGACACATGCCGCATGCTTGGCGGCGCTAATCGTTCCTTCAACACTTCCCGGATGTGCTTCTCCGCTTTCCTGCTAAGCCATTGCCGCGTGGTGTAGTACACGTGGCTTTGTCCCGTTTCCGCCTTCGCCTTCCGGTGGTGCATGCCGAGGAAGTCAAATCCTTCTTCTCCCGTCCACAGCCCCACAATCCGCGTCTTCTCCGGGTGCATGGTCAGCTCCAGACGCTCCATAATCGCTGCAATCAGCTTATGAGCATGGATCGCATCCTTCCTTGTCTTGCACACCACGACGAAGTCGTCCGCATACCGCGTTAGTTCCCCAACTTCTTTCCCGTGCTTCTCCCACAGCCTGTCGAGATAATTCAGATAGATGTTGGCAAGCAAAGGCGAGATCACGCCGCCCTGCGGCGTGCCCAAGTCGTTTCTTCTTACTTGCCCCTCTTCCATCACGCCGGCTTCGAGCCACTGCCGAATCAGCTTGAGCACGCGTCTGTCGCTGATTCGCATTTCCACCAGCTTCATCAGCTTTGCTTGGTTGATGTTGTCGAAGAACCCTTGGATGTCGACGTCGACCACCCAATTGCCTTTGCGGTTGCACGCTTTGCGGATTCGCTCCAGCGCTTGTTTGGCGCTGCGCTTCGGACGAAAGCCAAAAGAACTCTCCTGAAAATCCGCTTCGAAGATCGGTTCCATCACCAGTTTCACGGCCATTTGTACGACGCGGTCTTGAATCGTCGGGATGCCCAGCGGCCGCTTTCGCCCGTCTTTCTTGTCGATGTAGTGGCGCCGTACAGGCTGAGGGCGGTAGCGATTCTGAATAAGACGCTCCCGGCATTCCTCGACGAACCGGGCTTCGCCCTTCTTCTCGATGTCCGCCAGCGTCTCGCCGTCTACTCCTGCCGCTCCTTTATTGGCCCGCACGCTGCGCCAGGCTTCCCATAGCACATCCGGCCGACACACTTTGTCGTACAGCGCATGGAATCTTCTACTCTTGCTTGTCTTGGCGGCATGACCTAGCTTTTCTCGGAGTTGTTGAACTTTTTCCCTCGGTGTCGTTAGCCGGGTGGCATTCACTCACTCGTACCTCCTCCAAAAGCTTGAACAAAGCAGGGCTCCTTCCCTCCCGCAGGTTGTGTTGTCCTGCGTTCCTCGGTACTCTGAGCCCCTCGGACTCCCTTCCTGCAGATGGCTCACTTCACCTCTTGGCTTATAGAGCATCTCGCTACGAGAGATTTTTTTCTCCCGTGCAGGGGAGGGTCTCCCCAGTTCACTGCATCCTCTTTCAGACCATGCCGTTCCCTCTACGCCGGAGGATTCTTCGCTGTCGCTCCAAGTTCTTAGCAGCTTCCTTGGCCTTCGTCCATATCTCCGGGACTCGGCTTCCTCTTCTCCCTCTTGCGAGGCCTTTTTGACGACGCGGCAGGATTCACTTCATG
>NZ_JACJVO010000007.1 GCF_014212055.1 Cohnella zeiphila | reverse complement strand
TAAAGGTCCTTCTGGGTTGGGGCACGGCTCATCCGCTCCTTATCGTTTCATCTATTCTACTCCCCCTCATTTTTTCTGTCCAACTTAGTGTAGACGATCCAGTGGGGCGAAAGAGAGTAACCAGGTTTCTCACTTTGGCGCAAATGCTTCCCGTCACTTTTGGGGGTTGATTGCGGGGGCTCCCCCAAAAGTAATCGGAATCGGCTTCGAAGCTTTACGTCACTTTTGGGGGTTGATTGCGGGGGCTCCCCCAAAAGTAATCGGAATCGGCTTCGAAGCTTCCCGTCACTTTTGGGGCTTGATTGCGGGGGCTCCCCCAAAAGTAATCGGAATCGGCTTCGAAGCTTCCCGTCACTTTTGGGGGTTGATTAGTGGGGCTCCCCCAAAAGTAATCGGAATCGGCTTCGAAGCTTTACGTCACTTTTGGGGGTTGATTAGTGGGGGCTCCCCCAAAAGTAATCGGAATTCACTCGAAGCATCACGTCACTTTTGGGGGTCCCTTAGTGGATGCTGCGTTTCTGGAACGTGCCGCCCAGTACTTCCGAGACGGACTGGATCGCGATGAACGCGCCTTTGTCGATCTCGTTTACGATCGAGCGGAGCTTGGCCACTTCCAGCCGGGTCACGACGCAGTAGATCATCAGCGTGTCGTCCTTGCTGTAGCCGCCCTTGGCGTAGAGCAGCGTCGTCGTGCGCCCGAGACGCTGCACGATCGCCTCGGAGATCTCCTCGTATTCGGAGGAGATGACGGTGACGGATTTGGATTCGTCCAGCCCCTCGACGACGATGTCCATCAGCTTGGTAGCCAGGTAATAGGCAAAAACGGAATACATGGCCGAATCCCAGCCGAACACGAAGCCGGCGGCCGCGAAGATAAACACGTTGATGATCATGATGATTTGCCCGACCGACATTCTCAGCTTTTTGGAGACGATGATCGCCACGATCTCGGTCCCGTCGAGCGAGCCGCCGAAGCGGAGCACGAGGCCGACTCCGGCGCCCAGCAGCACGCCGCCGAACGCCAGCGCCAGCAGCTTCTCGCTCGTAAAAGCGGGCACGTGGTGAAGCAGCGACGTCATGACGGACATGACGGCGATGCCGTATAGCGTCGAGACGGTGAACGATTTGCCGATCTGCCTGAACCCGAGCAGCAGGAAGGGCATGTTGATGAAGAATAGGAAAAGTCCGAGCGGCCACCCGGTCAGCTTCGCCAGAATGATCGAGATGCCGGTGATTCCGCCGTCGATAATGTTGTTCGGTACAAGGAACAGCTCCAGGGCGACGGCCATCATGACGGCTCCGAGCGTAATGAACACGAAGCGGACGAAAATGCCCATCGGGGTGCTTTTGCGATGTTCTCGCGACAAAAGGAAATCAACCTCCAAACGCCTGGCGGGGAGTTAAAAGCTTCCAGCAGTGTGTGCCGCCGCTCTCCATTTTATACCGGCGAATTTGACGTTCGGGCGAAGAAGGAGCATCATAGAAGGACAAGAATTCAACGACGGGAGGCGCGGAACCCATGCGGATGCGCAGCACCCTGCAAGCGCCGATACGTTTCTATCGTACCTTCATTTCGCCCCTCAAGCCGCCGACGTGCCGCTTTCTGCCGACCTGTTCCGCTTACGCATTGGAGGCGATCGAAGTGCATGGCGCAGCCAAGGGGTCCTATTTGGCCGTCAAGAGAATCTGCAAGTGCCATCCGTTCCATCCCGGCGGGTTCGACCCGGTTCCGCCGCGCCGGGAAGGCAAAAGCGGAGTTCGGAACCGGGAAGCTTGACGAAGGCGCGCGGTTTCCGGTATAGTGGGTCCAATAGCAAACGCCATATCCTTCCGATGAAGGGATGAGTACGAAGTAAGGTCTGTCTCAGAGAGCCGGCGAACGCTGCGAGCCGGTACAGCCCCCTTCCGAACATGGTCCCGGAGGATTCTTCTTCGAACGGCATCGCTCCGGCGATGACGCAAGGGGAGGACGCGGCTCCGGCGTTAACGGACGGACCGGCCGATAAGAGCCGGTCGAATGAGCCTTCTTTCCGTTAGGAGAGAGGGGAATTTGGGTGGTACCGCGTGAGCCATGGCTCTCGTCCCATACGGACGAGGGTCTTTTTGTTTTTTCCATTCAAGTTGACGAGAGGTTGTGAAAAGCATGACGGACCGCGATAAAAAGACGTTCTACCTGACGACGCCGATCTACTATCCGAGCGACAAGCTGCATATCGGGCATGCGTACACGACGGTCGCCGGCGATGCGGTTGCGCGCTACAAGAGGCTGCGCGGCTATGAGGTGCGCTACTTGACGGGGACGGACGAGCACGGGCAGAAGATCGAGCGCAAGGCGAAGGAAGCGGGCAAGACGCCGCAGCAGTTCGTCGACGACATCGTCATCGGCATTCAGGATCTGTGGCGCAAGCTCGAAATTTCGAACGACGACTTCATTCGGACGACGGAGCCGCGGCATAAGAAATCCGTCGAGAAGATTTTCGCTCAGCTGCTGGAGCAAGGGGATATTTACAAAGGCTCTTACTCGGGCTGGTACTGTACGCCGTGCGAATCGTTCTTCCTCGAACGGCAGCTCGTGAACGGCAATTGTCCGGACTGCGGACGCCCGGTCGAGTGGGTGGAGGAAGAGAGCTACTTCTTCCGGATGAGCAAATATGCCGACCGGCTGCTTGCCTATTACGAGGAAAATCCGGATTTCATCCAGCCGGAGTCGCGCAAGAACGAGATGATCAACAATTTCATCAAGTCAGGCCTCGAGGATCTGGCGGTGTCGCGGACGACGTTCGATTGGGGCATTCCGGTTCCGGGAGATCCGAAGCACGTCATCTACGTCTGGATCGACGCCTTGTCGAACTACATTACGGCGCTCGGCTACGGTTCGGACGACGATTCGCTTTACCGGAAATTCTGGCCGGCGGACGTGCATCTTGTCGGCAAGGAGATCGTCCGCTTCCACACGATCTACTGGCCGATCATGCTGATGGCGCTCGGTCTGCCGCTGCCGAAGAAAGTGTTCGCGCACGGATGGCTGTTGATGAAGGACGGCAAAATGTCCAAGTCGAAGGGCAACGTCGTCGATCCGGTCAAGCTGATCGACCGCTACGGCCTCGACGCGCTGCGCTACTACTTGCTTCGCGAAGTTCCGTTCGGAGCGGACGGCACGTTCACGCCGGACAACTTCGTCGAACGGATCAACTTCGATCTGGCCAACGATTTGGGCAATCTGCTCAACCGCACCGTGGCGATGATCGAGAAGTATTTCGGCGGCGAGATCCCCGAGTACGGCGCGGTGCGGACGGCGTTCGACGACGACCTGGAGCGGACGGCGCTTGACGCGATCGCGAAGGCGGAAGCGGCGTTGGAGAACATGGAATTTTCCGTCGCGCTGGCGGCGATCTGGGCGTTCGTCAGCCGGACGAACAAGTATATCGACGAGACGAAGCCGTGGGCTCTCGCCAAAGAGGAGTCGCAGCGCGGGGAGCTGGCTTCGGTCATGGGCCATCTGGCGGATGCGCTGCGAATCGTCTCGATCGTGCTGCAGCCGTTCCTGACGCACACGCCGCGGCGCATCTGGGCGCAGCTGGGCCTAACCGAAGGGGAAGCCACCTCATGGGAGAGCATCCGTGCATTCCGGGGCATTCCGCAAGGGACGCGCGTCGTCAAGGGCGAGCCGCTGTTCCCGCGGCTGGAAATGGCCGACGAGATCTCCTGGATCGCCGAGTCGATGGGAGGCGGAGCGGCGGCGGAAGCTCCGGCTGCGTCCGAAACTCCATCCGATCCTCCGTCCGCTTCGGGAGAGGCTTCCGCACCCGCTGCGGCGGCTCCCGTGGAGCGCAAGGAGGAGATCGGCATCGACGAGTTCGCCAAAGTCGAGCTGCGCGTCGCCCAAGTGACCGCGTGCGAGCCGATTCCGAAGGCCGATAAGCTGCTGAAGCTTCAGCTCGACCTCGGCTTCGAGACGCGTCAGGTCGTGTCCGGCATCGCCAAGTTTTATAAGCCGGAGGAGCTGGTCGGCCGCAAGGTCATCTGCGTGACCAACCTGAAGCCGGTCAAGCTGCGCGGCGAATGGTCGCACGGCATGATTCTCGCCGCTTCCGAAGGAGATCATCTGACGCTCGCCGCCGTGCCGGACAGCATGCCGAACGGCGCCGTCGTCAAATAACGCGGTTTCGCGCGATACCGGAGAAGATCGCTCTTTGGCGGCAGGGGATGAAGCCCGCGCCAAAGAGCGTTTTTCGTTCCGACCCGCAAAAATTTGAAAACCGCTTTTCGCAAATCGAATCAATCGGCTAAGATAGGAGAAGAGTGGGGCAATCGGGAGAGAAACGGAGTGGCTGGAGTGTCGGATTCGAAACGTAACCTATCCATACGCGCCAAGCTGTTGTTCGGGAATTTTCTCGTCATGGTGTTTCTTGGCGTCGCCATTGCGGTGCTGACGATGCGGATCGCGTCGCTTCAGCGAGAGATCGACTACATAAGCGGCCACGATATGCAGGTGCACGAGATGGTGGACCAGATCCAGTTGGACCTGCTGGACATGGAAACAGGGGTGCGGGGCTTCGTCATTTCGGGGAAGGACGCGTATTTGCAGCCTTATGAGCAAGGGATGTCCCGCTGGGAGAACGACGTCAGCCAGCTGTCCGCGCTGATCGCCGACAACGAATCTCAGCAAACCAACCTGCGGTCGATCAAATCCGACATCCGCACGTGGCTGGAGACGAACGCGGAGAAGCTGATCGATCTGAAAAAGCAGGACGCAAGCGGGGAATGGAACAAGTTGTTCGAAAGCGAAACGGGCAAGCGGGAGATGGATTCGCTGCGCAGCCAGCTATCTTCGTTCAAGGAGACGGAACAGGAGCTGACGTCCGAGCGGATCGCGGGGATCAAGAGCCGGAACCAGGCGCTGATCGCCTCGTTCTACCTGCTCTGGATTGTCGTGGCGCTGCTTCTGATCGGCGTCGGCTGGTTCGTGGCCGGAACGCTCATCCGCAATATCCGGCAAGTGTCCGCGACGCTTCGGAACCTCGCGACGAAAGGGCAGTCCATGGAGGAGCGGGTCAAGCTGAACACCCGGGACGAGATGCGGGAGCTGGGAGAAGCGACGAATCTGCTGCTCGATCGGCTGGAGACGGACAATCTCGGCAAGATGCGGATCGCCGAGGTGGCGACGCTTTTGCAAGGGCAGCACGACCTGGAGACGGTCGCGAGGCTGTTCGTCGACAAAGCGGCGGAAATTTTCGAAGCGCCGTATGCGGTGCTGTATTCGGCAACCTCAGGCCGACAACTGATCAAGCTTGCGTCGTTCGCCGGGACGTCGGGAGCTTTGGGGATGGCGTCCGAATTCGGGCGCAGCGCGTTCGAATGGGGAGAAGGGCTGGTCGGCGAATGCGCGGAGCAGAATCGGACGCTCGTCATCCGCGATCTTCCGGACACTTACGCGGTCGTGCAATCCGGCATCGGACAGGCGGCGCCGAAGGAGTTGGTCGTCGCCCCGATCGAATTCGAGCGCAGCGTGATCGGCGTTCTCGAGCTCGGAAGCTTCCGCGAACTGAACAAGGAAGAGCGGGAACTGCTTCAGGAGATGCTGGTCATGGCCGGAATCAGCCTGCAATCCGTCTCCAGGCGGAAGGAGATCGAGCAGCTGTACGCCGAATCCCAAGCCGCCAACGAAGAGCTTCAAGCGCAGTCCGAGGAGTTGAACGCCCAGTCGCTGGAGCTGCTGACGATGAACGACGAGCTGAAACGCGCCTCCACGTTCAAGAGCGAATTTCTGGCGAACATGTCGCACGAGCTGCGCACGCCGCTCAACAGCATGCTCATTCTTTCGCAGATGCTGGCGGAGAACCGCGACGGGCGGATGAGCGAAGAGGACGTACACTTCGTCCGGACGATTCACTCGGCCGGCAACGACTTGCTCAATCTGATCAACGACATTCTGGACTTGTCCAAGGTGGAGGCGGGCAAGCTCGAAGTGGAGCTCGGTCCGGTCGTGCTTTCCGAGTTGGTCCAGACGCTGTACGACGAATATGCCGGCGTGGCCGAGCAGAAGCGGCTCGAATTTCGGATCGAGACGACGGGCGACGTTCCGGCCTGGATCGAGACGGACGGGTTCCGAATGCAGCAGATTTTGCGGAATTTGCTCTCCAACGCTTTCAAGTTTACCGAATCCGGTTCGGTAGAGCTGTCCGTCCGGCTGCATCGCGCCCGGGATTGGGGGCTGGACGAGCTCGTCTTTGCGGTCCGGGACACCGGGAAAGGAATCTCGCGTGAAAAGTACGATTATATTTTCGAGGCGTTTACGCAAGCCGACAGCGGCACGGCGCGGAAATACGGAGGTACCGGGCTCGGCCTCAAAATCTCGCAGCAGCTCGCCGGTCTCTTGGGAGGCCGGATCGAGATGGAGAGCGAGGTCGATCGGGGAAGCGTCTTTGAGCTTTATCTGCCTATGAGCAGGGAGGGGAGTTCCGGTTTGGAGAGAGGCGAACCGGCAGGTTCCCGGCACGAAGCGGCCGCATCGTCCGATGGCATGGCGACGGCAGCCGAGACGAGGCCGGACCCCGAGACGGTCAAGCGGTTGTCCGGCAAAAAGGCTCTGCTTGTCGATGACGATGCACGCAATCTGTTCGCGCTCTCCAATCTGCTCGGCACTATGGAGATGGATGTGTCGATCGCCCACGACGGCCTGGAGTGCCTGGAGCGCTTGGAATCGGAAAATTTCGATATCATTCTGATGGACGTCATGATGCCGGATCTGGACGGGCTGCAGACCATCCGTCAGATTCGCGAGCACCTGCTGCTCGACATTCCGATTCTGGCAGTCACGGCCAAAGCGATGAAAGAAGATAAAGAGAAATGCTTGCAGGCCGGTGCGGGAGGATACGTAAGCAAGCCGATTCAAGTGGACGAGCTGATTCGGGAGATGCTGAACCTGCTGGACTGAATCGTTACGGGGAAGAGGCTGAGCCGACGGCGCGATCGTTCCGATCGTCCGGCCGCTCAGCCTCTTGGCTTGCCGCCGCTTCCGACCGATTGACAGAAGGGCGGGCACGGCGTATACTCTAAAATCGTAAATTATACGGATAAGCGGGGTTGTGACATTTTGAGAAAAGGATTCATCCTGATGATGCTGCTGGCCGCGGGGAGCGCGCTTCTGGCGGGATGCGGCGGCGGCAAGGATCAGACGCATGCGGAAGGCAAGGTGAGCGTCGTAACGACGTTTTACCCGTTATATTTTCTGGCCGAACGGATCGGCGGAGACGACGCGCAGGCGGTCAATCTGATCCCGACCGGCGTGGAGCCCCACGACTGGTCGCCGAAGAGCCGGGACTTGCAAACGGTAAGCGAAGCCGAGCTGTTCATTTACAATGGCGCGGGGCTCGAAGGCTGGGTGGACGACTTCCTCCAAGGAATCGGGAACGGGCCGAAGACGGTCGAGGCGAGCCAGGGGATCGAACTGATCTCCGGGAACCCGGAAGCCGACGAAGAAGGCGAAGTCGGGGCGGACGATCGCGGCGTCGATCCTCATACGTGGGTCAGCCCGAAGTCGATGATGAAGATGGCATCCAACGTGCATGACGCCTTCGTCGCCGAAGATCCGGCGCATCAAGCGGACTACGACGCGAATTACAGCGAGCTGCAGAGCAAGCTTCAAGAGCTGGACCGACAGTTCGCGGACGGGCTGGCGAACGTCTCCCGGCGCGATATCGTCGTCTCGCACCAAGCGTTCGGATACTTGTGCCGGGATTACGGCCTGAAGCAGGTGCCGATCATGGGGCTGTCTCCCGATGCGGAGCCGCGCGCCCAGGATCTGCTGAACATCGCCAAGTTCGTGAAGGAAAACGGCGTGAAAACAATCTTCTTCGAGGAATTGACCTCGGATCAGCTTGCGAAGACGCTGGCTTCCGAAGCGAACGTCGGAACCGACGTGCTGAATCCGCTCGAAGGGTTGACGCCGGCCGAGGTGAAGGCGGGAGACGATTACTTCTCGATCATGCAGCGCAATTTGCAAAACTTGCAGAAGGCTTTACAATAGGAAGATACGACAACTCGGACTTTAATACGAGCGAAGAAGGAGGAGGGCCCTGATGAAAAGAAACGAAACCGCGGCCGCTCCTTGCCACCAAGAGATCGTCGCCCTGGATCGGGTCTCCTACGCATACGGCACGCAGCAGGTGCTGAACGGCGTCACGTTCACGGCGCGGGAGCGGGATTTCGTCGGCCTGATCGGCTCGAACGGCGCCGGCAAGACGACGCTGCTGCGGATGATCGTCGGTCTGCTGAAGCCGCAGCAAGGACAGATTCGGTTGTTCGGCACGCCGCTGGACCGGTTCAAGGATTGGCACCTGATCGGCTACGTTCCGCAGCGCAGCCATTTCAATCCGCTGTTTCCCGCAACGGTTCGGGAAGTGGTGCTCTCCGGCCTGTACGGCCGGCGCAAGCTGCTGCGCCGGATAACGAAAGGGGATGCGGACCGGGCGGAGGACGCGATGAAGACGCTTCATATCTCCGATCTGGCGGAGAAGCGGATCGGGGCTCTGTCGGGCGGACAGCAGCAGCGGGTGTTCCTGGCCCGGGCGCTGATCAACAATCCGAAGCTGCTCATTCTGGACGAGCCGATGTCCGGCGTCGACTCCGAGACGCAGACGAATTTTTTTCACCTGCTCCGGCATATGCACCAGCATCACAATTTAACGTTCCTCATGGTATCGCACGACCTGGAGATGGTTCTTTCTTACCTCGGGCACGAGCCCAAGGAGACGAGCGGGAAGCTCGCGTTCCATGTCCGGCATTCGCACGACCTCGAGGATTGCGCGGAGACCGATCTATTGCACACGTTGCGGAAAGAAGGGTAACAAGCTTGTGGACCTACTGACGGCCGAATTTTTCCAACGCGCCTTGATCGGAGGAGCGCTTATCGCAATCACGGCACCGCTCATGGGCTTGTTCCTCGTGCTGAGAAGGCTGGCCATGATCGGAGACACGCTGTCCCATGTCAGCATCGCGGGGGTCGCGCTCGGCTTCCTGATCAACGTTTATCCGGTCGCCGTCGGTCTGGCGTTCGCGGTCATCGCTTCCTTCGGGATCGAAGCGCTGCGCAAGACGTATCGCTCGTTCGCGGAGCTGTCCATCGCCATCATCATGTCCGGCGGCATCGCGCTGGCATCGATTCTTTTCACTTTGAAAAAAGGCTTTAACTTGAACGTCACTTCCTATCTGTTCGGCAGCATTTATACCTTGAATCAGACCGACCTGATCGTCGTCGCCGCGATTACGGCGATCGTGCTCGTCGTCGTGCTGCTCCTTCGCAAAGAGCTGTTCCTTCTCGCCTTCGACGAAGACGCCGCGTCGGTCGGCGGGCTGCCGGTACGCTATTTCAATATCTTGATCGGCGTACTGACGGCTCTCGTCATCAGCGCATCGATCAAGATCGTCGGCGCGCTGCTCGTCTCGGCGCTGCTGACGATTCCCGCCGCGTGCAGCCTGGCGCTGTCGAAGAGCTTCCGTCAGGCGATCGGCCTCGTCGTGATCGTGGGAGAAGTCGCGGTCGTGGCCGGGCTGTGGATGGCCGGCGTCTGGAATCTCGCCCCGGGCGGAACGATCGTGCTGCTGTTGATCGCCATGCTTCTTGCGTCGCTTGCCTTTCGGAGAATGAAAGTGTAGAAGAGAGAAAGGGGGACTCGCTTTTGGACGGTTTGAATGTCGGCGTCGCTTTTATGGGGGGACTCGCTTCGTTTATCTCTCCTTGCTGCCTGCCCTTATATCCATCGTATTTAAGCTACATAACAGGCATCTCGGTCACCCAGCTGAAGACGGACAACAGCCGCCAGATCCGGCTGCGGACGATGGCGCATTCGTTCTTCTTTATTCTCGGCTTCTCGTGCGTTTTCTTCACGCTCAGCTATTCGGCGAACGCTTTTGCCACCACGTTCCGGGAATACCAGGATCCGATCCGGCAGATCTCTGCCGTGCTGATCATTCTGATGGGATTGTTCCTGCTCGGCGTCTTCCAGCCGAAGCTTCTGATGAAGGAGCGCAAATTGAACGTCAGCTGGCGCCCGGCCGGTTATGTCGGCTCCTTTATATTCGGAGTCGGCTTCTCGGCGGGCTGGTCCCCTTGCGTCGGGCCGATTCTCATGTCCATTATCGGACTGGCCGCCAGCCATCCCGGCACTTGGGCGGGCATGACGGCCGCGTATTCGCTCGGCTTCGGCGTTCCGTTCCTCGTGCTGGCGTTCTTCATCGGGACAACCCGCTGGATCCTGAAGTACTCCAACGGCTTAATGAAGATCGGCGGCGCGCTTATGATCGTCATGGGGCTGCTGCTGTTCACCGACCGGATGACGATCATCACCATCTGGCTGAACCAGATTACGCCGGAATGGCTGAAATTTTAACGGCTGTCATGTGAAATAATCGATCGTCGCCGCCGGGAACGTCTCGAAGATCCGTTCGGTGATGAACTCGCGAAGCTCGTCTGCCTGCTCGTCCGGGTAGACGTATTTGTGCTGGCCCCAGCGTCCCCATTTTTTCTTGCGCTTTTCTTCGTCCATCTCCAGCTTCGTCTTCGGATACCGCTTCTCGATGATCGTTTTGGCCGTCTTCGTGAACCGGTGCTGGATCAATTCGAACGTCAGATCGGCCGAGGCTTCCGGCGGCAGCGTCTGCCCCAGCTTCGCGAGCAGCTCCGCGTAGCCGTCCTCCCATCCGTCGTACCGGATGATCGGGGCGATGATGAAGCCGAGCGGATAACCGGCGCGGGCGATGCGGCCGGCCGCTTCGATCCGTTCCGCGAATCGGGAGGTGGCCGGTTCGAAGTTCCGGATGACGTAATCCGCATTCACGCTGAAACGGATTCTGGTATGGCCTCTGTGGTCCAGGTTCAGCAGCGGCTCGACATGGTGAAATTTCGTGACGAAGCGCAGGCGTCCGAACGGCTGGTCGGCCATGAACCGAATCGAATCGGCGAGCGAGCCGGTCAGATGTTCAAGCCCGACCGGATCCGACGTACAAGCCGCTTCGAACCGGGTGATCTCGGGGGCCCGCTCCTCTATGTAGCCGCGGGCGGCATCGAGAATCTGATCCGTGTTGACGTAGACCCGAATGTAAGGCTTCGCCCCGAGCGTCGTCTGCAAATAACAATAGTGGCAGTGTCCCATGCAGCCGGTCGCCAGCGGCAGCGCGTATTCCGCCGACGGCTTGGACGTGTCGAACTTGAGCGTCTTGCGGAGACCGACGACGAGCGTCCGTTTGGCGATCTTGTACTGCTCCGTTTCGGAACGGCCGGGGAGATCCGTTATCCGGTTATGGGACGGGGTGATGCGATAAGGGATCTCGCGCTCCTTCACCCAGTCGAAGATCCGGCGGCCTTTCTCGAATTCGAGCGAAGCCGGCTCGAAGTAGACCAGCTCGGGAACGAACGGCCCGGTCTCTCTCGTTCGGCGTTCCGGAGCGGGCGTTGTCGGCGTCATCGCGTTGCCTTCCTCCTTTTAGATCAGAGTTGGGGGGCCTGCGCGTATAGTGTTCTACAACGGGCTCGCGGCCAACCTGTCCAAACGATGGCAGACGCCCGGATCGGCAGAGAAAGACTTGCCCCCGAAGGGGCTGCGAGTGTATGATACGAAGAGCGAACGTTCGCATGAAAAGGGGGAACCGAATTGCCGACCCCGAGTATGGAAGACTATCTCGAACGGATTTACCGGTTGATCGACGAGAAGGGCTATGCCCGGGTTTCGGATATTGCCGAAGGTCTAGAAGTCCATCCCTCTTCCGTAACGAAGATGATCCAGAAGCTCGATAAGGACAGCTATCTCATCTACGAGAAATATCGCGGGCTCGTTCTGACCCACAAGGGGAAGAAAATGGGCAAGCGGCTCGTGGACCGCCATCATTTGCTGGAGTCTTTCCTGAAGACGATCGGCGTTCAGGAAGAGAACATCTACCGCGACGTTGAAGGGATCGAGCATCACTTGAGCTGGGACTCGATCACGTGCATCGAGACGCTGGTGGAGTATTTCCGCCGCGATCCGAGCCGGGGCGCGGAACTGCTGCGCATACGCGGCGAATTGGATACGGAATGACCGAAACGTCTGCGCCGCAGACGTTTCGTTATTTTCGGCCAAGACTCGGCGACATTCCCGGTTATGGGTCAATCTTCGCGCGCATAGGCATACCTCATAGAGGAGCGCGGGGAGGGACGCCTATGATCGTGAACGGCGTGTTCGAGGGAGGCGGCGTCAAAGGAATTTCGCTCGTGGGAGCGGTTCAGGCGGCGGAGCGCCACGGAGTCGTTTTCGAGCGGGTGGCCGGAACGTCTTCCGGAAGCATCGTCGCGACGCTTCTTGCGGCCGGTTACCGGGCCGAGGATATGAAGCGAGCGATCGAATTGACGCCGTTCTCCTCGCTGCTGCGCCGTTCCCGTCTGTTCGGCCTCAAGCCGTTCGGTCCCGCGATCCGGCTGCTGATGAAGAAAGGACTGTATTCGGGCGACGCCTTGCGCGAATGGATCTCGGGCCTGCTGGCGGCCAGAGGCGTTCGGACGTTCGCCGATTTGCCGCCCGGCAAGCTTCAGATTATCGCCTCCGACATCACGAACGGACGACTTCTTGTCCTTCCCAAGGATATCGCAGCATACGGCATCGTGCCGGAATTTCTGCCCGTGGCAGACGCGGTTCGCATGAGCACGAGCATCCCGTACTTTTTCGATCCGGTTCGCCTGTACGAACGGCCGCCGCTTCCGCAACGAACGAATGGGAAGGAACGGCCGCGGCGGAAGCAGATCAAGTCGGCCTACATCGTGGACGGAGGACTGCTGAGCAATTTTCCGCTTTGGCTGTTCGACCCGAAGGAAGGGGAATCGCAGGGGCTTCCGGCCATCGGCTTCCAGATGGTCGGGCGGCTGGAGGCGCAGCCGCGGCGGATCTCGGGTCCGATCTCGATGTTCGAAGCGATGTTCTCGACCATGCTGGGCGCTCATGACGAGCGCTACATCGAGCAGCACAACCGCCTGCGCACCGTCAAGATTCCGACGCTCGGCATCGCCACAACCGATTTCCGGCTGTCCGCCGAAGACAGCGAACGGCTCTACCGCTCCGGCCTGGAGGCGGGCAACTATCATTTCTCGCACTGCAATCGGACGACCGGCTTGCTTGAAGAAGCCAAGAACGGGCCTGACGTCCGACGGCATTAACGTTCAATGCCGCTCCAAAAAAGCCCCGAACCTCCCGCGGAGAAGAGGTTCGGGGCTTTCGTCCGTTCAATGGTAAGTGGGCGGTTCGTCGTCCTTTTTCTTATTTCCTTCGATGACCCGGAAGGGAGAGGCGGCACGCCGTTTGGACGGCGTATCCTGGCGGACCGACTGGCGCCGTTTGCTTGCGGCCGCGGCTTGCCGGTACTTGGCCCGTTCGCTGGATCGGCCTCGTCCAAAAAGACGGTCGGGCGGAAACTTGTAGAGAAGGAATACGATCGCCACGAGCGCGATCGGGATCAGCAGCATGCGCGAGCCCATACGAATCTGCTCGAAAATCCCGAGCAGGAACAGCGCCAACAGAACGATGGTCAACGGGCCGAAGAAGCTTTTTCTCATTCGGATCACTCCTTCAAGAGAAGTTCCGCTCGCGCCGCCGCCAAGCTGGAGGGGCGGGCGCGTCGATGTCAGAGAGGGCGGACCGCCATCTCGCGGTCCAGTTCCCGCATCCGGTTGAACGAAGCGATGGAGACGGCGACCTGGTCGTCGGTCGGTTCTTTGGTCGTAAGCAGCTGCAGCCAAAGCCCCGGATAGCCGAGGTAACGAAGCACCGGAACGTCGCGCAGAGCGTTAGTCCCTTTGAGCACTTCGTAGGATAAGCCAAGCACGACGGGCAGCAGGGCGATGCGGATCCAGATCCGCTCCCAGATGGTGTGCCAGGTGAAGATCGGGAACGAATACAAGATCGCGCCGACGATGACCGTGAAGATAATGAAGCTGCTGCCGCAGCGGTAATGAAGACGCGTATGCTTCTGGACGTTCTCTACCGTGAGTTCGTCGCCGGCTTCGTAACAGCTGATGACCTTATGCTCCGCTCCGTGATATTGGAACAGGCGCTTGACGACCGGCGTTTTGGAAATGATCCATAAGTAGAAGAGAAGCAGCCCAATTTTGATAACGCCTTCCAAAACATTGTGCAAAATTCTGTTGTCGAATGCCCGGCCGAATAATTCGCTCTCCAGCAGCGCGGGCACCGAGACGAACACCAGCTTGCCGACGACGAACGAGAGAACCCCGACGAGCGCGACGCCGAGAATCATCGAGAGGCTCCACTTTTCCTTCTCTTTGCCTTTGGCCGCTTCTTCGGGCGACGTTTCGTCCTCGGCATAAGCCTCCGCCGAGAAATTCAGATGCTGAGAGCCCTTGGCGGCGGATTCCACGATGCCGACGATGCCTCGCACGAACGGAATCTTCTTGATTGCTCTCAGAATATTCGAACTTGATGTTCTTGGTACTTCGTAAAATGCGATCTCCTGGTTCTTCCTGCGAACAGCCGTTACGTTGACATGCCGTCCCGCGAACATGACGCCTTCGATCACGGCCTGTCCGCCGTACGCGGCGTTCGGTTGCTGTGCCAAGCCCATCACCTTCTTCAACTTATGAACTGAGGGGGAGAACCCCCGTTTACCCTCATTTTACAGGAATCGCGCCCGCAATGCCATAGGAAACGGCTGCTCGGGAAGCCAATGCCGGTTTAGCCGGGCGGAGGGAAGTTCATACTAACGTGACAAATGATTCTGAAACGAGGAGGAGAGCGCGTGGATCGCCGGATGAATCGCGAAGAGGAGCGGGGCCGGAACGGCGCGGAGACTTCTTCGGGCGGAGCGGACGAGGCCCGGCGAAACGTCGGAGAGGCGCAGGCCGATGCCGAAGAAGGACGGGGAAGCCGCCGCAGGTCATGGGACGAATCGGACCGGGAATCCATCGGCGAGCGGGAGCCGAAAGATCGGGAACCTGACGGCAAACGGGACTCGAATCGCGAAACGGACGATGAAAAGAGGAGCGGGCATGAGTCCGGCGAAGGTTCGAAGGAGAGGCGGGACCGAGTCCGCCGCAGGGAGAGAGGGCACAGCTATCCCGCCGTTTTCTCGTTGAGTATCGGCTTTTTTGCCGGGATCTTTTGGGGGCTGGCTCGCTGGTTCGCGGTCTCTTTAAACTTTACGAAAGTTCCCCAAGCGTTTCTCGTCGACGCCTGGGTGAAGCGCAGCACGCTCCACAGCGCCGGCTGGCATTGGATCGGCCTGCTGCTCTTTGTCGTCATGTCCGTCGTCGCCGCCATGCTTTACTGGCTGCTGCTCGGCAGGCTTCACGGTCCTTGGCCGGGCCTCTTTTTCGGCGCCGCTTGGTGGGCGATGCTCTTTCTGGTCGTCGGGCCGCCGACCGGCACGACGGAGCCGGTTCGTACGCTCGGCTGGAACAGCATCTTTACCGAACTGTGCCTTTATCTGATCTGGGGGCTGTTCATCGGGTACAGCTACGCCTTCGAGTTTCACGACGAGTCCGCCAGGGAACCGAAGGGATCGAGCGGAAAGCGCGGCGGTCCTCAGCCGGCGCACTGATTCCTTCTTCTGGCAGGTGCCGTTCCCCCTGTGATACAATGACGGGGAAGCAACGCTCCGGCGCCGCGGGCGGGGAGCGCGAGTCGCAGTCGAAGGGAAGCGGGAAGCGATGGCAAGCATCTTGGTGTTGAACGGACCGAATCTGAACATGCTCGGCGTTCGGGAGCCCGGCGTTTACGGAGCGATGACGCTGAAGGAGATCGAGGCGCAGCTGGCGTCGGTGGCTGAACGGCTTGGCGTGAGCCTCCGTTTTTTTCAATCGAATCATGAAGGCGCCCTGCTCGACGAGATCCATGCCGCCTATGGGCGGGATGACGGCATTCTGATCAATCCCGGCGCTTTGACGCATACGAGCTATGCGCTTCGGGACGGGATCGCAGGGGTCGGATTGCCGACCGTTGAAGTGCATCTGTCGAATATCCACAAGCGCGAGGCGTTCCGGCACACTTCGGTGACCGCCGCCGTATGCGCCGGTCAGATTGCAGGCTTCGGGCCGCACGGCTACGAGCTCGGCTTGCGGGCGCTTTGCAAGCTGCTTGGCGTTCCGGATTCCAATTGAACGGGGGAGGATGAACATGCCGAACGCAAGGGTAGAGAAGCTGAGGGCTGCAATCCAAGCGGCGGGCGGAGACGCGATCCTGGTCACGAACGCGGTGAATCGCCGCTATTTGACCGGATTTACCGGCACTTCCGGCGTCGTGCTCATCTCGTCGGACGAAGCGGTGCTTCTGACCGACTTCCGCTATCGCGAGCAAGCTCCCCGGCAGGCGGCCGGCTTCGCGGTCGTCGAACACGGGACCGACGTCCATGCGGATGTCGCGGGCCTGCTCCGGAAATGGGGCGTCTCCAAGCTGCTGTTCGAAGAGAAGGACGTCAGCTATGCCGCTTACGCCGCCATGAAGGAAAAGTTCGCTCCGTCGGAGCTGCTTGTCTCCGGAGGAGCGATCGAGAAAATCCGGATGATCAAAGACGAGTCGGAGCTGGCGATCATGCAGGAAGCGGCCGATGTGGCCGATCGGGCGTTTACGCATATTCTCGGCTTTATCAAACCCGGCGTTACCGAAGCGGAAGTGGCGCTGGAGCTCGAATTTTTCATGCGGAAAAACGGCGCGGCTTCCACATCCTTCGATACGATCGTCGCTTCCGGCGAGCGTTCGTCGCTGCCTCACGGCGTCGCTTCGGATCGGGTCGTCGGCCGGGACGAATTCGTCACTTTAGATTACGGAGCCTACTATAAAGGCTACTGCTCGGACATTACCCGGACCGTCGTCGTCGGCCGTCCGTCCGACAAACACCGCGAGATTTACGGCATCGTGCTGGAGGCGCAGCTTCACGCGCTGGAGCAGCTACGCCCCGGACTGACCGGACGGGAAGGCGACGCCTTGACGAGAGACATCATAACAAGGTATGGTTATGGTGATTGTTTCGGTCACGGGACCGGCCATGGCCTCGGGATGGAAATCCATGAGGCGCCTCGCTTGTCCAGGATGGAAGAGACGATTTTAACCCCCGGCATGACAGTCACGGTCGAACCCGGTATTTATCTCCCCGGCTTCGGGGGCGTTCGCATCGAAGACGACGTCGTGATGACGGATGACGGGATTAAAATACTTACTCATTCCCCGAAGGAACTTATCGTTCTGGATTAGGGGAGCCACGTTTCCACAGGAGGGAATATTGCAGTGATTTCCGTTAACGATCTGAAGACAGGCCTTACCATCGAAGTGGACGGAGACCTTTGCTCCGTCGTCGACTTCCAGCACGTCAAGCCGGGCAAAGGCGCCGCGTTCGTGCGCACGAAGATGAAGAACCTGCGCAACGGCAACGTCGTCGAGAAGACGTTCCGCGCCGGCGAGAACGTCGTCCGCGCCCATGTCGAGAACCGCGCGGTGCAATACCTGTATAACTCCGGTACCGAGTATACGTTCATGGACAACGAAACGTACGACCAGTTCAACCTGGACAAGAAGCAGCTGGAATGGGAGATCAACTTCCTGACCGAGAACATGACGGTCAACATCGCCAGCTACCAAGGCGAGATCATCGGCATCAACCTGCCGAACAGCGTCGACCTGAAGGTAGTCGAGACCGAGCCGGGCATCAAGGGCAACACCGCGACAGGCGCGACCAAGAGCGCCAAGCTGGAGACCGGCCTGAGCGTCCAGGTGCCGCTCTTCATCAACGAAGGCGACGTGCTGACGATCGATACCCGCGAAGGCAAATACGTCTCGCGCGCATAAGCTGATCTTTCGTAAATCCTTGCCCGCCACGCCGCCAGCCGGCTCGGGCAAGGATTTTTTTTGGCGTCCGGCGCCGCGCTAAGTTCACCGCGTGAACATACAGCTAGCCGTATGGCGCCATGCGCCTCGCTAAGTTCACCGCGTGAACATACAGCTAGCCGTATGGCGCCCTGCGCCGCGCTAAGTTCACCGCGTGAACATACAGCTGGCCCAATGGCGCCCTGAATCGCGCAAAGTTCACCGCGTGAACATACAGCTAGCCGCATGGCGAACTGCGCCGCGTTAAGTTCACCGCGTGAACATACAGCTAGCCGTATGGCGCCCTGCGCCGAGCTAAGTTCACCGCGTGAACATACAGCTAGCCATATGGCGCCCTGCGCCGAGCTAAGTTCACCGCGTGAACATCCAGCTAGCCGTATGGCGCCCTGCGCCGAGCTAAGTTCATCGCGTGAACATCCAGCTAGCCATATGGCGCCTTGAGTCGCGCTAAGTTCACCGCATGAACATCCAGCCGGCCCAATGGCGCTCTGAATCGCGCTTAGTTCACCCGATGAACATAAACCCCGCTATCTAGCGCGTTCGCCGGCTTTTTTATTGTACCGGGGCCCAAGCTCTTATGCTATAATATAGTGCTGTATGCAGAAGCAACATCGGGGAGTGAATGCGAAGTTGTCTTTATACGTCATGAAATTCGGCGGCAGTTCCGTCGGAACGACGGAACGGATGCAACGGGTCGCGCAGCGGATCGTCGACAAGAAGCTGCAGGGACACCAGGTCGTCGTCGTCGTATCCGCCATGGGGGACACCACCGACGATCTGATCGATAAGTCTTCGGAATTGAACGCCCAGCCTCCCGCAAGGGAGATGGATATGCTGCTCACGACAGGCGAGCAAATCTCGACCGCGCTGCTGGCCATGGCCATTCACAAGCTCGGGCACGCGGCCCGGTCGTTTACCGGCTGGCAGGCCGGCATCGAGACGGAGGCCGTCCACGGCAAGGCGCGGATCACGAACATCGAGCCGAAGCGCCTGCTCTCCGCGCTGGGCCGCGGCGAGATCGTCATCGTCGCCGGCTTCCAGGGGATGACGGAGGACGGCGAGATCACTACGCTCGGCCGGGGCGGTTCGGACACGACCGCGGTCGCTCTGGCTGCGGCGGTTCAAGCCGACGCCTGCGAGATTTATACGGACGTGGACGGAGTCTATTCGACCGACCCGCGCGTCGTCAAGTGCGCGCGCAAGCTGGACGTCATCTCCTATGACGAGATGCTGGAGCTCGCCCATCTCGGAGCGGCCGTGCTCCATCCGCGTGCGGTCGAGTACGCGAAGCATCACCGGGTACGGCTGGTGGTGCGCTCAAGCTTTACGCAGAACGAAGGAACGCTCGTGAGGGAGGAACCGGCAATGGAACAAGGCGTCGTCGTCAGCGGCATCGCATTCGATAAGAACGTGGCCAGAATCAGCATTCTCGGAGTGGAGGACGTGCCGGGCGTGCTGGCGAACGTGTTCGGCGCTTTGGCCGATGCCGGCATCGACGTGGATATCATCGTTCAGAGCGGCGTTCAGAACGGGAAAGCCGACTTCTCGTTTACCGTCTCGTCGGCGGACCGCGAGCGCGCGCTCGCGGTCATCGCGAACGTCCGCGAAGCGGTGCCTTACCGCGAATCGACTTACGAGGAAGGACTTGTGAAGGTGTCGATCGTTGGCGCCGGCATGGTGTCCAATCCGGGCGTCGCCGCCAAGATGTTCGACGTCATGTCGAAAGCCGGCGTCAGCATCAAGATGGTCAGCACGTCGGAGATCAAATGCTCGTGCGTCATCGCGTCCGAACCGCTTCAGGAAGTCGTCCGCGCCCTTCATACGGCCTATGGACTCGACACGGCCGAATCGGCCTTCGTCGGCGGACCGCAGGAGCGGCGCTGACCGATTCCGCCGTCCGCACCTCATCGATTGCTCAAAACCGCAAGAGAGCTGCCTCGGATCTTCCGGACCGAAGGCAGCTCTCTTTTTGCGTTTGATCGGCCGCGGGAACGGAGGATGCCTTAAGATTCGCTAAAGCGGCTGCTCTCTAGCGACTTTTCCCAGTCGCAGCCGTTCATCATGCGGAACCTGTGAGGCCGGTTAATAGAAGGAGGATTTTATGAAAAAAAGAGATTCGTCTTGATTCCTCCGCTCGCTTGCGTGACGGCAGCGCCGTTTCTGCTGCTGCCGGCCGCCGCCGCTGCCGGGACTGCCGGCGGCATCTCTTTGTTCGCGGAGCAAACGCTTATCAAATCGGATGGCACGAATGATTACACGGGACAGGCCTCGCCGTGGGACGCAGCTTTGGCCAAGCGGGTGCAGGGCCTATCGAACATTCGCGCCGTTTCGGCCAACGACACGAGGAATCTGGCGATCGACGGCGAGTCCCGTCTCTGGTTCTGGGGCTCGACGGTCACGGGGTATTCCGATAGGACCGAGACACACGAACAGCCGGCGCCCGTCCTGCTCGCCGGATAGCGGAACGTGAAAGAGGCGTATACCGTCGAGAGGTCCGTCATTGCGCTCACGATGGAAGGCAATGTGTACGAAATATCGGTCGAGCGGGCATCGATGCCATCCAATGCCGGGAAGAAGCTGCTTGCGACCGATGTCGACGAGCTTCGGCCGGATGTCCGCCACGTCATTATGCATAAGAAGGACGGAACTTTGCTCGGCTGGGGCGTCAACAAAAAACGCGGAGCTGGGCAGCGGGGACTACGACTTCGACCATGTAACGCCCGTTCCGGTGCAAGCGCCGATCGAAGTCGTTCTGAACGGAGAATCGATGCCGCTGAACAACGGCGTCATCGCCCGTTCCGGTCAGGCATTTCTTCCGCTTCGCTCCATCTTCGGAAGCTGGGAGCGAGCATCGCTTGGGACGAAGCGAACAAGACGGTAACGGTCGAGCGGCCGCTTCCGGATCCTCATCGCGATGTCCTGAGGAGCCGCCGTTATTTTCCCGCCAACATCTGCGCCAGCTTCAGGATCAAGGCGGTAATTCCGGCCGCCATCAGCGGGCCGACGGGAATGCCCCGCAGCGTCACGATGCCGATGATCGAGCCGATGACGAGCCCGACGATGAGCTGGGGATCGAACTTCAGCATCTCCAGTCCTTTCGCGTTCATAT
The DNA here is from genome assembly GCF_014212055.1 of Cohnella zeiphila. Taxonomy (GTDB): domain Bacteria; phylum Bacillota; class Bacilli; order Paenibacillales; family Paenibacillaceae; genus Cohnella; species Cohnella zeiphila. Next base: position 278,094 of record NZ_JACJVO010000007.1, on the reverse strand, counting down.
AAGTGGCGACCGCGCCGCCCATCAGGGCGACCCAGCCTGTCCAGCTCGTAAACGCGTTAATCACGTCTTTCACCTGCACTCTGCCCGAAGCGAACGGCACGAGCACGGCCAAGGTCAGGAACAGCAGTCCGATCTCCAGCCCTCTCCGCTCGATGGAAGGCAAGAAGCGCTCCAGGTGGATCAGTTTGACGATGAGCAGCACGCAGGCCGCGGTCGTGATGATCGGCGAGCGTCCCAGCATGCCGATGAGGATCAACGCGACAAGCACGAATTCTCCGTTCATGTATCGTCTGCGCCTCCAAGCGTTAGCGCCGCGTCCGGCAAAAAGTCGAAGACAGGCCTTCATGTAGAACATATGGAACAAGCCCCCCGCTTAGAACCGTCGGGGGGCTTGTTTTCGTACGGCGCCGGTCAGATCTCGTAATCGATGACGCACCGGTGAAGCGCGAACGTGTCCGACCGAAGGCCTCTGCGCATCGTCTCCAGCGCCATCGCTTCCGATGGCGGAACGTTGCCCAGGTTCACGTCGGCCCCGGCGCGCATGAGCAAGGCGACCTGCTGGTTTTTGTGCGGCGCTTCCCACAAGACCCGGCTCGGATCGGGCAGCAGGCGAAGCAGTTCATCCAGTTCTTCTTCGCGACAATTCCCGTTCTCGTCGTACAGGCCGACCCCGACCCCCGATTCGCGCGCCTCGACCGTCACCATTTCCGCGCCGCAGCCGCAATCTTCCTCGACCGTCCGGCATAGATCGTCCGCGTCGATGCGCGATCCGGGCGTCTTTTTCCCGTACTCCGTGAACACCCGAAGGCCGAGCCGCCCCGCTTGGCGAATCAAACGATCTCTGGTCCCGCGATCCAGATCGATCGTTCCGTCCGACACTTCCACGGCGTCGAAGCCGATTTCCTGCGCCATGTCGAAAAACCCTTTCTCCGCCCGATGCCGAATCGCCGCTTCCAGCAACGTGCCCCCGGGAAAAGTGGCGATGCCGTATCGGCGGGCGGCGGCGATCTTCTCCCGGAGCAGGGGAAGCGGATGAAGGGGCGCGGTGCCGAAACCGAATTTGACCAGATCGATGTAATCGCCGGCCAGGGTGAGCAGATCGGCGAAAGCGGCCGGTCCCATTCCTTTGTCGATGACCATGGTCAGGCCGGTCGTTCGAGGTTTGGCCGACCGGCGTTCGCTCGGATCCGTCAGCACCGCGGGCCAGGTCGACTCCCCGATTTTCGTATCCATGCTCAACTCTCCTTGCGTAAGGTTGAATTTACCGCCGCAGGCGCCGGTAAGGTTTGCAAAAGCAATATATGCTTCCAGGCTTAGGCCGGTGCCCGAGAACGGCGGGCAATATTTCGGGCGCCCTTTCTTCTATACGAATCTACTTTTTCGGCGCGACAAGGAAGATCCGCATGGAAAAAGGCAAGTTGGCGTTCCGGCCGGCATAGAGTAGAAACACGGACAAACTTTGATTGAAAGGGGAAGGCAGGGTGGATAAACACGTATTCAGCATGGCGCTGCTGAGGATCGTCTCCGGAAGCCTCGAACTGACGGCCGCGCTCGTCATGCTGAAGCTGAACGAGGTGCAAAAGGCGCTCGCGGTCAATTCCATGCTGGCGCTTGTCGGGCCGATCGTATTGCTCACGACAACGGCGATCGGCCTGGTCGGCTTGTCGGACAAGCTGTCTCCCATGCGCCTGATACTGGTGACCGTGGGCGTATCGTGCCTGCTGATCGGAATCCTGAAGAAATAGAGTCGCTCGCCTGCAGTGTAAGCCAAGCAGTCATAAACGGGTCGTCCAAGCATACATATGAATCAGTAATGGACATACGACTCGGGAAAGGGGGAATCCCGATGCCGCCGCTTCAGTTCGATTGGCTGCCGCATTCTATAAGGCTCATTCTGGCCAAGCTTCCGCCCGCCGTCCTGGACGAGCTGGAAGAGATTCGCATTCGCGAGAATCGTCCGCTGGAAGTCGGGTACGGCAGCCGGTTCGCGTTCGTCGGACCGGACGGAACGCTCTCGGCCGATCACCACCCGGGATATCGGCCGAGCCGGGACGATTGCAGGGCGCTGCTTGAGAAATTAACGGACTATTCTCTGTACGCGGTGGAAGAGGAGCTCAGGCGCGGTTTCGTCACCGTTGCCGGGGGTCATCGGATCGGACTGGCCGGCCGGACCGTCCTCGAGGGCGGTTCCGTCCGGCATCTGCGCGACATCGCCGGCTTTAACGTGCGGATCGCCCGCGCCAGGGCGGGATGCGCCGCCAGACTTCTGCCGGAACTGTTGGACTTGACCTCACGGACGGTTCGCCACACGCTGCTCGTCTCCGCGCCGCAACAAGGTAAGACGACGATGCTGCGCGACTTGGCCCGGGCGGTCAGCGCCGGGGAATGGAACCATCCGGCGGCGCGGAACTGGAGCGGCCGCAAAGTCGGCATCGTCGACGAGAGGTCGGAGATCGCCGCCTGCGAGCGCGGGGTTCCTTCATTTGACCTCGGCCCGCGCAGCGACGTGTTGGACGCCTGCCCGAAGGCGGAGGGAATGATGATGCTCATCCGCTCGATGTCGCCGGAAGTTCTCGTAGTCGACGAGATCGGCCGGACGGAGGACGCGGAGGCGCTGCGGGAAGCGCTGCACGCCGGGGTGCGCGTGCTGGCGACCGCCCATGCGGCCGACTTGTCCGACGTCTTCAGAAGGCCGGTGCTTGCTTCGCTCGCCCGGGAAGGAATGTTCGGCGCTTACGCCGTGCTTTCCCGAAGCGGAGGACGAGTCGTCCACCGGGTCTATGCGCCGGACGAGGCGGAGCAGGAAGCGGGACGAGGCGCGCGCCGATCATGGGCGGCGCCGCGGGATGCCCCGGCGCCGGCGCGGCCGCCGGATGCCGGCCGGGAGCCGGCCCTGCTGCAGAGACCGCTTCCGCCGATCCGCTCGCCGGATCGTACCGGCGATGGCGGAGGCTCTCATGATGCTTAAGCTGATCGGAGCCGCGCTCGTGCTGTTCGCCGGCACGATGATCGGGTTCGTGCAAGCGGCGAGATTCGCCGAACGGCCCCGCCAAATCCGGCACCTGCTGCATGCGCTCCAGCGCCTCGAGACGGAGATCGGCTACGGCCAGACGCCTCTGCCCGACGCTCTCCGGCGGATGGCGCTCGTCCTGCCCCCGCCGCTGTCCGGCATGTTCGCGGATATCGCGGGCGAGCTCCGGTCGGAGCGGGGAGGCACGGTAAGCGAAAGCTGGGAGCGGGTTCTCTCGGACAATTGGAGCTCGACGTCCATGCGGGCCGGGGAGAAGGAAGCGATGCTGCGGCTCGGCGCTTCCCTCGGCGGCAGCGGCAAGGAGGACCAGCTCAAGCACGTGCGCCTGGCCATGCTCCAGCTGCAGGACGAAGAATCCGCCGCCCGAGAGGAGCAGCAAAGGTATGAGAAGTTAAGCCGGAGCCTGGGGGTGCTGGGGGCGGCCCTGGTCGTCATCCTGATGTTGTAGTAGGGGGCCGAATCGATGAATATCGACGTCAGCACGATTTTCCAGATCGCCGGCATCGGCATTATCGTCGCCATGATCCATACGGTTCTGAAGCAGATGGGCAAAGAGGATATGGCGCATTGGGTTACCGTCATCGGATTCGTCGTCGTGCTGTTTATGGTCGTCAGGCTGCTGAACGACCTGTTTCAGGAGATCAAAACGATCTTCTTGTTCCAGTAACGTATCGGACGGCAGGTGAGAGCGGTGGAAATCTTGCAGATCGTCGGCATCGGGCTGCTCGCAACCGTGCTCATCCTCGTCGTGCGGGAGCAGAAGCCGATCTTCGCGTTTCTGATCTCCGCGTTCGTCGGCATCGCCATCTTCCTGGCGATGATCGGCAAGATCGACAGCGTCGTCTCGGTTCTGGAAGATTTGGCCGACCGCTCGGGCATCCCTTCAGTGTACCTGAAGACCATGCTCAAGATCATCGGCATCGCCTACATCGCCGAGTTCGGCGCCCAGATCGTGCGGGATTCGGGGATGGAGAGCGTCGCTTCCAAAATCGAGTTTGCGGGCAAAATGCTCATTCTCGTCATGTCGGTTCCGATCATCAGCGTCATGATCGAGACGGTGCTGGGCCTGCTGCCGTCCTGACAGCCGCAGCTTCGCCGCAACGGGAGGAGGAACGCTAGGCATGAGCCCCCTGCTACCGCTTAAACGCAAACCCGGGCTGCTTCCGCTCGTGCTGCTGTTCTCCGCCTGGCTGCTGTCGCTGCTGCCGCTGTCGGCGTGGGCCTCCGGCGCGGATTCGTCAGGCACGGAAGGAACGGCGGCGGCGCAGGTCCAATCGGCGGCGCCGGCGTCCTCCGGAACGGACGGAGAATCCGTCGCCGGCGATCTCGCCCGCCAGCAGGCGAGCGAAGTGGACCTCGGTCCGATCGAGAAGTTCTGGGATCAGCTTCGAGGGGAATACGGCGGCTACTTTCCCGAAGGCAAGGCACCGTCCCTGAAACAGCTCATGTTCCCGAGCGGGCAGCCTTGGGATGCGGGACAGGCGGTCGTCGGACTGGCGCGATTCTTTCTCCACGAAGTGCTGTACAGCGGCAAATTGATCATCACGATCGTGCTTCTGGCGATTTTTACGATGATCCTGGAAACGATGCAGAACGCTTTCGAGCGCAACGCGGTCAGCAAGGTCGCCTACGCGATCGCCTACATGGTGCTGCTGATCATCGCCGTCAACAGCTTCCGGTCCGCCACCCAGTACGCGGGAGACGCCATCGGCAACATGGTGCAGTTCATGCTCGCGATGGTGCCCCTGCTGCTGACCCTGCTGGCCAGCACGGGCGGCGTGACGACGGTTGCGGTGCTGCATCCGCTCATCGTGTTCATGATTCACACGGTCGGCACGCTCATTCACCTGTTCGTGTTCCCGATGCTGTTCTTCTCGGCGGTGCTTCATCTGGTCAGCAGCATTTCGGACCGCTACAAGGTCACCCAGCTGGCCAATCTCCTGCGAAGCATCGGCGTCGGACTGCTCGGAGTCTTGCTGACGATCTTCCTCGGGGTGCTGTCGATCCAAGGCGCCACGAGCGCGGTGTCGGACGGAATCGCGCTCAAGACGGCCAAGTTCGTCACCGGCAACTTCGTTCCGGTCGTCGGCCGCATGTTCTCGGACGCGGCGGATACCGTCCTGTCGGCAAGCTTGCTCGTCAAAAACGCGGTCGGACTGGCCGGGGTCGTCATTCTGCTGTTCCTATGCGCCTTTCCCGCCGTGAAAATTCTGACGCTGGCGCTCATCTACAACCTGTCGGCCGCGGTGCTGCAGCCGCTCGGAGATACGCCGATCGTGCAGTGCCTGCAGACGATCGGAAAGACGATGATCTACGTTTTCGCGGCGCTGGCGTCGGTCGGCCTGATGTTTTTCCTGGCCGTAACGATCATTCTGACCGCCGGCAACGCATCGGTGATGATGCGGTGACGGCCGGAAGGAGGCAAGAGGCATGGCGTCACTGTCGGGTTGGCTGCAGCAGATCGTTGCCGTCGTGCTTCTAGCCTCGCTCGTCGATCTGCTGCTGCCCAACCGCACGATGCAGCGGTATGTGCGGCTCGTCGCCGGCCTGCTCGTGCTGATGACGGTATCGACGCCGCTGCTGCACTGGTTCAAGCAGGATTTCGGCAGCGAGCTGTCGAGGGAGCTCGGTTCGATTCGGCTGAGCCCGACGACGGATCCGGCCGAGCTCGGGAAGATCCGCGACGATGCGTCCAAGCTGAGCGCGTCCCGCGACCGGCAAGCGGCGCAGCTCGCCTCGAGCGAATTGGCCGCGCAGATCGAAACCGCCGTGGACCGATCCGGCGTCGGCGAAGTCCGCAAGGTGGACGTGCAGACGGACGACGAGCCGGGAGGCGGCCGGGAAGTAACGGCCGTGACGGTGTGGCTCGCCGATAGCGGCCGCGTGCCGGATCAATCCGCCGGCCGCACGGACGTCTCGGACGAGATCGAACCGGTCGCCCCCGTCGAGATCGACATCGACGGCGAGACGGATGCCCCGTCCGCCGCTCCCGGAGAAGGCGCGGCGGGCGAATCCGAAGCCGTTCCGGCGGGCGCGGCGCCGGCGGATGAGACCGTCAGTTCCCGGGTGGCAACGCTTGTATCGTCCCAATTCGGCGTCGCGGCGGACCGCGTCCGGGTCGTCCGGGAGGCGGACGGGGCCGAAGCAGGCAAGTATTGACCGTTATCCGGGATCGGAGCGGGGAAGGCGAGGCGTCCGACTTGAAGGAGGAGGAGAAGCATGGCCAAATGGCTGGAACAGTTGGAATCGTTCATCGGGGGAGGGCCGGGCGGACCGAGGCGCGTCAAGGCGTTCCGCTGGCTGGTGCTGATCGGTTTGATCGGAGCGGCCCTGCTGCTTATCGCTTCCTTTCTTCATTTCAAGCCGGTCGATCCTTCGCAAGATCCCGGGCTGTCTCCTCCGGGCGACTCGGACGCTCCCCGTCAGCAGCAGCAACAGCAGGCGGCATTCTTGAACGGCAGCGACGACGCGGATAAAGATCCGTTCTCCGACATCGAGAACGAGCTCGACGACCGGTTGAAGCAGATGCTGGAGAACATCGTCGGCGTCGGCACGGTGGACGTGATGGTGACGGTCGATTCGACCGAGGAGACCGTCGTGCAGCTGAATCAGCAGCAGACGCAACAACTGACGGACGAGACGGACAAAAACGGGGCCAAGCGGCATATCACAAGCGTCGACAAGAACGGCCAGGTTGCATTATACGAAGTCAACGGGGGGCAATCGCCGATCGTCGTCAAAAAGCTGAAACCGCAAGTCCGCGGCGTGCTCGTCGTCGCGAAGGGAGCGGAGAACGCGACGGTGCACCTGCTCATCGCCGATGCGATCTCCAAAGGACTCGACGTTCCGATTCACCGGATCTCCGTCGTTCCCCGCAAGCAATAGCGTTTCTGAAAAGGAAGAACACCAACTCGATTCGGGAGGTTATGCGTTTATGAACAACAGAAGGCAAACGATTTGGCTGGTATCGATGCTCAGCCTCATGGTCATTCTCTCCGCTTACTACCTGTTCACGGAGGACGCTTCTCCGGTCGGACAGACGGCCGATCAGGCAAGCGGGTATACGCAGGACGCCGGCCCGACCGACGGAAGCGTGCAAATCACGCAAGTGGACGGCACCGACGGCACCGATGGCACCGACGGTACAGACGGCTCCGGAACGGCGACGGACGGCCAAACGGAGAGCGAAGGCGCGGACGCATCCGCTCTTCCTCCGGATGGGACGGCGAAGGATACGACGGGCAGCCAGACGGATGCGGCGGGAGACGGGCAAGACCATGAGGACGCGGCGGCGTCTCCCGACGCTTCGGCGCAGGCGACGGACGGCAAGGATCAGCAGCAAGCGTCCGGCGACTCTCAGTCCGGCGCGTCGGACGAAGCGGTCATCTCGAACATGAACAACCAGACGGGCCGCGCCTACTTCGACAACATCGAGCTGCAGCGCCGGACTTCTGTCTCCGAACAAGAAGAGAAGCTGAACAAGATTATCGCCGACAACACGAACAATTCGCAGAGCGACACGGCTTCCGCGATCGAAGAGCTGCACCGGCTCGACGCGACGGAAGAGAGAATCTCCAGCCTCGAAGAGAAGCTGCTGACGAGCTACGACAACGCCGTCGTCGAGCAGGACAACGACAGCGGCAACTTCAAAGTCGTCGTTCAGGCCGACAAGCTCGACAAGAGCCAGGCGGTCGGCATCGTAGAGACGGCGATGAAAGAGCTGCAAGTCACGCCGGACCGGGTAACCGTCGAATACATTGCGAATCCGTAATCCGGTTTCGCGGCGAAGCCCGGCCTCGGCCGGGCTCTTTCCATTTTAATCGAGTATGATATAATAACTCTGTTATACGTACCTGCAAGAACCCTATGGATAACCGACGAGGGGAATCCCCAAGCCAAGGAGTGTCCGACGAAAACATGTTCAAATTAAGCGAAATCAAAGAACTGATCAAATTAGTGGACCAGACGTCCGTTCAGGAACTGGAGATCGAAAGCGAAGGCGCCCGGCTGGCCATTCGCAAGCCCGGCCGGACGGAAGTCGTCAACGTTCAGACGGCTCCGGTCGCGCCATCCTATGTGCCCGTTCCTTCCGCCGCGGCCGTTACGGCTCCTTCGGAAGCGGAGGCAGCGCCCGCACCGTCCGCCCGCGCGGCAGGCCTGCATTCGATCGTCTCCCCGATGGTCGGCACGTTCTACCGCGCCCCTTCTCCGGACGCGCCGTCGTTCGTGAACACGGGCGACCGGGTGACGGAGAAGACCGTCGTCTGCATCCTCGAAGCAATGAAGCTGATGAATCCGCTGGAAGCGGAAGTGAAGGGCGAAATCGTCGAGATTCTGGTCGAGAACGGCCAATTGGTCGAATTCGGCCAGCCGCTGTTCCTCGTCAAACCGGAATAACGATCCTTTTCCCGAGCGTGAGACCGACAGGAGCGCCGGTAACATCAAAGGGGGATTTCTTGCCTTGAACATTCATAAGATCTTGGTGGCGAACCGCGGCGAGATCGCCGTCCGCATCATCCGCGCCTGCCGGGAGCTCGGCATCTCCACGGTAGCCGTCTATTCCGAGGCGGACCGGGAATCGCTGCACGTGCGGCTGGCCGATGAAGCTTACTGCATCGGGCCGACCGCCTCCAAGGACAGCTATCTGAACTTGACGAATATGATGAGCGTCGCGACGCTGACCGATTGCGACGCCGTTCATCCGGGCTACGGCTTCCTGTCCGAGAACGCCGATTTCGCGGAGATTTGCGAGACGTGCAACATTACGTTCATCGGCCCGTCGGCGGACGCGATCAGCCGGATGGGGGACAAGTCGGTCGCGAAGCAGACGATGAAGCAAGCGGACGTTCCGGTCATCCCGGGCTCCGACGGCCTCGTGGAAGATATCGAAGAAGCCGTTCGCGTCGCGCGCGGGATCGGCTATCCGGTCATCATCAAGGCGACGGCCGGCGGCGGCGGCCGCGGCATCCGGCTTGCGGACGACGAAGAGATGCTCGTCCGCGAGATTACGACGGCGCAGCAAGAAGCGCAGAAGGCGTTCGGGAACTCCGGCGTCTATCTGGAGAAATATTTGACCGGCATGAAGCATGTCGAGATTCAAATCATCGCCGACAAGCACGGCAACGTATGCCATCTGGGCGAACGGGACTGCTCGGTGCAGCGCCGCCGCCAGAAGCTCGTCGAGGAAGCGCCCTGCCCGGTCATGACGCCGGCGCTGCGCGAGCGGATGGGGCAGGCGGCCGTTCGGGCGGCGAAGGCGGTCAATTACTCGGGCGCCGGAACGATCGAGTTTCTCCTGGGGCCTGACGGCCAGTTTTATTTCATGGAGATGAACACGCGCATCCAGGTCGAGCATCCCGTCACGGAGATGATCACCGGGATCGACCTGATCAAGGAGATGATCTCGGTCGCCGAGGGCAATCCGCTCTCGTTCACGCAAGAGCAGGTGACCTTCGACGGCTGGGCTTTCGAATTCCGCATCAACGCCGAAGACCCGGACCGCAATTTCATGCCGTCTCCGGGACGCATCGGCTTCTATTTGCCGCCGGGAGGACCTGGCGTGCGGGTCGACAGCGGCGCCTATCCGCAATATTTGATCTCTCCGCACTACGACTCGATGATCGCGAAGCTGATCGTCTGGGCGCCGACCCGGGCGGAAGCGATCGCGCGGGGCCGCAGAGCGCTCGCCGAGTTTATGGTAGAGGGCGTAAAAACGACGATTCCGTTCCATTTGAAGCTGCTCGAGCATCCGATTTTCAACAAGGGAACGTTCGATATCAAGTTTCTGGAAGAACATGACGTCAACCAGACTTTCGAATAGGCTTAAACGGCCGATCGTACAAGTTTGTCATAAATCTCCTTCAATGCTATAGTATGAATAATGACAGGAACGCCGCTTCTGCGGACCCGGGCCGGAAGAACGTATTCGGGCTTCGCGGGACGGCGTTCTGCGAACAAGGAGGTGGATTTGAAAGATGGAGACATTGGTACCTGATTACGAGCGGACCGAAATGGGGACCATTCAAATCGCTCCGGAAGTCATTGAAGTCATTGCCGGACTCGCCACGATCGAAGTGGACGGCGTCGCGGGCATGAGCGGAGGAATCTCCACCGGGATCGCCGAGCTGCTCGGACGCAAGAACTTGTCCAAGGGCGTCAAAGTCGAAGTCGGCCAACGCGAGGCGGCCGTCGACGTCAATATCGTCGTCGAATACGGACGGAAGATTCCGGAGATCGCGGCGGAGATTCAAGTCAACGTCAAGCGCTCTATCGAGATGATGACGGGTCTGAACGTCGTCGAAGTGAATGTACATATTCACGATGTGCAGTTCAAGCAGGCTGACAAAACAGAAGAAGACGAATCGCATACGCGTGTCCGATAACGCCGCATAAGGGAACATTCCGATGTCGGCGCAACGCCTCCGGCCAGCGGATGCCGGCGCCTGGACGACCGTTCTCGGCTAGGGAACGGTTGCCTGGCGCTTTTTCGCAGGTCGGGGGTCATTTGTTTGTCACGACTGGAGGAGACGCACATTGATCAAAGTATTGGACAGGCTGCTGATGTTTCTATACAGCGTGGCGATCGGAGCCGCGTCGATCGTCGTCCTGGTGGCCGCCTGCGGCGGGTTCGACGCGAAGGCGATTGACGATTTTACGGCGGATCTGTCGGGGCGCAACCAGATCGTTCAGACGACCGTCATCGTCGTCGCCGCCTTGCTGCTGCTCGTCAGCTTGCGGTTTTTTATCGTCTCGGTGAAGCGAAACGGCTCCTCGGCTCCTTCCATCAACCAGAAGACGGATCACGGCGATATTCGCATCTCCGTGGAGACGATGGAGAATATCGCGCTCAAGGCTGCTTCCCGCACGCGAGGCGTCAAAGATTTGCGGGCGCGGGTGATGGCGGGCGATGCCGGCCTGCGCATCTCGATCCGCGCTTTCGTCGACGGGGAGACGTCGATTCCCGCGCTTTCCGAGGAAATGCAAAAGACGGTATCCGAACAGATCGAGGAGACGACGGGCATTCCGGTGGCCGAAGTGTCCGTCTATATCGCCAACGTGACGCAGTCCCCCACTACCTATAAGAGCCGCGTGGAATAGGGGTGTCGCCCATGTGGAAAAGCTGGTGGGAGACGTACGGGGGACGTGCGGCCGGCGTGGCCGCGGGACTCTTTCTCTTTTTTATTTATGTGTTCGTCGGATTTTGGGATATGCTGTTCTGTGCGCTGCTGGCCGGCATCGGCTACGGTCTCGGCAAGCGCAGGGACGACAAGCGCGGACCGCTGGTGCCGTGGGACCGCCTGTTGACCTGGCTGACGGACCGCTGGCACTGGCCGCGGTAAAATCGCGGATCGTCCGTCCTGGCGGCTTATCGGCCGCCTTTTCCGCTTCGCGGGCAAGCATGACGGTATGGACATGATTACGCGGGAGTTATGATCGGAGGATTCATGAGACGGAGATTGGCTAGGGAAATCGCGGTACAAAGCTTGTACCAAATGGAAATGAACGCGGTCGACGGCAGAACGGCGGTAGATACCGTCATGGAAGAAGCTCGCCACGAGAACGAGATCGAGGCCGACGTTCGCGAACTCGACGCGGCGGAGTCGTTCACGCGCGAGCTGGTGAACGGCGTCGAGAGCCGGCTGTCGGAGATCGATCGAATGCTGGAGACGTACTTGACCGGATGGCAGGTCGACCGACTGTCCCGGGTCGACTTGCAGATCCTCCGTCTTGCCGCTTTCGAGCTGCAGTACGGCAAGGAGGCGCCGCCCAAGGTCGTCGTCAACGAAGCGATCGAATTGGCGAAGCATTTCGGCACGGAAGAGTCCGGCAAGTTCGTCAACGGCGTGCTCGGCCGGATGATCCGGGAAGGCGGCGTTCGGACGGAACCGTCGGACAAGCCGGACGAGACGACCACGAATTCGGAGGGACCTACGCCATGAGCGCGCAAATCATCGACGGCAAGAAGATATCGGATGAGATCCGCGAAGAAATCAGAAGAGAGACGGCCGCTTTAAAGGAACGCGGCGTTCAGCCGGGACTCGCCGTCGTGCTGGTCGGCGAAGATCCGGCGTCGCAAGTGTACGTTCGGAATAAGGCGAAGGCATGCGAGGATCTCGGCTTTTATTCGGAAGTTCACCGGCTTCCCGCCGAGACCTCGCAGTCGGAGCTGCTCGGGATGATCGACCGCTTGAACCGCCAAGGCAATATCAACGGCATACTGGTGCAGCTGCCTTTGCCGAAGCATATCGAAGAAAAGGCCGTCATCGATGCCATTTCGGTCGAGAAGGACGTGGACGGCTTCCATCCGGTCAGCGTCGGCAACCTGATGATCGGCGACGACTCGCTGCTGCCATGCACGCCGGCGGGCGTTATCGAGCTGTTGAAGCGGACCGGCCAGTCTCCCTCGGGCAAGCATGCGGTCGTGATCGGCAGAAGCAACATCGTCGGCAAGCCGGTATCGATGCTGCTGCTGCGGGAGAACGCGACCGTGACAATGACGCACTCCCGTACGCCCGATCTGCCTAAGGTTGCCCGCCAGGCGGACATCCTTGTCGTCGCCGTCGGCGTAGCCAAGCTCGTGAAGCGGGATTGGGTGAAGCCGGGGGCGGTCGTCATCGACGTCGGCATGAACCGGCTGCCGGACGGCAAGCTGTGCGGGGACGTCGATTTCGGCGACGCGGCGGAGGCGGCGGGTTGGATTACGCCGGTACCGGGCGGCGTCGGGCCGATGACGATCACGATGCTGATGTCCAACACGCTCAAAGCGGCCAAGCGGGCGAACGGCATCGACCGTTAATATCCCGGCGAATGAAGGCGCTTGTTCGCCGGACTTCCCAAAATCCGGACGGAGCGGAGGCGCATAAGATGGAACCGGCGCGCGTGCTGAGCATCCGCGAAATAAACCGATACATCAAGATGAAGCTGGAAGGCGATTTGCGGCTGCAGGACGTGTGGCTGCGCGGGGAGATCTCGAACTTTACCCGCCATTCCAGCGGTCATATGTATTTTACGCTGAAGGACGAGAGCGGCCGGCTGAAGAGCATCATGTTCGCCTCCCATAACCAACGCCTGCCGTTCGCGCCCAAGGACGGCATGAAGGTGCTCGCCCGGGGAGGCGTCTCGGTCTATGAACGGGACGGAGCCTATCAATTTTACGTGACGGCGATGCAGCCGGACGGCATCGGCAGCCTGTATCTTGCGTTCGAGCAGCTCAAGCGCAAGCTGGAGGCGGAAGGTCTGTTCGCGGAGGCCGGCAAGCGGCCGATCCCGCGCTATCCCCGGGCCGTCGGCGTCATTACGTCGCCGACCGGCGCGGCCGTGCGGGACGTGATCATCACGCTGCAGCGCCGCCACCCGTCCGTGCCGATTCTGCTGTATCCCGCGAACGTTCAGGGGAAAGCGGCGGCCCCTTCCATCGTGAAGGCGATCGCCGCGATGAACCGTCTCGCGGAGGTCGATGTGCTCATCGTCGGGCGGGGAGGCGGCTCCTTGGAGGAGCTGTGGGCGTTCAACGAAGAGACGGTGGCGCGGGCTATCCGGGCGTCCGCGATTCCGGTCATCTCGGCGGTCGGCCACGAGACGGATTTTACGATCGCCGATTTCGCGGCGGACCTGCGCGCCGCGACGCCGACGGCCGCGGCCGAGCTGGCCGTGCCGCACATGGCCGAGCTTAGGCAGTCGCTGCAATCGCTGGAGCTGCGAATGGCCAAGACGCTTCGGCTGCAGCTTGAACGGGCGCGGGCGCGGCTTGCCCATTCGGCGCGATCGCCGTTCTTCACGCAGCCGAGGCGGGCGCTGCTGGCGAGGGCCGAACAGCTCGACCGGCTGCGAGACCGGCTGAGGCATCGCGCGGACGAGCATCGCGCGCGGGCGCGGGAGCGGCTCGCGCGGCTGGATGGCCGCCTGCGCGCCGTTCGGCCGGCGGAGCAAGCGGCCTATGCGCGCAAGCGGGCCGATGCGGCCGCGCGCGGGCTGGCCCTGGCGATGCGAGGCGTGCTGCGCGAGCGGCAGAAGGCGTTCGGCGGGCTGGTGCGTCAGCTGGACGCGCTCAGTCCGCTCAAGATTATGGCGAGAGGCTACAGCCTGGCCTACGACGAGCAGGAGCGTTCGCTGATCCGCAGCATTCGCGAGGTGCAGCCTGGCGACCTGATCAAGGTTCGCCTGGCGGACGGGAAGCTGGACTGTCAAGTTTGGGGACTGCATGGGGAGGAGACGGAACATGGGGACGTTGTCGGAATCGAACGGGAACGAGAATGAAGCGCTCGGAGAGCTGACGTTCGAAGAAGCGATGGAGCGGCTGGAGGCAATCGTGTCCAAGCTGGAAAGCTCGGATGTTCCGCTGGAAACGGCGATCGAGCTGTACCAGGAGGGAATGACGCTGTCCAAGCTGTGCGGCCGCAAGCTCGAGCAGGTGGAACGCAGGATCGAGATGCTTGTGGAGGAAGAAGGCGGCATGCAGCGCAAGCCGTTCGCCCCTTCGAGCGGAGAGCTCAATGGAGATAAAGGAGAGTAACCGGCTGGTGACCCACACCGAAGACATTGGAACGTACATGGAACAATTGCGGGTTCAGACGGAGAAGGCGCTGCAGGAGATGCTGCCCTCCGGATGGCGCGTCCCGTCCCGGCTGAGCGAAGCGGTGCGCTATTCGCTCGACGCCGGCGGCAAGCGGCTGCGCCCGATTCTGACGCTTGCGTCGGCGGAAAGCGTCGCCGGCTGCGCAAGCGCTCGAGAGAAGGCGCTGCCGTTCGCGGCTGCCGTCGAGATGGTTCACACGTATTCGCTCATCCACGACGATCTGCCGGCGATGGACAACGACGATTTTCGCCGCGGACGGCCGACCAACCATAAGGTATTCGGCGAAGCGATGGCGATTTTGGCCGGGGACGGGCTGCTTACCCATGCGTTCTATGTGGCGGCTCAAGCGGTCGGCCGCGGGGTTCCCGCGGAACGGACCGTGGCGGTCGTCGCCGAGCTGGCCCGCTATGCGGGACTCCCGGGCATGGTCGGCGGCCAGGCCGACGACATGATGGGGGAACAGGGGATCACTTCGCTCGAGGATTTGGAGAACATCCATCTTCACAAGACGAGCGATTTGATCGTTTTCTCGCTGCGCGCGGGCGGACATGCCTCGGAGGCGAATGAACGCCAGCTGGAAGCGCTGGGGCTGTTCGGCCGCAATGTCGGTCTGGCATTTCAGATTCTGGACGATATTCTGGATCTGACAGGCGACGAGAAGAAGCTGGGCAAGCCGCTGAAAAGTGATGAGCGGCAAGGGAAAGTAACCTATCCGTATCTGATCGGGCTCGACGAGAGCCGCCGCCGGGTCGCGCGCCTCACCGATGAAGCGATCGCCGCCGTAGGATCCGCGGGATTGGCCGACGCGCAGCCGCTCATTCGGATCGCGAACGTCATGATGAGCCGCGACCATTGAGAAACGGACTTTCGCGCACCCGTGTCTCCTTCTCGGCCGAACCGCCAGAAAACTGGCGGTTTTTTTGGGATCAATGGCGATGGGAAGGCATTCGGAAGGCCATACTTCTTGTAATCGGGCATAATCGGCATTTCACGAAAGCGACACACACTTTTGACAAAATGATGATGGCTTGCGCTTAACCGGCACGAAACCCCTTTTTTATGGTAGATTAGAAAAGTGAGAATGCAGGAGGGAGTGTTACTGTCGTGCGGATGCAGAGCAACACGATTGGAATCGGGGAAACTTCGACTTCTTTTACGAAAGTGGTCTTCGATACGATCAAGATCGGCATCATCAAGTCCAACCTCATCGCGATGTTCGCCGGCTTGAGCATGGCGCTGTACGTTCACCATATTCCTTTTTTCGAGAAAATCGGCAACATCGTACTCGCGCTGATCGGATCGTCGCTCGTGATCGGAGCGGCAGGCGTCTTTAACAATTTATATGACCGGGATATCGACGGAATCATGGAACGGACCAAAAAACGGCCGACCGTGTCCGGCATCGTCGGCTTGACGAGCGGATTGATCGTCGGCTTCTGGATCGCGATCGTCGGTTTGATCGCGCTGTATTTGGCTTCGCCGCTCGCCGCGGTTTTCGGCTTTCTGGGCTTGTTCATCTACGTCGTGCCTTATACGATGTGGACGAAGCGCAGAACCGTTTATAATACGGAAGTCGGCAGCTTGTCGGGAGCCATGCCTCCCCTCATCGGCTGGGCGGCTATCTCTTCGGACATGCTTCACCCCGGCATCATTGCGCTGTTCGTTCTGATGCTGATCTGGCAAATGCCGCACTTCTACGCGATCGCGATTCGCCGGATGGAAGAGTACCGGGCGGCCGGGATTCCGATGCTGCCGGTCGTCAAGGGCATGAGAAGGACGTACGTGCAAATGAACGTTTATTTGGCGGCTCTGTTCCTGTCCAGCATCCTGTTCTGGCTTTGGAACCCCTACATTGCCGTGACGAATGCGCTGATCAGCCTCGGCTGGCTCATTCTGAGCGTTGTCGGCTACCGCCGAATGGAAGAGAGCGGATGGGCCCGAACGATGTTCATTTTCTCGTTGAACCATATGACGGTGCTGATGCTCCTTATTATCGGCTACTCGTTCATCGCTCCTTTGTTCTAAAATTGCGATCCCCCGTTCGGGGGATTTTGCTTTTGTGGGAAGCGTTCGATCGGTGCCGAACCTGCGAAAATCGAAGAAATTCGGCCAGCAGCTCGTCGAATCGGGGCGAATGAGGAAAATTCGTGTTTTGGGCTTTGAATTCCGTGTATGCTATAATAGGTGCAATATCCATGTTTAAGGAGACGGCTCTATTCGCTTTCGCGCCTGCGGAGCGCACCGTCAAATCCGGAGAAAGTGGGGAACCTACTTGCTGCTCGATCGAATCGACAGTCCGTCGGACCTTAAAAAGCTGAGCGTTGGCGAACTGCCGCAGCTTGCTCAGGAAATTCGTCAATTCCTGATTGAACAATTGTCCTCGACGGGCGGCCATCTGGCGCCGAATCTCGGCGTCGTGGAGCTTACGTTGGCGATGCACTATTTATATAACAGCCCGAGCGACAAGTTCATCTTCGATGTCGGTCACCAGGCTTACGTTCACAAGATGCTGACGGGACGCATGGACCGGTTCCATACGCTGCGCCAGAAGGACGGCCTGTGCGGCTTCGTCAAGCGCACGGAAAGCGAGCATGACGTCTGGGAAGCCGGCCACAGCAGCACGTCGCTCTCCGCAGCGATCGGCATGGCGCTCGCCCGCGATCTCAAAGGCGAAACCAATAAAGTTCTTGCCGTTATCGGCGACGGGGCGCTGACCGGCGGGATGGCGCTTGAGGCGCTCAACCATATCGGCCACGAGAAACGCAAGTTGACGGTCGTACTGAACGACAACGAAATGTCGATCGCGCCGAACGTCGGGGCTTTGCATAATTACCTCGGGAAAGTCCGTTCCGACAAGACGTACCGCAAAGCCAAAGAGGAACTCGAATGGCTGCTGCGCAAAATTCCGGCCGTAGGCGGCAAGCTGGCGAAGACCGCGGAACGGGTGAAGGACGGCTTCAAATATCTGGTCGTGCCGGGCATGCTGTTCGAGGAATTCGGACTGAAATATTTCGGCCCTGTCGACGGCCACGATATCGAGAAGCTGCTCGATACGTTCCGCCAAGCCGACAAGGTGGACGGTCCGGTACTGATTCACGTGCTAACCGTCAAGGGAAAAGGTTACTCGCCGGCGGAAGCCGATTCGCTGAAATGGCACGGCATCACGCCGTACAAGATCGAATCCGGCCAAGTCGTCAAGCCGGTCGGTCCTCCGATGTATACGGAAGTGTTCGGCAACTCGCTGATCGAACTGGCCGAGCGGGACGAACGGATCGTCGCCATTACGCCCGCCATGCCGGCAGGTTCGGGACTTATTCCGTTCGCCAAGCGGTTCCCGGACCGGATGTTCGACGTCGGGATCGCGGAGCAGCATGCGGCGACGATGTCGGCCGCGCTGGCGCTGGAAGGGCTAAAGCCGGTATTCGCGGTTTATTCGACGTTCCTGCAGCGCGCCTATGACCAGGTCGTTCACGACATTTGCCGTCACAACGCCAACGTCATCTTCGCCATCGACCGAGCCGGCCTTGTCGGCCCTGACGGCGAGACGCACCAGGGCGTTTACGACATTGCATTTCTTCGGCACGTTCCGAACCTGGTGCTCATGATGCCCAAGGACGAGAACGAGCTGCGGCGCATGATGAAGACCGCCGTCGACTATAACGACGGCCCGATTGCCGTTCGTTACGCCCGCATTAACGGGCTCGGCGTGCCGATGGACGAACACCCGCAGCCGATTCCGATCGGCAAGTGGGAGACGGTGCGGGAAGGCGATTACGCCACAGTCCTAGCGGTAGGACCGATGGTGCAGGTGGCGGAGGAAGCCGCCGAATTGCTGAAACGCGAAGGAATCGGCGTCCGCGTCGTCAACGCGCGGTTCATCAAGCCGCTGGATGAGGAGATGCTGCTCTCCATGGCGCAGATGAATCAGCCGATGCTCGTTCTGGAGGAAACGGCGATAGCCGGCGGCCTCGGCAGCGCGATTCTGGAATTTTACGCGCAGCGCCAGATACATCACTTATCGATCAGCTTGATGGGCGTTCCCGACCGTTTCGTCGAGCATGCCAGCATTAAGGAGCAGCGTGCGGAGACCGGTTTGACCGCCGAACATGTCGCGCAAGAGCTGCGCGCCAAGGCGGTGCGCGTCCGCCAAAAGGCAACCTGACCGCGAGATGACGACCATGAAGGAACGATTGGACGTATTGTTGTTGGAGCAAGGTTTTTTTGAAAGCCGGGAGAAGGCCAAGGCCGCGATCATGGCGGGGCTGGTGCTCGTCGGCTCGGAGAAGGTGGACAAGGCCGGAACGAAGGTGCCGCGGGATGCGGAGATCGTCGTCAAAGGAGCTCCGCACCCTTACGTCAGCCGCGGCGGACAGAAGCTGGAGAAGGCGATTCGCCATTTCGGCCTGGTTTTGTCCGGCGCGGTCATGTTGGACATCGGCGCCTCGACCGGAGGGTTTACGGATTGCGCGCTGCAGCACGGGGCCGCATTCGTTTATGCGCTGGACGTCGGCTACAACCAGTTGGACTGGTCCCTGCGTCAGGACGAAAGAGTCCGGGTTATGGAGCGGACCAACTTTCGGCACGTGGAGCCCGGTCAGTTGGATGGACCGCCTCCGGACTTCGCGACGATCGACGTCTCGTTTATTTCGCTGAAGCATATCTTCCCGGCGCTGGCGCCGCTTCTCCCGGCGGGAGGAGGAACGGTGGCGCTGATCAAGCCGCAATTCGAAGCCGGCCGGGAACAAGTCGGCAAGTCGGGCGTCGTTCGCGATTCCGCCGTTCATGAAGCGGTGGTAAGGGAAGTGCTCGGTTTTGCCGACGCATGCGGTTTTGAGCTTCAGGGCTTAACGTACTCTCCGATCACCGGGGGAGAAGGCAATATCGAATTTCTCGGTTATTGGAAACGGAGAGCCGAGAACGCTTCAGCCGAAGCGGAAGCCGGAAAGGCGGAGAAATTCGCCGAGTGGGCGCGCCAGGCGGCCGCCGACGCCCGAACCGCTTTTCGCAGAGGCGATTCATAACGGTGATGGAATCATGATTTGCATTAATCCAGGCTGACGCCATACGTCGCAACGCCCGGAGCTGCCGAAGAACGGCGTCTGATGGACAGCCTCGTTCTGCCCGGCAGCTCCTTTTTATTGCAAAGCGTTTATCGCCCAAAAAGGAAATGGCCTCGGCCGGCTCGAATAAGTAAGGGCGGCCGTGGCTCGTTCAAAACGAATCGCTTCCGGCCAGCCGGCAATGAGGGAGTTGCGGCTCGTGGCGAAGCTGGGCGATTGGCTGATTTTTCTCGTAGCGATCGGACTTCTGCTTTGGTGGTTTTTTAGGCGGTTCTACAAGTGGCTTCACGAGCCGCCGGGCCACCGCATCCGCAAGCTGGCCGATTCGGGCGAAGTGCTGAGGGACGAGGCGGTCGAATTCCTCGAGAGCCACGGTTACGAGGTGCTGTCGGGGAAGCACCGCATTCCGCTCGGCGTAAAGGTCGACGAAGGCCCGCTGCAGCCGACGCGGCTTTACTTCGATTATTTGGCGGTTAAGGAAGATCTGTATTACTTGGTCAAATTGGAAAAAGCGCGAATGCCGATCGAGTGGACGGCCAGCGGTCTGCGGGACCGACTGATGATCTATTCGCTGCTGTTCCCCGATTGCGAAGGAATCGTCGTGGCCGACCCGGCACAGCGCTGGGTCCGAACGGTACGGTTCAAGGTGGAGGATGAGAACGGATGAAAGGACAACGACAGCGCAAAATACGCGAGCTGATCGGCTCGGGGGAGATCGAAACCCAGGAGGATCTGGTCGAAGCTTTGCGAAGCGAAGGGGTTAACGTAACCCAAGCGACCGTCTCGCGCGACATTAAGGAGATGCAGCTGATCAAAGTACCGCTGGAAGACGGCCGCTACAAATATTCGATGCCGCAGGATCAGCGATATAACCCTGCCCTCAAGCTGAAGCGGGCGCTTGTCGATCATTTCGTGCAGGCGGAGGCGGCAGACAATCTCGTCGTCGTCAAGTGCTTGCCCGGAACGGCGAATACGATCGCCGCCCTGATCGACGGCATGGATTGGCCGGAGATCATGGGCTCGATCAGCGGCGACGACACGACGCTGCTGATCTGCAGATCGAAGGAGCAGGGCGCGGCGTTGGTCGAGCGCCTTCACGATATGATTCGTTAAAGCTCCACTCTGTGGGTTTTCTTTTCAAGGAGGAAGAGGGAATGCTAAAAGAGCTAGCCATTCGCCATCTCGCGGTAATCGAGTCGGTTAGGGTTCGATTCCATGAAGGGTTTCATGTGCTGACGGGAGAGACCGGGGCCGGCAAGTCGATGATTATCGATGCGCTTACGCTTATCGCAGGCGGACGCGGTTCCGCCGAGATGATACGCCACGGGCAGGATCGCGCGGACATCGAGGCGCTGTTCGATCTGCCGGAAGGGCATCCGGTATGGGACGCTCTGAGACGGCTGGGCATTCAGGCGAGCGAAGAGGAGACGCTGCTCATCCGCCGCGAGCTTCACGCCCATGGCAAATCCTCGGCGCGAATCAACGGCCAAAGCGCAACGTTATCGATGCTGCGGGAAATCGGCGAGCACCTGGTCAACATTCACGGTCAGCACGAGCACCAGTCGCTTCTTCGGACCGAACGGCATCTCGAATGGCTGGACCAGTATGCCGGAGACGTTATCCTCCCCTTGAAAGACGCGTATGCGGAGCGCTTCCGGGAATATCAACAAACGGTACGCGAGCGAAAAGAACTCGAAGATACGTCCCGCCAACAGATGCAGATGCTCGACTTGTATCGATATCAGCTTGAAGAGATCGCGGCGGCCAAGCTGAAGCCGGATGAGGATGAACAGCTTCAGGAAGAACGCAAGAAGCTGACTCACTCGGAGAAGCTGTATGAAGCTTCGGCGGAGGCTTACGAATGGCTGAGCGGGGCCAAAGGTCTGGCGGCGTTCTCCAAAGCGCTCGCCAAGCTCGAGGAGATCGTCAAAGTCGATCCGGGCAAGCTGTCGCCGATGCTCGAACAGCTTCAATCCGCGTATTACAATGCGGAAGACGTCAGCTTTCAGCTGCGCGATTATCGCGAAGACATCGAGTTCAACCCCGATCGTCTGGCGCTGATCGAAGAACGCCTCGACCTGCTGCACGGCTTGAAGCGGAAGTACGGCGAGACCATCGCCGATATTATGTCCTATCGGGAACAAATTCAAGCGGAGACGGAGAAGCTCGACAACCGCGAAGAGCGGCTTCGCGAGCTGACCGATCGCGAGCGTTTATTGAACGACGAACTGACGCAGCAGGCCGAGCTTCTCTCCGGCATACGCCGGGATGCGGCCAAGAAGCTGGCCCAGGCGATCGTACAGGAGCTGCGCGACTTGCAGATGGAACGAGCGGTGTTCGAGGTGCGGCTCGATTCCGGTGCGCTCACGTCCGTCGGTTCCGATACCGCGGAGTTTCTGCTGTCCACGAATCCCGGCGAGCCGCCGAAGCCGCTCTCCAAGATCGCGTCGGGCGGCGAGATGTCCCGCGTCATGCTTGCGCTCAAAGCGATTTTCTCCCGAATCGACCGTATTCCCGTACTCGTCTTCGACGAAGTCGATACCGGGGTAAGCGGCCGCGCCGCGCAAGCCGTCGCCGACAAGCTGTCGCGGCTGGCCGCTTCGGTTCAAGTATTCGCCATCACCCATCTGCCGCAAGTGGCATGCATGGCCGATCATCAGTACGAAATATCGAAGCGAATTAACGAAGACGGCAGAACGTCGACTTCCGTAGCGGAATTGAAGGATTCCCAGCGGGTCGAAGAGCTGGCGCGCATGCTCGGCGGGGTGGAAGTAACGGAAAAAACCCGTCATCACGCTCAGGAAATGCTGCTGTTGGCACACCGCCAAAAAAACGCGTAAGGACGCGAAAAAATCGGATTCAAGGAAGCTTTTCGGGAACATAAAAGCGGGGGGGCGCGGTTACCTTATAGGTACGTTGCCGGCAAGATCGGATGCCGGAAAGACTGTAAGGGAGCGTGAGACCTTTGAACCGTAAGCCCTCCATTCGACGTACCATCGGCCTCCTTCTCGTCCTATCTCTGTGTTTGGCCGCGACTACCGCTCCCATACGCCATTACGCGGAGTTTCCCCACGAGTTAAGGCTTTTCTCGGGTCAATCCAAGCATCTGCATTATGCCATGCCGGTTCATGCACAGGGCACACTGAATCCCGAAGTGGCGCGAATCAACGGCTCATCCCGTTCGATCGTACCGGTCGATCTTCATCAGCCCTTGTCCATCCAGCCTCGGAACAGCGGAGTGACGGAGCTCAAGCTGAAGCTGTTCGGCAAAATTCCGTTCAAGACGGTCAAACTGCAAGTCGTACCGGATCTTCGGGTCGTGCCCGGAGGCCAAACGATCGGGGTCAAGGTGAAGGCGGCAGGCATCATGGTCGTCGGCCACCATATAATTCAGACCGGCAACGGAACGAAGAAATCGCCAGGAGAAGAAGCCAAGCTGAAGCTCGGCGACTTGATCGTATCCATTAATGGAACAAAGCTGAACGACATCACGAAAGTGGCGGGATTGGCGGAACAAGCGGGCAAGAGCGGCCAACCGCTTCAGCTCGAAGTGAAACGGGGCAAATCGACTTTCCGCACCTCGCTGACGCCCGCGTTTGACCGGGAAGACCAGGCTTGGCGGCTGGGGCTGTATATTCGCGATTCCGCGGCAGGCGTCGGCACTCTGACGTTCTATGCGCCGGACCAGGGCATGTACGGGGCGCTTGGCCACGTCATTACGGATATGGACACGCAGACGCCGATCTCGGTCGGCAGCGGACAGATCCTGCAGTCCAACGTGCTGTCGATTTCCAAGAGCCAAAGCGGCGAACCCGGCGAGAAACGGGCGATGTTCATCAAGGAAGGCAAGACGCTCGGCAGCGTAGAGAAAAACACGGCGTTCGGCATTTTCGGAAAAATGGATAAGCTTCCCGATCATTCCTTCCATCAAGATCCGGTGCCGGTCGCGTTCGCCGAAGAGGTAAAAGAAGGACCGGCGGAAATTTTGACGGTCGTCAACGGACAGAAGGTCGAGAAGTTCGATATCCAAATCGTTCACGTCTCGAAGCAGCAGGTGCCGGCGACCAAAGGGCTGGTGATTCGGATTACCGATCCGAAGCTGCTGGATAAGACGGGCGGCATCGTACAAGGAATGAGCGGCAGTCCGATTCTTCAGAACGGCAAGCTTGTCGGCGCAGTCACTCATGTATTCGTAAACGACCCGACTTCCGGTTATGGCTGCTTTATCGAGTGGATGCTGCAGGACGCGGGCATCGTGCTTCAACCGGAACAGGCGGCATCTAAGGCGGTTTGACGCCTTAGATGTTTCGTTTTTTTTCGAAAACCGGCTAAAATCCGAACATTTGTCGAAAAGCTGCGAAAAAACACGGCAATTGACATAAATTATTAATTATATTCGATATCGTCAAAAAAATAAAGAAATAATTTCCGGATTAGAAGGAATTGAATGGGCCATGTCGAATCGGTAACGAGGAGGGAACGAAAGTTCTTTTTGACCAAGCTGCAACCGTTACTTAGCGGCAATTGTCGCGTATCGGTTGTCAGAAACTCAAACGTGTAGAAGGAGGACCAGACCTTGCAGCGGATCGAAGTATTTCTGGCTGATGACAACCGAGAATTCACGAACCTGTTGTCTGAGTACATTGAAGAACAGGATGACATGACGGTCATCGGAGTCGCTTACAATGGTGAAGAAGTCATCCGCCAACTGGAAGAAAATCGGATCGTTCCGGACGTCATGATCGTCGATATCATCATGCCGCACCTGGACGGCCTTGGGGTTCTGGAAAAACTTCGCGACATGAATTTGTCGCCTATGCCGAAGATCATCATGCTGACAGCGTTCGGTCAAGAGAACATTACGCAGCGCGCGGTGCAGCTCGGCGCTTCCTACTACATACTGAAGCCGTTTGACATGGACGTGCTGGCCAACCGGATCCGGCAATTAGCCGGTTCCTCGACGTCGGCGACGACCTCCTCCGTTTCGATCGCTTCAATGAGCGCCGCTCCCCGGTCGAATATCGTTCCGATCGGCAAACCGAAAAATCTGGACGCCAACATCACGAGCATCATTCACGAGATCGGCGTGCCGGCTCATATTAAAGGATATCAGTATTTGCGCGAAGCGATCACGATGGTTTACAACAACATCGAGATTCTCGGCGCCATTACGAAAACGCTCTATCCCGCGATCGCCGAGAAATTCAAAACGACGCCGTCCCGCGTCGAGCGGGCGATCCGCCATGCGATCGAGGTTGCTTGGACTCGCGGCAACATCGACAGCATCAGCCATCTGTTCGGCTATACGATCAACATCGCCAAATCAAAGCCGACCAATTCCGAATTCATCGCGATGGTAGCCGACAAGCTGCGTATCGAGCATAAGGTGAGTTAGGAGGCTACGCGTTACGGATTTCCATAAAAGCGTCGCTTCTCTCATGGCTTGCAACCGGGCCGAGAGAGGAGCGGCGTTTTTTCATGACTTTCCGCGTGAAAATCCGGCAGGATTTCTGTCGGAATTTGCAGAACAAATAGAGAAAGAGAAGTTGAACGTGATCAAGGAGGGGTGCGCTTATGGATCGTCCGATTTTCCTCTACGAGCATAAACATATCGGCGGGCATCGGGTGTCCGAGCATCATCATCCGTACCATCAGCTGCTGTTCGTGCTGGAAGGGAAAGGGGAGATCCGCCTGGGCGGAGAAGTTTGGCGGCTGGAGCCGAACGATGCGGCGCTCATCGTTCCGTTGTCCGTCCATTCCGTTCTGTCCTCCTCCAAGCTGACGCTGCTTGTGCTTGTGTTCGACGAGAAGGCGCTGGAAGACAACTTGACGGACCGGCTGATCAAAGATTATTTTCGCGCGTCCGCATTGGTCAAGCCGAGCGGATTCGCCGGAAGCGAGCTTCGCCAGCTGCTCCGCAAAATGCTTTTCGAACAGTCGGCCGAGCCGTCGCCGCTGGGGCGGTTGGCTTTGCAGATTCAACTGGCGCAGCTTCTGCTCATCCTTGCCCGCTCTCAGGCCGTCCCTTCGACGGGAAGCGGTTCGAACCGGCTGCGCGCGGAGAAAATCCAGGGATACATCGACACCCATTACTACGAACAGCTGACGGCCGGCGACATCGCCTCCAAGCTGGGGATGAGCACCCGTCACGTCAACAACATTTTCAAAGAGCGGTACGATCTGACCCCGATGCAATACTTGGCCGAAGTGCGCATTCGCGTGGCGCAGAAGCTGCTTGCCGAGACGAGCAAGGACATTATCTCGATCTGCTTCGAGGTCGGATACGATTCCGTGTCCACGTTTTACCGTTCGTTCAAAGCGCTCGTCAAGATGTCCCCGAAGTCGTTCCGCGAAAATCAGTTCCGAAATTGAGAATTTCGTTCCCGATCTCGCAAGAAATTCGGTCTCCCGCGCTCTAGAATGAGGCTATAACCTTGAAGGGAGCCTCCATCACATGACTGTTCGCAATATCGGAATCATTATGAACGGCGTTTCCGGCCGGATGGGAACGAACCAACACCTGATTCGCTCGATTCTTGCCATTCGCCAGCAAGGCGGCGTCACGCTTCCCGACGGAGACGTCGTCATGCCGGACCCGATTCTGGTCGGACGCCAAGCCTCCAAGATGCAAGCGCTTGCGGAAAAGCACGGGCTTACTCGCTGGAGCACGGATCTGGATGCCTGTCTCGCCGATCCTTACAATGAGATTTACTTCGACAGCCAGACGACGGCGCACCGCGCCGACGCCATCAAGCGCGCAATTGCCGCCGGCAAGCACATTTATTGCGAGAAGCCGACCGCTTCGGATCTGGCCGGCTCGCTAGAACTCGCCCGCCTGGCCCGGCAGGCCGGCGTCAAAAACGGCGTCGTGCAGGACAAGTTGTTCCTTCCGGGTCTGCTCAAGCTGAAGCGGCTGGTCGATTCGGGCTTTTTCGGCCATATCCTGTCGGTTCGCATGGAGTTCGGCTATTGGGTATACGAAGGCGATTGGCAGGCCGGGCAGCGGCCTTCCTGGAACTATCGCAAGGAAGACGGCGGCGGCATCATCGTCGATATGTTCGCGCATTGGCGCTACGTGCTCGGTCACCTGTTCGGCGAAGTCAAGTCGGTATCCTGCCTGGCCGCAACCCATATCCCGCGCCGCTGGGACGAGAAGGGCGAGCCCTACGAGTGCACGGCGGACGATTCGGCGTATGCGACATTCGAACTGGAAGGCGGCATCATCGTTCAGGCGAATTCGTCCTGGACGGTACGGGTGGATCGCGACGATCTGCTGACGGTAACGGTGGACGGCACCGAAGGCAGCGCGGTAGCCGGCTTGCGGGAGTGCAAGACGCAGCATCGCGTCAATACGCCGAAGCCGGTATGGAACCCGGACATTCCGAATCCGTTCTCCTTCCGGGAGATGTGGGAAACGGTACCCGATAACCAGACGTTCGACAACGCGTTCAAGGTGCAATGGGAGATGTTCCTGCGGCACGTGGCCGCAGACGCGCCGTTCTCGTGGGACCTGCTGGAGGGCGCCAAAGGAACGCAGCTCGCCGACCTGGCGCTTCAGTCGTGGCAGGAACGCCGCTGGATCGACGTGCCGACGCTCAGCTTGTAAACGGGAGGGATACCGATGGCGATCACCGTACGGCTGCCCCGCGCGGGCGGCGAACTGTACGAATACGAATTGAAGGAGCAAGCGCAGCTTGCGGTGCCGGAGCAGCCGTTCCGGAGCCGGATCGCATACTCCGCGGCTCATGTCGTCAGCGATCCGTTCGCGGACACCGATCCGCTTCACGATTCCCGAATCGATTGGAACGCCACGCTCGCGTACCGACACCACCTGTGGAAGCACGGCCTGGCGGTCGCGGAAGCGATGGATACCGCGCAGCGGGGAATGGGACTCGATTGGACCCGCTCGAAGGAGCTCATCCGCCGTTCCGTCGCGGAAGCGCGCTCCGTCGGCGGGAAGATTGCCAGCGGCGCCGGGACCGATCATCTCGCGCCGAGTCCTTCGGTGACGCTGGAGCAGGTGGAAGCCGCCTATGAGGAGCAAGTCGGTTTTGTCGAAGGGGAAGGCGGGCAGGTTATCCTGATGGCGAGCCGTGCGTTGGCCGCATGCGCCAAAGGGCCGGAAGATTACCGGCGGGTGTACGGGAACATCCTGCGACAGGTGAAGCAGCCGGTCATCCTGCATTGGCTGGGAGACATGTTCGATCCTGCGCTCGCCGGATACTGGGGGCATAAGAACGACCTGGACGCGGCGATGGAAGTTTGCCTCGGCGTCATCCGCGATCATGCGGACAAGGTCGACGGCATCAAGATTTCCCTACTGGACGCCGAGAAGGAAATCCGCATGCGCCGGATGCTGCCGGAAGGCGTGCGCATGTACACGGGCGACGACTTCAACTATCCGGAACTGATCCGGGGCGACGGGCAAGGCTACAGTCATGCGCTGCTCGGCATCTTCGACGCGATCGCGCCCGTCGCCGCCGCCGCGCTTCATGCGCTGGACGCCGGGGATGCGAGCCGATACGAAGCGATCATGGAACCGACCGTGGCGCTGTCGCGCCATATCTTCAAGAAACCTACGTACGCCTATAAGACGGGAATCGTCTTCATGGCTTACTTGAACGGGCATCAGTCCCACTTCCGGATGCTCGGGGGAGCAGAAGGAAGCCGCTCCATCGTTCATCTGTCCGACCTGTTCGTTCTGGCCGATCGCGCGGGCTTGCTCCGCGACCGGGAACTGGCGGTCGCGCGCATGAAGAAAACGCTGGCTCTGGCCGGCCTTGAAGATTAAGGAGGGAATCCGAATGGAGCCGCTTCGTTCCATTGAGCGACTGAGCTTGAACCAAATTACGACCGACCGTCTGTCCATGCGGGAAGCGGCGGACGTCTGCGTACGCGCCGGCGTGCCCTGGATCGCCTTATGGCGCCATAAAGTGGCGGACGCGGGGCTGGCGGAGAGCAAGCGGCTCATCCGGGATGCCGGCCTTCGCATCTCCAGCCTTTGCCGCGGCGGCTTCTTCCATGCGGCGACGCCGGAAGCGCGCCGGGAGAGGATCGACGACAACCGGCGGGCGATCGAAGAAGCGGCCGAGCTGGGCACGGATACGCTCGTGCTCGTATGCGGCCCGGCGGAAGGGCGCGACATCGATGCCGCCCGCCGGACGGTCGAAGAGGCGATCGGGGAGCTGGCGCCGCTCGCCCGATCCCACGGCGTCAAGCTCGGCATTGAACCGCTCCATCCGATGTATGCCGCCGAGCGGTCGGTCATCAATACCTTAGGGCAGGCGAACGCCCTGGCGGAGAAGTTCGACGCCCGCGACGTCGGCGTCGTCGTCGATGCGTTTCATGTCTGGTGGGACCCGGAGTTATACGCGCAAATCAAGCGTGCCGAAGGGCGCATTCTCGGCTTCCACGTCTCGGACTGGCTCGTCCCGATGCCGGATATACTCATGGGCAGAGGCATGATGGGCGACGGCGTCATCGAGCTGCGGCGGATGCGCACGGCGGTCGAAGCGGCCGGGTACGACGGGCCGATCGAAGTGGAGATTTTCAATCGCGAGGTGTGGGACATGCCGGGCGACGAGGCGTTGTCTCTGATCAAAGAACGGTACCTGGACCACGTGTAAAACAACGGAGTAAAGGAGGGGACCTCCGTGAGGACATTCAAAGCCGCGCTGGTGGGGATCGGAGGATTCGGTTCCTCGCACGTCCGCGCGATGTCGGAGCTGGCCCAAGAAGGGCGCATCGAAATTCCCGCTTTCGCGGAGCTGCAGCCGGATCGCTTCCCGGAACAGTTCGAACGGTTAACCGCGCTCGGAGCGGCGCACTATACGGATTATGAACAGATGCTTGCCGATCATCCCGAGATCGATTTCGTGGCGATCGCGACTCCGATCGCCGCCCATAAGCCGATGTGCGTCCGCGTGCTGGAGATGGGCTTCCACGTGTTGGTGGAGAAGCCTCCGGCGGTAACGATTCAGGATCTGGATGAGATTATCGCCGCACGGAAGGCGAGCGGAAAGCTATGCCAGGTCGACTTCCAGAACACGTCGGGCCGGGCTTTCCGCGAGCTGCTTGACCGGCTCCATGCCGGAGCGATCGGGGAAGTCAAGCGGGTGACCGGCGTCGGCATTTGGTCGCGATCGAAGGCGTATTACGCCCGGACGCCGTGGGCGGGCAAGCTGACGAACGGCGGAAAGTACGTCCTCGACGGAACGTTCAACAACCCGTTTGCGCATCTGCTCAACAATTGCTTGCTTGCCGCCGGTGACGCCGATCCTTCGCGCATGCTTCCGCAGACGGTGCAAGCGGAATTGTACCGCGTGAACGACATCGAAGGCGACGACGTCTCGTGCATTCGCGCCGTTACGCATGATGGCGTCGAAGTCCTTTTCTACGCGATGCTGTGCCATCCGGCGAACGAGACGCCGTTTATCGCCGTCGAGGGAACGCTCGGAGAGATCGTCTGGCATTACGACAACCGGATCGTTCAGCGCATCGGCGGAGAGGAAGAAGTCCGCTCGTTCGGCGAAGAGAATCTTATGAGGAATATGTACGACAACCTGATGCAGGCGATCGCGAATCCGGACGTGCCTCTCTTCGCGCCAATCGAAGCGTCCCGCGGCTTCGTCCTCGTCTCCAATGGAGCCTACGAATCCTCGCAGGCCGTTCGGACCATTTCGGGTTCTTTCGTTACCGAGCAGGAAGCGGGAGATTCGATCATTCGCCTGCTTCCGGCTCTGTCGGAAGGGATCCGGGAGGCGGCTTCGCAAGGGCTGCTTTATTCCGAGGTTCCGTTTCCATGGGCCAAGCCGACCGAGCCCGCGCGCATGGACGCTTACCGCCATTTCGAATTGCCGCCCGGCTATGCGACGGAAGGGAGGACGCCGCCTTCCGGAGTGCCGAATCAGGCCTGACAGAAACCTCCAAGACCGGTCCGGTTTTGGAGGTTTGGCCTTTTCTCAGGCAATCGCGCCTGAAGCCGGGCATATTAGAGAAATCGAGGAAATGCGACAGAAAACCGGGCTTCGAGCCGGGTTTTTTGCGTTTTTTAAGTTTATATTAAGGTAATCTGCGGAAAATTTGATATAGTGGAACAATGAGCTTTACAAACAAGAGGAGGATCATGAGAGAATGAGCGAAGAAAACAAAGATCCATTGCAAGCCGTTCCTTCCGACGAGCGTCCGGAATCGGACAAGCCGGAAGAGAATGTAGAGATCGAAGAGGAGCGTTCCGCTCCCGTAGAAGAAGCGCCCAAGGCGAAGCCGGCACCGGCAGCCGTTCGTCCGGCGCCTGCGAAGCCTGCGGCATCCGGAGGCGGCAACAAGAGCTGGCCTTGGATCGCGATCGCGGTCATCGCGATCGCCGCTCTTATTTTCGTGCTTGTCCGCGATTCGGGCGGCAACTCGATGAACAAGGCGGTCGGCGAGCTGGACGGCAAGTCGATCACCCAGGCCGATCTGTACAACGAGATGGTCAAGACCACGGGCGAGGCCCAGATGGGTCAACAGCTCGATCAGATCATGATGTTCAAGGTGATCTCCAACGAAGCCGGCAAAACCGGCGGACAAGTGACCGACGCCGACGTCGACGCGTACATCGCCGACATCAAAAAGAAGAACAATTTCACGACGGACGATCAGTTCAGCCAGGCGCTCGCATCCAGCGGCATGACGCTTGATCAGTTCAAGGAGCAAACCCGTCCGCAGCTGGAATTGCGCCTCATCTTCGCTAAGAAGCTGAACCCGTCGGAAGACGATCTCAAAGCTTACTTCGACAAAAATAAGGACAACTACGGAACGCCCGAGCAAGTACGGGCTTCGCATATCCTGCTTCAAACGAAGGAAGAAGCCGAAGCGGTCCTGAAGCAATTGAAGCAGGGCGCCGACTTCGCTACGCTGGCCAAGGAGAAGTCGATCGACACCGGCTCCAAGGATAACGGCGGCGATCTGGGCTTCTTCGGCAAAGGCGTCATGAACGAGCAGTTCGAGACCGCGGCGTTCGCTCTCAAGACAGGCGAAATGAGCGACGTCGTCCAATCTCCGAACGGCTATCATATCATCAAGCTTACCGACCGGAAAGAAGCGGTAGCCGCCAACTATGACGATGTCAAGGATCAAGTGAAGAACGATTACCTCGACGAGAAGATCAACGAAGGCTTCTCCGATTGGTTCACCGAAGCCAAGAAAACGGAAGGCTACAAAAACTTCCTCACGCAGGAAGACGCCACCACCGCTACCGAAACGCCGCCCGCCGACTCGGTTCCGTCGGAATCGGCCGCGCCGTCCGGATCGGCTTCGAGCGATTCTTCGGCCTCCGCTTCTCCTTCGGCATCTTCGTCGCCGTCGGCATCGCCTTCGGCTTCCGCATCGCAATGATTTTTCGCTTCGCCGGACCGTCCGCCTTGCGCGGACGGTTTTTCTTTTTGGCGCCGCAGCTTCGCACGATTGTCCATTTGCAGACCGGAGCGCTCGGGTTAAGATGAAGATGGGCTTATCTATCTTTCTTGCGGAGGTGCGCCGTTGTTACGCCGTTTTTTCTCTTACTACCGTCCTTACAAAGGACTGTTCGTTCTCGATTTCGGCTGTGCCGTCTTCGTCGCCTTGCTGGAGCTCGGCTTTCCGCTTGCCGTGGACAAGGTGGTGGACGATCTGCTTCCCGGCAAAGACTGGAATTTGATCGTCTGGGCGTGCGTCGGCTTGCTGTCGGTCTATTTGATCAACTCTTTCATGCAATTCGTCGTCGGCTACTGGGGGCATATGCTGGGCATCAATATCGAGACGGATATGAGGCGGAAGCTGTTCAATCATATTCAGAAGCTGAGCTTCCGCTTTTTCGACAATAACAAGACCGGCCATTTGATCTCAAGGATGACCAACGACTTGATGGAGATCGGAGAAGTCGCCCATCACGGCCCGGAAGACATGTTCATCGCGCTGATGACGCTCGTGGGCGCGTTCATCCTGATGGCGTCGATCCACCTGAAGCTGGCGCTGATCACGTTCGCGACCGTGCCGGTCATGATCGTGCTGGCGGTTTATTTCAACGGCAAAATGACCAAGGCGTTCCACCGCATGTTTACGGACATGGCGGACTTCAACGCGCGCGTGGAGGACAATGTCGGCGGCATTCGCGTCGTTCAGGCGTTCTCCAACGAGGAGCACGAGAAGAAGCTGTTCGCGGTCAACAACGAGCGTTATCGGACCGCCAAGCTGATCGCATACAAGATTATGGGCAAAAACACGTCGCTCAGCTACATGCTCATGCGGCTGGTGTCGCTGCTCGTCATGATCAGCGGCGCTTGGTTCGTCTACCACGACAACATGAAATACGGGGATTTTATCGCGTTCCTGCTGCTCGTCAACGTCCTTTTTCGGCCGATCGAGAAAATCAACGCGATCGTCGAGAGCTATCCGAAAGGGATCGCCGGCTTCAAGCGCTACGTCGAGCTGCTGGAGACCGAGCCGGACGTGGCCGACAGGCCCGGTGCGATCGACGTTCCGCACCTGCAGGGCCATATTCGCTACCAGGACGTCTCTTTCGGCTATGATGCGAACGCGATGGCGCTGAAAGGCATCAACCTGACGATCCGCGCGGGCGAGACGGTCGCGTTCGTCGGGCCGTCCGGCGCCGGCAAGACGACGCTGTGCAGCCTGCTTCCCCGGTTCTACGAAGTCGATGGGGGGGCGATTACGATCGACGGCATGGACATTCGCGGCCTCACGTTGGAGTCGCTTCGGCGGCAGATCGGCATCGTGCAGCAGGACGTCTTCCTGTTCGCCGGCACGATTCGCGAGAATATCGAATACGGCAAGCTGGGCGCGACCGAAGAGCAGATCTGGGAAGCGGCCCGGCGGGCGCGGTTGGATACGTTCATTCGGTCGCAGCCGGACGGAATGGGGACAGTCATCGGAGAGCGGGGCGTCAAGCTGTCGGGGGGCCAGAAGCAGCGGCTTGCGATCGCGCGGATGTTCCTCAAAAATCCGCCGATCCTCATTCTCGACGAAGCGACGTCGGCGCTGGATACCGAGACGGAAGCCGCGATCCAGCAATCGCTGGCCGAGCTGTCCCAAGGGAGGACGACGCTGGTCATCGCGCACCGTCTGGCAACGATCAAGAACGCGGACCGGATCGTGGTCGTGACCGAGGACGGCATTGCCGAGCAAGGACGCCACGATGAATTGATTCAAAGCCAAGGCCATTATTCCCGTCTGCATCGCGCCCAGTTCAGTCAAATGTAAAATAGAGGTTTGACAGATGGAAGCCGAATAAGGTATTCTACTTGTGTCGTACGAATGATAATCATTCTCACTAAGGTGTCGCAGACGGGAAAGGTATCGGACTCATGGAACATCCAGCTCAATCGGCGGAAAACCGGCTTCCGCCGCTGCGTTCGCGGCCGCTTGCCGCCACGCTCATTATCGTCTTAGGTTTGGCCGCCTTGGTTCTATGCTTGGGCTTGTCCGTCTCGGTCGGGGCGGCGTCCATCAAGCTGACGACCGTATGGGAGGCGGTATTCCGCTTCAACGGCGATTTGACCAGCCATCAGATTATCCGGGAGCTGCGTCTTCCGAGGGCACTGGCCGGCGCGCTGGTCGGAGCCGCATTCGCGACGGCAGGGGCGATCATGCAAGGCATGACGCGCAATCCGCTCGCCGATCCGGGCCTGCTCGGCATCAATGCGGGCGCCGGCCTGGCGCTGGCGCTGTGCTTCGCCTTCTATCCTTCGCTTTCGTTCAACGGATTGATCGGATTCTCGTTCATCGGCGCCGCTCTCGGGGCGGCATTGGTTTTCGGCATCGGCTCCGCGTCCCGCGGCGGATTGACGCCTGCAAAGCTGGCACTGGCCGGTGCGACCGTCATGGCGCTCTTGAACTCGCTCAGCGAAGCGATCTCCATCCATTTCCGAATCGGGCAGCAGCTTGCGTTCTGGTACGCGGGCGGCATGGCCGGCATCAAGTGGTCGCAGCTGGCGTACATGGCGCCGTGGATCGTCGTCGGGCTGTTCGGAGCGATCGCGCTGTCGCGTTCCATTACGCTTCTTAGCCTAGGGGAGGAGACCGCGGCGGGGCTCGGCGTGCGCACCGGCCTGGTCAAGCTGCTGGCGGTCGTCGTCGTGCTCGTGCTGGCCGGCTCTTCGGTCGCCGCGGTCGGCTCGATCGGCTTCGTCGGCCTGGTCATTCCCCATATCTCCCGCTTCCTGGTGGGCGTTAACTACAAATGGATTATCCCTTGCTCGGCGGTTCTCGGCAGCTTGCTCATCGTGCTGGCCGACATCGCCGCACGCATGATCAACCCGCCCTCGGAGACTCCGGTAGGCGCCTTGATTGCCTTGATAGGCGTTCCCTTCTTCCTGTACCTTGTGCGGCGCGTCAGGAGGGAGATGTGATCATGGAGCGGAACTTGCTTCGGCAATCGAGCCGCCGTCGCGCGGCCAGGGCATGGACATGGATCGGCGTCCTCGCCTTGCTGGTCATCGCGGTCTTTATCGTCAGCATGAACTCGGGCTACACCCGGCTGTCGCCGGGGGAAGTATTCCGGACGCTGTTCGGCGGCGGTAACGCGAATCAGAACTTGATTTTGTTCCAATTCCGGCTGCCCCGCATCGTCATCACGGTGCTTCTGGGAGCGGGACTCGCGCTGTCGGGCTGCATCCTGCAAGGAATCACCCGCAACGCGCTAGCGGATCCGGGCATCCTCGGCATCAATTCCGGCGCCGGGCTGATGGTCGTGCTGTACGTCGCCTTCTATCCGGTGACGAAGCTCGGTTCGGTCTTCCTGCTGCCGTGTCTCGCCCTCGTGGGCGCGCTGGCGACCGCAGCGCTCATCTATGCGCTCGCCCGGAAACGGGGAGAAGGGCTCTCGCCGACGCGGATGGTGCTCGTCGGGATCGCGCTCGCTTCCGGCATCTCCGCCGCGATGATCGTGCTGACGATCCGGCTCAGTCCGGATCAGTACCAGTTCGTGCAGACATGGCTTGCCGGCAGTATCTATGGAACGAATTGGAAATTTGTGCTGGCGCTGCTGCCATGGCTGGCCGTCCTTATTCCGTACGTTCTGCTGAAAGCCAAGGCGCTGAACGTGCTGAGCCTGGGCGATGCCTTAGCTACCGGCTTGGGCGCCAGAACGGAGCGCGAGCGGCTCGGCCTGCTGGCCGCATCGGTCGCCTTGGCCGGCGCGTGCGTCGCCGTCGGCGGAGGGATCAGCTTCGTCGGCCTGATCGCGCCGCATCTGGCCCGTCAGCTCGTCGGCTCGCGGCACCAGGTGCTCATTCCCGCCGCGGCGCTGACCGGCAGCCTGCTCGTCATCGCCGCCGACACGGTCAGCCGCTCGATCCTGCAGCCGTCGGGCGTGCCGACAGGCATCGTCGTCACCGTGATCGGCGCGCCCTATTTCCTTTACCTGCTGGCCAGAACGAAGTCGAAAGCGTAAAAAGCCGCTCAAGATTTCGTGCCGGTCACGATGCGAACCGGAGGGAACATCGAGAAGTGCAGGCCGGACACGCGGACTTCCGCAAGACCGGCTTCGCTCATCGCCTCGGCGTATTCCCGGACATTCCGAAAGTCGAGAAGCGCGATTCTGCCGTTCGGGCCGGTGACGCGGACGATCTCCTTGATCGCCTTCCGCCGTTCCCTGCGTTCGGAGATGTTATGAATGGCAAGGCTGGACGCCACCGCGTCGAAAGCGCCGTCTTCGAACGGGAGGCGGCGCGCGTCCGCGTTCACGACCTGTATCCGGTCCGAGACGCCCTCGGCCGCGGCGTTCCGCATCGTCGCGCCCGGGCTGTTCCCGGACTGATCGTTCGCGTTCCAGATATCGATGCCGACCGCTTTTCCCCCGATCAACCGCTTGGCGACGCCGGTTAACACCATTCCGCGACCGCACCCGACGTCCAGAACGGAATCGTCCGGACTCAGTCGCAGCGCCTCGATCAGCTTCCGTACGACCTTACGCTTGCCCCGCTTGCTGCTCCAGAGCATCCATGCCGCTTCCGCCCAACACAGGACGCCGATCGCGCCTCCCCAGACCGACAACGCCTTGAGCCATACGCCGTTCAGAAGATCGAGCGCCGCCGCGGCAGCCGCGATGAGAATCGCCCCGATCGCACAGAGGCTGCGCACGACGTTCGGCGCGTCGATCCCGTAGTTCCCTCGCTCCTTTTTCCCCGCCATGCCAGTATCCCTCCCGAAAAATAGAAGACGCCGCATCGCAAAAGAACCTTAACCAAATCTTAAACATATCTGAAGATCAGTTTAGCATCCGAGACAAGGCGGGAGATACTGGACTATAGTATAGGTAAGACATAGACGAGGAGCGTAGGTCACAGCGATGCAGCGACGTTTGTTAATCGTGGACGACGACCGGGAGATCGCCGGTCTGATCGAAATTTATTTGCGCAACGAAGGGTATTTGACGGATAAGGCGCACGACGGCGCGGAGGCGTTGGACAAGCTGGCCCGAGAGGAGTTCGATCTGGTCGTCCTGGACGTCATGATGCCCGGGATGGACGGGATGGAAGCTTGCCGGCGCATCCGGGCGGAACGGGAGATCCCGATTCTGATGGTCAGCGCCAAGGCGGAGGATATGGACAAAATTCTCGGCCTGATGACCGGAGCGGACGATTACATGATCAAGCCGTTCAACCCGCTCGAGCTGGTCGCGCGCGTCAAATCGCTGCTGCGCCGTTCCTATCAATACGGGAAGACGGCCGGCGCCGAAACGGACGAGAACGTCATCGCCGCCGGGCCGCTGCGCATCGACAAGCAGTCCCATTCCGTGGAAGCGGACGGCCGCCCGATCCGCTTGACCTCGACCGAGTTCGGCATTCTCAGCTTGCTCGCCGCCAATCCCGGACGCGTGTTCAGCGCGGAGGAGATTTTCCAGCAGGTGTGGAAAGAAAAATATTTCGAATCCAACAACACGGTCATGGTCCATATCAGCAAGCTGCGGGACAAGCTGGAGCAGGAGTCGGGCGACAAACTGATCGCCACCGTATGGGGGGTCGGCTACAAAATTGACCTCTAACGGAACCGGCCGCATGATCTGGCGCTTGATCTGGCAGATGCTGGCTAGCCTGGTGCTCAGCGCTGTCCTGGGGTACGTTCTGCTGGCCGCCTTGCGCGACTTGTCCTGGCGGTTTTATCCGAATACCCGATGGATCCGGATCGGCTATAACGCAGCGGAAGCCATGTTCGGCGCAAGCGCGCTGCCGATTATTTTCGGCTTTTTATTGTTTATGGCCTTCATGGTTTTGTTCCAGCTGCGGCAGATGATTTATTTGGGGCGGCTCCGCGCCGATCTGGGCCGCATTGCCGAAGGGAACTTCGACGAGACGCTTCCTGTCCGCGGACAGAGCGAGCTGAGCGAGCTGGCGGAGCAGACGAATCGGCTGGTTGAAAAGCTGAAGCTGTCGCTGGACGAGGAGAGGCGGATGGAGCAGACGAAGAACGAGCTGATCACGAACGTCTCGCACGATCTGCGTACGCCGCTGACGTCCATCCTCGGCTATCTCGGCTTGATCGATCAGGACCGCTACCGCGACGAAGTCGAGCTGCGCCATTACGTCGCGATCGCTTACGAGAAAGCTCAGAGGCTTCATCTGCTGACGAGCGACTTGTTCGAGCTGACCCGTACGCGCAGCGGGGCGGCTGCGCTCAAGATGACCCGGCTCAACCTGGTCGAACTGCTCGGCCAACTGCTCGTGCATCACCGGCTGACGCTGGCCGATGCGGGAATGAAGGGGGATCTGCGCGCTCCCGAGCCCGAGCTGCCCGTGTCCGGGGATCCGATCAAGCTGGCGAGAGTGTTCGAGAACTTGCTGGCGAACGCGGTCCAATACGGCCGCGAGGGGAAGAGAGTCGATTTCGCGGCATACCGCGAAGACGGCGAAGCGGTCGTCGAAGTCGTCAATTACGGGGAACCGATTCCGACGACCGATCTTCCGTACATTTTCGACCGGTTTTATCGGGTCGACAAGTCGCGGACCGAGCATGCCGGCGGCTCCGGCCTCGGGCTCGCGATCGTCAAAGGGCTGGTGGAGCAGCACAAGGGCCGTATCGAAGCGTTCAGCGACGCCGAGCGTACGGTGTTCCAGGTGCGGCTCCCGGTGTTGAAGGAGGCCAAATAAACGCATCGGACCTATACACGGGCTAGGCATTCGGAGAATGCTTAGCACAGTTTAAGAAAAAAGACAGGTTTCGCTTCGGATTGCTTAAAAAATACTTCCTACAATAGGAGGAGATCAAAGCTTAAGAGAAACGGGTGGAACTATGAAATGGAAGCACTTGGCGCTTGCCGTCGTCGTGGCGGCCGGGCTCGGATGGGTTGCGAAGGAGAAGACGCTTCGGCCCGTGACGGAAGACGCAGTGATGGAAGACGCAGCGATCGCAGCCCCGGCGACTGCAGAACCCGTGATCGCAGCTCCGGGGACCGAAGACAAAGCGATCACTGCCCCGGCGACCGAAAACACGACCGATGACTCGAAGACCGAAGATCCGGCGATCGAAGGCACGGCGATCGAAGCCAAGTCGGCGGCCCTGCTCGACGCGAAGTCAGGGAAATGGCTTTATCTGCAAAATGCGGACGAGGCCTTGGCGCCGGCCAGCATGTCGAAGATGATGACGGAGCTCGTCGTACTGGAGCAGATCCGTTCCGGAAAACTGAACTGGGACGACGAAGCGGTCGCGAGCCGGTACGCGGCGAACGTCGTGGGATCGGCGATGGGGCTTCGGTCCGGGCAGAGCGTCTCGGTCCGGGAGCTGTTCGCCGCGATGGCCATCCATTCGGCGAACGACGCTGCGGTGGCGCTGGCCGAGAAAGTAGCCGGAAGCGAAACGGCGTTCGTGAAGCTCATGAACGACGAGGCGAAAGCGATCGGCCTGTCGGACCGCACCCGGTTCGCGAATGCGACCGGATTGTCGAAAGAGGATTTGACCGCGTTCTCCACGGCCGATTCCGCGACGGATACGAAGATGACCGCCAAGGATGCGGCGCTGCTGGCTTCCAGGCTGGTCGGCGGCTTTCCGGAGCTGCTTAAATTCACGAAGAAGTCGGAGACGCCGGCCGCCGACGGCAAGACGATGCTGGCGACGTCCAACGAGATGCTGCCGGGCCAGCAGTTCGGCATGAAGGGCAACGACGGTCTCAAGACCGGCTATACTTCAGCCGCCGGTTACTGTTTTACCGGCTCGTTCCTCATTGGCGGACATCGTTACATTTCGGTGATTATGGGCGCGACAACGCCGGAAGCCCGCTTCGAGATGACCTCGAAGCTGCTGGAAGTAGGTCGGATTGCGTAACATAAGGGAAAAGCCCCGAACGCTTCGCGATAGAAGCGCTCGGGGCTGCTTTGCTTTTACAGCCGAATCGTCAGGCGGGTCGCGCCCGAGGCGGGAACGACAACCGTTCCCTGGGCGTCAGCCGCAGACGAGCCGCCGTCGACGGATGCGACTTCGCCGATACCGCGAAGCAGCAACCGCCAACCGGACGATGCGCCTTCGCCTTCGGCGGCGACCTCGATCGCGCCGCCGGTGCGCGAAGCCGTTACGGTCAGCTTCAGCTTGCCTTGCGGGTCGTAGACGTCCGCCCGGGCGGAGGCGCCGTCCTGCAGCTCGAACAGATGGAACGTCGCGCCATCCGCATATTCATAATCAGGACGGTTATCGACAGAGCCGACCGCGATCAACGAATTTTCGCGCGCGTACAGCGGCAGGCTCAGGTAATCGTGCGTTTCGTTGCGCCAGGAACCGCCGGACACTTTTTCCCCGGTCAGGAAATGCGTCCAATTCCCCTTCGGCAGGTAGTAAGAGGAGGCGCCGTCCGGGTTGAAGATCGGCGCGACCAGCAGCGAGTCGCCGAGCATGTACTGGCGGTCCAGGTAATCGGCGGTCGGGTCTTCTCCGTATTCCAGCACCATCGCCCGCATCATCGGCAAGCCGAGCTTGGCGGACTGCACCGCTTGAGAGAACAGGTACGGCATCAGGCCGAGCTTCAGCTTGGTAAAGAAGCGAAGGACGTCGACGGCTTCTTCGTCGAACAGCCACGGCACGCGGTACGACGTGCTTCCGTGCAGGCGGCTGTGGGACGACAGCAGGCCGAACGCCACCCAGCGCTTGTACAGGTCCGGCGTCGCGCTCTGCTCGAAGCCGCCGATGTCGTGGCTCCAGAACCCGAAGCCCGACAAGCCGAGCGACAGGCCGCCGCGCAAGCTCTCGGCCATCGATTCGTACGTCGCTTCGCAGTCGCCGCCCCAGTGGACCGGGAACTGCTGGCCGCCGGCGGTCGCGGAGCGGGCGAACAGCGCGGCTTCGCCTTTGCCGCGCTTTTCCTCGAGCACTTCGAACACGACCTTGTTATACAGCTGCGTGTAGTAGTTGTGCATCTGCATCGGATCGGAGCCGTCGAAATAAGCGACGTCGGTCGGAATGCGCTCGCCGAAGTCGGTCTTGAACGAATCGACCCCCATGTCCACGAGCGCGCGCAGCTTGTCGCCGTACCACTTGCACGCGTCCGGGTTCGTGAAGTCGACGAGGCCCATGCCGTACTGCCACAAGTCCCACTGCCAGACGCTGCCGTCCGGACGCTTCAGCAGGTAGCCGCCCTCCATGCCTTCGTCGAACAGAGGGGAGCGCTGCGCGATGTACGGGTTGATCCAGACGCAAATATGCAGCCCCTTCTCCTTAAGCCGGGCCAGCATGCCCTTCGGATCCGGGAATACGCGCTCATCCCATTCAAAGTCGCACCATTGGTACTCCTTCATCCAGAAGCAGTCGAAGTGGAACACCGCCAGCGGGATGTCGCGCTGCGCCATACCGTCGATGAAGCTGTTCACGGTCGCCTCGTCGTAGTTGGTCGTGAACGAGGTGGTCAGCCACAGGCCGAACGACCAGGCGGGAGGAAGGGCCGGCTTGCCGGTCAGCGACGTGTAATTCGCCAGCACGTTCTTCATCGAGCCGCCGCCGATCAGGAAATATTCGAGCATTTCGCCCGCGACGCTGAATTGCGTCTTGGATACTTTCTCCGACGCGACTTCGAACGACACGAGCTCCGGATGATTGACGAACACGCCGTAGCCGCGGTTCGTGATATAAAAAGGAATGTTCTTGTACGCCTGCTCGGATGCGGTGCCGCCGTCCTGATTCCAGATGTCGACGACCTGGCCGTTCTTGACGAAAGCGGAGAAGCGCTCTCCAAGTCCGTATACAGTCTCCCCGACGCCCAGATTGAGCTGCTCGCGGAAATGATGGTTGCCGTCGGCAGCTTTGACGTATGCGGTCTGGCGGGTGCCGCTGCCGGTCAGCGGGCGTCCTTTGTAAGTGTAGGCGATCTTCACGGGATGGATCTTCGTGATCGTGACCGCCGTATCCCCGCTCGTCAGACGAACGTACTCGGCGTTGTTCTCGATCGATACCGATGCATCGCCTTCCGTCAGCAGAGGGAAGGAGGACGGGCTTTGGCGTTTGCGCCCTTTGTGATGGTAAAATTTCGCGCGAATGACGTCCGCCGTCGGCGAAGAGAATTCCATCGTCATCAGCGGTTCGTTCAGCGTATTGCCGCGGGTCTCGAGGTGCCGGTGGGTAGCGAACACGGTAATGGCGTTCGTCCCGACATGGACGTCGTGAATTTCGTACGGGCTCAAAACTTCGTAGCCTTCTTTGGTCATCCAGTAGCCATCGCTGAATTTCATGGACGGAATCATCCCTTCTTGATTTTTCGTGGCTCATCCTTATACACTGTCATTATACTGATCCATTCGCTCGATTTCTTGCAATATTCCGCTTTCAAATAACAATATTCTGATATTGGAGATGACATTTATGGATGCGGGGCAGCTGCGCGAGAATCGGCGGCACGGATCGCCCGGTTTTCCGGTCGGGGCCTATATCATGGAGAATCAGACCGGCCAGCCGCTGCTGGAGAGCCATTGGCACGAAGAAGCGGAATTTCTGCTGCTTCTCGCCGGGCAAGCGCGGGTTCGGGTCGGCCTTGCCGAGATCGAGCTCGGCGCAGGGGAAGCGGTGTTCGTTC
This sequence comes from Cohnella zeiphila, assembly GCF_014212055.1. Lineage (GTDB taxonomy): Bacteria > Bacillota > Bacilli > Paenibacillales > Paenibacillaceae > Cohnella > Cohnella zeiphila. The sequence goes on along the minus strand of NZ_JACJVO010000007.1, from coordinate 235,402 downwards.
CCGGAGGCGAGCTGCACGGGGCCGACGGAATCCACGACTCCTCGTGCTCGTACGCGGCCGTCGTGTTCGACCTGGAATGGCTGGCCGATGCCGGAGACAGCTTCTCCTCCCGGTTCCTTCAGCCGCTCGGCCGCCGGAAGATCGGCTTGAGCCCCGTCGCAAGCGGCGGCACGGAGTGGGGAGCAAACGTCGTCCTACGCTTGAAAAAGCTGGCGTCCCTGTACGAATCGGACGACCCGGCCAAGGAAATGCGCGTAAAAGGCGAGCTGCTCCTTCTGCTCGCGGATTATTGGACGGCGGGCCAATGGACGGAGCGCCAAAGCGCGCCTCCGGGAGAGGCGATGGCCCTGGAACGGCTGAAGGGAGCGCTGCTCTATATCGAGACTCACTTCGCGCGCAAGCTGACCGTGCGGGAGCTGGCGGAAGCCGCCGGCATGAGCGAAGGCCATTTCAGCCGCACGTTCAAGACGTTTATGCGCAAGACGCCGGTCGAATACGTGAACCAATATCGCCTGCGCCGCGCGGCCCGGCTGCTTGAAGGTTCCGGCCTGACGGTCGGGGAGGCGGCGAGCGCTTCGGGCTTCGACAACTTCAGCTATTTTAGCAAGACGTTCCGCGCTTTATTCGGATGCAGTCCGTCGGATTACCGGAAGCGGGCTTCGTTTCGGCAGGAAGAAATTTAATCGCATCATGTCCTAAACAACCAAAAAAACTCCGTCGCGTCCGTTGCGCGAGGAGTTTCGAACAAGCTATGGGCCGTAAGGGTTAGGATTGGCTGCCGCCGTTTGCTTTGGGAGGACGGGGCCGCTTCGGCCGAAAGCGGGAAGACAGGTAGTTATGCTTGCGATCGCGGAAAAAAATCCATCCGCCGATGAAGGCGACGCCGCAGAGAAACACGACGAATCCGATCGCGAACCGCAGCCAGGCGAAGTGCGGATCGTTCAGCTCGACATTGCCGAGCTGCGCGAAATAATCGAACACAGCATCTTTCATGAGTAAAAATCCATATGCCGCCGCGATGCCCGGAATGACGAGCAGCAGAACGGCAATCAGCCGGGAGATGACGATCTTCACGCAAAACGGCCCTCCTTCCGTCCCTTTCATCATACCGATTCTGGGGGATTCTGTCCATATGAGGAAACGATATCGCTTTCCGCGCGTAATAAGGGAGGATGCCTTTGTCCGGGGGGTCAAAAAAAGGTAGAATAGATCGATAGCGTATCGAGTGCGGATACGGTCGGATGGGAAACGGAGGAGCTTACAGAATGCCAATCGAAGTGGACGTGGCCGTGCTCGGAGGCGGCCCTGGCGGATATACGGCGGCCGTTCGCGCGGCGCAAGCCGGCAAGAGCGTGGCGCTTATCGAGAAGGACAAGCTGGGCGGAACTTGCTTGCACAGGGGCTGCATTCCGTCCAAATCGCTGCTGCGCAGCGCGGAAGTATATGCAACCGTTCGCAATGCCGGCGCCTATGGAATCGAGCTGCCCGCGAACGGGAACGTATCGGTTGCCTGGAACGAAGTGCTGGCGCGCAAGAACGGCATCGTGGAGCAGCTGCACCGCGGATTGCAGGCGTTGATGAAGCAGCACCGGATTCAAGTGATCCTGGGCGGCGGCCGCATCATCGGGCCGTCGATCTTCTCGCCGCGCAGCGGAGCGATCGCGGTGGAGCTGGCGGACGGAGATGCCGAGACGGTCGTGCCTCGCAACTTGATCGTCGCGACGGGGTCTCGTCCGCGCCGCTTGGCCGGATTGCCTTACGACGGGGCGACGATCGCGACCAGCGACGAGGCGCTGGAGTGGGAGACGCTCCCGGCTTCCGCCATAATCGTCGGAGGCGGCGTTATCGGCGCGGAATGGGCGTCGATGCTCGGCGATTTCGGGACGAAGGTGACGCTCGTCGAGGCGGCGGATCGGATCCTGCCGGGCGAGGATAAAGACGTCTCCGCAGAAATGGCGAAGCTGCTCGCCGCCCGCGGCGTCGCGATCCACGCCGGCGCCCGGCTGCTCGTCGAATCGTGCCGGATCGGGGAGACGGGCGCAACCGTCGAGATCGAGACGGCAGCCGGCAAGACGACGTTAGCGGCCGAGAAGATGCTCGTATCGGTCGGACGGCAGGGCAACGTGGAAGGGCAAGGATTTGAAAACACGGATATTCGGACGTCGAACGGTTTCGTGGCCGTCGATCCGGTCACGCTGCAGACCGGGGAACGCCATATTTACGCGATCGGCGATTGCATCGGGGGCGTGCAGCTGGCGCATGCGGCGATGCATGAAGCGGCCGTTGCGGTCGACCATCTGCTCGGCCGGACGAACGGGACAACGAGAACGGCGGACCGCGACATTCCGCGCTGCGTCTATACGAGGCCTGAGGCGGCGTCGATCGGCTGGAGCGAAGCCGAAGCGAGAGCGCAAGGACGGGAAGTCAAGACGGCTCGGCTGCCGATGCGGATTTTCGGCAAGGCGCTCGCCTACGGCGACGCGGAAGGATTCGCCAAGGTGGTGGCCGACCGCGAGACGGGAGACCTGCTTGGCGTGCACCTCGTCGGCTCCCGCGCCACCGACCTGATCGCGGAGGCTTCGCTGGCTCGGCTGCTGGACGCGGTCCCGTGGGAGATCGGCCGCGCCATTCATCCGCACCCGACGATGTCGGAAGCGCTGCAGGAAGTGATGGCGGCGCTGGACGGCGGCGCCTCTCACGGCTGAACGAGGCCGCCTCGCTTCGAGCGAATCTCTTACCTGGGCTTCGGTCCATACGCACATGGACTGGGGCCTAAGACGGACGTCCATCCGCAAGCCGGGAACAATCTCCGACGGATGGACGTTTCTTTTTTGCCGCGGGCACGTTATAATGGGTTCTAGATTCAAGTATTAAGACCAGGTGATAAAAAAGGCGCCCTTGGCGCCAACCCAACAAAAGCCAGGAGGGACGTGCCTTGACCCACACACATTCCGTGAAGAGCGCCCCCCGTCACGCCGCGCTTGGACTGACGGACGAACAAGCCGTAGCCATGTACGAGAAGATGATATTAGCCCGCAAGTTCGACGAACGGGGACAGCTTCTCCAGCGCGCCGGCAAAGTCAATTTTCACATCTCCGGCATCAACCAGGAACCGTCGCAAGTCGCGATGGCGTTCGCCATGGATCTGAAGAACGATTGGTTTCTTCCTTATTACCGCGATTATGCATTCGTCTTGTCCCTCGGAATGACCGTTAAAGAATTGATGCTCTCCCTGTTCGCCAAAGGCGAAGACCCGAACAGCGCCGGCCGTCAGATGCCGGGCCACTTCGGGGCCAAGCGGCTGCGGATCGTCACGGGCTCAAGCCCGGTCACGACGCAGGTGCCGCATGCGGCCGGCTTCGCGCTGGCGGCGAAGATGCGCGGCGAGCGATCCGTCTCGCTCGTCTCCTTCGGCGAAGGATCGAGCAACCAGGGCGATTTTCACGAAGGGTGCAATTTCGCCGGGGTCATGAAGCTGCCGGTCATTTTCGTCTGCCAGAACAACGGCTACGCCATCTCGGTTCCGTTGTCCAAGCAAACGGCCGGCCGCATCAGCGACCGGGCGCTCGGGTACGGATTCCCCGGCGTGCAAGTGGACGGCAACGACGTTCTGGAGACGTACCGCGTGTTCAAGGAAGCGCACGACCGGGCGCTCGCGGGCGAAGGACCGACGCTTGTCGAGATCGTGACGTACCGGGTGACGCCGCACTCGACCTCCGACAACGATCTGGTTTACCGCACGAAGGAAGAAGTCGAGATCCACAAAGCCAAAGACGGCATCCCGGCGTACCGTCGTTACTTGACGGAAGCGGGACTGTGGTCGGAAGAACAAGAGCAGGAGCTTCAGGCCCGCATCCGCGAGGAGATCGACGAAGCGACGGAATACGGGGAACGGGCGCCGTTCCAGGCAGTCGAGGACGCTTTCCGCCACGTGTACGCGGAGACGGCGAACGGGGAGGCGATCTGACATGCCGGTGATCGAGTATATCGAAGCGATTCGGACGGCGATGAAGGAAGAGATGGAGCGGGACGAGCGCGTGTTCGTGCTGGGCGAGGACGTCGGGCTGAAGGGCGGCGTTTTCGGCACGACGAAGGGGCTGCAGCAGCAGTTCGGCGAGCTGCGTTCGCTTGACACGCCGCTTGCGGAGTCCGCGATCGCAGGCGTCGCGATCGGGGCGGCGATGGCCGGCATGCGGCCGATCGCCGAGATGCAGTATTCGGACTTCATGTTCCCGGCGACGAACCAGATCATCAGCGAGGCGGCCAAGATCCGCTACCGCTCGAACAACGACTGGAGCTGCCCGCTCGTCGTGCGGGCCCCGATCGGCGGCGGCGTGTTCGGCGGACTGTATCACTCGCAATGCCCGGAATCCGTATTCTTCGGAACGCCGGGCCTCAAGATCGTGGCGCCGGCTACCGCGTACGACGCGAAGGGGCTGCTGTTGTCGGCGATTCGCGATCCGGATCCCGTCCTCTTTTTCGAAAATAAAAAATGCTACCGGCTCGTCAGCGACGAAGTGCCGGAAGGCGAATATACGGTACCGATCGGCAAATCGAAGGTCATGCGCGAAGGCGACGACATCACCGTGATCGGCTACAGCATGCCGCTTCACTTCGCGATGCAGGCGGCCGAAGAACTGAGCCGCGACGAAGGAGTCGAGGCGCATATTCTCGACCTGCGGACGATTCAGCCGCTGGACCGGGAAGGCGTGCTGGAGGCGGCGGCCCGGACGGGCAAAGTGCTGATCGTGCACGAAGACAACAAGACGGGCGGCGTAGGCGCGGAAGTGGCGGCGATCATCTCCGAAGAGCTGCTGTACGACCTTGATGCGCCGATCCGCCGGCTGTGCGCGCCGGACGTTCCGGCGATGCCGATCAATCCGCCGGGCGAGAAGCACTACTTGCTGAACAAGGACAAATTGAAGGCCGCGATGCTGGATCTGGCCCGATTCTAGAGAACGGAGGCGCCATTCGATGCCGAAACAACCGGTGGAAATTATCCTGCCGCAGCTTGCGGAATCGCTCGTGTCGGCCACGATCGACCGTTGGCTGAAGGAGCCGGGTCAGGAAGTCGATCTGTATGAGCCTCTGTGCGAACTCATTACGGATAAAGTGAGCGCGGAGCTGCCGTCGACAGTAAAGGGAACGCTTGTGAAAATATTGGTCGGTGCCGGAGAGACGGTCGATGTCGGCACGCCGGTGTGCATCATCGAGACGGAGGCGAGCGGAGCGTCGGAGAAGACGGCTGCCGAGCCTCGTCCCGAGACGGCGGAGACGTCCGCCGCCGTACCCGGCGCGGCTTCGGGCGGAGCCGCTCCGCTGCTTCCCGCGGCGTTCGATCCGGACGCGCCGATGCGCCACCGCTTCTCGCCGGCCGTGCAAAAGCTGGCCGCCGAGCATAGCATCGACCTGAGCCGCGTGCGCGGCACCGGTATGGGCGGGCGCATTACGCGCAAGGACGTGCTGGAGGCGGCGGAGAACGGAACGGCCGGCTTCGCCGTAGCCGCCGCGCCCACTCCATCGCCCGATCCGGCCAAGGAAGCGCCCAAGGCTCCGATGGATCCGAAGGTGCCGGTGCGCACGACGGGGCTGCACTTGTCGGAGACGCCGCGCACGCCGGCGGTCGAGCTGGCCGGGCATGAGCTGCCGGGCCGCGGCGAATATTTTATCGACGTGACGCCGGTGCGGAACTCGATCGCGCTCAAGATGCGCCAGAGCGTGACGGAGATTCCGCACGGCTGGATGATGATCGAGGTCGACGTGACCAACCTCGTCCTGCTGCGCAACAAGCTGAAGGAAGAGTTCAGCCGTCGCGAAGGAATCAACCTGACGTACATGCCGTTCCTCTGCAAAGCGACGGTTAATGCCATTAAAGATTATCCGATCATGAACTCGGTATGGGCGACCGACAAAATCATCGTCAAGCGCGACATCAACCTGTCGCTCGCGGTCGGCACGGAAGATTCCGTCATTACGCCGGTCATCCGCAACGCCGACCAGAAAAATATCGCGGGACTCGCGCACGAGATTCACGATCTGGCCCAGCGTACGCGCGAAGGGCAGATCAAGCTGGCCGACTTGCAGGGCGGCACGTTCACGGTCAACAACACCGGAGCGTTCGGCTCGATTCTGTCGCAGCCGATCATCAATTACCCGCAAGCGGCGATCATGACGTTCGAATCGATCGTCAAGAAGCCGGTCGTCATCAACGACATGATCGGCGTCCGTTCGATGGTAAACATCTGTCTCTCGCTCGACCACCGGATTTTGGACGGGGTCATCTCCGGGCGCTTCTTGCAGCGAGTCAAAGAAAATCTCGAAAGCTTCAATCTCGACACCAAATTGTACTAAGGCCCGTTCCGAGGCCGCCCGGCGCGCATAAGCGGCCGAGGCGGCCTTTGCGGCGTTGTGAAGAAGTTTGCGGCCGGCGGCGCGAATGCGCTAAAATAAACCCGATACAGGCATCGGGATGGGATCGATGCTGCCTGCCAACAAGCAAAGGAGACGATCGAGTGGAACGGCAGCTGGAAGTGGCAAGATTGTCGCAGATGGCGTACGGGGAAGCGTGGGACTTGCAGAAGCGGCTCGTCGGAGAGATCGATCGGCAAGAGCGGGGGGACTCGCTGCTGCTGGTCGAGCATCCGCCGACCTATACGATCGGGACGGACCGGCATCCGGAGCATCTGCTCTACGGACCCGACGAGTTGGCCAGAAGGGGCATTCAAGTGTTTCAGATCGACCGCGGGGGAGATATTACGTATCACGGGCCCGGCCAATTGGTCGGCTACCCGCTGCTTTATTTGGACGCGGCCGGCCTCGACCTGCACGCTTATTTGCGCACGCTGGAAGAAGGGATCATCGGACTTCTCGCGGAGTTCGGCATTGAAGGGGGCCGGAAGCCCGAATATACGGGCGTCTGGGTGGGCGACGAGAAGATCGCCGCCATCGGCGTCAAGTTCAATCGGGCGAGAACGCGGAGAGGCTTCGTGACGAGCCATGGCTTCGCGCTGAACGTGAAGCGCGGAGTGGAAGCCGAAGGCTTCCAGGGCATTATCCCGTGCGGAATTGCCGAATACGGGGTCACCTCGCTCGAATCGCTGACCGGCTCGAACTTCGGCATCGAAGAGATCGGAGAGCGGATCGTGCCCCATTTCGCACGGGTATTCGGTTACGATTCGGTTGTCAACTCAGAAGAGAACCGAGAGACGCTAGCACGGTAGTTGCCAGCATGGCGATCAGCATAATATAAACGACAATTTTGAGCGCTCGCTTATTCAAGAGGATCATTCCTTTGACCGAGAATGGGACGACTCGCTCTTATTGTACCTCATTCGGCACGGGGAGGAAAACAGGGATGGCGAACCGCGAGCGGATTTTGGAACGATTTATGGAGCTGGTCCGAATCGACAGCGAGACCGGGAACGAAGCCCGGATCAGCGACGCATTGAAGCGGAGCTTCTCGCAGTTCGGCTTGGAAGTGACCGAGGACGACGCCGCGGAGCGGACGGGACACGGCGCCGGCAACCTGTTCGCCTGGCTGCCCGCTACCGCGGGGCATGAGAGCGTTCCGGCCCTGCTGCTGACCTCGCATATGGATACGGTGACGCCCGGCAAAGGAATCAAGCCGCGCTTGGACGACGACGGCTACATCCGGAGCGACGGCACGACGATTCTCGGCAGCGACGACAAAGCGGGGATCGCGGCTATGCTGGAAGCACTTGAGATGCTGTCGGAACAGAACGTGCCGCATGGTCCGGTTCAGTTCGTCATCACCATCGGCGAGGAATCCGGCCTGGTCGGGTCGAGAGCGATGGATGCGGACCGGCTCCGCGCCAACATCGGCTTCGCTCTCGATTCGAACGGCGAGATCGGCGACATCGCGGTGGCTGCGCCGACGCAGGCCAAAGTCAAGATGGTCATTCGCGGCAGATCGGCGCATGCGGGCGTCAATCCGGAGGACGGCATCAGTGCCATCCAGGTCGCGTCCAAGGCGGTCTCGCGCATGCCGCTCGGCCGGATCGATCGCGAGACGACCGCCAATATCGGCAAATTCGAAGGCGGCGGACCGACCAACATCGTCTGCGACTATGTCAAGCTGGACGCGGAAGCACGCAGCATCGTGCAGGAAAAGCTGGACCGCCAGCTCGAGGCGATGAAGGAAGCGCTCGAATCGGCAGCCGGCGAATATGGAGGAACGTCGGAGTTCGCGAGCGAGATCGTGTACCCGTCGTTCAGCTTCGCCGACGACGCCGAAGTCGTGCAGCTCGCCAAAAAGGCTTTGACGAGCATCGGCGCGACGCCGCGCACGTTCGTCTCCGGCGGCGGCAGCGACGCCAACGTGTTCAACGGCAAGGGGGTGGCCACCGTCAATTTGGCGGTCGGCTACAAGGATATCCATACGACCAAGGAACGGATCAAGGCGGACGATCTCGTCCGCGTCGCCGACCTCGTCGTCGCGCTCATCCGGGAGGCGGCCCATCGGGCGTAATTTCAAGCGTGCTCCACGGTCGAAAAGGGAAAAAGCAGGGCGCGCAGCCCTGCTTTTTCCTATGGATTCGCATGGAACGAACCTTCCGTTAGGTCCGAACTTCTTATTCCGGGTCGCAGCATGAATGGGGGGCGGCTTTTGCCGGAACGTACTTGTCGTGGTGACGCCACCATACGTACGGCTGGGTTTGCGGCCACCCCTCGGGGGAGTCCTCCCAGGTTTCTTGCCGGCCGAACGGCGTCATTTCAAGGTAATTGAAATGAAAGTTCAGCCGGTCGGTCCCGCGCGCCGAGGTGAAATACGTTTGGAAGACGTCGTCTCCGTCCCGGAGGAAGACGCTCAGACAAGAAATTTCTCCTTTGTCGTTCGTGGCCCCAAAATCGTAGTTAAATTCGCTCTCATACGAGGAGTACCACGGGACGGTCCAGCCCATTCGTTTCCGGAACGGTTCGATCTTGTCCAGCGGGGCCCGCGAGATAAGGACCAGCGAAGTGTCTCGGGCGTGAAGGTGCGAGAGATGGCCCATCCCGTCGACGAGCATCGAGCAGCCGACACAGCCCTCTTCCCATTCCGGGGCGAACATGAAGTGGTAGACGATCAGCTGCCGCCGGCCGTCGAACAGATCGAGCAAGCTCACCTTCCCCCCTTTTCCTTCGAAAACATAGTCTTTGTCGACTCGGACCATCGGGAGCTTGCGGCGCTCCGCGGCGAGCGCGTCCAGCGCACGGGTCGCTTCCTTTTCTTTGACGAGCAGATCCTGGCGGGCGGCGAACCATTCTTCCCGGGATACGACTCTCGGAAGCGAGGCTTGGCTATTCGTCAATTTCATTGTCCTCCCATCGTTTTTTTTCCAGAATATCATGTCTGCCCGCTGCGCGTTTCTTCCGAATTGCTCAATATGCGGCAAGCCCCGGTCGCCGGCAAGGGCGAACGGGGCTTTTCGCAATATAAGAATGTATAAGTCCCCGGGGTCCCCGCAAAGTACCTGAGTAAGCTTCTAAGCCAAGCCCCGCTTTGTGGGGTTATCTTGTGAGCATAGGCGCGTTATGCGATATGGCTGGCCGAAGGAGATTCGGCCTGTGCGTCTGTCGGTTTCGGTGCCAGCCTGGCGCGTCCGACCGTCAGCGCGACGGCAGCGCCGAACGCGGTCACGCACAGGGCCAAGACGAAGCCGTGATTAATGGCGGAGCCGATAGCGTTTTTCAGAAAGGCGAGCAGGTCGGGAGACAGCTTGTCGGCGGCGCGGATGACGTTCTCCGGGTTGGTCAAAGTGGAGAGCTGGTCCTGCGGGATGCCGAATTGACGGCCCGCCTGGCTGGCCGAGTCGTGCAGCCGGCTGTTGACGATCACGGCCATGATCGAGGCGCCCATAATGCCGCCGATGTTGCGCCAGAAGCCGACGACCGACGAGGAGACGCCGATGTATTTGGCATCGACGCTCATCGCGACCGCGCTTTGGGCCAGGCTCATGAGCGGGCCGACGACGCCGAGGCCGAGCAGGATCATGATGCCGACGACTTGCCAGTAGGGCGCGTCAGGCGAGAGCGACATGAGCAGCAGGGAGGCGATGACGCCTAGCGCCATGTTGCCGAACAAGACGGTTCGGAACCGGAAGCGGGAGGCGACGAAGCCGGACAGGATGGCGCCGCAGATGAGAGAAGCCATCATCGGAGTCAGCAGGCCGTTCGAGTTGGCGCGGCCCAGCACCGCTACCGCGTAGATCGGCAAATAAGTGATCGCCGAGAACATGATGACTCCTTGGCAGAAGCAGAGGATGCAAGTTCCCAGCACCAGCCGGTTGCGGAAAATCGGCAGGGGAAGCATCGGCTCGGCTGCACGGGTCTCGACGAGCAGAAAGGAGGAGGTTCCGGCTGCGGCCAGAGCGAACAAGCCGATGATTTGCCAGGAGTCCCAGGCATAATTTTTGCCTCCGAGCTCCAAGGCGAGCATCAGCGATACGGTCGAGACGACCAGCAGCGCGGCTCCGGCGAAGTCGATCTTCGGCTTGCGGTCGGAGCGGGATTCCCGCAGCGCGAACAGCAAGACGAGCATCGAGGCGATCCCGATCGGCAAGTTCACGTAGAAGCACCAGCGCCAGCTCCAGTGATCGGAGATCAGCGTGCCCAATTGCGGCCCGGCGACGGAAGACAGGCCGAACACCGCGCCCATGACCCCGGACAGCTTCGCCGCTTGCTTCGGATCTCCGAACAGCGTGAAAATGATCGAGAACGAGATCGGGAACACCGAGCCCGCGCCGATCCCCTGAATCGCGCGGAACAAGATGAGTTGATCGATATTGCCCGCCGTCCCGCACAGTGCCGACCCCGCCAGGAATAAACCGATGCCGATCAAATAGAACAATTTTCTGCCGAACAAGTCGGACAGCTTGCCGAAAATGAGCATCGTGCTGGTCGAGGCGAGCATGTAGGCGGTAAACACCCAGGTGATTTGCTCGAATCCGCCGATATCGGCGATCACTTTGTTGATGCAGGCCGACACGATCGTATTATCCAACGACGTCATCAGCAGTCCGAGAGCCATCGCGAGCACGATCAGCCCCGTTTTTTGCGATCCGTTTGACATGTTAACCTTCATCCTCTCCCTGCAGCTTGGCCAGCTCTTCCTTCAAAGCTTTGATTTTACCCTCCGTCAACCGAAGGCCGATGTTCAAGCAGATAGTGGGACCCGACGCTCGTTCTTCCCATTGCTGTTTCCGGTCGAGCATCGACCCGTATTCCCTTTCCGAGTCCTCAATCTCCTGCCGCAGCCATTCGATCAGCTTGCCTGCGCCGACGAACTCCGCGAAGAACAAGCGCATCATCAAGTCCGAGCGGAACACGTTCTTCTCCAGCGGCGATTCCATATATTCCAGAAAACGCGCCTTCCCGGCGGCTGTTATCGTATAGACGTTCTTGTTCGGCTTGCCGCTCTGGACAACGCTTTCCCCGGCGATAAAACCCTGGCTCTCCAGCTTGGCAAGCGTCGGGTAAATCGTGCCGAAGCTCGTTTCATAGAAAAAACCCAGCGGCATTTCGAACATTCCTTTGATCTCGTACCCCGACATCGGGCGCCGGTGGAGCAGGCCGAGAATGACATCCTGACTGTTCACGACGAATTCTCCTTCTTTTCATTTTGGTTGGCTTCGTCTTTGCTTGCATCGTCATTATATCCATCCAATATATATCGAGTCAATATAAAAATTATTGTCGAACGATTGTCGAGAATTTGATAAAATCCCACCGCTTTTTACTAAAGTAAAATTTACAAAACATAATTTCATGATATAGTAAAAATATAAATACGTTTTACGGAGGCCACACGAAATGATCGGATTGAAGGAAATCGCCAAACTTGCCGGAGTGTCGATCTCGACCGTCTCCAATGTATTGAACGGACGCAAGAACGTAGGTCCTGAGACGCGGGAGAAAATATTGCAAATCTGCTCGGAGCACGGCTATTATCCCCAGACGGCCGCGAAAAAGGCGAAGCCGGAAGCGAACCGGACCATCGTGTTCGTATTCAGCGACTTCGACCGGGATTTTTATTTGAAAATCATTCATGGCATGAGCGACTGCTTGACGGAGAACGGATACGACTTCATCGTCTGCACCAATAAATCGAGCGCCAATTTTTTGCGCGAAAGCTTCGCCAGCGGCGCGATCGTGCTGGACGGAAGCATGACGGACGAGCAGATTGCCGCCGCCGCGACACCGGACCTGCCCGTTGTCATGATGGACCGGATTCTCGCGGACGAACGGGTGAACGCCAAGAGCGTCGTCGTCGACAACTACCCGGTGATGAGCGATATGGTGCAGGCGCTCGTCGACAAAGGCTATCGGAAATTCGGCTTTATCGGCGGGCTTAGCTTTACGCTGGACAATAAGGAGCGGTTCGCGGGCTTCACCGATACGCTTGCCCGCAACGGCATCGCGTTCGACCAAAAGTATTACTATCATGGCAACTATCGCGAAAAAAGCGGCTATCAGGCGGCCAAGCTCATGCTCCTCAGCAACGACCTTCCCGAGGTGCTCGTCTGCGCGAGCGACAACATGGCTATCGGCGCCATTCGAGCATTCGAGGAGCAGCGGATCCGGGTGCCCGACGACATCGCCATCGCCGGGTTCGACGATTCGGACACGGCTGCGGTGGCAGGACTGACGACCATCTCGATTCCGCGTTACGAGACGGGATACTTGGCGGCGAAAAAGCTGCTCGAGATGATCCAAGGGACGGAGAGTAAAGAGCCGTTCAAAATCGGCGCAAGCATAAAGTGGCGCAGGACGACGCGATAATAAACGATTCTCAAGAAATTTACTCTTGTTTTACTGTTATTTTACTGATAATTTGGGTAAAACATTATTGACAGCGCTTTATAAATTGCCTAAGATGAAAATTGTAAACGAAGATATGTTTAATTTACTTAATATTTATAATCGAGGGGGAGACAACTTGAAAAAAGTAAAAACATTATCTGTTTTACTAACGGCGACGGCGATGGCCGGAGTATTGGGGGCGTGCGGCAGCAACTCCGGCGATAACGGGAATAACGTTTCGTCTTCCGCTTCCGGAGCGGCGCCTTCCGCTTCCAACGCATCTCCGTCCGCTTCCGGAGCGTCGTCCGCTGCGCCGGAGAAGATGAAGAAGATCTCGCTGTTCCAATCGAAAGTCGAAATCGCGGAGCCTTTGGAAGCGCTGGCAAAGACGTATCAGAAGGAAACCGGCAACGAAGTGGAAGTGTGGGGCTCCGCCGGTGACGCCTACGCCACCCAATTGCAGGCCAAGCTTGCCGCGGGCGAAGGGCCGACGATCTTCAGCGTCGCGACCGGCGAAGAAGCGGATAAGTTCAAATCGTATTACGCCGATCTCAGCAACGAGCCGTATGTGAAGGATATCGCTCCCGACATGGCGCTGAAGGACGGCGACAAAGTGGTCGGCGTTCCGTACGGGGTGGAAGGCTTCGGCCTCGTGTACAACAAAAGTCTGGTCGATCCGAAGGACGTAACCGACCTCGATTCTTTTACCAAGACGCTGGAGAAGTTGAAGGCTGACGGCAAGGCCGGCCTCAGCCTTTCTCAGGAAGCGTACTTCCTGATCGGCCATATCATCAATACGCCGTTCGCGCTTCAGTCCGATCCGCAAGGGTTCATCGACAAGCTGAACAAAGGCGAAGTGAAGATGGCGGATACGAAGGAATTTCAGGAATTCGCCAAATTCATGGAAGCGATTCGCGCCGATACGCCGAATCCGATGGAAGTCAAGTATGACTCGCAGATGGGCGATTTCGCGACCGGCAAGACGGCGATGGTCCATCAGGGCAACTGGAGCTACAGCATGCTGGCCGATTACGGAGACCTCGGCTTCGATGTCGGCATGATGCCGCTGCCGCTCGCCGGCAACGACAAGATCGCGGTCGGCGTCGCCAGCAACTGGGTCGTCAACGCCAAGGCCGACCCGGACGAGATCAAGGCGGCGAACGCGTTCCTGAATTGGCTGTTCACCAGCGACTCCGGCAAGAACGCCATCGTGAACGAGTTCAAGTTCATCCCGGCGATGACGAACATCGAAGCGAGCAATCTCGATCCGCTGTCCCAAATCGTCTATGAAGCGACCAAGAGCGGCAATACGATTCCGTGGGCGATGAACTACTTCCCGCAAGGCATCATTGTTAACGATCTGGCGCCCGCCGCGCAGGAGTTTTTCATGAACAAGAACATGACCGGCGAGCAATTCCTGCAGAATCTCGATGCCGCTTGGGCCAAGGGAGCGAAATAACCGCACCGTATCCCGTTCTTTAACGAAAGCCTAACCCATCTTCCGGCGTTAGGTTTTCGTTTTATCAACCGGAAAGGGGGAAGCCCCGAATGTCGACGCGTTACCGCAAGGAGAAGGCCTGGTATGCGCTGTTTACGGCGCCGCTCATGATCGTTTTCGCGACAGTGGTCATCATCCCGTTCTTGATCGGGATCGGATACTCGTTTATCAGTTGGGACGGCATTCCCGCCAACCCCAAAGTGTTCGTCGGCTTGGACAATTATACCGCGCTGCTGAAGGATCATCGCTTCCTGACCTCGGCTTGGCATACGATCGAGTTCACGGTGCTCGCGCTCGTTCTCGTCAACGTGCTCGGGCTGGCGTTCTCGCTGCTGGTCACGCAAAAGCTCCGGGTCAGCAACGTCGCGCGGACGTTGTTTTTCATGCCGAATTTGATTGGCGGACTGATTCTTGGATATATCTGGCAGTTCGTGTTCACCGACGCGTTCAAATCGATCGGCGAGCATACGGGCATGGATTCGATCTTTTACAACTGGCTCATTCATCCGCAAACCGCGTTGTTCGCAACCGTTATCGTTTTCGCATGGCAGATGGCGGGCTACACGATGATTATTTACGTTGCGGGCTTGCAAGGAATTCCGGACGAACTGATCGAGGCCGCGAAAGTGGACGGGGCCGGCCGGTGGCATCGGCTGACCCGGATCGTGTTCCCGCTGCTCATGCCGTCGTTCACGATCTGCCTGTTCCTGACCCTGTCCGGCGCCTTCAAAATTTTCGACGTCAACCTGTCGCTGACGAAGGGCGGACCGAACAATGCGACCGAGCTGTTCGCGATGAACATCTATAATGAAATATTCGGCTACGGCCATTACGGCCTCGGCCAGGCGAAGGCGATCGTCTTCTTCCTGCTCGTGGCGATCGTAACGTTGACGCAAGTTATTCTGACTAAGAAGAGGGAGGTCCAGTACTGATGAAGACAACGAGCCGATCCGTCGGCAGCGTGCTGCTCGTTCTGCTGTCGCTGGCCTTCCTGTCGCCGATCTACTTGATGCTCGTCAACTCGTTCAAGGACCGGGCCGAGCTGTACCGCAACGCCCTGGCGCTGCCGTCTTCCTTCAGCTTTCAGTATTACGGCAAGGCTGCGGAGAAGATGAACTTTATGACGGCTTTCGGCAATTCCTTGTTCATCACGGTGATTTCCGTCCTGATCGTCGTCGTGCTGGCTTCGATGACGGCGTGGATGTTCGTCCGCACGGACGACCGATTGAGCCGGTTCCTGTTCCTGCTGCTCGTCTCCACGATGCTGATCCCGTTTCAGACGCTCATGATGCCGCTCATGCAGGTCATGGATTGGATCCGCACGAACCTTCACATTCCGATGCTGAATACGCGCGGCGGCCTTATTTACATGAACGTCGGGTTTCACGCCAGCATGGCGGTCTTTCTGTTCCATGGCTTCATCAAGTCGGTGCCGGTCGCGCTGGAGGAGGCAGCCACGTTAGATGGCTGCAGCAAATTCGGATTGTTCTGGCGGATCGTTTTCCCGTTGCTGAAGACGATTACGGTCACCGTCGCGATCCTTGATGTCATCGCCATGTGGAACGATTACCTTCTGCCCTCGCTCACGTTGTCGGACAAAGCGCTGCGGACGATACCGTTATCCACGTTTTATTTTTTCGGAGAATTCACCATTCAGTGGAACCTGGCGATGGCCGGGCTCGTGCTGACGATCATACCGGTTGTCGTCTTCTACCTGTTCGCGCAGAAGTACATCATCAAAGGCATCGCCGCAGGGGCGGTGAAATAACATCAATCGGCAGCAAGCTTGTGCCGGGACGGAGTAACGGAGGTAGAGGCCATTGACGGCTGTACGGCAACGATGGTGGAAGGAGTCCGTCGTTTATCAAGTATATTGGAGGAGCTTCTTCGATTCGGACGGGGACGGGATCGGCGACCTGGAAGGCGTCATCCGCAAGCTCGATCATATTCAGGAGCTAGGCGTCGACATCATCTGGCTCAACCCGGTTTACGAATCGCCCGATCTGGATAATGGCTACGATATTTCCGACTACGAGGCCGTCATGGCGAAGGCAGGCACGATGGAGATATGGGAGCGGCTGCTCTCCGAGGTCCACCGCCGCGGCATGAAGCTGATGATGGATCTGGTCGTCAACCATACGTCCGACCGCCACCCCTGGTTCAAGGAAGCGCGGTCGTCAAGGGGAAGCCCGAAGCGGGATTGGTATATTTGGCGCGAGGCGAAGGAGGACGGAAGTCCGCCGAACAATTGGCGGTCCTATTTCTCGCCGTCGGCTTGGGAATGGGACGCGGAGACGGGGCAGTACTATTTCCATTCCTTCGCGTCTGCGCAGCCGGACCTGAATTGGCGCAATCCCGAAGTCAGGCAGGAGATTTACCGGATGATGCGTTATTGGCTGGATAAAGGAATCGACGGCTTTCGGATGGACGCGATCGCGCTCCTGGCCAAGCCGGAAGTCTTCTTGGATGCGGACCGTCCGGAAGACATTCGGTATTTGACGAACCATCCGGGCTTGCACGAATATTTGCGGGAGATGAATGCGGAGACGTTCGCGCGGTACGACGTCGTCACGGTTGGCGAAGCGGCGTTCGTGTCGCCGGAGGAGGGGCTGCTGTACGTCGGGGAAGACCGGGGCGAGATGAACATGCTGTTCCATTTCGAGATTTGCGACGAAATGCCGTCCTGGGACATGCTGCGCTTCAAGGACATTCAACGGCGCTGGTATGAGGGGCTATGGGGCCGAGGCTCCAACTCCCAGTTTCTGAACAATCACGACCATACGCGGCAAGTAAGCCGCTACGGCAACGACGGCGCCTATCGGATCGCATCGGCCAAGCTGCTGGCGACAATGCTGCACACGCTGCCGGGCATTCCTTATATTTACCAAGGCGAAGAGATCGGCATGACCGGCGTGCGCTTCGATTCCATCGATGACTATGACGATATCGCAATGAAGAACCGCTACGCCGAAGCCGTTGCCCGCGGGTGCGATCCGGTTCGGACACTGACCCGGCTGCAGCCGCTCAGCCGCGACAACTCCCGAACGCCGATGCAGTGGGACGACTCTCCGAACGCGGGCTTCACGTCCGGCCGGCCTTGGATTCGCGTTAACCCCAACTACATTGAGATCAACGCGGCGAAAGACCGCGCGGCCTCGGATTCCGTATACCGTTACTACCAAGAACTGATCCGTCTTCGCAAAAATAACCCGGTCATGGTATACGGAGACTTCGCTGAACTGCCGGAATGGAAGGGCGATGAGTATCTGTACGTCTACACCCGCACGCTTGGCGATGTCGTCTGGCTTGTCATGCTGAATCACTCGGACGATCCGTCAGCGCTCGAATGGCCGGCGCGGCTGCTCGGCGCCAAGGCCCGCCTGCTGCTGAGCAACTATACGTCCAACCGCGGCGAAGAACCACTTCCCGCGGACCTTCGCCCTCACGAAGCTCGGATTTACGAGCTGTCCTCAAATGGCGCCTCCCTCATTTCTTAATTCACGGGCCGTCGCTAAGCGAAAAGCGCCCTCGGACCTCGGCTTTCATGCCCGAGGACCGAGGTTTCTTTCGAGTTTGGGTAATCCCATTTGCCGTGCCCTGTAAGCTCATTCATACCCTCTCTTTTTGCCGATATCCCTATCGCTCAGGAAGGGCCTCTGCTTCTCAACTCCGCTTTTTCAGCTTTGCTTTTTAGCTCTGTACTTCAATCCGGCATCCCTGCCTCGAACCTGTTCCCAAATCCTCTTTTTACCGATATCCCGCTCGCTCAGAAAGCTTGCACCATCGAACCCTCTCGGATCTTTACTTGGAAATCCCGTTCGCTCAGGAGCGCTCGGACAGGCACAAGCTCTAAGGTGTGATCTACTGCTATATTGCGTGTAGTCCTGCTGCGCGCAGCATAAGTTTGCGCTTCGTGCCCCAAATTACCCGGCAACTACTCTCGATGCCGGATTCGCGGACCGGACAGGTCGGCTCGATCGACCAGCTGCGCGGCCTGTCAATTCCCGATACGTTGTCCGCGGGGTCGCTGCGCACCATTTCAACAAATCTTCGAACATCGATCGGTTTCTCTCGTTCCACCAATAGCAAAAATGGGTGATATACGCCTGCAAATGCTTAGGTCCGACGCCGCGAAACAACCAAGCCAGCCAATTGTCCAACGCTTCGCCGACGGACAATAACGCGCGGTCGTGTTCTTTACGCCGGCGGGTGATCGTCAAGTCGTTCCACGCTTCCGGCGCTACGTGCCGAAGCACAAAAGAAGCGGCAGAAGGCGAGGTTAAACGGTTTTTCAACAAGTTTTTGTCCTGTCTCTCGATCTTAATTCGTTCCAAATAACCGATCTCTCCGGCAGAAGCGGCGATCAGCACCGATTGTTCCTGAGGCTGCCAGTTCGAAATCCCCGCGAGCCGATAATAAATCGTCGTGTCGGTCACGCGAACGAGGCCTTCCAGCAACCGGCTGGCTTCAGCATGGCTCATCGCCGTACGCAGTTTATGGCAGATCAACCAGCTTGTTTTATAAGTAACGCCGATCGTCTCGGCAAGTCGAAGCGCGTTAATTCCTTCGGGGCGGCTGTGAAGGTAAATGGCTTGAAACCATAAATGCAAAGGCGTCCGCGTCCCCTGAAAAACAGTATCGACGATAAGCGAAGTTTGTTTTTTGCAATTGCGGCATTCAAAAAGGGGGAATCTTCTGGTGGAGATTACATAGGCGTGAGGATGTTCGCAGCGCGGGCAGCGGTAGCCGTCCGGCCATTTGGCGTCGTACAAAGCTTGGACGCAGGCTTCTTCACTATCGAGGAGACTGCGCAGCCGGTCGTTATCGATAGATCCAACGAACATTCCATCCACCTCGAATGCGAATATTTGTTCTTGTTCTCATTTTACCAAACATACGTTCTTATATCAATAAAAATTTCCATTTAGTTAATGAAAAATGTAAGGATTGTAGGGCTCCTGAGTGAACGGGATTTGGACGAAAAGAGGCAAATAGCACTTCGCCTGAGCGAGAGGGATATCGATTGAAAGGCGGAATAAGAGGGGAGGAGGCCCAGCCCTGAGCGAACGGGATATGGATGAAAAGAAGAAAAAGAACAAACGCCCGCATGAATAGAAAAAGCCCGGCCATTTGCAGCCGGGCGGGGAAGGACGTTCAAGGAAATCAGGAGCGAGAGCGGATCTCCTGCCGCATGAACGCGACGTAGGATGCGGCGAACGAAAGCGCCGTCTCGGCGATGATCGCGACGACTTGCGGCCAGACGAGCAGCAGGCTCTGTCCGAACGACAGCGGCGCATTGATCGCGAGGTAAGCCTGGTCCTGCGTGATGAACGGATTGAGTGTCCGCGTATCCGGAAGCAGGAGCGTCGAGGCGGCTTCCTGGAACAGATAGGCGGGGGAGATCCGGTTCAGCAGCATGAGCCAGTCCTGCTGGTTGATCACCGCGGCGGCGTTCGACGGATCGCTGGGTGCGGTGACGTTGCCGATCAGGTTGACGATCATGCCGTAGAACACGAGGAAAAAGATCCAGACCGCGATGCCGCTGAGCGCCGACGTTGCCGATTGGCGGAAGCGAACGGAGAACAGCAGCGCCAGATTGAGCCAGAGGCCGACGTAGATGGTCGTAATGATCAGCGTGACGAATACGCGCCAGAACTCTTCCGGCGTCGGCGGGTAGCCGATCGTGAACAGCCCCATTCCCATGACCAGGAAGCCGAGAGCGAACACCACGACGGCGATCAGCAGCAGCCCGGCGACGAATTTGGCGTTCAGGAAGTCGTCGCGGTAGACCGGCTGCGACATGATGCGGCTGAGCGTGCCTTTGTTGCGTTCGGAATTGACCGAGTCGAAGCCGATCGCAATGCCGATCAGCGGCGCGAGGAACGACAGGAACGTCAGGAAGTTGGGCAGCGAACCGTCCGATTCGGTGAACATTTTCAGGAAAAGGAACGAGGTATCGGTGCCGCCTTCCGTCGACTGCCCGTTCTTAAGCGCCGTGATGGAGGCATAGATGGAACCTGCGCAAGCGAGCGTTACGATCGCCAGCAGAATGACGAACCGCCAGCTGCGAATGTGATCTCCGAATTCCTTCTGGACCATGACCCAGAACGGAGAGGGCGTTCTTTCGACGCCGGAGGCCGACGTTTCGCGTGCCGGGCGGCGCAGTTTTTCAATGAACGCGGTCACGGCTGTCCCCTCCTTCGAAGTAGCGATGATAAATTTCGTCCAGACCGTAACGCATCGGTCTTAGACCCAGCAGCTCCGCGCCGCTGCCGACGATGACGGATGCGAGCTGCGGCGTGAAGTCCGCGGTTCCGGCGACGCGGACCGTGACGCTGCCCGCGTCGCCGGCAGCCGCGTTGTCTAGAGCGTCGGCGTCTCCGGAAGTGACGCCGGACACGTGCTCGATGGCGGCAATCGCGTCCGTCAGCTCCGGGGTCCAGCCGCGGATGTCGGCTTCGACCAGGCGGGTCGGGCCGCCGTCGAGCTCGCGGGACAGCGCGTCCAGGTCGCCGGAGGCGATCAGCTTGCCGCCGACGAACAGGCCGACGCGATCGCAAATTTGCTGCACCTGGTGCAGATGGTGCGAGGACAGCAGAACGGTGAGCCCTTCGTTGCGGCTAAGGTCCCGGATGAGCGTCAGTAGCTCGCGCACGCCTTCCGGGTCGATGCCGAGCGTCGGTTCGTCGAGGATGATCACTTCCGGCTGCTTGATCAGCACGTCGGCGAGGCCGAGGCGCTGCCGCATCCCGCGCGAATAGGCGCCGGTTTTTTTATGTGCAGCCTCCGACAGCCCGACTTTTTCCAGCATCTGCTCCGCCCGCACTCGCGCTTCCTTCGCGGGAATGCGGTTGAGGCGGGCAGTATACACGAGGTTGTCGAGCCCCGTGCGGTCCTCGTAAAAACCGACGTCGTCCGGCATGTACCCGACCCGGCGTTTGACCTGCATCGGGTTGCGCGTCGCGTCGATGCCGCAGACGGTCGCCGTGCCGGCCGACGGTTCCGTCAGGCCGAGCATCATCAGGATCGTGGTTGTCTTGCCCGCTCCGTTCGGACCCAGCAGGCCGAAGATTTCGCCGGCTCGAATCGACAGGTTCAAACCCGAGACCGCCGTGAACTCCCCGTACCGCTTGGTCAGACCGTTTAATTCGATAACCGCTTGTTCCATGGCTTAACGCCTCCCGTATTTGCGGAAGAGGAAGTAGATGCCGGCGAGCACGGCCGCGATGATCAGCACGCCGATCCAGCCCCAGAATACCGACGTCTTGACCGTCACGCGCAGCGCCGCGTCGGCCGACTTCTCCGCCGCTTGGGCGGTCACGCCGACGACATAGTCGCCGGACAGAGCCTTGCTGGACGACTTGATCGTGGCCGTTACCGGCTTCGACTCTCCGGGCTTGATCGAGGTAATCGTCTTCGGCTCGAACGTTACTTCCCAATCGGTCGGCGCGGTGGACGTCAGGCTGACATTGGTCAGGTCCGCCGTGCCCGTGTTTTGCACGACCATCTCGACGGTGCGCGTTCCTCCGGCGGTAACGTTGGCGCTGAGCACTTGGTCGCTCGTCGTCAGGTTAATGCCGTACGTTCCGGTGATAACGGCTTCCATCGTAGCGTCGGCGGAAGTGTTGCTGTTGGAAGCGTGTACAGGGATTTGATACGTTTGAGCGGCAGCTTTGTCGGCGGGCGTCAGCGTCAGCGTAATCGCCTGCGTCGCGTTCGGATCGATGTCGACGGCGGTGACGTCGTTGCCGTTCGCCGAGAACTTGGCGTCCCAACCAGCCGGCGCTTCGGCGGCCAGCGCATACTGCTGCTTGCTCGCCGTCCGGTTGGCAAGCGTCAGGTTATACGTGAACGTGGAGTCGCTGTGGCCCTGCATATTCGGCTGTTCCGCCGTCAGCTCGGTCTTGTAGGTGCCTTGCTCGGAGATGTTGATCTTCAGCCCGAGCGCTCCGAACGAGCCGGCGTTCAAAACGAGCTTGTAATTGCCTTTGCTAACCTCGAACGGCACTTGTACGCTGACGTTGACCGTCTGCGTATCGTTCGGCTTGATCGAAATCTCGTGGATCGGATGGCCTCCGGCCGTCAGATCCGTTTTCCAATCCGAGCTCAGCCCGCTGTAGCTTAAGTCGACGGTCTGGATCGAGCTGCTGTTGTTGATCAGATCGACATCGTAGGAAAGCGATTCGCCCGGCGCCGCCGACAGGTTCGTATACGGCGTGTACAGCTCGACGCCGCCTGCGGCGGATGCGGGCGCCGAGAAGGCGATAAAACTCACGGTCAGCATCAATGCGGCAATGGATGCCAAACTACTTTTCCAGATCTTCAACATGACTGAGGACCCCTCCCGAGGCGAGTAATTAGGTTTCATCCGGACTACGCGCCGGGATGGAAGGCGGATTTGTCGCAGAGTCGAAATTTCAGATAAAAGTTAGCTTAAAGCAACCTTAAAGGAACTTAAAAAACCGATCGGAGGTGTGTTCGCGAGCGAAATTTTCTGTTATGTATAGGGTACAAAAGCTCAAAGCGGGGGAACTTCATGCATGCGATGGCCCGAAACCATAACGAAGACATGGCGAAGTGGCTCCAGGAGATCGGCGAAGGCTCGACGGAAGCGTTCGACCGCTTCTATGAACGGGCGGTCGCCTGGCTGATGCCGCTCGCCTGCCGAATGCTGGAGGACCGGATGGAGGCGGAAGACGCCTGCCACGACGTGCTGCTGGCGGTGATCCGTCATCCGGAACGTTACGATGCCGTTCGCGGTTCGGTCGAAGCTTGGCTCGCGATTCAATTGAAGAGCCGCTGTCTGGACCGGCTGCGCAAACGGAGCAAGATCGTGCTTCGCGAGGACGCCGAGCCGGAGCGCGAAGCCGGCCGCCGAGGCCTGCCGCTGCCGGAAGAGACGGTTGTCGCTCGGATGGAGAGGGAGGCGCTCCGCGGCGCGATGCAGACCCTCTCCAATCCGCAGCGGGAGACGCTGGCCGCCGCCTACTTCTCTTCGCGGACCCAGCGCGAGCTCGCGGAAGACTGGCAGGTTCCGCTCGGCACGGTCAAGTCGCGGGTGCGCTACGGCCTTCATCATCTGAGGAGAGCCATGGCCCAGTTGGGTTGGGGCGAGCCGGAAGGAGATGGCGGACATGCGGAATGAGCCCTGCGGCGTAGCCGAAGAGAAATGGATCGATTGGCACGCGGGAAAGCTGGATCCCGAAGAAATGGCGCTGCTTCGCCGCCACCGGGACACGTGTTCCGCATGCGAGGCATGTTCTCGGCAATGGGAGATGTTGCTGGGCGGCGGGCCCGTTAGCGGAGATAATCGAACGACCGGGATATACGGGGAAACGGAAGGAGACAACGGTTGGACGCATTTGCGGCTCCATTCCACGCCGCGCTCTGAACTAACGGATATGCGGACAACGGAAAAGGCATATCCGCCCCCGTCTGCAACAAGCCGCCTGAAGCGCCGTCTGCGCACCGCGGTCGTCTGGTACGGCATCGGCCGCAAATGGTCGGCGAGATGGCGCGCGGCCGCTCAGCGACCAGCCTGGCTTACCCTAGCCGGGACCGGCGTCGCCCTCGTCTTGTTTGCCGGGCTACTGCTTGTCAACCGGAGCGGGGGAGAGTCGGGGACGGTCAGCCCGGAGCGCTACGCCGAACTGCACGAGCCGAACGGCGCGGCCGTCATGAGCCGGCCCGATACGGTCGTCTACAAGCTGGACCGCGGCTCCCCGGGCACGTCGGCGGATACAAAGGAGACGGTATGGATCAACGTGCGGACGCACGAGATGTTCCTGCTGCTCGAAGGCATGCTTCCTTCCGATTCGCTGGACGTCCAGGCATGGGCGCAATCCGACGGGGGCAATGCGAACCTGGGACTGCTTCAATTTCATCAGAATCAAGCCCATCTTTACTCGCGCAACGTTCGGCCGGAGCTGTGGAAGGCGCTCTTGCTCACAATTGAGCCGAAGGGCGGAAGCCGGCTGCCGACGACGCCGCAGACCGCTTCGATCCGGTTGAATCCGCAAGATTTGGCCGATTAGCCGTCCGTTGCCATTCGTTCAGGACCGACGCTTGGAGACAATCTGTCCGGCGGGGAGCAAGTCTTTGAGACGCGCTTCCCCGCCTCTTTGTTTTTGCTCCTGCCTGAGCGCGTACCGAATTTCCCACGCTTTTCCTACCCACTGAAGCCGATTTTCCGCGACGTACCGCTTGAGCATCCGTTTTTCCTCCTCTTTCCGCCGCCCGTATCGCTTGCTTTCCTCCGGACAAGCCTATATCGTTTACCTATGAGCCGAACGGCTTTTTCATGACAGGAGGGATTGGAAAAATGAGTGAATCCGACGCGACGAAGCATCCGTTCTATGAAGAGACGGTGTCTTCGCAGCCCATATATGGCGGCCGCATCATCTCGCTGCAGGTCGATACGGTCAAGCTGCCCGACGGGGAGACGGCCACGCGCGAGATCGTCAAGCATCCGGGAGCGGTCGCCGTCATCGCCATGCTGGAGGACCGCATGCTCGTCGTCGAGCAGTTCCGCAAGGCGCTCGAACGCGCGCAAGTGGAGATTCCGGCCGGCAAGCTGGAACCGGGCGAGGACCCGATGGAAGCGGCCGGACGGGAACTGGAGGAGGAGACGGG
This sequence comes from Cohnella zeiphila, assembly GCF_014212055.1. Lineage (GTDB taxonomy): Bacteria > Bacillota > Bacilli > Paenibacillales > Paenibacillaceae > Cohnella > Cohnella zeiphila. The sequence continues at coordinate 210,471 of NZ_JACJVO010000007.1, read as the reverse complement.
ATACCGAGCGCGCACGATCCGGCATCTTCGCTCGTTCTCGACTTCGCCCGGATTTGCCGACGAGGTAATCCATCTGTATCTGGCCGAGGATTTGGAGCGCGGGGAAGTCCGTCTGGACGACGAAGAGTTTCTGACGTGCGAGGCGATCACGGCGGAGCAGGCCGACGATTATCTGGCTTCGGGCAAAATCTTCGACGCCAAGACGGTGCTGGCCGTCAGCTTATGGCGGAATCGAACACTGACGGGACAGTGGCGGGCATGACGAGCCTGCGGACCGTTTTTGCCGATCTGCATGTGCATATCGGCAGCAGCGATCGGGGAGAAGCGGTAAAGATCAGCGCCAGCCGGAACTTGACGTTCCGCTCGATCGCCCGCGAAGCGTCGGAACGCAAGGGCGTCGAGCTGGTCGGAGTTATCGACTGCCACTCGCCCGCCGTTCAGGAAGACATCGCGGCCTGCCTTGAGTCGGGCGAGATGGAAGAGGCGGCAGGAGGCGGAATTCGCTACCGCAACACCGTCATTCTGCTCGGGTGCGAGCTGGAGGTGATGGAACCGGGCGGCGGGCCGTTCCATCTGCTCGCCTACTTGCCGACAATCGATGCGATGCGGGGCTGGACGGCATGGATGATGCCGCGCATGAAGAACGTTCGGCTCAGCTCCCAGCGGATCCGCGCGACGGCCGGTGAAGTGCAGCGGGAGCTGCTGGCGCGCGGGGGCGTTCTCGTCCCCGCGCATATTTTCACCCCGCATCGGGGGCTGCTAGGCTGTTCCGCCGATCGAGTCGCGGATCGGCTGGACCCGGCCGGCGTCGCGGCGGTGGAACTTGGCTTGAGCGCCGACACCGAGATGGCGTCGGGTCTGAGCCAGCTCGACAGCTTCCCGTTCTTGACCAATTCGGACGCCCATTCGACCGGTATGATCGGCAGAGAATGCAACGAGCTGCGGTTGGCCGAACCGACGTTCGAAGAGTGGGTGCGGGCGCTGAGAGGCGAAGGCGGCAGAGGCATCGCGGCCAACATTGGACTTCATCCTCAGCTGGGCAAATACCATACCACTTATTGCGCCGCTTGCAAGACGCCGGTCGGCAGCGAGACGGCCGACGTCTGCCCTCATTGCGGCAGCGCCCGGATCGTACGCGGCGTCTCCGGCCGCGTCGGAGAGCTGACCGATCGCAACGATCCGGAAGCGGCCGTCGCCGGCCGGCCTCCGTACCGCGGGCAGGTGCCGCTGTCGTTCTTCCCCGGCGTCGGTCCGAAAATGCGGGAGAAGCTGCTCGCCGAGCTCGGAACGGAGATGAACGTGCTCCACCGGGCGTCGCCCGGCGAACTGGAGCGAGCGGCGGGAACAAGGCTCGCGGAGCTGATCATGGCAGCGCGCGAGGGAACGCTCTCGTTCGAGCCGGGAAGCGGCGGGAAATACGGGGCGATCGCGGTTTCGGCTGGCGGGCGTCGGGCATAATCGGGCCTTGTCCGACATACACATACCTTGATTCGGTAACGGACAAGGAGGCACCCGCCGTGAACGTACGCCCCTGGAATCTGTCGGCCCGCAACCATTTCAACCTCTATTTGTTCATCGGCGTGCTGCTGTTCTCCGGCGCGGTGTTCGGCGCGCTGCTCGTCAACGCCCTGACGCTCGACCAGCAGCAAAATTTGGCGGACGAGCTCAAAGGCTATTGGACGACCTTCGGGCATCCGGCCCAGCTGGACGCCGGGGAAGCGTTCAAGGAACGCTTTTGGCTGTATGCGAAGTGGCTAGGCCTGATCTGGCTGCTTGGCTTAACGGTCGTCGGGCTGCCGTTCGTGCTTGCCCTCGATTTTCTTAAAGGCGTACTGCTCGGCTTCGCGATCGGCCTGATCGTCCGCGAGCTGGCGTGGAAGGGAGTGGCCGTGTCGATCGTCGCCCTCGTTCCCCAGAACGTGCTCATCGTGCCGGCACTGTCGATCGCCAGCGTATCGGCAGCTCGCTTCGCCCACTACGTATTCCGCGAACGGTTGTACCTGCGCAAAGGCAAGCTGCTTCCGCCTTTCCTCGCCCATACGACCGTCGCCGTCGTCATGCTGCTGATGCTGGGCGCGGCGGCGATGTTCGAAGCTTACATCACTCCTTTTCTGCTGCAGCGGGTTGCCCCTGGAGTCGCATAAGCCTCGGACCGGCGCTTCTAGAGTCGAATCCGCCCGGATCTTCGCGTTTTCCCGTTTGACTTCCCAAACGGCCTCCCCCTATAATGGAACCAAGTGCGCCGTGCGGCCGGAGGGGGAGAACGATGGAAGCCCGAATCGAGAAAATCAAGCAGCAGCTTCAATCCCAGGGCTACAAGCTGACCCCGCAGCGGGAGGCGACTCTCCGGGTGCTGCTGGAGAACGAAGAGGATCACTTAAGCGCGGAAGACGTCTTCATGCTGGTGAAGGACATCGCGCCGGAGATCGGACTCGCTACCGTGTACCGGACGTTGGAGCTTCTCAGCGAGATGCATGTCGTCGAGAAGCTGAATTTCGGCGACGGCGTGGCGCGGTACGACCTTCGGACGGAGAGCAACAAGCATCATCACCACCATCTGATCTGCGTCCAATGCGGTCAGGTGTCCGAGATCATGGAAGATTGGCTGATTCCGCTGGAGGAGAAGCTGGAGCGGGAATACGGCTTTACCGTTCTCGACCACAGGTTGGACTTCCAGGGCATCTGCGCCAAATGCAATGCCAAAGCGGCGGAAGCCGGCGGCGAGGACCGGAACGGGAACGCCTGAGATTATTAATGAAAAGGGATGCCTGAAAGCTCGCGCGTTCGAGCTCAAGGCATCCCTTTCTTGGTCTGCGGCCGGCAAAAGCGATGGATCCGTGCGCCGAACGTTTAAAGCAGCGTACGGATCGAGCTTTCGATCCGCTCGGGAGTGGCGGTCGGCGGGAAACGCTTGACGACGCGGCCATCGCGGTCGACGAGAAATTTGGTGAAGTTCCACTTGATCGTTTTCGATCCGAGAAAGCCGCGTTTGACATTCGTCAAATGCCGGTACAGCGGGTGGGCGCCGGGTCCCTTGACGTCGATCTTGGCGAAGAGCGGAAAGGAGACGCCATGATTCAGCTCGCATGCCGCCAGGATCTCGTCGTTGTTGCCGGGCTCTTGGCGAGCGAACTGGTTGCTGGGAAAGCCGAGTACGGACAGTCCTTGGTCCGCATACTGTTCGTGCAGCTTCTGCAGCCCTTTGAACTGGGGAGCGAAGCCGCATTGGGTGGCCGTGTTGACGATAAGGAGAACGCGGCCGCGATAGTCCGCCATCGACTGCTTCTGACCGCGAATGTCGCTTACTTCGATGTCGTATAGGCTCACGATATTTCCCTCCCGTTTCTCATATGATACAATTAAATTGTATAAAATTTAATTTGGTTGTCAAGAGGAGGACCTCATGGACGACGAAGATTTGCTGAAGCTGGACAATCAAATCTGTTTTGCCGTGTACGCCTGCGCCCGGGAGATTACGAAGCTTTACCATCCGCTGCTTCAGCCTCTCGGCCTGACGTATACGCAATATATTGCGCTGCTGGCGCTATGGGAGAAGGACGGCGTTACGGTGAAAGAGCTCGGCCGCCGTCTGTATTTGGATTCGGGAACGCTGACCCCGCTGCTCAAAAAACTGGAAACCTCCGGTTACCTGACAAGAACCCGAGATCCCGAGGATGAGCGGAACGTGCGGATCGAGCTGACTCCTCAGGGCAGATCGCTCAAGCGGCAGGCTTGCGCGATTCCGGAGAAGCTGTTCGTCCAAGCCGGCGTCACGGCTGAAGAAGCCGCGAACGTTCACGGACAGATGATGGAGCTGCTGCGCCGAATTCATCGCCAGGATGAAGCTTAACGATACAACAAATTAGCTATAGGGCGAACCGGATGCGTTTCGCGGCCTGCATGAACGACTCCTTGTCCGCATAAGGTGGGGTATCGGCGTTATGCGGACGGGGGGATCGCCATGGGAGACGGAAAAGGAAAATGGTGGGAAAGGCTGCAGTTCACGCTTCTGTTCCTCGGGCTGACTGTCGGCGTTCATCACGTGTTCGGGTGGATGGCCGGCTTGCTCTCGCCGCTCGATCCGTACAAAATTCCGGAAGGCAACGCCGCCAAGGTATTTCAGGCGGGAGAAGGGGAACGGCTTCCTCCGTCCGAGATTGGCGATCGGCTGAAGCTGTTCTGGTGGCTGGGCGAATAAAATAAAGGATTCGGCGGCGAACGCGTGGAACCTTATAGACGAACCGTTCCAACGCAACGAACGTAGAGATGGGAGAGCCGCCATGAAAGAGTTGTTGCCGGATTTTATGCGGCATTTGCGCGACGACCGGGGGCTTGCCGCGAATTCGCTGGACGGTTATCGCCGGGACTTGGAAGACGTTCTCGCGGAACTGGAGCGGCTCGGAATCACGGACCCGCAGCGGGTGCAGCCGCAGCACTTGACCGCCTATTTGCGGAAAATCCGCAGCCAATCGCGCTCGAACGCCACCGTGCTGCGCCGCCGGGCTTCGATCCGCGCATTTTTCCGCTATTTGCAGGACGACCGGTTGATTCTGCACGACCCGTCGAGCCGGTTGGAGGCGCCCAAGCCTGAACGCAAGCCTCAGCGGGCAATGTCCGAGGACGATATCCGCAAACTGCTGGAATCGCCGAATACCGATACGCCATCGGGCGTTCGAGACCGGACGATGCTGGAGGTGCTGTATGCTTCGGGACTCCGGGTATCCGAGCTGCTGGCGCTCGATCTGGAGCATGTCCGGACAGAGCTTGGTCTCATTGTCTGCGTCGGTCCGGGCGGCAAGGAGCGGATGGTGCCGATCGGTTCCTTCTGCGTCGAATGGGTGATAAAATACATACAGGAAGCGAGACCCTGCCTAACCCGGGAGGACAAGCCCGATCCGGCGCTGTTCCTCGGCCATCTGGGCACAAGAATGACAAGGCAAGGCTGTTGGAAAAAAATCAAGGAACTCGCGCGGGAAGCCGGAGTGGACGAGACGATGACGCCGCATACGCTGCGCCGGTCGTTCGCCGCGCATCTGCTGTCGGGCGGAGCGGATCTCCGCTCCGTCCAGGAGATGCTCGGCCATGCGGCGGCCGCCAGCACGCAGGCCTATCAGCCGACGGAAAAGCGTCGGCTGAAGGAAGTCTACGATCGGGCGCATCCGCGAGCGCGCGAGAAGGAATAGGGGGCTGGAGACCAACATGGCTTATCGTCGCATCGCCGTCATCGTTCTGGACAGCGTCGGCATCGGGGAGTTGCCCGACGCCGCGCGTTATGGAGACGCGGGCTCGCACACGCTCGGACACATTCTGTCGAGCGTGCCGGGTCTGTCACTGCCGAATTTGCGGCAGTGGGGACTCGGCAACATCGCGCCGCTCGGCGACTGGAAGGAAGAGCCGGTCCCGCTTGCCCGCTACGGCAAGATGGCCGAGGTGTCGGCAGGCAAAGACACGATGACCGGCCATTGGGAACTGATGGGACTGAAGCTAACGACTCCGTTCCGGACGTTCCCGAACGGTTTTCCCGACGAACTGCTGAAGGCGTTCGAGACGGAGACCGGACGGAGCTCCATCGGCAACAAGCCGGCTTCGGGTACGGCGATTTTGGACGAGCTCGGCGAAGAACAGATGAGAAGCGGTTCCTGGATCGTCTATACGTCCGCCGACAGCGTGTTTCAGATCGCGGCACACGAAGAGGTCATTCCGCTCGAGGAGCTTTACGACGCCTGCCGGGTGGCTCGGCGTCTCACGCTTAAGGACGAGTTCTCGGTGGGACGAGTCATTGCCCGTCCTTACATCGGCAAGCCGGGCGCGTTCGTCCGCACGCCGAATCGACACGACTACGCGTTGAAGCCGCCGCAGCCGACGGTGCTTACCGCGCTCAAGCAGAGCGGGCGCGAGGTCGTCGCGGTCGGCAAGATCAACGACATTTTCAGCGGGGAAGGCATTACGCGAGCCATTCCGACGAAGAGCAACGACCACGGCGTCGAGGTGACGCTGGAGCAGCTGGGCCGTCCGTTCGAGGGTCTGCTGTTCACCAACCTGGTCGACTTCGACTCGCTGTACGGGCACCGGCGGGATCCGGCGGGCTATGCCGCCGCTCTTGAGGCGTTCGATCAGGCGCTGCCTCGCCTGGCGGAACGTCTCGGCCCGGACGATCTGCTCATCGTAACCGCCGACCACGGCAACGATCCGACGCATTCCGGAACCGACCATACGCGGGAGTACGTGCCCTTGCTCGCTTACAGCCCGGCGATGGCCGGCGGGGCTTCGATCGGCGTGCGCCCGACGTTCGCCGATTTGGCGGCGACGATCGCCGACAACTTCGGGGTGAAGGGAACGGGGAACGGCACGAGCTTTCTAAGCTTGATTCAATAGAACATGAATGGGGAGAGATCGGACTTGGCACACGCTAGCAAGCAAATTATCGAAGAGGCGGCGGCCTATATCGCGTCGCTTACGCCGCTGCAGCCGGAGCTGGGGCTTATTCTCGGCTCCGGCTTGGGCGTGATCGGGGACGAGATGGAAGAGGCGGTGACGATTCCGTATGCGGACATCCCTCATTTTCCGGTGTCGACGGTGGAAGGGCATGCCGGCGAACTCGTCGTCGGCCGCCTTCAGGGCCGGGTCGTTGCGCTGATGCGCGGACGATTCCACATGTACGAAGGCTATGAGCCGGAGCGGACCGCTTTGCCGGTACGCGTCATGAAGCAGCTGGGCGCGAAGGCGCTGCTCGTGACGAACGCCGCGGGCGGCATCAATCTTGACTTCGCCTCCGGCAACCTGATGCTCATTTCCGATCATATCAACCTGACGGGCCGCAATCCGCTCGTCGGTCCTAACGACAATGCGCTCGGCGTCCGGTTCCCGGATATGTCCGAAGCCTATTCCCGCCGCCTGCGCCAGGTCGCCAAGGAGACGGCTGCCGAGCTGGGCGTGCCCCTGCAGGAAGGCGTCTACGTCGGCCTGCTCGGGCCCAGCTACGAGACGCCGGCGGAGATTCGCATGCTGCGCGCGCTCGGCGCCGACGCGGTCGGCATGTCCACCGTGCCGGAAGTGATCGTGGCCCGCCACAGCGGAATGGAAGTCGTCGGAATCTCCTGCATTACGAATATGGCGTCAGGTATTCTCGACCAGCCGCTCTCGCACGAGGAAGTGATGGAGACGACGGAACGGGTCAAATCGCAGTTCGTCTCGCTCGTGCTGGCGCTGCTTCCGAAGCTTTAGACTGCCGGCGGCGAGACGCAACCGTTACGGGGAGGGAACTCGGGATGCGAATGGTTGACTTGATACGAAAAAAAAGAACCGGCGGCGAACTGTCCGAGGCGGAAATCCGATCCATCATCAGCGGCATCGTATCCGGAGAAATTCCCGATTACCAGACCGCCGCGTGGGCGATGGCCGTCTGTTTCACCGGAATGTCCGACGAGGAGACGGCTGCGCTCACGATGGCGATGGCTCATTCGGGAGACGTCGTCGACCTTTCCGCCATTCGCGGAGTCAAAGTGGACAAGCACAGCACGGGCGGCGTCGGCGACAAGACGACGCTCATTCTGGCGCCGCTGGTGGCCGCCTGCGGCGTGCGGGTCGCCAAGATGAGCGGGAGGGGACTCGGACATACCGGCGGAACGATCGACAAGCTGGAGTCGATCGCGGGCTTCCGGACGGAGCTGAGCCGGGAAGCTTTCTTCGCTCAGGTCAATGAGATCGGAGCCGCCGTTATCGGACAAAGCGGCAATATCGCTCCGGCGGACAAGAAGCTGTACGCGCTGCGAGACGTCACCGGCACCGTCGATTCGATTCCGCTGATCGCCAGCTCCGTCATGAGCAAGAAGATCGCCGCGGGAGCGGATGCGATTCTGCTGGACGTCAAGTATGGAAGCGGCGCGTTCATGAAAACGGCCGAAGATGCCATCCGGCTCGCCCAGGCGATGGTCGCGATCGGTACGCAGGTCGGGCGCGAGACGGTTGCGGCGATCAGCGACATGGACCAGCCTCTCGGCCGATTCGTCGGCAACGCGCTTGAAGTCCTCGAAGCGATCGAGGTGCTGCGCGGCGAAGGGCCGGACGACCTTCGCGAGCTGTGCCTGGCGCTTGGCGCGCACATGCTCGTGCTCGGCCGCCGGGCGGCCGACCCGGAGTCCGCCCGCGCGCGGCTGGCTGAAGCGCTCGCGTCGGGCGCCGCGCTGCGCAAGCTTGGGGCGATGATCGCGGCCCAGGGCGGCGATCCCGCCGTCACGGAGCGCCCCGAGCTGCTGCCGGCGGCGCCCAATCGGATTCCCGTCCTCTCCGAGACGGACGGGTACGTGCACGGCATCGACGCCGAAGCGGTCGGCGTCGCCGCCATGCGGCTCGGCGCCGGCCGCGCGGCCAAGGACGACGCGATCGATCACGCGGTCGGCATCGAGCTGGCGGCAAAGCGCGGGGATTTCGTGCAGCGGGGCGGCACGCTCGCCTATTTGCACGCCCGCGCGGATGACGCCTCGGCAGGTGAGGCGAGGTCCCGGTTGCTCGCGACGTACAGGCTCGCCGCCGAACCGCCCGCCTCGCTTCCGCTTCTGTATGCTGTCGTTACCCAATACGGAGTTCGCTACTGACGCAATTAGTGCTTAACGCAGACGGCTGGCTGGCTGGCTGGAGGAGAGAACGGTTCTCTCCTCCAGCCTTCCTTGCTTTTTTCCGGAGTAAAATCCCTTTCCTTCGAAATTCCCTTCGCTCAGGATTCGCCCTCGTTCCGACCTCTTTTCTCTCTTTTTATCGAAATCCCCGTCCCTCAGGAATGTATCGTGGCCTGCTCTTTTCTGATGATCACCCGTGTAATCGGCAGAATAGGCTGCGACCAGCTCAACTTTTCATTTGGCAAGGCTATTTTCGCAGAAGAAGCATTCTGAGCGAACGGGATTTCGTCGTAAAAAGAACGAGAAGGGCGTCCAAGCGTCCTGAACGAGCGGGATTTCGTCGTAAAGAGAATAAGAAGTGCGGACAGGAGTCCTGAACGAACGGGATTTTGTCGTAAAGAGAATAAGAAGTGCGGACAGGAGTCCTGAACGAACGGGATTTCGTCGTAAAGAGAATAAGAAGTGCGGACAGGAGTCCTGAACGAGCGGGATATCGGCGTTAAGGGGAGAATTGACGCACGGATAAGCATCCTGAGCAAAAGGGATTTCGTTGAAAAGCGGGAAAAAGAACGAAGAAGCAGGAGCCTGAGGGAACGGGATATCGACGTAAACACGACCGAGAATACGACAAGACCGCCAGGCTAGCGAGCCCTGGTGGTCTTTATCACATAAAAATTTCCGAGCAAGATCAGGCGGCGAACTGTTCGCCGGTCCGTGAGGATTTGGAGCGGAGGAACCGGCGAAGCTCATCCAACAGGGAGTCCATCTCGAGGCGCAGTTCGCGAAGCTGTTCCGCACATGCCGTCTCCACCAGCGAATGCTCGGCTTCCTTTAGTTCGCCCGCGGCGATCGCGCCGGCTAGGCGTTCCCGTTCCGCGTCGTTATGCAGATAAGCGGCGGCAACATTCGCGAGACGTTCGTTCGGTTCTCTCACAAGCAGGCTCCTCTCCGGTTCTCATGATTTATTTTCATTAATCCTATCATGAAAATGTTAATGAAAGGAAGATCCTGTGTAAGTTTCGTGTTAAATAAATCGCAAAATAGTCTAAATTTTCGAAAAAATATCGCAAGGAGGATACGCAGAGTCGGGGAGGGGACGTCCGAATATTTTATCCGGCGCAAGGGCACACTGGATGGAAGAACAGACCAACGCCAAATCCGGCATCTGGAAGGGGTACCAGCCAATCATGCACAATGCAACCATTCGGAGATGGGTTCGTCCGTTGGCGATTTGGACGCTGACCGCTGCGCTGACGGCCGCATCGGCCTCCGCCGCGTGGGCCAAGGAACCGGCGGCTCCGTCCGGCAAGGCGCCGGCGCCGCAGACCGATCTGGCCGCGAACGCCCGATCCGCCATTCTGATCGACGCCGACAGCGGGACGGTCATCTACGAGAAGAACAGCCACGCTTCCCTTCCGCCGGCCAGCATTACGAAGATCATGACGATGCTGCTCGTGATGGAGGCGCTTGATGACGGACGCCTGAAGCTCACCGATAAAGTGCAGACGAGCGAATACGCGGCTTCGATGGGCGGTTCGCAAATTTTTCTCGAGCCCGGAGAAGAGATGACGGTGGACGACATGCTCAAAGGCGTGGCGCTCGCTTCCGGCAACGACGCTTCGGTCGCGCTCGCGGAGAAGCTGGCGGGCAGCGAAGATGAGTTCGTCAAGATGATGAACGCCAAAGCGCAGCAGCTGGGCATGAAGAACACCAAGTTCATCAACTGCAACGGTCTTCCGGCGGCGGAGCACGTATCGTCCGCGCACGATATTGCCGTCATGTCGAGGGAACTGCTCAAGCACGAGAGGATCACGCAGTATACCGGCAAATACCAGGACTATTTGCGCAAGGATTCGCCCAAGCCGTTCTGGCTCGTGAACACGAACAAGATGGTCCGGTTCTATCACGGGGCGGACGGACTGAAGACCGGTTTTACCGGCGAGGCGAAGTTCTGCTTGTCGGCGACGGCGAAGCGCGACAACCTCCGGCTGATCGCGGTCGTCATGGGCGAGCCGAACACGAAGACGCGCAATGCGGAAGTGTCGAAGCTGTTCGATTACGCGTTCGCCCAATTCACGAACGTGCCGATCTACAAGACCGGCGACGCCATCGGTTCGCTCGCGATCGAGAAGGGCAGCCAGGCCAAGCTGCCGATCGTCGCCAAGCATCCGTACAGCGTGCTGGTGCGCAAAGGCGACGGCAAAGGCAACATCCGTCACGAGCTTCTGCTCGATAACAAGGTGACCGCGCCGGTCAAGGCCGGCCAGCAGGTCGGCAAGCTGATCGTCTACCGGGGCAACGAGGTCATGACGGAATTTCCGATCGAAGCGCCGGCATCGGTGGGACGCGCGGGCTGGTGGACGCTGATGAAGCGTTCGGCGGGCAAGCTGTTCATGCACGGATAGGCGAGAACGGGATGAGAAGGGCAAGGGGGCTGGACGCTGCGCGTCTTCCGCCTCTTTGCGCTTTTTGTCGCGTGAAGGCGGGTAGCTTCTACTTTTGTCGGAGGGCAGGAATGAGTGCCGGATTCGTAGAAAGGAGTGAGGGTAAGAGGCTGCGAGGATAGGCCGATCTCGATGGGAGGAGAATCCGCATGAGTTTGCAGGTGGAGCTGGAGCAGCATCGGAACGTGCTGGTCGTCCGCTTGAGAGGGGAATTGGATCATCATACCGCGGATGTCGTTCGGTTCAAGATGGAAGACGCGATATTGCGGGGGCGCTGCGATCATGTGGTGCTGAGTCTGAAAGATTTGCAATTCATGGACAGCTCGGGTCTCGGCGTCATTCTCGGCCGTTACAAGCTGATCAAGAGCCGCGGCGGGAAAATGGTCGTCAGCGACGTGCAGACCGGCGTGAAGAGACTGTTCGAATTGTCGGGGTTGTTCAAGATTCTGTCTCTCTATGAGACGGAACGATCGGCGTTGGCCAGTCTGGAGGTTGTATCATGAGCGAACGCAATTTCATGAAGCTGTCGTTTGCCAGCCGCTCGGAGAACGAATCTTTCGCCCGGGTGACGGTGGCGGCGTTCGTCTCGCAGTTGGACCCGACGCTGGAGCAGCTTAACGACATCAAGACGGTTGTGTCCGAAGCGGTCACGAACGCGATCATTCACGGCTATGAGAATTCGCCGGAAGGGATCGTGGCCCTGGAAGCAGAGATCGTAGGAGATACGGTATCGATCATGGTCAGCGACGAAGGCCGGGGCATCGAGGACATTGACCTCGCCCGCCAGCCGCTGTTCACCTCCCGTCCGGAATTGGAACGTTCCGGGATGGGCTTTACGATTATCGAGAACTTCATGGACGAGCTTGAAGTGACGAGCGAACCGAGCCGAGGGACGAGGCTTCGGATGAAGAAGCGCATCGAGTCCAAGAAGGCGCTGTTCAACTAAAACCGCGCGGCAGGGGTTGGAGGCATGGATATCGAATGGAAACGCTCGTCGTCGCCGCCCGGATACCTGGATGACGCGGAAGTGAAGCGCCTGATCGCGCTCAGTCAATCCGGTGACAGCACGGCGCGCGATACGCTGGTTCAAAGCAATATCCGTCTGGTCTGGTCCGTCGTGCAGCGTTTCTCCGGCAGGGGCTACGACGCCGAAGATTTGTTCCAGATCGGCTGTATCGGTCTGCTGAAGTCGGTGGACAAATTCGATCTAAGTTACGACGTCAAGTTCTCGACTTACGCCGTCCCGATGATTATAGGAGAGATTCAGCGGTTCCTGAGGGACGACGGAACGCTGAAGGTAAGCCGCTCCCTGAAGGAGATGGCGAACCGGGTGCGGAAGGCGAAGGACGAGCTGTCCAAGACGCTCGGACGTCAGCCGACGATCTCGGAAGTGGCCGAGCAGCTCGGCGTCACGCCCGAGGAAATCGTGTTCGCGCAGGAAGCGAACAAGCCTCCGACGTCGATTCACGAGACGGTGTTCGAGAACGACGGCGATCCGATTACGCTGATGGATCAGATTGCGGACGATTCGCAGGAGAAATGGTTCGACAAGATGGCGCTGACCCAGGCCATCCAGGGCTTAAGCGAGCGTGAAAGATTGATCGTCTATTTGCGCTACTTCCGCGACCAGACGCAATCGGAGGTAGCGAGCCGGCTAGGAATCTCGCAGGTTCAGGTCAGCCGGCTGGAAAAGAAGATATTGCAGAACATCAAAGAGCAGATCGCGCAATAGCACGAAGCAAGACCGCCGTCCGGAGGAGATACAGCCTCCGCGTCAGGGCGGTTTTTGCTTTTTTGGGGAATACGTCGCGTTTGGGGATATCTTTCCGGCGCTTTGCTTCATACTAAAGGAAACGTTGGCGCATCCCGGCTGCCGGCAAAGGGGGGATTCGTCATGGATGCGACCGTCTATATTCGGCTTCGCCGAAGAATCGTCGTTGCGCCCGATGCGCTGATTCGGATGTCCGACGTGGCGCGAATCGTCGCCGACGCGGAATGGGAGCAGCGGCTGCTGCCGCTGCCGGTGCTTCGGGTCCGTCCCGAGGACGGGCATCTCCTCGTCATCGATATGCTGCACATTGTCCGAATCATTCGGGAAGTGTCGCCGGACGTGGCGATCGAGACGTACGGCGAGCCGCACGTTCTGGTGGAAGTGGCGGAAGGCGGGCTCGTGAAACCTCGCCGACTGCTTTTCATACTCGCCTGGGTCCTGCTGTTTTTCGGCTCGGGGATGGCGATCATCAATTTTCACGCCGACGTGAACATGCCCGACGTGCAGCGCCGGATCGTCCGTCTGCTGACAGGTAATCCGGACTGGCACCCATGGCTGTTCCAGGTTCCGTATTCGCTCGGCATCGGCTTCGGGATGCTGCTTTTTTTCAACCGGATGCTGGGCCGCAGATGGAACGACGAGCCGAATCCGCTCGAAGTGGAGATGTTCATGTACCAGGAGAACGTGAACCATTACGTCATTACCGAGGAATACCGGAAAAAGCATGAGCCGAGCGGGAGGCGGAAGCGATGACGGAAGCGGCGCGAGGCTTGATGGTGTTCGTGGCGGGACTGGCCGGGGGCTTTGCGGTCGGCAGCGCGTTCGTCGCCCTGCTCATCGTGCTGGACATCGTGCCCCGGCTCGTGCAGTTCACCCGCGCCCATCGCCGCTCATGGGCGTTCGAATCGGCGCTTCTGAGCGGCGCGATTTATTTCAACTGCGCGGATTTTTTCGATTGGAGGCTTTCGCTCCCCAAGATCGTACTGCTCGCTCCCGCCATTTTCACAGGGGTATTCATCGGAATGCTGGCCGCCGCCCTGACCGAAGTGCTGAACGTCATTCCGATTCTGACGAAGCGTCTCAAACTCAAACCGTACTTATTCGCGCTGCTGCTCGCCATGGCGCTCGGCAAAGTGGCGGGCTCGCTCGTCGATTGGCTGGTTCTCCAAGCGAAATGAACGAAGAGGAGTTGGATCACGGATGGAACGGAACGATCACGGCAGTATGGAAACGAACCGGGAAGGAGAAGCATCCGTCCGGAGCCGGGACGACGGTCCCGGCCGGGAGGCGCATCCGGCTCCCGGCATGATCCGGCCGAAGCCGATCGAGGAGCTCCTTCGGAGCGAGATGAGAGAAGACGGCAAAAAGCGGCTGGAGCCGAAACGGGATGAGAAGCGCGAGCGGATCGACGTGCAGCCGGCCCGCGAGGAGCCGCCCGAAGATCCGAACGACCGGATCGCGCCGCGGATCGAGGAGTGGATCGAACAGCTTCGGAAGAAAGCCGGGTATGAAGAAAGCTTCGACGTTCAAGTGCGGCAAATGACGTTCGGCGGCCGCAAAGCCGGGCTGCTGTTCCTGAGCACGCTCATCCAGAGCGTCGAAGTGACGGAGCTTCTCAAGCGGCTGTCGTACGCCGATTCGGAGGCCGTCCGCCATGACGAATACGCATTGAACGCTTTTCTCGCTTACGATCTGCCCATCGCTCAAGTGACCCGCACCTCGTCTTTCGAGAATATGCTCGAGAATGTTTTGATGGGCAACTCCGCCCTTTACGTGGACGGGGAGACGGAAGTGCTTCTGCTCGACATGAAGCAATTCCCGACCCGTTCGCCCGAGGAGCCGGAGCTGGAGAAGGTCGTCCGGGGCAGCCGGGACGGCTTTACGGAGACGCTGCTTTTCAACGTCGCGCTGGTGCGCCGGCGGCTGCGCGACAAGCGCGTTCGCTTCGAAATTTTGAGAGTCGGCACCCGCACCCAAACCGATATCGCGCTCGGCTATATCGAAGATATCGCCAATCCGGAACTGATCGAGTCCGTGCGCGATAAGGTGCAGGCGGTCAACATCGACGGCATACCGCTCGCCGACAAACAGCTCGAGGAGATGACCGTCAAGACGAACTGGAACCCGTTCCCGCTCGTCCGCTATTCGGAGCGCCCGGACGTCGTCTCCGCCCACCTGCTTAACGGAAGCGTGACGCTGATGGTGGACACGTCCCCGAGCGTAATGCTGCTGCCGACGACGTACTTCGATCTGGTCCAGCATGCGGAGGAGAAGCGTCAAAATCCGCTCATCGGCACTTATCTGCGCTGGGTTCGTTTTTTCGGCATCTTGACGTCCGTGTTCCTGCTGCCGATGTGGTATCTGTTCGCCCAGAATACGGGACTTCGCCCGAATTGGTTATGGTTTCTGGGCGCGAACGACACGGGAGACTTGCCGCTGGTCGTCCAGTTCCTGCTCGTGGAGGTCGGGGTCGATCTGATGAGGCTGGCGGCCGTCCATACGCCGACGCCGCTCGTAACGGCGATGTCGCTCGTGTCCGCAATACTGGTCGGCGACATTGCCGTCAAGACGGGTTTGTTCATCAACGAGGTCATCCTGTACATGGCCGTGGCGGCCATCGGCACTTTCGCGACGCCGAGCTACGAGCTGGGGCTGGCCAACCGGATCGTGCGGCTCGCCCTGCTGCTGTCCGCCTTCGCGCTCGGCGTGCCGGGGCTCGTCGTCTGCTCGACGATCGCGCTGATCAGCCTGGTCATGATCCGTTCGTTCAACGCGCCTTACATGTGGCCGTTCATTCCGTTCAACGGCAAGGCGCTCTTGAGCGTTCTGCTGCGGCAACCGCTGCCCAACAGCAAAATCCGGCCGTCCATTTACCGCTCCAGGGAAAACAAAAAACAGCCTTCCTGAACGAAGGAAAGCGGCTTGCGATTCGGGACGGCCTCTCGGGCGAATGCAAATGTTCCGGTAAATTCTCCATTTCCCCTGCGGGCGGTTTCGGATATACTGGGATCAATCGTGCTAATTAAAGGGGAAATGATGGGATGTATCTACACGGAACCAGTCGAATTAACGACAAGGGTCATCTGGAGATCGGAGGCTGCGACGTCGTCGATCTGGCGAAGGAGTTCGGCACGCCGCTTTATATCGTAGACGAAGAGCTTGTCCGCCGCCGCGCGCGGGAATACGTTCAGGCGTTCCGCGAGACGGGGCTGCGCTTCCAGGTTGCTTACGCTTCGAAGGCCTTCTGCGTCATGGCAATGTGCCGCGTGGCCGAAGAAGAGGGCATGAGCCTGGACGTCGTCTCCGACGGCGAGCTGTACACGGCGCTGCAGGCCGGTTTCCCAGCGGAGCGCATTCACTTCCACGGCAACAACAAGACGCCGGAAGAGATCGAAATGGCGCTTGCGGCCGGCATCGGCTGCTTCGTCGTGGACAACTTCACGGAGCTGGCGCTGCTGAACGCCATCGCCGCCGAGCACGGCAAGAAAGTCAACGTCCTGCTGCGGGTCACGCCCGGCGTCGAGGCGCATACGCATGACTATATCTCGACCGGCCAGCAGGACTCCAAGTTCGGCTTCGACATCGGCAACGGCACCGCCTACAAGGCGGTCGAGCAGGCGCTGGCGCAGCCTCAGCTGAAGCTGCTGGGCGTTCACTCCCACATCGGCTCGCAAATTTTCGAAGTGGAAGGGTTCCGCATGGCCGTGGAGAAGGTCGCGGCTTTCTCGATCGAAGTGCGCGAGAAGCTCGGCGCCACGTTCCCGGTCATCAACCTGGGCGGCGGCTTCGGCATCCGCTACGTCGAAGGAGACGCTCCGCTGCCGGTCTCCACTTACGTTAAAGCGATCACCGACGCGATCATTACGCAGTTCACCGCTGCCGATTACCCGCTGCCGGAAATTTGGGTCGAGCCGGGACGCAGCATCGTCGGCGACGCCGGCACGACGCTTTACACCGTCGGCACGAGCAAGGACATTCCCGGCGTGCGCAAATATGTGGCGGTGGACGGCGGCATGACCGACAACCCGCGCCCGGCGCTGTACGGCTCCAAGTACGAGGCGGTGCTGGCGAACCGCGCGAACGAATCGCTTTCCGAGCTGGTGTCCGTTGCCGGCAAATGCTGCGAGAGCGGCGACATGCTGATCTGGGACCTGAAGCTGCCTCCGGTGGAATCCGGCGACTTGCTTGCGGTCTTCTGCACGGGAGCGTACAATTATGCCATGGCCAGCAATTACAATCGCATCCGCCGTCCGGCGGTCGTGTTCGCGAGAGACGGACAGGCCGACCTGGTCGTCGCCCGCGAATCCTACGAGAATATCGTCGGCAACGACCTGATTCCGGAACGTCTGCGCAAGCCGGCGGTGGCCAAGTAAACGGCTTCGCAAAGCGGTTTTTCCTGGCCGCGAGCCGGAGACGTCCGCTTTCCGAACCTAACAGATGAGGTGGAACAAGATGAAAAAAGGTACGATCACGCTGGAAAACGGCAACGTCATCGAAATCGAATTTTTCGATCAGGATGCGCCGAACACGGTCGCCAACTTCGAGAAGCTGGCGAACTCGGGCTTCTATAACGGCCTCACTTTTCACCGCGTCATTCCGGGCTTCGTCGCCCAAGGCGGCTGCCCGAACGGGAACGGCACCGGCGGTCCCGGCTACGAGATCGACTGCGAGATCAACCCGAACAAGCATGAGCGCGGCGTTCTCGCCATGGCGCACCGCGGCAAGAACACGGGCGGGAGCCAGTTCTACATCACGTACGAGCCGCAGCCGCACTTGGACGGCGTGCACACGGTATTCGGCAAAATCGCCTCGGGAATGGAGCATGTGGACGAGCTCCGCAACGGCAGCAAGATGTCCGAGGTTAAAGTTTGGCAGGAATAACGGCAAGCCGGCCGTAACGCCGGCGCCATCCGCTCCGGATCGGGATTCCGATCTTGGGGCGGATTTTGTTTTTCCGGGGGGAATGTTCTTCACCTGACGTTGGGCCGATGGTACACTGATAAAAAACAGATTCTTGCGTGGAGTTCGGACAAACATTCTTGCCCTCCGGAAAGGGGAACGAGATGGAACGGCATAAACTGCATCTGACCGTCGGTTGGATCGGCATGGCGCTTTATGCGGCAGGCGCGGCATGGTTCGCGGTGCTGGCCGGCCTGCTCAAGACGACGAAGACGCCGCGGCTCTACGATCTGGTGGATATGTACAGCCTCTTCGTCATCGTCTGCCTCGTGTGGGGCTTTATCGCTTGGCGCAGCTTCGCGAGCAGTTGGGGCGGGTATCGACGGCCGCTTCAGGCGGAGGGAACCGAAGAGGCCGGGCGATCCGCGCAGAGAAAAGGGTGGATGGCGGCTCTCGTATTGAACGGCTTATATGTCGCGGTGGACTTGGCTATCGTTGTTTTTCTGGTCTATGCGTTTTGGAAGGCGACGAAAGGGAGCTAAAGGGCGGCAGGTCGCTGACGAGCGGAGCGAAAAGCGCCGGAGCCGCATGTGGCAGCGGCATCCGGCGCTTTCATTATGTGCAAGCTTCACTGTCAGCGAAACAGCTCGGCGATGCGGCGGTTCGCGTCGCCGCGGTACAAGCCGCCGTGGTAGCAGACGACGGCGGCGATCTCGTATTCGGCCAAGGCCGCGAGCGATCGCTTGGCCGTCTCCGTGTCGAGAGCGGGGAGATGCTCCGGCCCCTGCAATTGTCCGTTGGCGACGGTCAGCTCGTCGCCTGCGACAAGCGTTTGGCTCGGGCGATGGTAGAAGCTGATATGCCCGGGCGTATGGCCCGGCGTCGCGATCACGTCGATGCCGCCGCCGAATGGGAGCGCGCTTCCCGGGACGAGCAGAGAATCGACAGGAGCGGCAGGCGGGTGTTCCAGCGCGTAGCGGAACCTCAGCCTGGCCTCCTCCGGCAAGCTGTCCGGAAGCGAGCGAATCGCTTGGTCGATCGCTTCGGCGGTCAGGCGGAGCAGCCTGCGCTCTCCTTCCACATACGGCTTCTCCAATTCCGAGGCGAATACTTCGATCGGTCGATCCGCCCGGCTTGAGATAAGCTCCGGCAAGGAACCGATATGATCGATATCCTGATGGGAGATCAAAATTCGCGTCAACGCCGGCCCTTCCGGTCCGACTGCGCCGGAGATTTGCTCGTCGAGCGTTTGCCGCTGCCCGGGGAATCCGGTGTCGATCAGCACGGCGTCCTGCTTGTCCCAGATCAGAACGGGATGGACAACCTGTTTCTGTCCTAGTATGACGGTTGCGACTTCCAGCATGGCGATGCCCGGAGCGATGTTTTCGGCCATCCTGATCCTCCTCGCTGCGGATTGTCCGCTAGTTGACTGCCGGCAGTCGATTTGCGCGCATGGATAGGATAGCAGAATGAATTGTTCTATGTAAATATCAAAATATTTTATTATAACACAAAAATAATTATTTGTCAATAGAATGTTGTTCAATCGGAGCGGATCGATTGGAGAGGAACGAAGGCGGGATTTCTCCCCGAAGTCCGGAGCTTGAGGCGGCGGCTTCATACCCGACTTCCGTGACAAAGAGAGAAAGAAGGTCACCCAATGACCTACATAGGCAGAATTTCGCGGCATTAAGCGAAAGAAGGTCGCCAGATGACCTTCTTCGGCGAAGTTGCGGGGGGCAACGGACGACCGGTCGGGCAAGTGCGGCCTCGCATGTTTGTCTGCTATAATAGGCCCAAACCATTCAAGGGAGAAGAGTCTATGACCCTATACATCGGACTGCTGAGGGGCATTAACGTCGGGGGCAACCACAAGATCAAGATGGCGGAGCTCAAGAAGCTGCTGGAAGAGATGGGCCTTCGCCGGGTGCAGACGTACATCCAGAGCGGCAATCTCGCGTTCGAATCGGACGAGCGCGAAGAGGCGCTGCGGACGGCGATGGAGAGCGCGATCGAAGGAAAGTTCGGTTTCCCGGTTCCGGTCGTTCTGCGCACTGCAGAAGAACTTGACGCCATCGCCCGCGTCAATCCGTATTCTCCGGATGAGCTGGAGGAAGGGTGGAGCATCCACGTCCTGTTCTACCCGAATGCGGTCGCGCCGGAGCAGATCGAAGCGCTGCCCGATCTGGATATCGGTTCGGATGAATTTTTCGTCGACGGGCGGGAGATTTATCAGCTGTACCGACGCAGCATGACCGACTCCAAGCTGCCTCAGAAGCTTGGGAAGCTCAAGGGCGGAACGGACCGCAATTGGAAAACGGTCGTCAAGCTGATGGAGATGGCCGCTCCGAAGTAAGCATCGGTCAGGAAGCCCCGCGGGGAGACCGGCGCCGCCGGAGTCGCCCGCGGGGGCGCCGCCTCAGCTCAGCGTAAAGTGGTACGAATAGGCGCTCGGACCGGTGGGCTGGACGTAGAGCGTGTAGCTGTGGTAAGGGCTCAGCGTCAAAGAATACGTATGGCTGCCCGCAGAGATGCCGCTTGCGCCGAAGACGTAGCTGCTCGTTCCGCTGACGGTCGTGTCGTAAAGGACAAAGCCGCCGGACGCTCCCGCCGTATCCACGCTGAAGGCGAGCGTATGGGAAGAGGCGCCGTCATTCGAGAACCTCCAGCTGTCCATCGGAGTGCCGCCCTCCATATAACCGTAATTGTCGAAGTTGAGGTAGGTCTGGGTGATGCTGTAGCCGCCCGTTCCTTTCGGATTCTCGTTCATGACCGGATTGGCGAACGCGGAGGACGCCCCGATGACGATGGCCGCCGCGGCCAAGCTCGCCGCAGCCGCTTTGCTCCAACCTTTCTTCATTTTAATCGCTCCTCAAATTTTAGTAAAATCTACCGAAATCATACATCGAACCTCGGCTGCGCTCTACCGTTTGGCGTCGAGACGGTAAAATTGGACATATTCTTCATAAAAGCGCGACTGCTCGCCCGGAGTCCGGTTTGCCAAAGACCCCGGAACGCCGTATCATAGGGGTAAATTCGGAACGGGAGAGAGCCATGCGCGGAACAACGATATTGGTCGTGGAGGACGAGCCGATTCTTCGGGAGATTCTCAAAGACTATTTCCTGAACGAAGGCTGCCGGGTGCTGGAAGCCGGGGACGGCCATCTTGCGTTGTCGCTGTTCCAGGAGCAGACCGTCGATCTGCTCGTACTGGACATCATGCTGCCGGGGCTGGACGGCTGGTCGGTCTGCCGGCGCATTCGCAAAAACTCGGATATTCCGATCCTGATGCTGACGGCTCGCGCGGACGAAGACGACACGCTGCTCGGGTTCGAGCTCGGAGCCGACGATTACGTCGTCAAGCCGTACAGCCCGCCGATTCTGCTCGCCCGGGCGAAGCGGCTGCTCGAGAGCCGCTCTCGAGCCTCGTCCGCCCCGCGGTCGGGAGACGAGCTGCTGGCGCACGGCATTCATCTTCATTTTCCGTCCCGCACGGTAACCGTCGACGGAACGGCCGTCGATCTGACGCATACCGAATTCGAAATTCTCGGCCTGTTGATGCAAAACCCCGGAATCGCGATCGCGCGCGAGCAGTTCATCACCCGCATCTGGGGCTACGAATACGACGGGGACGACCGAACGCTGAATACGCATATCCGCAACCTGCGAACGAAGCTGGGCGATAAGGCCGGACTTATCTCGACGGTCGTCCGGATCGGCTACAAATTCGGGGACGGCCGATGAGAAGCCGGCTCGTTCTGAAGCTGTTTCTGCTGACCGCGGCGCTGTGCACCATCATCTTGGCGGCGGTTTATGCGCTGCAGACTTTATTTTTCAAAGACTTCTACATCAGCCGAAAAGTAAACGACCTCAAGCAGGCGCTTGGCGCTTACGCGTCGGACTATGCATCGGGAGACGGAAGCGAGACGATCGGGCAGCTGGAGCAGGAGCTCTATACCAGGCACAACGCTTGGGCAACCGTTCTGGACGCCAACGGCAGCATCGCTGCGGCGGATCGCTTCGGGATTTATGTCAAGGCGTACACGAACGATGGGGAAACGAGCAACCTATGGGTTCCTTTGACGAATCTCGTTGCTCCGGAGGAAGCGGCATCGTCCGATTTTGCGCTTCAAGCGGGTTCTTCGCTGCTTATCGAAGGCTTCCGGCGCGATGACGTACTGATTCCGATTCAGCTTCAGATGATCAACGGCGCAGGCGGTCAAACCTGGACCAACGACGTTTTAAGCGGCAGGGCGAACGATGCAGACCTCAAGCGAAAGCGGGACGAGGATTCGCAGCAAGCGGAGTCGGGCGCGGTAAACGTGCAAACCGATCCGCCCTACGTCACCTTCAAAGCCGTCGTCACCGTCGTACATCTGCCTTCTTCAACCGGGCCGGATCAACTGCTTTACGCGAACGAGCTGTTTCTTTCCCGAATCAATGAATTTCAGGCGAACCTGCTGTTGGGCGAAGGAGAAACGCCGGCCCAAGGACTGCAGACGACGGATCTTGAACAGAGCGGTATCCGCTACAAGCTCTTCGTTCTGCCGATGACGGACTCTTCCGGCCACGCCGCCTATCTGTTCGCGATGTCGTCGCTGCAGCCGGTGGATGAAGCGGCCCGGATGCTCCGCGATTATTACGGTTACGTGATCGGATTCGCCGTTCTGCTCGTCCTTCTGGCTTCGTCGTACTATGCCCGGACGATCGCCAGACCGCTGCTGCGGATCAACCAGACGACCAAGCGGCTCGCTTCCCTCGATTTTACGGCGGAGCTGCCGGCCTCCTCGGCGGACGAGATCGGCGAGCTGTCCCGCAACATCAACTCGCTCTCGGGTTCGCTGCAGAGACATATCCGGCAGTTGGAGCAAGACATCGAAATGGAGAAGCGGTTGGAGAACACCCGGAAGGAATTCATCGCCGGGGTTTCCCATGAGCTCAAGACGCCGCTTAGCGTGCTCAAGAGCTGTATCTCGATTCTGCGGGACGGCGTCGCAAGCCATAAGCGGGATCACTATTTCCAGGCGATGGATCAAGAAGTGGAGAGGATGGACCTTCTGGTCGTCGACATGCTCGATCTGGCCAAGCTGGAATCCGGAACGTACGCGTTGAAAAAAGAGACGTTCCGAGTAGACCGGCTGGTCATGGCGGTGTGCGACTCTTTGGCGCTGCCGCTCAAGCAAAAGCAGCTTCAATTGCTGACCCGGCTAGCGCCGGTAACCGCCGAAGGCAATCCCCACCGGATCGAGCAGGTGCTGGCGAATTTCCTGACGAACGCGATCCGGCATTCGCCCGAAGGAGGAACGATCGCGGTCATGGCCGAGGAGCAGGAGGACAGGGTGCTCGTCTGCGTGAAAAATAAAGGAGATCCGATCCCTCCCGATCAACTGGACAAGGTGTGGGACCGGTTTTACCGGGGCGAAGCCTCCCGCCGCCGCGACCAGGGAGGGACAGGGCTGGGGCTGGCGATCGCCCGCAACATTCTGGAGCTTCACGGTTCGTCCTACGGCGCGGCGAACACGAAGGACGGGGTTATTTTCCACTTCGATCTGCGCCGGGTTCCGTCGTCTTGAGACCATTTTCAAGCAGCCGCTTGCCATAGGGCAGGCGGCTTTTCTTTATCCCATCTTGACATCGGCTCCATTCGATCTTGACTCGGCCCCGTTATACTGGCCCTGTTGACGAACCACGGACCGAAAGGATGATCTTGCATGAGAAAGACGCAGGTGCTGCTTGCCGGCAGCCTGTTAACGATTTCGCTTGCCGCATGCAGCGGCGGAGGGGATGGAGGTCAGACGCCTGCCTCAAGCGCGCCGGCGACAAAGGGCTCGGCCCCTTCGCCATCTTCCTCGTCTGCCGTTACGGAGCCGGCCATCGCCAGTCCCGCAAGCGACGGAGAGTCGAAAACGATCGTGTTTCAAACCTATCAGTACAACGAAGAATTCGCCGCCGCCATCAAAAACTACGAAGCGCTTCATCCGAATATTACCATCAAGCTGAATTCGCTCGCCAAAGGTGAAGAAGACCTGAACGGACTGGGACTGGAAAAGTTCCGGCAGACGACGAGCACGCAGCTTTTGGCCGGCCAGGGTCCCGATTTGATCGATGTTGATTGGCTGCCGACCGACCGGTATGCGGGCAAAAACATATTGACGGATTTGGGGGCGGCAATGGCGAGCGACCCGTCGTTTCACAAGGAAGATTACTTCGACAACATTATCGAGCCGGTCGGATCGGAGGGGGAGATTACCTCGATTCCGATGTCCTTTTTCATGCAGACGCTGGTCGGAGATCAGGAAGCGATCGAGAAGTCGGGAGTCTCCTTTGACGACAAGAGCTGGAATTGGGATGAATTCGCGGAAGCGGGCAGACAACTGGTAGCCAAAGGAGGTCATGAGGACGCTTATGTGTTCAAGTCCCCGATCAATCTGCTCTATCAGATGGTCCAAGCCAACCTGCCCGCATTGGTCGATGCGGAGCGCAAGGAAGCCCACTTCGATTCGGATCTCTTTATCGGCATGCTAAACGGGATCCGCAAAATGGAGGAAGACAAAGTCGTCACTTTTGATATAAGCAAATTGAGAGACGGCGACGTCTTTTTCCAGGACCTCACCATCGATTCTCCCGAGGGCTATTTGACCCGGATGAGAGACATCCAGTATCCGAAAAAGAAACTTTATTACGCTCCGAAAGCGGACGGTCAGGATCCCGGCGGGTACTTCACGACGTACGACAAACTGGCGATCAACGCGCATTCCAAGGTGCAGGCGGAGGCGTGGGATTTCCTCAAATATTTGATGTCCGACCCGGCGCTAACTCCGGTTTTCGGCCTTCCGATCAATCGGACGGTCTATGAAAAACAGGTCGATCAGCTGCTCGAAGCCGGCCAGTACACGGTCGAAGAAGACGGTTCGGGACGGGGCGGAACGTTCCCGGTGACCAAAGCCGATCTGCAGCCTCTCGACGATATGCTGTCCGGAGCCGCGCATCCGCTGGACTCTCTTCCCGGGACGATCGAGCAAGCTCTTTTCGAAGAGACCCCGGCTTTCTTCAGCGGGCAGAAAACGGCGGAGACGGTGGCCAAGCTGATCCAGAACAAAGCGACGACGTATCTCAATGAATAGGCGGGGGGCGCTCCTGCGGGACGGGCGGGCGGCGCTGCTGTTCCTTGCGCCCAGCGCGCTCGGCTTTGGGCTGTTCTATCTTGTCCCGTTCGGAATGGGCGTCTGGTACTCATTTACGGACCGGACGGGCAGCGGCTCGTTCGCCGGCCTCGAAAATTACAGGGAGGTGCTGGCGAGCGCCTCTTTCCGCCAGGCGGCGGCGAACTCGCTTCTGTTCACCGGAATCGGCGTGCCGCTGCTCATCGCGTTGTCTTTGCTCCTCGCCCTGCTGCTGAACCGCAGCCTTTATTTGCGTCAGACGCTGCGAACGGTTTATGCGCTTCCGCTCGTCGTACCCGTCGCTTCCGTCGCGCTCGTCTGGCAAATCTTTTTCGACTGGAACGGCACGTTGAACGCTTGGCGTCACGCCCTGCATCTGGGACGCATCGATTGGCTCCAATCGGACGGCTCGCTCTGGGTGCTTCTGCTGATGTATCTGTGGAAAAACATCGGCTACGACGTCATTCTGTTCCTGGCGGCGCTTCAGGCCATTCCGGCCTCCTATTACGAGACGGCGCGCATCGAAGGCGCGGGCAAGGTGCGTCAGCTTCTGCACGTTACGCTGGTGTACGTGACGCCGGCGATGGTGTTCGTCGTCCTGATCTCCGTCGTCAATTCGTTCAAGGTATTCCGGGAAGCTTACCTGCTTGAAGGCGACTATCCTTACGGACGAATCTACATGCTTCAGCATTACATGAACAACTTGTTTCTGTCGCTCGACGTGCAGAAGCTGTCGGCCGCCGCGGTGCTGATGGTCGGCAGCATCGTTCTGCTGGCGTCCTTCCTGCTTCGCGCGGAGCGCAAGTTCCGGGACAATCTGGAGTGAATGGAGGGACGGAAGTGAAGCGAGCGAGAGAGCCGCTGACCAAGCTGATCTATACGCTGCTGGCCGTCCTGCCGGCGGCGGCGTTGGCGCTGCCGATCGTGCTGACGCTGACGAATTCGCTGATGACGGAGCGGGAGATCGGCTCCAATTACGACTGGCTCGGCAAAATGGGGGATGTCGCGAAAGGGCAGCAGGACGCGTTCGTCAACCTGAAGCTTCTTCCCGATTGGCTGAGCTTCGGCCAATATGCGCAGCTGCTCCTTCGCGCGCCGGTTTATCTGCATCAGTTCTGGAATTCGGTCGGACTTTCGGCGCCGATCGTCGCTGGACAGACGGCGGTCGCGGCGCTGGCGGCATATGCGTTCGCCAAGCTAAAGTTCAAAGGACGAGACAAGCTGTTTCTCGTCTACCTGATGGCGATGCTGATGCCGTTCCAGGTGACGCTCGTTCCGAACTATCTGATCGCGGGGAAGCTCGGTCTTCTTAATTCCTGGGCGGCCATTATCGGACCGGGAATATTCGGCGCATTCGGCGTGTTCATGCTGCGGCAGTTCATGGCGCATATTCCGGCGGCCTACGCGGAAGCGGCGCGGATGGACGGAGCGGGTCACGGCGTCATCTTCCGCCGCATCGTGCTGCCGCTCGCGAAGCCCGGTCTGGCTGCGCTGATCGTGCTGCTGTTCGCCGATCAATGGAACATGGTCGAGCAGCCGCTTATTTTTCTGGAGGATGCGTTCAAGCAGCCGCTGTCGGTGGAGCTGTCGCGAATTAACGAGCAAGCCCGCGGCGTCGGGTTCGCCGCATCGGTGTTGTACATGATCCCGATGGCGCTGCTGTTTCTGTATGCGGAAGCTTATTTGGTGCAAGGGATCGAGCAATCGGGGATCAAAGGATAGCTTAGGGGAGGGATCTAAGTGGAAGCGGAGACGACCGGACGGCGGCTGGCGGCCCGTCAACGAACGATTCGGATCGCCGCGGGCCTGTTTGTCGCGATGCTGATCGTTTTTACGCTGATCGGCAACTCGCTGCAGGCGCTCACGCTGCCGAAAGTGTCGGCGGAGAAGCCGAGCCAGGGACGGCTCTCCCGCTCGTTCCATGGAAGCGCCGTGCTGTCTCCCGCGGAAACGGCGGATTTGACGAATCCGGCGGGCTGGAAAGTGGCTCAAGTGCTGGTCAAGCCGGGCGATGCCGTGCATCGCGGTCAGCAGCTTGTCTCTTACGACGATACCGAGGCGCAGCGGCAAATCGAGGACGAGACGGCGGCTCTGGAACAGCTGGAGCTCCCGAAGCCGCAACTGCAGCATCGCTATGTCGATGCGGTGCAGAGCGGGGACGAGGAGGCGATCTTGGACGCCCGTACCGCTCTGGAGAGCGCGGATGCGAGCATTCGAGCGCAGCAGAACCGGATCGAGCGATTGCGGCATGACGCGTCGGCGGACCGGCAGCTCGTCGCCCCGTTCGACGGTATCGTGACGGAAGTCCATGCCGTGGCGGGCTTATCGGCGGCAACCGGCGGCCCGGATGTGAGGCTGGCCGACGCTGCAAGCGGCTTTCAGTTCCGGCTGCAGATCCCTGCGGCGATTGCGGATACGCTGAAGCCCGGCGATGCGATGGACGTCCGCTTGACCGAAGATGACAGCCGGTCGCTGAAAGGGACCGTGGCGAAAATCGAAGACGGGGACGCCGCGGACGCAACGGCGCCGTCCCGTTCCGCGGACGACGGCGCGGGAGATATGGCTTCAAGCGAGAGCGGAAGCGGGGCGGCGAATTCAGGCTCGTCCTCAGAGACCGGCTCGCTGCCGGTGACCGTGACGATAAAGGATCCGTCGCTCCGGGGCGGCGAGCGGGTGGAGGTGGAGCTGTCGCGGCAAGAGAGCAAGGATGCGCTTCTCGTGTCTGCGCAGGCGATCCATCAGGATCGGAGCGGCGTTTACGTCTATGCGATCGAGAAGCGTCAGAGTCCGCTCGGCAACGCGTACTACGCCGCGAGAAGGGACGTGACGGTCATCGACGAGAACGGCGGCGTTGCGGCGGTCGGCGGCGACCTGTACGATTACGACCAGGTCGTTCTGGACAGCAGCGAGCCGCTTCAGGACGGCGTCCGGGTTCGATTGTAAGCGAAAAGGACTGTCAGGCGACGAGCCGGCAGTCCTTCTGCCTTTGCCGTGGATGCACGAGCCGAGCCGCGCACGCGACGGCGCGGCCGCTACCACCCGTTTGTTTCGGCCTGCCCAACCGGGACTTCACGCGGTAACGAAACGAGGCGACGCTATTTCGCGCCGGGAGCGGCGTTGGACATTCCAACGAAACGTACGCGCCTTATTTGAGCCTCATCGGCCTTCTTGATGAAGAATGGGGCGAATAACGCTCCTTGGATTCGTTAGAACCAATATGAGGTTCAAAAACGGTCCATAGCATCGCCTGGTTTCGTTAACGCGCTTCGAGGCTGGAAAAATCCGGCGTTTGAAGCGAGCGGCATCCGTTAAATTCTCTTCGTTCCCACATGCACATCTCGGGAATAAAATTTCATTATGATAATAAAATTTCGAAATATTATTTCCTTGTCCGGCGCGGATTTAGCGAGTTTCGCCAATGTTTCGCCCCACGCGCCGTCTTGTCTTTTCGCTTGAATAGGCTTACTATAAAGTTGAATTTTACGGTCCCGACGGATCTTACGCTCCGTTCGAATCTAACCCAAGCGAGTAGGGAACGCGAATGGCTATTCATGATAACATCCTCATCAAGATCCGGGAGATGAAGGACAGTCTGACGCCGGTCGAGAAGCTGGTGGCGGAGTATATCCTGAACAACCTGGAAGAGATTCCCCATCTTTCGATCAAGAGCCTGGCCCAACTCAGCAAGACGAGCGACGCCTCCGTGCTGCGCTTCTGCAAGACGATGGGCTACAGCGGCTACCGCAGCTTCATCGTCAGCATCTCCGCCTCGCTCGGTTCGATGGACGACGAGCAGAAGGACCAGTATACGGACATCCAGCCGGGAGACGATCTGTCCGTCATTATCTCCAATATCTCCCGCAATAACGTCAAGTCGATCGAAGATACGCTCAGCGTTATCGACCGCAAGGAGGTCGAACGTGCCGTGAAGGCGATCCGCGGGAGCGATCGCATCGCTTTTTTCGGAATCGGGGCTTCCGGGCTCGTCTGCATGGATGCGGAGCAGAAGTTCTCTCGAATCAACAAGATGTGCCACGCTTATACGGACGGACACAGCCAACTCACGGCCGCGACGCTTCTGAGCAAGGGGGACGTGGCGTTCTTCGTCTCGAATTCCGGCGACACGGCGGAAATTCTCGATGCGCTCGACATCGCGAAGAAGAACGGCGCCCGCACGATCGCGCTGTCCAAGTACAATCGAAGTCCGCTTGCGCAGCAGTCCGACATCGTGCTCAGCATTTCCACCCCGGAGGTGACGTTCCGCAGCGGGGCGATGGGGTCCAGGATCGCCATGCTGACGGTCATCGACACGCTGTTCGCCGGCGTGGCGAGCGCGGAGTACCAGAAAGTGAAAAAGTACTTGACCAAAACCCACAACATTCTCTCCGGCAAGCACCGCAAATAATCGGAAAACCGCCCAGCATCGGCGCATTTGACGCCGGTGCTTTGCTTTTTTGTGAAAAGAAAATAAATATCAGTAATAAATTTTAGTATGAAATAAAATTTCAAAATGTATTGACTAAAGCGCTTTCCCAAGCTTAAGATGGACGTAAGCTAGCGAGTTTACAAAACACAGGGTAGGAGAATGGCTATGAATGAATACCTTGCGGGACTGACGACGGAGGAGATCAATCCGGACACGCAGATGATCGACGAGTGCACGACGGAACAAATGCTGCGCCTCCTTAATCAGGAAGACGCCAAGGTGCCGGCAGCGGTCGCCCTGGAAATCCCGCAAATCTCGAAGGCGGTGGACGTCCTGCACCGGACGCTGAAGAACGGCGGCAGGATGTTCTATATCGGGGCAGGGTCGTCCGGAAGAATCGGCGTGCTCGACGCTTCCGAATGTCCTCCGACCTTCGGCACGGATCCGGAGCTCGTGCAAGGCTACATTGCGGGTGGCGATTCGGCGCTTCGAACGGCAGTGGAAGGATTCGAGGACAGCGAGGAGGAGGGGATCGCATTAATCGAGCGGTGCGGCGTCACGGATAAAGACGCGGTCGTCGGCATATCCGCCAGCGGCAGCGCGGCCTTCGTGATCGCCGGCTTGAAGAGAGCCGCGGAGAAAGGGGCCGCCACGATCGGGGTGGTGAACAACAAACATTCCAAGCTGGAAGCCGTATGCGACATCTGCATCGCGCCCGTTGTCGGCCCGGAGGTGATCATGGGCTCCACCCGGATGAAGGCGGGATCGGCCCAGAAGCTGGTGCTCAACATGCTGACCACCTGCACGATGGTGAAGCTCGGCAAGACCTACAACAACCTAATGGTCGACCTGAAGGCGAGCAACAACAAGCTGAACGACCGCTCGGTGCGCATCGTCCGCGCGGCCACCGGCGTGGACGCCGAGACGGCCGGCCGCTATTTGAAGAGCGCGTCCATGAGCTGCAAGCTGGCGATCATGATGATCAAGACCGGCCTTGGCGCGACGGAAGCGGCGGCGACGCTCGAACGCTGCGAAGGCAATCTCAAAGCGGCCATCCGCGCCGGCAGCCGGGTCGTTTGACGGGCATAGGTTTCGAAACTCCAACAAATATATAAGGGTCAGGGAGGATTTATCGAATGAAGAAAAAAGCGCACGTGCTGGCATCGATCTTGGCATTATCCGTATCCATGACCGCGCTCGCGGCCTGCTCCTCGAACAACGACAACGGCAACTCGGGCAGCGCCAGCCCGTCCGGCTCCGCGGGTTCCTCCGGTTCGGCGAGCGCGAGTACGGGAGCCAAGGATACGATCACGGCGCTGCTGCCTCCGGTCTCGGCCAACTTCCAGAACAACTTCGAGCAGATGGAGAAAGATTTTAACGCGATGTACCCGAACCTGACGCTCAAGATCGAGCCGGCCAGCTGGGAGGACATGACGCAGAAGCTCGACACGCAGGTCAATGCCGGCAGCCCGCCCGACATCGCGTTCATCGGCTCGGACGGCATCTCGAAGTACGTGCAGCAGGGCATGCTGATGGACATCAGCAGCGCCGCGACGCCCGATATGATCGCCGACTACGATCCGGCCCCGCTCGGCTATATGAAGAACGGCGACGGTTTGTACGGCTTCCCGGCATACGTATCCGTCCAGTCCATCGGCGGCAACAAGAAGATGCTTGAAGATGCGGGCGTCGATTGGAAAAGCGTGCAGAAGAACGGCTGGACGTACGACGAGTTCCGCCAAGCGATCCAGAAGGGCACGGTCAAGAACGGCGACGGATCGACGCGTTACGGCTTCGTGTTCGCCACCTCCGGCGTCACGAGCAAGGACTACCTGAACATTCTCGTGAAGAACGCCGGCATGCCGAACGCGTTCACGACCGATCACAAATTCGCGTATACGAGCAAAAACTTCTTGGAAGTATTGAAGGATATCCGCCAGATGATCGACGACGGCTCGATGCCGAAAGAGATCAGCTCGATCGACGCCGGCAAGCGCTGGAACATGTTCCTGACGGGGCAGACGATGATTACGGGCAAAGGACTCGCCACGTTCGAGAATTCCGCCAAGCAGAACAACGCGAAGCTGAAAGCGAACGACGGCAGCGCCGTTGCCGGCAGCATTCCGGTCGATTACGTCGTCCTGCCGGTGCCTACGTTCGCAGGCCAGCCGGCCGTTTCGCAGGCGGCGGTTGACGGCTACGTCACCTTCCGCGGCAAGAAGGAGCCGACGGAAGAGCATAAGGCCAACGTCGTCAAAGCCGCGTACTTCCTGGACAGCGGCAAGAACATGGCGCAAACGAACAACGAGCTGTTCCTCGGCCAAATCACGAAGAGCGCTCGCGACGCGGCAGCCAGCATGACGACCGACCGCGATCCGGACAATCTGGCGGCCGAGACGCTGCTGGAGTCCAAAGCGGCTCCCGCCCGCCCCGATATCCCGACGGATCTCGGCGCGAAGGAAATCAAGCTTGAAGACGAAGTGATCGTACCGAAGTTCCAGGCGCTGCTCGCGGGCGAGATCTCGCCGCAAGACATGTACGATGCGGTGAAGAAGGCCGCGATCGACACGTACGGCGCGGACGGCGTCGTCCAAGACTGATGCGATGGGCGGGCAGCCTTAGCCGCGTGCGGCGGCTGCCCGCTTTCCCTTGGACAGCGGAGAAAGGAGTTGGCCAGATGGCTCAGCCGCCAAGGATAACAACCAGGAAGCGCAAGATCAAGGGGGACGGAGCTTGGGCCTATGCGTTCATTGCGGTAGCTCTCGTCGTGTACGCGATGTTTACCGCTTACCCGGTTGTCAGCGCTTTTATTATCAGCTTTCAAGACTACAAGCCTCTCGGCTCGACCTTCATCGGTCTCGATAACTATAAGGATACGTTCGGCGATTCGCTCTTCTGGAAGTCGGTCCGCAATACGGTCGTTTATACCGTCCTGACGGTTCCGGTCGCGCTGATCCTGTCCTTTGCCGTGTCGATTCTGATTTTGCCGCTCAAGAAGTGGCTGCAAACGACGTTCAAAGCCGTTTATTATTTGCCGGTCGTCGCCTCCGGGGTCGCCATGTCCGTCGTATGGCTGTGGATCTTCGATCCGCTGCCCTCCGGCATTCTGAACCAGTTCATCGGCTGGTTCGGCATGGATAACCGCAACTGGCTCGGAACGAGCGCGACGTCGATGTTCTCGCTCGTGCTGATGGCGTGGCTGTCCAGCCACGGAACGAGCATTATCATCTACTTGGCCGCTCTGCTCGGCATCGATAACAGTTACTACGAGGCGGCGGATCTCGACGGCGCTTCATTCTTTCAGAAGCTGAGATACATCGTCATTCCGTTTCTGAAGCCGACGACGCTGTTCTTGTTCGTCACCGGCATCATCGGCTCGTTCCAGGTATTCCAGAACGCTTACCTGATGACGGGCGGCGGACCGGACAACGCGACCACCATGGTCGGTCTGTTGATTTTCAACAATGCCTTCAAGTATTTCGAATTCGGCAAGGCGGCGGCGCAGTCGCTCATTCTCGCGCTGATCATCGCCATCGTCTCGTTCGTTCAATTCAAATTCGCGGGCAAAGACGTGGAATATTAAAAAGGAGGTTCGGGCCATGGGCTTGTACAAACAACATTCCGGCGCCAAGCCGATCCGTTACGTTCGCAACACGGCCATCGTCGCCGTCCTCCTCGCGTTTGCGCTCGCGACGTTGTTCCCGATCTACTTCATGATCATGTCGTCGTTCGGCGATCCGGTCGAAGCGGGAGCGGCCAACTATTCTCTTTGGCCGCAGAAGTTCACCTTCGCCTCTTACAGCTTCTTCTTCCATTACAGCGAGTATTCGTACCGCTGGCTGCTGAATTCGCTGATCGTCTCCGCCTGCGTCATGGTGTCGAACGTCGTTTTCGCCAGCCTGGCGGGCTATGCGTTCTCCAGAATCCGGTTCAGAGGCCGGGGCGCACTGTTCGCGCTGCTGCTCAGCGCCATGATGATTCCTTACCAAGTCACGCAAGTGCCGCTCTACATTCTGGTCGTGAACATTTTCCATATTCAAAATACGTACGGGGCGCTCATCATGCCGACGCTCGTGACGGTGTACAACATCTTCCT
This sequence comes from Cohnella zeiphila, assembly GCF_014212055.1. Classification (GTDB taxonomy): domain Bacteria; phylum Bacillota; class Bacilli; order Paenibacillales; family Paenibacillaceae; genus Cohnella; species Cohnella zeiphila. The sequence continues at coordinate 177,057 of NZ_JACJVO010000007.1, read as the reverse complement.
CGCCAAGCAGTTCATGTCGAGCATTCCGAAGGAAATTCTCGAATGCGCCAAGGTCGAGGGCTGCAACCAGCTGCAGATCTTCATCCGGATCGTCATGCCGCTCTCGAAGACGGTCATGGCCGTCATGGCGATTCTGACGTTCATGGAGAGCTGGAACACGTTCTTCTGGCCGCTGCTCGTGACGAACACGATGGATATGCAGACGATCCAGGTCGGGCTGAAGAACTTCCGGTTCGCCAACACGACCTACTTCGCGCCGATGATGGCGGGAGCGACCGTGTCGGCGCTGCCGATGTTCATCCTGTTTTTCAGCCTGCAAAAATATTTCCTCGAAGGCGTCACGGTCGGCGCGGTGAAGGGTTGATCGAAGATTGGGGCGGCTTGAGACTGGTCCGGTAAGGTGCGAATTCACTGCGGCTTGTCACTGGGCACTGACGCGAGTGGTGGGGTTGTCGACGGCAGTTGTAGGGAATTGGTTTGATATCAGACTAACTTCGGGTCGCGGATGCGAGTGGAGAGGGAATTGGTCTGATATCCGACTAAATTCGGTTCGTTGACGCAAGTGGCAGGGAAATTGGTTTGAAATCAGACTAACTTCGGGTCGTCGGCGCGAGTGGAGAGGGAATTGGTTTGAAATCAGACTAACTTCGGGTTGTCGACGTCAGTAGCGAAGGAGTTGGTTTGATACCAGATTAATTTCGGGTCGAGGATGCGAATGGAGAGGGAATTATTTTGAAATCAGACTAACTTCGGGTCGCCGACGCGAGTTGAGCGAAGCAAGCGGGCGGAAAGGAATGGTTGTTGCAGGATGACAGAGGGGAACGGTGCGACAGAGAAGGTTGGTCTTGCAAAGGGGACGGAGCAAGTTCGCTACGCGGTCGGGCTTATGTCCGGCACGTCCGTCGACGGGATCGACGCGGCCGTGGTCGAGTTGGCCGGCGAACCGGCCGGCGGGACGCCGCGGGCGCGGCTGCTTGCTTTTGCCAATACGCCGTTTCCGCCGCGCGTGCGCGAAGAGATTTTCGCGATGTTCGAGCCTTCGCAAGCGACGGTGGACCGGGTCGGGCGGCTGAACGTCTGGCTCGGCGAACTGTATGCGCAGGCGGCGCTGGACGCGATTGCGGCGGCGGGACTTGAAGCTTCGCAAATCTCCGCGATCGGTTCGCACGGCCAGACGATCTATCACTCGCCTCAGACGAATCCGATCGATGGGTACGATCTCCGATATACGGTCCAAATCGGCGAAGGCGCGGTAATCGCGGCCCGCACGGGCATCCCGTGCGTCTCCGACTTCCGCCCGGCCGACATGGCCGTCGGCGGGCAGGGGGCGCCGCTCGTTCCGTTCACGGAATATTTGCTCTACCGGGAGAAGGAACGGACTCGGCTGCTTCAGAACATCGGCGGCATCGGCAATGTGACGGTGCTTCCGGCCGGATGCGCGCCCGAGGACGTTTACGCCTTCGACACCGGTCCGGGCAACGTTCTGATCGACGGCACGGTAGCGAGGCTGTACCCCGGCCTGCGCATGGACGCGGGCGGAGCGATCGCCGGAAGCGGAAGCGTGGATGCCTCGCTGCTGGAGCGGCTTCAGCGGGATGACTATTACCGGAAGCCGCCGCCGAAATCGACGGGACGCGAGAAGTTCGATGCCGCCTACGTGGAGGGCATCGTGCAGGAAGCGTCCCGTCGCGGGCTGGCGCCGGAGGATGCCGTCGCGACGGTCACTCTGCTGACGGCATGGTCGATCGGCGAAGCGTATCGCCGGTACATCCGGGACCGGCATCCGGCGGAGGAACTGCTTGTCGGAGGAGGCGGGAGCTACAATGAGACGCTGCTCCGCTTCCTGAAGCGGGAGATGGAGCCGCTTGGCGTGACGGTACGGACGCAGGAGGAGATCGGCTTCAGCAGCGACGCCAAGGAAGCCGTTGCATTCGCGCTGCTCGCCGATTATACGATGGCCCGGCGGCCGAACAACCTGCCCTCGGCGACGGGGGCCAAGAGGCCGGTCGTGCTCGGCAAAATTTCATTCTGACGGAAGGCGACGGAGGTGTTTGCAGCATGAAGTTGGGGACATGGGACCCGTCTGATACGGATGAGGCCATCGCCTTGTGGAACCGGGAAGCGGTTCGGGACGGCTATAAGGAATGGACGGCTGAGAGCTTTGGCGAGCTGATCGCGTCGAATCGCTATTTCGATCCGTCGAACGCGTTCGTGCTGAGGGACGGGAATGTCCTTCGCGGCTTTGCGATCGGCTGCGCCGGCGACGATCTGCCGCTCGGCGACGTTGCGGGCTATGTCACGTGCGTCGTCCTGGACGAAGCCTGCCGTTCCGACGAACATTACGGGATGCTGATGGACGCGGTGGAAGAAAGGTTTCGGCAGCTGGGCAAACGGCAGGCCGATTTTCTTTTTTTCAACCCGATGATGCTTCCGTGGTACATCCCGAATACGCCCGGACACGAGCACAACAACGCGCCGGGCGTTCCCGTCGGCAGCGCGCTGTACGCATTCCTGCTGTCGCGGGGATATGCGCAGCGGGCGATCGAGTGCGCCATGTATTTGAGCCTGGCCGGCTTCGAGCTGCCGGCGGAAACGGCGGCCAAGGAAACGAAAGTGGCCGAAGCGGGATACCGGGTCGAAATGTTCGAGCCCTTCAAGCATGGCGGCGTGGAAGGGATGCTCGACGCGCTCGGCAATCCGCTGTGGAAGAAGGAGATCGCGGAGAGCGTCGCCGCCGGGGTCCCGGTCGTCGTCGCGGCGCACGGAGCGGAGCCGGTCGGCTTCGCCGGGCCGGTCGTTCGCTCGCCGAACGGGCGCGGCTATTTCGCCGGCCTCGGGGTTCGCCCGGAGCACGAGGGGCACGGGCTTGGCAGCTTGCTGTTCTACAAGCTGTGCGAGGCGTTCCGGGACATCGGCGCCGACTATATGTCGCTGTACACCGGAAGCGAGAATCCGGCGCTGCGGATTTACGAGAAGGCGGGTTTTCGGACCGTTAAGCAATTTGCGATCATGAGAAGGGAGCTGGCGTAACATGAGCGAAAAACAATTGACGATTCTGGGCATCGGAGGCCACGTAGGCGATATGGAGCTGACGGCGGGGGGCGTGCTGGCGGATCACTCCCTGAAGGGCGACAAGATCGTGACGCTGGCGCTGACCGCGGGCGAACGCGGCGTTCCCGCCGGGCAGGACATGGCGGAGTACCGCGAGCAGAAAGTCAGGGAAGCGGCGGCGTTCGCGGAGCTGCTCGGAGGCCGTTCGATCGTGTTCGACATTCCGGACGGGGAGCTGGAGGACAACACGGAGATGCGCTACCGGGTTTGCGACGTCATCCGCGAAGTCAAGCCGGACATCGTCATTACCCATTTCAAAAACAGCATGCACAAAGACCACATGACGACGCACCGGATCGTCAACGACGCCCGATTCTATGCGGGACTGGCTTCCTTCGAACGCGACCTGCCGGCCCATTTCGCCTCTCGACTCTATTACGCCGAGAACTGGGAGGATGCGGTCGATTACCGGCCTTACGTGTACGTCGATTTCTCGCAGGAAGCGTATGACCTGTGGGTCGAGGCGGTGTCCAAGCATTGGTTCGTGACGGGCAGCAAGTCGTTCCCCTACCTGGAATATTACAAGCATCTGGCACGGGTGCGCGGTATCGAAGCGCGCAAAACGTACGCCGAGACGTTCATGATCCCCGAAGAGAATAAACGCGTGCTCCGCTCCGAGCTGTAGGGGGCGATTCCGATGGTTCTGAACGGCATCGACAACATCGACCGGTATGCCGGGCTGTTCCAGGGCAAGCGGCTGGGACTCATTACGTCGCCGACCGGCCTCGCTTCCGATCTTACGCCGACGATCGAGATTTTGAACGACCGGTTCCATCTGGCCGCGCTGTTCTCGCCGGAGCATGGGGTGCGGGGAGATCAGGCCGCGGGCGCGTACGTCGATCGATATCTGGATCCGATCACCGGAGTTCCGGTTCACAGCTTGTATCGCAAGGATTCCAAGCGGCTGACGCCGGAGATGCTGGACGAGGTCGATATCGTCGTTTACGACATCCAGGATGTCGGCGTTCGGTATTATACGTTTATTTATACGATGCTTTATGCCCTGGAAGATTGCGCGCGCGCCGGCAAGCCGTTCGTCGTGCTCGACCGGGTCGATCCGCTGGATGGCGTCACCGTCGAAGGGAACGTGCTGAAGGACGACTATCGCTCGTTCGTCGGCAACTACCCGCTCTGCGTGCGCTACGGCTTGACGGCCGGGGAAGTGGCGGCGATGGCGAACGACCGGATGGGCTGGAACGCCGAGCTGCACGTCGTGCGCTGCGAAGGCTGGGAGCGGAGCATGCGCTACCCGGAGACGGGACGGCTCTGGATTCCGCCGTCGCTCGGGGTACCGCGCTACGAGACGGCTTTGCTCTATGTCGGCACCTGCCTGTTCGAAGGGACGAATCTGTCGGAAGGACGGGGCACTTCGTTCCCGTTCGAGGTCATCGGCGCGCCTTTTATCCGGGCGGAGGAGCTGGCGGCGGATATGAACCGCAAAGGGCTGGACGGCGTCGTTTTCCGGCCCGTGCATTTTCAGCCGACGACTTCGAAGTTCCGGGGCGAGCATTGCGGCGGCGTTCAGCTTCATGTGACGGACGACCGGGCGCTGCGCCCGCTGGACGTCGGCGTGACGCTGCTATTCGAGATTAGGGACCGCTACGAGGAGTTTGCGTTCCTGCCGCCGGTCCGGGAGAACGGCCGGCCGTTCATCGACCTGCTGGGCGGCGACCGGATGTACCGGGATCCCGACGCGACGGCCGAGACGCTGCTGGAACGGTTCCGCGAGGAAAGCGCGGCGTTCGCGGAGGCGAAGCGGCCGTATCATCTATATTGAGGCAATATGGGATGGGAGACGAAGAGAGATGGACATCCGCAAGCTGTCGCTCCGGGAGAAGATCGGCCAGCTGATCGTGACCGGCTTTGCGGAGCCGAACATGACCGGCGATTTACGGCGGCTGATCTCCGACTACAAGATCGGCAACCTCATTTTGTTCAGCCATAACGTGGAAAATAAAAAGCAGCTTGGCTCCTTATGCGCCGAGCTGCACCGTTTCGTCCGGGAGCAGACCGGCATTCCCGCGCTGATCTCCATCGACCAGGAGGGCGGCCGGGTGACGCGCCTGCCTGCCGATGCCGCGAACGTTCCCGGAGCGATGGCGATCGCGTCCACGGGCCGTCCCGAGAACGCCTACGCGGCAGGCCGCATCACGGCGCGGGAGCTGCGGGCGCTGGGCATCCGCTTCAACCTGGCTCCGGTGCTCGACATCAACAACAATCCGCGCAACCCGGTCATCAACGTCCGATCCTACGGAGAGACGGCGGAGACCGTGGAGCAATACGGCCTGCCGATGCTGCAGGGGCTCATGGACGGAGGCGTGCTCGCTTCCGTCAAGCATTTTCCGGGGCACGGAGACACCGCGGTCGATTCCCATTTGGGTCTGCCGGCGATACACAAATCGCTTGAAGAGCTGTCGGAGCTGGAACTGAGGCCGTTCGTTCAAGCGTTCCGCCAAGGGGCGGAGTGCGTGACGATCGCTCACATTCTGTTTCCGGCGCTCGAGCCGGAGAAGGTGCCGGCCACGATGTCGCGGGCGATCGTGACGGATCTGCTGAAGCGCAAGCTTGAATATAACGGCCTCGTCATTTCCGACTGTCTGGAGATGGATGCGATTCGCCGGTTTTACGGCACGGCGGAAGGCGCGCTCGGCGCGCTGAAGGCCGGGATTCATCTGCTGTTCGTCAGCCATACGCCCGCGCTTGTGGCCGAGACGTCGGAACGGATCGAAAAGGCGGTGCGGGACGGCGAACTTCCGATGCCGGTTATCGATGAAGCGGTCGAGAAAGTGCTGTATTATAAAAGGAAATACGGCGGCGAGAACGAGGAGCATGGAACCGGCCCGGCGAAAGGCAGCGAAGACGCGCTTGAGGCGGTCGGCGGCGCGGTCCATCGGCGGGCCGCCCAGGCGATCAGCCTGGAGAGCGTCTGTCTGGTGCGCGGCGAGCTTCCCCGGATCGTGCCGGAGTCGGGAGACACGCTGTTCGTCGGCTGTCTGCCGAATCGGCCGGACCAGGCATCCAGCCGGGTGAAGGCGGCGCCGTCGTTCGCGGATTCGCTGGGAGAGGCGCTGGCCGCTCCCCATCTGACGATTGCTATCGATCCGAGCGATGAGGAGATCGGGCGGACGCTGGAGATTGCGAGCCGGTATTCGAACGTCGTGCTCGGGCTGTTCAACGGTCTGGACCATCCCGGCCAGATTCGGCTCGCGAATCGGCTGGCCGCGGTAGGCTGCCGGGTGACGGCGATCGCACTCGGCAAGCCTTACGATCTGGCGTCGCTGGAAGGAGCGGCTTGCGAACTGGCCGTCTTCGAGTATACGGCGCTCTCGCTCGCTTCACTCGCGACGATTCTTCGAGGCGAGGCGGAGCCGACGGGGCGGATCGGGATCGGTTCGTTGGCGGACAGAATGGATGGGATTCGGCGGGAACCGACGGAAGGAAGGGAAGCGAATTGAAGTACGCGGCGGGAATCGACGGCGGCGGAACGAAGACGGCGGTTCGGATCGCGAACGAGGACGGCCGTACGATCGCTTCCTTTGAAGCCGGGCCCCTTAACTTCACCGGACAGGACGAGATCAGCGTGCGCCTTACGCTGCAGGATATATTCGATCAGATCGGCGTTGCATGCGGCGAGCTGTCCCTCTGCATCCAGACGTGCATCGGAGCCGCGGGCATCAGCCATCCGACGGTGGCGGAGCGGCTGACCGCCGCCGTTCGCGGCTCCGGCTACGAAGGAGGCCTGCTGCTGACCGGCGACCACGTCACCGCACTGTGCGGCGGCGTCGACAGTCTGCATGGCATCATTGTGATCGCGGGCACCGGCTCCATCTGCTACGGGCAGACTGAAGCCGGACTCTCGCACCGGACCGGCGGCTTCGGCCACCTGATCGACGACGAGGGCAGCGGCTACAGCATCGGCCGCGAACTGCTGGCCGCCGTCGTCCGCGCGGAAGACGGCCGCTCCGGCCCGACCGTCCTGACCCGGCTGGCGTTCGAGCGGTTGCAGGCAGACGGCGTCCGCGACATCGTCGGCTTCGTTTACGACCAAACGCGGAACAAGAAGGACATCGCGGCGCTGGCCCCGCTGCTGTCGGAGGCTTGCGCGGCCGGCGATCCGGCCGCTCTCGCCATTGCGGAGCGGAGCGCCCGCGCGCTGCTCGGGCTGGTCGTCCCCGTCGCGGAGAAGCTGTCGCTTGCGGAAGGGCCGCTTGCGCTGGCCGGCAGCGTCCTGCTCCGCAACGATTACGTGCGGGACAAGTTTCGGAAGCTGCTGTCGGAGCGATTCCCGCGGATGACCGTGTTCCCCGCGCGCCGCGATGCGGCCGACGGCGCCGTCCGGTTGGCGCTCAGCCGAATGTAGCGTCGGCGACAGGAAGGCGTGTGGAAGCGGAATTCGAATGGGTTGGCGATTCCATGCGGTCGTTCGAGCCTTGGGTCAAGCGAGTTCTTCAATCGCTGCGACGCCGGGCGCGAATGTGATCACTTTTCCAACATACGGTGCTCTAACGAATATGAAAGACGTTATTGAAGCAAAATCATTAGTTTTCAAAATGTAACGAATCCATACGACCTTATGGGGCAGGCAATCGCCGTTTTCCCGACGATTTCTGGCTCATAAGGCCGCTCAGATTCGTTAGACGGATCATCCGTCGAGTTTTAACCGAATAACGACGTACAGTTTCGTTATCGCATGGCACATTTGAATGAAGAATCTCTTTCCCGGATCGGGCATAAAGTTTCTCTAGCCGATTCGATACGAAGGGAGATTCCATATGAGCATGCGGGACCTAGACGCTTCGCCGCCGCTGTTCGAGCACCGATTCTGGCTGCAGATTCTGGGCGACCACTCGCGGTTTATTTTCTATGCGCTTTCGCCCAAGGAGACGGACGATACGGCCCAAGCCAAGCGCTTCATCGCGGCTTTCGACAAGCTGCTGGAACAGGCCCGGGCTGCCGCGCCGGAGGCGGACCTGGACGTCCTCAATCGGGAAGCATACCGGGAGACCAAGGCGCTGAAGGAGTTCAAGCTGAACCTGCTTGCCCGTTCGCTGTCGGGCCAAGTGACCGTATCGTTACCGCCGACGTTCTTCAACCATATGCTCAACGAGCTGGAAGAGTACGAGCGGATTCTGACCGCGCTGGCGGCCGGCAAGCCGGTTCCGATGTACCATCCGCTGCATCACGATCTGGTATGGCTGCTGGATGCCTACGGCCATGCCGGATCCATCGCTTCGGGATTGGACCGGGTGGAAGCCGATCTGGTTCATCGAAGCGAAAGTTTCGAGCGCCACTTTCGGGAGCTGTATGTGAAAGCGGTGGAGATGGCCGGCTTCATGCGGACGAGAATGGGGGATTTTCCCGCCTTGAACCGGTTCCACAGACAGATCGATCTCGAGATGGCGTTGTTTCGCCAGTTCCTGCACGAGCTGCTGGAGATGGAGCTGAGCGCGGAGGTGCTCGACATCATCAGTCCGCTCATGCCCGACCATATGGCGCGGGAAGAATGCTATTACCTGATGAAGCTGGCCCAGTCGGGAGCCGTATCGCCGCCGAAATGCGATCCCGCACATGCGCGAGTCGAAAAGTAGGCGATGTGCCGCGAGGGCTCCCGGTCGGACGAGGGCCCTCGCGGGGAATAAATCGAACCGTCGAGCGAACCGGGAACGTTCCCGATATTTCGGTCATAATTCGGCGCCTTTTCGCAAAAATAAGGATCGATCCGCCGTGTTCGATAGGAATTTATGCTAAAATGGTAACGTTCCCAAAATCAACGGGAAATTCGCGTGAAAGAAGGCGATTTTGTGGGACCGACGATTCACGACGTAGCCCGAATGGCTAATACTTCCAAGAGCACCGTTTCGCGATACTTGAACGGGCAGAAGGTGAAGAAAGCGACGCAGGAAGCGCTCGAGAAAGCGATCCGGGAGCTGAACTTCCATCGGAACGCCAACGCGCGGCGGCTGGTCATGGACAAGACGAATACGATCGGCGTCGTCGTCGACAACATCTCGAACATTTTCTATTCCGGCATTATCCGCGGCATCGAGCAGGTCGCGAACCGGAAAGGCTACAGCTGCATCTTCTACAGCTGGACTTCGAACTTCGAGCGGGAGATCTCGTTCCTGAACCTTCTGTACGAAGGGCAGCTCGACGGCATGATTCTCGTCAGCTTCCAGAAGCGCGAGAAGGACGATTTGCAGGAGCTTCTGGACTCCGATTGTCCGGTGGCGCTGGTCGGCGACCACGGAGAGATGGACGGGCTGTTCTCGGTAGACGTTGACAATTCAGCGGGCGTCGCCGATATCGTCCGCTATCTGCACGGGCTCGGTCATCGCCGAATCGCATACATTACAGGGCCGGATCACGCGGCGGCGAACAAATACCGCCTCAAGGGCTACCGGCAGACCATGGCCGAGCTGGGTCTCGAGGCGAAGCCGGAATGGGTCGCCCGGTCGGACTGGAGCAACCAGGGCGGCTATCTCGCCATGAAGCGCCTGCTCGAGACCGGCGGCTTCACCGCGGTCGTCGCGTCGAACGACGAGACGGCGATCGGGGCGCTCCGGGCCGTTCAGGAGCACGGCATTCTCGTTCCCAAGCAGCTGTCGCTCGTCGGCTTCGACGACATTACGCTGTCGGAGTGGGTGTATCCATCGCTGACGACGGTTCGTCAGCCGTTCCTGGAGATCGGCGAGCTGGCCGCCGAAGGGCTGTTCCGCCGCATCGAAGCCAAGGAGACGGAGACGCCGGAGCCCGCCAGCCATCTGCTGAAGCCGAGACTGATCGTCCGCGATTCGTGCGGGGCCGTATAGGAGCGTTCTGAGAATCATTCGGCTGAATAGGAGGGAATCCGAAATGTTCCTCGTGACGGCGGAGGAAATGAGAAGCATCGAGCGGGAGGCGATCGATCGGATCGGCATCCCGGCCATCGTGTTGATGGAAAATGCGGGGAGAGCGGTCGCCGAAGAAGCCCGGGCGCTTCTTCGCGGCGCGAAAGCGGCGGGCGCGCGGCGATGGCTTATTCTGGCCGGCAAAGGCAACAACGGCGCCGACGGCGCGGTGGCGGCCCGCCATCTGCGGCTCGCGGGCGACGAGGCGGATATCGTCTATGCGGCCGATCCGGCCGGCTTCGCGGGCGAGGCGGCGGCGCAGCGCGACATCGCGGCCGGTCTCGGCCTGCCGTCGCGCGTCTATGCGGAAGGCGGCGCCCCTATTGATTGGAGCCGCTACGACGGCGTCATCGATGCGCTGCTCGGCACCGGCAGCCGCGGCGCCCCCAAGGGGGCTTATGCCGCGCTGATCCGCGAGGCGAACGCCAGCGGGTTGCCCATCGTAGCCGTCGACATTCCGAGCGGCGTGGACGCCGATACGGGCGAGACGCACGATCCGTGCATCCGCGCCGCGCGGACGGTGGCGCTGGCGCTGCCCAAGCGCGGGCACGCCCAATATCCGGGCAAAGAAGCCGCAGGGGAGACGGTCGTTCGGCCCATCGGGCTTCCGGTCGGCGAATTGGCGGAACGCTCGGGCGTTCGCACGTTCGCGCTGAACGAGGAGTCGCTGCGCCGCCGGCTGGAAGCCGATCCGGCGCAGGAGCGCCGGGCCGATTCGCATAAGGGCACGTACGGCCACGTTCTGATCGCGGCCGGAAGCCGGGCGATGAGCGGCGCGGGCCTGCTGTGCGCCCGCGCGGCGCTACGCGGCGGGTGCGGCCTCGTCACGTGGGCCGTTCCCGACCGGCTTGCGGAGCCGCTCATCGGCCGCTTCCCCGAGGCCATGCTCGCCCCGCTGCCCGACGAAGGCCGCGGCGAATGGAGCCGGGTGCCGCCGGAAGAGCTCATCCGGCTCGCCGCCGGCAAGGACGCGCTCGTGCTCGGCCCCGGCCTCGGCCGCTGGGAGGGCGGCTCGGCCTGGCTCCGCGAGCTATGGGAACGGCTGCCCGGCGACTTGCCGCTCGTGCTGGACGCCGATGCGCTGAATCTGCTCGCGGAGGCCTCCGGCTTCGCCGAATGGCCGCGCCGCCCGGGCGGCGTCGTGCTGACGCCGCATCCGGGAGAGATGGCGCGGCTCGCGGGACTCTCCGCGCGCGAAGTGCAGCGCGACCGGATCGGGCTTGCACGCCGCTTCGCGGAGCGGCATGACGTGACGCTGGCGCTGAAGGGGGCGGCAACGGTCGTGGCGTTTCCGTCCGGCGACGCGTACGTGAACGGCAACGGCAATGCGGGCATGGCGACGGCCGGCGCGGGAGACGTGCTGGCCGGGCTGATCGGCAGCCTGCTTGCCCAGGGAATGGCGCCAGGTCCGGCCGCCGCGCTCGGCGTCTGGCGGCACGGAGCGGCCGGAGACCGCGCCGCCGCCGCGCGCGGGCGGACAGCATCGCTGATCGCCGGAGATATCGTGGAAGAGCTGTAGCGGAGCGGCCGCCCGAAACGTCAAAGCAGCCGCCTCCCGTAAAAGGGAAGGCGGCTGCTGCATAGAAGGCGGCGCTCAGGCGCTGCTCTTGTAATCGCTTTTCATGACATTCTTCACCAGCGACGACCATTTGGAGTTGGCCGGACAGTATTTCCGGGCGATTTTCTCGATCGTCGTATAGCCTTTGCCTATGTAATTTTTGGAGATGAGCTGACCGAATCTGCGAACGCTTTCTTCCTTGGATTCAAAGCGAAGATAACCGGTGCCGTTGCTTGAGTTCAGACCGAACAAATTGTTGCGGGTGCGGGCGATCTTGCTGCCGCCGTTGCCGCTCTCCAGCTTCATGACCGCGATCGTGAAGAAGGCGTTGACGCCGTAGTCGGCCTCCACCTCCAGCACGGCTTTTTCCAATCCTTGGCCTTCCAGCTTGGTGCCGGCGAAAATCTCTTTGATTCCTTCTTCCGTCAGACCGGAAGCCGTCTGCACTTTGGAGTCGGGCTTGCGAATCACGAGCGCGCGGGCGGGCTTGGGCGGATCCGCCGACAGGACGGCCGGGGCGATGCTGGCGACGGTCCGTTCGGACGGGGGCTTGACGGGCCGATCGAGCCGGTCGGCATAGGAACCGTGCACGTATCCGCCGCCTTCCAGCCGGAGCCAACTGCCGGATTGGCCGATAACGGAGAGCACGGTTCCTTTGGAGACGACATCGATGATTTTGGATCGGTTGGAAGCGTCGGCCCGGACGTTGAGGAAATAAGCGGTCGTGACATAGGAAGCCGGGTTGAGCTTCGCCGGCGCGGATGAACTCGAGGCAGCCGAAGCGTGAGAGGCGTGCGAGATGCCGAAGATGACGAATATCGCAAAGAATGCGGCCAGATACAAGCCGATCAAACCGGATTTCCGATTCAGCATGGGATCACTCCTCGTACTTTTTTTGTGCCAGGCGTGGGGAGATTTAACCTGATTGTACTGAGAAGCGATCGCAAAGCTTGTCAAAGGCTCTGTTCATTTTGTTTGTTTATTTGTCGCAACAAGAGCATTTCGGCGCCGTTTCGGTCGAGGAGTCGGGGATTTCTCATTAAAATATTTTCATATTAGCGGGAAAACATGCGAATGAGGCGGCCTCCAGGGGCGGCTTGATCGGGTCTTTCGGAGTCCGTCCGGCCCGATTTCGGGGCTTGGACGATCGGAGCGCCCTTTCCATAAAAGGAAGTTTTCTGGTTTTGCGTCCCATTCGTCCGGCGAGGCGAAAGCATACATTGATCCAAGCGAAAATTTTCCGGGGGTGCTGGAGGTGGCGGCTATCCGCAAAAGAGCGCTTGTCCGTACAAGGAAGCGCCGTCTCCGCCGCTGCCGGCCTTGCAGGGCCGGAAGGAGCAAAAAGCTTGCGCGGCGCAAGCGGCGGCAGGCGGCGCGACCAATCGGTCGTCCGCATCGCGCCAAGTGCGCCTTTCCGAGCGGCGGCACGCTTGCCGGCGGCGCCGGCCCGGCGGGACCGATCGGCGACCCCGGAATGCCGGGAGCCGCCGGCAGCCCCGGCGCGCAGGGGACGCCGGGCCGGGACGGCGAGAGAGGCGTTCCGGGTCCGCCCGGACCGCAGGGGCCTCCGGGTCCGAATCCGCCGCCGGCCTTGATCGTCCGGCCGGTCGTCCGGCGTTTCTTCTTCATTCCCTCTTCCGAATTGTCCTTGTCCCGGGAATTGGTTCTGCCTGCGGATCTATTCGTGGACGATCTGGGGGAGGAAGCGGAAGAATGGCCTGTTTCCGCGGCTTCCGGCTACTTCAATCTGTTCGTGAACGGCGTGATCCAGCAGGGCGGGCTTTATGCCGTCGGACCGGAAGGCCTGCTTCTTCGCGCGACGGGGCAGTCGATCGCCGCCGGAACGACGATCGCGCTGGAATCGGTCAACCTTGTCGTCCTCGCCGGTTGAAAATAGGAGGCTGACGGACTGGATTCGCCCGAGCAGCCGAATGGAAGCCGAATAACATAAATAGGACCTGTCTCCCCCCGACAGGGAAGCCAAGGGACTTTCAATCGGAGAGGAGGGGGAATTCATGGCATTGCAACTGATGAAGCTGTTCGTCGGGGCCGCGACGACGACCGCGGTCGGACCGGACTCGAGCAAGTACTTTTACGTGACGACGGCGGATACGGCGGCCGGCGCGACCTTGACGATCGACGCGGGATCGTTTTTCGACGATTCCGGAGCCGCGGTTACGGAGCTGCCGGCACTTGAAGCGGGGAACAGCTACTTCCAGGTTTCCGTGAACGGCGTGCTGCAGATGGACGGGATCAGCACCTATACGCCTGGAGCGGCCGGAACGGGCTCGCTGGCCGTCGCCGTGCCGGCCGGCGGAAGCGCCATTGTCACCGGAACGCCGGTCGTCCTGGAACTGGCCACCTTCGCGCCGACCTCCACGACCGTCGTAACGACGTAAGGCGTCGTCCCGCAACCGCTCGGTTCGGTCCCGTGACCCTGCCGGGCTTTTTCTTTTGTTCAAAATATTCCTTACAAGAATATTCCGAGTGGAGTATATTAAAGAAAGAGACCGGTCGCACCGGGAAAACGAATCTCCAAATCATCGGAAGGAGGAGGAATCCGAGACATGAATGCGGCAACGTTGACTGCGCTGGCCGAGCCCAACCGGCTGCATATCGTCGAACTGCTTCGAACCGGTCCTTTGACGGTCGGAGAAGTCGGCGATCGGCTTCATTTGAGACAGCCGCAAGCTTCCAAGCACCTCCGCGTTCTGAACGAGGCGGGAATCGTGGAAGCGAAAGCGGTGGCGAACCGGCGGATTTACAAGCTGCGGCCCGAGCCGTTCCGGGAGCTGGACGAATGGCTGGACTCGTTCCGCCGGCTATGGGAAGAACGCTTCGATCGATTGGACGACTACCTGCAGACTTTGCAAAATCGCGGGAGCGATACGCCTAAGAAGCCCAAATGAGAAGAAGCGGCTTCGATCGCCGCAAAACGAAAGACGCCCGGCCGGATATCGGCGCGGGCGTCTTCTCTATGGCCGCTTTCGCGGAAGCCGGCATCTATTGCATTCAGGCAAGGATCACGCTATATTAATGATAATTCGTAAGGTTTAATTATAATTAGATCTAATTAAACTTCGAACAAGACGTTTCCGGTCTGGGACAAGTCGTACCCGGACAGGGCGGACAGCTCGCCCCGGAACTCGCCGGATCGCAGAATTCCGAGCAGCGAGTCGATCCAGCCGCGATTTTCCGGCTTCTTGAGCAGGACAAGATCGTACCGTTCGGAGACAAGCGGAACGAAGTCGACTTGCCCGACGATGGAAGCGGCTTTCCCGGTGCCGACGCCGACGTCCGCTTCGCCGGAGGCGACCCGGCCGGCGACCGCGATATGGCTTGTCTCTATCGTATCGTAGCCGTTCAAATCGCCGGACGGGATGCCCAGCAGGCGCAGCTGTTCGTCGAGCAGGACGCGGGCGCCCGAGCCGCGCTCGCGGTTGACGAGCCGAAGACCGGGGCTGCGGAGGTCCTTCCAGCCGGAGAGGCCGAGCGGATTGCCCTGGCGCACGTACAGTCCCGCCGGACGCGAGAGCAGGTTGACGACGAGGTAAGAGAGGCCGATGAGCAGCTTGCGGATGTAGGGGAGGTTATATTCTCCGGTATCGCCGTCGAGCAGGTGCGTGCTGACGATATCCGACTCGCCGCGATACATCGAGATCAGGCCGTCGAGACTGCCGGCGTAAGAGCGGAGCGGCCGGACGCCGGGTAAGGTCCGTTCGATCCGGCTGGCCAGAATGTCCAGACTGATGTCCTGTCCCGTGATGACCAATTGACGGACTCCGCTTCCGGCGGGCGCGGAAAGTCCGGGGGCGGCGCGGGAATCGGCTTGGAGCGCGGAGGCGCCGCTCTGGAGTCCCTTCATCCGCCTTTTGTACGCTTCCAGATCGACCGCGTCGACCCGCATCTGCTTGCCGACCCGATAGGACGGCAGCTCGCCTTTTTTGATCAGATCGTAGACCGTCAACTTCGAAATTTTGAGCAGCCGGGCGATTTCTTCGGTGGTGTAAGACAGGTCTCCGGACATTCGCATCCTCCTCGCTTAGATTCGCAGCCGATCGTTATGATCAGCTTGATTGTAGCACAAAGGGAAGAGAATCGGACGGGGACGAGGAAATGGAACGGGGATGAAGGACATGGAGGAGGGGTTGGAATGAAGAAGCTTGGAGTCGGAGCGCTGCTCGCAGCCGCGACGCTGGCGCTGGCAGGCTGCGGCGGTTCGTCGTCATCCTCCGATCCGAAGGAGACGACGGAACTGACCGTCTCGGCGGCCGCCAGCTTGACGGACGCGCTGACGGAGATTCAGAAAACGTACGAGGCCGACCATCCGAACGTCAAGCTGACGTTCAATTTCGGAGGCTCCGGCACGCTGGAGCAGCAGATCGAACAAGGGGCGCCGTCGGACCTGTTCCTTTCCGCGGCCGACAAAAACATGGATGCGCTGGTCGGGAAGGGCCTGATCGAAGACGGCAAGCACGCCGAGCTGCTGGAGAACGAGCTGGTCGTCGTCGTCCCGGCGGACGGAGGGGCCAGCATCGGAGCGCTGGCGGATCTGGCGCAGGACGAAGTGAAAAAGGTGGCGATCGGCATCCCCGAGAGCGTCCCGGCCGGCAGCTATGCCCAGGAAGCGCTGACCGCCGCCGGTCTGTGGGATCAGGTCCGGTCGAAGACCGTACAAGCCAAGGACGTGCGCCAAGTCTTGCAGTACGTGGAGACCGGCAACACCGACGCAGGGTTCGTCTACAAGACGGACGCTCTGACGTCGGACAAGGTGAAGGTCGCCTTCGCGGTGGATCCAGCTTCTTATACGAAGGCTTCGTATCCGATCGGCATCGTCAAAGCGACCAAGCACGAAGCGGAAGCGGAAGACTTCTACGAATACTTGCAGTCCAAAGACGCGCTGGACGTGTTCGTCAAGTTCGGCTTCTCGCTGCCGGAATGATCGGCCGGACATGAACGGGACGGCATTCTGGTCGCCGGTTCGGCTGTCGCTGCAAGTGTCCCTGCTGTCCAGCGTCATCGTCGTCATCGTCGGCACGGCGATTGCCTGGCGGATGTCGCGCCGGTCGTTCCACGGGAAGACGCTCGTGGAGACGGCGTTCCTGTTGCCTCTTGTACTGCCGCCTACCGTCGTCGGCTTCCTGCTGCTCGTGCTGCTCGGCCGCAGAAGCTGGGCCGGGCGCGCGATCGAATGGCTGTTCGGAGCGCCGATCGTGTTCACGTGGTGGGCGGCGGTCGTCGCGGCGACCGTCGTCGCTTTCCCGCTGGCCTATCAGACGCTCAAGGTCGGGTTCGCCTCCGTCGACCGAAATCTGGAGGACGCGGCGCGCAACGCGGGGGCGAGCGATTGGCAGGTGCTGCGGCATATTACGCTGCCGCTCGCCTCGCGAGCGCTGCTGTCCGCCTTCATTCTCGGCTTCGCCCGCTGTCTGGGCGAATTCGGAGCGACGCTGATGGTCGCCGGGAACATTCCCGGCCGGACGCAGACGATTCCGACCGCCATCTACGTCGCGGTGGACACGGGCAAATCTTCGATGGCTTGGGCATGGACCGCCTGCATCGTGCTCTTTTCCTTTCTGCTTCTTCTGTTCACCAGACGCTCCCAAGAGTGAATCGAACGCGCCTTGAATTGCCGGAGGCGCGTTCTTCGTTCTTGCATTCCGGGGACGAGGGGGTCTACAATGGATTCATTCGCAACGGAGGTCGATGAATGTGAACTCTTCCAAGGTCAAAATTTTCTCGGGATCCTCGAATCCGCAGCTCACCGCCAAAATATGCGAGCTGCTCGGCCTGCCGATGGGCGCCGTGAAGCTGTCCCGGTTCAAGAGCGGGGAAGTGTACGTCGCGTACCAGGAGCCGATCCGCACCTGCGACATCTTCATCGTGCAGTCGCTGTCGCATCCGATCAACGATCATTTCATGGAGCTGCTCGTCATGATCGACGCGGCCAAACGTTCTTCCGCGAAGACGATCAACGTGATCATGCCTTACTACGGTTATGCGAGGCAGGAGCGGAAGCGAGCTCCGCGCGAAGCGATCTCGGCCAAGCTGATCGCGGATTCGCTCAGCATGGCGGGAGCTTCCCGCATCATCACGCTCGATCTTCACGCGGACGCGATTCAAGGCTTCTTCAATATTCCGGTCGATCACCTGACTTCGTTGAACAAAGCAACCTCGTACCTGAAGGGGCTGGGCCTCAAGCGCCCCGTCGTCGTATCGCCCGATCCGGGCCGGGCGACCGTGGCGGAGAAGCTGGCGAATTCGCTGGACGCGCATTTCGCGATCATGGTCGGCGATCCGGCCGACCGGGCGGCGGGGAGAAGAATGAGGATCGTCGGCGACGTGGAAGGCAGAACGCCGATCATCATCAAAGACATTATCGATACCGGCAAAACCGTTCGCCCATCCGTGGATTTGCTCCTGGAAGAAGGATCGCTTCCGTGCTACGTGGTCGCCAGTCACGGTCTGTTTACCAACCGTGCGCTGGAGCTGCTGGATCACCCGCATATCGAGCAGGTGGCCGTTACGGATTCGATCGCGCACCCTGAGCACCCGGGCGGCAAGCTGAAAGTAATCTCGATCGCCAAGCTGATCGCGGACGCCATCCAGATCAACACGCAGGGCGGTTCCATCGATACGCTGTCGAAGTCGGGACTATAATCCGGACAGCCGCGCAAAAAAAGACCTCTATCGTAATAGCGGAAGCTATTTCGATAGAGGTCTTTTTGGTTGAAGCATTCTTTTGCCGTTCAGGAATAGGCCAAAAGCCCATGACGGACCACCGGACGACAATCTCGCGCCCTCCGATCGAGCCTCTTGCTGGAGCGAGCAGCAGTGTGGCTGCCGCAAGCAGACAGAGCAGGGTGGTAATGGGCCTTGACTTTTAAAAGAGGCGCCAACGGGAAAAAATAAGCCCCGACGAAGATGGCCATGATCGGGAAAAACCAATCGAAATGACCGGTCGAAGCGCAGATGCCGCAGCGCGCCGCGCCCAAGTAACGGGGCATTACAGCATCAACGCGTGGCGAAGCTGCGCCGCCGGGCTTCGCAGCGCCTCCTCGCGTTCCAAGTAAGAGAGAAGGGCGAGCAGAAGCGGATGGCTCCGCTGCTCCTTGAGCGCTTCTTCGCGAACGATGCTTGCCAATTCGCGCAATTCACCCCGCTGGATATCGCCGACGGCGACCTCGTTCACGCTCTCCGCCAGCTTGTCCAGCAGCGCCCCGATCCATTGCTCCCGATCCGGAGGCTCGCCTTCCCGCCCCCAATGAAGATAACGCTCGAACGAAGCGGCGGTAAGCAGCGGCTGCTCCGCCTCCGCGATCAGCTGAGCGGACAGGCCGTCCAACCGCTTCAGAATATACTCGGCCGTTCGTTCGATGGACAGCTGCTCCTGCTCCCGCGCCAGCCAGTATAGATATTCTTTCAGCATCGCCTTGTAAAGAAACACCAGATCCCACACATACGGTCTCAACTGCTCTCCGTAGACGCTCAGAAGGCACGCTTGATGCCAATTCATCAGCCGGCCGCGGATGCGGAGCCGCAGCGGCATGAACTTGGCGTCCTGACGAATCGGCAAGTCCTGGTATTCCACGAGGATGCGCCGGTGATTCAGGAAATACTGAAAGCGAAACACGAGCTGCTTCACGAAGTGTTCCCGTTCGGTCAGCCCCGGCAGCCGCCGGATCCGCTCGGCTTCGTCGAAATACCGGTCGTAGATCTGCTCGAACACTTCGTTGAACAAATCTTCTTTGGACGGAAAATATTTGTAGACGGAGCCTTTGGCTATCCGGCAATCGTCGGCGATGTCCTGGATCGACACGTCCGGAAAGCCGCGCAGCGCGAACAGCTTGCCGGCCGAGAGGACAATCTCCTGCTTCGTCGTACCCACCGCGACCGCTCCTTTCCGATGCTTGACAATCTATGACTCATCGTACAAAATAGGTGACGTTAAGTCAATATGACCGTCTGTTCACTCGACTGCACTGCAAGTCACAACGACGGATCGCCAAGGAGGAGCTTGCGGTATGGAGAAGCTGTTGGATTGGGAGAAAACGGCGCTGGTCGTGATCGATTTGCAAAAGGGGATTGTCGGCTATGACACGAAGCCGTATGCGGCTACGGACGTGGTGAACCGGGCGGCTTCGCTCGCCGGCGCTTTCCGCGAGAAGGGAGCGTTCGTCGTGCTCGTTCGGGTGTCGAGCAAGGACGGCAAGGACATGCTGCATCCCAAGCTGGATCAGCAGCCGCCGCAGCCGTCGGCCCGTCCCGCGGACTGGGCCGAGATCGTATCGGAGATCGGCGCGAAGGACAGCGATCTTCTGTTGACGAAGCGGCAGTGGGGAGCTTTTCACGGAACGGAGCTGGACCTGCAGCTGCGGCGTCGCGGCATCGACACGATCGTGCTGTGCGGCATCGCGACCGGTATCGGCGTCGATACGACGGCGCGGGAAGCGTTCCAGCTCGGGTACAACCAGGTTTTCGCCGAAGACGCGATGTCGGGCATTACCGAGGAAGAGCACAACTATGTCGTAAAAACCATTCTTCCGAGAATCGGCCGCGTCCGGACGACGGAACAAATCTTGCAATCGGCCGGTGAGTAATCGTGGGCGGTCCTGTTGTCGACGCCCCCGATCGGGCTGAATCTTCTGCGGGAGATCTGCCGGACGAGGGCGCCGGGCGTTACCCTTGGCTCGTTCTGACCGTTACGAGCCTCGGCGCCTTTTTGATTCTGATCAATATCGGCTCGCTCAACGTGGCGCTGCCGGAAGTAAGCCGGCATTTTCACGCGAACGCGGTTACGTCGGGATGGATCCTGCTGTCCTATATGCTCGTCAACACGATTCTGATCCTCGTGTTCGGCCAAATCTCCGACATCTTCGGGCGCAAGAAGCTGTACCTCTGCGGCATGGTCTTGTTCACGCTGGCCAGCCTGGCGATCGGCTTCTCGCCGAACGCCGGCGTGCTGATCGCGCTGCGCGTCGTGCAGGCGGCCGGCGGGGCGATCGTCATCACGAACACGACCGCGCTGATCGCCGACGCGTTCCCGCCGTCCCGGCTCGGCACCGGTCTGGGGATCAATATCCTGACCGCGTCGACCGCGCAGCTGGTCGGCCCGATTGTCGGCGGCGTAATCGCCGCCAGCTGGGGCTGGCGCTGGGTGTTCTGGTTCAACGTGCCGATCGGCGTCGTTGCCGTCCTGTGGGGGGCCTGGATTTTGCGTCCCGCTCCGGCGCGGCCGAGACGGGAGAAGATCGACGTGCTCGGCGGAGCGCTGCTCTTCGTTTCGCTGGGCGGGCTTGTCATGGCGCTGTCGGAAAGCGGGGATCTCGGCTGGAGCAGCGGAACGGTCCTGGGAGGGCTGGCGCTGTTCTCGGCCGGCGCTCCGCTGTTCCTGTGGAGAGAGCGCCGCACGGCGTCGCCGCTGCTCGATATGCGGCTGCTCCGGAATCGTCCGTACTTGCTGGCGAATGCGGCAACGTTCCTTAACTCGTTCGCCCGCTCCGCCGTCGTGCTGCTGTTCGCGCTATTTTTCCAATTCGCGTACCGCATGAATTCGTCCGAAGCGGGCTTCCGGGTGCTTCCGGTCGTCATCGGCATGCTGGTCGCTTCGCCGGTCGCCGGCGCGCTGACCCGGCGCTTCAGCGTCAGGTTTCTGGCATCGGCCGGGCTTGTCATCACGCTCGCCGGACTGGCGCTGCTATTCGCCGCGATCGACCCGGTGCCGTCCTATGCCTTGACGGCGACTGCGATGCTGCTTGTCGGCATCGGCGCGGGGTTGTTCCAAACCCCGAACACGACGGCGATCATGACTTCGGTTCCGGGCAATCGAAGAGGCGTCGCCAACGGACTTCGCTCCATGCTGAACAATATGGGGCAGGTGCTCAGCACGGCGATTACGCTGATGATCGTCGGCCTCGGGCTGCCGTCCCGCCTGAAGGATGTGCTGTACTCGGGCGCGGACGCGGTCCTGTCGCACGGCGATCTGACGCAGATCGTCGGCGGCTACCGGCGCGCGATCGCCGCGCTGGTCATCGCGACGGTGCTCGGCCTGATCGCGTCGCTGTCCCGCTCCGGCGGCGGAAAGCGGAACGCGCGCGCGGGGTAAGCTGTCGTCCTCATGCTTCATTCGCCTCGATACGCGTAAGCCGCTCCGTTCGTCCCCGAACGGATCGGCTTTTTGGTCTATAAAGTATAAGTTCCCGGGGTCCCCGCAAAGTACCTGAGCAAGCTTCGAAGCTAAGCCCCACTTTGCGGGGTTATTAAAATGCATTCCCTTGCCGAAGCCAGTCCGCATACTCGGCGATTCCTTGCTCGATCGTATAACGGGGCGACCAGCCGAGCTCCTCCCGCAGCCGCGCGATGTCCAACGCGGGGTAGATCGCCTCGCCGCTTCTTCCGGGCCGCAGCTCCAGCCCGGCTCCGGGTACGGCCCGGCGCGCCGCCTCCGCGATCTCCCGGTTCGGCACGATTCGGCCGCTGCCGATGTTGTAGACGCGGTGGCGAAGGGAAGGGGCCGCCAACAGCCGGGCCAGCGCCGCGGCGACGTCCTTGACGTAAGCGAAGTCGATGCCATCCTCCGCATAGGGCAGCGCATCGATGCCGCCGCGAACGAACGCGGACAGGGGCTTGCCCCGGACCGCCGCAAGCACCGCCTGGGCCGGAAGGAAATGCAGGCCGCGCGCCAGCGGACCGTAGGCGCTGAACCGGACGCTGACCGTATCCAGGCTCATGGCCCCGGAGCAGAAGGAGCCGATGATTTCCGTCAGCTTCTTGTAAGCGGTCATCGGATACGGGGACTCGAGCGGCAGCGGGACATCCTCCCGCCAAAGAGCGCCGTCCGCGCCGGCGTAAACGGCAATCGAGCTCGCCAGAACGACTCTTCGGACGTTCAGCGCGCTTCCGGCTTCGAGAACGTTCAATAAGCCGGCGACTTGGCTCCGGATGCTCCCGGCCGCCGGACCGAGCATCGGCGGGGAAGCAAGATGAAGGATACCGCTTACGCCGTATTTCCGGCCTGCCGTCAGAAGAGCGTCCGGCTCCGCGATATCGACTTGCTCCACGAACAATTTTCGGTCCAACTGCGGAAAAAGGGAAGGGGGAAGACGGTGCTCGCGGTATCGCGTCAACACGACGTCTTCGCCTTCATCCAGCAGCGCTTGTGCCGCATGCAGGCCGATAAAACCCATGCCTCCGGTAATTAAGATCAATGCGGATGCCTCCATTCTCGGGTGGTCAACCCCAGAATAGCGGATGGAAGCGGGAACGGCCTTCCTTTGAATATCGTACGATTGACAGTGTCAGGATCTCGATGACAAAAAAACTTCCATCGAAATGGAAGCTGTTGCTGCTAAGTCTCTATTTATCGCGCCTCTTCGTGCACGAACTCTTCCCGGCCGGATTCCATCCAGCTCACGTTGGCGCCGAGCGACCGGAAGCTTTCCACGACGTTTTCGTAGCCCCGTTCGAGATGATGAACGCCCGAGATGGTCGTGCTTCCTTCGGCGGCCAGCCCGGCGAGGAGGAGGCTGATGCCGGCCCGTATGTCCGAAGCCCGCACGTGAGCTCCTTGCAACGCCGCTTTTCCTTTGACGACGGCGACTCCCGAGCGCACCTTAATATCCGCTCCCATGCGCAGCAGCTGAGGGACGTGGCCGAAGCGGTTCGGGTATATTTTCTCGCTGACGATGCTTCTGCCGCGGGCTTGGGTGAGAAGGGCGGTCAGCGGCTGCTGCAGGTCCGTCGGAAAACCGGGGTACATCGCGGTCCGGACCCGAGTCGCTTTGATAGCGCCGTCCGAACGGGATGTGACGCGTTGATCGCCGATCTCCACGTCAAGGCCCATCTCGCTCAGCTTCGAGATGCACGCCCTCATATGATCGGGGATGACGTTCTCGACGGTAACGCTTCCTCCCGTCAATCCGGGAGCCATCAGGAACGCTCCGGCGATCAGGCGGTCGGGGATGACGGTATGAACGCAGCCGGTCAACCGCTCGACTCCCCGGATGCGGACGGTGCTCGTGCCCGCCCCCGTAATGCGGGCGCCCATCCGGTTCAGCAAAATGGCCGTGTCCGTCACCTCGGGATCGCAGGCGGCGTTCAGCAGCACGGTCGTGCCTTTCGCCCTTGCGGCCGCCAGCATCGCGTTGATCGTCGCGCCCGAGCTGATCGTATCGAAATAGACGGTAGCCCCCGTCAATTCCTTCGCTTCGACGACATAGCGGTTCGGGTAAAACGTAAAGCGGGCGCCGAGCAGCTGCAGCGCTTTGATATGCTGGTCGATCGGACGGCTGACGAAGTCGTCGCCTCCCGGGTAGCCGAGCGACACCACGCCGTATTTGGCAAGCAAGGCGCCGATGAAATAATAGGCCGTCCGAAAAGAGGAGGAATGAACCGGATCGAGATCCGTGTCCCGGATGCCGCTCGAATCGACGTGAACGATTCCGGAATCGTCGCGGTACATGCGGCAGCCTATCTCTTCCGCCAGCCGAAATACCGCCTGAAAGTCCGCAAGCCTCGGAATCCCGTGCAAGGCGACCGGACCGTCGGCCAGGCATGCAGCGGCGAGAAGGGCCAAAGAGCTGTTTTTGGAACCCGGTATTTGAACGCTTCCTTCCAAGCGCGTCGTCTGTTCAACGCGAATCCATTTCACGATCGCCACTTCCCATCGTCTCGTTGTCGTCCGCGTACACCACCTGCACGCGTTGTCGTTCGATTTGTTCTATTATGTTCTTGGGCGCGGCGAGATCGGTAATCAGAATATCGATTGTGTCGATCGGCACGGAAACGACGAATTGGCGATGGCCGAGCTTCTCGTGCGGAGCCAGGCAGATTCTCCGGCGCGACGCTTGCGCGGCCGCGCGGGCAAAGGCGGCTCCCTCCGGAGTCGCCGTGCTGACGCCCGCCGGCCCGATGCCGCCTCCGGTCATAAAGACGATGTCCATCGCGAACTTGCCGATCATCTCGATGGCGAGAACGTCGATCATGCTGCCGGCGGACTCCGCCCGCAATTTGCCCCCGATCAGGTAGGACGTCAGAAATTCCCGCTTCCGGATCGCTTCCGCGATTTTGATCGAATTCGTCACGACCGTGAACGGGATGTCCGACGGCAAATGCTTGAGCATGCCGAAGTGGATGCCGGCTCCGCCGATAAATACGGTATCGTGACTGCGAATATAGGAGGCGGCCCGCTTGGCGATCGCATCCTGGTGTGGCGAGCCGTCGCCGTATCGCTCCTCTTCGGGCTTCGGAAGGGCGCGCGTTTTGGGTGCCGGTACCGGGGCGACGGCTCCGCCGTATGTTTTCTGGAGGTGGCCTTGTTCCTCCATTAACGTCAAATCCCGGCGCACGGAATCGATGGAGATGTCGAACCGTTCGGCCAGCTCTTTCGCGACCACATGGCCTTCGGCCCGCAGTGTCTCCAAAATCCGCTGCCGGCGTTCTTCCGCTAGCATAACGCATCCCCTCGCCCATTAATATCCGACTTACGACCTCATCTTATGCCGGATGTTTCATGATTGTCAATGATAACATCATGATAATTCATGTTCATTCGTTTTCTTTCGGTTTTGTGAAGAGGCCGAGTTCTTCCGGATCGAGCCTTGACGCCAATTCGGGAGCGATGAATTCGCGGAACACGTCGATCGGTTTCTGCCTTTTCCCCTGATCCTTCGTCAGAACGACGACGGCATCCGCGGCGGGGACGACGTAGATAAATTGGCCTCCGTATCCGCGCGCGTAAAAGTAGTCCAGACGCCTACAGGACGAACGATCGGGCTCCGGCGAATAGGAGCCGGTCCACCAATGCCAGCCGTAGCCGCCGGGGCGGGGGTCTTCCGACAAAGCGGCGGTACGGACCGAACGCGCTACGAGTTCCTCCGGGATCAAAGATCGATTCTCCCAGCGTCCGTTCCGCAAATAAAGTTGGCCGAACTTCAGCATGTCCATCGGCCGAAGACGCATGCCGAACCCTCCCGCGTAAATTCCTTGAGGATCGGACTCCCATTCATATTCTTCGATGCCGAGAGGGCCAAACAGACGCATCTCGGCGAAGCGGGCCGCCGTCATGCCGGACGCCTGCGTCAGAATGGAAGACAAGAGCTGCGAGATGCCGGAGTTGTACTCCATTCTCTTCCCGGGCTCGTCCGCCAGCGGCTGCTCCAGCACGAATCGCACCCAGTTCGGCGATCGCGTCATGCGGGGGAAGGAGTTGCGGCCGCCGAACTCGGTCCATTCGAAGCCGGCGGTCATCGTGAGCAGATGCTCCAGCGTAATCTTACGTTTGCGGCGGTCGTCCGAGCTTGCGAGCGTTGGGAAAAATTCGGACGCGAGCGTCTCGGGGCCGGGCAGAAGCTCCCGGTCCAACGCGATGCAGAGGAGCGCGGACAGGATGCTTTTGGTGCACGAATTGATTTTGGCGATCTCACGGGCTGTCGCCGAGTCCCGATAATGCTCGAACTCGAGCCGCCCGCGACGGCTGATCAGGCAGCTTCTCAAGTTCAGCGGAGCGATGGCCGCGGTTAAGGCAGGGTACATGGCTAAGTTCCTCCGGGCGCGCAGTGCGGTTGTCGATAGGCTCGCCGGCCCAATCTCGCATGGTTTCTCAACTGGATGGGGGCAATTGACGCGCAATTGGCTGGTGTAAACGACCGATAACTTCATTATAATGAGATTGCGCGAAGAGGACAGGCCGTCCTTTCGCAGATCAAGACTCAGTTGGCGGGGGATTCGTATGACTTGGCTTATCGTTGCAGTCGTGGTCGTGATGGCGGCGGGGCTTGTCGCCACGCTCATGATCGGCCAATCGAAGAGCAATAAAGAAGAAAATGCCGGTTATATGCAAAATACGGGCAAGAAGTGGGGAAGGCTCGGCGGCATTTATTTGCTCGTGATCGTTGTCGTCGTCATTTGCCTTATCGCCCTCTTGAACCAATAAGCCTGCCGGGAACCCGATCCCGAAAACGGAACAACCGCGGAGACGTTGACGCTCGGCGGTTGTTCGCATTTTTCGCCGTTCCCGTTAGACGATTGCCTTCCGCAGAGCTCCCGCGAACCTGGCAACGCCGTCCGCGATCTCGCCTTCCTGCGGTCTGGCGAACGTAAACCGGACGAATCCCGAGTCCGACCCGTAGACGCTTCCCGGCACGTAAGCAAGTCCGCGCTTCAACGCCTCGTCCAGCAGCCTGCCATCGTGAACTTCGCGCTGCAGCTTGCACCACAGATGCAGACCGCCTCGCGGTGTGTCGAACGCGACCAGCCCCGGGAGCCGTTCCCGCAGCGCCTCGATCAGCAAATCCCGTTTCAGCCGCAGCCCCTTTCGCAAACGCTCCAGATGAGGCTCGAATGAAGCCGATTTGATAAATTCGGCGGCCACCTGCTGCGGGATGACGCTTAACCCGAAGTCCATCTGCAGCCTCGCGTCGGCCAGCCGCTCCACGACGGAACGGGGGGCGACCATCCACCCGATTCGCAGCCCGGAAGCGGCGATCTTGGAGAAGGAGCCGATATACAGAATCGAGCCGCCGGCATCCTCCGCCTTGAGAGGAGCCGGAACATCCCTGTCGAACGCCGTCAGGCTGAACGGATCGTCTTCCACGATCGGCAGCCCGAGCTCGCTTGCGATTTCGAGCAGCCGCTTTCGCCTTTCCGGGACCAGAACGGTACCGGTCGGATTCTGGAAGTTCGGATTCAAGAACAGCATCTTGATGCGATGCTTCTTGTACAACGCGAAGACATCCTCCGGATTGATCCCCCGATCGCCGACGGGAAGGCGGAACGGGCGCAGTCCCGCCGATTGGAACATCGGCAGAGAGTAGCAATAAGAAGGATCTTCAACCGCTACGGCGTCCCCCGGCGACAGCAGGCATTGCGTGATCAAGTACAAAGATTGCTGGGAACCGGACGTAATCATAAGCGACGTTTCCGTTGTCCGAATGCCCCGGTGCCTGTCGAGGTAAGAGACGAGCGCTTGCCTGAGCGGCATATAGCCTTGCGGATTGTCATAGCCCCAATAAGCGTCGTAGCGATAATCGCCGAGCAGCGCCGCGAATTCCCCGGACGGCGCCAAGTCCGCCGACAGCTCGCCGCTGGCCAGATCGATCAGGGAGGAATCCCGGGCAACGGCTTCCCGGATTTTTCTCATATAAGGAAGGTTGGGCAGGAAGCTGCCGTCCTCGGCGTATCGGCTCCAGTTAGGAGCGTGCAGGGACATGGCCCCTCGCCGAATCTCGTTCACGCGCGTACCGCTTCCGGTCCGGCTCTCGACGAGCCCGATCGACCGAAGCTCGTCATAGGCCGCGACCACGGTGCTGCGGTTCACGCCAAGCCGCTCGGCCAATTTTCGCTCGGACGGAAACAGGCTTCCGGGCGGAAATTCGCCGCTCGAGATTCTTCGCTGCAAGTCGGCTGCAATCTGTTCGTAAAGCGGTTGTCGGCTGTGCCGATCCGGTTGCCACATAATGTCATCCCCGTCTATTGTTGCGCTCTGCCGTCTTTTATCATACCACCGCGGCCCATGATCCACTATCGAGTTTTTAGACATTGTTTAGAACTTCGTTTAGAAGGCTGTTAGAGTTGCGGGCTAATCTGGAGATAGGAAGTCCGACGGCCAAACGGACCCGGAGGAGGGGCGGCGAAAGAGCGGCATGCCGAACGACTTTCCATCTTGCCAAGCGGAGGGACGTTATGAAGAAGAAATGGTGGATGATGGGCGGCACGCTGGGTGCCGGAGCGGCGTTGTTCCTGGTCAGCGGTTTTTCCGCCATGGCCGGCACTTCGGGCTACGATGCGTATAAATCGGCCGTGAAGATGAACATGCAGGCGGCCAGCATGACGAATCAAGGGGAAATTACGTTCACGGATAACGGCAAGGAGGTGTTGAACGCCGACTTTGTCGCCAAGATCGCCCGGGAGCAAGGCGCGATGAGCCTCACGGCCAAGATCGGGAACGGAGACGCGGCCCATGCGATCCAGGTGTTCAAGCAAGGGGACGAAGTCGTCTTCAAAAGCGACGCGAGCGATACGTACCGCAAGCTGGAGCTGGGTGCGGCGAAATGGCGGCATCACGGGTCCGAGTCCGGTCCGCCCAAGCGGTTGGAGACGGTTGTCGACGCGCTGATGGGTCACCTGAAGGATCGGGCGACGGTGCAGGACGCCCCGAACGGAGGAGAGAACGCCTCGCTGCATTTGTCCGGCAGCCAGATTCCGGCGGTCGTGAATACGATCGGTTCCTTGCTTGCATCCAATCTGGGGAACTTCGGACCTGACGGCGGCGCCCATGCCGACTGGCAGACCGAGGCTCACGGGCTCCCGGACATCAAGGCCGATCTGCCGCATTTGACGAAAGACGTTCAGGTTCGGCAGATCGATCTGGATGCCGGAATCGGCGCCGATCATTACCTGAATCATCAGACGGGAGAAATCGTCGTTACGGGGACCGACGATGCCGGCCAGGCGCATCGGCTTGTGATCTCGCTCGATTTCAATTTGTCCGGCTTCAATCAGACCGTACCGGATACGATCGATCTGACCGGCAAGCAAGTGGAAGTCGTCAAACGGGAAGCGGGGGGCCCGCCCTGGCATCATTAACGGAAGCCGGCAGCCGGATCAAACAGAGATTCGGCTGCCTTGCGCCTGCGGAGAGGAGCATGCTTATGGAAGCGATATTGGAAGCAAAGGAAGTCTCTAAGCGATTCCGGAACGGCCGCGGGATTCGGAACGTCAGCTTCGAGATCGGCCGAGGCGAGATCGCCGGGCTGTTCGGACCGAACGGAGCGGGAAAAACGACGCTGCTCAAGCTGATAACGGGATTGATCCGACCGGACCGGGGTACGATCCGCTTGTTCGGCTGCGACATCCCGGAGCGATTCGAACAAGGAATGTCGCGCGTCGGCGCCGTGATCGAGACGGCGGACGTTTATGAATATATGAGCGCCTACGACCAGATGAAACTGGCGGCGCGCTTTTACCCCGGTCTTCCGAAAAGCAGGATCGACCAAGTGCTTGAACAGGTAGGTCTGACTCCTTATCGGGGAGAAAAGGCCGGACATTATTCGCTAGGAATGAAGATGAGGCTGGCGCTTGCCGGAGCGCTGCTGCCCGAGCCGCAGCTCGTCCTGCTTGACGAACCGACGAACGGTCTCGATATCGAAGGGATTCGCGACGTTCGCTTAACGATCGAACGGTTGGCTGCGGAAGAAGGCATATCGTTTCTGATCTCCAGCCATATGATCGACGATATGGGGAAGCTGATCGACCGGCTCGGCATCATGCGCCGGGGAGAGATGATTCGGCAGGGTCTTCGGCGAGACCTGGTGCCGGCAGGCGTCACGCTGGAGGCGTATTATTTGTCGCAAATCCGACAGACGAAAGGGGCGGAAGATGATGGGCAGCTTGACGGCGAGTTGGCTTAACGAAATGGAAAAACTGTGGATGAGGCGCCGAACGAAAGCATTCCTGCTGTCGACGGTTCTCCTTCCGGCATTGGGAGCGGCTGCCCTGTCCTCGCTGCAAAGCGGCACGGCGATCGGCTTCGGCCTCGGCTCCGACCTGCCGATGCTGATGCTCGGCCTGTTCACGACCTTGCTCTTGCCGCTGTTCCTGTTCATGGCGGCGGTCGATTCCTTCACCGGCGAATTCGCATCCCGAACGATCAAGCTTGTTCTGACGCGCCCGATCTCGAGATCCAAGGCGTTCGCCTCCAAAGTGCTTGCCTTGGCCGTGCTCATCGCGGTTTCCCTCGGCGCGGTTTGGCTCGCGTCGGCCGCGGCCGAGCTGCTGTCCGGCGGCGGTCTGACAGGGAGCGGCCTGATCGACGGCGTCGTCGCCTACGCCTCTGCGTTCCTGCCGATGCTGGCGGTCGCGCTCATGTCGGTCCTTCTGGCGCAAAGGTTCCATAACAGCGCCGGAGCGCTCGGCTTGATCGTTCTCGTCTACGTGCTGGCGAAGCTGCTGCCGTTCCTGTTCCCGTCTGCGGCGGTCTGGTCCGTGTATTCCTACACGAATTGGTATTCGCTGTGGATCGGAGGCGGCGTGCCCTCCGGGAAGCTATTGAATACGACTCTGCTTCTGTTCTCCTATTGCGTCATGGCTTATATGGGCGGGCTGATGCAGTTCGAGCGCAAGCGGTTCTAAGAGCGGCAGACGAGAATCCCATGAGAAGCATGCGCGAGGCCCAACGGAAGCCGTGAACGTTCGCGGCTTTTTTGGCGCTCGGCTCGTCGCCTCGGAACTCAAACGCTTGACAGTCGATGCCGAACGGTTTATTTTATTTTTATTGACCGATAAATAAAAAGTCGTGGGGAGAATGGCAAAATGTGCATGAGCGCGGCGTGGCTGTTTTTCGTGTCGATGGCCGTATGGGCGATTTGGCGGCAAGCTCGTAATCAGAATAGATGATCGAGACGGGAAGTTACAATAGGTAGGCGAACGTTCGGTCCGGGAGGATATGAAAGCAGCCGCGGCGAATTCGGTAGAGGAAAGGGAGCCGAACCGCGGCTCTTTTCCATGGAACGGTAGGGGGTTAAACCATGCATCCGGCGCGAATTTTAGTGGCGGAAGACGATGCCGAAATCAATCGTTTGATCGCCAAGTATTTGAACAAAGAAGGCTACGAGGTCCAATCCGTCTATAACGGCAAGGATGCGATGTCCCGACTGGCGGCCCAGGAATACCAACTCGTCATCCTGGACCTGATGCTGCCCAAAGCGGACGGATCGGAAGTGCTGCGCAAAATCCGCGAGAAGAAAACGACGCCGGTCATCATTCTATCCGCCAAAGACCGGGAAATCGACAAAATCGCCGGCCTGGAGCTAGGCGCGGACGATTATGTCACGAAGCCGTTTACGATCGGAGAATTGGTCGCGAGGGTTAAAGCCCAGCTTCGCCGCTACATCGACTTTACGCCGAACGCCGCCGCCGCGCCGCCTGCCGTATTGAAGCATGGCGGATTGCAGCTTGATACGGGGACATACGAAGCGAGCGTGGACGGCCGAAAGACGCCGCTCACGGCCAAGGAATTCGGCATCCTGAAGCTATTCCTGTCCCATCCGACCCGCGTGTTCACGAAGGCGCAAATTTTCCAGGCCGTATGGCAGGAAGACAGCCTGGCCGACGACAATACGGTGATGGTCCATATGAACCGGCTCCGGGCCAAGATCGAGATAGATCCGTCGAACCCCGTCTATCTTCAGACCGTGTGGGGCTTCGGCTACAAGCTGGGCGAGGGGAACTAGCATGCCGAATCTTATTCTGTATGCGTTCCTCGGCGCCCTTTGCCTTTTTCTGCTGACTCAGCATGCCCGCCTTCATCGCGAGCTGAAGCGCATGTCCCGAACCACGAAGGGGATCCGCGACGGCAACTTGAACTTGCGCTACCGGCTGCGCCTTCCTCGCAAGGGCCTGGAGAACCTCGGAGGAGAGCTGAACCGGCTGGTCGACTTCTTTCAAACTTCGCTCGAACGAACTCGCTTCCTGGAAGAAGAGAGGAAGCGCATGATCGCCAACATCTCGCACGACCTGCGAACGCCGCTCACCGCGCTGCTCGGATATATGGAGGCGCTCCGCAACGACGACGAGCTGTCGGAGGGAGAGCGGGACGCCTTCCTGCGCATCGCCTCCGCCAAAGGAGATGCCTTGCGGACGCTGCTGGAGCAGTTTTTCGAGCTGGCCAAGCTGGAAGCGGACGATGACGAGCCCGAGCTTGGAACCGTCGATCTGGCGGAGGCCGCTCGCGCGGCCGCGCTCGATTTTTACCCCGAATTCTTGAAATCGGAGATCGTCCCCGCGGTCGACATTCCCGATCGGACGGTCCAAGTCCGGGCGGACGAGACGTGGCTCCGGCGCATCCTGCACAACCTGCTGTCCAATGCGCTGCGCTACGGCCTCGACGGCAAGGAGATCGGCATCGGCCTGCGGGAGGAGCCCGACCGGGTCTGGGTCGACGTCTGGGATCGCGGCAAAGGAATTTCTCCCGAGGATTTGCCTCATATCTTCGAGCGGCTATACACCGGCGAAGCTTCCCGGAACGCCGCCCTTCAAGGGACCGGACTGGGCCTCACGATCGTGAGGAACCTGGTCGAGCGGCAGGGCGGCCGAATCGTCGCCAAGAGCGCGCCGGGCGAGAAAACCGTTTTTTCTTTTTGTTTGAACCGGATTTAAGATCTTTGTAAGAAATCCATAAGCGAATTGTGAAAACGGCAAGGTAAACTGGTTCTTGAAAGGGGGGCTATCCGTGAGCTACGTACTGCGAACGCGCCATTTGACCAAACGCTACGGACAAAAAGCCATCGTTCAAGACCTGAATATGAACGTGAGGGCGGGAGACATCTACGGTTTTCTGGGCCAGAACGGCGCCGGCAAGACGACCACGCTGCGCATGATTATGGGCCTCATTCGGCCGACGGCGGGGGAGATCGAATGGTTCGGCGAAGGGCGAGCAGGGGAGAGGGCAAGAGCGTTCGAACGAGTGGGCGCGATTATCGAGTATCCGGGTTTCTATTTGAACTTGAGCGCGGCCGACAATCTGGAGATCCATCGCCGGCTTATGGGAATGGGCAATAAAGAGGCCATCGACGACGTGCTGACCACGGTCGGCTTAATCGGCGCCAAGCGCCAGAAGGTGAAAAGCTACTCCCTGGGCATGAAGCAGCGGCTGGGAATCGCGAGGGCGCTGCTTCACCACCCGGAGCTGCTCATCCTGGACGAGCCGACGAACGGTCTGGACCCGGGAGGAATCAAGGAGATCCGGCAGCTCTTCCTCCGGTTGGCGAAGCAGCGCGGCATCACCTTCATCATCTCCAGCCATCTGCTCAGCGAGATCGAACAATTGGCCACGCGGGTCGGCATCATTCATCAAGGGAAGCTGCTGGAGGAGATCGACTACGAGGCGCTGCAGCGGAAATCGCGGCGCTACCTGGAGATCAAGGTAGACGACGAACGGCGGGCGGCTTATATCCTGGAGCAGCAGCTGAATGCATCCGACTATGTCGCAGCCGGCCCCGGCGTCCTGCATCTGTACGAGCATCTGGATCGGGCGGCGGACGTCAACTACACACTGGCCACCCACGGGATCGGCGTGAAGGGAATCGCGCTGTCGGGGGACAAGCTGGAAGATTATTTTCTGAAAATGACCGGGGGAGATCCGCTTGTTTAACGTGTTTTATGCCGAGCTGTTGAAGCTGAAGCATTCGAGGATGTTTTGGCTCGTTCTCGTCGGAGCCCTGCCCGCCAACCTGATTACGCTGTTCGTGATGATGCCGAAAGTATCGATGGACGGCGCGCGGGTCGGCGTGGATATGATGTACGTGTTTTACCGGCAAGGGATGATGCTGGTCATGATGGGGCCGTCGATGTTCACGATCATGGCTGCCTATATCTTCGCGCGCGAATATCAGGAGCGCACGATCAATCAGCTCTTCTCCTATCCGATCTCGCGGATTCGGATTCTCGCCGCCAAGCTGTCGGTCGTGTTCGCCCTGATTGCCGTCACCGCCGCGCTGTCCAGCATCCTGGCGTTGGGAGTGGGAGTCGTGCAGCTTATCAAACAAAACGCCGAATGGAATACGATCTGGCTCGGAATCCGGATGAACCTGATGGTCATCGTGCTCTCGTTCGGTACGGTTCCCGTGGCGGCCGCCTTCGGCATGGCGGGAAAAAGCGTCATTCCGGCCGCCGTCGTCGGTTCCTTCGCGACCATCGTTACGGTGATCGGAGAGATCGGACACGGAAGACAGAGCATTTTGTTCCCTTGGCTGACGTCTTATGGACCCGTCCGCCGCATGGCGCAAGAAATCGCCCAGGCCGGCTCCAACCCTTACGAGCCGACGGCGGCGTTGATTCTTACGGTGGTATTCCTCGTTTCGCTAACCTATTGCCTTTTCCATTACGTTCGGACGGACGTTCACAGCGGATCGTAAGGTTCGCTTGCGGCCGCAACGAGGACTGAAGTCAAACTAAAAACGTAATAATTACACTTAGGAGAACGTTTATGCGCACTTTTGAAATCTTGTTGATCCTGGCGAACGTGTCGTCCTTGTTTCTGAGCTTTAAAATGTCGTCCAGAAGGGTCTGGATCGGGACGGCCGGCGTCAATCTGCTGCTTCTTCTCGTACACGGCTTGTTCGAAGGCTTCCGTTACCAGCTGGCGTTTTCCTACCTGTTTGTCGCCTTGCTGGCGATGTACGCGCTTATCAAAATAAGCGGCAGGTTCATCGGCAAGAAGCTCCCGCGAGCGTTGAAGGCAGCCATCATCGGCCTATCCGTCGTCGGTCTTGCGGCTACGTCCTATCTGGCGCACGCTTTGCCCGTATTCACGCTTCCCAAGCCGACCGGAAGCGATGCGGTGGGCGTCCGGTACATGGAGCTTGTCGACGAGAGACGCGACGATCCTTTTCTCGCTCCGCCGTCCCGAAAGCGAAGGCTGATGGTCAAAATTTATTACCCGGCGCAGGACGACAGCTCCAAACGGTACGTTCCGTACTTTAACGGTTCGACCGAACTGATCCAATGGCTGACGGCCGGGTATCATCTGCCCGAGATCGCGTTTGATCAGCTCAAATTGGCGAAGACGCATTCGAAAGAAGATTTACCGCTATCCGGCAAGCAGCCAGACTACCCGGTCATCCTGTTCTCTCACGGAGCCGGCACCACGATGGAAGCTCAGACTTCCCAATGCGAGGACTTGGCCAGCAACGGGTATGTCGTCATGGCGATCGACCACACTTACTTGACGGCAGCCACCGTCTTCCCGGACCGGACGGCGACGCCTGTAGAGATTACCGCGCAGTTTCAAAAGGATGTTTCGGCCCAATTATCTCAAATCATGGCGGACGATCAGGAGTTCGTGTTGAATCAGTTGGGCGAAATGAACGACGGAGGTACGGATTCCATCTTTAAAGGAAAATTGAACCTGAACGAGATCGGTTCGATCGGCCACTCTCTGGGAGGTTCGGCAGCTTACAGCTTGGCGATTCGCGACAGCCGAGTCAAGGCGGCCATCGATTTGGACGGCACCGTCTACGACGAACCCGAAGAAGGAGCACCCATGGCGCCGTTTCTCATGCTCGCGAACGATCTTAATCACGTGCAAATGATTCAAAGCGGGAAGGGCTATCTGCAGAAGTTTGAAGAGATGACCGACGGGCAGCAGCAGGTTATCCTGTCGGATTACGGAAGCAAGAAAGCGTACGAGAAAGATTACGAGCGGGCGAATCGGGTAAGCGTCCGTTTGGCCGAGATTTTGAAGGCGTCCGGCAGCTTGTATACGATCAAAGGCAGCGATCACATGAAGTTTACGGATATCGGTCTCTTCGTCGGCGACCGCTTTTTGCGCAAGCTCATCGGCATCGGCGGTGATCTCGACCCGGCCAGCAATCTAAAAATAACGGAAGCCGTCACTTTGTCGTTTTTCGACCGGCATTTAAAGGGGGAGACCGAAGAGTCGATCGATTCGCTCGCCGTGAAGTACCCGGAATTGGAAAAGGTGGAATTGAATTGACGGGCAGGAGAACCGAGCTTCTTCGCCAATCCGATGAGCGAGAGAAAACCGAAGAAAGAAGACGAGGATTACAAGCGTGCTTGAGCGTCATATCCGCCGAAAGAAATCGAATAACTCCATTAATATTTAATTCCATTAAGTTAAATTCGACACGCACGCGCCTTCCGCCCAAGGAAGGGGGCGACTCGTTTGGCCTTCGTAAAAAGACTCCGAAGCGCTTCGTCATGATCGGCTCCTGAACGGACAAGAAGCCGGCGGGGCTTAGCCCCCGTCGGCCTCTTGCATCCGGTCAAGAAGATTTTGCTAGGCGGATCACGGACTCGATCGTTTCCCTCAACGTCTGGATAAACGTGCGCATGGCGTACCCGATGTATCGGTCGCTGCGGTAGATCAGGCAGATGTCCTGGCTCGGAACCGGCTGGTTCAGGCGGACGATCCGGATCTCCTCGCTTTCAAGGCTCGCGAGCAGCAGATGCGGGAGCACGGTGGCGCCGATTCCGCTCTGCACCATCCGAAGCAGGGAAGCGAGCGTCGTCGTCTCCAGGTGCGGCTTGAGGCGGAATCCTTTTTCCATGCAGAACCGGTCGATCAGGGCGCGGCACTGATGGTCGGCGGGGAAGAGAACCATATTCATGGACCGCAGCTTTTCCAGCGGAATCGAGTTCTCTCCGGCGACGGGATCGTGCGGATGGACCGCAAGCGAGAACTCTTCGTGAAAAAGGGGAATGACGGTCAGCCGATCGTCGGAGACGGGGCCGATCGTCACGCCGATGTCGATGGCGCCGTCCAATACCTCCTCCGTTACGTTCAGCGTTTCGCGCAAGGATAAGGAGATTTTGGGATACGTCCGGTGGAAGTTCATCACGAGGGAATCGAACAGCAGATCGGCGTCGCCGGGCAGGACGCCGATGGATAGCGAGCCCCCTTGCTTCAGCTTCAAGTCCGTGATCGCGTCTCCGGCCTGCCGAAGATGCCCGAATGCGGCCGCCCCGTGCTCCTTCAGAATCGCTCCGGCCTCCGTCAGCGCGATTTTTCTACCGATCCGGTCGAACAGAAGCACGCCCAATTCTTCCTCCAGCGACCGGATCTGCTGGCTGATATTCGGAGCGCTGACTCCCATCCTCTCGGCGGCGCGCGAGAAGTGAAGCTCTTCGCAGATGGCCATGAAATACTCCAATTGCCTCAATTCCAAAGCTCTGGCCTCCCATCCGGATTCGTCTTTCGTCTTCCATTGTTTCTTTTTCGAAACCTTGTTGTCAAGCGGACCGTTAATTGCCGCTTAACGTTTCGATAACCGTTGCGGTATCGATCGGACGGAGCAGCGGGCTTATACTGAACTCATCCCAAGCGTCACCCACTAAAGGAGGAGTTTACATGTCCCAAATTATCGTCCATTCCGCTCAAACGGTCCGCCAGCTGGTGCTCCAGCAAGTCCAAGCCATTCCGGAAGAGCTTTACGACATTCAACCCGCTGCGTTCAACAACACGATCCGCTGGAATATCGGACACATCATATTCTGGATGGACTCGTATCGCTCGCTTAGCTTCTCGGAAAAATCGGCTCTGCCGCCTTCGTACGCGGCGTTCTTCAACTCCGGAACGAAACCGTCGGACTGGACCGGCGCTCCCCCTTCGAAGGAGGAGCTGCTTGGACAGCTGACGCGTCAGCTCGACGGCCTGGCCGAATTGCCGCTTAGCGCATTGAACGAGCCGTTTCCGTCGCCGCTGCAGATGGGGCCGCTCACGTTCCGCCTCGCAGGCGAGCTGTTCAACTTCGGCTTGCTTCATGAAGCGATTCACCTGTCGGTTATCGGCAGCATGCTGAAGGTGATTCAAGCCGAACGTTAGACCGTTAGTGCGAGCGGAGAGCCGGGGAATGCCGGGTTGCCTTAAGGTCTTGGAAGAGACCGGAGGGCAGCCCTTTCGCGTTTTAAAAAGGCAGTCAGGCTGCCTACATGGACGGAATATCGCCGATTGCGATTGGCGAGCCAGTGGGCAGTCAGGCTGCCTCGTCGGATACAACCGATCGTTTTTTTGCTTGACATGCAGCCAAATGACTGCATATAATGCGGACATGGACAAGATGGATTCAATCTTCAAAGCCCTTGCCGACGGCAGCCGGAGAACGCTGCTCGATCGGTTGTTTCTTCGAAACGGCCAGACGCTGAACGAGCTGTGCGGGCATCTGGACACGACGCGGCAGTCGATCACCAAGCACCTGCAGCTGCTGGAGGAGGCGGGGCTCATCGTGGTCGAATGGCAGGGCCGAAACAAACGGCACTACCTGAACGCGGCCCCCATCGCCGAAATTTACGACCGATGGATCGGCAAGTTCGATCGCCTGCGCGTGGAAGCGCTGCAGGACTTGA
The DNA here is from genome assembly GCF_014212055.1 of Cohnella zeiphila. Lineage (GTDB taxonomy): Bacteria > Bacillota > Bacilli > Paenibacillales > Paenibacillaceae > Cohnella > Cohnella zeiphila. The sequence goes on along the minus strand of NZ_JACJVO010000007.1, from coordinate 138,642 downwards.
AGAAGACGTTGGAGGTGAAGCATGAATCCGAATAACGGAACGTTTGCGTACGCGACGTACATCGCCACGACGCCCGAGAAGCTGTGGGAAGCGCTGACGACAGGGGATTTCACGAGAAAGTACTGGTTCGGAAGGGAAGTTCGATCCGATTGGGAAGAAGGATCGGCGGTCGTTTTCGTGGATGAATCGGGGCAGACGACGGACGCGGGCACCGTGCTGAAGTGCGAGCCGTACCGTCTCCTGTCTTACACGCTGAAGTGCGTGCATGACGACACGGAATACGTTCGGCAGCCGACGGTCACGATCCGGCTCATCCCGATGGAATCGGCGGTGAAGCTGGTGCTGAAGCACGAATGGCTGTCTCCGGGCGCTTTCCGCGGCGAGGAGGACGGCTTTATCGGCATCGACAACGGCTGGCCGGCCATTCTGAGCAATCTCAAGAGCCTGCTGGAGACCGGCCGCGCGCTGCCGGCCGTCACTTTGCAAGATCACTAGAAGGGAGCGATCTCGATGGATTTCGTCACTTCGAAGGACGGAACGCGCATTGTGTACGACCGCAAAGGAACCGGGGAGCCCGTCATTCTGGTGGACGGGGCGATGTGCCGCGGCACCGCCGGGCCAATGCAGCCGCTGGCCGCGCTGCTGGCGGAGCGCTTCGACGTCATCGCGTACGACCGGCGGGGAAGAGGGGAGAGCGGGGACACGCCGCCGTATGCGGTGGAGAGGGAGATCGAGGATATCGCCGCCCTGATCGAAGCGGCGGGAGGCTCGGCCCACGTGTACGGAATGTCGTCGGGGGCCGTGCTCGCCATCCGGGCGGCGGCCGTTCTCGGCGGCCAAATTCGCAGGCTTGCCCTCTACGAGCCGCCGACGACGACGCGGGACGGCGATGACGTCGCTCGCCATGCGGCGGCGGATTACGCCCGGGAGTTGAACGCCTTGCTGGCGGAAGGAAGAAGGGGCGACGCCGTCGCTTTGTTCATGCGGAAGGTCGGAGTACCTGCAGACGCAATCGCCGGCATGCGCCATGCGCCGATGTGGCCGGGCATGGAAGTGATCGCGCCGACGCTGGCGTACGACGACGCGGTCATGGGCGACGGCTCGGTGCCGAAGGAAGCGGCGCGAGCGATCCGGGTTCCTTCGCTGGTGGCGGATGGCGGAAGCAGCCCGCCCTTCCTGCGCGAAGCGGCGGATGCGGTCGCGTCTGCGCTGCCGTTCGCTCATCGCCTCACGTTGGAGGGGCAAACGCACGATGTCGCCGCCGATGCGCTCGCTCCGGCTCTGGCCGCTTTTTTCGGGAATGAAGGTTGATTTCGGTTTCCGGACTGTGATAAGATACCCATATCTTAAGGATTGGAGATGGGAAGATGGAGTAATGATTCTTGCTGCCGACGTTAAAACATCGAAGCGATTTCGTTTCGCCTGTTTTAGGGTCCAGGCAAGAAAGTTACTCTTCTTTCCAACTCAAACGACATACCCCGATCCGGCCTGACCCAGGGCTTGGATTCGCCGTATATCCATTTGAGCTGCGAGAAAGTAACTTTCTTGCAGCTTTTTCTATTTTTTACGGCAAGGGGATGATTTCATGTCGCTCATTAAAGTGACGAACCTGACATTCGCTTACGAAGGCAGCTACGACAACATCTTCGAGAACGTCAGCTTTCAGATCGATACCGATTGGAAATTAGGTTTTACGGGACGGAACGGCCGGGGCAAAACGACGTTCTTGAACCTGCTGCTCGGCAAATACGAATACGGCGGTCACATCTCGGCCAACGTGCAGTTCGAATATTTTCCCTACCCGGTCGAGAACAAGGACGACCAGACGCTGGACGTCGTCGCCGGCATTTACTCGGACTACGTTCACTGGGAGCTGGCGCGGGAGCTGTCGCTGCTCCAGGTGTCCGAAGACGTTCTCTATCGCCCGTTCGATACGCTGTCCAACGGGGAGCAGACGAAGGTGCTGCTGGCCGCGCTTTTTCTGAAAGAAAACAGCTTTCTGCTCATCGACGAGCCCACCAACCACCTGGACCTGCACGCAAGACAACTCGTCGGCGATTATTTGAAGGGCAAGAGCGGGTTCATTCTTGTGTCTCACGACCGCTCCTTCCTGGACCGCTGCGTGGATCACATTCTCTCCATCAACCGGACGAACATCGAAATTCAGAAGGGCAACTTCACCGACTGGCGGGAAAATAAACGGAGGCAGGACCAATACGAGCTGGCGGAGAACGAGAAGCTGAAGAAAGACATCAAGCGCCTCGAAGAAGCCGCGAAACGGACGAACGACTGGTCGAACGAGGTCGAGAAGACGAAATACGCCTCCCACAATTCGGCTGCGTTTATCGATCGGGGCTATATCGGCCACAAAGCCGCAAAAATGATGAAGCGCTCGAAATCGATGGAGCGGCGGCAGCAATCGGCGATCGACGAGAAGTCCAAGCTGCTCAAAAACATCGAAAGCTCCGAAAGCTTGAAAATTACGCAGCTTGCTTACCACAAGGGCAGGCTCGCGGAGCTGGACAAGGTGTCGATTCATTACGGCGACAAGACGGTCTGTTCCGATGTCAGCTTTACGATCGGGCAGGGAGAGCGGGTCGCGCTGATCGGCCGGAACGGCTCCGGCAAATCGAGCCTTCTCAAGCTGATTCTGGGCGAATCCATTCCGTACGACGGAACGTTCCGCAAGGGAAGCCAGCTTCGGATTTCCTACGTCTCCCAGGACACGTCGCACTTGAAGGGCAATCTGACGGAATACGCCCGTGAGCACGACATCGACGAAAGCTTGTTCAAAGCGATTTTGCGCAAGCTCGATTTCTCCCGGGACCAATTCGAGAAGGACATCTCCGCGTTCAGCGGCGGCCAGAAGAAGAAAGTTCTGATCGCCCGCAGTCTCTGCGAAAAAGTCCATTTGCTCATCTGGGACGAACCGCTCAACTTCGTGGACGTCATCTCCCGCATGCAGATCGAAGACCTGCTGCTCGAGCATGCGCCGACCATTCTGTTCGTGGAGCACGATCGGGAATTTTGCGAGAACGTGGCGACGAAGGTCGTGGAGCTTTAACGCCCCATCCTCAAGTCCGCAATCCGGAAGAACCGCGCAAGCGGTTCTTTCTTTATAATGATGGAATGACATTTTTGAAAAGAAAGGATGCGAATGATGGCAAATTTAAAGCCTTTTCTTCTGTCGGACGATGCCAAGGGGCAGGCAGAGTTTTACGTTAAAGCCTTGGGAGGAGAGATTCTGTCGATCTTGACGTACGGTCAGGCGATGGGTCTGCAGGACGAAAGAAAAGAAAAAGTGGTCCATCTGTGCGTCGCGGTTGCCGGGGGACAAGCCATCTTCATGAAGGATTCCTTCGAGCCGGTCTCGCACGGTTCCGGATTGCTCCTCAACCTTTCATATCCGAAGGAAGGGGAGGCGAGAATCGCTTTCGGAAACCTGGCGTCCGGCGGGGAGGCGAAGGTTCCGTTCGAGAGGCAGCCCTACGGCTTATTCTATGGCGAGGTGACGGACAAGTACGGGGTATTGTGGATGGTGACGGCGGACCGGGCGGACGAAGACCGGAACTGACCGCAAACGAAGAAGTGGCTCGCCGACGAAAGCCGGCGAGCCTCGCTTCTTCACAGATCCTGCGCGATCTCCCAAATATGGCCGGCAGGGTCGGCGAAGCTGGCTGTGCGCCTTCCCCAGGGACGGTCGATCGGGCCGTTCAGCAGCGACACTCCGCGTTTGCGCAGCGCCTCGCACATGGCGTTCACGTCGTCTACAAGGATCGTGAACTGGAACCGCGAGCCGGCTTCGATCCCGGCGACTTTCGCCGGGTCGATCAGACCGGGTGCCTGCCGAATCTGCAGCAAATTCACGTTCAGGTTCCCGAAGCTCAGCACCGCGCTGTTCTCGTCTTCATAGAACGGATGCAATTCGAATACGTCTTGATAGAACTTCTTCGCAAGGGGCAGATCCTCCGCGAACAGCGTTATCGTTTCCACTTGCACGTTTTTCCAGATGGACATGTCCACACCTCCATATTGTCAAATGATAGCACACATACGGTCGGCACGTTTCTTCGCTCTTGCGTTGTTTGCCGCTGGCGCTCTCTTTTTTTTCGTATCTTACATCGGTATAATAGGATTGAATTCCGATTCGGAGAGGAGAGTTTGACGAATGCAGTATGCGTATCTGGGACGCTCGGGATTGAAAGTGAGCAGGCTGTGTCTGGGCACGATGAATTTCGGCGTGGACACGGAGGAGAAGGACGCTTTTCGGATCATGGACGCAGCGCTGGATGCGGGCGTCAACTTCTTCGACACGGCCAACATCTACGGCTGGGGCGAGAACGCCGGCCGCACCGAAGAGATCATCGGCCGCTGGTTCGCGCAGGGCGGACAGCGCCGGGAGAAGGTGGTGCTCGCTACCAAGTTCCACGGGGATATGAGCGACAAGATGGACGGACCGAACGGCGCTTCCGGCCTGTCCTCCTATAAGCTTCGCCGCCATCTGGAAGGCTCTCTGCGCCGGCTGCAGACCGACCATATCGAGCTGTACCAGATGCACCACGTCGATCGCAACGTCTCCTGGGACGAGCTTTGGGAAGGCTTCAGCGTGGCGATTCACCAAGGAAAAATCGGCTATGTCGGCTCCAGCAACTTCGCCGCTCGCGACCTGGTGAAGGCGCAGTATGAAGCGAAGAGCCGCCATATGCTCGGCCTCGTGTCCGAGCAGCACAAGTTCAGCCTGCTCTGCCGGCTTCCCGAGCTGGAGGTGCTTCCGGCCTCCGAAGAGCACGGACTCGGCGTCATCGCCTGGAGTCCGCTGGACGGCGGCCTGCTGAGCGGACATGCGCTGAAGCCGCAGAGCGGCTCCCGGCGCGCGAACAATCCGGAGCGCGCCGAGAAGCACCGCGCCCAACTGGAAGCGTTCGAGAAGCTGTGCCGCGAGCTCGGCGAGAGCGAGGCGAACGTGGCGCTCGCATGGACGCTGACCCGCCCGGCGATGACCGCGCCGATTATCGGACCGCGTACGATCGAGCAGTTCGAGGATTCGCTGCGCGCGGTCGAGATCGAGCTGGACGAGCGGACGCTCGCCCGCCTCGACGAGATCTTCCCGGGTCCGGGAGGAGACGCGCCGAAGGCTTACGCATGGTAACCGTACGACGGCGCGATTCCAACTAACCTTACCTTTCGACTGGCCGATCAACCTCTTCATCCGGGTTGAACCGGCCTTTTTTTCTAGGCGACGGCTCGAATTGTGATGGTTCGATGATTCGGCCGCTATTGAATCAACGAGATCTTGCGCTTATGCTGGGCCTGAGCGGCGATGCGCGAATATCCCAAATCGTCGGAACGAAGGGGAGAGAAGGATGAAGAGAAAGTTCGGATGGCTGGGAATATCGCTTGCGGCGGCGGCGATTCTCCTCGTCTCGTGCAAGGATAAAGAACCGGAGGAGACGCCGAGAGAGGCGTTCCAGGCGTATCTGGCGGATTGGAAGATCCAAAATTACGCCGGCATGTACGCGCGGTTGACGCCCGAGTTGAAAGCGAAGATGACCGAAGAGCAGTTCGCCGAACGCTACCGGAAAATCTACGACGGCATCGGCGAGGAGAACCTGGCCTTGGAGGCGATCCCGCCTGCCACGGCGTCCGCGGAGAGCGATCCGGCCGCGTCGCCGGGGGAGACGGAGCTCGGCTTCCGGCTGGCGATGGACACGTCGGCGGGACCGATTCGGTTCGAGCATGAGGCGAAGCTCGTGCAGGTCGAGGAGGAGCAGCGCAAACGCTGGAAGGTGGCATGGGAGCCCTCGCTTATTTTTCCGGGGATGAAGGACGGGGATAAAGTGAGGGTCACGTCCTCGCGCGGCGAACGGGGAGAGATCGTAGACCGCAACGGGAACGGCCTCGCCGTGAACGGAACGGCGCTGCAGCTCGGGCTCGTTCCCGGCAAGATGAGCGAGAATTCGGACGCCGATCTGGCGAAGCTCGCCGGACTGCTCGGCATCGACGCGGCCGACATCCGCAAGAAGCTCGGGGCTTCCTGGGTCAAGCCGGATCTGTTCGTGCCGATCGCCATCGTGCCGGACGGCGATGTGGACCGCTACACGGACATTCCGGGCGTTACTTTCCAGAAGAAGAAGGTGCGGGTATATCCGTACGCGGAGGCGGCCACCCATCTGACCGGCTACCTCGGGGAAGTGACCGCCGAACAGCTTGATCGTCTGAAGGAGAAAGGATACGGGGCGGGCGACGTCGTCGGCCAAGCGGGATTGGAGCAGGTGTTCGAGGACCGGCTCCGGGGAACGCAGGGGACGAAGATTGCGATCACGGACGAGAGCGGCCAGGAGAAAAGCGTGCTGGCGGAAGTGCCGGCCAAGCCCGGAGAGACGATCCGGCTGACGATCGACGCGGATTTGCAGCGGACGGTCTACGGCGAGCTGAAGGACGAGAAGGCGAACGCCGCGGCGATCGACCCGAAGACGGGGGCGGTTCTGGCTCTTGTCAGCACGCCGGCTTACGATCCGAACGCCTTCGCCAGAGGAGTGACTCCGCAGCAGTACAAGGCTTGGAGCGAGGATCCCCGGCAGCCTTTTCTGAACCGGTTCACGAAGACGTACGCCCCCGGTTCTTCCTTTAAAGTGATGACCGCGGCGATCGGCCTCGATTCGAAGACGCTCGACCCGAACGAAGCGAAGACGATCCAAGGGCTCACTTGGACGAAGGACGCCTCCTGGGGCGAATACTACGTCAAGCGCGTGCACGACGTCAACCCGGTCAATCTGCAAAATGCGCTCGTCTATTCGGACAATATTTACTTCGCTCAGGCGGCGCTTACCGTCGGCAAAAGCGCCTACGTGACGGACGCCGCCAAGTTCGGCATGGGCGAAGCGCTTCCGCTTCCGTATCCGTTCAAGAAGTCGCAGCTGTTCAACAAAGACATGAACACCGAGATTCAGCTTGCCGATTCCGGCTACGGACAAGGGGAAGTGTTGATGACTTCGCTTCACGTGGCGCTGGTCTACTCCGCGCTCGTAGACGGAGGGAACATCGTCTATCCCCGAATGACGGAGGAAGACGGCGGTTCGGCGCCGGCTTATTGGAGAGAAGGGGCGATGACGCCGGAGACGGCGGAGCTGCTGAAGCAGGATCTGATCAAGGCCGTCAGCGACCCGCACGGCGTCGGCCACGGCGCGGCCGTTCCCGGAGCCGCGATCGCGGGCAAGACGGGAACGGCGGAGCTGAAGCTGACGAAGGGAGGAGAAGGGACGGAGAACGGCTGGTTCGTCGGCTTTAACGCGAACGATCCGAAGCTCCTTCTGGCCGTCATGGTCGAGGACGTCAAAGGGCGCGGAGGCAGCGGCTTCGTGACGCCGAAGGTGAAGCGGATTTTTCAGCAGTCGCTGAAGACGGGTTCCTGAAAAACATAGCCTTTGCCGCGAATGTTCTCGATGGAGAGGGCGTAATCGGTTTTTTTGCGGATGCGGTACAGAAGGGAATTGATCTCCTCCGCGCTGGCTGCGCGGGCGGGGTCCATCCCTTCCGGACGCTCCGGCCACACGTACCGGACGATCTCCTCTTTCGAGACGAATTGCTTCTCTTTGCGCACAAGCAGCTCCAGCAGCCGGAATTCTTTCTCGGAAAACGCGAAGCTGCGAGGTCCCAGGCGCAGAGTGTAACGGACCGGATCGAGCTCGTACTCCGGCTTCACCCCGGTGAGTTTGGCCGACAGGCGCTCGTGGCGGAGGGTAAAGTCCAGCGTCTCCTCCAGCGGGCGAGGGCCGAATGCCAGCTCGATCATGCCGCGGGCCAGCGAGATGCGGTCTCCCGAAGCGAGCAGCGCCGGTACGAACGGCTGCAGCGGCACGCCGTTCAGGTTCGTGCCGTGCTTGCTGGCCAGATCGGTCAAGTAGTAGCTTCCGTCCAGGAAGCGGATCGAAGCTTGCCTGCGGGAGACATAGGCATTGTCGAAGGCGATGTCCGGTCCTTCGGACGAAGCCCTTCGGCCCAGGCGGGTGACGGTTCTATCGAGTACCAACGCCGTTCCGTCCTCGTAGGGAGCGCCGCGACTGACGATCAGGCAGAATGGAAGGGAAGAGTTCAAGCGATATCGACCTCGTTTTCGTATCGGTGTCGGAAAATTCGTCAGGGCTGTACATTTATTGGACGAGGTGAAGGAACGCGAGGTTGCGCAGGACCCCTGACAGGTTTTCCCCAAAAATTCCGGAGGTGACGAAGATGGCACGCGTTTTGGTAATCAACGCCGGTTCGGAAGGGCATATCAATCCGACGCTAGGCGTTGTTCGGGAACTGATTCGTCGAGGCGAAGAGGTCGTTTATTTTGCGGGGGAATCCTACCGCGATCGCGTCGAGCGGACAGGGGCGGAAGTGATCACGTTCGACGATGCCCGGTTTGTGAAGGCGTTCATTGCCGGCGGAAGAAGTCCCTGGGCCCGGGTGGGCGGATTGTTGCGCACCGCCGACATCGTCATTCCGGGCGTTATGGAGCAAATAGACGGACAACGATTCGATTATCTCATTCACGATTCGATGTTCGGCTGCGGGCGGTTATTGGCGCAATTGCTCAACCTGCCGGCCATCAGCTCGTGCTCGAGCTTTGCTTTTCGACCAAGCGGCTTTGACGGTCTGTTCGACCACCTCTCGAGCCCGTTTCCGGATGAAGTAAACGAGCGGGATCGGCTCGAGTTTCAACGCATAGCTCTTCAAGTTCAAGAGAAATACAAGGTGCAGGTAGGCTCTGCCTACGAAGCTTACTCCAATCCCGCGCCTATGACCATCGTGTATACGTCAAGAAGCTTTCAACCCGACGGAGAAAGCTTCGACGAGACGTACAAGTTTGTCGGACCGTCCGTCGCGCCTCGTTCGCACGATCCGTTTGATTGGTCGCGGACGGATACGAGCCGTCTGATCTATATCTCGTTCGGAACGGTTTTTAATCGGGCGGTCGATTTCTACAAGCTAAGTTTTGCGGCGTTCGGCGAAACGGAGTACACGGTCATTCTGTCCGTCGGCTCGCAGACCGGCATGGAGGAATTGGGAGACATTCCGGGGAATTTTATCGTTCGCCACTATGTCCCGCAGCTCGAAGTCCTGCAGCGAGCCCAATTGTTTATCACGCACGGAGGCATGAACAGCGCCAGCGAGGGGCTTTATTACGGCGTGCCGCTCCTCGTGCTTCCCCAAAACGCCGACCAGCCGGTCGTGGCGCGACGCGTGGCGGAGATCGGCGCGGGCATCCATCTGGATCAAGAAGGGTTAACCGCAGAAGATCTTCGGGCGGCGGCGGAGCGAGTGCTCCGGGAGGAGTCGTTTCGAAAAGCATGCGCCGAAATCGGCGATTCGTTCCGGGCCGCGGGAGGGTACGGCAGGGCCGTGGACGAGATCTTTGCTTATAAACGGGAAGTTGGTCTGGATTCTTAAATGCGAAAAAACGGCGGTGCATGGGTTGCCCCCGCACCGCCATTTTTGTTGCCGCTCAAAACCGGCCGGCCTGACGCCATTCCGCGCGAGTTGTTGCATTTCGGCACTAATTCCGCCGGCCGGGGCGAGATTCCGCCCGCGCGCATGTTAGGGCTTCCGTTACCACCGAGGCTCGTACGGATAAGGACAACGGGCGTCCGGAAGCTTCGCCCGGACTTGCACGAAGCAGCCGCAAATCTTGCAGGTCGTGCCGTACGCCAGCTCCGGACAGCTTCGGCACCGATCCAGCCGCCGCTCGTATTCGTCGTCGGGCACCGAAGGCCATTCCGGCCCCGACATGCGCCGGGTCATCCAATCCTCGATCTCCTGCGGCGATCGGCGAACGGTCTCCGAACACCCTTTGCACCCGCCGTCCGTCGCCGTCCGCTCCAGCCGTTCCATGCGTCAGATCAGCGTCAGAACGGCGACGGAAGCGGGAGGAAGGGACAGGCGCAGCGAGCCGTCTTCGGAACGGGGAGCTTCGAGAGCGGAAGGCTTCAGCGTCTCCGGAGCGTCGAACGTATTGTGCGCGTCCAGCTTGTCGCTCGTCAGGATGCGGCCGGAGGCACGCGTCCAGTCGTAGCCTTCCGGCGAGAAGACGAGCTCGCTTCCGTCGGAATGGCTCAAGTTGCAAACCGCGAGATGCAGCTTGCCGTCCGTTCCGATCGCCGACGAGACGCTCAGTTGGCCGATCTTGCGGTCCCCGAAGCGGTAAGAAGGATTGTCGAATTCGACCGGCACGAGCTCGGCGTCATGGAACACCTGGTACAAGTCGAACACGTGGTAGGTCGGCGTCACGACCATTCGTTCGCCTTCGGTCAGAATCATCGCCTGCAGCACGTTGACGATCTGCGCGATGTTCGCCATCTGCACGCGCTCGCAGTGGTCATGGAACAAGTTCAGGTTGATGCCCGCGACCAGCGCGTCGCGAAGCGTATTCTGCTGGTACAGGAAGCCCGGATTCGTGCCCGGCTCGACGTTGTACCACGTTCCCCACTCGTCCACGATCAGCCCGACTTTGCGCTCCGGATCGTATTTGTCCATGATGGCGGAATGCTTCGTCAGCAGTTCTTCCATATAAAGCGTACGGCGCAGCGTCTCGAACCAAGCTTCCTCGTCGAAGCCGGTAGCGTCGCCTTTGTCCTTCCATTCGCCGGTGGGCAGCGTATAGTAGTGGAGGCTGAGGCCGTTCATATGGCGGCCGGCTTCGCGCATGAGCACGTCGGTCCATTCGTAATTGCTATCGTTCGGACCGCAGGCGATCTTGTAAATTTGGTTGTCCGAATAATTGCGCACATAAGTGGCGTAGCGCTTGTACTCGTCCGCGTAATATTGCGGCCGCATGTTGCCGCCGCAGCCCCAGTTCTCGTTGCCGACGCCGAAATACGTCAGCTTCCAGGGCGCGGCGCGGCCGTTCTCCTTGCGCCAGTTCGCCATCGGCGATTCCCCGTCGAACGTCATGTACTCGACCCATTGCTGCATCTCGTGCACCGTTCCGCTGCCGAGGTTCCCGCTGATGTACGGCTCCGCGCCGAGCAGCTCGCAGAGGCGCAGGAACTCATGGGTGCCGAAATGGTTGTTTTCCTCTACGCCGCCCCAATGCGTGTTGATCATGCGCGGACGCTGCTCGTACGGGCCGACGCCGTCTTTCCAGTGATATTCGTCGGCGAAGCAGCCGCCGGGCCAGCGGAGAACCGGCACTTTGATCTTGCGAAGCGCTTCCACGACGTCGTTGCGGATGCCCTCCGTGTTCGGGATCGGGGAATCCTTGCCGACCCAGAACCCTTCGTAAATACAGCGGCCGAGATGCTCGGAGAAATGCGAATAAATGTTGCGGCTGATGCGGCCTTGGCGGTTGCCGGCCTTGATTTTGATCGGAATCATGCGGATCGTTCTCCTCTCAGGAATGATGGTTCGCGAGCGACTTTCTGGGGATGAACGCGGCGGCCAGACGGACGGCAGACGGGGCGGCGGAAGAGGCGGGGGACTCCGGCGCGTCGTCGCCTTCGGAAAAATCCGGAGAACGCTCGCGCGATTCGGAAGCCCCGCTGAGCACGGTCAGCGTTCGGGCGATCATCTCCTTCATGTCCAGCCGGAACGTGGCGAGCGAAGGCACGAACTCGGCGGCCAGCGGAATATCGTCGCAGCCGACGACCGACACGTCTTCGGGCACCCGCAAGCCAAGCTCCTTCAGGCGCTGGATGAGCCCCGCGGCCATCCAGTCGTTGGCGGCGAACAGGGCGGTCGGCGCCGCTTCCGAACGGATCCGCTCCGCGATGGCATCGCCCGACTCGTAACCGCCTTGCCAGTTCATCTTGGCGGCGAGGACGGTCAGCGGCGCTTCCGCCTCGGCGGCGCGATCGGCGAAGCCTTTCGCCCGCAGCCGGGCCGATCGGTACTTCTCCGGTCCGGCGAGCAGAGCCAGGCGGCGGTGGCCCCGTTCCAGCATCGCTTCCGCCGCGGTCCGGCCGATCTTCTCGTCGTCGAACTGGATCGAGACCGCGCCGCCCGGTTCTTCCGACTCGCCGAGCAGGACGGCCATCCGTCCGTACACGCCCGAGATTTGCTTCAGCACGCCGCTCTCCAATTGCCCGACGACGACAAGCGGGTCGCCTTGCGCATCGGCCGGAAGACGGTCCGGATCGACGATCCGCAGCTGAATCGCGCGCAGCGCGGCCGCGTTCGTCATCTGCACGAGAAATTCGTTGTAGAACGGGTCCGTCTGCTTGATGCCCGGGGAGCAAAGGATGTGCAAGCCGCGGATGCCGCGGCGGGGCGGGATGTACGTGCCGCGCCCTTGCTCCTGCACGAGCAAGCCTTCCTGCACGAGCGATTTGATCGCGGCGCGCACGCTGATCCGGCTGACGCCGAGCGATTCCGTCAAGCTTCGCTCGGACGGGATTTTGACGTAGCCGTCCGACTGCATCCGAACGATCCGGGCGCGCAGCTCTTCCGCGATCCGCTCCTTCAGCAATGGCTGCTCCTGCATAACCCGCTCCTTCCCGCCAACCGGCGTTCGACAGATGATAATACCATTTTAGTACCACTTCCTTTTTCAAAATAACACCGCGTCCGCATCAAGTCAATGGCGAAATTCCGGCCCAGACAAGCAAGCCCTCCAAAACAAAACCGCCCGCCTGCGGCCATTTCGGCCCGGCGAGCGGTCTGCTCCTTGTCACACGGCGATGTCCGCCCAAATCTCGTCATCCACCTCGAGTCGAATCTGCGAAGGGTAGACCCGCTCCGCGTATTCCGCAAGGACGTAGCGCACGATCGACTCTTTCAGGTTGGCTTCCACCAGGAGGCGGCTTCGTCCCTGCACCCACGCCTCGGCGCCGAAGCCCTGCTCCTCGTCCCACAGCAGCTCGACCTCGACGGCCGATACCGGGACCTCATGCCGCTCGGCCATGTGAAGGCAGACGGCGTTGACGATCTCGTCCATGGTCAGTCTCATCGGCGTTACCAGCGGCGCGAATCGTCCGGCCGATGCCGCGTCTCGCGCCTGCGCCGCAGCGAGGCGAATACCGCTTGAATGATTCCGATCAGCACGACGATGGCGAAGACGTTCACCAGCAGACCGAGGAAGTTGCCGAAAAAGCCCATGCCGCTGAACATGCTGCCGAACAGCAGGCCGGCCAGTCCGCCGATCATAAGTCCTTTCATCAGGCTGCCGCCGCTGAAAAATCCGCGCTTCGCGTTCGCGCCGGTCGCGGAGGACGACGTTCCCGTCTTCGTTCCGCTCGTGCTGTTGGATACTTGGTCCTGCGATTTGGCCGGCGTTTTCGTATACGACCTCTTGCCGGAACTGAACGACTTGCGCGCGGCGTCCGCATCGTGCACCGGTACGGTCACCGCTGCCGTAAACGCGAACAGGCTAAGCAGCAAAACGATTTTTTTCCACATGTTGCTCAGACTCCTTCTGATCTGTTTGTTTGTCTGTACGGTAACTCATACGCGCGGACAAGCGATCGGTTTCAAATCCGGCGTGCCTGAAACGTTTTTTTGCGTTATGCTGGTAGAGCAAAGGAGACGATGCTGTTGACATTATCGCCCTATCCCGAATCGCTTATCGATTATTTGGCCGAATATTTCGGCTCGCGGGATTTTTTCGAGTGCCATGAGATCATGGAAGAGCATTGGAAGCGGGACGGGGAGTCGCCGCTCGCCCGCTGCTGGCTGGCCTTGATCCGCATCGCGGTCATGCAGTATCATGCGCGCAGGGGCAACCAGGCCGGCGCCTATAAGCTGCTCGTCAAAACGGCCGAGGAGTTCGAGCCGGAATGGATGGGGATGATGGGGCTGGACGGAACGCGGCTGGCCGACATGCTGCGCGAGCGGAGGGAGAAGTGGACCGCACCGGACCGGGCGGTCTACGAGGAGTTCGAGCTGCCGATCGCCGACCCCGAACTGCTTCGGCTGGCCCGGCAAGCTTGCGAGGAGCGGGGCTGGAGCTGGCGGACGCCGCTTCATGCCGTCCCGGACGAAGTGGTGCACCGGCATCACCTCCGGGACCGCAGAGAAGTGATCGCCTCTCGGGAGAAAGCGGCCGAAGCCAAATCGGCGCAGCGGCAGAGTAAGGATTAACGATTGTGCCCGGCGCTATGCGCCGCAAAAATAAAAGCCGGCCCCGACGAAAAATCGGAAGCCGGCTTTCTTGCCGTTTATTTGGTTTCTGCGGCTGCCTGTTCCAGGTGGTCGTAACCGTCGGCCACCAAATCCAGCTTGCCGGTCTTGGGGTCGATAATCATGCCGTGCACCGGCGTGCCCGGCGGCAGAAGCGGATGATTCCGCACGATGTCGACGCTGTTCTCGACGCTGCTGCGGACGTCCTCGAAGCCGGTCAGCCAACGGTCGAAGTTGATGCCGGAATGGTGCAGCGTCCGAATGACGTCCTTCGGGATGCCGCGCTCGACCATATGCCCGACGACGACCTTCGGATCGATCCCCGTCATCCCGCAGTCGTAGTGGCCGCAGACGATCACTTCGTCGGCGTTCAGTTCGTACAGCGCAACCAGGATGCTTCGCATGACGTTGCCGAACGGAGAGGTGATGATCGCGCCCGCGACTTTGATGATCTTGGCGTCTCCGCTTTGAATGTCGAACGCCTTCGGCAGCAGTTCCGTCAGGCGGGCGTCCATGCAGCTGACGATGACGATCCGTTTCTCCTGACGCTTCTGGGGCAAGTATTGCTCGTATTCTTTTCCTTCAACGAAATCTCGGTTGTGTTTAAGAATTTGTTCGACTCTCCGCATGGTTTCGATCTCCCTTCGTATTTCCCAAGACCGGTCGGCGTCAGCGCTCCGCCGCGGCGCTCCTGCGGTCCGTAAACGCCAGCCGGTTCGTGTAAATCTGGCTGTCGCTCGACAGCGTAAAAGCGCGTTCCCGAGCCCGGTAGCCGATCCGCAGCTCCGGGTCGAAATAAATCTCATGCTCTTTCTGGTGCCACAGCGGGAAAACCGCGCTTTCCGCCTGAACTTCGCCCGGCTCGGGCCGATCCGCCGCCCACAGCGCCGGAACGCCGTTGACCGCGCAGCCGCAGCCTTCGGTATCGTAGACCAGCCTGATCTGCGCGCTGCCGGGGCCGAGCCGGTCCCGCAAGGCAGCGATCGCTTCGTCGCTCCACGTTACGTTCATCTCTTCACACTCCTCTTCCGGTTTGAAGAGCTTGTTCGCGTCAGGCAACGCGACTCATGATGTTGATTATAAATTTAGCGGAAGGTATGATCAAGGGGAATGGCCGAACCGAAGCGAAAGGATGGGAGAGAGGATGACGAACGAACAAAGGCGGGAGCCGGAAGCGCTCGGCCCGTTCCGCGAGCGGATGCGGACGATCAAGCAGTACGAAGAGCTGCTAGGCGTGGTGTATTGGGATATGAGAACGGGAGCTCCGCGCAAAGGCATCGAGCAAAGATCCGAAGCGGTCGGAGCGCTCTCGTCCGAGCTGTTCCGCATCGCCTCGTCCGAGGAAATGGGCGAGCTGCTGCAGAAGCTGGAGGAGCCGGATACATACGCCGAACTGGGCGAGATCGACCGCCGTCTCGTGGAAGAGACGCGCAAGGAATACGACCGCAACCGGAAAATTCCGCCGCAGCTGCACCGCGAATACGTCGTGCTGACCTCGCAGGCCGAATCCGCCTGGGAACTCGCGAAAGCGAATGACGATTTTCCCGGCTTCTCTTCCTATCTCGAGCGGATCGTCGGGTACAACCGGCAGTTCATCGAGCTGTGGGGGGCCAAAGGAACGCCTTACGACACGCTGCTCGACCTGTTCGAGCCCGGAATGTCGACGGCGGAGCTGGACCGGCTGTTCGGCGAGCTCAAGTCGCGTCTCGTTCCCTTGGCCGAAGCGATCGCGCGGGACGGCGACCGGCCGGACACGACGTTCCTGCAAGGAACGTTCGACGTCGCGGCGCAGAAGAAGTTCAGCCTGTATATCCTCGGCCAGATGGGCTACGACTTCGAAGCCGGCCGGCTGGACGAGAGCGTCCATCCGTTCGCGACGGGCTTAAGCCCGGGCGACGTGCGGATTACGACGCGCTACCTGCCGCACGATCTGACGAGCGCTCTGTTCGGCACGATCCATGAAGGCGGGCACGCCTTGTACGAGCAAAACATCGGCGCGGAACTCGCGGGAACGCCGCTGTGCGCCGGCACGTCGATGGGCATTCACGAATCGCAATCCCGGCTGTGGGAGAATATGGTCGGCCGCGGCCGCGCCTTCTGGAACCGGTATTTCCCCGAGCTGGGCAAGACGTTCCCCGGCCGGCTCGACGGCGTAACGGCAGAGGCGTTCTACCGCGGCATCAACGTGGTCGAACCTTCGCTTATCCGCATCGAAGCGGACGAACTCACCTACAATCTGCACATCATGATCCGGTACGAGATCGAGCGGATGCTTTTTAATGAAGCGTTGCCGGTTCGAGATCTGCCCGAAGTCTGGAACGCCAAGTACCGGGAAGCGCTCGGCGTGACGCCCGCGAACAATGCGGAAGGGGTGCTCCAGGACGTTCATTGGTCGGGCGGATCGTTCGGTTACTTCCCTTCGTATTCGCTCGGCAACATGTATGCCGCGCAGATGATGAATACGGCGAAGACGAAGCTGCCGAAGCTCGAAGAGCAGATCGAAGCCGGCGACCTGCTGCCGCTCAAACAGTGGCTGACAGAGGAAGTGTACCGCTTCGGCAAGCTGCTGCAGCCGTCCGAGATCATCGAGCGGGTCAGCGGCGAGGCGCTGCAGTCCCGCTACCTGGCCGATTACCTCGAGGGCAAATACCGCGAGATATACCGATTGAAGTAAAGGAAGAAACGGGAGGAACCGCTTGGCGCCGTCGCCGGCGCCGGCGGTTCCTTCTTTCATGCGCAGGACGAGGAGAGGGAGGGATCGCTTCGCGGGTCGAATCTCGGCCGGACGAAGCGCAATCGATGGGCATACGGGTCATCAAGACGGCGGTGGCGACGCTGACAGCCATCTATGCGGCGATGCTGCTGAATGTCGACAACCCGCTGGCCGCGGGCATTCTCGCCATCATGGGCGTGGATACGACCCGTTGGCGCGGGGTGCGGACCGTTCTGGCCCGCTTCGGGGCTTCGGCGGTCGGGCTGGGCGTCGCTTCGGCTTTGTTTTACTTTTTCGGCTTTCATATCTGGGTGTTATCGGTCTATATTCTGATCGCGTTCCCGCTCGTCGCCCGCGCGGGCTTCAAGGAAGGCATCGTGACCGGCGCGGTCGTCGTCTTCCATCTGTTCGCGACCGGCGTCGTCAGCGTCCATACGATAAGCAACGAGCTGTTCCTGCTGCTGATCGGGCTCGGCTGGGCGACCTTCTTCAACTTCGTCTACATGCCGAAGGAGAAAAAAACGCTGGAGAAGCTCCGGGAGGAGACGGAGCTGGGATTCGCCGCCGTGTTCGCAGAGCTGGCGCGCTACCTGCGGAATCCGGACCGCATCTGGAGCGGAGGCGAGCTGCTGGCGACGGAGTCGGCGGTCGAAGAGGGGATGGCGGTGGCCAATCGGGCCCGGGAGAACCGGCTCCTTCCGCAGACGGAGCCGTGGCTGCTCTATTTTCACATGCGGCGCCAACAGCTCGATTCGATCCAATCGATGATGGAATCGGTCGCCCTCGCCTCCGAGCGGGTCCCGCAAGCCCAAGACATCGCGGGTTTGTTCGAGCGGCTGGCGGACGACGTGAGGTCGGACTATTACGAGGGACAGACGGAGACCGGCCTGGATTCGCTTGAACGTCAGTTCAAGAGCATGGCGCTGCCGGCCACGCGGGACGAGTTCGAGACGAGGGCGGCGCTGCTGCAGCTGTGCAGGGAACTGAGAAGGTACTTGTCCATCGCCAAGAGGGAGAAAAAACGCCGGTCATCTTCCCAACAATCAGTCATAGAATGAATCGGAAGCGCTCGTGCACGGATACATTTTTGTCACTCTAGACGAATGTCCTGCATAGACTTAATTGACTTGATTGTATGGAGGAGGTCTACCGTATGGCTATTGCGGATAAACGGCTGCAACGCAGGGAGATCATCACGAAGGCGGTTTGCGGCAAAGGCCGGAAGTTCTCGACGGTTACCCACACCGTGACGCCGCCGCACCACCCGACCAGCATTCTGGGCGCGTGGATCATCAACCATCAGTACGAAGCGGCGAAATCGGGCACGGGGGTCGAGGTCATCGGGTCCTATGATATCAACATCTGGTACTCCTATGACAAAAACTCGCAAACCGACGTCGCCAAAGAAACGATCTCGTATTCGGAGCTGGTTCCCCTCTCTTATGTAGATCCGCGCCACCGGGCATCCACCGAGGAAGTGTCCGCCGAAGCGACGCACGAGCCGAACTGCGTGGAAGCGACGGTCAGCTCGAGCGGGTCGTCGGTGCTCATCCGCGTGGAACGCGAGTACGCGGTCGAGATGATCGCCGAGACGAAGGTACTCGTCGTCGTCGATCCGAACGGCTTGGAGGATGACGCCAAGGACATCGATTTCAGCCTGGAGGAAGGCGACTTCGAAGACCTCGATGCGGATCTGCTCGAAGACGACCTGTAAGCGGCCCGGTTGCGGTCGGTACTTAAGCTTATGCCGAAACGGGAGAACAGTCGAGGGCGGATGCCCGGTCGAGACATCGCAGGCAGCCTATTTTTCGGGATGCGGCCCAGCGGCCGCGTCGGATCGCGTATGGGGAAGGGTCATTCGGCTTTGGCGTTTATCCGCCGGCGGGACGGCCCTTCTTCTTTTTACGGGGCGTCGCCGGAGGCGGTCCGGCAGGTTCGCTCGAAGGGGGGACGGGCATGAGCGGCAGCGTATGGGTCTGGACGGGAACGCATGCCCGGGAAAAGGAGCCGGAAGGCCCGTCGCGAGGGCGGACGGGCGAGTCGGCCGGGTCCGCGCGGCATGGAGAGGGAGCGTGGTGGTCGAAGGTCGACGGGGTGCGCTTGCTCGAACGCCGCCCGGCGGAGCTTGGCGAAGACGACGCGGTGCTTGCGCTGGGGAGCTGGCCGCAAGCGCGCGCCGGAACCGGACAAGCGGCGGAGCGGAGGCAGCCATGGGTATGGAACGCCGGCGCGGACCGGGTGGCCGAACTTGGACCGGCGGAGATCGCACGCCGGCTGCGGCGCGAAGGCTTCGCCGCGGAGCTGTCCGCTGCCGGCCCTGGTTCCGGGAAGAGGCGGGTTTCGGGAAAAGGGGGCGGCGCGCCGGGAGCAGCCAATGTCGCGGATGCGGGCGATCCGAACTGGCGCGGCCATGTCGAGATATCGGTAGCGGTGTTCGGGCTGGAGGCGGTTGAGATCGTTCCCGCGCCGTCCGGCTTCGCGCGCCCCGAATCGCTCGCGCGCAGGCTTTCGCGCGCCTCCGCCCGCGCTCTTCTGGCGCTCGGGCTCGATCTCGGGACCGTGCGCTGGCGGGTGGGCGGCGGCGGACGTCGCGGCACGATCGTCGGCCTCACTCCGAAGCTTCGGATCCGCACGGAGGAGGGAGAGCGGCGGCTTCGGGAGGCCGCCGCCTCGTTCGCGGCGGGCTGGCGGGATGAGCTCGGCGGATACGGACCGGACGTCACGGTCGGCGCGGACGCGGAGTTCGTGCTCGTATCGCCGTCCGGCAAAGTTGTCCCCGCTTCGCGCTTCTTCTCCCCGCGCGCCGCCGCCGGCTCGGACTCCGCCCTCATCGGCGGCGTGCTGCGCTGGCCGCTTGCCGAGCTTCGCCCCGCGCCTTCGCGGGAGCCGCGCGCCGTCGCCGTCCGGCTGCGCGGCTTGCTCGCCGCCGCCGCCAGACGCGCCGCTTCGGAGCCGCAGCTGCGCTGGCTCGCGGGGGCTTCGCCCGTGCGCGGTCTCCCGCTCGGCGGCCATCTGCACATCAGCGGCGCCTTGCTGACCGGGGAACGGCTGCGCGCGCTCGACAACGCCGTGGCGCTGCCGCTGCGCCTGCTCGAGCCGCCGGGAGCCGCCGGCCGCCGGCCGCGCTACGGCGCGCTGGGCGACTTCCGCCCGAAGCCGCACGGCGGCTTCGAGTACCGGACTCCGCCCAGCTGGCTCGTGTCGCCGCTGCTGGCGCGCGGGGCGCTCGCGCTGGCCAAGGTCGCCGCCGAGCATGCGCGCGAGCTGGCCGCGTCGCGTCCGCTGGACGACGACGGAATGCGCGACGCCTTTTACGGCGGGGACCGCGACCGGCTGCTGGAAGGCGTTCGCCGCGTACACGAGGCGCTGCGGCGCACGGCCGGCTACGCCGAGTACCGCCGCGAGATCGAACCCGTATTCCGCGCCATCGAGCAAGGGTGGCGCTGGGACGAGACGAGGGACATCCGCCGGGCGTGGCGGATCGCGCCTTATTGATCTTTCGACGAAGCCCGCGCTCTCGGGAATGGTTTGCGGCACGCCGTGCCGCAAACGGCGCCGCATTCCGGCCGAGGTCCCCGGATGACCGGCCTGGCCGGACGCTCGCGATCCGATGGAAGAGTGTGGTACACTTGAACCGTCACTGCCGCCGATTCGCGACGCCATCCGAATGGCGTCTCATGCGATGACGGCGGACGAATCGGAAAGCGGAACGAAAGAGAGCGGGCCTGCATGCATAACGAACGAGAATTGACGGATATCGAACGGCGCAAAAACGAACATATCGACATCTGCCTGAACGAGAACGTAGCGGGGACGGGCTCCGGAACGGGCCTCTCCCGCTATCGGTTCCGGCACAACGCCCTCCCCGAGACGAGCTTCGAAGCGATCGACACGAGCGCGTCGTTCCTCGGCCTTCCCCTGAAGGTGCCGCTGCTCGTCAGCTCGATGACCGGCGGAACGACGGAGGCGAACCGGATCAACCGGCGTCTGGCGGAGACGGCCGAGAAGCGGGGATGGGCCATGGCGCTCGGTTCGGGGCGCGCCGCGCTGGAGCGGCCGGAAGCCGTCGCGTCCTTCCAGGTGCGCGAGGCGGCGCCGACCGTTCCGCTGCTGGCCAACCTCGGCGCGGTTCAACTAAACTACGGTTGTGGCGCGGACGAGTGCCGGCGGCTGCTGGACGTGACCGGGGCGGATGCGCTCGTGCTGCACCTGAACGGCTTGCAGGAGGTATTCCAGCCGGGCGGAGACACCGACTTCGGCGGCTTGCTGCGGCGCATCGAACGGCTGTGCCGGGAAGCGGAGAAGCCCGTCGGCGTCAAAGAGGTCGGCTGGGGGCTCGACGGGGAAACGGTCGGGCGGCTTCTGGACGCCGGCGTCGCTTTCGTCGATGTGGCGGGGGCGGGCGGCACTTCCTGGAGCCAAGTGGAAAAGCGGAGAGCGCATGCGGATGCGGTGCGGCGGCAGGCCGCGGAAGCGTTCGCGGATTGGGGCATTCCGACGGCCGAGAGCATCGTCGAAGCGAGAAGAGCGGCGCCTGAGGCTTGCATTATCGGCAGCGGCGGGCTCGCCGGCGGCCTCGACGCCGCCAAAGCTTTGGCGCTCGGAGCTGACCTGGCCGGCTTCGGCCGTTCGCTGCTCGCATCGGCGGTCGATTCGCTCGAGAAGCTCGACCAGACGCTTGCGGTCGTCGAATTCGAATTGAGGGCGGCCATGTTCGGAATCGGGGCGCAAGACTTGCAGGCGCTTAAGGCGACGAGCCGGCTCGTCCGTGTCGAATGAGCTGCGTTTTTTCGTCGGATATTGCTCAAGAATGGCGGGATGTCTCGGTTTTTGCGCCGAGCACCCGCCCGTTTTTTTTGCTATAATGCTAGGATAGGAGAAAAGGAGAGCCGATGGCGACGGCTCCCACGACCCGGGAGGATTCCGATGGCCGGTTACACACCGATGATGCAGCAGTATCTCGCCGTCAAGGAAGAGGCGAAGGACGCCTTGCTGTTTTTCCGGCTCGGCGATTTTTACGAGATGTTCTTCGAGGATGCCCTCACGGCATCGCGAGAGTTGGAGATTACGCTGACCGGACGGGACGGCGGGCAGGAAGAGCGCATTCCGATGTGCGGCGTTCCCTTCCATTCGGCGGAAGGATACATATCGAAATTGGTAGACAAAGGATACAAAGTCGCGATCTGCGAGCAAGTGGACGATCCCGGAAGCGTCAAGGGCATGATGCGCCGCGAGATCGTCCGGATCGTCACCCCCGGTACGGTCATGGAGACGAAAACGATCGGGGAATCGGCGAACAACTTCATCGTCGGCGCAGCCGAGCAAAACGGCAACTTCGGCTGGGCCGCGTGCGACCTGACGACGGGCGAGCTGTACGTTACGTCGTTCGACGCGTCGACCGAGAAGGCCCGCAACGAGCTGAACGTCTATCGGCCGGCTGAAGCGGTCGGGGACGAAGCGGCGAACCGGCGCCTCCGCGAAGCTTCGCAGGGGGCGCTGCTCTGCACGCTGCGGGAGGAGAACGGCTCGGCGAGCGAGCTCGCCGCCAAGTTCCCGGGGGAAGCCTGGGACGCCCAGGATGCGGTGCGCCTTCATGCGCTGGCCCGGCTTCTGGCTTACCTTGGAGAGACGCAGAAGCGGTCGCTCGGGCATGTTCGCGCGGTGCGGTTCTACGATCCGCAGCAGTTCATGGCGCTCGACGCGTTCACGCGGCGCAACCTCGAATTGACCGAGACCGTCCGGGACCGCTCCCGCAAAGGCTCGCTGCTGTGGCTGCTGGACAAGACGCGTACGGCGATGGGCGCCCGTCTGCTCAAGCGCTGGATCGACCAGCCTTTGCTCGACCGGACGGCGATCGACCGGAGGCTGGACGCCGTCGAGGCGCTGAACGGCCGGTGGATGGAGCGCGAAGAGCTCCGAAACGAACTGAAGCAAGTGTACGATCTGGAGCGTCTCGTAGGGCGAATCGCCTACGGAACGGCGAACGCCCGCGACCTGAACGCGCTGCGCGGCTCCCTGCTCCGCATTCCCGCCATTCGCGCTTTGTGCGCGGGACTCGGCTCCGCTCCGCTGGCGGAGATGGCCGGCGCGATGGACGATTGCGCGGACGTGGCCTCGGCGATCGGAACGGCGATCGCCGACGAGCCGCCGGTGTCGGTGCGCGAAGGCGGTCTGATCCGTCCCGGCTTCAACGCCAGACTGGACGAGCTTCGCGTCGCCAGCACCGACGGCAAGGCGTGGATCGCCGAGCTGGAGCGGCAGGAACGCGAGGCGACGGGAATCAAATCGCTAAAAGTCGGCTTTAACAAAGTGTTCGGCTATTACCTGGAAGTGACGAAGGCCAACCTGACCGCGCTCCCGGAAGGCCGGTACGAACGGAAGCAGACGCTTGCCAACGCGGAGCGGTTCGTCACGCCGGAGCTCAAGGAGAAGGAAGCGCTCATCCTCGAAGCGGAAGAGAACATGACCGGGTTGGAATACGAGCTGTTCGCGGAGCTCCGCGATCGCGTCGCCGGCCATATTCCCCGCCTGCAGCAGCTGGCGGAGCAGGTCGCTTCGCTTGACGTCCTGCAATCGTTCGCCGAGGTAAGCGCGGAGCGCCGGTACGTGCGTCCCGGTTGGAGCGAGGACGGATACGGGCTGTCCGTGGCCGACGGCCGGCACCCGGTCGTCGAAGCGGTCGCCGAGGGCGTCCCGTTCATGGCGAACGACGCTTCGCTGACGAGAGACGCGGCCATTCTGCTCATCACCGGTCCGAACATGGCGGGGAAGAGCACGTATATGCGCCAGGTAGCGATGATCTCGATCATGGCGCAGATCGGCTGCTTCGTGCCCGCGAAGCGCGCCGAGCTGCCGCTCGTGGACCGGATCTTCACGCGGATCGGCGCGGCGGACGATCTCGTCGGGGGACAAAGCACGTTTATGGTCGAGATGAAGGACATCCAGGTGATGACCGAGCAGGCCACCGAGCGGAGCCTCGTCATTATCGACGAGCTGGGGCGCGGCACGTCGACGGACGAAGGCATGGCGATCGCGCAGGCGGTCATCGAGTACGTTCACGACGTCGTCGGCTGCAAAGCACTGGTCTCGACCCATTTTCACGAGCTTGCCCATCTGGAGCATTCGCTGGTCCGGCTGCGCAACGGCTGTATGGCGGTGAAGGAGAGCGCGGACGGCGTCACCTTCCTCCGCAAGCTGACGGAGGGGGCCGCCGACTCGAGCTACGGCATCTACTGCGCCCAGCTCGCCGGCCTGCCTTCCTCCATCGTCAACCGCGCGTACTCCTTGCTGGAATCGGCCGCGGCAGCCGAAAACGCGGAGCCGCCCCGGTCGGCGGTCCGCGAGGAGAGCCCGGCTCCGGAAGAGCCCGCCCCCGGAATCGTGCAGCTGGCGATGTTCGAGGTGGCTTCGTCCGCGCAAGCGGACAAGCCCCGCAAGCCGGCCGCGACCCAGGCGGATAAAATCGCGGACAAGCTCCGCAAGCTCGACGTTTTGCGAATGACGCCGCTTCAGGCGATGGAGTGGCTGAACGATGCTCGCAATCTTTTACTAGAGAGTAGGGATCCGATCTGATACCTTTGTCCGTTCACCCGCGCACGGTGCGCCGAGCATTGACCATGGTCTTATTGTCTTCTTTTCTCGCCGGTACGGCGTATGCGGCCGATGCTTCGAGCACGACACAGACGGAAGAAGTCAGGAAGCTGCTGGAAGAGTATCATCTGAGCAAGCCGACCGACGACGAATTGAACGACGCGGCCATCCAGGGAATGGTCGATTCGCTGCACGATCCGTACACCGAATATTTCACAGCCGACCAATGGAAAGATTTCCAGGACTATATGGAGCAGACCTATGTCGGCGTCGGCATCGTGCTGACCGAGGACTCGGGGTTGTCTTACGTTCAGGACGTCATTCCTTCCGGTCCGGCCGCCAAAGCCGGCGTCAAGCCGGGAGACCGGATCGTCTCGATCGGCGGCCAGAGCGTCCAGGGCAAATCCTTTTCGGACTTGAACGGCCTGCTCATCGGACAGGCGGGAACGAGCGTCACCGTGGTTCTGAATCGCGACGGGGCGCGGCTTACGGTGAAGCTTGCCCGGTCCGACGTGCAGCTTCCGATCGCGACGTCCTCCATGATGCCGGGCGGTATCGGCTATTTGACCCTGAGCGCGTTCAGCAGCGATGCGGCCGCCAAGTTTGGCGATGAGCTGGCGAAGCTGGAAAAGATTGGGCTGTGCTCGCTGATCATCGATCTGCGCGACAACGGCGGCGGCTATATCGACCAGGCGCAGAAGATCGCCCAGGACTTCGTCGCCAGCGGCGTGCTCGCGCACATGACCGATCGGGACGGCAAGGATCATCCGCTGGAGCTGCAAGGCACGGCCAAGAGCTACCCGATCTACGTGCTCGTCAACGGAAATACGGCGAGCGCCTCCGAGCTGCTGTCCGGCGCGCTTCAGGATTACGGGGCGGCCAAGCTGATCGGCACGAAGACGTACGGCAAAGGCGTCGTTCAACAAATCTTGAACGTCCCGTCGGGCGGCGTGCTGAAGGTGACGATCGAAGAATATTACACGCCGAACGGGCACAAGGTCGATCATAAAGGCTTGACGCCGGACCAGGTCGTGCACGGAGCCGCCGAGCAGCTGATCGCGGCCTACCGAGCGGCCGGCGGCCAATCGCTGACGTTGACGGCGGGCAAAGGCTCCGTGACCGTGAACGGCGTGCGAACCGGGCAATCCGCGGTCGTTCGCGCAAGCGGAAAGCCCTTCTTGAATCTGAGGCTGGCCGCCGCGTTCTCCGGAGCGACGGTCCAGTACGACGCGGCGACCCGAACGATCCTGTTCGCACGCGGCGGACAAATCGTCCGGATCCCGGTCGCGGGACCGAGCCTGCAGGTGGAGAACGGCGTCAGCTACGTGGACGTCAAGCAGCTGGCTCAATGGGTTCCGGCAATCGCGTGGTCGGATTCGGCGGGAACGATTGTTTTGAACCTGAAAAACCAGTGATCGACTTGTAAGAAGGAGGCGGATCTCTATGGGCGTCATTCGATTGTTGGACGAGCATCTGGCGAACCAGATCGCCGCGGGCGAAGTCGTCGAGAGGCCCGCATCCGTGCTGAAGGAAATGATCGAGAACGCCGTGGACGCCGGCGCGACGACCGTCGACGTGACGGCGGAGGACGGCGGTCTGGCGCTGCTGCGCATCGCGGACAACGGCTGCGGCATCGAGCCGGACGATCTGCGGACCGCGTTCCAGAGACATGCCACGAGCAAGATCTCGACCGCCAAGGATCTGTTCCAGATCGCGACGCTCGGCTTCCGCGGCGAGGCGCTGCCGAGCATCGCCGCCGTCGCCAAAGTGAAGTGCGTCAGCTCGGCCGACGCCAGCGGTCTCGGCCGTTTGCTCGAGATCGAGGGCGGCGAGATCAAGCGGGAGGAAGACGCCGCCTCTGCGCGTGGTACCGACATGACGATCCGGGAGCTGTTTTACAACACGCCGGCCCGGTTGAAGTATATGAAGACGGTGCAGACGGAGCTCGGGCATCTGTCCGACGTCATGTATCGCCAGGCGCTGGCCAGACCGGACATCGCGTTCACGTTCTCGCATAACGGCACGACGCTGCTGCGGACGCCGGGCAACGGCGATCTGCGCCGGGTCGTCGCCGCCGTCTACGGAACGGCGGCCGCCAAAGCGATGGTCGAGCTGTCGGCCGATCATCCGGACTACTCGATCGCAGGCTTGACCGCTCTGCCGGTGGAGACGCGCTCGAACCGCAACGCGATCACGCTGCTTGTCAACGGCCGTTACGTTCGCAGCCAGGCGGTCGTGCAGCCGCTGCTGCAGGCGTATCACACGCTGCTGCCGCTTCACCGTTTTCCGTTAAGCGTCATCAGCCTGCGCATGCATCCGTCGCTGGTGGACGTGAACGTGCATCCGGCGAAGCTGGAAGTCCGGTTCAGCAAGGAAAACGAGCTGCGCGCGTTTATCGAGCAGTCGGTGCGCGAAGCGTTGGGTTCCCAGGCGTATATTCCGTCCGGGGCCGCCGTACGGGCTCCGAAGCCGGCGCAGACATGGGTTCAGGATCAGATCCGGTTCCAAATGCCTCCGCTCGAGGAACGGGCGCAGGCTTCTCCGGCCGACAAGCCGATGGCGAACCTGCGGCGCGAGCCTTCCGGCGAACCGATCGCGGAGAAAGAAGCGGCCGCGTCGTTCGAGAGCCTCTTGCGCGAAGCGCCGCCGGCGCTCGGCTATGCGGCAGGATCCGGTCCGGCCGCGGACGCTTCGCCTGCGGGAGAGGCTCCCGGCAGGCCGTCCGTCCAGCCTCGCCTCGAAGCGGCGGGCGGCGGCCAGCAGGCGGCTCCGCGCGCTCCGGCGGCCGAACCGCCGCTTGCCCGGCCGGGCGCCGGCATGAGGGTGCCGGAGCGCGTATGGCAGGCGGCTTATGCCGCGCCGTCCCAGGAGGCGCCTCCCGCCGAGTTTCCGGAGCTGCATTGGATCGGACAACTGCACGGTACCTATCTCGTCGCTCAGAACGAGACCGGACTTTACTTGATCGACCAGCATGCGGCGCACGAGCGGATCCATTACGAATTTTATTACGAGAAATTCGGGCGTCCGGAGGAAGCGAGCCAGGAGCTGCTGCTTCCGGTCACGCTCGGCTTCGCGCCGGACGAAAGCGCCGCTCTTCGCCAGCGGCTCGCATTGTTCGAACAAGTCGGCGTATACCTGGAGGAGTTCGGGGGCAATACCTTTATCATACGGGCGGTGCCTCACTGGCTTCCGGAAGGCGAAGAAGCCGACATCGTGCGCGAAATGGCGGAGTGGGTGCTCGGCGAGAAGGGCGTCGATCTGCGCAAGCTGCGGGAGAAGGCGTCGGTGCTCTGCTCCTGCAAGGCGTCGATCAAAGCGAACCAGGCGCTGACGCGGGAAGCGGGCGAGACGCTGCTGCGGCGGTTGGCCGAGTGCCGGCAGCCGTATACGTGTCCGCACGGAAGGCCGATCGTCGTCAGCTTCACCACCTACGAACTGGAGAAAATGTTCAAGAGGGTGATGAATTGATCGTGACGACGCCCGAGAAGCCGTCGGCTCGGGCCGAGCGCGAGGCGGGCCGGATCGCGGCCGAACTCGGATGCGCCTTCGTTCCGCGCCGCCGCGATACGATCCGCGGGCTCGCGCGGCGAAGGGCGGACGCGGCGGACGGCGTACTGGTCGTCGGCGAGGAAGAGA
The DNA here is from genome assembly GCF_014212055.1 of Cohnella zeiphila. Taxonomy (GTDB): domain Bacteria; phylum Bacillota; class Bacilli; order Paenibacillales; family Paenibacillaceae; genus Cohnella; species Cohnella zeiphila. The sequence goes on along the minus strand of NZ_JACJVO010000007.1, from coordinate 110,609 downwards.
TGCGTTTCGCCGGCATCGAGGGTCCGCCGCTGTTTTTCCATCCGAGCATGGCGCTCGTGCGGGTAAAGCGGATGCTGACCGGCGACCGGGATGCGCTGATCGCCGCTTCGGACGTACTGCCCGGAGATTCCGTGCTGGATTGCACGGCGGGACTCGGCTCCGACGCCATCGTTCTGTCCTATGCGGCCGGGTCCGAGGGGCGCGTCGTTGCGCTGGAAGCTTCGGGGCTGCTTCACCTGATCGTCCGGGAGGGGCTTCAACGGTACCGCAGCGAGGTGCCCGAACTGAACGAGGCGATGCGCCGGATCGAGATGCGCCGAACGGACCATTTGACTTACCTGCGAGAGCAGCCGGACCGCAGCTTCGATATCGTCTTCTTCGATCCGATGTTCTCGAAGCCCGTGCTGTCTTCCGCATCGCTGCAGCCGCTCCGGTCCGTGGCCGAAGCGACGCCGCTGGTGCCCGAGGCGGTGGAGCAGGCGCGCCGCGTCGCCCGCAAAGCGGTCGTGCTCAAAGAACATCGCGACAGCGGGGAGTTCGCCCGCCTCGGCTTCGAACGGTGCCGGGGCGGCGGGACCTCGGTCGCTTACGGAGTGATTCGCCTTACATGAACGACAACGTCCAAACGGCCGCCGCGGCCGACGGCCGTCCGCCGCTTCTGGCGCTCGTCGGTCCGACGGCCGTCGGCAAGACCGAGCTCAGCCTGCGGATCGCCGAGAAGTTCGGCTGCGAGATCATCAGCGGCGACTCGATGCAAGTGTACCGCGGAATGGACATCGGCACGGCCAAGCTGCCTCCGGAAGAGAGACGGGGCATCGTCCACCATCTGATCGACGTCCGCGATCCGAACGAACCGTTCTCCGTCGCCGATTTCCAGGCCGAGTGCGAGCGGCTCATCCCCGAGATCCGGTCGCGGGGCAAGGTGCCGTTTATCGTCGGAGGGACAGGGCTGTACGTCGAATCGGTCTGCTACGGCTACCGATTTCAGGAATTCGGCGGCGACGAAAGCTTTCGCGAGCGAATGAGCGAGTTCGCGCGGGAGCAAGGCGCGCAGGCGCTGCACGACAAGCTGGCTGCCGTCGATCCGGCGTCCGCCGCCAAGCTTCATCCGAACGACGGACGCAGAATCATCCGCGCTCTCGAAATCTATGAGACGACGGGCCGTCCGCTGTCGGAGCTGCAGAACCAGTCCCGATCCGACGGCAAGATATCGCCATACCGGCTCTGCCTGATCGGCTTGACGATGGACCGGGCCGAACTGTACCGGCGCATCGACGTCAGAGTGGACCAAATGCTGGAAGACGGACTCGTGAAGGAGGTGGCGCGGCTGCTGGCGGAGGGACTCTCCCCCGATGCTTCCTCGATGCAGGCGCTCGGGTACAAGGAGATCGCGGCTTACTTGGCCGGCAAGACGGATTACGATTCGGCGGTGACGCTGCTCAAACGGGACACGAGGCATTTCGCCAAGCGGCAGCTTTCCTGGTTTCGCCGCATGGACGAGCTGAATTGGGTGGATACGGCTCCAGGCACAAAAAACACCGATCTTTTCGCGGAGATCTGTGCTATAATAGCAGGAAAGTTTCCTTTCGATCTTGAATATATTTGTTCATAATCCATAGGCGATGGGGGTTACACGTAATGAATAAGTCCATTAACATCCAGGATACGTTCCTGAACCAACTGCGCAAGGATAGCATTCCGGTCACGGTCTACCTGACCAACGGCTTCCAGATCCGCGGTGTGGTTCGCGCATTCGACAACTTCACGATCGTCATCGACAGCGAGGGGCGCCAGCAGATGGTATACAAGCATGCCATCAGCACGTTCACGCCGCAGCGCAACGTATCCTTGCAGCAGCAGGACGCCGGCTCGGACGCTTAAGGCGTCCGTATCCGGTCGTTTTCTGAAACTTTTCACCCCCACCTAGCGTCTAACAAAATAGACCGGCCACTCGAGCAACCCGACGACGGGTTGTTCTTCTTTTGAAGGGATCAGTTGGAGGCACTTTACCAAGAGAGAGAGATCAGGATTTGCAAAGGGGAGATTCCATGCGATCGAAGGAGAATACCAAAGCTCCGCAGAAAAGCGGGAAACGGCCGCGGAAGTCGAGAAAGCGCAGAAGAGTCAGAGTGTTTCTATGGCTCGGTTTCGTCCTGCTGTTCGCGGTCGTCTGCGCGGTTGTCGGATATTTGCTCGTCATTTTGAACGGTGAACGGATTTTAAGCCAGAATTTTGACAAACTCACCAATATAGGGAAATCGTCCTTGATCGTAGACGCGTCCGGCAACGAGCTGAAGACGCTGTCGGTGGCGGGCGGCAACCGGGAGTATGTCTCGATCAGCGAGATTCCCAAAAAGGTGCAGCAAGCGTTCGTCGCGGTCGAGGACAAGCGGTTCTACGAGCATGGCGGGGTCGACATTTGGGGCATCGGCCGGGCGCTCGTAACGGATATCGTAGAGCGGCGGAAGGCGGAAGGAGCCAGCACCATTACGCAGCAAGTGGCCCGCAGACTATTTTTGAACGCGGACAAGACGTTTTTCCGCAAAGGCACGGAAGCGTCTATCGCGCTTGCGATGGAAAATCACAAGTCGAAGGACGAGATTCTCGAGCTTTACTTGAATCTGATCGACTTTGGCCACGGTCAATTGGGAATCAAATCCGCGGCTAAATATTATTTCAACATCGACGATCTGAACGATTTGAACACCGCCCAGATCGCGATTTTGGTCGGCATTCCGAAGGCGCAAAACACCTATAATCCGGTCTCCAACCCGGAGAAGTCGCTTGAGCGCAGAGGCGTCGTGCTCTCGGTAATGAAAGAACAGGGACTGATTACGGAGCAGGAAGAGCAGGAGGCGGCCGCCTGGAAGTACACGCCGCCGGCGTCGACCAAGGCGAGCGCTTCAAAATATGCGACGTTCATTGATTACGTGAAGCAAGAAGCCGAACAGGTAACCGGCTACAGTGAAGAGCAACTGCTGACCGGCGGCTACACGATCTACACGACGATCGATGTCAACGCGCAGAAGGCGCTGGAGAGCGTGTTCGCGGACGACAATAATTTTGAGAAGAGCAAGGACGACAAGCCGATCCAAGGGTCGATGGTGATCATGGATCAGCACAACGGGGAACTGAAGGCGATGATCGGCGGGCGCGATTACCAGAGCGGGAACTGGAACCGCGTCGACAAGCAGCGCCAGGCGGGTTCGTCGTTCAAGCCGATCGCCGTGTACGGCCCGGCGTTCGAGACGGGCGACTGGTTCCCGTGGTCGCAGGTGCAGGACCAGAAGGTGTGCTACGACAACGGCAAATATTGCCCGTCGAACGACAGCGGCGAAGGCTATCTCGGCACGACGACGGTGACCGAGGCGCTGACCGATTCGCGGAACCAGCCGGCCGTCTGGCTGCTAAACCAGATCGGCGTGCAGAAGGGCATCGATTTCGCCTCCAAGCTCGGCATTCAGCTTAGCCCGGCCGACCGCAATCTGGCGATCGCGCTCGGCGGTCTGACGGACGGCGTATCGCCGCTGCAGATGGCGCGCGCGTACGGCGCATTCGCGAACGGAGGCACGCTGCAGGATGAACACAGCATCCTGAAGATCACGAACAGCGAGGGCAAAAGCATTTACGAGTACAAGTCGAAGGCAAAACAGGTCATGAGCGAGAAGACGGCGTATTACGTCACGGAAGCCTTGAAGAGCGTCGTCACCGAAGGCACCGGGGTGAAGGCGAAGATCAGCGGACGCACGGTCGCCGGCAAGACGGGCACGACGCAGCTCGGCATCCCCGGCGTGAAATCGAGCGGTAACCGGGACATCTGGTTCGTCGGGTACACGCCGGAATGGACCGCGGCCGTCTGGATGGGCTACGACCAGACGGACAAGGATCATTACGTGAAGAAGAGCAGCGGCCAAGCCGCCGCGCTGTTCTCGAAGGTTATGTCCGCCGCGCTCAAGGGGCAGAAGAAGCAATCGTTCCCCAAGCCGGACGGCGTCGACCAGCAAGAGGAGCAGGCCAAAGCTCCGGATCCAATTCAAGGATTGATGGCCAGCTACGACCCGGTTCAAGTGTCGGTCGAACTGAACTGGGCTCCCTCTCCGGAAGGGATCACGTACAAGATTTACCGCAAAGGCGGCGAAGACGCCGACTTCAAGCAATTGGCGGAAAGCGCGGAGCCGAACTTCTCCGACTTGTCGATTCTGCCGGATATGACGTACACGTACTACGTGACCGCTTATAATGCAACCAATCAAACAGAAAGCGCGCCTTCGTCGCAAGTATCGGTCACGGTGACGTCGGACATGGTGTCGCCGCCGCCCGACGAAACGCAGACGCCGCCGCCCGACGGCTCGCAGTCACCGCCGCCCGACGGCTCGCAGACGCTGCCGCCCGACGGCTCGCAGACGCCGCCGCCCGATGGCTCGCAAACGCCGCCGCCCGATGGCTCGCAAACGCCGCCGCCCGACGGCTCGCAGACGCCGCCGCCTGACGGCTCGCAGACGCCTCCTCCCGACGGCTCGCAGACGCCGCCGCCCAGAGGTGACGGCGGCGTCCAGGACCCGAGCCAATCTCCCGGGCTGGACGCTGGAGCGAGCCCGTCGCCGGACGATACGACAGGCGCGACGCTCGGGTTCGGCAAAGGCAAAGGACGAGGTCATTTGAAGGATGCCGGATAATGAGCTCGGCTTTTCCGCCGACAGGCAGTTCGAAATTGATGTCGATTCAACGCAGGGAGCAAGCTAAGGCTTGTTCCCTTTTGCGTATGACGAGAAATAAAGAACATGATAGGGAAGGACGTGTTTCGATGAATTGCATTCGGGTAGCGACCGAGGAAGAATTGGGGGAGGTTCTGGAAATCCGCAGAAAGGTGTTCGTGGAAGAGCAAGGCGTTCCCGCCGATCTGGAATGGGACGAGTTCGACGCTTCGCCGGACAGCTGCCGCCATTTCCTCGTTCGCGACGGCCGTTCGCCGGTCGCGGCCGGCCGTTGGCGCCCCTACGAAGAAGGGCTGGCCAAATTTCAGCGCATCGCCGTGCTTGCTCCTTGGCGGGGAAAATCGGTCGGCCGGCTGCTGATGAACGAGATGGAGCGCGACGCGCGCGAACGGGGATGCTCCGGAGTCGTGCTGGACGCCCAGAGAACGGCCGAGCCGTTCTACCGCAAGCTCGGCTACCGCGCACAGACGGGCGAGACGTTCCTGGATGCGGGCATTCCCCACGTCCGAATGGACAAAATATGGGACTGAAGGAGTCGGCTGCGGCCGCGGTCTTAGACGGCAAGTCTTATCTTCGCTGGTGGAGAAGCGGTAAGTTGTGGTAAGCTTTGTGTAAATCAAATTGCGGAGACGAACTGCCATGAAACGTAAATTTTCCGATCGGGCCAACTGGCGCCGCATATTAAAGAAAAGCTACGCTTGCATTCCGTTCGACGAGCCGCAGTTTCGCGGATTTGTGACCCTGTATCGGATTCACGAGCTGAGGGATCCGCTCTGGAAGGAATACAACGGGCGAAGGATGTGCCTGGCGGACAAAGGCTACTTGTGGATGCAGCATTTCCCCCGGGGCGAGCACTTCGTCGTCACGACGATGTTCGATGACCGCGGTGAAGTGGTGCAATGGTACATCGACATTTGCAAAACGCAGGGGCTGACCGATCAGCAGGTCCCCTGGTTCGACGATCTGTATCTGGACATCGTCGTTCTGCCGACAGGCGAGACGCTGCTGCTCGACGAAGACGAGCTCGAAGAAGCGCTGGACGAAGGCCACATTACGCCGCGGGATAGCGCGATGGCGCAGAAAACAGCCGAAAGGCTGCTCGCGCTGATCCGCCAAAAAAAATTCCCTTACTTCGATCTGAGCCTCCGGCATCGGAAAGCGCTCCTGCAGCAGCTGGGCTGGGCGGCAGGCACGAATTAAGCGGACATGCGGAAGAGGAGACGCATTGTCCGTACGATCGGCCGGTGCGCGGTCGGGGGAGCCGCGGCCCTTGCCGCCTGGTGCCTGGTTTTATACATAATCGTTTGTCAATATCACGGGAAGCCGGAAAACGAGCTGAGCCACGCGGACGTCGGCATCGTGCTGGGCGCCTCGCTGTGGAACGATAAGCCGAGTCCCGCGCTGCAGGAAAGGCTGGACCGGGCACTGGCATTGTACCGGGACGGAAAGTTCGACCGGATTCTCGTTACGGGCGGCGTAGACGCGGGCGGGGCAAAGCTGAGCGAAGCGGAAGGCATGCGCGACTACTTGCTTGCCCGAGGCGTTCCGGAAGATTCGATCGTGCCGGAGACCCAAGCGAGAAGCACCTACGAGAATTTGAAGTTCAGCCGGGAGATCATGGAGCAGAACGGCTGGAGCACCGCCATCATCGTTACGCATCGGTTCCACGGCTCCCGATCCGCGGACATCGCCAAGACGCTTGGGTACGCCCCCGTTCAGGTCAGCGCTGCGGATACCCAGGTGTTAAATCTTTTTTATCATCGCTCGCGGGAAGTGCTCGCCTATACGAAGTGGCTCGCCGACAAGTGGTTGTTGCATGCCGGCTGATTCGTCCGAATAGATTGTTATGGCGGCGAATTCGCCGACTGATGCGGCAGCGGAGGGATGCGCTTTGAACGAGAGAGCGGGAATAGCGCCTGGCCGGAGCGCGGCGGCCGCGAGGCCTTCGCGGCAGATCAATGTCGTTCTGCGGGCGTCCGATACGGCAAGTCCGGCACCGGCGGCCGCGGCGGAGCCGAACCGGACGTTGCCGGCGAGCGGGCCGTGGCTGGAATGGCAGCGCGAGCTGGACCGGATGGTCGGCCTGGAGAGCGTCAAGGAACTGGTCTACGAAATTTACGCGCTGCTGCAGATCGCTCAGCTTCGCGGCGATGCGGGATTGCGCAGCGAAGCCCATGTGTACCATATGATTTTCAAAGGCAACCCGGGAACCGGGAAGACCACGGTGGCCCGTCTTCTGGCGAAGCTGTTCCAGGGCATGGGGCTGTTGACCAAAGGCCATCTGGTCGAAGTCGAACGGGCCGATCTGGTCGGCGAGTATATCGGCCACACGGCGCAGAAGACGCGGGACTTGGTCAAGAAGGCGCTCGGCGGCGTTCTGTTCGTCGACGAGGCGTACAGCTTGGCCCGCGGCGGGGAGAAAGATTTCGGCAAGGAAGCGATCGACACCCTCGTCAAGGCGATGGAGGATTACAAAAATCAATTCGTGCTCATTTTGGCAGGCTATACGATGGAGATCGATTTTTTCCTCATGACCAATCCGGGGCTGCCGTCGCGCTTCCCGATCCAGATGGAATTTCCGGACTATACGCTGGACCAGCTCGTTCAGATCGCCGAAGGCATGGCGAAGGACCGGGAATACGTCTGGCTTCCGGCGTCGCTCGGCCGAATTCGGCAGATGGTCATGCAGGAGAAAGGGGAGTCTCCCTTTCACTTCAGCAACGCCCGCTTTATCCGCAACTTGCTGGAGAGAGCCATTCGCAGCCAGGCGGTGCGGCTGATGACGCAATACCCGGAGGCGTCTCCCGGAAGGCAGGAGCTGATGGCTCTTCGCCCGGAAGATTTGCGCGGAAGTTCGGCGGCGAACGTATCCTCGAATTCCTTTGCGGGAATGGGCGGCATGGCGCAGGGATGAACCTCCGGCGCCTAAACGGATCCACGATTTTTTCATCAGGACGGAGGAACGGAAAGACACCTATGAGACCAAGCGCGTATGAGACCGGGGACGGCCCCGCCGAGAAAGCGATTCTCGTCAGTCTGGTGACCGACGAGTCCCGCCGGGCGGGCGCGGACCCGGAGCTTTCGCTCGCCGAGCTCGTTCAGCTCGCCGAGACGGCCGGCGTCGAAGTCGACGGCACGGTCATGCAGAACCGGGACGTTCCCGATTCGAAATGGTTCGTCGGGAAGGGCAAAGCGCAAGAACTGAAGGAAATGATCCGCGAGCGGGGCATTGCAACCGCGATCTTCGACCAGGAGCTGTCCGGCGCGCAAGTGCGCAACCTGGAGGAGGAGCTGGATGCGAAGATCATCGACCGCACCCAGCTCATTCTCGATATTTTCGCCGGCCGGGCCAAGACGAGGGAGGGCATTCTGCAGGTCGAGCTGGCGCAGCTTACGTACTTGCTCCCGAGGCTGTCGGGACAAGGGAAGAACTTGTCGCGGCTCGGCGGCGGCATCGGGACGAGAGGCCCCGGCGAGACGAAGCTGGAGACCGACCGCCGCCATATCCGCCGCCGTATCTCCGAGCTGAAGCGGCAATTGGAAAGTGTCACGGCTCATCGCAGCCTGCATCGCGAGCGGAGGAAAAAGACCGGCGCGGTGCAGGTCGCTCTGGTCGGCTACACGAATGCCGGCAAGTCGACGCTGCTGCGCCAGCTGACGGCCGCGGACGTGCTTGCCGAAGACAAGCTGTTCGCCACGCTGGATCCGACGTCCCGGACGCTGAGGCTGCCGAGCGGCAAGGAAGTGATGCTGACCGACACGGTCGGCTTTATCCAGAACTTGCCCCACGATCTGGTTGCCGCCTTCCGCGCCACGCTCGAGGAAGCGAATGAGGCGGATTTGCTGCTTCACGTCGTCGATTCCTCTTCGCCGATGCGGGATCGGCAGCAGGAAGTCGTACAGCAGGTGCTCGGCGAGCTGGGGGCGGCCGGGAAGCCGACGCTGCTCGTCTACAACAAGATCGACGCCGCCTCGGCGACGTCCCTGCCGCTGCTGGCCGGCGGACCGGACGCCATTCGCGTCAGCGCCTTCAGCAGCCGGGACATGGACAACCTGTTGCGCCGGATCGAGGACAAGCTGCTCGGAGAGGTCAGCCGCTTGAGAATTCCGGCGGCGCGCGGAGACCTGGCCGCGCTTGCTTACCGCGTGGGAGACGTAATGGAGCAAAAGTCGGAAGACGATTGGCTGCTCCTGACGCTTAGGCTTAACCCGGCCGATATGGCCCAATTCGGCGGTCCGCTCTTGCCTTACCAGACGGAGGCGGGCCCCGTGCCGGAAGGAATGGAGACGGAACGGTTATGAAGAGATGGGACGGCAACTGGGAGAGTCTGGCCGAGGCGGCGGAGCGCAAAGCCTCGGCACGCCTGGCCGAGACGGACACAATCGCGGAGCGCAACCAGTGGAAAGTGCTGGAGGCGTTCCGGAAACGCAAGGTCAGCGATTTTCATTTTGCGGCTTCCACCGGCTACGGTTACAACGACCGGGGGCGGGAGGTGCTCGACGAGGTTTACGCCGACGTGTTCGGCGCGGAAGCGGCGCTCGTCCGGCCGCATCTCGTCTCGGGGACGCATACGATCGGCACGGCGCTATTCGGCGTGCTGCGTCCCGGGGACGAGATCTTGTTCGTGACCGGACGGCCTTATGACACGCTGCACAAGGTCATCGGCAAGCCCGGGGACGGAACCGGCTCGCTGGCCGACTGGGGAATCCGCTCGAAGGAAGTGCCGCTCACCGCCGCAGGCGCGGTCGATTGGGACGCGGTCGCGGCGGCGGTCACCGGCCGCACGCGAGTGTTCGCCATCCAGCGGTCGCGAGGGTACGACTGGCGGCCGTCGTTCACGGTCGGCGAGATCGCGGAGATGGCGGAGCGGTTGAAGCGCTTGAAGCCGGACGCGATCGTATTCGCGGACAATTGCTACGGGGAATTTACGGAAGAGCGGGAACCGACGGAGGTCGGGGTCGATCTGATCGCCGGCTCCCTGATCAAGAACCCGGGCGGAGGGCTTGCGACGAGCGGCGGATATATCGCCGGCCGCAAAGAGCTGGTCGAGCTGGCCGCCTACCGGCTGACCGCGCCGGGAATCGGAGGCGAGGTCGGGGCGATGCTGGGCACGACCCGGCTGATTTTCCAAGGGCTTTTCCTTGCGCCTCATCTGGTCGGACAAGCGGTCAAAGGGAGCATTTTCGCGGCAAGCGTCTTTGAGGAACTCGGCTTCGAGACGCATCCGGGCTGGCGGGATCCCCGGACGGATCTGATCCAGGCCGTACGTTTCGACTCGGCGGCTCATTTGATCGCGTTCGTACAAGCGATCCAGAAGGCGGCGGCCGTCGACGCCCATGTCGTTCCCGAGCCGTGGGACATGCCCGGCTACGAATCGCCGGTCATTATGGCGGCAGGAACGTTCGTCCAGGGCGGCAGCCTGGAGCTGTCCGCCGACGCGCCGATCCGCGAACCTTACATCGCGTTCATGCAGGGCGGACTAACCTTTGCCCACGTGAAATTCGCGGTGCGGCAGGCTTTGCTCGATCTGAAGCAGCAGGATCTCCTGTGACCGCTCAAATAAACCGTCATCAAACCTCACATTCCTTGACACTTTTATGGAACGAAGCTACAATGGAAGTGGTTTCAAATAAGGATGGTCCGATGAAAGGTTGATCAAGTATGGCTGCAGGAGATGAAATTCGCAGGAATATGGCGCTGTTCCCGATCGGCATCGTCATGAAACTGACCGACCTGACGGCCCGGCAAATCCGTTATTACGAACAGCATGAGCTGATCCAGCCGGCCCGGACCGCGGGGAACCAGCGGCTCTTCTCTTTCAACGATGTGGAGCGGCTGCTGGAGATCAAGGCGCTGATCGAGAAGGGCGTCAACATCGCCGGAATCAAGCAGGTGATGAATCCGGTCGGCGAAGGCGCCAGCGAAGGCACGATCATGAACGAGCAATCGGAAGTGCGGCGGCGTGAGCTGTCGGAGAAACAGCTGCACCGCTTGCTGAAGCAGGAACTGATGGTTGACAAGCGGATGGGAAGAGTCTCTCTGATTCAAGGGGAGCTGTCGCGTTTTTTCAACAACAAATAAGGTCTTGTCGCCCCTAATACCAAGGAGGTAGCCCATGAACTCGAATTACACGCGCGAAGACATTCTGCGAATCGCCAAGGAAGAGAACGTTCGGTTTATTCGTCTGCAATTCACGGATTTGATGGGCATTATCAAAAACGTCGAAATCCCGGTGAGCCAGCTGGAGAAGGCGTTGGACAACAAGATGATGTTCGACGGTTCTTCCATCGAAGGCTACGTGCGGATTGAAGAATCCGATATGTACTTGTACCCGGATCTCAGCACGTGGGTCGTGTTCCCTTGGGTGACGGAGGACAAGGTCGCCCGCCTGATCTGCGATATATACATGCCGGACGGCACGCCGTTCGCCGGCGATCCCCGCGGCATTCTGAAGAGGGCGCTGGAAGAAGCCGCAGAGATGGGTTACACCGCGATGAACGTCGGTCCGGAGCCGGAGTTTTTCCTGTTCAAGACCGACGACAAGGGCAATCCGACGACGGAATTGAACGACCAGGGCGGATACTTCGACCTGGCTCCGACCGATCTGGGCGAGAATTGCCGCCGCGATATCGTGCTCACGCTGGAAGAGATGGGCTTCGAGATCGAAGCGTCCCACCACGAAGTGGCGCCGGGTCAGCATGAGATCGACTTCAAATATGCGGACGCGGTGCGCGCGGCCGACCAGATCCAAACGTTCAAGCTGGTTGTCAAGACGATCGCCCGCCAGCATGGCCTGCATGCGACGTTCATGCCGAAGCCGCTGTTCGGCGTGAACGGCTCGGGCATGCACTGCCATCAGTCGCTGTTCCGCGGAAGCGAGAACGCGTTCTACGATGAGAACGACAAGCTGGGCTTAAGCGCCGTCGCCCGTCAATATATGGCAGGTATCCTGAAGCACGCGCGCGGCATGGCCGCCATTACGAACCCGACCGTCAACTCGTACAAGCGGCTTGTCCCCGGCTACGAAGCTCCGTGCTACGTCGCATGGTCGGCCAGCAATCGCAGCCCGATGATCCGCATTCCGGCTTCCCGCGGACTCAGCACCCGGGTGGAAGTACGCAATCCGGACCCGGCCGCCAATCCGTACCTGACGCTGGCCGTCATGCTCAAAGCCGGCTTGGACGGCATTCGCTCGAAGACGCCTCTGCCGGCTCCGGTCGACCGCAACATCTACGTGATGACCGAAGAGGAGCGGATCGACGCCGGCATTCCGAGCCTGCCGGTCAACCTGATCGAAGCGTTGTCGGAGATGCTTCGCGACGAGACGATCTGCGACGCGCTGGGCGATCACGCGCTGACCCACTTCTACGAGATGAAGGAAATCGAGTGGGATATGTACCGAACCCAAGTTCACCAGTGGGAACGGGATCAATATTTGTCGATGTACTAAGAGGGCAGACGGAAATCCCCGGCGTCATTCGCGCCGGGGATTTTGTCGTCCTGTCGTTTATTGACCGTCTTCGAACTTTTCCTCGGGGTGGCCGCCGAACAATTCCTCGATCCGGTCCACAGTTTCTTTTACCGCTTCGCTGAGCATGTCGGTCGGAGTGACGTCTTCTTGACCGGTCGGCGTAGGGGAGGACGCCTCCGTAAACGATTCGACATCTCCGTTCTTCTTGAGCATAGCCGTTTTCCAACTCCTTCCTCGATCGTTAAGCGTTATTATGTGGCACCTTTGCCTCCATTATTCCGCGACCGCGACAAAGCGACTAAGTCGAAATTTTCGATTCTATGTAAAAGGAAACAAATTATAATAGAGAGACTTGGGAGTTGGAGGGTTCGAATCGAGTTGTCGTATGGGCGGCCGGATTGTTTTCCTGACCGCGCTGGCGTTCAGCCTGCCTGAAGCCGCGGGATCTCGTCGCCCGCGGGATCGCGCCGGAGCTTTCGAAGCATAAAGGGCCGCATACGAAAAGGATCGTCCGAAAGGGGAGCTTGTCCCCGGCCGGGCGATCCTTTGTTCTGCGTCTTAATGGAGAATGCTAACGGATGCTGCGGATCAGGCCGATCACTTTGCCCAGGATGCTCACCTTCTTGAGGCGGATCGGCTCCATGGCGCTGTTCTCCGGCTGAAGCCGGATGTGGTCCTTCTCCTTATAGAACGTCTTGACGGTCGCCTCGTCGTCTTCGGTCATGGCGACGACGATATCGCCGTTGTTCGCGGTCTGCTGCTGTCTGACGATGACGAAATCGCCGCTTCGAATGCCGGCCTCGATCATGCTTTCGCCGACGACGGAGAGCATGAATACCTGATGGTCGCCAACCATATGTTCCGGAAGCGGATAATACTCTTCGATGTTCTCCGTCGCCGTGATCGGCATGCCGGCCGTTACTTTGCCGACCAGAGGCACCTTGCGAACGGAGAAGCTATAATGCGAGACGGATTCGTTCTCGTCTCCCAAAATCTCGATGGCCCGGGGTTTCGTGGGGTCGCGGCGGATGAGACCCTTCTTCTCCAGCCGGTCGAGATGCCCGTGAACGGTAGAGCTCGACGCGAGCCCGACGGCTTCCCCGATCTCGCGCACGGAAGGCGGGTACCCTTTCTCCCTGACTTCGGCTTTGATAAATTCCAATATCGCGGTTTGGCGATTCGACATCTTGGACACGCCGCGCAACCTCCTATTAGGAAAAGAATTCATGATGACAAATTATAACACAGAACCGGAGTTCGCACAAACATTCGTTCTCGGGGAACGAATGTTCGAAAAAAGGATTGATTCAAACATATGTTCGTGCTATGATCATACCAGAACAAATGTTTGGAGCGTGAGACAAATGGTACATGCATGGGTGCTCGGATCGGGTTCGGAACTGCCGGAACGTCGGAACGGACACGTTGAGAATAAGAAGAATAAGAATGGCAATGCCGTCGCCGGCGGATCGCCGTCCCTGAAGAGCAGGCAAGGCTGGAAGTCGGCGAGGTTGCTTTTTTTCGCCGGCGCGCTGCTGCTGCTGTTCGTCGGTTTCTCGCTCATGAGAACGTACGCCGATGGAGCGGCTCCTGCCGCCGTAGGGGAAGGCGAGAAGACGGTAACGGCCGTCTCCGGCGATACGTTGTGGGGGATCGCGAGCAAGGTCAAGCGGGACGGCCTGGACACGCGAGAAGCGGTTTACCGCATCATGGACCGCAACAACATGTCCTCTTCGGAGATCGATAGCGGCGAGCGGCTCGTCATTCCGGCGAACGTTCTTCCGTAATCGAAACATATGTTCTGTTTTCGTGAAGCTCCATTCATGGCAGCCGATTCGCATAGGAAGGACCGGGAGACGTTCTTGCCGGTCCTTTTTCGCGTGCCGGCGCGCCTTGACAATGCCCGGTCGAAAATGTCAAAGTAGAAGATGGTTTGGAAGAGCGGGGGGAGGGAGCACAAAGATGGATTCATTGGTAGCGAGGATCAACGAACTCGCCCGTAAACATAAAACGGTCGGTTTGACGGAAGCCGAGACGGCCGAACGCGAGCGGCTTCGCCGCAAATATTTGACGCGGTTCCGCAGCGCGTTTCGCCAACAGCTCGACAGCATCGAGTTTACCGACGAGCCTCCGCAGCCGAAGCAGTAAACATTTGCTTTTCCGGGCACCATCCATCGTTATTCTCGGCGTCCAACGCCCCATTCAAAAGGGAGGTCCACCATGTCGCGGTCTTGGGAACGCATGGTCGAGCGCAATTCGAAACAACTGAACAAAAAACGCAAAAAGGAAGGGAAATCGGCGATTTCGGCGCCAGCGGCGCACATCGACCGGTTTCGGGGAAGAAGCTATGTCGTTCCCGTCCTGCTGGTGCTGCTGACGCTGCTGTTCATCTTCATCTCGCAGCCGTGGTCCGAAGACTTCAAGCAGCAGGCCGGCGTCTTCTGGGTGACGATCGCCTGTTACTTGCTGCTCGCCGTCTTTTATTATTTTCGCCGGCCATATCTCGTCGTGGGCAAAGATTATTTGGAGACGCGGCGGTTTTCCGGTTACAAACGGCTGAAGCCCCCCGAGATCCGCAAGCTCGTTCAACAGCCGGGCTACGTGATCGTCGAGTCGGTGAAGGGCGGCAACTGGGTGTTCTCCCGGGCGATGAACCGTTATCCGATCGAGGAGATGGGGCAGCGGCTTCAGGCATTCGCGGCTCTGCATCATATTGAATGGGAGCACAAAACCAAATAGAGAAGGTTCGAAAGGGAAGAGGAGCCAGCACATGACCATTCAAGCCGTTTTGTTTGATCTGGACGATACCCTGCTGTGGGACGAGCGCAGCATTCGGCAGGCGTTCGAAAATACTTGCCGCGCCGGCGCGGAAGCAGCCGGCGTCGATGCCGCGGCGCTGGAAGAAGCGGTTCGCCGGGAAGCGCGCAAGCTTTATGAGAGCTATGAAACGTTCGATTTTACGAAAATGATCGGCATCAATCCTTTCGAAGGGTTGTGGGGGAACTTCACGCAAGGCGAGCATCCGATGTTCCGCAAGCTCCAGCAGCTTGCGCCGACGTATCGCCGCGACGCTTGGACAAGCGGGTTGGCCGCTCTCGGCGTGAACGATCCGGCGCTCGGCGAACGTCTCGGCGAGCTGTTTCCGGCACAGCGGCGAAGCTTGCCGCTCGTCTACGACGAGACGTTCGAGGTACTGGACGAGCTGCGCGGCTCCTACAGCCTGCTGCTGCTCACGAACGGTTCTCCGGATTTGCAGCAGGAGAAGCTTGACGGCGCGCCGGCACTCATCCCTTACTTCGACCATATCGTGATTTCCGGCCACTTCGGAGAAGGCAAGCCTTCCCCGCGCCTGTTCCGGTTTGCGTTGGACAAGCTGGGCATTGCGCCCGATCAAGGGATTATGGTCGGCGACAAGCTGACGACCGATATTCAGGGCGCCAATGGCGTCGGCATGAAGTCGGTATGGATCAACCGTCACGGAGCAGAGCGGCCGGAAGGCTCGGCCGAGCCCAGCTTCGAGATCGCCGATCTGAAGGAGCTGCCGCCGCTGCTTCGCAAACTGAACGCCTAAGTCGATCGCGCGTAAAAAAAGCCCCCGATTCCGGCCGCGGCCGGGAACGGGGGCTTTCGTTCGACCCAATTACGAATTACTTCACGAATGCCGGATCTTCGAACGGATGGGCGATCCAGCCTTCCGTCTCGATGAACAGGCGAACGGCGACGACTTTGCGGGCGTCGGTCAGCGTGAAGAAGTGCGGATTGCCTTCCGGAACCGATATGACATCGCCGGGGGAGAGGACGACGTCGAAGTAGCCGACGGAATCGTCTCCTTTGATAATGAAGATGCCTTCGCCGGCCGTAATGGCGCGAACTTCGTCTTCCGTATGCGTGTGGACTTGCTCGAATTTCTTAAGCAGCTCTTCTATATTCGGCGTTTGCTCGGTCAGGACGACGATATCCCACGTACGGTAGCCGCGGCGCTGAGCCAGATCCTTGATCTCGTCGCCGAACGTCGACAAAATCTCGTTCTTGTCCTCGGCGGACAGGTCGAAGTTCTCCTGCAGACGCTCGGGGAGCTTCGTCGGATCCCAGTGCTCATACAGAACCGTTTGCTTTTCCAGGAAGGACCGGACGTTCTCTTCTCCTTCGATCCATTCGCCGGTGTTGCGTACTTTGATTTTCGCCATGGATTAATCCCTCTTTCCCCATAAGAATTCCTGAATAAATTATACCGCAATTGAACTTCACTGTCGACTGAAAGGCGAATCCCATCTTTTCGTCTTTTTCCGATTCTGGTAATATAGAGGTTAACGATTTTTTTGACGAAGGATGAGGCGTCTAATCATGACTTTAACGTATACGAAACCTTCTTTGCAAGAGGAGCTTCAGAAGCGCATTCTCATTCTCGACGGCGCAATGGGAACGATGATTCAGCAGGCCGGTCTGACGGCGGATGACTTCGGCGGAGAAGCGCTGGAAGGCTGCAACGAGATGCTCGTTCTGACGCGTCCCGACGTCATTCGCGGCATTCACGAAGCCTATCTGGAAGCGGGTTCCGACATTATTGAGACGAACACGTTCGGCGCGACGGCGGTCGTGCTGGCGGAATACGACATTCCGGAGAAAGCGCGGGAGATCAACCTGGCGGCGGCGAAGCTGGCTCGAGAGGCTTGCGATCGGTACTCGACGCCGGAGAAGCCGCGCTATGCGGCGGGCGCGCTCGGTCCGACGACGAAGACGCTGTCGGTAACGGGCGGCGTCACGTTCGATCAACTGGTCGAAGACTATCGCGAACAAGTCCTCGCCTTGATCGAAGGCGGCGTGGATGCGATTCTGATCGAGACGTGCCAGGATACGCTGAACGTGAAGGCCGCGGGCATCGGCGTGAGGATGGCTTTCGAGCGGACAGGCCGCAAGCTTCCCGTCATGATCAGCGGCACGATCGAGCCGATGGGAACGACGCTCGCCGGGCAGAACATCGAATCGTTCTACGTCTCGCTAGAGCATCTCCATCCGGTGTCGATCGGCCTGAATTGCGCGACCGGACCGGAATTCATGCGGGATCATATCCGCACGCTGTCGGGCCTCGCGAATACGGCGGTAAGCTGCTACCCGAACGCAGGGCTGCCGGACGAGAACGGGCATTACCACGAGTCGCCGGAATCGCTGGCGAAGAAGCTGCGGGCGTTCGCCGAGCAGGGCTGGCTCAACATTGCCGGCGGCTGCTGCGGCACGACGCCGGCCCATATCGCCGCGATGGCCAAGGCGCTCTCGGACGTGCCTCCGCGCAAGCCGGACGGCAGCCATCCGCCGGCGGTATCCGGCATCGAGACGGTCTATATCGAGAACGAGAGCCGTCCTTATATGGTCGGGGAACGGACCAACGTGCTCGGCTCCCGCAAGTTCAAGCGTCTGATCGCCGAGGGCAAGTACGAAGAAGCTTCCGAGATCGCCCGCGCTCAAGTGAAGAACGGAGCGCACGTCATCGACGTGTGCGTGCAGGACCCCGACCGCGACGAGACCGACGACATGAAGAAGTTCCTGGACTTCGTCACGAAGAAA
Organism: Cohnella zeiphila; assembly: GCF_014212055.1. GTDB lineage: Bacteria > Bacillota > Bacilli > Paenibacillales > Paenibacillaceae > Cohnella > Cohnella zeiphila. The sequence goes on along the minus strand of NZ_JACJVO010000007.1, from coordinate 92,860 downwards.
GTAAAAGCGCCGCTCATGATCGACACGACCGACCCGTCCGTAATCGATCTCGCGCTCAAGTATATTCAGGGCAAATCGATCATCAATTCGATCAACCTGGAGGACGGGGAAGAGAAGTTCGAGAAGGTCGTCCCGATCCTTCATCGCTATGGCGCCGCCGTCGTCGTCGGCACGATCGACGAGAGGGGGCAAGCGATCGCCCGCCGGGACAAGCTTGAGGTGGCCAAGCGTTCGCACGATTTGCTGACGGGCAAATACGGCTTGAAAGCGGAGGATTTGATCTTCGACCCGCTCGTGTTCCCGGTCGGCACCGGCGACGAGCAGTATATCGGTTCCGCGAAGGAGACGATCGAAGGGATCCGTCTGATCAAGGAAGCGTTGCCCGCATGCCAGACGATTCTCGGGATCAGCAACATCTCCTTCGGTTTGCCGGACGCCGGGCGCGAGGTGCTGAACTCCGTATTTCTGTACGAATGCACGAAGGCCGGCCTCGATTACGCAATCGTCAACACGGAGAAGCTGGAGCGGTACGCGTCGATTCCGGAGCATGAGCGCAAGCTCGCCGAGCAGCTGCTGTACGAGACGAACGACGAGACGCTGGCTGCGTTCGTGGCCGCTTTTCGCGATAAGAAGGTCGAGAAGAAAGTCAAGGCCGACAACCTGTCGCTGGAAGAGCGGTTGGCGAATTATGTCGTGGAAGGCAGCAAGGAAGGCCTGCTCGCCGACCTGGACGAAGCGCTGACCAAGTACGGGCCGCTGGAGATCATCAACGGGCCGCTGATGGACGGAATGTCGGAAGTCGGACGTCTTTTCAACAACAACGAGCTGATCGTCGCCGAGGTGCTCCAGAGCGCCGAGGTGATGAAGGCGTCGGTTGCTCATCTGGAACCGCACATGGAGAAAGCCGATTCCGCCGTCAAAGGCAAAATCATGCTCGCCACCGTCAAAGGGGACGTCCATGACATCGGCAAGAACCTCGTCGAGATCATCCTGTCCAACAACGGATACAAAATCGTCAATCTCGGCATCAAGGTGCCGCCGGACCAATTGATCGAAGCTTACCGTGCCGAGAAGCCGGACGCGATCGGCCTGTCTGGGCTGCTCGTCAAGTCCGCGCAGCAGATGGTGCTTACCGCGCAGGACTTGCGCAGCGCCGGCATCGACGCCCCGATACTCGTCGGCGGCGCGGCGCTGACGCGCAAGTTCACGAAGACGAGAATCGCTCCGGAATACGACGGCGTCGTGCTGTACGCCAAAGACGCCATGGACGGGCTCGATCTGGCGAACAAGCTAAGCGATCCCGCGCACCGAACCGAGATCGAGCGGGAGCATCGGGCCGCGCTGGCGACGCTGACGCTGGAGCCGGAAGGAAAGAAGGAACTGCCGACGCTTACACGCGCACGCCGCTCGAGCATTTCGACGGACGCACCCGTGTTCGTACCGCCGGATTACGAGCGCCATGTGCTGCGGGACTATCCGATGGCACACGTCATGCCGTATGTGAACATGCAGATGCTGCTCGGCCACCATCTGGGCGTCAAAGGGAAAGTCGAGGATCTGCTCGCCGCCGGGGACGAGAAAACCATGCAGTTGAAAGCGACCGTCGAGGAGATGATGGGGGAAGCCCAGCAGCGAGGCTGGCTTCGTCCGCAGGCGATGTACCGGTTTTTCCCGGCACAGTCGGAAGGCGACGACATTCTGATCTACGACCCGGAGGACCGGTCCCGAGTGCTTCATCGGTTTACGTTCCCGAGGCAAGCCGTGGAGCCTTTCCTTTGCTTGGCGGATTTCCTGAAGTCCGTCGAGAGCGGAATCATGGATTCGGTCGGATTCCTCGTCGTCACGGCCGGACAAGGCGCCAGAGAACAAGCCGAGCGATGGAAAGAGCAGGGGGATTATCTTCGCTCGCATGCGCTGCTGTCCACCGCGCTGGAAGTGGCGGAAGGAATGGCGGAGCGGGTGCACCAGATCATGCGCGACAACTGGGGCTTCCCCGATCCGGCGGAGATGACGATGAAGCAGCGGTTCGGCGCCCGCTACCAAGGCATTCGGGTATCGTTCGGCTACCCCGCCTGCCCCGATCTGGAGGATCAGGGTCCGCTGTTCGCCTTGATGAAGCCCGAAGACATCGGCGTTCAGCTGACGGAAGGCTTTATGATGGAACCGGAAGCGTCGGTATCGGCCATGGTATTCGCGCATCCGGAAGCGCAGTATTTTAACGTGGATAAAAGTTAATGACATTAAAGAAGTGCGACGGAAGGCCGAAATCCGGTCGGAGGGATGGAATCGCATCGTCCCGCATACATTTCGAATAAGAGCCGTTCCTTCGGCGACAAAAGCAAACAGCGGGCCCCCGGCCCGCTGTTTGTTGTCCCATGCGGCTATGCTCGTCCGGCAGGCTCAGGTCTCGTCCTGGATCTCCTGCTTGAAGCGCTTGATGCTGTTGCGCCTTCTGGCGTTCTTGTCGGAGATCGTCTCGGACTCCTCCGAGCCGATCTCGTCGGCATGCTCGTCCAGATAAGACTCGGCTTCCTGCAAGTTCTCTTCCGTATTGTGGATGGCGTTGCGAAGATGTTCCGCGTTGTCCGAGCGGTCGTCGGGTTTAGCCATGTTCGAATGCTCCTTTTGGGTCGAATCGGGAAGCGATCGCCGCCGCATTCCCGTTCGATAGGATGGCACCTTGCCGCTGTTTCTATCCGTCGTGCGCAAACGCGAAGGTCGTTTCCGGGTTTCGCGGGGTTCTTATCATGCCGCGCATGACGAATTTTCGAAAGGAAGGCGGGAAAGACATGGACACGGGGTCGCATCTTTTGTTCGGCGCCACGCTCGCCGGACTCGCTCATTGGATTCCGTCCGTGCAATCGGATCCTTCTTTATCCGGAGCCATTCTGTGCGTCGCCCTGATCGGTTCGCATGCGCCGGACTTCGACGTCGTATTCCGGTTCGGCGGGTCGGATGCCTACTTCCGCCAACACCGCAGATGGAGTCATTCGCTGCCCGCGTTGGCGCTTTGGGCGCTGGCGATCGGGCCGTTGACGGCTTTGGCGTTCGGATGCTGGACTCAGGTTTGGCTTTTGACCGCCTGGACGCTGCTGGCCGTCGTGCTGCACGTCGCGTTCGACCTGACCAACGCATACGGCGTTCAATGCCTGCTGCCGTTCAAGCGAGGCTGGCTTCATCTGGATGCGCTCTGCCTGACCGAACCGTTCCTGCTGATCGTTCACGCCGGGGCGTTGATCGGCTGGCTTGCAGCCGGGGGAAGCCGTGCCGCCTTACTTTGCGGATTCGCCTGGGGAACGACCGTCATGTACGCGTTATGGAGGATCGGATACCACGGGCTCGCCGTCCGGCGAATCAAGCGAAGGTTTCGGAGTTGGATAGCCGTTCACGTGCTGCCGGATATCCGATGGTTCCGCTGGCATTATGTCGTCCAGACGAACAAAGATTTTCACATGGGGCAAATGGACGGCCGCCGCCTTCTCCCGGCCGCGACACTGCCGCAAGAGCCGGTCGAGACCGCCCATGCCTGCGTCGGCGCTTCCCGCCGCGTCCCGCACGTCCAGGCTTTGCTGCGTTTCGCCAAGCGAGCCTATTTCAAGTGGCAGGCGCAGCCGGACGGCGGCTATCTCGTCGTCTGGACCGATCTGCGCTTCTGGAGAGAACGGGATTGGCCTTTTCGCGCGGAAGTGCGGCTGGACGGCCAGCTGAACGTGATCGAACAAAAGCTCGGTTGGCACAAAAAAGCGTGGGAGCCGCCTTACGTGTAACGGTGCCGTTCTTTTCCCGGGAAAGCGCAGAAGGCGACATGCCGCGTCGAAATTGTCGATTCCTGGAATATTTTTCAGCGTTTTTTTAGCGCGAATTGTTAAAATTCTCCTGGCGGCGGAAGAATCGAAGCCGATGCCGCGCGAACGCATGCGCCTAAGGAGGCAGGGGAATGGCAACTAGCTCTCAGGAAAAGACGGAACAGGAATGGCTGGCAGGCAAGCTGCGGTATTCAGACGTTCAACGGGGAAAAAAAGGCGACACCGTTTTTTTGACAGCCGCGGATCTAACCCTTACGGCGGATTATCTATCGGATAAGTCCGTCCATTATGTCGTTCATGCCGACACCGTCCGTCTGTCGGGATCGCTGAGCGTTCCCGGCAGAAATGTGACGATCCATGCCCGCATCATCTCGTCGGACGGAGAGGCGAGCATCGATACGTCGGGGGCCGCTCCGGCGTCCGAACGGGATTATAAGCCGGGAGCCAAGGCGGAAAGCGGAATTTCGGCCGAGCAGCCCGCCAAGAACGGGACGAACGGGGAGGACGGTCTCCCCGGCCAGCCGGGACAATCGGCCGGAGACATCGCGCTCGCCGCCGAAAGATTCGAGCTGAACGGTCCGCTTCGCCTGATCGCGAACGGCGGCCGCGGAGGACGCGGACAGGACGGCGGCGATGGCGGAAAAGGCGCCGACGGCATCAACGGCGAAGACGCAAACCGGGGATTTTTCTCGAACGATCCCGCGGGCGCGGGCGGCAATGCCAGCCACGGCGGCAACGGCGGCAATGCCGGAAAATCCGGCGACGGAGGCAACGGGGGGAGCATCGTGGCGGCCTTCGTCCTTCCGGCGAAGGAGAATTTGATTGTCATGGAGAGCCGCGCCGGCAAGGCAGGCGAAGCGGCCTCTCCGGGGAAAGGGCAGAATGGAGGCCATGGCGGACTCGGCGGCCGCAAGCTGAAAGGGAAGTCGGTGATGGCCGGGCGCGTCAGCCGCTATACTTATTATCTTAGCGACGAACGCGAACCTGGCGGCCAGAACGGCAAAGACGGGCTGGACGGACATGCGGCTCCCGCATCGATGGACGGGAGGGCCGGAGCCTGCGGGAACAACGGCGACGGACGTCCTACTGCCGTAAGCGATCGGCATTTCTACGGCGACTTTCTTCCCGTCGACAGGAGACTGGTCGGCTCGCTGGAGCAAAAGTCGCTGACCCTGCATAAAGCCGGCGTGGCTTATTTGGCTTCCAGCGAGGAGCAGATCGAGGAGGCGGCCGTGCTGCTCGACTGGCTGCTGAGGACGACGCCGGACGCGGCCTGGTTCACGAAGCTGCGGGAAAGCGAGAGCACGGACGCCGACTTCGCGGCATTCCGGGAACGCATGCTGGCGGAGTCCCTTCAATGGCTCGCGCTGCGCGGCAGGGCGGCGGTCCTGGTGGCGCAGCTCAGCCAAGGGCTCGATTATTTCGGCCATCCCTGGAACTGGGTTCCGCTGATGCCGCTCGACCGTTATCAGTCGATGGGCCTCAACCTTATCGTCGCGGCCCAGCAGGCCGAATCCTTGTACGCGGATTATTTGCGCGTCAAGTCAAGCCAGGACAGCCAAGCGAAATTGATCCGGAACGCGCTGGGCGACGCCGCGAAGAAGATCGAGCGGATGGGGCTGCGCAAAGAGGAGCTTCTCTCGCAGAAGCAGCAGCAGAAATCCGCTTTGGACGACATGCTGTCGACCATCGGGAACAAGGCGCGGCAGTTGGAGAAGACGGCCGGCGAATTCGTCGATGCGCTCCGGAAAGAGTTGCAGTTGGACACGATGAAAGCGACGCTCGACCTGGTCGTCACCGGAGTCGCGATCGCGACCAACGTCGCGCCCGTCGTCGGGGCGCTGAAGGCGGGCGGCGCCATCGCTTCCGCCGTCAGCAATCTGGTCAACGAGGGGAAGACGATCGTCGTCGACGAAACGTTCAAGTCGCAGAAGACGGTCGACAAGGAAAAGAAGAAGAAGGAAGAAGAGCTGTCCAAATCGCTGGGCTCCGTCAAGAAGCTGGCGTCCTCCGGACAAGCCCTTTGGAAGCAAGGCGGAGGACTGATCGATCTGACGAAGCAGCTGAATCAGGTTCAGTCGTCATTCGGCTACAACTCGGCCTTGCTGACGATGTCCCGCGAGCAGTTCGAAGAGCTGCTGAAGCCGGTATACGACAAGGTACCGAAAAACGCCGAGCGCTACCGAGTCGCGTTCTACGAGTATATGAACGTGGCGGAGGAGTACCAGCGGCTGGCGCAGGCTTACAAGGCGTCGTATCTGGAGGACGAGAAGCTGACGGCCGAAATCGCCCGCCTGCGTTCGGAGAACGAGCGTCTGCTCGCGGCGCTCGGGGATAAGGCGGACGCCAGCCTGCCGCTGTTCCACGGCTATATTTTCGAATTGTACAACCAAGCCAGATTGGAATTGATCGATTTCCTGTATCAGGAATATCAGGCGTTTCGATATTTGACGTTGGGCCAGGACCGCTTCCCCAAAATCCGGGACATTCACATCGCGGAGCTGAGCAAGATCCATGCGGACATCAGCGTAAAGCTGACGAACGTTCTCAATGCGTCCGAGAGCCCCGCCCAGCCGTACCGAAACATAAAGTTCATCCTGAACGAGGAGACGTTCCCCGAGCAGTTCGCCGCCCTGCGCGAGCATCGGGACGCGGTATTCCCGCTGTCGCTGGACAACCCCCTCATCCGGGAGAAAATCGCCGGCAAGGCGCATTTGACGGTCGGCGCCTGCCAGATTCATCTGCCCGGCGCTCGCGACGCCCAGGGCGGAGTCCACGTCGAATATGCGCAGTCGGGCGGCTCCGCGTTCCTTGACCGATATGCCGAACGCCACGATTTCGTTCACTCCCGGACGCTCGGCTTCTACGAGTACGAGGTGACGTTCAAGGGCGGTACGGAGAAGTTCCAGCCCCAATCGGGCGGCGTCGTCGGGGACGGTTCCTCCCGCATCATGCCCGGGCTGTTATCGGTATGGTCGGTTCGCGTGCCCTCCGTCGACCCGGCGAACCTTCCGCTGAACGCCGGGGTCGATCTGAGCAAGGTGAAGAAGATCGAATGGACGTTTGAAGGAAAGGCGGAGGCCTACACGGACAAATCGCCGAACGACCGGCTCCGCGCGTTCCAAGTCCGTCCGGCGTCTCCAAGCTGGGCGGGGGCCGACAACGAAATGTTCGCCGCGGCTGCGGACGCCGAAAGCGACAAGGATTGCATCGTCATCGAGTTATAATCCTGGCTGACAGAAATGAAAGCAATGGCGATGCGGCGGAAGAAGTCCGCATCGCCATTGCTTTCGTCCCGCCTCTTCTTTTCCGGGCGGATGACGAACAAGCGGATCCGTTACCTGCCAATCAACACGTTTCTGCTCGTCGGCCCCCAGTTTCCTCCTCCGTAACCGGTCATTCCCTCGGCATTTACAAAACAGGGAAGCACGATATAAGGAACGCCGGCCATCGCATTAACCCTGAATGTCAAGAGGTATCTCATCCTGGAGTTGTCGGCATTCGTAATCATAGCCTGATCGGAGCGAAGCGAATTTTGAGCCGACAAGGCCTCGCCCATCCCTGCGCTCGCGATTCCCATGGCTCCCGCGTTGCTTCGGATCCAATAATTCGAGACATTTGTCGCGGAGGCCGTCTCCGTCCGCCTGTCGTAAATCATCAAAATCTGATTGGGAGCCGTTTGCCGAACCTCCAAAAGAACGGGGTGCGACATCATTTGCATTTGAGGTTGCAAGCCCAATTTATTAGCCTCCGTATTCATGAATAGTCAATTGCCCCTACCAATTTATGAGGGCGCGCCTATTTTGGTTCGCATTCCATCAGGCCGTGATGATCGGCGGCTATTGTTTTTGTACCTTTACGGGGGCTTTTTTTATTTAGATAGGAAGTCTATAATAGGGAACAACCGTTCTTAATTATAGGGTGATGGAATGTTTAAAAAGAAGATTCTTTCCGAACTGATCCAAGAGTTAAGAAAGAACGAGAATGTAGCGAACTGGCAGGAGATCGAACCGCAAGAGGCGAGAACGAGTCCCATGCCGGAGAGCGTCGACCCCCGAATTCAAGCGGCCCTGGCCAAAAGAGGCATCGAACAGCTCTATTCGCATCAGCATACCGCCTACGAGACGGTTCGAAGAGGAGAGAATGTCGTAGCCGTAACCCCGACCGCCTCGGGGAAAACGCTGTGCTACAACTTGCCCGTCCTCCAGGCGATCGCCGAAGACGACGCCAGCCGCGCGCTTTACTTGTTTCCGACGAAGGCGCTGGCGCAGGACCAGAAGAGCGAATTGAACGAGATCATCAAAGAGATAGGCATCGACATCAAAAGCTATACATACGACGGCGATACGTCGCCCGCAATCCGCCAGATCGTAAGATTGGCCGGTCACATCGTCATCACGAACCCGGATATGCTGCATTCCGGGATCCTTCCTCATCATACGAAATGGGTAAGCCTGTTTGAAAACTTGCGGTTTATCGTCATCGACGAGCTGCATACGTACCGGGGGGTGTTCGGCAGTCACGTTGCGAACGTTCTTCGGCGGTTGAAGCGAATCTGCCGCTTTTACGGAAGCAACCCGATCCTCGTCTGTACGTCGGCAACGATCGCCAACCCTAAGGAACTGGCCGAGCAGCTGACGGGCAGCCCCATGCGGCTCGTCGACGACAACGGCGCGCCGCGCGGCCGGAAGCACTTCGTTTTCTACAATCCGCCGATCGTGAACGCTCCGCTGAACATTCGCAAGAGCTCGACGGTCGAGGTCAACCATCTGGCCAAACAATTTTTGAAAAACAAAATTCAGACCATCGTTTTTGCCCGGAGCCGCGTCCGGGTCGAATTGATCCTGAGCCACCTTCAGGAATTGGTGAAGAGCGATATCGGCTCGAAGTCGATCCGGGGCTACAGGGGCGGTTATCTCCCCAAGCAGCGCCGGGAAATCGAACGCGGGCTGCGCGAAGGCGAAATCCTGGGCGTGGTCAGCACGAACGCGTTGGAACTGGGCGTCGATATCGGCCAGCTCCAGGTGTGCATCATGACCGGGTACCCGGGCAGTATCGCCAGCACCTGGCAGCAGGCGGGACGCGCCGGCCGCCGCCACGGGGAAGCGCTGATCGTCATGGTCGCCAATTCGACGCCGATCGACCAATATATCGTTCAAAATCCGGAATACTTTTTCGACCGGTCGCCGGAGTACGCCCGGATCAATCCCGAGAATCTGCTGATCCTTGTGGATCATTTGCGCTGCGCCGCCTATGAGCTTCCGTTCAAGGAAACGGAGGAATTCGGTCCCCTGGACGTTGCGGACATTCTCGAATATTTGCAAGAGGAAAAGGTGCTTCACAAAAACGGCGATACGTTCTACTGGTCGGCGCAGTCGTTCCCGGCAAGCGAAATCAGCCTTCGTTCGGCTTCCCAGGAGAACGTCGTGATCGTCGACCAATCGAACGTCGCCGCCGTCAAGATCATCGGGGAGATGGACCGGTTCAGCGCCATGACCCTGCTGCACGACGAAGCGATCTATCTGCACGAGGGCGTTCAATACCAGGTGGAGAAGCTGGACTGGGACCATAAGAAGGCTTATGTCCGCGAAGTGGACGTCGAATATTACACGGATGCGAACCTGGCCGTCAACCTGAAAGTGCTGGAGATCGACCGGACGCGCGACCGGGGCCAGGCCGCCGTTCATTATGGAGACGTTGCGGTCAATATGATCCCTACCATTTTCAAGAAAATCAAATTGACCACGTTCGAAAATATCGGCTCCGGGCCCATTCATCTGCCCGAGGAAGAATTGCATACAAGCGCCGCTTGGCTGGAGCTCAAAGAAGTCGGCCCCGAGATCGGAACCAAGACGCTGGAACAGCTGCTGCTCGGAATCGCGAACGTATTGCAGCATATCGTTCCGGTGCTTGTCATGTGCGACAGGGGAGACGTGCATGTGACGCCGCAAATCAAAGCCGCGCATACGGGGCTTCCGACGATTTTTATCCATGACCATTATCCGGGCGGAATCGGTCTGGCCGCGGACGTGTACAAGCGCTTCGACGAAGTGAGGGACGCGGCCGCGAATCTGATTCGCAAATGCTTATGCAAGGATGGATGCCCTTCTTGCATCGGCATGGAATTGAACGGAATCAACGGAAAGCAAAAGAGCATTCAAATTTTGAGCGGCCTCTGATCGGTCCGGGTCCGATCCGGCGGCCGGGCGATGAATTTGCGAACGAACGGAGGATCCGGCATGAGCGGAGGACTGCGGGAACGTCTGCTGCGGCTTAAAGGTCAAGCCAAGGGGGAAGAAGCAGGGAGCGGCGAACACGGTTCGGGATCGGCTGCAACGGCGGGAAGGGACGATTCGGCGGCGGGGAAGCCGGAAAGCCGAGATTATCGCGATAATACGGAACGGCAGGAGCCGGATCTGCATCCGGCTTTCGGGATGCTCGGCGTGCGGCAGATGGAGAACGAGCACGGCAGCTTTCTCCTGCGGCGGATCGACTATCCGTTCGATTACCGGCACGGCCTGTACGAACTGGGCGAATTGGTCGGCTACGCGCCGGCGCTGGAGCCCGTCGCGGCAAGGCAGAACAAAACCGGCCGGCCGCAAGATGGCCATCCGGACGCCATCCGGGCGGAGCGGCTGATCTTTCTGGATACGGAGACGACGGGACTCGGCGTCGGAGCGGGCAACGTGCCGTTTATGATCGGCTTCGCCGTCGTCGAGCCGGAATGGCGCCGGATCTCCGTCGAACAGACGCTCATCCGCCATCCCGGGGAAGAGAAAGCGATGCTTCACTACTTGCTAGGCCGGATGGCCGGTAGGACGCATCTCGTTACCTACAACGGCCGGACATTCGATTGGCCGGTGCTGGCGAACCGGTTCATTCTGAACGGATGGCGGCGCAGCGGCGTCGAACCGGGGCATCTCGACTTTCTTCATCCGTCGCGGGCGCTATGGCGGAATACGCTGGCATCGTGCCGCCTGAGCCGGATCGAGGAAGACCGGCTCGGCGTCGAGCGGAGCGAGGACGTGCCGGGATCTCTGGCTCCGGAGCTTTACGTCCGGTTTTTGAGCGACGGCGACGCCGGCCATCTCGATGGCGTCTACCGCCACAACGAGCGGGACGTGCTGACGCTGGTGACGCTGGCGACGCATTTCGGCGCCTTGCTGTCCGGCGAGGAGGAGGACGATCCGCGGGCGGACGAACTGCCGGAAGGGGCGGAGGAGCTTTACCGGACGGCGGCTTGGCTGGACAAGCACGGCATGCGGCGCCGAGCGGAGCGGCTGTTCGCCGCATTGGCCGCGCGAGACGACGCGGCCGCCGCCCGCTGGTGGCTGCCGGCGGGTCTGCGCTATAAGCGGCTCGGCCAGTGGGAGCAAGCGGTTCGCTTCTGGGAGCGATCGGCCGAACAAGCCGAGCTGGCCGCGATTCCGCCGGTCGACGCGCACGTCGAGCTGGCGATGTTCTACGAGCATCGCGAGAAGAATCCCGCTGCGGCGCTCCGCTACGCCGAAGCCGCGCTGGAGCTGGCGCTGCGGCGGCCCGCGTCCGCCCGCGAGCGCGAGGAGCGGGACGCTCTTCGCCGGCGGGTGGAGCGCTTGCGGCGCAAGGCTGGGCGGCTCTGAGGCCTTGAGCGGCTCCGGCGCCGAAGGGAGACCGTTCCGGCCCGGCTTCGACGAAAGGGACTTTCTCCGATATTTTCTCGCCAAGAGGCTCCTTGCCGGAAGCGACGGGGAAAAGTTGTCGTTCTCATGCCTCTTTTCGGCGTCGATCCGGTTCGTCCGCGATGATAGCGGGCGCTTTTCCCATTCTTCGTCGGAAGGGTCGGCTAAGCCGCGAAATCAAGGGAGAATTTCCTCTCGTCGGCATAAAAATGTGGAGGGAAATCGAGAAGATTGTCGGCCGATGTCAGACCTTGCCTTCGGCAGGTCAAACGCGTTATTGTGGAACCATGGCCAAAAAGCCGTAATATGGAACGAAGGCGAGTGACATCATGTTAACGTGGCCTCATAACCCGCCTGCGCTCCGCAAGCCGAAGGCGCTGCTGCTCGATCTGGACGGCACGCTGTACCGGGGCGAAGAACCGGTCCCCGGCGCGGGACGCCTCGTTCGGGAGCTGGAAGCGCTCGGCCTTCCTTGCTGGTTCGTGACGAACAATTCGACGCGAACGCCGTTGCAGGTGGCGGAGCATCTGCGGAGCCTCGGCATTCCGGCGGCTCCGGAGCAGGTGGCGACGTCGGCCCAGGCGACCGCCGAATACGCTAGAGAGCGGTATCCGAACGCCAATGTTTACGTAATGGGCGAGCACGGCCTGCGGGAAGCGATGCGTGAAGCGGGGTTCGAATGGGAAGAAGGCAGACCGGCGAAGCTGGTCGTTCAGGGGATCGACCGGCAGCTGACGTACGACCGTCTCGCGGAAGCCCAGCTTCATCTGGCGAACGGCGCGGCGTTCGTCGTGACGAATCCGGATCGCCAGCTTCCCGTGGCGGGCCGGGTGCTTCCCGGCGCGGGCAGCATCGCCGCTGCGCTGGAGGCCGCGTCCGGCGTCCGGCCGACGATCGTCGGCAAGCCGTCGCCGATCCTCATGGATTTTGCGCTTAAGCGCGCCGGAGTGTCCGCGGAGGACGCATGGGTCGTGGGCGACAATCCGCGCACCGATATCGCCGCCGGTTTGGCGATCGGCAGCCCTGCCGTACTCGTGCTTACCGGACTATGCTCCGCGGAAGATTGGCGGCAACGCTGCGACGACGCGGGGGCGATGCCGGACGCGGTCTGCCGCGGCCTCGCCGAGCTTGAACAATATGTGAAGAGCGTCATCGCGTAAGGCGCGAGACGAACCGACGAAGGGATGAAGACACGATGCCGGAATGGCCGGAGATGGACACTTACCGCAGGCTGCTCTCCCCGCTTGTCTGCGGGCGGACGATCGCCGCGGCGGAAGTGAACCGGGAGAAGACGATCAACGAGCCGACGGCCGAGTTTCAGGCCGCCGTCATCGGACGGACGGTGCTGTTCGTGGAACGCCGCGGCAAGCATCTGTTGTTCCATTTGGATGACGGCAACCGGCTGCTCCTGCACTTGATGCTGGGCGGTTGGCTGTATTACGGAACGGAACCGGAGGCCGGCAAGGAGAGCGGCTCGTATCAGGTCGTTCTGACGTTCGAAGACGGCAACCGGCTGTTTTTCGGCGGCCTTCGGCTCGGGTATCTCCACCGCCTCAGCGCGAAAAGCGCTCTGGAGCATCTGAAGCCGCTAGGTCCCGATCCATTCGATCCCAGGCTGACGCCGGAAGCGTTCGCGAAGCGGCTCGGTACCCGAAGAGGCAGGCTGAAATCCGCGCTCGTCGACCAGAAGCTGATCAGCGGCGTCGGCAACTGCTACTCGGACGAGATCTGCTTCGATGCCGAGGTGCAGCCGACCGCGGCGATACCGGAGCTGGAACCGGAGACGAAGCTGAGATTGTATCGTTCGATGCGCAAAGTGCTGGAAGAGGCGGCGGAGAACGGAGGCTATATGGACCATAAGTTCACGGCGGACGACACGTTCGTGGGCGGTTACGACAACAAGTGCCGGGTATATGACCGGGAAGGGGAAGCCTGCGTCCGCTGCGGCGAGGCGATTCGCCTGGAGATCGTCAACTCCCGCAAGATGTTCTACTGCCCGTCCTGCCAAAAGGCACACTGATCATGAAAATCGGCTGTCACGTCAGCACGCGCAAAGGGTACGAAGGCGCAGCGCGGGAGGCCGTTCGGCTCGGGGGGAACGCATTTCAGTATTTTCCGAAAAATCCGAGAAGCCTGAGGCTCAAATCGTTCGACGCCGCGGATGCGGCCCGCTGCGCCGATTGGTGCCTCCGCAACGGCGTCGTCTCCGTCGCCCACGGGCCGTATCCGGTCAATCCGGCGGCGGAAGGCGAGATCGCCGATGCGATGGCTGCCTGCACGCTCAACGATCTGGCCATTGCCGAAGCGTGCGGCTCGCTTGGAGTCGTCGTGCATTTCGGGCACGACCGGGGAAGCGATCCGCTGGAAGCTTACCGCCGCATCATCGGCTGGATGGATCGCGTTCTGGCCGATTGGGATGGAGAGGCGAAGCTGCTGCTGGAAAATATGGCGGGCGACCACGGCCCGATGGGCACGACGCCGGAAGAGCTGACTTCGATTCGCTCCCTGTGCGCGAAGCCCGGCTCCGTCGGATTCGTGCTGGATACGTGCCATCTGTTCGCCAGCGGGCAATGGAGCGGGGGCGACTGGGACGATTTCCGCGAACGCGCGGATCGGCTGCGGTTCTGGGACGGACTGACGGCGGTGCATTTGAACGATTCCCGTTATCCGTCCGGCTCGCGCAAAGACCGGCATGCGCGAATCGGCGAAGGCCACATCGGCGCGGACGGATTTCGGCGTTTGCTGTCGACGCCGGAGCTGCGCGAATCGCCGCTGCTGCTGGAGACGCCTGTCGGCACGGATGGGACGCACGCCGGACAGCTTGCTTTGCTTCGGGATTGGATCGGGGAGGAGGAGTTCGCTTGATCAATGTTTATCTGGACGATGTGCGCCCTTGCCCGCGAGGCTTCGTGGCGGCCCGTTCCGCCGAGGAATGCCTGCTGCTGTTCGAGGCGGAAGAAGTCGACGTGCTGTCGCTCGACTTCGAGCTGGGCTACGGCATGCCGAACGGCCTGTCGGTCGTTCACGGGCTGATCGCGACCGGCCGCTTTCCGAAGCGGGTGTACGTGCATTCGTCGAGCATGATGGGCCGGGCGCAGATGGTCTGCGCGCTTCGCGAGGCGGCTCCCGCCGGCTTGAACGTGCACGACGGCCCGATGACGGACGACGTGCTGCGGGAAGCGGCGCGGCGGGCGAGCGGCGGATGAGGGAGCTGGAAGCGGCGGATTGGCAGGCCGAGTTGAACCGGCCGGATCTCGAGCCCGCGCTGTTCGTCCATACGCCGTTGTGCGGAACGTGCGCCCTGGCCAAACGCATGATCGCCGTCGTCGAAGCGGCCCGCCCGGCTTTGCGGATCGCTTCCGTCGACTTGAACCTGGCGCCCGCGCTCGCGTCTTTGCTTCGTATCGAGAGCGTTCCTTGCCTGCTGCTCCGGGACGATCGGGGAGAGTGGAGCAAGACGTACCGGTTCGGCTCGGTCGTGGAGCTCGACGCGCTTCTGGCTCCGCTGGCGCAAGGCTGACCGGTACGGTTCGTTTTCGCGTTTCGGCTTTATTCGTTAGGAGGATAAACGGCCATGATTCATTTGCAAAACTTAACGCTGCGCCGCGAGCAGCGCGACATACTGCGCGGCGTCGACCTGGAGGTCGGCGAAGGAGAGCACTGGGTGCTGCTCGGGCGGAACGGCTGCGGCAAAACGACGGTGCTGGAGATGATCGCCGGATATATGTTCCCGACCTCCGGAACCGTCGACGTGCTCGGGAACCGGTACGGGACGGTGGACATCCGTGAAGTTCGCAAGCAGATCGGGTACATCGGCGCATCGCTGATCGAGAAATTCACGCTCTACGATCCGGTATGGGAGATCGTCGCGGGCGGGGCGAACGCCTATCTGCGCATTTACGAAGAAGCGGCGCCCGAAATTCGCGAGCGCGCGCACGCCGAGCTGGATCGAATCGGCTTCGGGCCGATGGCCGACCAGCCGTTCGGCACGCTGTCCCAAGGCGAGCGCAAAAAAGTGCTGCTCGCCCGCACGATGATGGCCGATCCCCGGCTGATCATTCTGGACGAGCCCTGCGCCGGTCTCGACTTATATGAGCGCGAAGCGTATCTCGAAGCGCTGCGGGAGCTGGCCGGGCGCCGTCTGTCGATGCTGTACGTCACGCACCATATCGAAGAGATCGTGCCGCTCTTCACCCACGCGGCGCTGATGGCGGAAGGGCGGATCGTCGCGGCCGGGCCGAAGCGCGAGACGCTGACGCCGGATTTGCTGCAAGAAGCCTTCGACGTTTCGCTCTCCCTTCAATGGCAGGACGAACGGCCCTGGATTCAAGTGCGAAAAGGAGCCTCCCGATGACCGATTTTATCGCGACTTCCAATCCGGGCTTCGCGCCGTACGCGATGGAGGAGCTGCGCCGGCGCTTTCCCGGCATGAAGCTTTCCGGGCTCGCTCCCGGCGAGACGTTCAAACTGAACTCCGGCGCGCTGTCCGGCCGGGAGCTGATTAAGCTTCTGCGCCAAGACGAACCGATCTTCCTCCGGCATCTGTTCCCGGTGGATAATGAGGTGCAGGTGTCCGGAGACGCTGACGCGGTCGCCGCCTCAATGGTCCGTTTCGCCGATGCCTGCGCCGACCGCTTGCGAGGCGCGTCCGTCGCGGTTCAAGTACGCAAATCCCAGGACAGTCCGTTCCCGTTCAGCTCCGCCGAAGGACGCGACGCGCTCGCGCCGGCGCTGAGAGAACTGGGAGCGGAAGTGACGGCGCGGGACGCGCGCTGGATCTTGTCGGTGTATGCGACCCGAAGCAGCTTGTACCTCGGCTTGTCCGATCCTGCCGACAACCTGTCCGACTGGCCCGGAGGCGCGGTCCGATTCCGGCGCGAGGAAGGGCTGATCTCGCGCGCGGCGTTCAAGCTGTTGGAAGCGGAGCGGACGTTCGGGCTGCCGCTGGACCGCTTCCGGCGCGCGCTCGATCTCGGAGCGGCCCCCGGCGGATGGACGAGCGTGCTGCTCGACCGGGGAGTGCAGGTGACGGCGGTCGATCCGGCGGAGCTTAGCCCGGCGCTGGAAGGGCGCCCGGGACTGCGCCATCTGCGGATGAACGCGGCCGAATTGGACCTGAAGCCGGATTCGTTCGACCTGCTCGTCTGCGACATGAGCTGGGACCCGCGGCATACGTGCGGCATCGTCGAAGAGCTGGCGCCCGCCCTCGCGCCCGGGGGCTCGGCGATCGTGACGTTGAAGCTCATGTACCGCAAGCCGCTGCAGACGATCGCCGACTTGACGGCGGAATACGGTCGATTTTTGGAAGTGCGGCGGGTGAAGCAGTTGTTTCATAACCGCGAAGAAGTTACAATATGGGCAACGCGCTACCGTTAGAACGGTCGGGAAAGCATCCCGCGGGCGCAGGTTTCGGCCATTCGGCTGTTTCCTGCGTCCGCGGGACTTTTTTTTCTGCGTATCGACGCAAACCGGGAACGGCTTGCGAAATTTATAGGAAGGCGGAACCGCCTGTCCCCGGAGGAGAAGAACAAGTATGGATCGCGAAAATACATACCAAAGCCCTACGCCGGGAAGCTGGTTCGAGGGACGCTACCGGATCGTCGAAGCGATTGGCCGGGGCGGGATGGGCAGCGTCTATCTGGCCGAGGATGCGCGGGTGGGAGGCATGCTGCGCGCCCTTAAATTCACGAAGCCGCTGCCCGAAGAGCGGGAAGCGTTCATCGCCGAAGCCAGGATGATGGGAGGTCTGCAGCACCCGCATTTGCCGCGTATCGTCGATTATTATCCTCCGGGACAGGACGGACTGGCCTGCATCGTCATGGACTACATCGCCGGAGAATCGCTCGCTTCCCGCTGGGAACGGCACGGCCGCAGCATCCCTTTCTCCGCCGTGCTGCGCTACATGTTGCAGCTCTGCGACGTGCTTCGCTATCTCCATGCGCAGGAACCTCCCGTCGTCTTCCGCGATCTGAAGCCGGCGAACGTGATCGTCGATACCCGCGACCGGGCGGTGCTCGTCGACTTCGGCATCGCCCGCCGCTACCGCCCCGCCGCCGACTCCGACACGCTCCGGCTCGGAACGCCGGGCTTCGCCGCGCCGGAGCAGCTGAAGGGCGAGCAGTCGGACGCCCGAACCGACCTGTTCGGCCTCGGCTCGCTCGTCTACTACCTGCTGTCCGGCGGAAGCTTCGCCATCGTCCGGGAGCGCGCGGTCCGGCTTGGCGCCGACGTTCCTCCCCGCTTCGAGGAGCTGCTCGAACGGATGCTGTCCGTCCGTCCGGACGACCGGCCCGCCAGCGCTTCCGCGCTCTATGCGGAGCTGTGCTCCCTGACGGGCGAAGACGGTCTTTCCGCCGCGGAGGGAAGGAACTCCGGTTCCTCGGGGGAAGGCTCGCGCATTGTCGCGGTCGCCTCGGCTTATCCGGGAGCCGGGGGATCGTTCGCCTCCGCGGTGTTTTCCGCCGCGCTGTCCGCCCAGCGAGCCGACCATGCGCTGGCGGAATGTCCCGGCGGCGATCCGGAGCTGTTCGATGCTTGGGATGGCGGGAACCGCATGCCCCGCCGGGCGGCGTTCGCGGATCCTGCCGGCATGCTGCCCGCTGCACCGGTCTGGCGGGTCGGATCGGCCGCCGTCTATCCGCTGGATCCGTCCGCCGCCGCGCGCCGCGCGCCGGAACCGGCGTTCGCCGGCTGGCTTCGCCGCTTGGGGCCGCGCCTGACGCTGCTGGACGTCTCCAGCCGCTGGGAAGAGCCCGGCGTCGCGGAATGGCTCGCCGCGCATGCGGACAGCCTGTACGTCGTCGTCGATTGCCTGCCGGCGAAGTGGAACGTCCGCAGGCAGCGGGCCTGCGCCGAGCTGATCGCAAGGATCCGCGGCCGGGGAGGGCAGGCGGCCTGGATCGCCAACCGGGACATGCCGTTCCGCGACCGGGGAGCCTGGCTGAACGCGCTGCCGGAGAAACCGGCGCTGCATCTTCCGTGCCTGCCTGCTCGCGAGGTGGCCGAAGCGCTTTGGCGGGGCGATCCGGTGCCGGCGGATGCCGGGGAACTCGCTCGAATCGGCCGGTTTCTGCAGCGGGAAAATGCGAACAAAAGCCGATCTGCCGAAATCTAGCGCAAGAGGAAGGCGTTCCCGTCGAACGAACCGGCCAGTCATGATACAATGGAGAGCGGGAGTCTGTTCATTTGATCCGATGCGGAGTGCTCGGAAGAGAATTCGACGAATCAGATTGGGAGCCCCTTCGATAGGGCGATAGATTCGGCTGCAATAGCCTGGAAGCAGGTACGGGCGTTCAGGATAGCGCGGCCAGACTGCCTGTGTGAAGCGACAATACCGCTTTCACTTGGAGTTCAGGCGCCACGTCGACGGAATAGCGTTAACGGAGAACTAAGGCGCTCCAACGGCAGAATAACGCGGAATCTCCGCGTTAATGGGACGCAGTTGCGCCCGACAGATGAAGTAACGCGGAAAATCCGCGTTATCGGATAAACGGAACGGGCCGCCGAGGCGGCACGTACTTTTCGAACCAGAGGTGATAGAGTTGAGCGAACGCATCTTGATTATCGAAGACGAGGACGGCATCGCGCGCGTTCTGCAGCTGGAGCTGGAGCACGAGGGTTATGAAGTCAGCCGCGCGAGCGACGGCCGCACCGGGCTGGAGATGGCGACGGAAGGGGAGTGGGGGCTGGTGCTCCTGGACGTGATGCTCCCGGGGCTTAACGGAATCGAAGTGCTCAGGAGACTCCGGCAGAACGACCATGCGGTTCCCGTCATTCTGCTCACCGCCCGGGACACCGTTCCGGACAAGGTCAGCGGCTTCGAGCACGGAGCGAACGATTACGTGACGAAGCCATTCGCCATGGAGGAATTGCTGGCGCGGGTGCGGAACCTGTTGCGCATTTTCAAGGCTTCGCGCGAAGGCGAGAGCGAGGACGTGCTTCGCATCGGGGATCTGACGATCGAACTGATGACGCGCAAAGTGTTCCGCAAGGATCACACGATCGACTTGACTCCCCGCGAATTCGAGCTGCTTTATTATTTGGCCCGCAACAAGAACGAAGAGAAGACGCGGGACGAGATTCTTTCCGACGTCTGGGGCTACGAGTATATCGGCGACACGAACGTCGTCGACGTCTACATCCGTTATTTGCGGCAGAAGATGGACAAGGGATACCGGCACAAGCTTCTGCACACGGTCAGAGGCGTCGGATATATGATGAAGGAGCCTGACGCATGACGCTTCGCTCCCGCTACACGCTTTTTACCGTATTTTGGCTTATTTTTATTTTGCTGCTGTACAACATCTTCGTCTACTTCTTCGTCATCCGCGTCACGACGCGCGGCGAAGAGCAGATCATCGCCAACAAAGTCGATCTCGTCCTGGACACCCTTCGCAAAAACAAGCTGGCGGACATCGACGATCCGAAGCTGCTCAGCGACTTGTACAACGCGAACGAGATGCTGCGCGTCGTCACGAAGGATATGACCGTCGTCAACACCGTCGGCATCGACAAGGACCTGATGTCGATTACGCCCGTCGTCTCCAACGTCTCCCGGAGCGAGACCGTTCACATCGGCGGACAGCGGGCGCTGTTCCTGTCAAAGCCGATCTACCAGAACGATGTGCTCATCGGCGTCGTCGAAGGGGCGAGGCGGCTGACGGTGCTGGACAGCTACCTGCAGATTCTTCTGGTCGCCCTCAGCGTAACGAGCATCGGCGCGATCGTGTTCGCGATCTTCGGCACGTATTGGTTCACGTCGAGGCTGACGGGACCGATCGCGCAGATGGTGCAGACGATGCGGGAGATCGACCGAAGCGGCGTGCTGCACCGGCTGAAGATGGGGCGCGAGGAGTCGGTCGAGCTGCAGCAGCTGATCCGGGCGTTCAACCAGATGATCGAGCGGATCGACCGCAACATCGAGACGCAGAAGCAGTTCGTCGCCGATGCCTCCCATGAGCTGAAAACGCCGCTTACCGTCATCGGAAGCTATGCGGATATGCTGAAGCGGTGGGGGCGCGACAACGCGGAGGTAAGGGACGAAGCGGTCGAGGCGATCGCCCAGGAGACCGAGCGGCTCAAGAGGCTGACCCGCTCGATGCTTACGCTGGCCGAAGCCGAGCAGGACAACTGGCTGCAGCGCAGCCGGTTCGACGTCTCGGCGGTCGTCAAGGAGCTCGCCGCCGTGCTGGGCAAGACGTTCCAGCGGGACATCCGCGTCCACGCCCCTTCGTCGACCGTTTCCATGTACGGGGACAAGGACAAGATCCGGCAGCTGCTGCAAATTTTGATCGACAACGCGATCAAATACAGCAAGGAGCCGATCGACGTGCGCATTCGGCTGGCGAAGAACAGCGTCAAAATCGAAGTAACCGACTACGGGATCGGCGTGCCGGAGAGCGAAATTCCTTTTATGTTCGAGCGATTTTACCGGGTGGACGAAGCGCGCCACCGTTCGACGGGCGGCAGCGGTCTCGGGCTCTCGATCGCGAAGAAGATCGTCGACCTTCACGAAGGCTCGGTCGAAGTGTTCAGCAAGCCGGGCAACGGAACGACGGTGTCGATCCAATTCCCCCGCAATTTGCAGTACGGTTGACGCCGGGCCGCTTCGGCGGCTTTCGGCCGGCCAAACGATCGGAGGACGATGACGGTCATGAAAATGAGGATATCCGCCGTGCAGTTCGAGCTGCGCGACGCCGACAGCTTCGCGGAATTTCGCGAACAGGCGGTCCATTACGTCCGCAACGCGTCGGAATACGGAGCGAAGTTCGTGCTGCTGCCGGAGTTCGTCACGACGCCGCTGCTGGCGATCGGAGACACGACCGGAAGGGGGCAGCCGATCGAGCGGCTCGCCGACTATACGGAAGCGTACGAGCAGCTATTCGACGGGTTGGCCCGAGAATATGAAATGTACGTGCTGGCCGGTACGCACGTCACCCGCTCGGAGAGCGGCGGGCTGCGCAACACCGCGTACTTGTTCGCTCCGGACGGACGCCGGTTCACCCAGGATAAGCTGCACATCACCCCGTCCGAACGGGAAGGATGGAACGTTTCGGCGGGCGAGAGTGTCAACGTGTTCGAGACCGAATACGGGAAGATCGCCCTGCTCACCTGCTACGATATCGAGTTTCCGGAAATCGTCCGCATGGTGCGGGCCCAAGGAGCGGACGTCATTTTCTGCCCCTCGTGCACGGACGACCGCCATGGCTTCTATCGCGTTCGTTACTGCTGCCACGCCAGGGCCGTCGAGAATCAGGTATACATCGTGACGACGGGAGCGGTCGGGTCTCTGCGGCGCGTCGATTTTATGCGTGCCAATTACGGGCAAGCGGCCGTGATCGCGCCGAACGACATCCCGTTCCCTCCGCGCGGCATCGTATGCGAAGGAGAGATCAACGCGGACATGCTCATCACGGCCGACCTCGACCTGTCGCTTCTGGAGGAGGTTCGCCGGGCCGGCTCCGTCACCACTTGGCGAGACCGGCGTACCGATCTGTACCCGGACTGGAACTGATCCTGCCGGCCGGAAGGGGAGGGCTTCGATGTACAAGCGATGGTTCGCGACCGACGGCAGAACGATGGTCCCGGCGGTCATTCGCAATTACGGGGCGGAGGATTTCGCCGAGTTGATCGCGGTGCAGGCGGCAAGCTTCCCGCCCCCTTTCCCGCCGGAACTCTGGTGGAACGAGCGGCAGTTGGCCGAGCATGTGGCCCGCTTTCCCGAAGGGGCGCTGTGCGCGGAGATCGACGGAAAGATCGCCGGCTCGATGACCGCCCTGAGACGGACGCTTCCCGAAGGGGAGCGGCATGACTGGGAGACCGTCACCGACGGCGGCTACATACGCAATCACGAGCCGGACGGAGACACGGTTTATGTCGTCGATATTTGCGTCCGTCCCGAATACCGCAAGTTCGGGCTCGGCCAATGGCTCATGCAGTCCATGTACGAGACGGTCGTGCACCTGGGCTGTCGAAGGCTGCTCGGCGGAGGGCGCATGCCCGGCTACAAGGCTCATGCCGACCGGTTGACGCCGGAGGCTTATCTGGAAGAGGTGAAGAAGGGAGAGCTGAGCGATCCCGTCTTGACGTTCTTGCTGCGGTGCGGAAGGGTGCCCGTCGGCGTCGCCCGGAACTACCTGGAGGATGAAGATTCGTTGGGCTGCGCGGCGCTGATGGAGTGGCGCAATCCGTTCGCGTAAGCCGGTCCCAAAAACTCGGAAGGAGCATTCGAATGCTGGAATACCGCAAACTGACTTCGATCGAAGATCCGTTATTTGCGCAAATGCACCGTCTGATGCAGGAGGTTTTCCCGCCCGAAGAGGTGCTTGCGTTCAAGCTTTGGGAAGAGCCTCTGCGCGACCCGGGCATCCAAGTGTTTGTCGCCGTTAGCGACGGCGCGGTGGTCGGCGCCACCGAATACCGGTATGTGCCCGAATTTCGGGTGGAAATGACCGACTTTACGATTATCGGCCGCTCGGGCCTCGGCATCGGGAGATTCTTGCTGAAGCAGCGGGAGAAGCATCTGCGCGAGCTCGCCGCGGCGTCGGGCGCGGAATCGCTCGGCATGTTCGCGGAAATCTACAACCCGGAGGATGCGGCGGGCTCGCTCTCGGTTCGCGGCGTTCTTCCGATGCACCCGGCGGTTCGCCGCGAAGTGCTGTCCCATCTGGGCTTTCGGAAGCTGGATCTCGATTACGTCCACCCGTCGTGGGACCACGAAGGCAAAGCCGTTCGCGGCCTGGACTTCTGCTTTCGCCCCGCCGACGACGAGACGGCGTCTTTGCCGGCGTCGCTGCCGGCCGGTTTCTTACGTTGGTACTACGCCGCGCTTCCGAACAAGCCGGCCGAATGGGAAGAGATGATGAAGAAGCTGGAAGCCCGCGAGTCGGTCGCTTTGCTTCCGATCTAAGAGGTCCGGGATGAAGATTACGTTTCTGGGAAACGGCGATGCGATGGGAACGCCGCGGGTATACTGCGGTTGCGAGGTATGCGAGGAGGCCCGGACGGGCGGGCGAAACGCACGGCTTCGCTCTTCCCTTTGGCTGGAAGAAGAAGGGGAACCTCCGCTGCTGCTGGATTGCGGGCCGGATTGGCGCCGTCAGATGGAGAAGAGGGGCATTCGCCGGGTGGAACGCGGTTTGCTCACGCATGCGCATTTCGACCATATCGGCGGAATGCCCGAATGGGCGGACGCCTGCCGCTGGCTGGACATGACGGCCGAAGTATTCGGGCCGGCCGAGGTGCTTGCGGAAATTCGCGTCCGATTCCCTTGGCTGGAGAGCCGTCTCGCCATGAAAGCGAACGACGAGGGCATGGCGTACGGCGAATGGACCATTCGGCCGTGGAGGGTGAATCACGGCAAGAACGGCTATTCGTACTCGTACCGTTTCGAGCGGCGCAGGGACGGGTTCGCCTGGGCGTACTGCTCGGATTCGATCAACCTGCCCGAAGAGCAGAAGAGTCCCCTGCGGGGCGTCGGGCTGCTGGTGCTCGGCACGAGTTTTTACGAGGAGCCTTTCCCCATGGACACGAGATCGGTTTACGACGTCAAAGAAGGGCTGCTGCTGGCGGCCGAAGTCGGAGCCGGAGAGACGATTCTGACTCATCTGTCTCACGATATCGATGCGCGGCGGGATTACGGACTGCCCGCGGGCGTGCGTTTCTCGGAAGAGGGATTGACCGTCAAGCTGTAGACGTTCGGGGGCGCCCGAACGTCTTTGTCCTTTACGGCTTGCCGGGCTAGTCGCGGCTGCGAATGACAAGCAGCTTTCCTTCGCGCAGTTCGATCTCGCCCGCTCTCGCGGAGAGTTGATTGCTCACGCCGAGCGACATGCCGATGCGCAAGGCGGCGTCCGTCAGCGGATAGGCGAAGCCTCGCAGCGTAATGCCGGATGCGGCCGGCGACAGAGGAAGCAGCGATACGTAGGGGTAACGAGGGTCCGCCTCGAGAGCGCAAACGGCCGGCCCGGTCAGAAGGCGAATCTCGTTATGCGCGTCCGCCAGCGTCGCACGGCAGCCGGAAGCGTCCGCCAGTTCCAGCAGGTGAACGTTCGCCAGGCTGTGATCGAACCGAGTGCCGAGTCCGCCATACAGGACGATGTCATGAAATCCCCGGCCGATCGCTTCTCGCAGCGCGAGCTCGGTATCCGTCCAATCCTTGTCCACGGCGTCGAACGCCAGCGTTTCCCGCGCCGCCGCTTTGACGAGGCCGAGCTGCCCGGGCTCGATCGAATCGAAATCGCCGACCGCAAGGTCGGGCGCGATGCCGTGCTCGACGAGAAACAGCGCTCCCCGGTCGGCGCCGATAAAGAAATCGTCGGCACCTTCGGGCGGGAGGGCCCATTCGCCGAGCGTCCCCCCCGTATAGATGCTTGCTCTTTTTCGCTGTTCGTTCGTCATGCTTGCCCATGTCCTCCTGTCGGCTTGTTCTTCCTAAAGTATAACGTCCGCAGCTCAAAAAAGCAGTTGCGCGCCCCGATTTTCCCCCCTACAATAGGAATAATTTGTTGAAACTTCTTAAGCGCGAGCAATCGGAGGCGGCGAGTTGAACCTGGACGTGTTTCATTTATTCAGTCTTATCGGCACGATCGCGTTCGCGGTCAGCGGCGCGATCGTGGCGATGGAGGAAGAATACGACATTCTCGGGGTGATCGTGCTCGGGCTGGTGACCGCGTTCGGGGGCGGCGTCGTGCGCAACTTGCTCATCGGGGCGCCGGTGACGACCCTGTGGAGTCAGAGCCTCTATTTGAACACCGCAAGCGTGTCGATACTCGTCGTCTTCTTTTTGCCGATCGCCTGGATTCACCATTGGAAAAAAACCGAGGCGTTCTTCGACGCCATCGGCCTGTCCGCGTTCGCGATTCAGGGGGCGCTGTTCGCGGTGGATGCGAAGCTTCCGCTCAACGCGGTTATGGTAGCCGCCATGCTGACCGGCATCGGAGGAGGCATGATCCGCGACATGATGGCGGGCCGCAAGCCGCTCGTCCTTCGCGACGAGATTTATGCGGTGTGGGCGCTGGCCGCGGGATTCGCCATCGGCTACGGCCGTTTCGGCAGCACGTGGGAGCTGCTCACGCTGTTCGCGTTCATCGTGGTGTTTCGGATGCTGTCCGTGCAATTCAAGTGGAAGCTTCCCCGCCGCTCGCTCAGGTCAAACCAGGGACGGCCGGAAAAAGGAGAGGAATAATCGATGTATTCCGTTATGTTCGTCTGTTTGGGCAATATTTGCCGTTCGCCGATGGCCGAAGCGGTTTTTCGCGCCAAGATTCGCGAACGGGGGCTGGAATCCCAAGTTCGCGTCGCGTCGGCGGGAACCGGGAACTGGCATATCGGCAAGCCGCCTCATGAAGGCACCCGGAAAATTCTCGACCGGCACGAGATCTCTTGGGACGGCTTAACCGCAAGCTGCATCACGGAGGAAGACGGAGAGAAGTTCGACTTGATCGTGGCGATGGACCGGCGCAACGAGAGCGATATTCGCGCCGTGATCGGGGAGGACGCCCGCGCCGAGGTGATCCGCTTCCTGTCGCTCGTGCCGGAGCTTGGCGTCGAAGACGTTCCGGATCCTTTTTTTACGGGCAACTTCGAAGAAGTATACGAGATGGTGACTGCGGGCTGCGAGCGGCTGGCCGAACAGGTCGAGCATCGGGTCCGCTGATCCGGATTGGGAGGAAGCTTGCCATGGACGAGCATTGGGAGCGCACTTATCCGTTCCGGGCCCTGACGGAAGCCGAAGTGAACGAACGGCTTGAAGCGATCGACCGGTCGCTGCGGGTGGACGAGCTCGTGCCGATGGCCGAAGGAAAGCGGAACACGAACTACCGGGTCCGGTTGAGAGGAAGCGGCTCCGTTTTGCTGCTGCGGCTGTTCGTGCCGGGAGACGACGGCTGGCGGAAAGAAGCCGCGCTTCGAAAGCTTCTGGAGGATCGGGTTCCCATGCAGCGGATGCTTGCGGCAGGCGATCGCGGGGACAAAGACGACCGGGCTTACGGGATCTATGAGTTCGTAGAGGGACAAACCTTGCTGGAGCGGATCGTCCGGGACGGCCAAGCCCCGGTTCCCGCATTGGCCCGCGAGCTGGGACGAACGTTGGCGGCGATTCATTCCGTTCGGTTCGAGCGGCACGGTTTTCTCGACGAACGGCTGAACGTGAGCGAGCCGATCTCGCCGCTCCGCGAATGGTATCCGATGTTCTTGAACGATCGGGCCCGCAAGCGGTTGGGAGACGAGCGGAGCGAGCGGATCTTGAAGCTGGCCGAGAGCTGCCGTCCCCTGCTGGACGGAATGGACCGGAGAACCGCCCGTCTGGTGCACGGCGATTTTCGGCCGACGAACCTGATCGTCCGGGACGGGCGGGTCGCCGCCGTCATCGATTGGGAGTTCGCGATGGCCAGCCATCCGGCCGGGGATTGGGGCCAATTGTTTCGTTATGCGCACCTGTTCGATGCGGAGAGCAAAAAGGCGTTCGCCGCCGGGTACGAAGAAGGTTCGGGCGAACGGCTGCCTCCCTCGTGGGAAGTAGAAGGAGCTCTTCGCGATCTGGCCAACTTGCTTCAGATGCTGGGCGACGAAGAGAGCAAGCCGAACAAAGAGGCCGATCTGATCCGGTTGATCTCGGCTTCGGTCCGTCGCCTCGAGCAGGAAGCTATGGGGTAACCGAACGACGAAAAAACGCCCGGAATCAAAAAGCCCCGTATCCGCTTGAACGGCGGATGCGGGGCTTCTCGTTTTGACGGGTTACATATGGGCATCCGGACCGAGAAACGCGCCGAGCGCTTCCGGCAGTTCGCCTTGCCAGAACCCCCACTTATGCTCGCCGTCCTTCTCCCGGTAATCGACGTAAGCGCCGCGGGCTTCCAGAAGCTTGCGCGCCATCCGGTTCAACTGCACGAAGTTGAATCGGCCGTGGTCGGTCTCGTAGGCGTGCTCCTGAAGGCCGACAACCATCCACAGGGACAAGCTCGACAAATCTTTGGCCGCCTGGATTTGGGCGATGGAGCCGTCGTAGAACGCGCCCGACAGCGAGAGGATTCGCGAGAACCGGTCCGGCCGGTCCAGCGCGATCGACAGGCTGACGGCGCCGCCCAGCGAGTCGCCGGCCAGCAGGCGGTCTTCCGCCGCCTGCCGGAGGGAGGTGCGGGCCTCCACGAACGGAACCATCTCGTCATTGAAAAAGCGTACATACGCTTCGTGCCGTTCGCCGCCCGGCATATATTCGGCTGTCCGGTGCGCCTTGTCCACGTCGACGCCGACGATGACGAAAGGCTCCCAGTTTTGCTCCAGAATGAGCTTCTGGGCGATCGTGGCGATCCGTCCGAAGTTGAAAAAATCTTCGCCGTCCTGGCAGTATACAGCGGAGTAACGGCGGCTCTCGTCGTAGCCCGGCGGCAAATAGACGCGCAAGGAGCGGACTCCTTCCGCGAGGTGGCGGCTGGGCACTTCGTGACGGATAATCGTGCGTTTGTACAATGAAGATTCGCTCATGACGATGACTTCCTTTCATCCGATCGGTAGGGTATGGAGGACGAAGCTCATGGGTACACCATAGGGAAGGGCGGAGCGGGCATGCCCGCAGACCGCCGGCAAATCTCGCCGAAGACCGGTTCGATCGCGCCGAAGGTTCGGATAAATCCTTGGCAGGATTCGGATTCGGAGCGTTTTCATCGGCGATTGTATTACTGTGTGTTACATATCTTTAATCGCTGTACTATAAACATTCAACAGAAAAATGAGGAGCAAAATCAAGAAAATCAGCTATTTTTCTTTGACCAATCCAGTCATACAGCGCTATAATAATTCTATAACAGAAAGCCCTCTTCCACAATTCCAGACGAGGTGAGCGAAATGAGTAAAGGTTCTTTGGACGCTCCGGTAAAGCCGGTTCAATCTTATCCGTACGAAGTGCGCTCGGAAGATGTCGTACCTTTGCAAGTATTGTCTCCGGAAGGAGAAGTCGTCAATTCCGAGAAGCTGCCGGAACTTTCCGACGACGAGCTTAAGGAAATCATGTACCGCATGGTCTATACCCGCACCTGGGACGATCGCGCCATCAATCTCGGGCGCCAGGGCCGTCTGGGCTTCTATGCTCCGGTATCCGGACAGGAAGGCACGATGGTCGGCAGCGAATTCGCCCTGAACAAGGACGACTTTGTTTGCCCCGGTTATCGCGATATGCCGCAGATCGTTTGGCACGGCCTTCCGCTGTATCAGGCTTTTCTGTATTCGCGCGGCCACCAGCATGGCGGACAAATTCCGGAAGGCGTCAACGTGTTGATGCCGCAGATCATCATCGGCGCCCAAGTGCTGCATGCGATGGGCATCGCCATGGGCTTCAAGCTGAAGAACGAGAAGCGCGTCGCGATTACGTATACGGGCGACGGCGGTTCTTCGGAAGGCGACTTCTACGAGAGCCTCAACTACGCGGGTTCGTTCAAGCTGCCGGTCATTTATTTCGTGCAAAATAACGGCTATGCCATTACGACGCCTTACGCGAAGCAAACGGGCGCCCAGTCGATCGCTCATAAGGCGCTCGCGGCGGGCGTTCGCGGCGTTCAAGTCGACGGAATGGACGTGCTCGCCGTCATCGCGGCGGTCCGCGAAGCGGCGGAGATCGCCCGCGAAGGCGGCGGCGCGACGCTGATCGAAGGACTGACGTACCGGTTCCGCCCGCACTCCATGTCGGACGACACGTCCAAATACCGCACCAAGGAAGAAGAGCAGGAGTGGAGCCTCAAGGATCCGCTCGTCCGCTTCGGCAAGTACCTGGAATCGAAAGGCCTTTGGACGGAAGACGATACGGCCCGCGTCAAGGAAGAAGCGAAGGCGGCCGTGAACGAGCATATCAAGAAAGCCGAACAAACCGAGAAAATGACCGTGGCCGGCCTGATCGACAGCATGTTCGAGAACACGCCGCCGCATCTGGAAGAACAAAAAGCCGATTTCCAATAAAAGCTTTCCCCGAAGCGGCAGCTCGCCATTGCGCGACTTACGGCCGCTGCCGGGGAAGCCTTCGGGGAAGTTCTCCGGTTACCGCTCATAATCCAATGATGGGAGAGAGTTAGCAGCATGGCACAAATGAATATGATCGAAGCCATTAAAGACGCGATGCGGACCGAGCTGAAGCGCGATCCGAACGTGCTGATCTTCGGCGAGGACGTCGGTCATGCCGGCGGCGTGTTCCGGGCCACGGAAGGGCTTCAGGCCGAATTCGGGCCGAACCGGGTATTCGACACCCCGCTGGCCGAGTCGGCAATCGGCGGCATGGCGGTCGGTCTCGGCACGCAAGGCTTCCGTCCGATCGCGGAAATCCAATTCGTCGGCTTTATCTACGAAGCGCTCGACCAGATGTTCGTTCAAGCGGCCCGGATGCGCTACCGTTCCGGCGGCCGCTACAACGCGCCGATCGTCTTTCGCACCCCGTTCGGCGGCGGCGTCAAGGCGGCGGAGCTTCATACGGATTCGCTCGAAGGGCTGGCCATGCAGACGCCGGGCCTCAAGGTGATCGTTCCTTCCAACCCTTACGATGCCAAAGGGCTGCTGATCTCGGCCATCCGCGACAACGACCCGGTCTTCTTCATGGAGCATTTGAACTTATACCGCGCATTCCGCGACGAAGTGCCCGAAGGGGACTACACCGTGCCGATCGGCAAGGCGAAAGTCGTTCGCGAAGGCACGGACGTCACGATTATCGCTTACGGCCTGATGGTTCACACCGCGCTCAAAGCGGCGGACGAGCTGGAGAAGAACGGCGTCAAGGCCGAGGTCATCGACCTGCGCACGCTCATGCCGCTTGATATCGACACGATCGTCGCGTCGATCCAGAAGACGAACCGCGCGATCGTCGTTCAGGAAGCGCAGAAGTCTTCCGGCGCCGCTGCGGAAGTCGTCGCCCAGATCAACGAGAAGGCGATTCTGCACCTGGAAGCGCCGGTGCTTCGCTGCGCGGCTCCGGACACGGTATACCCGTTCGCGCAGATCGAAGACGCCTGGCTGCCGACGCCGGCCCGCATCGTGAAAACCGTCAATCAAGTGATGCAGTTCTAATAGACAGGAGGTTTCGACGTGGCTCGATTCGAATATCGGTTCCCGGAACTCGGCGAAGGACTGCACGAAGGCGAAATCGTCAAAATGCACATCGCGCCGGGTCAGGCGGTAACAGACGAAGATATCATTATGGAAGTCCAGAACGATAAAGCGATCGTGGAAGTACCTTGCCCGGTCAACGGCAAGGTGCTGGAAGTGCTCGCCAAGGACGGCCAGACGATGCGCGTAGGCGAAGTCGTCGCCGTCATCGAGGCCGAAGGCGAGCTGCCGGAAGGCCATGACGCCGAGCCGGCACACGGCGGAGCTGCCACGGGCGGCGCCGATACGCAAGGCCAGCCCGCGCAGGCTCCGGCGGCTGAATCCGGTGCCGCCGCCGCGCCGGCACCGGCAGCGTCCGAATCGGCGAAGCCGGGCGCGCTCGTGCTCGCGACGCCAAGCGTGCGCAAGTTCGCCCGCGAGAAAGGCGTCGCCATCGCCGAAGTGAGCGGCACCGGCAAGAACGGACGCATCACCCGCGAGGACGTGCTTGCTTATGCAGGCGGCGGCGCTCCCGCGAAGGCTGAGGCATCGGATGCGGCGCCTTCCGCCGGACAAGCTCAAGCCGCTGCCAAGCCGGCGGCGCAGGCCGTGCAAGCGGGCCCCGGCGTCGAAGAGCGCGTGCCGTTCAAGGGCATTCGCAAGGCGATCGCGAACGCGATGGTCAAGTCGGCTTACACCGCTCCGCACGTGACGCTGCTTGACGAAGTGGACGTAACCGCGCTCGTCGCGCTGCGCAGCCGGTCCAAAGCATTCGCGGAGAAGAAGGGCGTCAAGCTGACGTACCTGCCGTTCATCGTCAAGGCGCTCGTCGCGGCCTGCCGCGAATTCCCGGCGCTCAACGCGACGATCGACGAAGCGGCCAACGAACTGGTGTATAAGAAGTATTACAACATCGGCATCGCCACCGACACCGACAACGGCTTGCTCGTACCGGTCGTGTTCGACGCGGACCGCAAGAACATTTGGACGATCGCGAACGAGATCCGGGATCTCGCGGCCCGCGGCCGCGACGGCAAGCTGGCCCCGAACGAGATCAAGGGCAGCACGATCTCGATCACGAACATCGGCTCCGCCGGCGGCATGTTCTTCACGCCGCTCATTAACTTCCCGGAAGTGGCCATTCTCGGCACCGGCCGCATCTCCGAGAAGGCGGTCGTCAAGAACGGCGAGATCGTCGCCGCTTCGGTCATGGCTCTGTCGCTCAGCTTCGATCACCGCATCGTCGACGGCGCAACCGCTCAGAACTTCTTGAACTACATTAAACAGCTGCTCGCCGATCCCGAGCTGCTCGTCATGGAGGTATAAGACATGGTCGTAGGAGACGCTTCTCTCGATATTGATACACTCGTCATCGGTGCGGGTCCCGGCGGTTATGTCGCGGCCATCCGCGCGGCTCAGCTCGGCCAGAAGGTCATCATCGCGGACAAAGGCAAATTCGGCGGCGTCTGCTTGAACGTCGGCTGTATTCCGTCCAAGGCGCTGATCAATGCCGCCCATCATTACGAAGAAATGCTGCATGCCGACAAGTACGGCCTGTCCGCCGAGAAGGTGGCTGTCGACTTCGGCAAGGTGCAAGAATATAAAGGCTCCGTCGTGAACAAGATGACCGGCGGCGTCGAAATGCTGCTGAAGGCGAACAAAGTCGAAATGTTCCACGGCGAAGTGATGTTCATCAACGAGAACGAAGCGCGCCTGTTCAACGATCAGGAAGCGCCGCGTTATCGCTTCAAGAACTGCATCATTGCGACCGGCTCCCGGCCGATCGAGCTTAAAGCCTTCCCGTTCGGCGGCCGCATCCTGTCGTCGACCGAAGCGCTGTCGCTTCCGGAAGTGCCGAAGAGCCTGATCGTCATCGGCGGCGGCTACATCGGCGCCGAGCTCGGCCAGATGTACGCGAAGTTCGGCACCCAACTGACGATCCTCGAAGGCGCGGACACGATTCTGCCGGGCTTCGACAAGGATATGAGCCAGCTGGTCGTGAAGAAGCTGAAGAAGAACAACGTCGAGATCGTTACCGGCGCGCTGGCCAAGAGCGCCGAGCAGACGGACAAAGACGTGACGGTTACCTATGAAGCGGGCGGCGAGACGAAGACGGTCACGGCCGAGTACCTGCTCGTGACGGTCGGCCGTCGTCCGAACACGGACGGCGAGCTCGGACTCGATCTGATCGGCGTCAAAGTCGGCGAACGCGGACTGATCGAAGTGGACGAACAATGCCGTACGAACATCAAGCACATTTTCGCCATCGGCGACATCGTACCGGGCGCCGCGCTGGCGCACAAAGCTTCTTATGAAGCGAAAGTGGCCGCCGAAGCGATCGCCGGACTGCCGTCCAAAGTCGATTACAAGTGCATCCCGGCCGTGGCGTTCTCCGATCCGGAATGCGCAAGCGTCGGCTACACCGAGAAGGAAGCCAAAGACAAGGGCCTTAACGTCAAGGTCAGCAAGTTCCCGTTCGGCGGCAACGGCCGTGCGGTAACGCTCGACGGCGCGGACGGCTTCATGAAGCTCGTCCATGACGCGGACAACGGACTCGTGCTCGGAGCTCAAATCGCCGGCGTGGAAGCCTCCAACATGATCGCCGAGCTGGGATTGGCGATCGAGATGGGCGCGACGATCGAAGACATCGCGCTGACGATCCATGCGCATCCGACGCTCGGCGAGATCGCGATGGATACGGCGGAGCTGGCCATGGGCCATCCGATCCACACTGTCGCGCCGAAGAGATAAGCAACGCCAGAACGCATTCCGGCATCCTGACCGCCCTAGGGTCAGGATGCTTTTTTTAAGAGGGACATCAAAGAGAGGGGGCGCAGCTTATGGATGCCAAACCGGCCAGCCGATCGCGATCGATCCAGACGATGCTGGTATTTCCGGGCGAGACGAACTACCACGGGACGATGTTCGGCGGCAACCTGATGAAGCAGATCGACGAAATCTGCGTCGTCGCGGCGATGCGCCACTGCGGCAGCAGAGTCGTGACCGCGTCGGCGGACAGCTTTGATTTTATCTCGCCGATCCGAATGGGCGAGACGATCGAGCTGGAAGCGTTCGTCACCTGGACGCGGCGGACTTCGATGGAAGTCGTCTGCGTCGTGCGCGCCGAAAATCCCGAGACGGGGGAGCGGCGGACGGCGACGACTTGCTTCGTGACGTTCGTCGCCGTCGGCGCGGACGGCAAGCCGAGAGCGGTGCCTGCCGTGCTTCCCGAGACGGATGTGGAGCGCAAGCTGCACGAGACCGCTCCGGAACGCTACGAACGGAGGACGCAGCGGCGGACTCAGCGTTATTTCGTCGACAGATGAAGCTTGCGGATGATACAATGTTTTGTAAACCGACGACATAAAGGGGTGTTCGCGATGCGCAATTATTTGGATTTGCTTCAGGACATCCTGGATCATGGCATGGAAAAAGAAGACCGCACCGGTACCGGCACGATCAGCGTGTTCGGACGGCAGCTTCGATATGATCTGTCCGAAGGGTTTCCGCTCGTGACGACGAAGCGGATTCATTTGAAGTCCGTCGTCCATGAGCTGCTGTGGTTTCTCAGCGGCGAGACGAATATCCGCTATCTCAAGGAGAACGGAGTCTCGATCTGGGACGAATGGGCCGACGAGAACGGCGATCTTGGCCCGGTTTACGGCTCGCAATGGCGCGCCTGGGAAACGCCGGACGGGCGGACGATCGACCAGATCGCCCAGGTGGTCGAAGCGATCAAGCGGAATCCCGATTCCCGGCGTCATCTGGTCAGCGCATGGAACGTCGCGGAGATCGAGCGGATGAAGCTTCCGCCGTGCCACTATGCCTTTCAATTTTACGTAGCCGGCGGCAAGTTGAGCTGCATGCTGACCATGCGATCGGTGGATTCGTTCCTCGGCTTGCCCTTCAATATCGCGTCCTACGCGCTGCTCACCCATATGGTGGCGCAGCAGTGCGATCTGGAGCCCGGCGAATTCATCTGGTCCGGCGGCGACGTCCATATTTACCGCAATCATCTCGAGCAGGTGAAGCTCCAGCTGACGCGGAATCCGCTGCCGCTTCCGAAGCTTGTCATCAAGCGGCGGCCCGAGTCGATCTTCGACTATCGATACGAAGATTTCGACTTCGTCGGGTATGAGCATCATCCGTCCATCAAAGCGCCCGTCGCCGTGTGAATATTCGGTGTCGAACGGCCATTCTCCGAACAATTCCAGCAAGAAGAGACGGATCGTTCGGTAGTCACCGGTTGACCCGATATGGTATGATGGAACTACGAAATCGACAAGGTTGGGATCGAATTCATGACCATTACGCTTATTGCCGCTGCCGGAGCGAACGGGGTCATCGGCGCCGGCAACGCGTTGCCGTGGAAGCTGCCGGCGGAGATGGCTTATTTCAAAGCGCAAACGATCGGCAAGACCGTGCTGATGGGGCGCAAGACGTTCGAGTCGTTCGGGAGCCGGCCGCTTAAGGATCGCGCCAACGTGATTTTGTCCCGCACGATGAAGGAAGCGCCGGAAGGCTGCCGGCTCGTCCGGTCGGCTGAAGAAGCGGTCTCGGAGCTGGCGGGCGAAGAGATCATGGTCATTGGCGGAGCGGAGATCTACGCGCTGATGCTGCCGGTCGCCGACCGCATTCTGCTGACCGAGATCGAACGGGCTTACGAGGGCGACGCGTACTTCCCCGAATTCGGCAAGAGCGAATGGGTACTCGTCTCGCGAAAACCCGGTATCCGCGACGAGAAGAATGACGTCGATTACTATTTTTGCGTGTACGAACGCCGTCGTCCGTAGACGAATCGTGCAAACAATTGAGAAGATAATCCATTCTGGACAGCCGTCCAGTCTGGTAGCATGACTAAATATCGCTGAAACAGGGTGCAAATCGATGGCTTCCGTTCTCGGACGGAGCAGATCGGCCGGGAATGCTGCAAGCCGCAAGAGCGGAACACCGACAGATGGGGGAAATGAAGATGTCGACGCCTACGGGATTTATGGAATATCAGCGGGAGCTGCCGAGCGACCGCGATCCGTTGGAGCGCATCAAGGACTGGAACGAGTTCCACCGGATGTTCTCCGAAGAACAATTGAGAACCCAAGGCGCCCGCTGCATGGACTGCGGCACGCCTTATTGCCATACGGGCATCGAGCTGGCGGGGAACGCCTCCGGCTGCCCGATCAACAACCTGATTCCCGAGTGGAACAACCTGATCTATCGGGGACTGTGGAAGGAAGCTTACGAGCGTCTGTCCAAGACGAATAACTTTCCCGAATTTACGGGACGCGTCTGTCCGGCACCTTGCGAAGGGTCCTGTACAGTCGGCTTGATCGGCGATCCGGTCACGATCAAAACGATCGAACAAGCGATCATCGACCGCGCCTTCCAGGAAGGCTGGGTCGTGCCGCAGCCGCCGAAGACGCGAACGGGCAAGAAAGTGGCCGTCGTCGGCTCCGGCCCGGCGGGCCTGGCCGCCGCGGCGCAGCTCAACAAGGCGGGCCACACGGTAACCGTCTACGAACGCGCGGACCGGATCGGCGGACTGCTCGTGTACGGCATCCCGACGATGAAGCTCGAGAAGGACCTCGTCCAGCGCCGCGTCGATCTGCTCGCCGCCGAAGGCGTGAAGTTCGTGACGAACACGGAGATCGGCAAGGACATTTCCTCGCAGCAGCTGGTCGACGAATTCGACGCGGTCGTCCTGTGCGGCGGCGCCACGAAAGCCCGCGGCATCGGCAACGTCGAAGGGGCCGATCTGAAAGGCATCGTCCCGGCGATGGATTTCCTGAACGCTACGATCAAGAGCTACCTGGATTCCAATCTGCAGGACGGCAACTACATTTCGGCCGAAGGCAAGAACGTGATCGTCATCGGCGGCGGCGACACCGGAACCGACTGCGTGGCGACGAGCCTTCGCCACGGCTGCGCCAGCATTACCCAATTCGGCACGCATGCCAAGGCGCCGCTGACGCGCGACCAAATCAACAACCCGTGGCCGGAATTCCCGAACGTATATACGCTCGATTACGCGCATGAAGAAGCCAAGGCGCTGTACGGCGAAGATCCGCGCGCATTCTCCGTCCTGACGAAGAAGTTCGTCGGCGACGAGAACGGCAACGTAAAGGAACTGCACACCGTGCAAATCCGCCGTTACGTGGACGAGCAGGGCCGCAAGATTTACGAAGAGATTCCGGGGACCGAGAAAGTATGGCCGGCCGAGCTCGTGCTGGTCGCCGTCGGATTCGAAGGTCCGGAGCGGACGATCATCGATCAGCTCGGCCTGGAGACGGACCGCCGGACGAACGTCAAGGCCGCATACGGCAAGTACAAGACGAGCGCGGACAAGGTGTTTGCCGCAGGCGACATGCGCCGCGGACAAAGCCTGATCGTCTGGGCGATCAACGAAGGCCGCGAGGCGGCTCGCGAGGTTGACAAGTATTTGATGGGCTCCTCGATGCTGCCGTAAAGGCAACGATTCCACTAACGATAAGGGTTGTTCCTGCAGCGGATGGTTTCGCAGGCGGGAGCAACCCTTTGCAGCATTCGGGACTCCCCCAAAAGGATCGAAATCAACTTCGAACTTCGCGTCGCTTTTGGGGGATTTTTGATGGAGGTAGAATTCATGATCAAATACGGGGACGATCGAAGCCGCGAGCTTCGGTTCGCCGCCTTTTTCCCGCATGCGGAGAAAAGGGACGACAACTGGGTGGACGTGGAGCTGCGCTTTACGACCGAATCGGCGACGCCGGTCCCGGACGATCTGATCGACTTGACCGCGCTTGTCGTTTGCACGACGGACGGAGATCCGATTCAGATCATACCTCTGGACGCCGGTTGCGACTGCGAGTATCAGTTTACTTTTTTCGAGAAAGAGCAGATCGCGGCCTATGTTCGCGGAAAAGAAGTGCAGCAAGCGATCGCGGAGGCGGTTCGGCAAGGGTAGCAGAACAGCAGACATTACGCTTCCCGCGTGTGGCAGCAGGCCAGACAATATCTTCCTCTGAGCCGGTCTCTATGATAAACTGATCGGGACGGTTTTCATAGAGTACGGAGAGAGGAAGGGAACGGATGGGCCAAACCGCGCTGCTGTCGCCATCGGACGTCCTAGTCATTCGCCGCTACGTGCAGACGAAGTTCGCCCCGCTTCCCGGCGCGAAGCAGGCCGAGATCGTGGCCGACGCGGTCCGCGGAGCGTTGGAGCGGCGGCTCCCCGAGCTGCCGTCGGACGTGAAGGCGCGGGTCGCCGGCGAGCTGATTCGGCGCTGCCTCATCCGCGAACAGCGCGAAGTCGGCGAGGGCGACGTGGTGGACGCGTGCGCGGATGCGGGCCTCGGCGCGGACATCGACCCCGAGCCGCTAGCCCGCTGGCTGCAGCAGCGGGCCGGCGGCAGATGGAGCCGGGAGCAGCTCGACTCCCGGCTGGACCGGGCCGGAAGGCGTTCGCTCCTTCCGGCCGTTGTTCCGTCGCCGGCGGAAGCGCTGCCGCCCGCGGTCATGGACGGCGGCGCGGCGCTGCCGCTCGCCGCGATCGACGCAGCGCCTGCGGATGCGGGCGCTGCGAAGGGCTTCGCCGCGGCGCTCGGCCGCCGCGCGGCATGGATGCTGCTGGCGGCGACGCTCGCCGCCGGCGCGGGCTTGGCGCTCCTGCCGCAGGCGGAGCGCCAGGAAGCTGCGGTGCCGGGGCCTGCGGGGCGGGCGCCGCACTCAGTTCCGGCGGCCGCGGAACCGGATGGCCCCGGCATGCCGCAAGCGTTACGGTACGCCGACTTCGACGAGGCAGCCGTCAAAACGTATTTGCGCGGCCGGGACTCGATGCTGGCGAACGAGCCTTACTTCGGAGCAATCGTCGCGAGCGCGCGCAAATACGACGTTCACCCGCTGCTGCTGTTTGCGATCGCCGGACAGGAGCAAGGCTTTGTTCCGAAATCGAAGAAGGAAGCTCTTCGCATAGCGAACAACCCGTTCAATGTGTTCCACAGCTGGCAGGAGTATAACACCGACATCGCCGATACGTCCGAGATCGCCGCGAAGCTGATCGCCAAGCTCGGCAAAAGCCGGCCGAAAGGGGTTGAGCCGTTCGCCTGGTTCAATCGCACGTACGCGGAAGACCCGGCCTGGTCCGACGGCGTCCGCAAACTGTTCGACATGCTTGTCTCCCTGCCCGAAACTACCTCGAAATAGCCGGTTTCCGCAAGATGCGGGGCCGGTTTTGTTTTGCGTTTTCTTGCTTATAGGTTGAAACTATCAATCCATCGATTTTATATATTTCGATGAGAGAGAGAAAGGAGCTACAATCAAGCCTACAGAGGGACCGCGAACGGTCCAAGAGAAGGGAGTATCCTCGCATGAGCGAATATCAAGCCCAACAGAGGGCTGTTTTATCGGGGAAGCTGACAGACGTTCTGAACGCGCGGACGCTGGCGGGAGCGAATCCCGGTCTGGCGCGGCTTCTCCGGCCGGGAATGGCGATACTGGACGTCGGCTGCGGCACCGGAGCCATTTCGCGCGGTATCGCCGAAGCCGTCGGCCCCGAAGGCCGGGTCGTCGGCATCGACAACAATCCGCGGCTGATCGAGCAGGCGAGGAGTGCTCATGGCGACGTTCCATGGCTCTCTTTCGAAGTCGGGGATCTCTACGAGCTTGCCTTCGAGGAGCGGTTCGACGTCGTGACTGCCGCACGGGTGCTCATCTGGCTCTCCGATCCCGCCAAAGCGGTGAACCGGATGGCAGCCGCCACGAAGGAAGGCGGGAGCGTCGTTCTGGCCGATTACAACCATGGCCGAATCGTCTGGGACCCTCAGCCTCCGGAAAGCATGCTCGCTTTTTACGAAGCGTATTTGAAGTGGCGCTTGGATGCGGGGCTGGACAACGGCATCGCCGACCGTCTCGGGACGCTTCTCGGCGAGGCGGGACTGACGGACGTCCGGATCGAGCCCACTCACGAGGAAACTTTCCGCGACGACGCCGACTTCATCGGCCGCATCGCGCTTTGGGCGGATACCGCATCCAGCCGCGGACCCCAGATGCAGCGGGACGGCTATCTAACGGAAGAAGCGTGGAAAACGGCGGAGAGAGACTATCGGGAGTGGATCGGGCGGCATGCCGCGCACATGCGCATGTATTTTCTGACCGCAACGGGCGTGAAGACGTCTTCGTCTCTTTCTTCTGAAAATGGTCATTCCGATGGCATATAAGGAGCGCATCTCGTAGGGACGGCGCGTGCCGTCCTTTTTTGTCCTTTCCGTCCATATCCCGTTTGTTCAGGAGACCCCATTCCAGCCTCTTCGGAACTTTCCGGAATCCATCTATGTCCCATACCCGTTTTCCCTTTTTGCCGATATCCCGCTTGCTCAGACTTTCTTTTCTCCCCCCATCCATTGATAACCCTTTCCCATAGGAGAACGGCGCTAGTCCTTTCAAAAAAAACTTGAGCGGATTGGCAACATGATTCGGCTGGCCCACATAGGACCCTCCCTGAACGACGGGGATCTCGAAGGAAAGGGGAATACGAGCTGCATCCAAAGGCGTCTGAGTGAAGGGGATATCGATGCAAAGAAGATTTTCCAGCCTCATTCGCCTGAGCGACGGGGATTTCGAAACAAACGAACAAAAGGTGCAGCGGCGGCGCGCCGGAACCTGAGCGAAAGGGATAAGGAACCATAGCGCTGAGTGCAACGCGCAGGGCGAGCTTCTGAGTGATAGGGATAACGGAGTAACGCGGGGAAGTGCCGGGCCCAACCGCCAAGGTCATAGACCCGGCGGTTTCAGAAGGGCGATGTGCTGCTGAATGGCGGGAGGAACCTCGTTCAGTTCGGTCAGCGTCAGCATGGCGCTGCTCGACGGGGTCTCGATGTTCAGAAGGTTGTAGGCCCATTCCTGGTCACGCTTCAAGTAGATGGCGCGGATGCCACATTCCAGAGCGGGAAGAACGTCCGTTCGCAGGGAGTTGCCGATCATCCATGTCCGGTCCTCGTCGAACCGGCCTTGCTTCAGAATGTCCTTCATCGCGTCGGTATTTTTATGCATGCGGACGTAGATTCGATCCTCGAAAAAACGCTCCAGGTTCATCCGCTCGATTTTGCGCCGCTGGATGATGGCGTCACCCCCGGTATAGAGATGAAGGCGATGGCCTTCGGCGGCGAGCGTCAGCAGCGTTTCTTCCATGAATGGATAAGGCTCGACTTCATGATCGTAGACGCTGTTCCCGAGCCGCCACAGCCGGAGACGTTCATCTTGAGATGCCGCGCGGCCCGTCAGCCGGCTGAAATAATCGTACGTATCGACGAACGACTGGGGGAAATGGTCGCTTTTGAACCCGAACGACTGCACGCCCGCGATATCCAGCTCGCTATGCTTGTCCATAATCGCTCCGCGTCCGATGCCGAACGGAGCGAACCAGTCGGTCATCAGATCGACGAATTGATCCTGGACGAGGTTGAAATATTTGTTGCAGTAGATAAGCGTATCGTCCAGATCGAACAAAATATTTTGCTTCATGGCGCAAACTCCTTCTAAACGATTGATGCCGCCCGCTCCGGCAAAAACGCGGAACCGGAGCTCTGGCGAAGGGACGATTCATTCATTATGGCCCCGAAACCGGCGTTTGTAAATGCGGGCGCCGTGGCAAAATAAAAAGAAAACCCTTACGCCCGAATGGCGAAAGGGAGGAGGTGAACCGTACCGGTGCCCAAAAACAGCAGCAGCAAAATCGACGATCAGCAGAACGCTTCCCGCTTCCGGGAGAAATCGACGACGCCGCACTTGGACAAGATGGCGCGTCGCCCGTCCAGTCTGAACAAGATCAACAAAAACCTGCCGTAAAGCCGTCAGGCATACTTGGCGCGCTTGGCGTTCAAATCGCGCTTGATGAACGCGATCCGCTGGCGCACGTAGAAGTCGTAGCTGCCCCCGCGCAATTCGCGGGG
Source organism: Cohnella zeiphila (assembly GCF_014212055.1). Taxonomy (GTDB): domain Bacteria; phylum Bacillota; class Bacilli; order Paenibacillales; family Paenibacillaceae; genus Cohnella; species Cohnella zeiphila. The sequence continues at coordinate 51,412 of NZ_JACJVO010000007.1, read as the reverse complement.
GTTTATCGTTCGTCCGGTGTCGTTGTCTACGATGACAAGCTTCCCGTCCTCAAAAAATTTGAAAGTCAGATCCGAAGACGGGCGGGTCCCTATCGAAGGTTCCATAAACCGGAAGTGTTCGCAGTTAGCCATCCCAATCCACCTCGTTCGTTGGAATATTCGGAACATTTGTTCTTGTTTAGATTATACCAAACATTTGTTCGTATGGAAAGGCGTTCCGGAATACAATAAACTAGAAATGTGAAAAAAAACGAATTACGGCACGTCGGAGAAGGAGTTTACCCTAGCCATGATTACGATATCGGGATTGACGCGCAAGCTGCCGCAAGGCAAAACGGTGCTGGATGACATCCGCGGCCAACTGGAGCCGGGAACGTTCACGGCCGTCGTGGGCCCGAGCGGAAGCGGCAAATCGGTGCTGCTGCGGTGCCTGGCGCTCAAGGAACCTTGGACCAAAGGGGAGTACCGGTTCGACGGCCTTGACGTCGTCAAGGCCGGAGCCGCGGCGAGATTGAAGGTGCGCCGAAAGATCGCCTACCTGGAGCAGAAGCCGATTCTGTACGAGAAAAAGACAGCGCTTAAAAACGTGCTCATCGGAGCGGTCGGCCAAGTATCGTGGCTGCGGCGGATGACCGGCATGGTGCGCAACGACGATTACATGGACGCGATGGATACGCTGGAGGCGGTCGGCCTGATCGACCGCGCCAAGCAGGCGACGGAGAAGCTGAGCGGCGGAGAGCGGCAGCGGGTCGCCGTCGCGCGCGCCATCGCCCACGGAGCCGAGCTTCTGGTGGCGGACGAGCCGGTATCCGGCCTCGATCCGCACTCGGCGGAAGACATTATGGAGATGCTGAAGAAGCTGTGCAAGGAACGCGGCACGACGATCGTCGTCGCGCTTCACCGCCTGGAGCTGGCCGAGAAGTTCGCCGACCAGATCTGGGGACTTCAGGACGGAAGGATCGTGCTGGACGTGCGCGGCCGGAGATTGACGGGCGCGGAGAAGGTGCGTCTGTCGTGACGATCCGGATCGGAGCGCTGCGTTCCGAAGAGGACGTGCGTCTGGCGCACCGGCTGGAGCTGGCTTGCTATCCGGAGGAGCTGGCGGCGACGGAAGAAGCGTTCCTGTACCGCTGGCGAACGTTCCCCGAACTGTTCCGCGGCGCATGGTCGGGCGAGGAACTGGTCGGACTGGCGTGCGGGGTGCGAACGGACGCGAAGGACTGTTCGGACGTCGGCATCAAGAAGTTGCATGGAGGATCCGGCAGCGGCGGCAAGCTGTGCGTGCTGTCGGTCGCCGTTCATCCGGACCGGCGCGGACAAGGAATCGGCGAGCAGCTGCTGGAAGTTTTGCTGAACGAAGCGCGGCAGCTCGGCTTGCGGGAAGCGATGCTCATGTGTCAGGAATCGCTGATCGGCTGGTACGGGCGCGCCGGCTTCCGCGAGACCGGTCTCGTTCACGACGAGCACGGCGGCGTCCGTTGGCACGACATGGCGATGAGATTGAATGCACAGACAGTAACTTAAAGGAATGGATAGATAGGAATTCCCGCCAGAATCGACCTTTACGAAGCCAAGAACTGCAAATGTGCAGGAATTCCCGCCGGAATTGGCCTTTACGAAGCTAAAAACTGCAAATGTGCAGGAATTTCGGGGTCAATGGCGCTGTACACGCGGCTCGGGGGCCGAAAGCATGTATTTTTGCAGGAATTCATCGCCGGGTCGCCTTGCGCTTTCGAAAAGGATGCAGAATTGCAGGTTTTCAGGCATACACCTCGATAGAAAAGAGCCGGGAGTGTTCCCGAGGAACGTCCCGGCGGCAGGGCGGCTTCGTTATTCGTGAGGCGAGCCTTCCGCTTCCGGCTCCGCCTGCGACAGTTCCCGCAGGGATGGGATTTTGCCATGCGGCTGCTGCGACTGCTTGCGGATTTTCCAGGCGTTCTCGCGTCTGCGTTTGGATGTAGTCATGGGAAAAGTCCTCCTTGTGCGCCATGGCGCGCCTTGATGTAACCTGCAACCGTGAGCGCCGGCCGAGAGCCGATTGCCCGGTTGTCGGGAAATCACTCGTTATCATGCGCCCGAACGGCCGAATTATCCGCCGTCCGGGAGCGGCGAAGAGAAAGGGAACGTGTCCCAAACGAAAGGGGGAAAAATCGTGCCGCAAGCGCAAACGGCGGCTTCTATGCCGCTCATTTCAATCAATACGGGCGTGGCTGAGACTCGAGAGTACAACGGGCGGGAAGCTCGTTCCGGCATTTTCAAGCGGCCCGTCGCCTCTTCCGTGAAGCTGGGGTTCACCGGGCTGGAAGGGGACGAGCAAGCCGACTTGGTGAACCATGGCGGACCGGACAAGGCGGTATGCGTCTACAGCTTCCGTCACTATAAGCATTGGGAAGAGGTGCTCGGCCGGCCGCTGCCGGCGGGCGCGTTCGGCGAAAACTTCACCATCGGCGATTGGGTTGAATCGGACGTCCATATCGGCGACATGTTCGAGGTCGGAACGGCTCGGGTTCAGGTGAGCCAGCCCCGTATCCCTTGCTGGAAGCTGGCGATGAAATGGGGCTTAAGCGAGCTTCCGGCGCTCGTCACGGAGACGGGCGCCACCGGCTTTTACTTCCGCGTGCTTGAGCCGGGGGAAGTGACGACGGGCGAGATCAAGCTGCTGGAACGGCACCCGGAGGAGATGACCGTGCAGGAAGCGAACCGCATCATGCACAAGGACAAGACGGACGAGGCGGGCATCCGGCGCCTGCTCGGGGTGGATGCGCTGGCGGGCAGCTGGCGAGGCACGCTGGAGCGGAGGCTGGCCAAGCTCGGACAAGGAGGGTGAGACCATGTTCGCAGGCAAAACGGTCATTGTAACCGGCGCGTCGGGCGGCATCGGACGCGTACTGGCCCGAGCGTACGCCGAGAAAGGGGCGTCCGTGCTGCTCACCGATCTTCCGGGCACGGAAGGGGAACGGCTGGCGCGGGAATGGACGGATGAAGGGCATCGCGCCGTTTTCCATCCCGCGGATCTCAATCTGCCCGAAGCCGCTCCCGCCATCGCGGAAGCGGCGGCGTCCGCATTCGGCCGTCTCGACATCGTCGTCAACAATGCCGGCTTCGGCATCTGGAAGTCGCCTCTGGAGCTGGCCGTCGAGGAGTGGGACCGTGTCCTGAACGTCAATTTGCGGGGGACGTTCCTGCTCTCGCGGGAGGCGGCCAAGGTCATGAAGCGGCAAGGCTCGGGAGGCGCGATCGTGAACATCAGCTCGACGCGCCGTCTCCAGTCGGAGCCGAACTCGGAGGCGTACGCCGCATCCAAGGGCGGCATCGCTTCGCTGACGCACGCGCTCGCGCTGTCGCTCGGGCCCGACGGCATTCGCGTCAACGCGATCAGCCCCGGCTGGATCGAGACCGGCGACTACGCGGCGCTTCGGCCGCAGGATCACGACCAGCATCCGGCCGGACGCGTCGGCCGCCCGGACGATATCGTGCGCGCATGCTTTTATCTTACGGATCCGGCTAACGATTTCGTCACCGGCATCAACCTGACCGTAGACGGGGGGATGACCCGCAAAATGATTTACGAGCCGTAGAGCCCCGACGATTCGCCGTCATCCCCGGATCGGGGCGGCATACACTAATCTTATGGAGGAGACGAGACGGACGGCAGCGTTTGGCGTAAGCGTTTTCCCCAAAAACGTCGCCGCCAAGCAGGAATTCGACAAACAAACAGCGAAAGAAGTGTTTATTCACCACGTTCGCGCTCCGATGGTTCTCCGTTTTTGCATGTCCAAGATGCGAAAGGGGATTGAGCGGCTATGGTCAACTTGCCTAAAACGAACGAACTCGGTTTTTTTGAAATCCGGCTGGAATCGATCGGCGGCCTCGGCGCCAATCTGGCCGGCAAGATGCTGGCGGAAGCCGGCGTCATGGGAGCGGGACTGAACGGCGTCAGCTTCAGTTCCTACGGCTCCGAGAAGAAAGGCTCGCCCGTCAAAGCGCACATCCGTTTCTGCGACACCCATGCGAACATCCGCGACACCTCTCCCGTCGAACGGCCTCACGTCATCGGCATTTTCCACGAAAACTTGTCCCGCACGATCAACGTCATCTCCGGCATGTACGCGGACAGCATCGTTCTCGTCAATTCCAAGAAATCGCCCGAAACGCTGAAAACGCAGCTTGGCCTGAAGGGCGGCACCATCGCCGTCGTCGACGGAACCGGCATCTCTCTCGAAGAGAACAACCGCGTCAATATGGCGATGCTGGGCGGCCTCTTCCGGCTTTGCGACTTCCTCGATCCCGAATTCATGAAGGGCGTCATCCGCAAGTCGCTGGAGAAAAAATATCCCGGTGCGGTCCAGCCGGCTCTGAATACGTTCGAACGCGGGTACAAGGAAGTCAGCTTTCAGACGTTCGACTTGCCGGAAGGCGAGACGATGCCGGCGTTCGCGCGGATGGACACTCCGATTCTCGGCTACGAGACGCAGCCGATCGGCGGCACGATCGTGAATCCCGGCAACAGCGTGCTCAAAGACCTCAGCATTTCCCGCGCCGGGCGGCTCCCCCACTTTTTGGACGACAAATGCATCCACTGCGCCGCGTGCGACAACGTCTGCCCCGACTTCTGCTTCGTGTGGGAGGAGCAGCCCGACAAGAAGGGCCGCCCCCAAATGTTCCTGCAAGGCATCGACTACCAATACTGCAAAGGCTGCCTGAAATGCGTGCAGGCGTGTCCGACCGACGCGCTGGCGAGCGCGCTTGAAGACGAAGGCTACGCGGACGGGCACCGGGTTCCGCACCGATTCAATTTCGCTGCGAACGCGTAAGCGGATCGCTTGCTTTCCATCGCATATCATCCCGAACGCTTGTTCATTCCGTATTTTTCCATTCCGCAGTGAGAAAGGGTGGCACGGAAAATGGCGATCGATATTCGCAAGGAGCAAGGCACGGCAGAAGGGACGGTCGAGCAGCGCGTCGTGTACGAATCCGGCAACGAGATGGCGGCTTACGCGGCGCATCAGATCAACTATCATATCATGGGGTATTTTCCGATCTCGCCCTCGACGGAGGTCGCGCAATTCCTCGATCTGATGAAAACGAGCGGCCAGCACGACATCGTGCTCATTCCCGCGGACGGCGAACACGGCTCGGCCGGCGTCTGCTACGGCGCCTCTACGGCGGGAGGACGCGTGTTCAACGCGACGAGCGCGAACGGCTACCTGTACATGCTGGAACAAATGCCGGTCCAGTCCGGCACGAGATTCCCGATGGTGATGAATCTCGTCTGCCGCTCCGTATCCGGGCCGCTGGACATTCACGGCGACCATTCGGACTTGTACTTCGCGCTCAACACCGGTTGGCCGATTCTGCTCTGCCGGGATCCCCAGGCGGTGTACGACATGAACATCATGGCGCTGAAGCTGGCCGAGGATCCCGAAGTACGGCTTCCGGTCATCGTCGCCTCCGACGGCTACTTCACGAGCCACCAGAAGCGGCGCGTCATGACGTTCGCGCACCGGAAGGACGTGCATGCGTTCGTCGGAGAGAAGCCGCCCGAAGGCTTCGTTCACGTTCTGGACCGCGACCATCCGATCACGGTCGGCCCGTACATGAACGAGCCCGACTACATCAACAACTGCTACCAGCAGTCGATGGCGATGTACCGCGCGGAAGAGGTGTACGACCGCATTCGCACGGAATACGCCGCGCTCACGGGACGCGACTATCCGGTGCTCGACCTGTACCGGATGGAGGACGCGGAAGTGGCGGTATTCCTGCTTAACTCCGCCGCCGAGATCGTCAAGGACGTCGTCGACCAGCTGCGCGCCGAAGGCGTGAAGGCGGGAGCGATCTCGCCGAACATGATCCGGCCGTTCCCGGCGAAGGCGATCGCCGACGCGCTGCGCGGCGTGAAGGCGGTCACGGTCGGCGACCGGGCCGATTCCTACGGCGGCCATGGCGGCAATATGACGATCGAGCTGAAGGCGGCGCTGCATACGCACGGCAATTCGACGACGAAGGTCGTCAGCCGGATCTACGGCCTGGGCGGCAAGGACTTCTACGCCGAAGACGGACGGAAGCTGTTCGAGTACGCGATCGAAGCGGCAAAGACGGGGACGGTGGAGAAGCCGTTCGACTACCACGGCCATACCAAGGGAGATCCGGCCAAAGCGCCCAAGAGGGTGCTGGAGCCGATGAAATACGAGGAGCTGAAGACGGGGCTGATCACGGTCACGCCGGACGAGACGACGGGCAAGGTGAACGTGCGAATTCCGCCGCTCCGTCAGCTGACGAGAAAGCCGAAGCGCATCGCCCCCGGCCACGGCGCATGTCCGGGCTGCGGCATTTTCTCGGGACTCGAGATGTTTTTCAAAGGGATCGAAGGGGATATCGTCGCGCTGTTCCAGACGGGCTGCGCGATGGTCGTCACGACCGGCTATCCGTATTCCGCGCACAAGGCGACCTACATCCACAACTTGTTCCAGAACGGCGCGGCGACGCTGTCCGGCGTCGTGGAGATGTTCCACGAGCGCAAGCGGCGCGGCGAGCTTGACCATCTCGGTCTGAAGGACGACTTCACGTTCGTCATGATCACCGGCGACGGCGGCATGGATATCGGCATGGGGCCGGCGATCGGCGCGGCGCTGCGGAATCACCGGATGATCATCCTCGAGTACGACAACGAAGGCTATATGAACACCGGCGCGCAGCTCAGCTATTCGACTCCGATCGGCCACCGCACGTCGACGTCCAACGTCGGCAGCCGCCAGACCGGCAAGGTGTTCCATCATAAGGATACGGCGCAAATCATGGCGGCGACGCACATTCCGTACGTGTTCACGGGCAGCGAGGCGAACCCGCAGGACCTGCTGCGCAAGGCGGCCAAGGCGCAATGGTATGCGCAGAACGTCGGGCTCGTGTACGGCAAAATCCTGATCACCTGCCCGCTTAACTGGCTCTCCGACGACAAGGACGGCTCCACGATCATCGATTATGCCGTGAACACTTGCTTTTTCCCGCTGTACGAAGTGGAGCGCGGCGTCACGACGATTACGTACAACCCGGAAGAGAAGAACAAGCGCGTGCCGATGACCGATTGGCTGAAGCTGATGGGCAAGACGCGGCATCTGACGAAGCCGGAAAACGCCGAGTTGCTGCAAGAGTTTGAAACGGAGATCGAGCGTCGCTGGAACATGCTGAAGGCGAAGCACGAGAGTCCGTACCTGTGAGGCGGTGAACATGCGATGCCCTATGCGTTGAGGCATGCCGGGACGGGAGAGCTGCTGGCATGCAGGCAGACGAACAGCTATCAATTGGCTTATTACGGCCTGCTGTTGTGGGACGACGCGCCTCAAGAGGAGGCGCGGCTGAATGCCCTGCTGCTATCGGAGCGGTATACAGCCGCCGCGGCGGAACGGGAGTGGGGGCCGTCTCGGGACGACCGGCGGAAGGACCGGCTGGAGGCCGAATGGGAGCAGGTGCAGGAGCTTGCGAACTGGCGTCCGGTGCTGCTCACGGAGCATGAGGCGAAGATGGGCAACGTCAAGCTGCGCAACGATCCGTCGCTGCGGGTCTGCCTGCGCGACGGGCGCATCGAGGCGGACGCGGCATATCGGCGTTGACGACGCAACATCCCCGGACTCGCAATGGGCGGGCGCCGGGGATGTTTTTTGCCGGCATTCCCGCCGGAATGCGGCTTTTTCTCGCGCGCGGCGAACGGAAGAAACGCACAATCTTTTGTCCGATAGCCGTTTGGCTGGCATCACGTTCGGAATTTTATGATATAATGGGAGACAACGCTCGAGAGAAAGATCTGGGAACTGCCCGCGGGAGGGAAACAAACCATGAGTCGACGTTTTGTCATCGAGGCGGTTATGATCGCCACCTACGGCCAACTGCTTCTGCCGAAACGTCCTGTCGAATACAGGATTCCGTACTCCACCATCATGGAGCTATACGATATGAAAGACAGCCCGGAGCCGATCATGCCGGAGCCGGACGACGACAAGCACGTGAAAGAGAAGGTCGGCGAGATGATCGCTTACTTCGAAGATCCGTTCAACAAGAAGAAGCTGGAGCGCGCGCTGCTGGCCCCTTGGCGCGAGAGCCCGCCGCTGCCGATCAACGAGAATGTGACGCTCGTCGTCGTCAACGCGGTGGAGAACATGCAGTACGGCGAGATGCTCGACCCGATCGAGACCGAGCTGATTCTCGCCTCCCTGCGGCTGCAATGCCCGATTCTGACCGACCAGATCGAGTTCCAGGACAAAGTCGTTCAGAACAGCATTCCGGTCATTCTGTACGATATCGACGACTACGAATTCGCGTTGGAAGAGGATGTGCCGACCTCCGACGGATACTCGCAATAAGGAAGCTGCCGGGGTCCCCGGCAGCTTTCCGCGCATTTGGGAGGGGATCGAATGAGCATTCGGACCGCATGGGCCCGTTACTGCGCGTCTAGAGCGCGAAAACGGGGGGAAACGGAGAGAGCGCTGCGATGGTACGACTGGGCCGGCGAGCGGAATTTAAGCGCCGCCGACAAAGCGGAGTACGCCCGTCTGCTGTATGAGTGCGGCGATTCGAAGCGGGCGGCCGGACTGCTGGCGGATGCGTCCGGACAGCTGGCGGAGCCGGACGTGTATGTCCGGCTGGGGATGATCTATCGCGAGATCGGAAGGGAGCGGGAAGCGGTCGAGGCGCTTACGAAAGCGATTCGGCTCGATCCCGGTCCGTACTTATACTGGTACACCCGCGCGCTTGCCTACAGCGGCATCGGAGACGACGATCGGGCCGCCGCCGATATGAGGGAAGCCACCCTTCGGGATTCGGGTGCCTCTTCGCGCTACGAGCTGGGCTGCATCTACATGCGGCTGCAGCGCTATGCCGATGCCGCCCGCGCGCTGGAAGAGGCCGTCGCTCTGCCAAAGGAAGCCATCCCGCTCTACGAGTACCGGCTTGCGGAAGCTTACGAAGGAGAGGGGCGAGACGAAGAAGCGCTGGCGTCCGTTCGACGCGCCGCGGAGCAGCAGAGCCGATTGTCGGCACTCCCGGACGGCGGCGAGGGCGTCTTCCGCGACCGAACCCGGTATTCGGATACGGCCATCCGGACGCTGATGGCGGTCATCGATGCGGAAGCCGGCTTTCGACTGAAGGAAGCGCAGCTGCTGGAACGGGCAGGGCGGACGGAAGAAGCGCTTGACGCCGTTCGGCTCGGCCGTCTGGCCTATCCGGAGGAAGAGGAGCTAATGCTCCGTCAAGGAACCCTTCTGCGCGAGCTGGGCCGCCACGAGGAGGCGCTGGCGGTACTGAAGGAAACGAAGGAGAAGAGCCCGAAGCGGCTGGCCGCCTATATGGAGCTATGCACGACTTACCGGAAGCTGACGAAGTGGGAAGAAGCAAGCGGCGCGCTGAAGGAAGCGCTCCGCATCTTCCCCGACCAGACGGTCGTGCGTTACTGGCTGATCGACGTCTATCGGGACGCCGGCTGGTATGAGCAAGCGCAAAAGGCGAGCGGGGAACTGACGCGGATGGAGCCGGACGATCCGCTGAACTGGAAGCAGCAGGCGGAGCTCGCGATCGACCGCGAGCGTTATGAGGAAGCGGAGACGGCGTATTCGCGCGCCATCGAGCTGGACGGCAGCGCGGAGTATTACATGCGCCGCAGCTATGTCCGGTTCATGGGCGGACGCTACGAAGAAGCGATGCTCGACGTCCAGGCGGCGCTGCGCGAGGACGAGTCTCTGCACGGAGACGGCAAGACGGCGTTCGCGCTGGCGGAGCTGTATATGGGGATGGGCAATCGCGAGTTGGCGGAAGCGGAATACGGCAAGGCGATTGCTTTGGATCCGGGCAATGCGCGGCTGTATGAACGGCGGGCGAACTGCCGCCTGGAGAGCGGCCGCCTCGGGGATGCGCTGGACGATTGCCGCCTGGGGCTGGAACTGGAGCCGACGAACGCGAGGCTGGATTGGATGCGAAGCCTGATTTATTGGAAGACCGAAGAATACGATGCGGCGCTCGGCTCTGCGCTCGAATATGCGCGCAAAGCTCCGGAAGACGACCAGGGCCACTTCAATCTGGCCGCGATCTATTCCCGGATGCGCCGCTATGACGATGCGATCCTCTCGCTGGACCGGGCGATCGGCCGCAATCCGTTCGAACCCCGGTTCTACCTGGAACGGGCGTCGATCTATTACCACCGCATGTTCGACCGTACGCGCGCAGCGGACGACCTGGCGCAATGGCTGCTCTATGCCGGAGCCGAGAAGACGGAGCACGACCGTTCGCTTCTGCTCGGCGAACTGGACGGTTTCGACGACGAGATGCGCGCCCGGGCGTTGGAGCAGTACGAGATCGGCCTTGGAACGAGCCGGTACTTATCGTAGCGGAGACATGTAACCGTCCGGCGGCGGATGTGATTGGCGCCGCGGTATGGTAAAATAAGGGGGCGTTCGCGACGCGCCGGCCCGCGAAGGGACCGGCGCGTCGCGCTTGCGATCATCCGATTCGAGGAGGACACGACATGCTGGTGACGACGACCCCGAACGTGGAGGGGTACCGCATTACCGCGTACTACGGCATTGTAAACGGCGAGACGATCATGGGCGCGAACATTTTCCGGGACTTCCTGGCTTCCATCACCGACGTCGTCGGCGGACGGTCCGGCAGCTACGAGAACAAGCTGAAGGAAGCGCGCGAGATCGCGATCGGCGAGATGGTGGCTCAAGCAGAACGCATGAATGCGAACGCGATCGTCGGCGTAGACGTCGACTATGAAGTGGTTCGCGAAGGGATGCTGATGGTCGCCGTCAGCGGGACGGCCGTTCGGGTAGAAGCCTAAAACAGGGAGGCGGAGTAATGAAATACCGGAAGCTGGGCAAGACCGGCCTTAAAGTGTCGGTCGTGGGCGTCGGCACGTGGCAGTTCGGCGGCGAATGGGGCCGCTCTTACGATCGCAAGGAAGCGGCGGCGATTCTGGACAAGGCGCGGGAAGTCGGCATCAACCTGATCGATACGGCGGAATGCTACGGGGATCATCTCTCCGAGTCTCTCGTCGGCGAAGCGATCGAAGGGAATCGCGGGGACTGGCTCGTGGCGACGAAGTTCGGCCATCACTTCCACGGTCCGTTCGAACGGACCGATTCGTACCGGCCGGACGACGTGGTGCGGCAGCTGGAGGCGTCTCTGCGCTCCTTGAAGACGGACTACGTCGACCTTTACCAGTTCCATTCCGGTCCGGACGCCTCGTTCGACACGGACGGGCTGTGGGATGCGCTGAACCGCCAGGTGGAAGCGGGCAAAATCCGGCACCTGGGCATCTCGATCGGTTCCAACCGGAACGTGTACCAGACGTCGCGGGCTTCCGCCGTGAACGCGGAGACGATTCAGGTCGTTTACAACCGGCTCGATCGCGCGCCCGAAGAAGAAGTGTTCCCTTCCTGCGAAGCGCAAAATCTGGGCGTCCTGGCAAGGGTGCCGCTGGCCAGCGGGTTTCTGAGCGGAAAGTACCGTCCCGGCGACCGCTTCGGCAGCAACGATGTCCGTTCGCGCCGTGATACGGCCGAACAGGACCGGCTGCTGAGCGAAGTCGAGCGCATCCGGAGCGGCGAAGTGCCGGAAGGCACGGACATGGCGGCATGGGCGCTGGCATGGTGCCTGAAGCATCCGGCGGTAAGCTGCGTCATTCCCGGCTGCAAGGACGCGGCCCAGGTGGAAGCGAACGCCGCGGCGGTGGAACTCGTGGAGGACGGACACCCGCAGGAGGCGTAAAAAGCGCGGAAGCGCTAGTATAAGATGACAACGGAAGCGAATACTGGGAAGAGATCAAGCCCAAAGGCGGTGCTTCCCATGTGTGAACGCTATTCCTTGACAGCCGGGCTTCCCGACGTCGTCGAGCAATTCCGGATCGGACAAGTTGTCACGTCGTACGTGCCGAAATACAACATATCGCCGACGCAATCGGTTCCCGTCGTTTACGAATACCGCAAGCAGCGCATTCTTGACGATCATCGCTGGGGCTTGATGCCCTATTGGTCCAAAGACGCGGTGCTGGCGGACGGCCGGGCGATCGCGGACCGGCCGATCTTCCGCCGGATCGTCAACAAACAGCGGTGCGTCATTCCGTGCAGCGGCTTCTACGGCTGGCTGTCCCAAGGCAAGGTGCACCAGCCGATCCGCTTCGTGTTCAAAGACCGGCGCACGTTCGGCATTCCCGGCTTCTACGAGCGGTGGCCGCGCGTGGATGGAGAAGAGATTCGCGCGTTTACGATGATCTCGACCGCGCCGAACCGTGTCGCTCAAAGCTATGTGGACCGGATGCCGGCCATGCTGGACGAAGAAGGTATCGACGCTTGGCTCAGCGAGACGAACGTCGAATACCGCACGGTCTTCCATCACGTTCGGGAGCTGCCCGCCGACGAGATGGAGATGTATCCGGTCGGCGGCTACATCAACGACCGGACGCGGGAAGCTCCGGAATGCGCGGAACCGATCCGCGCGGGTTACGCGCCGCTGCGGCGTTGAGAGCAACCATATTGGCAACGTGGAAGTCTCCTGTTCGTCCTCGGACGAGCCGGAGACTTTTTTTGGAACTGCCGGTTGCATAAAATAACCATTCCAGGGGGAGCGTAACAGCGGGAGGTGTCTGCCATGAACGTTCCCTGGGTCCGGTTCGGAAGAATTCCGTGCATTATGATGATGCTGCTGTCGATCGGATTGCTCAATCACGTTCTCATCGGTCCCCTGGTTCTGCAATCGTCGGGCCGCGACGCCTGGCTGGCCATTCTGGCCGTATCCGCGCTGCAGCCGCTATGGCTGCTCATGATGTACCCGATCATGCGCTCGATCGGCAGCCTGCCTTTCACCGATTGGCTGAAGCATCGCGCAGGAACTGTCGGCAAGCATGCGGTCGTCGGCATCCTTGTCGTTCTCCTGTTCATGATAATTATCGTTACATGCGTCGATACGGTCAACTGGAGTTCCACCACCTACTTGCCGGAGACCCCGAAGCTCGTCACTTCGTTTGTTTTCGTCGCGCTCGGCATTGCGGGGAGCACCTTGGGGCTTCACATCATCGTTTATATGTCTTGTTTTCTGCTTCCGTTGGTATCGGCTCTCGGTATCTTCGTGGCCAGCGCCAACATCCCCCGCAAAGATTACTTACAGCTGTTGCCGATTCTGGAGAACGGCTGGTCCCCGATCGGGCATGGGATGATTTACGTCGGCGGCGGCTATGTCGAGCTGATGCTGTTCGTGGTATTGGCCGGGTATGTAAACCGTCCGTTCCGACGCCGTCATTTGATCGCGACCGGACTGTTCATTTCCTTATTGTGTTTCGGTCCGGTGGCTGCCGCGATCAGCGAGTTCGGCCCGGGCGAAGCGATGGAGCAACGGTTTCCCGCCTTCGCCCAATGGCGGCTCGTACAGCTCGGGAAGTATATCGAGCATGTCGATTTTTTCGCGATTTATCAATGGCTTTGCGGTTCGTTCGTTCGAACCTCGGCTTCCTTATGCTTGATCTTTGATTTGACGGGGATCCGCAGCCGGAAAAAAAGGGCCGTCATCGGCGCCGCGATTGGCATCATGGCGATCTTTACGTCCGTTTATCCGTTCGGCGACGCGGCGGAGTTTTATTTTTTCTCGCGCTATTTGCCTGTATCTATGTATGCTTTTTTGGCTTTGTTCCTGTTTTTGTTCCTATTGTCGATGATCCACGCGACGGACAAAGGAGGCGAAGGGGATGTCCCAGAGCGGGCATGAGTGGTTCGATGCCGACATGAGGAATTGCAACGACGTCATCGTGCATCGCCTCCGCGAGTCCAACGGCGAAGAGATCGCGATCGCTTATGCGGACCAGCTTATCGACGACAGGCTGCTGAAGGAGTCGATCATTCCGCGAATGAGACGGGCAATGGCGGCAGGCGAACCTGTCGCCGACTTGTTCCCGTTCGAGGCGCTTCCCGCGGACGATGCGGAGAACCGAAGCAAGATATTCGTCCTGCTATTCTCGGGGAGCCTGCTGGTGTTCCGCAAAGAGGACGTGCTCGCCTATTCCATCGCCAAGCTTCCCGGCCGGCAGCCGGAAGAGTCCAGCACCGAAATCTCGGTCAAAGGGCCGAAGGACGGCTTCGTGGAAGAGCTGGCGGTCAATCTCGCGCTCATCCGCAAGAGAGTGAAGACGGCCGATCTCAAAATCGAGAAGTTCACGGTCGGAACCGAGACGCGGACCGACGTGGCCATGCTCTACCTGGAAGGAATGGCAAAGCCGCGTTGGGTGGAAGAAGGGCGGAAACGAATTCGCAACGTGCATGTGCGGGCGTTAAACGGAGCGGCAGAGATCGAGGAGATGCTGTCGGACGTATCGATCAGCCTGTTCCCGCAGATCGATTACGCGGGACGGCCCGATTCCGCGACGTTCGCGCTGCTGAACGGATCGATCCTGTTTATGATGGACGGCGTTCCGCTCGTGTATCTCGCGCCGATCAATCTGCTCAGCCTTCTTCGTTCTCCGGAGGACAACTACACTCCATATTATTACGCTTCGCTGGAGAAGATCATCCGGATCGTCGCCCTGTTCACGACGCTTTTTCTGCCGGGCTTCTGGGTCGCGCTCTCCGCCTACAACATCGATCAGCTTCCGTTCCCGCTGCTGTCCACCATCATCATGTCCCGGATCGGCCTCCCGATGTCCACGACGATCGAGATGCTGCTCATGCTGGCGATGTTCGAAGTGTTTCGCGAAGCGGGAGTCCGGCTGCCGAAGGCCGTCGGTCAGACGGTCGCCGTGGTCGGAGGGATCATCGTGGGAGACGCCGCCATCCGCGCGGGGATGGCGTCGCCGACCATGCTGGTCGTGTCCGCGCTCACTTCCGTCTGTTCGTTTACGCTGGTCAACGTCTCCTTGTCGGGAGCGGTGACGCTGGCTCGCCTGTTCGTCCTGTTCCTTAGCATGACGTTCGGCATGTTCGGCTTCTTCGTCAGCCTCTTGGCCCTTCTGATGTATCTCGTCTCCTTGCGCTCGTTCGGAGAACCATACTTGTTCCCGATCGCGCCGATCTCTTTCCGAAAACTTCCATCCACTTTCTTCAAACTGCCCACGCGGCTGGCCGGCAAGCCGTACGGTCCCGTCAAGAACGCCAATAGAAGGAAAAGGTAGCGAATATGCGGAAAAATTTTTTGCGAATCGCGCTGCTTCTGCCTTGCTGCTTGCTTCTGACTTCTTGTTGGGACGAGGTGACCCTGCAGGATCTTCATTACATTACGGCGCTCGGCATCGATTACAAAACCGATTCCAAACAGTTCGAAGCGTTCGCTCACATTGTCGACGTATCCGCGGCAGCCAAGAAGGAGAACGGGACAGATGGGAAAACGGTATCGTTCGTCGGACATGCGGAAGGTCCGACGCCGAACTTGGCGCTCGACGAATTGTTTCGCACGATGCAGATGGAGCCGAATGTCGATCATTTAATGACATTAATCGTATCGGAGTCGGCCGCGCCCCGCATGCAGGACGTGCTGGACAGCCTCAATCGGAGCCGTGCCGTGCGTTATACGGTTAACCTGATGGGAACGTCAAGCGAAATTCCGGATTTGTTCCAGGTGAGCGAACTTGTAAGCAAATCGCCGCTTAACACCGATATCTACCAACCGAATTCGAATAAATACAGCAAAGCTTTTCACAACCATTGGGATTTGCAGAAAATGGTCCGAACGTTCACGAAGGGTACCGGAACTGCGTTCATCCCGAATTTGGACATCGGCACTCCCCATTGGATGAGCTCTTCGCGCCAGATCAAGCTGCCCTATTTTAACGGTGCATTCGTGATTGAAGGCAAGCGTTACATCGGCAAATTCAGCGAGGAGGAGCTAAGCGGCGCCAGATGGTTTCAAGGCGCGATAAAAGATTATACGTTCCCGATTCGCAGAGACGGACAGACGATCGGAACCGCCGTCGTCCAGAAGGCGAAAGGCCGTGTTCGGTACATACGGCAAGGAGGCGGAGCCTTCGATTTGCGTTTGTCGGTTCAGTTTTCGGTCCGGGAATTGATCGATTCCGCCTCGAACCGGGAGCTTGAGAAATTGGCGGCAGAAGAAATCCGCAGCGAAATCGAGACGACTCGTGAAATCGCCCGTTCGCGCGGAGCGGATCTGTTCGGTCTTGAAGAGACGTTGTATCGCTTCCGCTTGGCCGACTGGAAAAGGATGCAAAAAGAAAAGACGGCGATCGAGAAGCTGCCTGTGCGAGCTTCCGTCACCGTCCATTTGATCACGACCGGAAAATTGAAGTCCAAATTATATTGAAGCTGCTTACAGAACCCGTCTTGCCGTCGCGTAGTGAGTCTTCCACCAGCCCGAATTGATGCTGCTGATCGTGACGCCCGGCTTGCCGTACGTATGAATGATCTTGCCGTTGCCGATATAAATGGCGACGTGGTGGACCGGAGAATAGAAGAATACAAGATCTCCCGGCTTCAGATTGGACTTGGATACATAACGTCCCGCTTTGGATTGAGCTTTAGAAGTGCGAGGCAGCGAAACTCCGTACAGCCTGTACAAATATTGGGTAAACGAAGAACAGTCGAACGAAGAGGTGTTGCCGGTCTTCGCTCCGAATTTATAGGGGCGCCCCATATAGGTTTTAGCTTTAGCGATGATTTTGCTGGCTTTGCTGGAGGCCGAAACGGTCGCGGCGCTTGCGTGGGCTGGCGTGAATTCCGCAATGCCTCCGAACAAGACGGTGAAAGCGATCGAAGCGGCGGCTACAATTTTGAAGAGCTTGGTGTTGAGTTTCATGCGGTCCCTCCTGGAATCTATGATGTAAAACTACTATATCACGTTTAAAATAGATAATAATTTCCTATTAGAAGAAAACGCTTGCCGCGCCGCTAATCTTAAAGCTAGATGAAAAGAAGATGAGAATTTCTTAAGAATTGCAACCTTTTTGAGAAGAATGCAAAATAAGCGGAGGACTGTAAGCTTGTCCGGGGATTTGGTATGATAAAGGAAATCGATCGACGGAAAGGACGGATTCGAGCGGATGAAGCTTCGCATTCTGGGAGCAAGAACGAGCTATGACGAAGTGAACGGCTATGTGGCTCACGTGCAGTTCGAGGCGGAAGGGCACAAGCAGCCCTACGAGGCGACCCTACAGAGCGATAAGGGCTCGGAATGGAGCCATTCCCTGTTCTTCCTGAACGAATCGGGCAGCGAGGAAGAGATCGAAGCGGTGGAAGACGCGCTGGAAACGGACGATGAGCTGTTCGGAAGCTTGATCGACGCGGCGGAAGCGGCGTGGCGCGAAGAATAGGGATGAGGGTCGCTTGGGGGAAGGCTGAAGCCAAGCGCAAAAAAAAGGTTGGGCGGATGCTCGCTTCCGTCCAACCTTTTGCGTTCGGCGCGCGCAAGACGCGCTTCATTGATCCCTATCGTTTGCGGGGTTATTTTACGACCAGCACCGGAACTTTCGAATGCTGCACGACATTATGGCTGACGCTGCCGAGCACGAATTCGCGAATGCCGCCGAGTCCGCGGCTGCCCATGACGATCAGATCGGCACCCCAGTCCGCCGCAGTCTCCAGGATGGTTTGCGCCGGATTGCCCTGGAGCAGCTTAAACTCGGCTCCGCGCTCGGACGGAACTTGACTCTTCGCCGAATCGAGCACTTTGACCGAATGATCGGCGTACTGCCGGCTCCACTCCTCCGGCGCCGCGATGAGCATATCCCCCGAATTCAGAATCGGCACTTCGTAAACGTGAATGACGACGAGCTTGGCATCGTAGCGGCCGGCCAGCTCCACGGCGTGGCGGAGCGCTTTGTTGGCCAGATTGGAGCCGTCGAATGCGACAAGCAGTTTGGAGTACATGGGAAAGCACCTCTTTCTGGATTCGGTTGAAGTTGAGAAGTATCGTAACCATTATATAACCATTTTGCCCCTTTTTGAAATAAGGTTTAGAAACAAGGAGGAAACGACGTGTCGCAGGATCTGAAGTTTCTGGAGGAAGAACGGTACTTGGAGCGGGTGAACGCGGAGATCCGCTCGCAGCTTGCGGGCATCGGCCCCCGGTATGTCGGCAACGACTTCACCGAGCAAACGCTGGACGAGCTGCGCCAGGAGCGCAAGCGCCGGCTGGAGACGGCCGCCAAGGAGCCTTACTTCGGCAGGCTCGATTTCCGGGAGAAAGGCGCGGCCGCGAACGTGCCGCTCTATATCGGCAAAGCCGGCGTCGGCGAGGAAGCGGGCCGGCATCCGCTCGTCGTCGACTGGCGTGCGCCGGTATCCAGCTTGTTCTATTCATTCGCCGGAGGAGATCCGAACGTGTCGTACGAATCGCCGGACGGCACGGTGGAAGGCACGATCGCGCTGAAGCGCAATTTGCTTATCCGCCAAGGGCAGCTGCAGCGGGTCATCGACAGCTATACGGAAGGACAGGAGGATACCGGCGCGGTCACGGACGAGTTCCTGCTTCACCGGTTGGGCGAGAGCAAGGACAACAAGCTTCGGGACATCGTATCGACGATCCAGAGCGAGCAGGACGCGATCATCCGGACGGAGAAGAACAGGGCGTTGTTCATCCAGGGGGTCGCCGGAAGCGGCAAAACGACGGTCGCGCTCCATCGGCTGGCATACCTTCTCTACCGCTACCAGGACAAAGTACGGGCGGACCGGATGATGATTCTTGCTCCGAACCGGATGTTCCTGGGCTACATATCCGGGGTGCTGCCCGAGTTGGGAGTCGGCGACATTCGCCAGACGACGTTCGCGGACTGGGCGATGGAGCTGCTGGGCGGCGGCGTCGCGCTCAAACCCGGTACGGACACGCTGGAGCGCTGGTTCGAACGCCCGGTGACGGATCGGGAGAAGGACGAGGCGCCGGGCCGGCGCAAAGGGAGCCTCTCGTTCCTGAACCGCCTGGAGGAGGCGCTTGACCGATGGGAAGAGGAGTTGATCCCCGATCTCCCGTTCAGCCCGGAACCCGGGCTTCGGCTGGAAGCCGCCCACATCCGCGGCTGGTTCCGCGAGGAACCCGCGGACGAGCCGGTTCTGAAACGGCGGGAGCGGCTGCTGAACCGGCTGAAGCGGTGGATGGAGATCCAGATCGGGCGCGTCCGCTGGAGCGACAAGACGGTCAAGTCCAAAGCGACGGCCCAATGGAAGGCATACGCGGCGAAGCTTCCGGCTCCGAGCGCGGTGCAGTGGTATGCGGCCGCGTTCCCGAGCCAATTCGCATTGCCCAAGGGCGGCGGCAAGCGCAAGCCGGCCGAGGTGGACCCGGAAGACCTGGCCGTGCTCGCGCTGGTGCAGCTCCGGCTCTTCGGGACGGAAGAGAAGCCGTACGACCACATCGTCATCGACGAAGCGCAGGACTATTCCCCGCTGCAGCTCGCGGTATTGAGGCGCGTGCAGCGTAGGGCATCGATGACCGTGCTCGGCGACCTGCAGCAGGGCATCCACGACTACGCCGGCATCAGGCGCTGGTCCGAGCTGACCGAACTGTTCGCGCCGGAAGAGACTGCCTATTACGAGCTTGACCGCAGCTACCGCTCGACGATGGAGATCATTGAATTCGCCAACCGGATTCTGAAGGGGATGGATGGCGGAGTCAAGCCGGCCGTCCCGGTGTTCCGAAGCGGCGATCCGGTCGAGACGGAGGCGATCGGCGACGGCAATCTCGCGGACGCCGCGGCGCGAACGCTTCGGGCCTGGCGGGAGCGGACGGAGCTCGGAACGATCGCGGTGCTGTGCCGGACGGCGCAGACGTGCCGGGAGCTGCACGCCGGCCTGCGCGAGCGGGGAATCGAGAGCGCGCTGCTGAGCGCGGATCAGCAGGCGTACGAAGGCGGGCTGACGATCGTCCCGGTCTATCTGGCCAAGGGGCTGGAGTTCGACGCGGTGCTGCTGGCGGACGCGGACGATTCGGCCTACGGTCCTCGGGACGCCAAGCTGCTCTATGTCGGCTGCACGCGCGCGCTTCACCGGCTCAAGCTGCTGTATCGGTCGTCGCCGACCCGGTTGATCGAGAATTAACCGGGACGTTCGGCCTCGGGCCGAATGTGCTATAATATTTTCCATCATGAATCGTAGATGAGGTGCTGCGACCGGATGTTGAGACGAATCGTCTTTTTTCTGCTGCCCGTTCTCCTGATTTTCGCCGTCGTCAGCTTCTATCTCGGTTGGCACGGGACTTATTTCCTGCATCTGCTGGGAGCGGACGTGCCGCCCGCGCTCTATTGGATTATACTCTATCTGATCGCGTTCTCGTATTTGCTGGGCCGCATCCCGGTTCGTCCAAGATCCCTGTTCCGTCTGTTCAAGGTGATCGGCTCCTATTATTTCGCCGTGATCGAATTCGGACTGATTCTGCTGGTTGCGGCGGATCTCGTTGCCGGCATCGCCCGGCTGGCGGGAGCGTTCTCCCGCACTTTCGCGATCGTGGAAGGCTTCGCCGTTCTCGCGCTGCTCGTTGCGCTCATGGTCTGGGGATCCCGCAACGCCTGGAGCCCTATCGTGCGCCATTACGACATTCAAGTCGACAAGAAGGCCGGGAACCTGAAGCAGCTAAAGATTACGGTCGTCTCCGACATCCATCTGGGCAATGTCGTCGGCAACCGCCATCTGGACCGCCTGCTGCCGCTCGTGAACGATTGGAAGCCGGACGTCGTGCTGCTGGCGGGCGACGTTATCGACGACACCGTCGAGCCTTTTCTGCGCCGCGACATGAGCAGCCGACTGGCCCGGCTGCAAGCCAAATACGGCGTATTCGCGGTGCTGGGCAACCATGAATATTACGGCGGCCACATTCCCGAATACGTCGAGAAGATGCGGCAGATCGGCATCCCCGTCCTTCAGGACGAGACCGTCACGGTCGGAGGGGCGATCCAGATCGCGGGGCGCAAGGACAAAACGGCCGAATCGATGGAACCGCAAGGCCGGCTGCCGATCGCGGAACTCGTCTCTTCCTTCGACGACTGGCTGCCGATCATCGTGATGGATCATCAACCGACCCGGTACGACCTGGCCGCGGCCGCCGGCGTCGACATTCTCGTCTCCGGCCACACTCATCGGGGGCAGATGGCGCCGAACCATTGGATTACGCGCCGGATGTTCGAGCTTGACTGGGGTTATTTGCGCAAGAAGCAGATGCACGCTTTCGTCTCTTCGGGCTACGGCACGTGGGGGCCGCCGATCCGGCTCGCCAGCCGTTCCGAGATCATTCAAATCACGGTTCGTTTCGAGGGGGATACACATTGAACAAATCGACCGGCCCGCGCCGCGCGTGGCTGATCAGCTTCATCTGTCTCCTTGCTTTCGGAGCGTTCGCCTTGCTGATCGACACGCATCGGATTTATTCCTTCGATCTGCGGCAGATCCGCTTCTGGCAGGGGATGGAATCGCCGGGCATGACCCGGCTCGCGGAAGCTCTCTCCGCTTCGGGCAGAACCAAGCCGGTAGTGGGAGCCGCGCTTCTGGTCATGGCTTTTCTCTTTTTCGCGCTGCGCCGCCGATGGGAGCTGCTGATGGTGGTAATGGCGCTCGGCGGCTCGACTTTGCTTAATACGGCGGTCAAAAACGCGGTCGGCCGAGAGCGCCCTTCGCTGCACCGAATCGCAGAGGAAGCCGGCTACAGCTTCCCGAGCGGCCATGCGATGGCGGCGCTCAGCTTGTACGGAATTACGGTATACCTGCTGTGGCGGCACGTGAGAAACGGATGGGGGAAAGCGCTGATCGCGGCCGTCGCCGCCGTCTATATTCTCGCGATCGGAGCCAGCCGCATCTACCTTGGCGTTCATTACCCGAGCGACGTCATCGGCGGCTATCTGCTCAGCGGCTGCTGGCTGGCCGCCACGATCGGCACGTTCCGATCGCTTCAGGCGAGAAGAACCCGTTCCATATCCAGCGCGGCCTGACAAAAACGGCATTGTTCCCGATTAGGAACGATGCCGTTTTTTCGCTACTTGTTCCGTTGTCTGTCCTTCCGAAGCCGCAGATTCATCCAGATCAATACCGCTGCAAGGACCGTGAGAATTATTCCGAGCCGCCGAAACCCTCCGGCGCTGAACTGCCCCGCCATAACGACGCTCGTCAACAAGGAAGACAGCATAGTGCCCAAATATCTCGATGTATTGAACAGTCCGGAAGCGACGCCCGCTATTTCCTTCGGAGAATTTTGGAACAAAGCCGCCTGCATGCCGACCGTGTTCAGCCCGTTGCTAATGCCGAAAGCAGCCAGCGCCAGACTTACGCTGACGACCGGCGAGGTCGAATTCAAAGTCGCGAGCCATAAGGAACCCAATGTCATCAAGATAGCGGAGAGCACCAAGGCCGGCTTCGGCCCCGAGCGATCGATCCACCGTCCCGCGATCGGCGAAGCGGCGAGCGAGCAGAGGCCTAAAGTCAGCATGAGAATTCCCGTATGAAATTCGCCGACATGGCGCACCGTTTGCAAATAGGACGGAAGCCCGAAAAAAAGCGCGTAAAAAAGCAAGTTCACGAGGACGAATTGAACGTTGACCCAAGTCAGGGCGGGATAACGCGCAAAGGTGCGCAAAGGAATGAAGGGCGACGCCGTTTTGAACTCATGACTTATGAATAACCCCAGCGCTGCGAGTCCGAGCAAGCCGGTCGCCAGATTTCGGATGGAGAGCTGCCCGGATGACTGGGTCGACAGCACTGCGACGAGAAGCGCAACCAGACCGATCGTGAAGAGAAGCACTCCTGTCGCGTCCATCCATTCCAACCCTTTTCGCCAGGACATCTTGCCGCGTGCAGCGGACTCTGCCGGATCGTCTGCGGGAATCATCCTCCATGCCAGCAGAAAGCTCGCCGCAACGAAAGGAAGATTGACGATAAAGATCGCCTGCCAATCCCACCACTGAAGCAGAACCCCGCCTACGAACGGGCCGATGGCCGCGGCGCCGGAGATGAAAATCGACAAGACGGACAGCGCGGACCCTTGCTTCTCCGTCATATGAATCCGCACAAGAGCCATTCCGACCGCAACCATCATGCTGGTTCCGATCGATTGCACGACGCGGGCTACGATCAGCCATCCGAAATTCGGCGACAAGGGAGCAAGCAGCGAGGCGGCGAAGGAAACGACAAGACCGGTAAGGAAGATCCGTCTGCGGCCGATCAAGTCGCTCGCCTTGCCTACGACAGGTTGAGCGACCGCGCTCGCAATATAGAACGAAAAGATGATCCAGGAAACGGCGGAATAGTTCAGGCCGTACACCTGCTGCAGCCTTGCGATCGCAACGGAAATCATCGAAGAATTCAAGGGGTTCAACAAGATCCCCAGTCCAACGGATATCATCAATCCTGTGCCGCGAGCATTCATTTTTTTAAGTTCCCCCATAAGCGTGATGAGATCAGCTTACCGGAAACCTTGCATTTACTCCAACGCATTTTGTGCTATGATTTTATGGATTGAAAGGAATAAGGGAGGGTCGGCATGGAGCTGCTTCAGCTGCAATATTTTCTCGCGGTAGCCCGGTTGGAGCATGTGACCGAGGCTGCTCGAAGCCTGCACGTCACCCAATCGTCACTGAGCAAAACGATTCAGCGCCTGGAGGAGGATCTAGGGGTTCCGCTGTTCGACCGGGCTGGAAGGAAGCTTCGTTTGAACGGGTTCGGAAGCAAGTTCCTTCGCCGAGCGGAACGAGCTTTGTTCGAGTTGGAACAGGGAAGGCAGGAACTTAGCGATTTGTCCGGTCCGGAACACGGCACTCTGGAATTGGCGGTGACCACTGCGAGTTCTTTGCCGAATATCCTTCGGGAGTTTCGGAAAAAGCGGCCGCATATCCAATTTCATGTGCAAATGGTGAGCATGCAGAAGATGGTTGCGCTTCTTCATCGGGGAGAAGTCGATTTCGGCTTGTCTTCGCCCCCTGTTGAAGAGGATGACATCGAATGTCAAGTCGTGTTCGTCGACCCCATCCTCGTAGCGGTTCCCAAAGGGCACCGGCTGGCCGGCCGCAGCAGCGTAACCTTCGCGGAACTAAGAGACGAAACCTTTGTCGGCGTCAAGAAAGGCTACGGCGCCCGCGATTTTTTGGACTCGTTTTGCCAGGAGGCCGGTTTCGAGCCCAAGTACGTTTATGAGGGGGACGAGCCTGCGCGGCTAAGCGCTCTTGTCGAAGCCGAGATCGGGATCGCCTTCATCCCAAGCACGGCGAGAATCCCGCAAGAGCCAGTTCATTATCTCGAAGTAGAGAATCACGCATTGGTACGGGAGATCGCTTTATTGCGGAACAAGAACCGGTACCTTTCACGGGCCGCTCTGGAATTCCGCGAGGTCGTTGCGGATTATTTTAAAAGGCTGTCCGCTACCGAACCGCTTTGACGGACCGGCGGACGATCAGCTCGGAAGGGAGAACGATCTTCTTCCACGGTCCCGCTTCCTCCGGATTCCGGATCCGGTCGATCAACATCTGCATGCCGAGATAGCCGAACTGATACGCCTGCTGCGAGATGACCGTCACGAACGGATCGATCTCGGCATAGGAGGCCAGGTCGTCGAAGCAGACGAGCGAGATGTCTTCCGGCACCCGCAGACCGCGCGCGTTCAGCGTGCGGATCACTTCCACCGCCAGCACGTTGTTTCCGGCGACGATCGCCGTCGGCAGGGGATCCATGCGGCCGAGCCAGCGGTCGATCTCCGACAGATCGGCGCGGGGACCGAAGCTCGTCTCCAGCACGTACTCCTCCGAGTAGGGCAGGTCGTTCAGCTTCAGCGCTTCCTTGTAGCCTTCGAACCGCTGACGGGCCGAAGAAACGGTCAACGCGCCGTTGATCATCGCGATGCGGCGATGCCCGTTCTCCGACAGGTGCCGGACGAGCTGGCGGGCGCCTTCCTTGCTGTCGCCGAGCACGATATCGCTCTCCACGCCCGGCACTTCGCGATCGAGCAGCACGAACGGCACTTGATGCCTACGCAGCGTCTCCAGATGGGGGAGAGAAGCGTCTCCCGCCGGGGCGACCAGCAAGCCGTCTACCCGCATTTTGAGCAGGGTGTCCATATATTCTTGTTCTTTGTCCCCGTTCTCGTCGCTGTTGCCGAACAGCAGCCGGAACCCCAGCTTGCGCGCGGCGTCCTCGGCGCCCCGGGCCAGCGTCGTATAGAACGGGTTCGTAATATCGGCAATCAGCAAAAAAAGCAGATGGGTCTGCTGCAGCACCAGGCTTCGGGCCATCTGGTTCGGCACATAGTTCAGCTCTTCCATGACGCGCTTGACTTTGGCGCGCGTCTTCTCGCTGATACGGCCGGTGTTATTGATAACTCTCGACACGGTCATCGCCGAGACGTTCGCCCGTGCCGCAATGTCGTAGATCGTGACCATCCGCTTGACTCCTTCCGAACCGATTCCCGTAGTCCGATCCGCCGATTTTCGGGAAAAAGTCCGCTTCCTTCGCGCGACGGCGCGATGCGCCGCCTCGCTGTTCCTATCTTACCGAAATCGAGCATTGACAGCAAGACGCAACGTTGTTACTTTAGAGTTATCGGTAACATCAACCATCCGAATGGAGGAATGAATATGGCAGATCAACAACACCGTTGGCAAGGGGGATTCCCCAAGATCGGCATTCGGCCGACGATCGACGGCCGCCGCAAAGGCGTGCGCGAATCGCTGGAAGACCAGACGATGAACATGGCGAAGGCGGTGGCGGCGCTGCTGTCCGAGAACCTGCGCTATCCGAACGGAGAGCCGGTACAGTGCGTCATCTCGGATTCGTGTATCGGCGGCGTCGCCGAAGCGGCAGCCTCCGCGGAGAAGTTCCGCAGGGAAGGCGTCGGGGTGTCGATCACGGTGACGCCTTGCTGGTGTTACGGCACGGAGACGATGGACATGGATCCGGCCATCCCGAAGGCCGTGTGGGGCTTCAACGGCACGGAACGTCCGGGCGCCGTCTACTTGGCCGCCGTTCTGTCCGCCTACGCGCAGAAAGGCCTCCCGGCGTTCGGCATCTACGGCGAGGACGTTCAGGACTCGGGCGACACGTCCGTGCCGGAAGACGTCAAGGGCAAACTGCTCGGTTTCGCCAAGGCCGGCCTCGCCGTCGCCTATATGCGCGGCAAGTCGTATCTGTCGATGGGCTCCGTCTCGATGGGCATCGCCGGATCGATCGTGAACGATACGTTTTTCCAAGAATATCTCGGCATGCGCAACGAGTACATCGATATGTCGGAATTCGTCCGCCGCATGGATGAAGGCATCTACGATCCCGCGGAATTCGAGAAAGCGCTTGCTTGGGTCAAGACGAACTGCGCCGAAGGACCGGACAACAATCCGGCGCAGCTGCAGAAGTCCCGCGAGTGCAAGAATCAGGATTGGGAGACTGTCGTCAAGATGGCGATCATCGCCCGCGACCTGATGGTCGGCAATCCGCGTCTGGCCGAGCTCGGCTTCGGCGAAGAAGCAATGGGCCACAACGCGATCGTGTCCGGCTTCCAAGGCCAGCGCCAGTGGACCGACCACTTCCCGAACGGAGACTTCCTGGAAGCGATTCTGAACTCTTCCTTCGATTGGAACGGCATCCGCTCGCCATATCTGGTCGCGACCGAGAACGACAGCCTCAACGGCGTCGTCATGCTGCTCGGCTACCTGCTGACGAATACCGCGCAAATTTTCGCGGACGTTCGCACATACTGGAGCCCGTCTTCGGTGGAGCGCGTGACGGGCCACAAGCTGTCCGGCGACGCGGCCTGCGGCCTGCTGCACCTGATCAACTCCGGCTCGGCTGCGCTGGACGGCTCGGGCGAACAGACGAGGGACGGCAAGCCGGCCATGAAGCCGTTCTGGGAGATTGGCGAAGACGAGGCGAAGAAGTGCCTGGACGCGACTTCCTGGCGTCCGGCCTCGGTCGAATATTTCCGCGGGGGCGGCTTCTCGTCCGACTTCCTGACGCGCGGCGGCATGCCGATGACGATGTCGCGGCTGAATATGGTCAAGGGCATCGGACCGGTGCTGCAAATCGCCGAAGGCTGGTCGGTGGATCTCCCGGCCGACGTGCATGACAAGCTCGACAAGCGGACGGATCCGACGTGGCCGACGACCTGGTTCGCGCCGATTCTGACCGGCAAGGGCGCTTTCCGCACCGTGTACGACGTCATGGACAACTGGGGCGCGAACCACGGCTCGATCAGCTACGGCCATATCGGCCACGAGCTGATTACGCTGGCGGCGATGCTTCGCATTCCGGTCAGCATGCACAACGTAGCCGAAGAACGCATTTTCCGCCCTCGCGCATGGGGCCTGTTCGGCACCGATCATCCGGAGAGCGCCGACTTCCGCGCCTGCGAGAACTTCGGACCGCTGTATAAATAAGGGGAGGGCCGCGCATGAGCAGCCAAGACATTCGCAACGAACTGTGCCGCTACGCCCGCAAGACGGTCGCCAACAAGCTGGTCGTCGGCCCGGGCGGCAACATCAGCGCCAAGCACGAGGGGAAGATGTACCTGTCCCCGAGCGGCTTCGCGCTGGACGAGATCGAGCCGGAGCAATGGGTCGAGGTGGACATCCAATCCGGCGAATTGACCGACATCGGCCTGCGCCCGTCGTCCGAGGTGCTGATGCATCTGTACGCGTACCGGGTCAATCCGAACATCGGAGCCATCGTCCATACGCATCCGCCTTACTGCATCGCTTTTACGCTCGTGGAAGAGAAGCTGCCGGTCATGTTCCCGGACCAAGCGGCGCTCGTCGGTACGACGACTTACGTGCCTTACGTATTGCCGACGACCGACAAGCTCGCCGACGCCGTCGCCGCCGAGGTGGACCGGTTCAGTACGATTCTGCTAGGCAATCACGGCCTGGTGACGACCGGACGCAACCTGCGCGAAGCGTATTACCGGACCGAAGTCGTCGAGGAGAGCGCCAAGATTTATTTGATCGCCAGCGCCATCCGCAAGCCGAAGGCG
Organism: Cohnella zeiphila; assembly: GCF_014212055.1. GTDB lineage: Bacteria > Bacillota > Bacilli > Paenibacillales > Paenibacillaceae > Cohnella > Cohnella zeiphila. The sequence goes on along the minus strand of NZ_JACJVO010000007.1, from coordinate 23,509 downwards.
CTGACGGACGAAGAATATGCCGAGATCGCCTCGCTGGAGAGCGAAGCGTACCGCATTCAATTGCTTCAGAAAATGAAGTGATTCGGCGTCGAAGGAGGGGCTCTAGGCCATGAACGACGGAGCTATGTCGGCGATCGCCTTCGACCTGGGCGCCGGCAGCGGCAGAGCGCTGATCGGAGAGCTTGTGCGGGAGGAAGCCGGCGGCGCCAAGCTGCGCGTGACGGAAATCCATCGTTTCCCGAACGACGCCATCCAGGTCGGCAAGCATTTGCACTGGGATATCCTGCGCCTGTTCGAGGAGATCAAGCGCGGCATCCGCCGCGCCTTCCGCGAGGGCTACAAGCCGGCATCGCTGGGCATCGATACTTGGGGCGTCGACTTCGGACTGCTGGACGCGAACGGGGAATTGCTCGGCAATCCGTATCATTATCGCGACCCGCAGACCGACGGGCTGATCGACGAAGTCGCGGCGCTGATCGGCAAGGAAGAGCTGTTCCGGCAGGGCGGGCTGCAGCTGATGCCGTTCAATACGATCTATCAGTTGTACGCGATGCGCAAGGCGGCTTCGCCCAAGCTCGACGCGGCGCGCACGCTGCTGCTCACGCCCGACTTGCTAGCCTATCTGCTCACGGGGAAGCAAACGTGCGAGTTCACGATGGCGACGACGACGCAGCTGTTCCATCCGGAGCGCCGGGAATGGAACGGCGAGCTGATGGAGCGGCTCGGCATTCCGCCCGGGCTGTTCCTGCCGCCGATTCAACCGGGAACGGAGATCGGCCCGCTCTCCGCCGAAGTGTGCGAGGAGCTCGGCGTGCCGCCGATCCGGGCGATCGCGGTCGGAACGCACGATACCGAATCGGCGGTGGCGGCCGTTCCGGCGGACGGAGAGTCGTTCGCGTACCTGGTGTGCGGGACGTGGTCGCTGCTCGGAACGGAACTGCCGGAGCCGCTGCTGACGCCCGAGACGATGGAAGCGGAGTTTTCCAACGAAGGCGGCGTCGGGGACACGTATCAGCTGCTCAAAAACATCATGGGGCTGTGGATTCTCCAGGAATGCAAGCGCGAATGGGACGAAGCGGGGACCGCTAAGGATTATGGCCGGCTGGCGGCGGAAGCGGAAGCCGCCGAGCCGCTGCGCAGCCTGATCGATCCGGACGACCTGCGTTTCTATTCGCCGGGAGGCATGACGGAGAAGGTTCAAGCTTATTGCGCAGAGTCCGGGCAGCCCGTTCCGAAGACGGAAGGGCAGATCGCCCGCTGCATTCTCGAAAGCCTCGCGTTCCGTTACCGGCAGGCGCTGGAGCAGGCCGAACGGTTGACGGGCCGCGTGTTCCCGGCGCTGCACATGGTCGGGGGCGGCATTCAGAACCGGCTGCTTTGCCGGCTTACCGCGAGCGCGATCGGCCGTCCGGTCGTCGCCGGACCGGTGGAGGCGAGCGCCATCGGCAATTTGCTGCTGCAATTCATAGCTTCGGGCGCCTGCGCGGACCTGGCGTCGGCACGGCGGCTCGTCGCCGCTTCGTTCCCGTTGGATCGTTATGTGCCGGACGGGAAGACTTCTCTGCAAGCCAAATACGAAGAATGGCTCCGGTTCAGAGGCAGCCGGGCCTAGAACAAAATAGAAGCCGTGGCATCGCATTCGTTGCATGCCCGGCTTTTTCATTTGGCATTCTATAGGCGTGAGCGCGGCGTAAGTAGGCGATCTCTTTATTTATGATGTGCTAATTAATTATTTATTGTATCATAATTAAATTTATGATATACCATACTTAGCGTTTCAAAAACATGTCCCGAGGAGTGGAAGCATGAAGTTTTTTCTGGACACCGGCAATGTGGAAGAGATCAAGCGGATCGTCAAGCTGGGCTTGGTGGACGGAGTCACGACGAACCCGTCGCTCATCGCCAAAGAAGGACGGGACTTCAAGCAGGTTATCCAGGAAATCTGCGGCATCGTCTCCGGGCCGGTAAGCGCGGAAGTGATCAGCCTGGACGTCGACGGCATGCTCAAAGAAGCGCATGATATCGCGAAGTGGGCGCCGAACGTCGTCATCAAGCTGCCGATGACGGAAGCCGGTCTCGAAGCGACGCATCGGCTCGCGCAGGAAGGCATCAAGACGAACGTGACGCTCATCTTCAGCGCGGCGCAGGGCTTGATGGCCGCCAAAGCGGGCGCGACGTTCATCAGCCCGTTCGTCGGCAGGCTGGACGACATCGGCATCGAAGGAATGGAGCTCATCCGCAACCTGCGCATGATGCTGGACATGTACGACCTGCCCGCCGAGATTATCGCCGCCAGCATCCGCAACATCGGTCATGTGGAGCAGGCAGCGCTGTCAGGCGCGCATATCGCCACCATTCCGGGCTCGCTGCTGCCTACGCTATGGAAGCACCCGCTGACCGACATCGGCATCGAACGTTTCCTGAAGGACTGGGAGAAGATGTCCAAAGCATGAGGCCGGCCGGCAGGCTTCCGCTCAAGATCATCTAAGGGTTCACGCCCGCAATCCTAGGGAGGGAACGGGTATCGAACTGACGCCGCGCCAACTGGAGATCGTCGATCTGGTGAAAGAACGCGCACCGATAACCGGGGAACAAATCGCGGAGCTGCTCGGCATCAGCCGTCCGACCATCCGTTCGGACTTGTCCGTTCTCGTGATGCTGCGGCTGCTCGACGCCAAGCCGAAGGTCGGTTATTTTCCCGGAGAAGCGCTGAAGCCGGAGAGGACCGTATACTCCTCTCTGCTTCAGTGGAAAGTGAAAGACCGCATGAGCCGTCCCGTCATCGTGCGGGACGATGCCACCGTCGGAGACGCGGTCATCAGCCTGTTCGTCGACAATGTCGGCAGCCTGATCGTAACGGACGAGTCCGGCCGGCTGACGGGCATGGTGTCGCCGAAGGATCTGCTCAAGTTCACGCTCGGCCATCCGAACGCGGCGAGCCTTCCGATCCGCATGGCGATGACCAAGCGTTCCCAGCTCGTCACGATCGGGCCGGACGACACCGTTCTCGAAGCGGCCCGCCGCATGATGTCCCATCAATTGAACAGCCTGCCGGTCGTCCGGCCCAAGGGCAATCCGCAGGACGGAGCGGACGTGATCGGCAGGATCACGAAGACCAACATTACGCAGGCGATGGTCGAATTGGCCTCGGATTTGTAGCATGGCAGGGGGAGAAGCCGTGTCGAACGACCGTCTAAAAACGATTTACGCATGCTCGGACGCGGTGGGAGAGACGGCGGAAGCGGTGGCCCGGGCCACGGCGCGCCAGTTCGCGACCGCTGCCGTCAAGATCAAGCGCTGCGGCGGCATCAAGCACGAGGACGAAGTGCGCGCCGTCGTAAAGGAAGCCGCGCAAGCCGGGGGATTCATCGCCTACACGCTCGTCCAGCCGGAGCTGCGCGAGACGATGCGCGAGGAAGCGATTCGCGCGCAGGTGAAGGCCGTCGACGTGATGGGGCCGATGATGCAGGCCTTTATCGATACGTTTCAGGATTCGCCCAAGTACCAGCCGGGCTTGCTGCATGAGATGGACGACTATTATTTCCGCAAGATCGAAGCGGTCGAATTCGCCGTCCGGTACGACGACGGCAAGGACGTCCGCGGGCTGCTGAGCGCCCAGGTCGTGCTCGTCGGCGTATCGCGGACGTCGAAGACGCCGCTCAGCATTTATTTGGCCCACAAGGGGATCCGTACCGCGAACTATCCGATCACGCCCGAAGTGAAGCCGCCGGATGAGCTGTTTATGAAGGCGGAACGCCTGATCGTCGGGTTGACGATGCAGCCCGAGCGGCTGCTGAGGATCCGCACGGAAAGGCTGAAGTCGCTTGGGCTTCCCGTGCAGGCGCATTACGCTTCGCTGGAACGAATCGAGCGCGAGCTCGGGTTTGCTTCGGAGCTGATGAACAAGCTCGGCTGCCCGGTGATCGACGTGACGGAAAAGGCGATCGAGGAGACGGCCGGCATCATTATGGAGAAATGGCTGACATCGGTCGGCTGACGAGGGGGAGAGAGCATGGAGAGGGAACTTGCGCTGGAGATCGTCCGCGTCACCGAATTGGCCGCGCTCGCATCCGCGCCGTGGATGGGACGCGGGGACAAGATGAGCGCCGACGGGGCCGCGACGGCGGCGATGCGCGCGATGTTCGACACCGTCTCGATCAAAGGGACGGTCGTCATCGGGGAAGGCGAGATGGACGAGGCGCCCATGCTGTACATCGGCGAGCAGGTCGGCAGCAGCCAAGGCCCCGAAGTGGACGTCGCCGTCGATCCGCTGGAAGGGACGGAGATCGTCGCCAAGGGGCTTAACAACGCGATGTCCGTGATCGCCGTCGCCAATCGGGGCAACCTGCTGCATGCGCCGGATATGTATATGGAGAAGCTCGCGGTCGGTCCCGAGCTGGCCGGCAAGCTGAGCTTGACGGATCCGCTCGAAGAGACGCTGCGCAAGGCGGCCACGGAGCTGCGCAAGAAAGTGGCCGACCTGACGGTCATGATCCTCGACCGGACACGCCACGAATCGATGATCAAGACGCTGCGCAAAGTCGGCGTCCGCATCAAATTTCTGTCCGACGGCGACGTGGCGGGCGCGATGGCGCCGGCATTTCCGGAAGCGGGCATCGACCTGTACGTCGGCTCCGGCGGCGCTCCCGAAGGCGTCTTGGCCGCGGCGGCGCTCAAGTGTCTCGGCGGCGAGCTTCAGGGAAGGCTGATGCCGGCGGACGCGAACGAATACAATCGCTGCGTCGCCATGGGCATCGAAGATCCGTACCGGATTTTGACGATGGAAGACATGGTCGGCACCGACGACGTCATCTTCGCCGCGACCGGCGTCACGCCGGGGGAGTTCCTCGGCGGGGTGCGGTACATGGCCGGGCAGCGCGCCGAGACCCATTCGATCGTCATGCGCGCGAAGACGAGAACCGTTCGCTTCATCCGTTCCCTGCACTACTTGCCGAATAAAGCGCTGCTTCGCGCCGAAGCTTAAAGACAATTAGCGGCACAAATATTTCATCCCGTTAATTAATGAACTTATAACCGACGCCCCACACGGTCTTGATGTGTTGGGGTTGTTTGGCGTCCGGCTCGATCTTTCGCCGGAGGTTGGCGATATGCACGTCCATCGCCCGCTCGTTGACGAAGGAATCCGCGCCCCGTATGGCGTTCAAGAGTTCCTCGCGGCTGAATACGCGGCCCGGGTGCTTCGTGAACAGCTTCATCAGTTCATATTCGGAGAAGGTCGTCTCGATCTGTCTGCCATCCAAGACGATCGTCCGCCGTTCCAAATCCAGGCCGATTCGGCATCTTGCCGGCGCCGCCGACGGCACCGGAGGCGAATAAGCGGCGATTCGCCGCAGCATCGCCATGATTCGAACTTTCAGCTCCTGCACGCTGTAGGGCTTCGTCAGGTAATCGTCCGCTCCGCACATGATGGCTCGAATCCGGTCCGCGACGGCAGTCTTCATCGAGGTAACGATGATCGGAACCGGAGATTTTTCCCGAAAAAAACGGCATACTTCCGCGCCTTCCGCGTCGGGCAGCATCAAATCCAGAACGATGGCATCGGGGTCGAAGCGCCGCAGCGCGTCGTATCCGTCTTTCGCCGTCTCGACGCGCCGAACGTCGAACTGCTCCTCCGACAAATAGAGGGTCAGCATCTCGCCAAGCAGCGAATCATCTTCTACGACCAAAATCTTTGTCAACCCTTATCTCCACCTATGTCTGATTTGTTAGTGTTGCTCATACTTTGCTCGTACTTTCGTTCCATCCCGCCGATGGCGGCCAGCAGCAGGCCAAGCCGGTCTTCGAACAGGCCGAGATGCTCCGCTGCGTCCCGTCCGTCAAGTCCCAGTTCCCGCTCCAGCCGCGACGCGGCCTCAAATAAGGCATCCGCCGCCAGATGGGCGGCCGAGCCGCGGAGCGTATGCAGCTTGCGCCGCGCTTCGCGCCGGCGGCCAAGGCGAATATCTTCCCTTAGCACGCTGCAGATGTCGGCATAGTTCTCCCGGAATTTCCGCAGCAGATGCAAAAGCAACTCTTCTTTGCCGCCCAGCCGGTCCAGCGCCGCCGGCACGTTCAATTCCGGCCGCTCTCTCAGCCAACTCTTCTCGGGGCGAACGCGGCGATCCCGATCGAGGACCGCGTCCGGCAGCAGCCGTCCGATCGCTTCCCGCAGCCGCTCCGGCTCGACCGGCTTCAGGAGCACGTCCTGAACGCCTTCTTCGCGCACAGAGGCGCGATCCGCCGTCGCGTCCGCGGTCAGCAGCGCGATCGGCAACTTCCGGGCATGCGGCATCCGCCGAATGCGTCGGACCGCTTCGAGCCCGTCCATCTCCGGCATGTGCAAATCCATGACGATCAGGTCGAACTTCTCCGAGCTCTGCGTATCTTCGAGCAGACGAATCGCGAGCGTTGCGCTCTCGGCAGTCGTTACCGCGCAGCCGAGATTCTTCAGCATCCGGGCTTCGACGATCCGGCTAATCTCGTGATCGTCCACCAGCAGCACGCGGGCGGCAGCCCCCCGCTTCGGACTCGGTCCGCGGGAAGCAGGGAAGGGGCCCGTCTCCGGAGCAAGCTCCTCCAAGATGCGGTACCAGGTCCGAGGGTCCGGCGGCCAAGCCAAAAGCGCTTCCGGAACGGCTCCTTCTTGCAGCTGCGGCGGCTCCACTCCGCCCGAAGGGACGACAACCAGCATTTTTACGTTTCGCCGGCCGCATTCACGCTTCCATCCCCGCCAATCCTCCCGCGTCCATGCGTTGGGTGAACGCGCGTCCACAATAAGGAAATGAAAAGGACCTCGCTCCCAAGCGGCCAGCGCGCGTTCGCACGTCGGAGAGGCCGCGGCATGGCAGAAGGAACCGAGAGCGGCCACGAGGGAACGGGACGATTCGCTGCTTCCGAGAACCATGGCGCGGCAAGCGAGATGCGGGACGGAGGAAGGCAGCTCGGGAACGGGGAAAAGCGGCAGTCGAAACCGGAACAACGAGCCGCTTCCGAGCCGGCTCTCCGCATCCAGGCTTCCGCCCATCCGTTCCGCCAGTATCTTGGCGTTGACGAGGCCCAGCCCCGTACCGCCGCGGCCGCTCCAGCCGGCTCCGTCCGCTTGCTGGAACGGCTGAAACAGTCTTGCGAGCAGAGCGTCCGGCATCCCGGTCCCGGTATCGCGCACCGAGAAGCGGATGAACGCTCCATTGTCGTGATCTCCCTCCTTTTCGACGGTCAACTCGATAGCGCCCCGATCGGTATGCTGCGCCGCGTTGCTGAGCAGGTTGCCGAGCACCTGTTCGACTCGCTGCGGATCGCCGACGATTCGGGCCGGCAGATCCGGATCGATCCGGACGACTCGCCGCACCGGCTTGTTGCCGATCAGCGATTGAAGCGTCCTGCTGCAGCGGCGGATCGAATCTTCGAGCCGAAAGCAAGCCGTCTCCAAAGCGAAGCTGCCGGCATCGAATTTGGCAAAATCCAGGAAGTCGTCCAACGTCCGCATCAAGCTCTTCGCCGATATGTCGATCTGCTCCAGCCATTCCCCGGACGCGCCGGTTCCTTCCGAATGGCCGTGCTGCCGGATGACGCTGACGATCGCCTGGAGAGGCGTGCGGATCTCATGGCTGATTCGAGCCAGGAACAGCGCCCGTTCCCGGCCGAGTCTTTCGGCCTCCCGCTTCGTCTCTTCATACTTCGACTTCAATTGCCGGACTTCGGAGACGTCCCGGGCCAAAGCCGAGTAGTAGGGAAGGTCGCGTTTGTTCTTCGGCATCCGGACGACGACGGACAACGCGATCGTTCTTGCCGATCCGTCCGCTTCCGCGGCCTGCAGCTGCATTTCCTCCGTCGTCGATCCGACCTGCCGGAGGGAATCGAGGATCTCTTCCAGCCTCGCTTCGGACTCCGGCGTCAGCAAATCGAACCAGCGGTAACCGGTCGGATTGTCGGGAAGGCCCAACAGACGGATCGCGGAAGGATTCGCGTAACGGATGTCGCCGCTGCGTCCGAAAGAGACGAGCGCGTCCCGGGAAGATTCCAGGATTCCTCTGAAGAAAAGATCATTTTCAACCCCGCCATCCGGGCCCCGGCTTCGCGCTTTGGCCGAGCCGAGCAGCAGGAAGAAGGCGGCGAAGGCGGCCAAGGCCGAAATGGCAAGCGAGACGGCGCCGGCTTCGAGCGCGGCGCCGCCGCCGATCCGGACGGGCCAGCCGAGGACGAGGCTGAGCGAGAACAACGCAGACGATAACAAAGGAAGAAGCGCCGCCATCATTGTAAATCGTTGCGTACGATTCATGCAAACCTCCGTTAGAGTATGAGCGAATCTAACAATTGCCTAACAACCAATAAGCAACAATATTAATGACTCCTCTATATGATAATGGATGCAACCGTTTTGTGAAGTGGATGAAATAGGTATTCCCAGGTCCGGAGATCTCGGGCAAGCGGCCGAGGGTGCAAACGAATACATAAACGCGAGGAGACACAAGGTCGGCGCGGCTTTTTCGCGCCACGGCGAAGCGCTGCGAAGAATAGGGCGGAATGCGTCCGGCAAATCGCCGGTACGGAGATGACGGGGATCGACGCCGAAACGTATCAGCTTATATTCAAGGGGAGGCAATTTTCAGATGAGAATGTTGAACAGCTTTATCCAGACCGACGGCGTACAGGTTCAGCACCAGCAGCTTAGCCAACAGACTTTCCTGGGTCCGATCTTCCAATCTTTCGCCAAGCGCCACGGCTTGACGCCGAGGGAGACGCAGGTGCTTCGGCTGCTCGTCATCGGCGGGCTTCGGAACGACGAACTGGCGAAGGAGCTTCACATCTCTCCGAAGACGCTCAAGAACCACCTGGCATGCATGATGAAAAAAACGAACACGGGTTCTTCCCGCACGCTTCAGGCGATGTTTTTCAACCATACGATCAAAATGCTGCTTCCCTCCGTGTAGGAGGGAAGCTTTTCTAATCATGGAAGCTATGCCCGGCTTTGCGGGGATATCTTGTCGTTCGCCTCGTCGGCCTGTCTGAGGGAGTCGACCGCGGACAGCGGAAGCCGGACCGTAAACGTCGTTCCTTCCACTGGCCTGCTCTCCACGTCAATGGCTCCGCCGTGCAGATCGACGATCTTCTTGACGATGGAGAGACCGAGTCCGCTTCCGCCCAAGGATCGGTTGCGGGCTTTGTCGGCCTTGAAAAAGCGCTCGAACAGATGGGGGATATCGGCTTCCGCGATCCCGACTCCGGTGTCCGCGAACGTCGCCGTCGCTTGGTCTCCGCGAATGCCGAGCCCGACCGTAAGCGTTCCGCCCTCCGGCGTAAATTTGATGGCGTTATGCAGCAAATTGCGCCACACCTGGTTCAGCAGTTCTTCGTCGGCTTCCAGCGTTACCTCGTCCAGCCGGATATCCATCTCCAGCCGCTTGTCGACCCAGAGCGGTTCGCAGCTAAGCACGGCTTGGCGGATCTGGCGGTCCAGCCGGAACGTTCGTAGCCGAAACGGTTGATTGCGGGACTCGAGCGTCGACAGGCGAATGAGGTTGTCGCTCATCCGGGACATCCGCTCGCTCTCCGTTTCGATGATTTTCAGATAATGATCTCGCGTGTTCGGATCCATGCCGTCCTGGCGGAGCGCCTGGGCGAACCCTTTGATCGCGGTCAGCGGAGACTGAATCTCATGGGACACGTTGGAGATGAACTCCTGCCTCATCTGCTCCATCTGCCCGAGCTCCGACGCCATCCGGTTCAGATTGTCGACCAGAACCGTCAGTTCGCCCGCATATTTGGGGTGAGCCTCCAGGTTGATGTTGAAGTCGCCCTTCGACATTCGCTGCATCGCGTCGACCATCGCGGTGAAGGCGTTGGCCGCCCGCTGCTCCGGCTTGACGATCCAGCGCACGACCGTCATCGAGAAGCCGAACAGGAAAAGCGCCAGCACCAGCGCCAAATAGTCGCGAAGCGTAGGATGCAGCTGTCCGTAGGGCCAGTAGGGGCCGAAGAACACGGTGATATAATGGCCGGCCGTCCAGCAAAGGGTAAAAAACAGAAAGAAGGCCGATACGCCGAATAAGACGTGGTACCACCTGGGCTGACCGCCCGAATAGCGGTGCGGCTTGCTTTTGTCCGGCTGACGGTCGTTCTGCATACACTCGCGATGAGCATGCCGCTGGGCGAGCATCCGCTCCCGCATCTCCAATTGAGCCCTGCGCCGGGCCAGCTGGCGGAGCTGCTGCTGCTCTCTGCGCTCGCGTCTCATCTCCCAGTGAGCCCGATGCCGTTCGTCCAGGCTTTGCCGGCCAGCCGTCGTCCGTCCGTCGCGCTGTCCATACCAGGAACTTTCATTTACCCGATCGGATCGCTCTCGTTCCGATCGCGCGCCGCGCGGTTCTTCGCCCGGCCGTCCGTCGCGCTCGTCCCGGCTCACGCGATCACCTCCAGCCGGTAGCCGAGTCCGCGGATCGTCGTAATGCGAAAACCGTGCTTCTCCTCGGGGAACCGTTCGCGAAGGCGCTTGATGTGCACGTCGACCGTCCGTTCGTCTCCTTCGTAATCGTAGCCCCAGATCTGCTCGATCAGCTGCTCCCGCGAGAACGTCTTGCCCGGATAGCTGGCCAGCTTGTAAAGAAGTTCGAATTCCTTGAGCGGCAGCGTGTGCGACTCGGCGCCGATCGTCAGCTCGAACGTCTTCCGGTTCAGATGCACCCGGCCGACCTGGACCTCTTGGGCGATCGCGATTTTGTAGCGCTTCAGCAGCGCTTTGACTCTCATGACGAGTTCGACCGGCTCGAACGGCTTGACCAAATAGTCGTCGGTTCCGAGCTGGAAGCCTTTGACCTTCTGATCCGTCTCGCCCTTCGCCGTCAGCATCAAGAGCGGCATCTCATAATGTTCCCTCAGCTGGGAGCACAACTCCCAGCCGTCCATGTTCGGCATCATCACGTCCAGGACGACGAGATCGACCTGGACGGATTCCAGCAGTTTCAACGCTTCGACGCCGTCCGCCGCTTCCTGCGCTTCGAAGCCTTCGCGCTGCAGGAACAGCGCGACCAGCTCGCGAATATGCGGGTCGTCGTCGACAACAAGCACCCGGGCCATCGGGCTCCACCTCCATTATTTACAATATAACGGTTTGCCGCTCGTCTTCATAGCGCAATTGGCTGACGGCGAATTGCCGGTACAGCTCGTGGTTCTTGGCCAGCTCCTCGTGCGTTCCGATGCCGGTAACGGCTCCCTTGTCGAGGAAAACGATCTGGTCCGCGTCGACGACCGTCGAGAGCCTGTGCGCGATGACGATTGTCGTGCGGCCCTTCATCAGGTTGGCCAGCGCTTCCTGCACGGCGGCTTCCGATTGGCTGTCCAGACTTGACGTCGCTTCGTCCAGCAGGAGAATGCGAGGATCGCGGAGCAGGGCGCGGGCGATGCCGATGCGCTGGCGCTGACCGCCGGACAGCTTGAGTCCGCGCTCGCCGACCTGCGTCCCGTAGCCGTCATCGAACGAGAGAATGAACGATTCGGCGTTCGCCATGGCCGCCGCCCGTGACAGCTCTTCGTCGGAGACGGGGCGATCGAGGCCGTACACGATGTTGTCGCGGATCGTGCCGGAGATGAGCGGACTTTCCTGCTGAACGTATCCGATCTGGCCGCGCCACGATGCGAGGGAGAACGCGGAGGCGTTCTCGTCGCCGTAACGAAGCGCGCCCTGGGAAGGCTCGTAATACCGCTCGAGGAGCGAGAACAGCGTCGTCTTGCCGCTGCCGCTCGGTCCGACAAGCGCGGTCACTTTGCCGCACGGCACTTCGAAGCTTACGTCCTTCAGCACGTCCGATCCCGCACCATAGCCGAAGGAGATTCGGTCAAGGCGAATCGGACGGATCTCGCCGGGCACGGCAGAGCCGGTCTCGTGATCTTCCTCCGGCGCCGCCAGCGTCTCGACGATGCGCCCGGTCGCGCCGACCGCTTTCTGGAATTGCGTGAAGAACTGCGTCAATTGGGTCAGCGGCGCGATCAGCTGCATCAGATACAGCACGAAGGCGACCAGGCCGCCGGTCGTCATGGCGCCGGAGGATACCCGCATGCCGCCGTATCCGACGACGACGGCCAGCAGCATCATGATGACGATCGTCATCAGCGGCGTGACGAACGCTTGAACGCGACCCTCCTTGATGCCAAGCTTCAGGAGCCGGAACATACCCTCGCGGCCGTGCTCGTATTCCAGCGGCTCGGCGCCGGACGATTTGACGAGACGGTTCTCGGACAGCACCTGCGACAAGGTCGCGGTCCAGCCGGCGGTCTCGTCCTGCGTGCTGCGGGAGATGCGGCTCATCTGCATGCCCATCGGAACCATGACGGCCACCGCGAGCGGGACGGCGACGAGCAGCACCGAGGTCATCCGCCAATCGAGCGCGAACAGCAGGATGAGGGAGCCGACGATCGAGAGCGAACCGGAGACGAGGGTGGACAGATGCTCGCTGATCAAGTTTTTGACGATGCCCGTGTCGTTCGTCATCCGGCTGACCAGCTCCGCCGATTTGACGCGGTCGTAATGGGCGACGGGGAGGACGAGCATCTTTTTCCACAGCCGGTCGCGCAGCCGGTACAGCACTTGCTGGCCGATGCGGTTCAGCAGGAAGATCGACAGCCCGGAGGCGGCGGCCGAGGCCAGAAACAGGCAGGCGATCAGAGCGATCTGGCCGGCATGAAGCGAAGAGAGCGAGAAGCCGTCGACGAGGCTGCGCGTCACCTGCGGAACGATCAGCCCGCCGGCCGCCGTCAGCACGCTGAGCCCAAGGGCGAGCGATAGCAGACCGGTCGACGGCCTCGCCGATCGGATCAGCCCGAGGAACGGGCGCCAGCTTCCCGGCTTGCCGGACGGGCTCTCCGGTTTATTGGGGATGGTTGTCATGGCGGTGGTCGAATTCATGGAACTCCCTCTTTCTGTCTTTTGCGTTCTGTATCTGAACCTTATGATGAATTTCGTTTGTGAACTGAATATGAATTGCGTTGTGATACAATAGGAAAAGAAAGGAGAGCTTCCTGTGAACGTGAGCGTAACCCGGGTCCGGGGGCGTTTCGCGCCGACCCCGTCGGGCCGGCTGCACCTGGGCAACGCGCTGTCGGCCTTGCTCGCCTGGCTGCAAATTCGCGCGGAAAGCGGGGAGATGATCCTTCGCCTCGAGGATTTGGACCGAGCCCGCTGCAAGCCAGCCTACGCCGCGCAGCTGCTGGAAGACATGCGCTGGCTCGGCCTGGACTGGGAGGAAGGCCCGGATGCCGGCGGTCCTTGGGCGCCTTACGAGCAAAGCCTTCGCTCGGAGCGTTACGAGGAGGCGCTGGGCATTTTGAAGCGGGAAGGGCATCTGTACGAATGCTTCTGCAGCCGCGCCGACCTGCTGTCGGCGGCGAGCGCTCCGCACGGCCTGGCCTCGGAAGGCGCGGGCTGCGCGGGCGAGTGCAGGCGTTTGACGGAGGCGCAAAAGGCGGAGCGTGCGGCGAAGAAGAGCCCGGCGCTGCGCTTCGCGATGCCGGATCGCGCCTTTCCGTTCGCCGACGGAATCGCCGGGACGGTCGTCTTCCCGGCGGGCGCCGGGGGCGACTTCGTCGTCAGGCGCGCGGACGGCGTGATCGGCTACCAGCTCGCGGTCGTCGTCGACGACATTGCCATGCGCGTTACCGACGTGCTGCGCGGCTGGGACCTGCTCGATTCGACGCCCCGGCAGCTCGCGCTGTACGAGGCGCTCGGCGCCGCGCCGCCGCGCTTCGCGCACGGTCCGCTGCTGCTCGGTCCGGACGGCTCCCGCCTGTCGAAGCGGCACGGCTCGGTGTCGCTGGCCGAGCTTCGCGAACAAGGCCTCCCGGCGGAGAGAATCGTCGGCTGGCTGGCGGCGGCGTCCGGACTGATCGAAATCGCGACAGACGCTTCGCCGCGGGAACTCGTCGCCGTCTGGCGTCCGGAACGCGTGAAGAGGGAAGCGGTCCGGCTGAACGAAGATTGGCTTGCGGCGCTGATGCCCGATTGACCTGAAGAGATAGATTGCAGCGACAGAGAAAAAGGAGATTGGCAGGATGGAAAGCTGGAACGATCCGAGATTGACGAAGCAAATGGCGTTTTTGGTCGAAGCGGACAAGCTGAAGAACGTGCTGCGGCGCACGCTGCTGACCGACGGCAGCCGGAGGGAGAATTCCGCGGAGCATTCCTGGCATATCGGCCTGCTCGCGCTGACGCTTCACGAATACGCGGCCGAACCGAAGCCGGACCTTGGACACGCGATCCGCCTGCTGCTCGTGCACGACCTGGTCGAGATCGACGCAGGGGATACGTTCGCCTACGACGAGCAGGGATACTCCGACAAAGAAGAACGGGAAAAGGCGGCGGCGCGGCGGATTTTCGGCCTGCTTCCGGACGACCAGACGGACAGCTACCTGGCGCTGTGGCGCGAATTCGAGGAAGGGCGGACGCCGGAAGCGCTGTTCGCGAACGCCGTCGACCGCTTGCATCCGCTGCTGAACAACTTCGCGACCGAAGGCTACAGTTGGAAGCAGAACGGCGTCCTTCGCTCGCAGGTGCGGGCGAGAATGCAGCCGATCCGGGACGCGGCGCCGAAGCTGGCGGCATTCGTGGACGAGCTGCTGCAGCGGGCCGTCGACCGGGGCTTCCTGGCGGATCGGCCGCAACCGGAAGGAGGATAAGATCATGCCGTATATCATCGGCGAGAAAATCATGCTGCGAGAGTACCGGCTCGAGGATCTCGTGCCGATCCGCGCCTGGGTGAACGATCCGGAAGTGGTCGAGTCGCTGTCGGACATTTTCCTTTATCCCCAGACGCTGGAGTCGACGGAATCTTACTTGCGCATGATGATGGAGCCGCGTCCGGACTGCCGGGGTTTCATTATCGCCGACGCGCAGACGCAGCTGTACATCGGCCAGATCAACCTCGACGCCATCGATTGGAAAAACCGCGTCGGCCGCATCGGCATCGTCATCGGGTCGCCGGAACGGTTCGGTCGCGGATACGGCACCGAAGCGATGCGGCTGCTTGTCCGTTTCGCCTTCGAGCAGATGGGGCTGAACCGGCTGGAGCTGGACGTGTACGATTTCAACGAGCGGGCGCTCCGCTGCTACCGGTCGTGCGGCTTCCGCGAGGAAGGCAGGCTGCGGCAGAAGCTGTTCAAGAACGGCCATTACGTCGACATTATCCCGATGGGGCTGCTTCGCTCGGAGTGGCTGGAGCATCAAGCCGCATCGGAAGGCTAAAGACGATTTGGGTTCCGTTGCTTCCGCGAGTTCAGGCGCGGGGGTGATTCGGCCTGTTCATTTTGCTATGAATCTAGCAACCGGATCGCTGCGAGAGACGTTATTCATTAGGAGAGTTCAGAAGCACCATGGGGAGAGGGGAAATTCGATTGCATTCACGTTGGGGAAAAACGGGGCTGGCCTTCCTGCTGGCCGGCTCGCTATGGGCGGGCGCGTTCTCGGGGTCACCGGCCGCAAGTGCGGCTCAAACTGCGACAGGCGGGGCGATCCCGATCGTGCTGGACGGCTTCCCGCTGCCGTTCGATTCGGCGCCGCGCATCGACAAAGGGGTGACGCTCGTTCCGTTCCGCACGATTGCGGAAGCGCTCGGCATCGTCGTCGAATGGAACGCTGCGGCCAAGACCATTCACGCGACGGGAACGAACGTCTCGGGACAGAAGACGGACGTGCTGCTGACGGTCGGCCGGAAGACGGCTCAGGTGAACGGAGCGGCCGTGACGCTTGACGCCGCGCCCGTCGTTCAGGCGAGCCGGATCCTGATTCCGCTGGCGTTCTTCGGCCGTTCCTTCGGCGCCCAAGTCGCCTGGAACGCGCAGGCGCACAGCGTCGAGATCCGTTCGCCCCAAAAGAAGATGAGGCTGCTCGGCTTCTATGCGATCAGCTCTTACGACCAGATCGGGCGGGTCGCCGCCCTGAATTCGGTCGCGTTCGGCTGGAGCCGAATCGGCCTTGACGGAAAGTTCACGCTCGCCGGCGACGAATACAAATGGCCGAAGCCGGCGGGCGAAGTGACGCCGGAGTCGATCGTTCAGGCGACGAACAGCCAGCCGGCGGATTCCTATCTGGTCGTCTATTCGGTCGACGGCCACGGAGAGCTGACCAACATGCTGTCGAATTCCGCGCTGGCGGACGACTCGATCGAACAGATCGTATCGGTCGCCAAGGACAAAGGGTTCGGAGGCGTCATGCTCGATTACGAGGGGCTCGGCCTGAAGGACGATCCGGCAACGGCCCGGAAGCTGCTGAACGATTACGTCGGGAAGCTGTCCAAGAAGCTGAAGGAAGGCGGCCTGAAGCTCGGCCTCGCCCTGCAGCCGCCGAACGGAGCGTTCAAGGGCTACGATTACGGAACGCTGGGCAAGCTGGCGGATGAGATCGTACTGATGGCGTACGAGTATCATGCCGACAAAACGCCGGAGCCGATGGATCGCGTCAACGAAGCGGTGGAGCTCAGCTTGAAGGCGGGCATCGCCAAAAGCAAGCTGCTGCTAGGCGTAAACATGGACCACGAGAACGAGGCGTCGATCGGCGATAAGCTGGGCTTGGCCAAGCGGTACGGACTGTCGGGGGTATCCTTCTGGCGGCTCGGCATTCTGACGCCGGCCGAGGTCAAGGCGATCGACGCTTCGGTGGTCAAAGATTGATGGAGGAAGCGCTGAAGCCCTTTCTCGAAGGCGATTCCTGGGAGATCGAGCGCGGGGAAGCGGGCTGGAACAATACGACGCGGTTCGTCACCGCCCGCGGACGGAAATACGTGCTGCGAATCTACGAGACGCATCGCGACGAGAAAAAGGTTCGCTTCGAGCACGAGGTGCTGCTGGCGCTGGCCGCGAGCCGTCTGCCGTTCGCGATTCCCGAGCCGGTCCGAGCCAAGGACGGCCGCACGTTCGCGCGGATACCGGAGCAGGGAGGAAAGCTGGTCTGCCTGTTCGCCTACGCGGAAGGAGTCCGTCCGGACAGCTCCGCGCCGGGCACGGCCCGCGCCGTCGGGGAAGCGGTCGGTGCGCTGTCGCGGGCGCTGGCGTCTTTACGCCCCGCTCTGGCTCCAGCCTATCCTCCCTATTACGAGATGGACGCCGCGCATGCGTCCTGCCCGGCCGAGCGGATCGCCTCGTTCTGCGAGACGCCTCCGCTTCCGTTCCGGCCGCTTCAGTTGGAATTGAAGCGGCTGCTGGAAGAGCTGGAGCCATTCCGCTCGGCCTTGCCGGCGCTTCGCGGGCTGCCGCACCAACTCGTGCACGGAGACATCAACGACTCGAACCTGCTGGCGTTCGCGGATGAACCGGACCGGATCGCGGCGGTGCTCGACTTTGAATTTTGCACCCGCGACTTGCGGGCGATGGAGCCGGCCGTCGTGGTATCGGGCCTTCTGGACGCGGACGGGGCGGCGGAAGCCGTTCCGGCTTTTCTGGAAGGCTATGCCCGGCGTATCCGCTTGACCGCCGCCGAAGCAGACGCGATTCCGCGCCTCGTCCGGCTGCGCAAGCTGGACGTATTCGTCCATTTTCTCGGGCGATACCTGGACGGCGTGGATGGCGACGAGGTGCTGCGGGAGCAGATTGCCGCCGCTGCCGGCGGTCTGGCGCAGCTGGATCTGTACGGCCGGGATCTCGGCCTTTGGTGCGAGAGATGGCTCAGGCCCGTCTAATCGATTCCGAAAGGGTGATGCGAGATGGAGATCGAAGAAAGCGCCCGTTCCCTGTCGACGGAGCTCGGTTTAAGGGCGCGCGAGAGAATCCGGTCGATTTGCGCGGATTATCCGGAAGTGCGGGAGAAGGTGGACGGCCACGGCCATACGATCTATCAGGTTCTGGACAAGTCGTTCGTCCGGATCGGGGAGAAGGCGGATGGAGGGTGCGCCGTCGCGTTGAAGGTGTCCCGTCCTACCCAGGAACTGCTGCTGGCCGAGGCGGGGACGCCTTTCTTCAAAACGCCCTATATCGGCCATCAAGGCTGGGTTTCCTTCCCGGCGGAGATAGAGTCCGCGTGGAAGGAAGCCTTGGCGCTGACGCGGGAAGGCTACTGCCTGGCTGCGCCGAAGCGGCTTGCGGCGAAGGTTCAATCCGCCGCCCGTTGACGGTCGATCGCTTCTTCCATCGTTTTGTCCGTCAGGTGGGCGTAGATTTGGGTCGTCTCGGGAGAGGCGTGCCCGAGCTGCTCCTGGGTTTTGTACAAGTCGTTCCGCAAGTAATAGTCGGTCGCGAACGAATGCCGCAGCTTGTGAACGGACAAGTACGGCTTGCCGAACCGCTTGGCGTACTTGATCACCATCTCCTGGATGGCGCGCTTGGTCATCCGCGAGCCTTCTTTCTTGCCGTTGGCGACGGCGAGGAAGAGGGCTTTCTCTCGTTTGGGCGCCTTATAACGCAAATCCCGCTGCCTCAGGTACTCCTCGAGATCGGTCACCGCTTCGAGCCGGAAGAAGACGGGGGTCTTGAACGTGTCGTCGTTTTTCCCCTTGCGATACACGTGCGTCAACTTGCGCTTCAGGTCCAGATCGTCCACGTTCAGGTTGACGACCTCCGACACCCGCAGGCCGGAGTGGAGAATGAGGCTGACGATGCAGGCGTCGCGGACCCGGTTCAGCTCGTGGGCGTGCAGCGCCTGCTTGTTCCCCGCGACATCCTGGGCGTAATCGCTCTTGATGTAGCGGATGAACTCGCCGATTTCCTCCTCCTGCAGAAGCTTGCCTTCCAGCTTGGCGGCCGTGTCCTTCGGCTTGTGCGTCCGCTTGATCGACACTTTGGCCATGACGTTCCGCTTCAGAAGCGGATAGAGATCCTCGTCTTCGGCGATCTGGCTCAAGTAATGAAAGAGCGAGCGCAGCGAGCTCAGCTTGCGCGAGATCGTCGTGCGGGTGTTGGCGTGCTCCTTCCTTGATGCGAGGAACATGCGGTATCCGTCGATGCTGTCCATTCGCAGCCGTTCCAGATCGGCCAGCGGAATGTCGGTCATCTTCCCGGCATCGGTCAGACCCTCGGCCATCAGCCATGAGAAGAAAGTCTCGTAATCCCTTACATATTCGAGCAGAGACGAAGGGGAGAGGTCCGGCAGCTTATAGCTCACGAACTTGTCGACGTACCAAGGCATTCCGGGAACCCGCCGTTCCAGCTCTTCGCGGTCTTTGATCTTCTGGACGTTCAATGGTCTTCCTCCTCGCGGCAGGTCTTGTCCGTACGTTGATCTTGCGCTCCCATTAGTATAACATGGCAGCAGAAGCTTCGCGAAGATTGCAGACAATCTGTTTTATGGCCTAAATGTTTTATGGCATTAACAAAAAATGGCCCATGAAAACCTCCGAAGGAGATGAATAAAGCGTGGCGATTGTTCAAGCAACGATCATCCCGGTAGGGACGGGAGATACGAGCGTCAGCGAATATGTTGCGGCTATTCAGGACGTGTTGTCGTCGGCGCCGGAACCGGTCAAGCACCAGATGACGCCGATGAGCACGATTATAGAGGGAGAGCTCGACGACGTGCTGGCCGTCATCCGCCGGATGCACGAAGTTCCGTTTCAAAAAGGAGTCCGGCGCGTCTCGACGTCGATCACGATCGACGACCGCCGGGACAAACCGTCCACCATGGAACAAAAAATGCGCTCGGTGGAGGACAAACGGCAAATGGATCGACACCGGTAGAGGCTAACGCCTTTTTTTCGCGTTCTCGCGCTTCTATAAAGCTGTTTTTCGAGGGGCCCTATTCGGCCCTTTTTTTTGCTTGTAACCGAGAGACCGCATCCGGATTGCGTTTCTCCGAGCCTGCCTCTTATTCTTTTAATTTTTACGAAATAGGGCCAAGGACTCATGAACAATTATTTCGGATCAACTTGATTGACATTCACAATATATTGATTTAGATTAGATTATGCACTCTAGATCTAGTTGGAAACGGGCGGAAAGCCCGCTGCAAATAGGCAACTCTGGCGGGAGAACCTCTTACTATCGGGGTTCTCCCGCCGCCGCCGCGGCTGCATCATTGCGCTCATAAAGAGAGAGGAGACGGGCCCTGTGCTGATCGCCTACGATTCCAAAACCGGCAACGTAAAGAGATTTATCCGCAAGCTGGACCTTCCGTCCATCCAAATCGAAGAGTCGACGAAAATCGAAGAACCGTTCGTGCTGGTCACGTACACGACGGGCTTCGGCCAACCGCCTGCGAAGGTGCTTTCGTTCCTTCGGCATAACCACGAACGGCTGATGGGCGTCTCGGCCAGCGGCAACCGCAACTGGGGAGACCGGTTTGCGGTCAGCGCGGATCATATCGCCCACATGTACGGCGTTCCGGTCATCAGCAAGTTCGAGCTGTCCGGCACGACCAAAGACGTAGAAACATTCAAGAGAGAGGTGAGCGCAGTTGCGTCATATTGAACTCAATAACTTGCTGATGCAGCGCGACGAAGAAGGATTTTTTCAACTGGACAAAGACCGGGAGGCCGTCGAAGCCTTCATGGCCGAAGTGGAGCGCAAGAGCCTGAAATTCGGTTCCACCGCCGAGAAGGTTCGCTACATGATCGACGGGGATTTCTACGAGAACGTCTACGAAAAATATACGGCGGATGAAGTCGATCGGGTCTACGCGCAGGCGCACGCCTACGATTTCCGCTTTCAATCTTATATGGCCGCCTCGAAGTTCTACACCGACTACGCGGTGAAGAGCAACGACAAGTCTCTCTACCTGGAGCATTACCCGGACCGCGTCTCGATCGTGGCGCTGCACCTGGGCCGCGGCAGCGTCGATACCGCTCTCAAGCTGACGTCCGCGATGATGGAGCAGCGCGTGCAGCCGGCGACGCCTACCTTCCTTAATGCCGGCAAGAGCCGCCGCGGCGAACTGGTCTCCTGCTTCCTGCTCGAGATGGACGATGCGCTGAATTCGATCAACTACGTGCTCGGCACTTGCATGCAGCTGTCGAAAATCGGAGGCGGCGTGGCCGTCAACCTGTCCAAGCTGCGCGGGCGCGGCGAGCCGATCAAAGGAGTCGAAGGCGCTGCCAAAGGCATCATGCCGGTGCTGAAGCTGATGGAGGACGCGTTCTCGTACGCCGACCAGATGGGCCAGCGCAAAGGCTCCGGGGCGGGCTACTACAACATTTTCGGCTGGGACGTCATGGAGTTCCTGGACAGCAAGAAGATCAACGCCGACGAGAAGACGCGCCTCAAGACGCTGTCGATCGGCCTCATCGTGCCGAACAAGTTCTATCAATTGGCGGCAGAGAACAAGCCGCTGCACGTGTTCGGCCCTCATTCGGTACATAAAGCGTACGGCGTCCACCTGGACGACATGGATCTGGACGAGATGTACGACACGCTGCTCGCCGACGGCCGCGTGAAGAAAAAAGCGGTGCTGAGCGCCCGCGACATGCTCGTCAAGATCGCCACGATCCAGCTCGAATCCGGCTACCCGTATATTATGAACCGGTCGAACGCGAACCGCGGCCACGCGCTCAAAGGGATCGGATCGATCAAGATGTCGAACCTGTGCACGGAGATTTTCCAGCTGCAGGAGACGTCCGAGATCGGCGATTACGGCCAACCCGACGTCATTCGCCGCGATATCAGCTGCAACCTGGCTTCGCTGAACATCGCCAACGTCATGGACCTTCGCAAAGTCCGCGAGTCCGTGCATGACGGCATCACGGCGCTCACCGCCGTCAGCGACATGTCGGTCGTCGCCAACGCGCCCGGCGTCGCCAAGGCGAACGCGGAGCTGCATTCGGTCGGGCTTGGTGCAATGAACCTTCACGGCTACTTGTCGAAAAACCGGATCTCTTACGAGAGCGCGGAAGCGCGCGACTTCGCCCGTACCTTTTTCATGATGATGAACTTCCATTCGATCGAGCGCAGCATGGAGATCGCCCGCGAGAAAGGGCGGACGTTCGACGGGTTCGAACGGTCGGAGTACGCCAGCGGCGCCTATTTCGAACGCTATAAGAACACCGATTACCGTCCGGTCACGGACAAGGCGAAGGAACTGTTCGCCGGCATCCCGATTCCGTCTCCGGAAGATTGGGCCGAACTGGCGGAAGCCGTTCGCACGCACGGTCTGTACCACGCGTACCGGCTGGCGATCGCGCCGACGCAAAGCATCTCCTACGTTCAGAACTCGACCGCGAGCGTGATGCCGATCGTCGAACCGATCGAGACCCGCACGTACGCCAACTCGACGACGTACTATCCGATGCCGTTTTTGAGCAAGGACAATTTCTTCTTCTACAAATCGGCGTATCAGATGGATCAATTCAAGGTCATCGATATGATCGCGGAAATTCAGGAGCACGTGGACCAAGGCATCTCGACCGTGCTGCACGTGAACAGCGACGTCACGACCCGGGAACTGGCGCGCTACTACCTGTACGCGGCCAAGAAGGGCTTGAAATCTCTCTATTATACGCGGACGAACATCCTGTCCGTCGAGAACTGCGTGAGCTGCGCGGTGTAACGGAAGCGAGAAGGCAGCGCGAGCGATTCGAAAGGGGAAAGGCCAATCATGTGCGCCATCAAGGCCGTCAACTGGAACCGTCCGGACGACGATTATACGAATATGTTCTGGAGCCAGAACTTGATGCAGTTCTGGACCGACGAGGAAATTCCGCTCTCCGACGACAAGATGTCGTGGATGGAGCTTAGCGAGGCCGAGCGTTCGCTGTACAAGAGGGTGCTCGGAGGTCTGACGCTGCTCGATACGGTGCAGGGCGGCGTCGGCATGCCGAAGATTCTGGAGCACGTGGACGGACTGCAGCGCAAGGCGGTGCTCGGCTTCATGGCGATGATGGAGCAGATCCACGCCAAGAGCTATAGCAGCATTTTCACGACGCTGGCGACGACCGAAGAGATCGACGCGGTGTTCCGGTGGGTCGAGGAGAACCGTCATCTGCAGACGAAGGCGGATACGATCTCCCAGTATTACAAGAACATCGAGACGCGCAAGGACCTGTACCTGGCGATGGCGGCGTCGGTTCTGTTGGAGAGCTATTTGTTCTACAGCGGCTTCTTCTATCCGCTCTATCTGGCGGGGCAGGGGAAGATGACGAGCAGCGGCGAGATCATCGACCTCATCCTTCGAGACGAGAGCATTCACGGCGTTTACGTCGGCATTCTCGCGCAGGAAGTATACGCCGAGCTGGAAGAAGACGAACAGAAGGCTGCCTTCGAGACCCTCCAGGGGCTGCTTCAGTTCTTGCACCAGAACGAAATGGGCTATACCGAGGAGCTTTATACCGATCTGGGGCTGACGGAAGAAGTGAAGACGTTCGTCCGTTACAACGCCAACAAGGCGATGATGAACCTGGGGCTCGAGCCGGCGTTCCCGGACGAGGACGTCAATCCGATCGTCTTCAACGGCATCAGCACCAAGACGAAGCAGCACGACTTTTTCTCCAAGAAGGGGAACGGCTATGTGCGCACGCTTCATGTCGAACCGCTGACCGACGACGATTTCATTTTTTGATCATAAGAGAAGAAGCCGACTTTAGGGTCGGCTTCAGGCTGTCGAGAAAGGTCT
>NZ_JACJVO010000069.1 GCF_014212055.1 Cohnella zeiphila | reverse complement strand
GGAAATTTATTCGCATAATTTCCTGAACAACAAAAAAGCCGACCCTAAAGTCGGCTTCAGAATGTCGAGAAACCCCTGGTCTGAATCTAGACCTGGGGTTTCTCGGTGTTTTATGCTGCTTGTAAAGTGGGGCAGGACATAAAAAGAGGCTATGAGGGGTGGAATCCCCCCTTTATTGGCTCCTTCCCAGGTGAAGGGCTATCTTCTTCATGTTTTGCACCGTTGCCGTCATCAGTGCCTGCTCCTTAACGTTCTGCAGCCCGCGCAAACGACAATAGCGAAACCCGTGGAGCTCTTTGGCATCCGCGAAGCTTCGCTCTATGGTCTCTTTGCGTTTGCGGTACAACTGCTTGCCCGCCTTACTCAGCCGGTTCAGTCGCACCTTCTCCTTACTGTCTTCCCATACATGGCGCGTCAGCACCTTCCGGTGGTTACGCGAGCGCGTACACTTCAGCAGCATGGGACAATTCACGCAGTGCTTCGGATCAGAGGCATAATGGCGGTACCCATGCCGGTCTGTGGTGCGGTAAGTCAGCTCGTGCTCCGCTGGACATACATATACATTCCGCTCTTTATCGTATGTAAACTCCCACTTGTGAAACAAACCCTGTGTCGGATGAAAACGCCGGTGTGCAATCACGCCAAAGATTTTACGGTCCTCAAGTCCTTTGCAAATCGGAGTGCTTAAATAGCCGGAATCTAGCGCAACAGCCTCTACGTTGAAACCAAACCGTTCCCGCTGACGATCCAAACGAGACAAGTAGGGAACCGAGTCATGCACATTTCCTGGTGTGACGTGGACGTCCGTAATTAGATTGTACTTGAGATCCACTGTGCGGTGGTCCAGATAGAAGAACCCCTCCGGCTTCCCCTCACGGATCATGTAGCCGCTGTCCGGATCGGTTGTACTGACCTTCACTTCCTTTTCCTCTGTCACCTCCTCTCTTGGTTTTAAGGCTTTTTTCCTTCTGCGCTCCGGTCAGCCTCCACAGCTGCATTCAACTCATCCAGATAGTCCTTGGTATTTTGCTGGACCTGCTCTTTCGTGTATTTATGCTTGTTGGCATTGGCTTTCAGATGCGTCGAATCCGTAATGAGGACGCGGCCGCCCACCATACGATGGGAGATGGCTTGAAGTACAATCTCATCAAAGATGTCTTGAAAGATCGTCGTGTCTTTAAACCGTTTGCGACGATTCCAACTGATGGTGGAGTGATCGGGCACGCGGTCCGTTAAGCCCAGGCCAAGGAACCAACGATATGCAACATTGGTCTGGATTTCACGTTCAAGCTGCCGTTCAGACCGAATGCCGTAGCAGTAACCAAGCAAGATCATCTTAAACAGCATGACCGGGTCAACGGCAGGGCGTCCATTGTCTTCGCAGTACAGAGGCTTGACCTTCTCGTCGATAAATGAGAAGTCGATGTACCTGTCCATCAAGCGAAGTAGGTGATCTTTTGGTACCAAATCTTCGATGGAAACAAACTCATACTGCTGTTGCTTATCGCGATTTGAGCGCAGCATGGAAACACCGTCCGTTCGATATAGATTTACCAATATTATACCATATTAACGCGGTGTCGTGTTAAATTACGCGGATATAAAAATGGCTGTCGAGACCTTTCTCGACAGCCTGA
>NZ_JACJVO010000068.1 GCF_014212055.1 Cohnella zeiphila | reverse complement strand
TCAAATCAATCTTGATGAACGTCGCCGATATGTCTTCTGCGGCAAGGTTTTCGACTGCTGCCTGCCCACGGGCTTCATCACGCGCTCCAACGAGAATGTCATAGCCACGCTTACCAAGACTTCGAGCGATTTCGAATCCAATTCCTTTGTTTGCGCCGGTTACTAATGCGGTCTTTTTCATTTTCTTCCCTCATTCCAAATTTTATTTTCATCTCACAGTGATTAGATTACTATGCTACACTTAGTGTAGGTCAACCAAAAAAATAAATAAGCGAGGAAGATGAAATGTATACGATTGGTCAAGCGGCGCAAAAAGTCGGCTTCAGTATAGGAGCGATACGCTTCTATGAAAGAAAAGGGCTCTTGGAACCGGCGGCAAGGAGCGAACAGAATAATCGTCTATATACCGATTCCGAAATAAATTGGTTAGTTTTCATCAAATGCCTTCGCGAAACCGGGATGAGTGTAGAGGATATTAAACAATTCGCTAATATGGTGATGGCCGGAACCGCTACCTTGCCTGAGCGAATTAAAATCATTCAAGATCAAAAGCAAAAACTTCTAGACGATATTGAAGAAAAAAAGTCACAGCTCGTTCACTTGGAGCGCAAGCTCCAGCGTTATTACAACGGTGAGAATTACTAGTATGTGCAGGTACAGCCTATCCAACATCCAACCTACGATTTATTGGATTTTACAAGGAACGGATTATCTTCGTGTTGTGTACCGGTTGCCCGTGACCGCCAGAAAATGACGTACTCTGGCGCGTACTCGGACGTGGGCGTATTCGCACTGGAATCTAACGAATTCTGCAACAAACCGTCTAAAAAATTATGTTACAATTCCAATTAATTCTGGAATTTCACAACATGCCAAAAAAAGCCCCCGTCGCCGGGGGCTCTCTTTCCTTATGAACACTTGCTGTAGCCGCAGTTCGCGCATGTCTTGCAGCCTTCCACGTTCAGCAGCGAAGCCGAGCCGCAGGAGGGGCACAGGTCCGTGGACGTGTACGGCGCGATTCCGCCCGAACCGCCGTGATCGTGGCCGGCGTCTCCGGCCGGGGATGCGGCGGCGGCGATCGGCGTCTCGCGGGCGGCGGATTGCTCGTCTTCGGAGAGCAGGCTGGCATGCATCTCGAGTGCCTTGGCGACGGCGTCGGCGATCGACTCGACGCGGTTCGGGCCGAAGCCGACGGCTCCGGAACCGCCGATGCCCTTCAGGTGCTTGATCAATAGCTGCACCTTGTTGCCGTGGTCGCCGTAGCGCAGGAACAAGGAGATGACGCGGCCGAGCGCCTCGGCCATGGCGAACACGTCGGAGCCGGCCTTGCCTACGTTCAGGAAGATCTCGCCGGGCGTGCCGTCGATGTCGTTGACGGTAATGTAAGCCATTCCGAACGGCGTGTTGAACTTGTAAGTCGCGCCGCGCAGCACCTTCGGCCGGCTCTTGTACTGCTTGTCGAACACGGCCGTCTGCTGCGGCGTGGCCGTCACCGGCAAAGACGCGGCCAGCGAGTCCAGCGCCTCCGTCTCCGCGGCAGGCGCGGATTCGGCCGCCGCCTCCGCCGCGGGAGCCGATGCCGAAGCTTCTTCCTTCTTTTCTTCCTTCGACGTGCTCAGCACTTGAACGTCGCGGCTTCCGTCGCGGTAGATCGTGACGCCCTTGCAGCCGAGCTCGAACGCCATCTCGTACAGTTCCGCGGTCTCTTCGACCGTGAAGTCGGCCGGGCAGTTCGCCGTTTTGGAGATCGAGCTGTCCACCCAACGTTGAATCGCTGCCTGGGCCCGGATATGATCCTTCGCGGACAAATCCATCGCGGTGACGAACCAGGCCGGCAGCTCCTCGCCCGGATGGGCGTCCTTCCACTCCTGCGCGATCGGAACGTACTGCTTGTCGAAGCCGAGCCGGCTCTGGCGGAAGTATTCGAACGCGAAGTACGGCTCGATGCCGGTCGACGTGCCGACCATAGTTCCGGTCGACCCGGTCGGCGCCTGCGTGATGACCGTCACGTTCCGCATGCCGCGCTTGCGCACCGCTTCCGTCACTTCGGGATAGACGGAATCCATATTCTTCATGAAGCCGCTCTGCAGGAACGGTTCGGCTTCGAACGCCGGAAACGAGCCTTTCTCGGCGGCGATCTCCGTCGACGCCAAATAAGCCTCCCGTGCCATAAAGCCGTACAGCTTGTCAAGGAAGCCCATGCTTTCCGGGCTGCCGTAACGGATCTCCAGCCGGATCATGAGCTCGGCCAGTCCCATCGTGCCGAGACCGACGCGCCGCTCGTTTTTCTGATTGGCTTCATTTTCCGGGAAATGGTAAGGCGTCTTGTCGATGACGTTGTCCAGGAAACGGGTCGAGTAGCGAACGACCTGGGCCAGTTCGTCCCACGCGACGTCATGCTTTTCGGCATCGTAGAACTTGGACAGGTTGATCGCCGACAGGTTGCAGACGCCCCATGCGGGGAGGCCTTGTTCCCCGCAGGGATTCGTGCAAATAATCGGATTGAAATACCAGCTGTTGGACATCTGGTTGTAGTACTCCATGAACACGACGCCCGGCTCGGCCGATTTCCAGGCCGATTCGATGATCGTGCGCCAGACGTCGCGCGCGCGGACCGTGCGGTAATGAACGACCGATTTGCCGCTCTTCTTCCACTTGTCCAGATCTCCGTCCCATACTTCGTTGTATTCGGGGTCCTTCGTGTCCGGGAAAACGAGCTCCCAGTCGAGATCTTCCTTGACGGCCTTCATGAACGCGTTGCTCACGCATACCGACAGGTTGGCGTTCGTCACCTGGCCCATCGTCTGCTTGACCGTAATAAAATCGACGACGTCCGGGTGCCAGTCGTTGATCATGAGCATCAGCGCGCCGCGGCGGCTGCCGCCCTGCTCGATCAGGCCTGTCGTATAGCTGAAGAGGCCGCCCCACGACACCGCCCCGCTGGAAGAGCCGTTGACGCCTT
Source organism: Cohnella zeiphila (assembly GCF_014212055.1). Taxonomy (GTDB): domain Bacteria; phylum Bacillota; class Bacilli; order Paenibacillales; family Paenibacillaceae; genus Cohnella; species Cohnella zeiphila. The sequence goes on along the minus strand of NZ_JACJVO010000068.1, from coordinate 6,140 downwards.
TGACGACGGAACGGCGAGGGCGCAGCGACGACAGATTGATGCCGACTCCGCCGCCGCGGGCCATGATCTCCGTCATTTCGGACAGCGTCTCCATAATGCCGCCCCGGCTGTCGTGAGGCGACGGGATGACGTAGCAGTTGAACAGCGTCAGCTCGTCGCTGGCTCCCGCTCCCGCCGCGATCCGGCCGCCCGGAACGAGCTTCCAATCGTCCAGAAGCCAGCGGAATTTGTCGGTCCATTCCTTTTGCTTCTCCGGCGTCGCTTCCACCGAAGCCATTGCTTGCGCAAGCCGGGACCACATCTCTTCCGGCGTTTTCTCGATCGTCAGCGTCAGCTTCTCGACATCGGACTCGACCACTTCCCCGCTCCGGGTCCGAACCGTCGCCTTGCGGCCGTCGCGCGCGATCACTTCCCCGACTTCCTTCGCGGGAAATTTCGGATCGTCCTTCGTCAGCACCAGCACGATATCGCCGACCTTGGTCGCGTTGGAATCCGCGTTTTTCCATGCGTACCGGTCCAAAAATATTTTTTCGCTCAAACCTGAAAGCCGCGCCGTTCCTGCCGTCGTTTTCAAATCCGGAACATCCTCTCTCTTATGAACTGTAACTCCCGCCGGCGAATATCCGCATAAACGCTCGCTTTCCGCCAAGAGCTTATGCGCACATTCGATGTCGGCCGTTTCCCCGCGAACGAGCTTCCGAACTTATCCTATGAAAAATCGTTCAAGATATTGTGTGCATTTACCATTATACCACACCATATGTGGTGGGGACAAAGACCGAAAGACCCAAAGTTCCGCAAACCGCCGAGCGATTCAGAGCCCGTCCCGAAGGCTTCGTTCCCTTTACAAGCTCCGGTTCCGTTCAAACCGGAATGGGAACGTTTGGTTCCCGGCTTCGAAGCTCATACTAATCATGGATTCCGACGTTCAATGTCCAACTAACAGGAGGACCTCTATCTTGATTCCTAACGATCCGATGCCCCTTCTGTCGAATTCCGCCGAAGAGCGGCTTTCCGAATCGCCGGAGAATGCGGGCGACGCCGCTGCCGCAGCGCCCGAAACCCAAGCTCCGATCGCGCCCGCCCGTCCGTCTGCACCTCCCTCTCGCAAGCTGCACCCTCTCGTCGATCTCTATGTCGACAACAGCCCTTTCGAGGAGCTTGAGCGGCGTCTCGATCGCAATGGACCGTGGGACGACTGGGCGCTGCACCAGATGGCTTGGGAGGCGGAAGAAGCGCAGCTCGTCGAGGATTTCAACGAACTCCAATGCCTTCGCCTTTTGCCGCAGCTCACCCCGCTTCCTCATCAGGTCGAGACCGCCCGCCGCGTCCTTTACGAGATGAGAGGAAGAGCGATCCTCGCCGACGAAGTCGGGCTGGGCAAGACGATCGAAGCCGGCCTCATCCTGAAGGAATATTGGGTTCGGGGCTTGGTCCGCCGCGCGCTCATCCTCGTTCCCGCTTCGCTCGTGCTTCAGTGGGTTCGCGAGCTGGGCGGCAAGTTCGGCCTCCCGGCGATCGCCCAGAAAAAAACGTTTCAATGGTCGAATGAGATCGTCGTCGCCTCCATGGACACGGCCAAGCGCGAGCCGCACCGGTCGATCCTGCTCGAAGGCGAATACGACATGCTGATCATCGACGAAGCGCACAAGCTCAAGAACAAAAAGACCGGCAACTACCAATTCGCGGGCGACCTCCGTAAAAAATACTGCTTGCTGCTGACTGCGACGCCGGTGCAGAACGATTTGTCCGAGCTTTACAACCTTATTACCCTGCTGAAGCCGGGACAACTCGGAGGCGAAGGAGAATTCGCCGCCAATTTCGTCGAAGGACGCCGCGTCGCCAAGAATGAAGACCGGCTGCAGGAAGCGCTCGGCCAGGTCATGATCCGCAACCGGCGAAGCGACGGTTCCCTGGCGTTCACGAAGCGCAGCGTCGCCAACGTGCCGCTCCGGTTGTCCGCGGAGGAGCAGGGGCTATACGAAGGGGTGACGCAGTTCATTCGCGAGCATGCCCGAACCGAGCGCGGCGATATGGCCAGCATGCTCTCCCTCGTCACGCTCCAGCGAGAGGTCTGTTCCAGCCGCGACGCGGTGTTCCTGACGTTGATCAACCTGTCCAAGAAGGTGGCGCCGGAATCGCCGCTTCACGCGAAGATCTGGGAGCTCGTGCAATTGATCCGCAACATCAAGGAGAATACCAAAGCGGAGAAAACGATGGAGCTGATCGAGAGCATCCAGGACAAAGTGATCGTCTTTACGGAATACCGGGCGTCCCAGGAATATTTGATCCGCTTTTTCAAGGAGCACGGCCTCGCGGCCGTTCCTTACCGGGGAGGGATGAACCGCGGCAAGAAAGACTGGATGATGGACCTGTTCCGCCGGCGCGCGCAAGTGATGGTCGCGACCGAAGCCGGAGGCGAAGGAATCAACCTGCAGTTCTGCCACCATATCATAAACTTCGATCTGCCGTGGAACCCGATGCGCGTCGAGCAGCGGATCGGCCGCGTGCACCGGCTGGGCCAGACCGAGGACGTCCGGATCTTCAACCTGTGCACGTTGGGGACGATCGAGGAGCATATCGTGCATTTGCTTCACGAGAAAATCAATATGTTCGAGATGGTAATCGGGGAGTTGGACGAAATCGTGCAACGGATGGAGCAGGAAGAGACGATGGAAAGGCGGCTCGCCAAGATGGTGCTGGAAGCGGAAAATTCGGCCGAGCTCCGCAAGCGCATCGACGGTCTCGGGGACTCTCTGCTCGCCGCAAGGTCGGAGATGAACAAGGGGCAGAGCCGATGAATTCCCGCCAGGTGCAAAAGTTCGTCATGTCGTATTTGCAATCCACGCAGAGCCAGATTATCGAAAAGGGTCCGTCCCACGTCGTCGTCCGCCTCTCTCCGGAAGCCGACCGGGCGCTGACGAACCGTCCATACTATTGGAGCTTCGTCGACCGGACCGGCGCCGAACCCGAGACGATGACCTTCCGCTGGAGCTTCGAGCCCCCCGGCGAAGAGGCGCTGCCGGGAGCCGCGCCCGTGCCCGCTCCGGCAGCCGAGCCGATCGCGCAGGCGGATCCGTCGCCGCTGACGGCGATGCTGCCCGCGGGAGCGAGAATATTGCGGGATAACGTCTATTTCGGATCGTCCCGGCTGCAGCAAATTTTCGAATCGGTGCGCCAGGCAGGCCGCTGCGTCATGCTGTTCGAAGAGCCGGCCAAAGGCCCAGGAGCCCCCGGTCCGCTCGGCTCCCGCCCTTATACCGCATGGCTGGGAGCCAACTTCAAAGTGAGCTTCGAATGCGACATGAAGCGCGAGGAACTTTACGGCTGGGGCATCTCCCTGGCGACCGGCATCGTCGACGAGCGGTTCCTGGACCGGCTTAGGAGCACGAAGCTGACGCCGCGTCTTCCGGCCAACGTCCATCTCCTGCGCAACGGCTTGACGCTTCGCAAAGCGCTCGGCCAATTGGAGAGCGCGCTCGAACGCAAGCTGCGGTCGGCCGATTTCGGATGGGCGGCCGAAGCCGACGAGCGCCGATTGGACGAACTGGCGCGCATCGAGCAGTATTATCGCCCGATGATCGAGCGGGCCGCGACTCCCGAGCAGGCGGAAGCGCTCGAGAATCGCCGGCGGAAGCGCGAGGAAGAGATCGACTGGCAGTATCGGCCGCGCGTTCGGCTGAACATGATCAACTGCGGCGTCTTTCATTTGCCGGGGATCGAGTAACGGCGCGCAGCTTCGGCAAAGTTTTCGCTTTTTGGCGCGACACGTTCCAACAGGATCGGCGGATCAAGTTCGTTATAATGCGGACAAGCCGATCATTAAGCGGCCAATTCGAGGAATAGAGCAGGTGATATCGATGAAAATCCACGCGTTTGCCATCGACCGCAAGCGGATTTTGTCCGGATTGCTTCTCTTGCTTGTCGGCGGCTTCCTCTTTGTCGAACCGGCCGGAGCCGCATCCGCAAGGCCGCTCGTGCCCGCGTCTGCCCCGATTGCCGGCTCCGTCCTGGGAGCCGTCCGGCTCGCGCCGCCGGCCGGGCTTGCTGCCAACGTCGCTTCCTGGATTCAGGCGCTATCGGCCCAAAAGCCGTTCACCCAATGGAAACAGGCGAACACCCGGATCGAGGCGCTCGGTCCCGGCACCCACGGCTGGCTCGTCACCTTGACCGGCGAACGAGGGCAGCCCGTCGGCTACTTGATCGCTTACGCCGCCCCGGACGGCACCTATCGGCTGGGCGAATACGGTCTGGGGTCTCAACCGCTTTTCGACCGGAACGCCCTTACCCGAACGCTCGTCGAGAACGGCTTGCTGAAGGATGCCCAATCGCCGTATATCGCCGAGAAAAGCTACGTCCACCCTTTCGCCGCCGTCTGGGTCGTCCGGATCGGCCCCGATACGTATTGGGCGGACGCCAAATCGACCGAGCTGCTGCCGCTCGACGACTCTTCGTGGCAGAAAGCGACCGCCTATACGCCGCCGCAAGCCGTTGTCAGAGAAGCTTCCGTTCCTCCTCAAGTCGGGCAGCTGCGGCTGGGCGAACCTTTCGATCCGTACGAGAGGCTGCCTTGGCTGAGCGGCGTCCAACCGGTGGGACAACAGAACGAAGCGGAAGTCACCGACCGTCTCGACCGCGGGCTTCACCTGCGGTACGTCAGCGAGCCGTTCGGAGACCGGATGCTGTATGCGCTTCCCGCGATCGGTTATTTAAAATGGGGAAGCGGCCGCATCGACATTGCCCTCGACATGAACGGTACGCGGTTCATCCCCTTATCCGTATTGCGCCAAACCGGACTTTTCTATCCCTGAAAATAGTCCCCCAAAAGTGACGCAGATTCTTCGAAGCTTAGTCCGATTACTTTCGGGGGAGCCCCCAATGAATAACCCCCAAAAGAAGTCGATGCTTTGAAGCTTAGTCCGATTAAAGCCGAAAAAAAGCCGCCGTCTCCGGTCACGACCCGCCGGAAACGTGCGGCTTTTCTTTTTTCCGATCCTGCCACCACAGCTGAACGCCCATCGGCACCATTCCGAACCATTGAGTCATCCAAGGCTCGCCGGTCCTTTTCGCCGCGGCTTTACGCTCCTGCGCCGGTGTCGTCAAATAGGCGGCAACCTTTCCGGTTACGTCTTTTAGCAGATCCGAACCGCTTCCCATACGGTACGCCTCCTTTCGTTATCTCTATTGTTCCCCTGCAGAACGGTTTCAAACGATGCGGCCTGCTGGCGCCGCAGCCAATAAAAACCGGCCCGTTTGACGCGAACCGTGGCCGAACCGCCGTATGAGAGCGGCAAATCCAAGCCACTCTACAAATGTTCAAGATCCTCGGGACGGAAAGGAACGATTCGATGCCGTTCGACCGCGCAAGAAAACTGATCGGAAAAGGAAGCTTGCTTGTCGGAACGCTACTGCTGCTGACGGCATGGCGGCAGGTTGATGAACCGGATCCCGTTGCGGATCGCGCTCCTCCGAGCTATCCGAGCCATCATACGTTGCCGACCGCCGACGTTCTGATCGACGTGGGGCACGGGGGCATCGATTCCGGCACCCATTATGGCGACATTCTGGAGAAAGACATCAATCTGGCCATCTCGCGCAAGCTGTACCTGATCTTGTCAAGCCGAGGCGTGCACACCGTGCTGAACCGGACCGGAGATTACGCGCTCAGCGACGACAACCGCTGGCACCGCGCTTCGCGCCATAACCGCGATCTGTCCCAGCGAAAAGGACTGACCGAGGAGATCAACCCGAAGATGTTCGTCAGCGTTCACGTCAACTGGGCGCCGCGGGGAGGCAAGCGCGGACCGCTTGTCATTCACCAGAGAGAAGGCCGAAGCGCTCTGCTTGCCGCGCTGATCCAAGACGCGCTCAACCGGCAGCAGAAGGTATTCCGGTATCCGATGCCAGGCAAGACCTATTACGTGCTTAACCGGGTGCAAGTGCCGAGCGTTATCGTGGAGACGGGCTTTCTGAACAACGCAGGCGATCGGAAGATGCTGACGACGCCGCGCGGGCAAACCCGGGTTGCGGCTGCCATTGCGGACGGCATTATGGCATACCGGCTCGTTGCTCCTTGATTCGTTTTTCGGCAAAGCAAAAAGGGCCGCCCGGCCGGGCGGCCTCAGGCTGTCGAGAAAGGT
>NZ_JACJVO010000067.1 GCF_014212055.1 Cohnella zeiphila | reverse complement strand
TTCGCGTGCCCAGCCAAGCACGCATTCTCTAGCCGGTGGAAGTCCGGTCACGGGAGGGGCCAAGCCCCCGTGTAGCTAGGATGCCTGCGTACGGCGAAATCTGTGCGTAGAAGCGCATCGACGAAAGTACCTGTCGGAGATAGGGCGAGCAACAGACCAGGCCGCAACATGAAGTGAATCCTGCCGCGTCGTCAAAAAGGCCTCGCAAGAGGGAGAAGAGGAAGCCGAGCCCCGGAGATCTGGGCGAAGGCCAAGGAAGCTGTTTGGAACTTGGAGCAACAGCGAAGAATCCTCCGGCGTAGAGGGAACGGCATGGTTTGAAAGAGGATGCAGTGAACTGGGGAGACCCTCCCCTGCACGGGAGAAAAAAAATCTCTCGTAGCAAGATGCTCTATAAGCCAAAGGGCGAAGTGAGCCATCTGCAGGAAGGGAGTCCGAGGGGCCCATACTACTGAGGAACGCAGGACAACACAACCAGCGGGAGGGAAGGGGCCCTGCTTTGTTCAAGCTTTTGGAGGAGGTACGAGTGAGTGAATGCCAACCGGCTAACGACACCCAAAGAAAAAGTTCAACAACTCCGAGAAAAGCTAGGTCATGCCGCCAAGACAAGCAAGAGCAGAAAATTCCATGCGCTGTATGACAAGGTCTGTCGGTTGGATGTGCTAGGGGAAGCGTGGAAATGTGTGCGAGCAAATAAGGGGACGGCAGGTGTTGATGGCGAGACGTTGGCGGACATCGAGAAGAAGGGCGAAGCCCGGTTCATCGAGGAATGCCGTGAGCGCCTGTTGCAGAAACGCTACCGTCCCCAGCCTGTACGACGCCACTATATCCCCAAGAAAGACGGACGCAAACGCCCGCTGGGCATCCCGACGATTCAAGACCGAGTCGTGCAAATGGCAGTAAAACTGGTACTGGAACCGATTTTCGAAGCGGATTTTCAGGAATGTTCGTTTGGCTTTCGTCCGAAGCGCAGCGCGAAGCAGGCGCTGGAGCGAATCCGCAAAGCGTGCAACCGTAAAGGTAATTGGGTGGTCGACGTCGACATCCAAGGGTACTTCGACAACATCAACCAAGGGAAGCTGATGAAGCTGGTGGCCACGCGAATCAGCGACAGGCGCATGCTCAAGTTGATCCGCCAGTGGCTCGAAGCAGGGGTGATGGAGGAAGGCAAGGTTAGAAGAAGCGATCTAGGAACGCCGCAGGGCGGCGTGATCTCGCCCTTACTTGCCAACATCTATCTGAACTACTTCGACCGATTGTGGGAGAAGCACGGCAAAGAGGTTGGAGAACTGACGCGATATGCCGATGACTTCGTCGTGGTGTGCAAGACAAGGAAGGATGCGATCCACGCCCATAAGCTTATTCGGGCGATTATGGAGCGGCTGGAATTGACGCTGCACCCGGAGAAGACGCGGATTGTGGGGCTGTGGACGGGAGAAGAAGGATTCGACTTTCTCGGCATGCACCACCGGAAAACGAAAGCTGAAACGGGGCAAAGCCATGTGTACTACACGACTGGGCAATGGCTCTGCAAGAAAGCAGAGAAACATATCCGGGAAGTGGTGAAAGAACGACTGGCGCCGCCAAACATGCGGCGTGTCTCGATCGATGAACATGTGAAGTGGCTGAATCCGAAAATCCAAGGCTGGAAGAACTACTATGCGACGCCGTACAGTACGAGGTGGATGTCCAAGTTGGATTGGTACATCCGGCAACGGCTGACGAAATGGTACGCCAAGAAGCGCCAGCGAAATGGCTGGCGCGGTTCCGGACACGAAGTAAGATTCCTAAGCCAAATGCATGGACTCAAAACGCTACTGTAAGTCGCATGCGCATGAATGACGAACATCGGAAAGCCGTATGAGGGAAAACCTCACGTACGGTTTGATGAGGAGGGGCTGAAATTTTTCAGCCCTTCACTCTAGC
>NZ_JACJVO010000066.1 GCF_014212055.1 Cohnella zeiphila | reverse complement strand
CGGAAGCGAAGCTGGCGGACGGCAGCGTGACGGCAAGCAAGTTGGGCTCGGACGCGGTGACGGCGGAAGCGCTGGCTGTCGGGTCGGTCGGAACGGAGCAGTTGGCTGCCGATTCCGTCGAAGCATGGCACCTGAAGCTTGGCGCCGTGGGCACCGAACAACTGGCCGACGGAGCGGTAGGCGCCGAACAACTGGCTCTCGGATCTGTGAGCGAGGCCCACCTTGCCGCGGGAGCGGTCGATACGGAGCAGCTGGCGGATGCGGCGGTGACGGAAGCGAAGCTGGCGGACGGCAGCGTGACGGCAAGCAAGTTGGCCTCGGGCGCGGTGACGGCGGAAGCGCTGGCTGTCGGGTCGGTCGGAACGGAGCAGTTGGCTGCCGATTCCGTCGAAGCATGGCACCTGAAGCTTGGCGCCGTGGGCGCCGAACAACTGGCCGACGGAGCGGTAGGTGCCGAAAAGCTGGCTCCCGGATCCGTGAACGAGCGTCACCTCGCGGCAGAGACCGTCGGCGTTGAGCAGCTGGCGGATGCGGCCGTGACGGAAGCGAAGCTGGCGGACGGCAGCGTGACCTGGAGCAAGCTGGCTCCCGGCGCAGTAACGTCGGAGGCCATGGCTGCCGGTTCGGTGGGTTCGGGGCAATTGGCCATCGGCTCCGTTAAAGCGCGGCACCTGACTCCGGGTACCGTAGGCTCCGAACAGCTGGTGGCCGGTGCGGTCGGAGCCGAACAGCTGGCTGTCCGAAGCGTAAACGAAGCCCACATTGCCGCGGAAGCGGTCGGCACGAAGCAGTTGGGGAATGCAGCCGTGACGGAAGCGAAGCTGGCGGACGGCAGCGTGACCTGGAGCAAGCTGGCCCCCGGCGCAGTGACGTCGGAAGCGCTGGCGCCTGAATCCGTCGGTTCGGATCAGCTGGCCATCGGCTCCGTTGAAGCGTATCACCTGACGGCAGGCTCGGTCGGAGCCGAACACCTGGCCGCCGGAGCGGTCGGAGCCGAACAGCTGGCTCCCGCAAGCGTAAGCGAGGTCCACCTCGCCGCGGAAGCGGTCGGTTCGGACCAACTGGCGGACGGAGCCGTGACGGAAGGCAAGCTGGCGGACGGCAGCGTGACGGCAAGCAAGCTGGCTTCCGGCGCGGTAAAGGCGGAAGCGCTGGCGTTCGGGTCGATCGGATCGGACCAACTGGCCATCGGCTCCGTTAACGCGAGGCACTTGGCTCCCGGTGCGGTCGGAACGAAGAAATTGGCTGCCGGAGCGGTCGGATCCGAACAACTGGCTCCCGGGTCCGTTAATGAGGCCCACATTGCCGCGGAAGCGGTCGGCACAGAGCAGCTGGCGGATGCGGCCGTGACGGAAGCGAAGCTGGCCGACGGCAGCATAACGGCCAGCAAGCTGGCTCTCGGCGCGGTGACGCCGGAAGCGCTGGAGGCCGGAGTCATCGGATCGGAGCAGCTGGCAAACGGTTCGGTTGATGCCAGGCATCTGACGGCGGGTGCGGTCGGAGCCGATCAATTGGCCGACGGAGCGGTAGGCTTCGACAAGCTGGCTCCCGGCTCCGTATGCGAGATCCACCTCGTCGCGGAAGCCGTCGGCACGGAGCAGCTGGCGGATAGAGCCGTGACGGCAGCGAAACTGGCCGACGGCAGCATAACGGCCAGCAAGCTGGCTCTCGGCGCGGTGACGGCGGAAGCGTTGGAGGATGGAGCCGTTGGTCCCGAACAGCTGGGGTTGGGCGCCGTCAAGGAACAGCACCTGGCATCCGGTGCGGTCGGCGTCAGGCAGCTGGCCATCGGAGCAGTGGGCGCCGACCAGTTGGCTACGGGATCGGTAAACACAGTCCACCTTGCCGCGGAAGCCGTCAGTACGGAGCAGTTGGCCGAAGCATCGGTAACGGAAGCGAAGCTGGCGGAAGGAAGCGTAACGGCCAGTAAGCTGGCTCTTGGCGCGGTGACGGCGGAAGCGTTGGCGGACGGAGCGGTCGGTTCGGAGAAATTGGCCATAAGCTCGGTTGAAGCAAAGCACCTGGCGGCAGGCTCAATCGGCGCGGAGCAATTGACCGCCGGAGCGGTCGGAGCCGAACAGCTGGCTCTCGGATCCATAAACGAGATCCACCTCGCTCTGCAAGCCGTCGGCACGGAGCAACTGGCGGATGCGGCCGTGACGGAAGAGAAGCTGGCGGACGGCAGCGTGACGGCGGGCAAACTGGCTCCGGGCGCGATATCGGCTGAAATGTTGGCGGCTGAATCGATCGGAGCGGAGAAGCTGGCCGTCGGCTCCGTCGAAGCGCGGCACCTGACGGCGGGCGCAATCGGCACGGAACAGCTGGCCGCCGGAGCGGTCGGAGCCGAACAGCTGGCATTCGGTTCCGTCGGTTCGGATCACCTGGCTGACGCAGCCGTGCAAGCGCGGCACATTGGCGAGTCTGCCGTCGGATCGGAGCAGCTGCGGTCGGGGGCGGTTACCGCCGATAAGCTGGCCGTACGCAGCGTCAGCTCCTCCCATCTGATCGACGGTTCAATTTTGTCCCGACATATCGGCGACGGTTCGGTTGAAGCCCATCATCTGGCGGAAGGAAGCGTGACGGGGGAAAAGTTGTCCGCTCCGCTCGCGGGGCTGCTGGCCGATCTGAAGCAGAACCTGGAGAAAGAGAAGGCTGTGCCGACTTCAGCGGCCTGCGATACCGTCGTCGACGGGGCAAGGCTCGCGGAAGGGAGCGTGGACGGCACCCGGATTGCCGCCGGCAGCATCTCGAACGCGCACTTGTCCTTCCTTCCCGTCGCCGCCGCGCAGCCCGGCGCTGCCTTGCTTTTCGGCAACGAAGCTTACGGTTTCGAAGGCATAACGGAGAAGCAGGAGCTCTATGTCAGGTTCCCGCAGCCTTTCGCCGATTCGAATTACGTGCTGTTCGCGATGCCGGACCGCTCCTTCTGCGTCTGCGACATTAAGCGCAAGGATCCCGAAGGAGCCGCGCTCGAGATCGTCCGGACCCGGTTCGTTCCGGACCCGCAAGGTTTCTTGCAATGGCTCGCCGTCGGTTCGAAGGCTTAACCCGATAAGAATCCAATGCAGGGTCCCGGAGCTGTCCGGGGCCCTTGTCTCGTTTGCTCTCCTCGTTCCGATAATGGACGGGCGTACGCCCCCGCGTACAGATGCCGTTGCGCATGGACACGTTGCACATACAATGTCATGTACACCCGATGCCGAAGAAGCATAGAGAGGTGAGATCGGCTTGTCGAGCAGAAGCGGAAATCGGAGAAGACGGCTTCCCGTGACGGGTCCGCGAAAGCGATCGGCGCGCGGTGTCAGGGGCATTTTGCAAAAGACGAAACGCAGGCGATCCGCAACCGGAAGCGCCCGAAGATTTTCCGGAACCGCGGTCGTTCCCGATACGCCGGGAGACCGCGCCGGACCGGCGAACGGGAGCGGAAGAATGGCCCTGCCCCCCTGGGAAGCCCCTTATGTATCGGTTATCGTGCCGGTGATGAACGAGAAACGGACGTTGGCCAGGGTGCTGAGGGAAGCCTCGCGAGTTCATCCGAGCACCGAGGTGATCGCGGTCGTCAACGGCTCGACGGACGGCTCGCTGCAGATTGCCAGAAGCAGCGGCGCCCGGGTGCTGGTGTTCGACCGGCCGCTCGGCCACGACGTCGGCCGCGCGATCGGCGCCCGGGAAGCGCTCGGGCAAGTGTTGTTATTCATTGACGCCGATATGGTCATTCCGGCTTCGATGCTGCGGCCCTTCGTCGCCGCGGTCGAGAGCGGAACCGACGTGGCGCTGAACGATTATTCCGGACCGACCCGCCGCGAGACGGTTCACGGGGTCGTGCTCGCCAAGCACGCCCTTAATTCGCTATTGGGGCGTCCGGATTTGCAAGGAGCCTCCTTGACGGCCGTGCCGCACGCGCTGAGCAGGAAAGCGCTCGAAACGATCGGAAGCCCGGCGTTGGCCGTGCCCCCGCTTGCGCATGCGATCGCGGTTCACCGCGGGCTGGAAGTCCGAAGGGCCCGGCATGTCGACGTCGGGCTGATCAACCCGCTGCGGATCAAGCGGGAGCGAGTCAATTCCCTGGAGCCGCTCATTATCGGCGATCACCTGGAAGCGATCCGCTGGCTGCGGGCGAATACGGACGATCGAGGGGGTCATGAAGACGGGATTCGCAAAAGATCGATGGTGAGGTGAGGCAGATGGTACGCGAAAAACGCCGAGCGAACGCAAGCCGGCGCCGCCGCCGGCCTCTCCGGTCCGCCGTTCCGGCGAGACGCCTCCGGCGCGCTGCCAAGCTGCAGAGGCGGGGCGGCAGGCCGCGGCCGCCATATCGCCGGCCGCCCTCCCTCGGCCCGGCGGCGGCTGACGGGCTGGCGTCGGTTCGTCAGGAGGGGAGGCGCGAAGGAGCCGCCTGGCGGATGCAGCATCCGAACGGCACGCTCGCCGAGTTGAAGGCGCACGTTCGCCGGCAATGGGCGCTTCTGGCGCGTCAGAAGCTGCCGCTGCCGGAATGGCAGCTGATGTGGAAGCAAGCCGAAGCGTATGGGACGGCAGCGCTGTCGGGCGCCGAAGTACCGGGCACGTTCGTGCCGATCCCGCTGCAAGGGAGCGCTGCGGCGGTGCTTGCGGTACCTTCGGATGCCGATTCTTATCCCAAGGTGATAGACAGTTTGGCGCTTCTTCCGTTAGACGAGACGATCGTTGTGGCGGGCCGTGCATCGGAGCCGCTGCTGGAAGCCATCCGGAGGAACGCCGAGGGAGCGCTGATCGCTCATTATCCGTTCCCGCTGGACGGCGATGTCGGACGGGCTCTGGGCGCCAAGCTTACCGGAGCGGACACCGTGCTGTTCGTCGATGCCGCCGCCTCCGTCCCGGCCGAGACGTTGGGCCGATTCTTGTGGGAATGCGATGACGGACGTCTGGACGTGGCGCTGCCCGACCAATCCTCTCCCAAGCGTCTTTTCCACAAACGTCCCGCCGTTCAGCGTTGGCACGAACTGCTGAATGTGACGCTAAGCCGACCCGATCTGAAAATGAACACGATGGCGGCGCGCCCGTTCGCGTTGTCGCGCGGAGCGCTTGACGCGATCGGATACGCCGATCTGGCGGTACCGGTCAAAGCACACGCTCTTGCGTTGGCGAAGCGGCTCAAGGTCGGCGTTGCCGTCCGGATGGACGCAACGTCGCCGCCGACCGAAGGGGAGGCTTCCCGGCTGGCGGCTGGAGACCATATCGAAGCCTGGGGCGCTCTGATGCCGTCCAAGGGCGGGCGGCTCGGCTTCTCGGACCGCTACCGGGATCGCAAAGCGGTGGGGGGAGTGGTGAACGATGCGTTCCTCGATTCTCATTCCGACGAATAACCGGCTGGATCTTCTGCAACGGTGCGTGGAGTCGATCCGCAGGTATACGGATTCGGAATACGAAGTGATCGTAATCGACAACGGCTCCACGGACGGAACGGTCTCGTGGTGCTTGCGCGAAGGGCTGATCTTCGTGTCGCTCGCCCGCAACGAAGGTTTTCCCGTCGCTTGCAACAAAGGGCTTCGGGCGGCATCGGGAGATACGATCGTGCTGCTCAACAACGACACCGTCGTTTCGGCCCGATGGCTCGGTAATCTGAACGCGGCGCTCTACAGTTCGCCGGAGATCGGCATGGTCGGCCCGGTGACGAACTATGCCAGCGGGAAGCAAAAGGTCGATTATCCGTTCGCCGATCTCGATGAATTCCAGCGCATCGCCGAAGCGGTCAACCGCTCCGACCCGGCGCGGTGGAGAAGAGTCGAACGGCTTGTCGGCATATGCCTGGCCTTTCGCCGCGAGCTGCTGGGCCGAATCGGGCCGCTGGACGAGAGGTTTACGCCGGGGCACTACGAGGACGACGATTTTTGTCTGAGAGCCAGGCTTCACGGATTCGGGCTGCTGTTATGTCCGGACGTGTTCATCTATCACGAGGGGAGCGCAAGCTTCCGTCGGGAAGGAGCCGAGCGTCAAACGGAATTGGTGAATCGCAACTATCGATTGTTCATGGAGAAATGGAATATCGATCCGCATGCTTTCATCTGAGGCAAGGCATGCGCCAAGGAGGGTGTCTGTTGAAAGCAGTCATACTGGCAGGGGGGACGGGAACGCGCCTTAAGCCGTTAACGTTTTGGACCAACAAGCACCTGCTTCCTGTCGGGCGTTACCCTATGATTTGTTTCGGCGTAGCGAAATTGCGGGAAGCAGGAATTCGAGACCTGGTCATCGTCACCGGCCGTTCCGCGCTCGGTGGGTTCGCGGATGTGCTGGGCAGCGGCCGGGATTGGGGCGTATCGATCGTATATCGGGTGCAAGAGGAGGCGGGAGGAATCGCGCAGGCGCTGGATCTTGCCCGGCCGATCATCGGAACGGGCGAGAAGTTCGCGGTGCTGCTCGGCGACAACCTGTTCGAGCCTTCGCTGAGACCGTTCGTGGAGCAATTCGAGCAGCAGAAGGACGGCGCGATGGTCGTGCTGAAGCAGGTGAAGGATCCGCGGCGCTATGGCGTCCCGAAGCTGGACGCCGCGACCGGCAAGATCGAGTTCATCGAGGAAAAACCGGTGAATCCGCTCTCCTCCTACTGCGTGACGGGTCTGTATTTCTATCCGTCGGACGTATTCTCGATCATCGACCAGGTAAAGCCTTCGGAGCGGGGAGAGATGGAGATTACGGACGTCAACAACATTTTTGCCAGAGAAGGCAGGCTGCAGGCTAAGGTGCTGGACGGATGGTGGACGGATGCCGGCACCTTCGAATCTCTTGAGGAGGCTGGCCGCAAGCTCAAAGGGTTTTTGCCATGAACGTTCCGGCGATCCGTACGAAGACTCAGGCCCGCAGCCGCGCCTCGCCGATCGGCAAAGCCGCCGAGCGGACCGCCCGCGTGCCGGCCGCTGGAGCAAGGCGCGCGCCTACCGGGAGCGCGATGAAGGCCCGTGCCCCGACCGGCGGCAAAAGCCGGGCCCGGGGCGGCAGGAGGAGCCGGCGTTACGCAGATCCTCAAAGGAAGGCGCGCCGGACTCGCAACGGGCGCAAGCCGGCCGATCAGTCCGCCGAGTCGGTGCTGACGATTCCAATCCAACCGGACGCCGCCGGCAAGGAGCCTGTCGTCGAAACGGACGGGAGAGATTACGAACAAGGTTATCGGGACGGATTGTTCGATGGGGGAGAACGTTTGCTGGAAGAGAGACTGCCTCCCGACATCCTCATTCCCGATGCTTCCGTAGAGACGGTGCTCAGCGCGGGAGTGGATGCGCTGCGGTCTCGCGGCATGCCGCTCCTCAGCGCCGTCCAAACGTATGAGATGTTGGAACGCGCGCTTGCGCAAGGGCAGCCTTTTTCGCTGGTGCGATTGGGCGACGGGGAATTGTTGACGCTGGCCCAGAACAGCGTATTGCCTATCGAGACAGTGGTCCAAGAGGGAGACTTTCTGCCTTATGCGGGAGTGAACGTTCCGGATTTGCGGGCGCGGGACGAATTGATCGAGTCCATTCGCAGGGCGTCGCTGATCGGCGTTCCGCTGTCCCGGCGTCCGTATTTTCAACCGCTGCTGTTCTCCGTTTGGCGAGCGTTCGGCATCCGGCCCGAGTCGCTGCGGCTGACGATCTCCACGATTAATTTCTCGCTGCAGGAACAAGGGTTGATAAACCGCTTGCTGGCCGGACGCCGGATTTTGATCATCGGCGATGTGGCTTTGCCGCTCGCGCAGAGGCTTGCCTCCCGTGGAGTGGCGATAACGGGAGCCATTCAGCCGGTCCGCGGCGTGGCGGATATCGAACGAGTCGTGGAAGAAGCCTCTCGCTGCGTATTCGATCTGGCGCTTGTCTCCGCCGGAATCGCAGCCGTCACGATCTGCGTTCGGCTTGCGGAGCGAACCGGCAGGGTCGCGATCGATTTCGGCCATCAGGCGAATGTCGTCGCGGGGATTTTGAATCCGTCTCAGCATGAAAGACGGATGGAACGATAAACGGAACGACGAAGGGGGAAGGAGCATGACTTCAGCGCGCCTGGCAATTCGCCGGCTCAGACGCCGTTCGCCCGCTGCTTCCCGCAAAGCGCGAGGCGTCCGGCGGCGGGCGAGAAAGCCCGCAGCGACGGCGTCCGGCCGATACGGGCAAGGCTTCGGCCACGGTTATCGCGAAGGGGTGCAGGCCGGTCTGCAAAGCTATCCGAACAGCTTCGAAGGCACAAGCATCATCATTCCTACTTACAATCAACTGGATCTGCTGAATCTGTGCCTGAACAGCATCACCGAGAACACCGATCTGCCTTACGAGGTGATCGTGATCGACAACGCCTCCACCGACGGTACGGGAGAATATCTACGCCGAATGAGCGGCCAGGTAAGGTTCCGCGTGCTGGATTCCAATCGCGGATTCGCGGGAGCCATTAACATCGGGTTGATGATGGCCAAAGGCACGACGATCCTGCTGCTCAACAACGACACCCTGGTGACCGAGCATTGGTTGGAAAATATGCTGGCTTGCCTGAACAGCGACGATCGGATCGGCATGGTCGGGCCGATCACGAACTATATCAGCGGCGATCAGCAGGTAGATGTTCCTTATCGCGATGTCAGTGAAATGCCCGCATTCGCCAGGGAGAACAATATCCCGAATCCGGAACGCTGGCGGAGGACGGACCGGCTCGTCGGCTTTTGCCTGCTGTTCCGGCGGGAACTGTTCCGGCAGATCGGTTACTTCGACGAAGGGTTCGAAATCGGCAATTTCGAAGATGACGATTTCAACATTCGCGTTCGCATGCTGGGCAAAAGCCTCGTGGTGGCGGAGGATGCGTTTATCCATCACTTCGGAAGCGTCAGCATGAAGGCGCTGGGAGACCGGTTCATGCTTGTGAACGATCGCAACCAGCAGCATTTCAAGGACAAATGGAACAATCCGTACGAATGGATCCATCGCGCGCTGCGGACGGCCGGCGGTTCGGTGCCGGATATGGCGTCGTTGTTCCCGTCGCTCATGGCGGTCCAAGGGATCGGAGCCCCGATCTATTGGGTCGAGAACGGCACTCGCCGCCCGATCGAAGGAACGCCCCGCATTCCCGTCGTCCGTCTGTCCCAGGTCGATGTGAAGCGTTGGCGCCTCGCCGAGCCGATTCAAGCTTCGGAAGCGGAGGCACGCTGGTTCCGGCTTCATGGAAGGCGCGAGGATCGGGGCGGAGTCGTTCGTTTCCCCGACGGATCGGTTTTCTTGCTGGAGGAAAACCGAATCCGCAGTATCGTGAGCCCCACGGCCTTCGCAGCCTGGCATCTCGACAAGTTACCCGTGCTGGCGATGAAGCCGGAGGAACTGCTCGAGAAAGCGGAAGGCTTGCCGATCATCGCCCCGCCCACTCTGCGACAAGCTCTCTGATTCAACCTCCGGCGTGCACAGAATCGAGGCGGTACCCGTCCGCCATCCAGCGACGGGAGGAGTACCGCCTCTCCGGAAATGACTCGGTCCCCTGAACCTCTCTCCTGCGTTATCCCGTTCGCTCAGACCTCCCGTGGATTGTCAACACAAAACTGGACAACGATTATGAGGGCAACCGTCTGACTTCAGCGGGCGTTCGATAACCCAACGTCCCATGAATCCGATGCTCATTAAACCAGTGGACATAATCACGGAGCTCCACCGACAACTGCTTCAGGCTTTGGAACTGTCGTTGGTTGGCAAACTCCGTTTTGAAAATCTTGAACGTAGCCTCAGCGACTGCGTTATCATACGGACAGCCCTTCTTGCTCAGCGAACGCTGGATGCCGAAGGTAGCTAGCGCCTCCGAAATCAGGCGGTTGTCAAATTCGCTGCCACGATCCGTATGAAACATCTGAATTCGATCCAGCCGCACGGAGAGGCTTGCAATCGCCTCGTAGACCAACTCAGCTGTC